>NC_009714.1:0-1200000 GCF_000017585.1 Campylobacter hominis ATCC BAA-381
TTGATTTCTATACAGGATAAAATTTTACAAAGCCTAAAAAATCAAATTTCAACAGAAGAATGGGAAAATTATATCAAAAAGTTGAAATTTAACGACAAAGCTTCTAAACCGGATTATATCATATATATAGCTTCAAATCCTTATATAGCTAAATTTATAAATACAAAATATTCTAAAAAAATCGCTGATATATATGAAGTTGAAACGGGTGTAAAACCTGTAGTAATTATAAGCGACGGAAAAGAAAAAAATTTAAAAAAAGATCAAAATAAAAGTATAAATAAATTTAAAAGCACAATTTTAAGCGGAAGTTTCAGTTTTGAAAATTTTATAGTCGGAGATAGTAATCGCTTCGCTTATACTTGTGCAAAAGCTGTGGCGGAAAATCCCGGTGAAAGATATAATCCGCTTTTTATATACGGAAACAGCGGTCTTGGAAAAACACATTTACTTCAAAGTATCGGAAATTATTGCATAAAAGATGGAAAATTCGTGATTTGTGTTACTAGTGAACAATTTGCAAATGAATTAAAATTTCACATCGAAACAAACTCAACCGATAAATTTAAAGAAAAATATAGAACCTGCGATTTACTTTTGATAGATGATATACAACTTCTTAGTACAAGAAAAGCCGCAATTGATGAACTTTTTCATACATTTAACGAATTAAAAAATAAAAATTGTCAAATTGTAATTACAAATGACAAACCACCTCAACTTTTAAAAGATTTTGAAAGCAGACTGGTCAGCCGTTTTGAAAGTGGTTTGGTAGCAAATATAAATCCGCCCGATTTAAATACAAAAATAGGAATTTTAACTAAAAAAGCCGGTTTAAACGGACTTACATTAAATAAAGATGTAATAGAATATATAGCTGCAAATCTTGGGGATAATGTTCGTGAAATGGAAGGAATTTTAACTCAAATCAGAGCTTATCAAAGTTTAATAAACACTGAAATCTCACTTGATTTCGTAAAAGCGAATTTAAAAGATTCTTTTTATAAAAATAATTCCGAAAATGTTGGATTTGAAGAAATTCTGCAAATGATATGTTCGGAATTTAATGTAAAACCAAGTGAAATCAGAGGAAAAAACAGAACAAAAAATGTAGCAAAAGCAAGAAGAGTTGCAATTTATATTTGCAAAAATTTGACGCAGAATACAATGCCTAAAATCGCTTCATTTTTCGGTTTGAAAGATCACAGCGCAGTAAGTCATAATATCAGAAAATTAAAAGAATTGATGACTGATGATAATTATTTAAAATTAAAAGTTGAAGAACTTGAAAATAAAATAAAGGCAAAAAAGTGAATATATGTGAAAGATTTTTAAATTTTAAAGCGGTTAAAAATATTATAAAACCGAACTTTAAAAAAGTTTTTCACATAAATTCAAATACAACTGCAACAAACAAAATTTTAAAAATTTAAAAAAGGAAAAAATATGAAAGTCATAGTCAAAAAAGGTGTGTTGGAAAGTATAGTAAGCTACACAAACCCTTATTTAGAAAAAAAAGATCTCAGTTCAATTACTTCTCACATACTAATAAGTGCTATGGACGGAGTTTTAAGTATAAAAGCTACAGATCATGAAATAGGTCTAAGCTATAAAAACAGAAATGTAACTGTTATAGACGAAGGATATGCAACTGCAAACGGAAGTAAACTTATGAATGCGATAAAAGGTCTTGAAGATGACGAAATTACATTGGAAACTGCAGGAAATTCCCTATTTGTAAAACAAAAAAGATCTAAATATAAACTTCCGATGTATAATTACACTGATTTTCCGGAATTTCCTACGATAGAAAATAAAAATCGTTTTGAAATAAACTCAATCATTCTTGGAAGAAGTCTTAAAAAAATATTTCCTTCTATAGATACAAACAATCCAAAATATGAATTAAACGGAGCCTTGATTGATATAAAAGAAAAACAGATAAATTTGGTAAGCACAGATACAAAAAGACTTTCACTTTATACGATACCGAACCAAACATCAACAGCAAATGAAAAAATTATAATTCCTAAAAAAGCGATAAATGAAATTCAAAAACTTTTTAGTGATAAAGTGGAAATTTTTTATGATGCGAACGTATTTTTAGCTGTTAGTGAAAGTTTTGAATTTTTCAGTAAACTTATAAACGGAAAATTTCCGATGTATGATAAACTTGTAGATACTGTTTATTCTCAAAGTGTAATGCTTCCAAGGGATAAAATGGTAGAAGGTATAAAAGCCATAAATTCTATGTGTGATTCTATGAAAATAACAATTAAAAATAATTCAATACTTTTTGAAAGTATAAGTGAAGATAACAGTGAAGCTAAAACTGAAATCGAAACTTCAATACAAATAGAAAATCAAATAGAATTTTCAATTAGAAATAAATTTTTAATGGATTTTCTATCAAATATTGAAGAAAACAGTTTTAAATTTGATTTTAACAATGAAAAAACTGCATTTTGTGTAAGCAGTGGAGATTTAAAAACAATTATAATGCCAATAATAGCATAAAAGGAAAAAAATGGAATACGGTGCAGGAAACATTAAAGTTTTAAAAGGTTTGGAGGCTGTCAGAAAACGTCCCGGAATGTATATCGGAGACACAAATATAGGCGGTCTTCATCATATGATTTATGAAGTCATCGATAACTCAATAGATGAAGCTATGGCAGGATATTGTGATACTGTAAATATCAGACTTACAAAAGAAGGAAGTGCCGTTATAACGGATAACGGTCGTGGAATTCCAACGGATATTCATCCGACTGAAAAAATTCCTGCTGCAACTGTTGTTTTAACTGTTTTACACGCAGGAGGAAAGTTTGATAAAGATACTTACAAAGTTTCAGGTGGACTTCACGGTGTTGGAGTTAGCGTTGTAAATGCTCTTTCAGTAAGACTTATTGCAACAATTAAAAGAAACGGTAAAATTTATCGCCAAGAATTTTCAAAAGGAATTCCTGTTAATAACCTTGAAATAATCGGTGATACGGAAGAAACGGGAACACAAATTGAGTTTTGGCCGGATAGTGAAATTTTTGAAATTTTGGAATTTGATGATGAAATTTTAAGTAAAAGATTTAAAGAACTTGCATATTTAAATCCAAAAATTACAATAAATTTTAAAGATGAACGCACCGGCAGAGATGAATGTTTTCATTTTGAAGGTGGTTTGGAAAGCTTTGTAACAGATCTTAACCATAACAGACAAATTGTCAGTAAATCCGTCAGTTTTAGTGATACAATCGATGATGTAGCCGTTGATTTCGCTCTTTTATATAATGAAACTTACAGTGAAAATTTACTTAGCTTTGTAAATAATATTCATACGCCCGAAGGTGGAACGCATGAAGCCGGTTTTAGAGCAGGGCTTACTAGAGCAATTACAACTTATATAAATGCAAATGCAAGTGCAAAGGAAAAAGATACAAAAATCACAGGCGATGATGTAAGAGAAGGACTTATCGCAATAATAAGCGTAAAAGTTCCTGAGCCTCAATTTGAAGGACAAACAAAAGGAAAACTTGGAAGCTCTTATGTAAAACCTATCGTTCAAAAAATGACTTTTGACGTTCTTAGTAAATATTTTGAAGAAAATCCTATTGAAGCAAAAGCCGTAATGAATAAAGCTTTACTTGCAGCACGTGGTAGAGAAGCCGCTAAAAAAGCAAGAGATTTAACAAGAAAAAAAGAGAGTTTCGGTGTCGGAACGCTTCCTGGAAAATTAGCGGATTGTCAAAGTAAAGATGCAAGTATCAGTGAAATTTATCTAGTCGAGGGAGATAGTGCTGGAGGCTCTGCAAAACAGGGAAGAGATAGAGTTTTCCAAGCAATTCTACCTTTAAGAGGTAAAATTTTAAATGTGGAAAAAGCATATTTGGAAAAAATTTTACGTTCGGAAGAGATTAAAAATATGATAACTGCTTTCGGCTGTGGTGTTGGAAGCGAATTTGACGAAGAAAAACTAAGATATCATAAAATTATAATTATGACCGATGCCGATGTCGATGGTAGTCATATACAAACTTTGCTTTTAACATTCTTTTTTAGATTTTTAAAACCGATTGTCGAAAAAGGTTATGTATATTTGGCTCAACCGCCGCTTTTCAGATATAAAAAAGGTAAAAAAGAGATTTATTTAAAAGATGAAAAAGCTTTGAGTGAATTTTTAATTCAAACAGGTATAGAAGTCGGTGAATTCGAGGGTATCGGTGAAAATGATTTGATTGATTTCCTAAAAATCGTATCTTCATATCGTTCTATTTTAAATGAACTTAAAAAACGTTTCAGTTTAATAAGTGCGGTTAGATATCTTGTAGAAAACGAAGAAGCAAGAAGTATGAGTTATAATGAACTTTTTGAAGTTTTAAAAACTAAAATTGAAGATTTGAATTTTAATATTTTAAATTCACGTGTAAATGAAAACGGAATTTTAATTTACGTTCAAACTCCAAACGGTTTGGAACGCCTTAAAATAGATGACAGTTTATTTACAAACAATCTTTTTGAAGAGGCGGTTTATCTTTACGGAAAAATAAAAGACAGAAATTTGGATTTTAAAAAGGATTTTATAGAAATTTTAGACGATATAGAAAAAAATGCGAAAAAAGGCGCTTATATACAACGTTATAAAGGTTTAGGTGAAATGAATCCCGAACAGCTTTGGGAAACTACTATGAATCCTGAAAACCGCAGACTGGTAAAAATCAGTATAAGTGATGCCGAAAGCGCAAGCGATACATTTAATCTTTTTATGGGCGATGAGGTGGAACCGAGACGCGATTACATCCAAACTCATGCAAAAGATGTCAAACATTTGGATATATAATGCTTTACAGTGAAAATTTGGAGCGGGAGAATCGTTTTATTCTTTCGCTTAAAATCGCAATTCCATTTATTCTCATGTTTGCATTTTTTTTCTTTTTTTTCAATATAAAAGATAAAGTTGCATGGGAAGATATTATTCTATTCGTTATTTTATTTTTGTGTAATGTTTATTATACAGTTTATCTGATATATCTTGGTTTCAACAAAAGTTTAATTGATCCTGTAAGTAAAGTTTTTTCACGTCCTGAAATTATTAAAATTTTAAGTAAGAGATTAAAAAACGGCAATCCGGTAAATTTTGTACTTATGAAAGTGGAAAATATCGTTGATATAAACGATCGTTACGGATATAAAAACGGCGATGAAATTTTAAGAATTTTTGCTGAAAAATTAGATGATTTTATGAAAAAAAATAAAATTTATCATCTTAAAATAGGTATGATTACAAGCGGAAATTTTATATTTTATGTGGATAAAAAAGAAAATACATTAAGACATTTATTAAATATTTTCAAATATGAAATTTTAAATCAAAATATAAAAAATATTGAAGTAAAAAGCAATTTTGCAATTGTAGGAAGCGATTTTGACAATAATATTTCAAATATCATAGATGAATTATTTTATGAAATAAATCAAAATGACAATGAAAAAATAAATATTGTAGATGAACTTGAAAATTCGATATTTAAGATGATAGACGAAGAAAATTTTCATGTAAGAACGCAAAGCATACAATCTACTTCAAATGACGAAAAATTTTTATATCTCATTTCAAAAATTTCCACAAATATAAATGGAATCGGTGAAATAAGTAAATCCAGACTTTTAGATGTGATATTAAAAAATAAATACGAATTGAATTATGATGTGAACTTTTTAAAATTCATTTGCAAAAATGTATATTTTAAAGAGATAAAAAATAAGGTTTTTATAGAAATTTTTGCCTCTACGCTGCGAAATTCTATTTTTCGTCGTGAAATTTTAAGATTGATTGACAATAATTTAATTGATCCTAAAAAGGTCGTTTTTGAATTTTATGAAAGTAAAATTTACCCTGAAATTTCACGTTTTGCGGAAATTATCGAACAATTCAAATCCTTGGGATTCAGTTTTGCATTATCACAATTCGGTGGTGAAAATGCAAGTTTTGAATATTTTAAATATTTAAATATCGATTATGTTATTTATGATATGGAATTTAATAAATTTATAAATGATAACAAAATTCGTCAGATTTTTGAAAATTTAAATAAAACCTGCAAAATTTTAGGCATAAAAACAATTATGCGTTTTGTCGATAAAAAACCGCTATTTGACGATGTCACTGCACTTGGCGTCGATTATGCGCAAGGATTTTATATAGATAAACCAACCGATTTAAGGAAATAATATGGAAGATTTAAAATACGGCGAATCACAAATTTTAAATTTCGATGTTGAAAAAGACTTTGAAATTTGGCCGAATAAAAATGAACGAAATTTTGTTATAAAAATAACTTTACCTGAGTTTTGCTGCTTGTGTCCGAGATCGGGATATCCTGATTTTGCCACTATTTATTTGGAATATATTCCAAATGAGTTTGTGGCTGAATTAAAAGCGCTTAAACTTTATATAAACTCTTTTATGAATCGTCATATAAGTCACGAAGACAGTATAAATGAAATTTATTCGGTTCTTGAAAAAAAACTGAAACCGAAATATATGAAAATCGCGGCTGATTTTAATCCGCGCGGAAATGTTCATACTACAATTGAAATTTCAAGCGATATTATTTCTAAAAATTTCTCTGAAAAAAAAGATAAAAAACCGGTTGAAAAAAGAAATTTCAGTGAGAAAAAATTTGAAAAAACGGATAAAAATTTCAAATCCAAACCGCGTAAAAATGCTTCACGTGAACCGTTTGCAAAAATCGATAAAAGTTCGCCTAAAGTAGTGAAAAAATGATAAAAGCAAGTTTAATTGAAAAAATTTTCAAAAGTGCTTTTATAAGTCGTTGGAATGATTATCCACGCACTTTAAATTTAGTTGAACTTGATAAACAGGCTCATAAGTTTATTATCGCTTATTTTTTGGCAAGTTTTGAAAAAGATGCCGATTTACGTTATATAATTGAAGGCGAAATTTTTGAATTTTTATCTCGCATTGTGATTACCGATATTCGTCCGGATGTATTTCATCAAATTCAAAAAACAAAAAAAAACGAATTAAATGGACTTATTTTAGCTCAACTGGAAAAAGATATCGATGATATCGAAGATGGCAAGTTTTTATGTAGATTCGCCGATTTTTTGCAAAGTAAAGATCATAAAAAAGAGTGCCTTATATTAAAAGCGGCAGGATATTTGGCGACTCGTTGGGAATTTAATCTTGTTTATAATGCAAGTAAATTTTTAAGCGATATTGAAGAACTTAAAACAAATGTCGAAGCCGAACTCGAAGATTATTACGAACTTATCGGCGTTAGAAAAATTGTGATGAATAAAAAACTTGCCAAAATTATTGATCTCGGCGGAAGATTAAGATTTCAAAAGCGTTGGACACAAACGCCGCGTGTGCCTGAAACATCCGTACTTGGACACATGCTAATCGTTGCGATTTTGAGTTATTTTTACTCTCTTGAAGTTAAAGCCTGCGATTCACGTTTAATTCATAACTTTTTCTGTGCACTTTTTCATGATTTGCCGGAAAGTCTTACAAGAGATATTATAAGCCCCGTAAAATACGGAATAAACGGCATTGATGAAATTATCAACGAATATGAAATGCGTCTTATTGATGAAAAAATTTTACCTTTTGTGCCGGAAAATATAAAAGATGATTTTGCTTATATTCTCGGAATTAGAAAAATCGAAAATAAATTTGTAAAAAATGAGTTTGAAAACCGCATTTTTACGGACGGTGAAGCAAAATTTAAAGATGGCAGTATGAATAGTGCAAATACAAATGAATTAAATGCGATTGACGGTAAAGCAATAAAATTTTGCGATAAAATCGCCGCACTTTTTGAAGCCGGAATTTCCATAAGTTACGGTATAAAAAGCAATGAATTGGTTAAAGCTTATGAAGGAATGAATGACTTTTTTGAAAACAATAAAAGCATAGAAAACGTAAATTTTAATGAAATTTGTAAGGATTTTAAGGAGTATTTGAATCTTTAAGACCCCTTCCCAGATTGCTGCGGCACACGCTAAGATCAAGTGTTCTGCTGTATTCCTACCCTGAAACGGTGCTTAAAAATATCGTTGCACAGGTCTAAGAAGAGGCGAATTGAAATTATAGTAAAAATTACTTAAAATAAGGTTATAAAAGATGGGCGTTAAATTACATTTTCTTTCGTTTTTTAGAGAATTTTTTATTTATCATCACAGATCACTTGAATTTCGCGCAAAAATTTTTGCAGCAATTTTACTTGTAAAAAGCAAAATTTGCGATAATGATTTTGACGAACTTAATGAAATAGCAAGTGAAATTTATGCAAATGATGAAAAACGTAAAGAAGTATTGATTTTAACAGTAAAAGAGTATATCAAAAAAGTATACGAGTATAAAAATTTTGATATCGATATGCTTTTAAAAGAGATTGATGACGAACTGAAATTACATCATAGATTTGTAAAAAAAATAGATTTCTCACATCTCAGAAGACTTATGAGTGATGATGAAAATGAGGCTATTTTGCAACAGAGAGTTTATGAATTTTTGGTCAACGAAGTTAAAATTTACAGCTAAAAGCAATAGTGCTTTTTATTTTTAAAGTGAAATTTTATATTTATCAAAAACTTCTATTTAAAATTTTTAGAATTTTGCTCATCAGAAAAAGCCCTTTTGATCGGTGAGATATTTTAAGTTTTGTATTTTCATCAAGTTCGCCGATTGTTTTTGAAAAACCGTTCGCTATAAACATAAAATCATATCCGAAGCCGTTATTTCCACGTTCTTCATCAATCACTCTTCCGTGCATAAATCCGTGTGTCGTAAAATTTCCTGATTTGCAAGATAGCGCAATACAGGCCGTATAATGTGCAGGCGAAGTTTTTACATTTTTTTTATGAAGTTTGGAAATCAGTTTTGCGCGGTTGCTTTCATCTGTCGGATGAATAACCATATCATTACTGTAACGAGCCGAATAAATTCCAGGAGCGCCGCCTAAAATATCCACGCAAATGCCGCTATCATCGCTAAGAGCCATAAATTCATTTTCAAGTTTCATTTCTTCTAGTTTTTTATAAACCGCATTTACTTTTATAAGCGCGTTTTCTTTAAAACTCGAGCCCGTTTCTTTTATTTCAAAAGGTTGCATAATTTCGTTAAGTGCATAAATTTCATAATTTTTATAAAATGCTTTTATCTCTTTTACTTTATCTTTATTACTTGTAGCAAGAATGATTTTCACAGACTTTCCTTTAAATTTTTATTTTATTTTACCAAAAATTTTAATTTAATTTGATAAAATCCGGCGAAAGGAAATTTTATGTTTAGAAGTGTGTTACCACTATCTTTTATTATCGCAACAAGATTTTTTGGACTTTTTATAGTTTTACCGGTTCTTAGTTTATATGCTTTAAATTTAAAAGGTGCGAGCGAAAATTTAACAGGTCTGGTTATCGGTATTTACGCAGTTATGCAAATGATTTTTCAAGTGCCTTTCGGTGCGCTGAGTGATAGAATAGGGCGTAAAAATGCTCTTTGCTTAGGACTTATTGTTTTTATAATCGGTTCTTTTATCTGCGCTTTCAGTAATGATATTTTTACGATGATTATAGGTAGAGCTCTTCAGGGAAGCGGCGCTGTAGGAGCTGTGGCGACCGCTTTGATAAGCGATTTTATAGTTGAAGAAAAACGCAGCAAAGCAATGGCGATAATGGGCGGGATGATTGCACTCAGTTTTGCCGTTTCAATGATATTAAGTCCAATTTTGAGTGCAAAATTCGGGATTTCAAGTTTATTTGAATTGAGTGCTTATCTTACGATATTTTGCCTTATTTTGCTTTATATAATTGTTCCAAAAGAGCCTAAAATAAAATCTTTAAAGCAGAAAACACCTTTTTTAGAAATTTTAAAAGATAAAGATTTAACTCTAATGAATCTTACTAGTTTTTTGCAAAAAATGTTTATGACAATGGCTTTTGTAATAATTCCGATAGTGCTTGTAAAAGATTTTAATTTTGATAAGAACGAACTTTATAAAATTTACGGTATAGCTACTTTTTTTGGATTTTTTGCTATGGGTTTTTCTGGTGCTATGGGCGAAAGACGTGGGCTTGCTAAAGGAATTTTACTTGCAGGAATTTTATTTTTTATCGTCAGTTTTATAATTTTCGCCGTTTCTCATTCGGTTCTTAGCTTTTCAGTCGGAGTTGTGATTTTTTTTATCGGATTTAATATGCACGAACCTATAATGCAATCTGTCGCGTCAAAATTTGCCAAAATTTCACAACGCGGTGAAGTTCTTGGAATTTTTAATTCCGCAGGATATTTCGGCAGCTTTATCGGTGCCGTTTCGGGCGGAATTATTGTAGGTTTTCATATTAGCATTTTGGCGATTTTTGTAGCGATTTTAGGCATTATCTGGTTTTGGCTTTTGCTAAAACTTACAAATCCGAATGATTTTAAAAATTTATATCTTGATAAATTCAAAGTGCGAAATTTTAGTGTTTTAGGTAGTATAAACGGAGTTGTAGAATTTTATGAAACAAATGAAAATTTTGTGATAAAATACAACCGAAAAGTAATCAGTGAAAGGCAAATTTTAGAAATTTTATGATTGATTATAATGAAAGTTTGAAAATTTTAAAGGCAAATTTACCTGTTTATGAGCGTGTGGAAAATGTTTGCATAAATGACGCTTCGGGAAGAATTTTAGCCATAGATTTAAAAGCAAAAAATGATTTTCCGCGCTTTAAAACTGCAAGTATGGATGGATATGCCGTCAGTTTTGATGATTTGAAAAACGGAATTTTAAAATTTAAAATTTTAGGTGAAACACCTGCCGGAAAATTTCCGGATTTTAAAATAAAAAGCGCTGAATGCGTGAAAACTTTTACGGGCGCGATTTTATGCGAAAACGCCGATACTATCGTTCCGATTGAAAATGTTGAAATTTCAGGCGATGATGAAATTTTAATTAAAGAAAGTGTGAGCGAAAATTTTGCGGTAAGAAAAATAGGCGAAAGTTACAAAAAAAATGAAATTTTGCTTAAAAAGGGCACTCGTTTGGATTTTGCAAGTCTTGGACTTTTAGCTGAGCTTGGATTTAGCAAAATAAATGTTTTTTCTCGCCCGAAAATTGCGATTTTAGTAACAGGAAGTGAACTTTTGGAAATAGGTCAAAAAGCGCAAAACGATTCTCAAATTTACAGCAGCAATCATATAATTTTAAATGCGCTGATTCATTCCTGGGGTGGCGATAGCGAAGTTTTGCCGATTATAAAAGATGATAAAAATGCGCTTAAAAATGCCGTAGAAAAAGCGCTTGAAAATTGCGATTTTTTAATCACGACAGGTGGCGTCAGCGTCGGAGATTATGATTTTATGAGAGATATTATGCACTCACCTGACTTTGAAATTTTAATCGATAAAGTCGCAGTAAAACCGGGCCGTCATATAAAAATCGCAAAATTTGGTGAAAAACTTATTTTTGCACTTCCTGGATTTAGCGTTTCAGCCGCTGTGATGAGCTTTTTATTTGTACGAGAAACATTAAATGAGATTTTAAATATTCACGAAAATTTTAAAATTTCGGCTGTTTTAGCGGAAAATTATATGAAAAAATCAAAATTTTTAGAATTTGTGCCTTGCTCATTAAAAATAGAAAATACAAAAATTTTTGCAAGTATTTATGGTAAAAAAAGCGGAAGTTCAGCTATAATTTCAAACTTGATAAATTCGGATTTGTTTTTAGCGCCGCTGGAAAAAACCGAGCTGAAAAAGGGCGAAATTGTGGAAGTTTTGCTTTTAAAATCAAAATTTTAAGGAAAATAAATGGATCAAATAATTACCGGTGCACTGAAATTTATGCAAGATGATTTTAAAAAATATAAAAAACTTTTTGAAAATTTGGCAAGTTCCCAAAAACCGCATACGTTGTTTATTTGCTGTTCCGATTCAAGAGTAGTTCCAAATCTTATAACGCATACCGAACCGGGCGAAATTTTTGTCTTGCGAAATATCGCAAATATCGTTCCTACTTATGAACAAAGCGATAAATTTTTAGATATCGCATCGGATATCGAGTTTGCGGTTTTATCATTAAAAGTTAAAAATATAATTATATGCGGGCACAATAATTGCGGCGGTTGCGCGGCAGTTTACAAAAAAAAGGAAACTTTAAAAAATATGCCTAATTTATTGCATTGGTTGGATCCGATTTTTTCTATAAAAGAAAAAGTGTTACATGAATCAAATACGGATATTTCGGAAAGAGCGCTTTTAACAGAGCGCTTAAATGTGGTAAATTCCGTTGAAAATTTGCTTACTTTTCCTTTTATAAAAGAAAAATTTAATGCAGGTGAAATTAAAATTTACGGTTGGCATTACATGATAAAAACCGGAGAAATTTTTAATTACAGTTTTGATGATAAAAAATTCCATTTAATTAAAAAAGAAGCAGAATGAAGTTTATAATAAAATTTATTTCAATATTTATTTTAGCAGTTTTTGCAAATGCTGAAAATAACACTACCGGCGATAACAATATAAGTGATGTAAATAAAACCGAGATAAAGCAGGAAGTCGTTCAGATGCTAAATCACGGCGAAAATAATGAAACCGATGAAGTTGTGGATATCATCGCGGAAAAAATAGCAAACTCGCAAGCAAATGAAAATAATTTTTCCGATTCACCCGCTTTAATTTCCGTTTTAAAAGAGTTGGCTGAAATTAACAAGCAAATTTTACTGCTTAGTGGTCATAATGATTCAAATGCCACTATTAGCGAACTTGCAACATTGAATGAAAATAAAAGAAAGTTATTGGAACAAATTCCGATGGCAATCACGAATCAAACTATCAGCCGCGAAAATGTCATAGAATATACAAAAAAGAAAGAAAGAGTCGAGCGAATTTTAGCCAGAAATAAAAATCAATATTCTTACGAATATATAAAAACGAAAATTTTGGCTAATTCAATGCGAATAAACGAGATATTTTTTACTACTTTTATAAAAACTGAAAATCTTTTTATAAACGGTGCAAAAAAAAGTGAGCTTCAAAATGAATTCAGAAAAGCTTTACTTGATTTGGAAACCGAATATGCGACATTGTATGATTATACGGATGAAATTTTAAATAAAAAAAATTTGCTCAACAGCAAACAAAAAGATGAGATAAACGAAACTCTTGAAAAATTTAAAGTATATAAAATAACTTCCGACGAGGTTTTGAATTATCTGCTTCAAAACAGCGATTTACTCGCGAGCAATATTTTATTTACAGGCTTAAATTTAAAGCAAATACTTAATTATATTAATGATAAAATGCCGTTTAATACAAACAAAATCAATGCCGGAAAATGGATCTTGATTATAATCATTACACTATTTTTCTACTCTTTGCGTAAATTTCTGGCAAAAATAATTTATTTTATATTTAAAATTTTTAATAAATCCGGTGACAGCGAGGCTATAAAAATACAAATTATTGATATTATCAAAAAGCCTTTGGGCGTGCTTTTAATCGCTTATGCGATAGATATCTGCTCCGCTATTTTTTATTATCCTGCGCCTGTTCCTATAAAATTCGGAAACTTTTTTTCAATTATTTACATAATTCTTTATGCGTGGCTCATCATAAAAATTTTAGATGGATATGGAATAATGCTTCTTGGCTCAATCGCTAGAAAAAGCGGTAGAAAAGAGGTGATAAATTTAATCATAAAAATTTTATATATTATAGTCGTCATTATAGCGCTTTTATTTGTGTTAAGCAGACTCGGATTTAATATTTCAGCACTTATCGCTTCACTAGGTATCGGCGGACTTGCTATCGCACTTGCGACAAAAGATATAATTGCGAATTTCTTTGCTTCAATTTTACTGCTTTTTGATAATTCATTCTCTCAAGGAGACTGGGTAGTAATTGGCGATGTAGAAGGAACTGTAGTAGAAACAGGACTTAGAAAAACTTTGATAAGAACATTTGACAATGCTCTTGTATCTGTTCCGAACTCAAAAATAATGGAAAACAACATCAAAAACTGGAATCGCAGAAAAGTCGGAAGAATAATAAAAATTACGGTCGGTCTCAGTTACAGTTCTACTGCCGAGCAGATTAAAAACTGCGTAAATGATATCGAAGCTATGCTGTTAAATCATCCTGATATTGCTCAACCGAAAGATAACGCACTAAATCAAAATAATCTTAAAATGTTTTATAAACAAAATATGGTTTCGGTTGACGATTTAGCCGGTTATAAAAATACTTTGTATGTCTCATTGAACGAATTTTCCGATTCGTCTATAGATATTTATATTGAATGCTTTACAAAGACGATAAAACGTGATGAATATTATAGAGTAAAACAAGATATAATGATAAAAATTATGGAAATTGTAGAGAAATATGACACTGAGTTCGCTTTTCCATCTCAAAGTCTTTATATCGAAAAATTTCCAAAAATTGAAATTAAAAACCCAAAAGGAACAGAACATGAAAATGTATGACGATTTCGAGAGCGAGTTTGAAGACGAAATGGACGAAAATTTCGACTTTGACACAGAGGAAGACGATTTGGATCAAGATGACTTTGATGATTCGATATTTGACGATGACGGTTATAGTTATGATGACGGAGATTATAGTTATGATGACGGAGACAGCGACGATTTTTACGAAAATTAAAAATTTTCAATCGAGAGAAAAATTTTAAAATTTTCTCTCAAATCGGTATTGTTAATATGTATAAAATTTAGCCTTATAACACTGATTTGTAAATTTAGCGTTTATAAATTTTATATTGGAATTTTTTGTATTTGCGGATATTTTTTATAATAAAATAACTTTTAAAATAAAATTTGATAAAATAAAGACAAATTTTAAATAAAAAGGAAAAATTATGGTTCTTTCAAATAGTGCAGATGTGTGTAAAATAGCGACTAGATGGTCATCTAAGAGTAAAAATACAAATGTGATAAAGAAAAAAAGAGAAATTATTTTTTACTTAAAAGAACTCAAAAATTTAGTCGTTGCATTTGATGAAAATGAAAGCGATTTTTTACAAAATCTTTATATCAATTCAAGTGACGGCAATGCCAGAAGCACTAAAATACTGGAACTTGGAGAAAATTATAATCATGCTGAATATTTTTTTATGGAAAGGTTTTTCGACAGCAATATCGATCTTTTTTATTTTGATTTTATTTTTAAAGATCGCATTAAAAGCAAAAAAGATGTATTTACCGGTTCGAATTTACGCGTAAGTGATATTTTAAAAGGAAATGATAAAAATATAATTTCACTTTATGTTTTTGCGGAAAACATCGCCAAAAATTTTAATTCCACTTGTGAAGATCGCCAAAAACGCAATAATTTTAAGAACAAAATAATAAAATTTTACGAGCTTATTTACCGTCTTTTTGCAGCGCTTGATCCTACTTTGGTATCATATTATTTTGATTTTGTGCTTCATAATTATCCGCTTATTTTAATAGAGTTTATAAGAGATTGTTTCAAAGGAAATCTTGCAAACATTGAAATATTTGCAAGTGATGATACGATGTTAAATTTTGAGCTTGCAGACAGTGAAAATTTCAGCATTTTTCCACATAACGAACTTTATAAAATCGCAAGCGCCTTTTGCATGGCAGGAGAACGAGGAAGCGTTATTTTTGATAAAAAAACAGCCGAAATTTTTGAAAAACTTTTCGGTAAAAAAATCGAAAATTTTGGAGATTTCAGCACTTTGAGCGAAGCATTTTTACAAAATTTCAATTTTTTCGGAGATGGCGAAAAATTGGAAAAGTTTGTGTCTATGCAGATGTTTTTGGAGTTTGCGAGCACTTTTGAAAGCGAAAAAATAAATAAAAACACTATTTATTACGGCGCAATCGGGGCCGGAAAAACGCGCAAAATTCGTCAAATTTTAAAAGAAAAAAATGTCAAATCCAACTTTTTCAGATTTATTTCATTCCATAAAGATTTCGGCTATTCGGACTTTATCGACGGCTTTACGGATGGTAAATTTAAAAACGGCGAGTTTAAAAAGCTTTGTAAAAAAGCTTTAAATGATCCGCAAAATGAATATTTTTGTATAATTGACAATGCAAATAGCGGAAATTTCGATGAAATTTTTGGAGAAAGTATGGAACTTTTGGAGCGACGATACGATCCGAATGACGATCTTACTTTAATTCGCACAAAAAATTCACATTTTATCGATGAACTTGACGAAGCTAAAAAAAATGAGTTTAGCGTTGTTGTAAAAGATGAACTCAGCTATTTCGCAATACCGAAAAATCTTTATGTGATATGCGCTACAAACGGCTATAATCGCGGAATTTCGCCAAGCAGCGCCAAAATTTTCAGTTGGGTAAAAATGAGCTGTGATTATTCGTTGATAGAAAATTTTATGATTGAAAAAGGCATAAAAAACGGCGCAAGCTACGCAATTCTTTGCAAAAAATTAAATGATTTTATTTCAAAAGATTCAAGACTTGGTTTTGAGATAGGGCATGGAATTTTTATGCAAATAGTAGGATTTGCGCTCAATTCACAAATCACGCAAGATAGTTTAAACCGTTTTTTTGCTTCTGTGCTTTGCCCGATTCTTGAATGTTCTTATTTGGAAAAAAATGAAAGCGTCGGCTGCAAAACTCAAATTTCGGCTATCGCAGAGATTTTTAAAGTTTAGTATTAAAGTGTGCTAAAATTATTTTATGCATATTATAAATTAAGCAAAATTTTGATATATTTACAGACATTTTTAAATTTTTAAAGGAATTTTATGGAAATAAGTGCAAAACTTACAAACTCAGCAAATGCTCTTGCAAGCACAAAAATACCTACTGCAAGTATCAATGAGAAAGTAAATGAGTTGGCAAAACAAACAGCCAAAAAAGTTAGAATTGATGGTTTTAGACCAGGTAAAGCACCTGTAGCAGCCGTTTTAAAAAGATATAAAAAAGAGCTTGAAGATGATGCTAAAAACGACATTTTTAGAAATTTTGTTGATGAAAGTTTGAAAATTTTAGGCAAAGAAAAAAATGAAATTTTAGGCGAGCCGATTTTCTCAAAATATGAAGAAAAAGACGGGATTATAGATGTTGAAATGAAAATGTCGTTTCGCCCTGAAGTAAAAATTGATGGATATGAAAAATTTATTCCGGAATTTGCCACTCCAAGAGTTACCAAAAAAGAGATTGATGAAAAAATAAATGAATTTTTACTAATGATAGCGCCACTTGAAAAATCAGATAAAGAAGTCCTTGAGAAAGGCGATTTTGCAAAATTTGACTTTGAGGGTTTTGTGGATGACAAACCTTTTGATGGTGGAAAAGCTCAAGATTATGTTCTTGAAATTGGCTCAGGTAGATTTATTCCGGGATTTGAAGATGGTATGCTCGGTATGAAAATAGATGAAGAAAGAGATATAAAAGTAAAATTTCCCGAGAATTATCAAGCTGAAAATTTAGCTGGAAAAGATGCGATTTTTAAAGTAAAATTACATGAAATTCAATGTAAAAAAATAGGCGAACTTGATGACGAAACTTTAAAAAGACTAATGCCGGGTGAAAAAGAGCCGAGCAAAGAAAAATTTGAAGCGCAAATTAAAGAACAAATAAGAGCCGATAAGATGGCAAAACTCATAAATGAAGAGTTAAAACCGAAATTTGCAGATATTATAGTGGAAAATTTTATTTTTGATATGCCTGAAATCATCTTAGAGCAAGAAATTGATTTGCAATTCCGCAATGCATGGGGAACTTTCAGTAAAGAAGAGATTGAAAATTTCCGAAAAGACAAAGACGCTTTGACTAAAAAACGTGATGAATTTAGAGATGAAGCTGTAAAAAGCGTAAAAATGACATTTTTAATTGATGAAATCGCAAAAGATAGAAAAATTCAAGTAAGCGATCAGGAACTTGTAAGTGCTGTATATATGGAAGCCTACAGATATGGTATGGATCCTAAAAAACATCTTGAAGAATATCGCACAAACGGATATTTGCCTGTTGTAAAAATGGCATTGCTTGAAGAAAAATTGTTTAACGATATTTTTAGTAAAGATAAAAAAAGCGAAAAAACTGAGGAAAAATAATGTTTGTGCCTTATGTAATCGAGCGAACCAGCCGTGGAGAGCGCAGTTATGACATTTATTCGCGTTTATTAAAAGATCGAATTGTTATGTTAAGCGGTGAAATAAATGATGAAGTGGCAAGTTCGGTCGTAGCTCAACTACTGTTTTTGGAAGCCGAAGATCCGGATAAAGATATTTATTTATATATCAATAGTCCAGGTGGAGTGGTTACGAGCGGATTTAGCATATATGACACGATGAATTACATTAAGCCGGCAGTCAGCACGATTTGTATAGGTCAAGCCGCTTCTATGGGGGCTTTTTTATTAAGTTGCGGTGAAAAAGGCAAAAGATATGCACTTCCAAATGCCAGGATAATGATACATCAACCGCTTGGCGGCGCACAAGGACAAGCTACCGATATAGAAATTACCACAAAAGAAATTTTAAGAATAAAAGCTACTTTAAATAAAATTTTAGCTGAAAATTCCGGACAAAAACTTTCTAAAATAGAAAAAGATACTGATAGAGATTTTTATATGAGCGCGCAAGAGGCTGTAAAATACGGTCTTATAGATAAAGTTCTTGAAAAAAGCCTAACGGAATGATTTTGGAAATTTTGACATATCCGAATAAAAAACTCTATCAAAAATCAAAAAAAGTAGAAAAATTTGATGACGAACTTGGTAAATTTTTAGATGATATGTACGAAACTATGATTTCAAAAAAAGGAATAGGACTTGCTGCAATTCAGGTCGGTCGTCCTATTCGCGCAATTGTAATAAATTTAGTCGATGAAAACGATGAACAAAAAAAAGAAAATTTACTTGAAATTATAAATCCTGAAATTTTAACTCAAGAAGGTGAGATAATATATCAGGAAGGCTGTCTATCGGTTCCAGGATACTATGAAGATGTAAAAAGAGCCGAATTTGTAAAACTGGGATTTCAAAACCGTTTCGGTGAAACTAAAGAAATGGAAGTTCAAGAGCTTTTAGCTGTTTGTATCCAGCACGAAATCGATCATCTTGACGGGCATCTGTTTATAGAAAAAATCGGCTATAACAAACGAAAAAAATTTGATAAAGAATTTAAAAAACATTTAAAAGAAAAAAAATGAAATTTTTAAAGTGTGCGACTTTTACCGATACGCTGACCGAAGTAGATGTAGAATCCACACTTTTAAGGGGACTTCCAGGCTTTAAAGTTGTAGGTTTGGCAGGAATTACCATTAAAGAAAGTGAAGAACGCGTAAAATCTTCTTTAAATGCTTTAAATTTCAAATTTCCGGCACAAAAAATCATAATAAATTTAAGCCCTTCCGACACTCCAAAAAACGGCTCACATTTTGATCTTGCTATAGCGCTTTTGATAGCTTTAGGGCGTGAAAATTTTGAAAGTGATATATTTGTTTTCGGTGAATTGGGGCTTGACGGTGCATTAAAAAGCACAGCTTCTCTTTTTTCAATTTTACTTTTTTTGAGCGCGAAGATAAAACACGCTAAAATTTTGGTTCCTAAACAGATTGCTTTAAAAGCTGCAGCTATTCCAAATTATGAAGTTTATGCGGTAGAAAATTTAAGTGATGCGGTTAGATTTTTTATGGACGATGATTTTGCAAAAACCTGCCTTGTTCGTGAAATTCATCCGCTTTTTAAAAATGTTCTTGAAATTTGCGGCGAAAAATATGTTGCAAATAGCGATTTTTCGCTTGATTTTGCTGATGTAAAAGGGCAGGACAGGGCAAAAAGAGCCAGTTTAATAGCGGCAGCAGGAATGCATAATATCATTTTTGAAGGAAGCCCCGGAAGCGGTAAAAGTATGTGTGCTAAGCGTATCAGATACATTTTGCCGCCGCAAAGTCTAAAAGAAGTTATGCTTGCAAGCGCTTACGAATCGTTAAATAGCAAAGATGTCGATTTTAGCGCTCTTAGACCGTTTAGAAGTCCTCATCATACATCTACTAGAAGCTCTATTTTCGGTGGCGGATCAAATGCTGCAAAAGTCGGTGAAATAGCACTTGCAAATGGTGGAGAACTATTTTTTGATGAGTTTCCGCACTTTTCAAAACAAATACTTGAAAGTTTGCGTGAGCCGCTGGAAGACAATAAAATTTTAATATCACGCGTAAATTCGAAGGTCGAATATCAAACTAAATTTCTTTTCGCAGCCGCTCAAAATCCATGTCCGTGCGGAAATTTGTTTTCAAAAAATCTTACCTGCACCTGCTCTTTTAACGATATAAAACGATATAAAAGCGTAATTTCAGCACCTATTTTAGATAGAATTGACATTTATGTCGCGATGGATGAAATTTCGCCTTTCGATCGAAGCGGCATTACAAGCAGTGAAATGAGTGAGCGGGTTTCGGCGGTTTTTAATATTGTCAAAAAACGCGGTCAAAGCGAACTGAATGGTAAAATGAGCGATAAAGATGTCATTAAGTTCTGTAGGCTAGAAAAAGATGCTAAAAATGTATTTGATATGGCGGTTTCTCGCTATAATTTATCTCAACGAGGAATTATAAAAACGTATAAAGTAGCAAGAACCATTGCTGATCTTGCAAACCGCGAAATTATCGATAAAAGCAGTATTTTAGAAGCTTTGAGCTTTAGAATAAGGAATGAAATTTGAAAAATTTATATTTTAGCAGCGATGAATTTGATAAAAATGCATCTGAAAATTTTGGGCTTAGCGAAAAAATTTTAATGGAAAATGCGGCTTCTAAAATTGAAATTGAAATTCGCAAAAAACTAAAAAAACATCGTAAAATTTTAGCATTGATAGGAAACGGAAATAATGCAGCCGACGGAATTTGCGCTTTAAGAAGATTATCCGGAGATTTTAAGTGCTATGCACTTTTTCTAGGTAAAAAATCAAACGAAATGTTGGAATTTCAAATGCAAATCGCTAAAAAAGTCGGAGTGGAATTTATACATTTATTTGAAATTTCAGATGAAAAATATAATGACAGGTCCGCTTCTTTAGAATGCAATGAAATTTCACATGAAAAATTGGTAAAATTATTAAATAGTAGCGATTGTATAGTTGATGCCGTTTTTGGAAGCGGATTTCACGGTGATTTGTCACCACAAATATCTTATATTTTATACGAAGCGAATAAAACAAAGGTTTTGAAAATCGCAGTTGATGTTCCAAGCGGTTTGCGTAAAAATGGAAGCACGGCGAATGAAATTTTTAAAGCTGATATTACAGTTACAATGGGAGCGCTCAAACTTTGCCTTTACAGTGATATGGCAAAAGATTTTGTAGGTCATATAAAATGCGCTAATTTAGGCATTTGCGAGCAAAATTTTACAAAAAATTTAACGCAGGATTTTTTACTGACAAAAAAAGATCTGGTATTACCATGCAGAAACAAACAAAATACTAACAAAGGAGATTTCGGACATGTTTTTGTTAGCTGCGGCGATATGAGCGGAGCGGCTGAAATTGCAGGACTTTCGGCACATGCAATAGGCGCAGGACTTGTTAGTATTGTTAGCGATAGAGGGCTTAAAATTTCACCGCTTCTTATGCAAAAAAAATCTTTAAATGGTGCTAAAATCGTAGTTATCGGTTGCGGGTTAGGAAAAGTTGACATAAATTTTAATGAGTTGACGGATAAAATTTGTGTTATTGATGCAGATATGTTTTATAAAGATGAACTTTTGGAACTTTTACAAACAAACAAAAATATGGTATTAACGCCACATCCAAAAGAATTCGGATCGCTTCTTAAAATTTGCGGAATCGGCGAACTCAGTGTGAGCGAAATTCAAAATGCCCGTTTTGAGTTTGCCAGAAATTTCAGTCTTAAATTTCCTCAAATTTTAGTTTTAAAAGGTGCAAATACAATAATAGCGTATAACGGAAAACTTTATATAATGCCTCTTGGAAGTTCAAAACTTGCAAAAGGTGGAAGCGGAGACGCGTTAGCAGGCATAATAGCAGGATTTATAGCGCAAGGTTATGAGATATTAAATGCCGCTATTAACGGTGTTTTGGCTCATGCATTAAGTGTTGAAAATTGTAAAAAAAACGATTATTCAATAAACGCATTTGATATTGTGGATGGTTTAAAATGGTTACGAAAAAAATAGCAGTGCTTTTTAGCGGTAGCGGAACAAATTTGGAAGCGATTTTACAAAAGCTTCACGGTAAAATTTTTGGAGATATAAAAATTGAAGTTGTAATGACACTAACTAACAAACCGGATGCCGGCGGTATAGTAAAAGCCGCAAAATATGGACTAACAAGTGTTGTTATGGACAATAAAAAATTTGCAAGCAGAGAAGAGTTTGATGCCGCTTTGGTTGATGAAATAAAAAAATATGATGTTGATTTAGTCGTTTTGGCAGGATTTATGAGAATTCTTACGCCTATTTTTACTGAAAATTTGCGCGCTATAAATTTACATCCTGCGATTTTGCCACTTTTTAAGGGCGCACACGCAATCGAAGAAAGTTATAAAAGCGATATGCAAGTTGGTGGAATTACAGTGCATTGGGTTTCAGCCGAACTTGACGGCGGAAAAATAATCGCCCAAAAAACTTTTTCACGTAAAAATCGCACGTTTGAAGAATGGGAAGCCAAAATTCATAAACTTGAGCACAAATTGTTACCAAAAACTATTGTTGAAATTCTGAAAAAAGATCAATAAACGCGGCAAGAATTTTATAACTGGAAATTTAATAGTTTTAAGTTGAAAAAATTTATTTATAAATTAAACGTTGTATTTTGACGATATCCCAAAAATACAACTTAAATTTTAGGTTAAAATTAAATCATACATAATTTTTTATATAATTTCAGTTGATAGAAATTCTAAATTAAGCGAAATTTTAAATATCATAAAAGTATTTTAAATTTATAAAATTTTGCTATAATCGGCTATTTTAAATTTTAAAGGATTAAAATTTTGGACACGGATCACTCGTTTATTATGTTGATTCTAGCTTTCGTTTTTATACTTTTAAACGCATTTTTTGTTTTATCTGAATTTTCAATTGTAAAAGTCAGAAAAACTCGCCTCGAAGAACTTGTCAAAGACAAAATTCCCAATGCGAAACTGGCTCTTGATATGTCAAATAAACTTGATACTTATTTAAGCGCCACGCAACTTGGCATAACGCTTAGTTCTCTTGCTCTTGGATGGATTGGAGAACCGGCGGTGGCTTGGTTTATTGAAAAGCCGATGGTTGCGATATTTCATATGAATGAAGTGGCTATTCATTCGATAGCTTTTATTGTAGCTTTTACGCTTATTACCCTTTTACATGTCGTAATCGGTGAATTGGTTCCAAAATCAATCGCAATTGCAAAGGCTGAAAAAGCTGCACTTTTTGTATCAAAACCGCTTCATATTTTTTGGATAATTTTTTCACCCGTTATTAAAATTTTTGATCTTTTATCTATCGGAATTTTAAAACTTATAGGCATAAAACGTGCCAAAGATAGCGATTTAAAGCATTCGGAAGAAGAAATCAAAATAATTGCAAGTGAGAGTTTAAAAGGCGGAGTGCTTGATTCGCTGGAAACCGAAATTATAAAAAATGCGGTTGATTTCAGCGATACCGTAGCAAAAGAAATAATGACACCAAGAAAAGAACTTATATGTTTGAATAAACAAAAAAGTTTTGATGAAAATTATAAAATCATATTGGAATCAAAATTTACAAGATTTCCTTATATAGATGGAAATAAAGATAATGTCCTTGGAATGATTCACATAAGAGATATTTTAGGACAAAAAGACATTAAAAATTTTGATCAGATAATGCGAAAAATTTTGATTGTTCCGGAAAACAGTTCTATTGCTAAAATTTTACCGATGATGAATAAAGAAAGACTTTTTGCTGCAGTAGTAATTGATGAATACGGCGGAACGGCGGGATTTATCACTATGGAAGATATTGTGGAAGAAATTTTCGGTGATATAAATGATGAACACGACGAAAACCAACCAATTTACAAAAAACTTGGTGAAAATATATTTGAATTTCGTGGCAGAAGTGAAATAGAAGTAGTTGAAGACATAATGAATATCAGCTTCGATGATGAGACGGAGCAAATGACAATAGGCGGATATGTTTTTAATCTTTTGGGTTGCTTGCCGATAGTAGGAGACAAAATCGAAGACGAAAACTGTATATATGAAGTTTTAAAAATGGATGGCAGATCTATTTATAGTTTAAAAGTAATAAAAAAAGAAGTTCATGCTACGAATAAAGATAAAATAGATGAATAAAATTTTCAAAATTATGGAAGGTCTGATATGAGAGAAATCAAATATGATGATATCGTTGAAGCTGTGGCAAATCTTTGTAAACAGGCGTGCTGTATTGTAACGCCTGATATGAAAGAGGCATTCAGAAGTGCTGCTGTAAAAGAAATTTCACCGCTTGGAAAAGACATAATATCCAAAATAATACAAAACGGTAAAATAGCCGAAGAAAAACATATGCCGATTTGTCAAGACACCGGAATGAGTGTCGTATTTTTGGAAGTGGGCCAAGATGTTCATGTGATTGGCGGATACATAGAAGATGCAATAAATGACGGTATAGCAAAAGGTTACACGGAAGGTTATTTGAGAAAATCTGTCGTAAACGAACCTATTTATGAGCGTAAAAATACAGGAGACAATACTCCTGCTGTAATAAATACAAGAATTATAAAAGGCGATAAAATTAGAATTAAGGTTGCACCAAAAGGTTTTGGCAGTGAAAATAAATCTATGCTAAAAATGCTTGTTCCTGCAGATGGCCTGGAAGGTGTAAAAAAACTGTTTTTGGAAGCCGTAAAATATGCAGGACCAAATTCTTGTCCGCCTTTAGTAATCGGTGTGGGAATCGGAGGAACTATGGATAAAGCGGCGCTTTTAGCTAAAATTGCCGCAGTGCGTGAAGTAGATAGTAAAAATCCGGATCCTAGATATGCAAAACTTGAAGACGAACTTCTTGAACTTGCAAACAAAACCGGTGTTGGGCCTCAAGGACTTGGCGGAATTACAACCGCGCTTAAAGTAAATGTAGAATGGTACCCTACTCACATAGCAGGACTTCCTGTAGCTATAAATATCAATTGCCACGCAGCAAGACATGCCTCAATAGAGCTTTAAAGGAGTAAAAATGTCAGAAGTAAAACATATAAAAGCACCGTTTGACAAAGAAGTAGTAAAAACTCTAAAAGCAGGAGATAATGTTTTAATCACTGGCACGCTTATAGTAGCTCGCGATGCCGCCCACAAAGCTATTACGGAAGCACTTGCAAGAGGTGTAAAATTGCCCGTTGATTTTACAAACGAAACTATTTATTATATGGGTCCTACTCCTGCCAAACCTGGGCAGGCAGTAGGATCCGCCGGACCTACTACAAGCGGCAGAATGGATAAATACACTAAAACAATGATTGAAGTCGGTAAAATAAGCGGAATGATTGGAAAAGGTTATCGAAGCAAAGAAGTTATCGATTCTATGATTAAAAATTGCGTTGTTTATATGGTTGCAATCGGTGGAGCCGGCGCTTTAATCAGTCAAAGTATTAAAAAATATGAGATTTTGGCTTATCCTGAGCTTGGTCCTGAGGCACTCGCGCGCATAACGGTAGAAAATTTTCCTGCAATTATCGCTATAGATTCGCAGGGGAATAATTTTTACAAAGTAGGGCAGGCGCTTTATAAAAAGATTTGATTTATAAACGTTTGCAAAGAATGTAATATAAATTCTTTATACCTTTAATTTTATTATCACAAAAATATGGCTTTTTTAAATCCGTTAAATTTCAGTTATGTTAAAATTCAGCTAAACGGAATAAACAGTTTTTGTACTTCATACTTTAATTCTTAATCGCAACTTTTTTAAATAAATTTTTAAAAATGCACTATCGGTGTGTAAAATTTTAGATTTTGTTTTTGTTATCAATTTTATATTCAATTTATTTCAATGTATATGATTTTAAAATTTTTTATTTTTGATTACTTGAATAAGACTTTTTATATTTTTAAATTTTCTTGTCAAACTTGCCAAAAAAGTTTTTTATTACTTGTTTTTACAACTCTTCAATCTTCTATGTTTTTTATTAAATACCTTCTTAAAAATGTATCTTTTGGCAAACGAAAGCAAAAATTTACATTTACAAATTTATAAAAATTTCAAAAAATCGCTTTGCTTTAATCGTTTATCACCTGTCATTCAAACAAAAGCGATATATAAAATTTTAAAATCGCGCGTGTTAAATTTTTAGTTTTGTATTCAAAAAAATAAAAAATTTTATGCTACAATAAATGCGGAATTTTAAAAAGGTTAAAAATGTTTGAGTGGATGTATTCGCCTGAAGCGTGGATTAGTCTGGCTACGCTTACCGGTTTGGAAATCGTTTTAGGAATTGATAATATCATATTTATTGCGATTTTATGCGGAAAATTACCTGTGCAACAAAGAGCCAAAGCGCGCGTGCTCGGTCTTGGTCTTGCTATGATTACCAGAATTTTATTGCTTTTAAGTATAGTTTGGATTATGAGTCTTACAAAACCTTTGTTTTCCGTATTTTCACAAACATTCAGCGGACGTGATTTAGTGCTTATAACAGGCGGGCTTTTTTTGTTGGCTAAATCTACAAGTGAAATTCACGGAGATATTGTAGGCGAAGAAAACAAAATAAATGCAAAAACTCATAGTTTTTTTGTCACACTTATTCAAATTGCCATTTTAGATATCGTTTTTTCGCTTGATAGTGTAATTACAGCTGTCGGTATGGCCGAGCATTTGCCGGTAATGATTTTAGCGGTTGTTGTAGCTGTAATTATAATGATGTTTGCAAGCGGTGTGATAGCTAAATTTGTAGATGAAAATCCGACTATAAAAATTCTGGCGCTTTCATTTTTGATATTGGTCGGTGTTTCGCTAATAGGCGACGGATTTAAGTTTCACATACCGAAAGGTTATATATATTTTTCAATGGCATTTTCGCTTGGTGTGGAGCTTATAAACATCAAATTGCGTAGCAAAACACGCAAAGCAAGTTAAAATTTTATTAAATTTATTAAGGAGAAAAATTTATGAGTGTTGATGCATATTTATGGTTTAAATTTTTGCATTTTGCGGCTTTTATTTCGTGGATGGCGGTGCTTTTTTACCTTCCTCGCCTTTATGTTTATCACGCCGAAAATATTGACAATAAAGATTTCGTAATTCGCGTAAAATATATGGAAAAAATGCTTTTTCACGCAATCGGCTGGATTGCCATGGGATTAACCATTTTTAGCGCGATTATGCTTATAATAGCAAAACCGGGGCTTTTAAAAGAAGGATATTTTCATCTTAAAATGACAGCCGGTGCACTTATGATAGCTTATCATTTTTGGCTTTTTTATTATCTTAAAAAATTTGAAAAAGATGAATGTAAAAAAAGCGGTAAATATTTTCGCGCTTTAAATGAAATTCCTACCGTTTTGATGTTTGTAATACTTTACGCGATGCTTATTATGCCTTTTAAAATGTAAAATTTTGAATATTTTTTAAATTTCAATTGAAAATTTATATTTTTTATCATAAAATACCGAATTAACTTTAAAAGGACAAAATTTTGCGTATTTCAATTAAAAAAATTTTAGATAACGAAAGTACGGCAGGTATTTTTTTGCTTGCAGCTGCTGTATTTGCACTGATTTTTTCAAATGTAGGTTTTTTGCACGATATTTACAGACATTTTTTAGAACTTCCAATTGTAATAGGAGTTAGTGATTATAAGCTTGACAAACCGCTTGAATTTTGGGTAAATGACGCTTTAATGGCGATATTTTTCTTTTCTATCGGCCTGGAACTTAAAAGAGAGCGTATAGAAGGTCAACTTCGCCATTTTTCACAAGTTTTTTTACCGAGTTTTGCTGCTATTGGCGGAGTTATATTTCCTGCTGTTATTTTTGCCGTTATAAATTTTTCAGATTCTCATGCGCTTCGCGGCTGGGCGATTCCAACGGCTACTGATATCGCTTTTGCGGTCGGTGTTATGGCGCTTTTAGGACGTAGAATTCCTACCAGTCTTAAAATTTTTGTACTTACACTTGCGATAATGGATGATTTATGTGCCATCGTTATTATCGCTTTATTTTATTCGACTGCGTTAAATTTTACATATTTAGGGCTTGCATTTGTCTGCTTTTTAGTACTTTTAGTAATGTGTAAATTAAAAATTCCGCAAAAAATTCCATTTGTAATTATGAGTATTTTGCTGTGGATTTTTGTTTTACACTCAGGTATACACGCGACAATTGCCGGTGTTGCAGCAGGATTTTGTATACCTATAAATACAAGTCGCGGCAATTCAATGCTTAAAGAGATGGAAAGCTCGCTAGGATATTTTGTAAATTATGTGGTTTTGCCGCTGTTTGCATTTGCGAATGCAGGTGTGGATATGCGCGGTATGCAAATTTCTTACCTTTTCGGTCCTGTTCCGTTAGGAGTTATGCTTGGGCTATTTTTAGGTAAACAACTCGGTATTTTTACATTCAGTTGGTTTCTTATAAAAATGAATATTGTAGGTATGCCGGATCGCGCAAATTTTAAACAGTTGTATGCTGTCGCCATAATTTGCGGAATCGGCTTTACTATGGCATTATTTGTGGATAATTTAAGTTATGGCGGAAGTGATCTTTATCATCATACAGATAAGCTTGCTATTTTGCTTGGCTCTATAATTTCAGGAGTTGTCGGATATTTCGTAGCAAAAGCAGTAGGAAATAAACCAAAAAAAGGGATAAAAAATGAATACAATTGAAGGAAAACTTACTTTAACCGGAAAAGAAAAAATTGCAATAATAAATGCAAGATTTAATCATATAATAACAGATCGTCTTGTTGAAGGTGCAAAAGATGCATTTATGAGACATGGCGGAGATGAAAAAAATCTGAGTTTGATTTTGGTTCCGGGAGCTTATGAAATTCCTTTTGCACTTGATTTGGCGATAAAAAGTTCAAAATTTGACGCAATTTGCTGTGTTGGGGCTATAATTCGCGGAAGTACTCCTCATTTTGATTATGTAGCAGCGGAAACTGCAAAAGGCATAGCCCAAACTACACTAAAATACGGTATTCCTGTAAGTTTTGGCGTTCTTACGACTGAAAATATCGAGCAGGCAATTGAAAGAGCCGGAAGTAAAGCCGGAAATAAAGGTTTTGAAGCAATGTCAAGCGTTATCGAGATGCTTAATTTATATAAAAATTTAAAGGCTTAAAATGGCGACCCGTCATCAAGTTAGAAATGCTGTAGTTTCACTGCTTTATGCAAAAGAAATGGGCAGCGAGATGAATGATTTCGTAAGCGAATATCTGGAAGAAAAAAGAATACGAAACGATCAAAGAAAATTTGCAGATAAACTTTTTAACGGCGTTTGCAAAAATGTAAATCAAATAGACAATGAGCTTGATAAATATCTCAATGAGTATAAAATTTCACAAATAGGCACAGTTGAGCGTGCTATTTTGCGTCTTGGCGCATATGAAATTATGTATGAAGCAATTGATAAGGCAATTATCATAAATGAAGCGATTGAGCTTGCAAAAGAGTTGGCCGGTGAAAGTTCGCCAAAATTTATAAACGGTGTATTGGATAGAATCGGAAAAGTAAAATGAAGCTTTGTGTAGCATTGGATTTAGCTAGTAGGGATGAAAATTTAGCTATTGCTCGCGCGTTAAAAGGGCTTGATATTTGGCTAAAAGTAGGGCTTCGCTCATATCTTAGAGATGGAGCGAATTTTTTAAACGAACTTAAAAAAATAGATGATTTTAAAATTTTTGTTGATCTTAAAATTTACGATATTCCAAATACAATGGCAGATGCAGCCGAAGTGATATCGAATATAGGTGCAGATATGATAAATTTGCATGCTAGCAGCGGTTTACGAGCCATGAGCGAAGTTATGAACAGGTTGGCAAATTTGCGTGAAAAACCATTGGTACTTGCGGTTTCCGCTCTTACAAGTTTTAGCGATGACGAATTCTACGAAGTTTACAATCAAAACATAGATGAAGCGGTACTTAAAATGAGCCAAAACGCTAAAAATGCAGGACTTGACGGAATGGTTTGTTCCGTTTTTGAAAGCTTGGCAATAAAAAAAGAGTGCGGAACTGATTTTATAACTTTAACTCCTGGAATTAGACCTTTTAAAGGGAACTCTGATGATCAGAAAAGAGTCGCAAATATCGTTATGGCGAAACAAAATTTAAGTGATTTTATCGTTGTCGGTCGCCCTATTTATAAATCTTTTAATCCTCGCGAAACGGTAGAAAAAATATTGCAAGAAATTTTATAAATTTCTTGCGTCATATATTTTTATTCATGATAAATAAAGTATATTTTACTTGAAAATAGCATTGAACAATTAAATTCTTTGTAAATTTTTGTTATATTTTAGTTTTTTAATAAACAGGAATTTTAAAATTCCTGTTTAAAATTTATTTTTGCTTTTTAGATGCTTCATAAATCGGCATAACTTTTGGAAGCATTTTTTGCAAACTTTCTATACGATTTTCATCGCTTGGGTGAGTAGAAAAAAATTCCGCCGGTTTTTTACCGACATTCAGCTTCGACATTTTTTTCCAAAGATTTAAAGCTGCATTCGGATTATATCCTGCGTGCGCCATAAGCTCAAGACCGATGATGTCAGCTTCCGATTCATGTTTTCTTGAAAACGGTAAAGAAAAAGTGTATTGAGAAGCCATATTTACAAGTCCTGTCGCCGTATCATTAAGTCCTACCGCAGCGGCCAAAACTGAAATTCCAAGATTTTTTGTACTTTCGGTTGAAGCTCTTTCGCGACTATGTTCGCGTAGAGCGTGAGCTATTTCATGTCCTATAACTGCTGCAAGTTCGGCATTTGTAGGTTTTATAGTATTTAAAAGCCCTGTAAAAACTGCAATTTTGCCTCCCGGCATACACCATGCATTTACTTCGTCACTTTTTATGACATTTATTTGCCAATCCCAATTTATCGCATCTTCACGGAAAAATCCTACTTGTTTTATGAGATTTTTTGAAATTTCACGAACCTGTTTTGTTTGAGACGGATTTGTATTTAATGCATGTACGGATTTTGCTTTATTTATTGTTTGCTGATAAGCCAGTTTCGCATTTTCATCCATAGTTTGTTCGCTGACTATCATAAACTGAGATCTATCAGCACCTATAGCACCACCTTTTGTTGTGCTGGCGCAACCGCTAAATAAAAATACTGCAAGAGCCGCAATTAAAAAAGAAATTTTTCTCATTTTATGCCTTTATCAATTTTTTAAATCAAATTGTAGCTTAAAATTTTAATTTTTGAATAAATTTTAAAAGTATTTAATCCAAATATCATAGTTTAGGGCTTAAAAAATAGCATAATATAATGTCAAACAGAGCATTATTGTTTAAATATAAAAATTTCAATGAGAGCGTGAAATCAGAATTAAAATTTTTATTTTTATCATGCGTTTATGTACAAAGACGCTTTTAAATATTTTTTATAAAAGCTGAAATTTTAAACAAATTTTATAATTAAAACTTCATAAACAGAAATTTTAAAAATAAAAATTCAATTAAGCTTAAAATGTGCTAAGTCCGGTCAAGATATTCAATAAAATAGGCAATGTTATTACGCTTAAAACCAAACCGAACGCTACGGAGCTTGCGGCCAAATTTGAATCAAGTTTCGCTTTCATAACCATAACGCAAACAATTGTTGCAGTCGGCATAGATGATTCTAAAACGGCTATTAGCGTTGATTTATCAAATGCAGCGCCGAAGCATTGCAGTATCAGTATAAAGATTGCAGGAGCTAAAATCATCTTCATAAATAATACAATAACAGTGCTTTTGTAAGAACTTTTAATTGCGTTAAAGCCAAGGCTAAGTCCAATCGCAAAAAGTGCAACGGGCGTAGCGGAACCGCCAAACATTCTAATAGGCGCAAAAACAAACTCAGGTATTTCAAAACCTTTTAATGCCAGACCAAGCACAAGTCCGATAAAAGGAGGGAAATAAATTATCGTTTTGATATTTTTTACAATCGTAACTTTTTCACCGTTATTCATAGCTAAAATAAGCGGAACCAATATCGAAATAGGAATGGCGCCGGCAAGAGAATCATACATAATAACTTCGCCTACAAACTCCTCTCCGAAAACATTTGAAACTACAGGCATTCCTACGAATAATGTATTTCCAAAAGCACTTAAAACAAACATTGAAAGAATTGTAGGTTTTGAAAATTTAAAAACTCTGCCGATAATTACGCTTATAATTCCAGCCAAAGATGTAGAAATAAAACCTGCAAAAATAAGCAAGATAAGCGAAAAATTAAAATTCAAATGATAAATTTTATCAAAAATCAGACAAGGCAATGCGAAAACTACAACGAAATCAAATAAAGAGCGGCTTTGTTTTTGTTTTAAAACTTTTATCAATTTGGAAATATAGCCACCTGCAAGCAGAATAAAAATCGTAAATAAAGATTGATAAATCATATTTAACCTTTGAAATTTTAAATTTAAGCTGATAAAAATACAACCGAATTTTTTATAAATTATAAATGTTTTCGAAATTTTGCGTTTACGAAAGGAAAAATTTATTTCATAAATTTAAAATTTTATAAAAATCATAATGTTTGTTTATTAAACGCAGGCGGATTTTAATAAAATTTTACAAATATTTTTTATAAAAATCGGCGTTTTTTTTGAAATTTCGTTTATAATTGTTTACAAAATATTTTTTAAAGTTTCTTTGTAAAATTTTAAGTTTTATTTTTATAGCCTATATTTATTTCAAATTCATCAAGTCTTTTAAAGATTGAGCGCAGTTCTGTAATAGTAGTCCAGTTTTCTATAAATACACTGAAACTTTCTCTTACTTGCGAAAAGGCATTTGAAACCTGAACCAAAACTCCAAGTGTGATAACGTCTGTAAACAGTCCGTTTCCCATAAGCATATACGGAACTATTACGAGAAATTGTGAAAATGATATAAGCCAAATATTAAAATATCCGTAATGCAAAAACAATCTGTAATAGTTAAATTTAAGTCCCGTGAAAAGCTCCATTACAGTTTCAGGGCGACCGAAATTCGCTTTATTGTTTTCCGCTAATACAAGCTCTTTTCTAAATGCGGCTTCGACTTTTTGATTATTGTATTCAAGGTGTGGAAGTTTAATTCCTACAAACCACGAAATAACAAGACCTCCAAGGCTAATTCCAAGTGCCGTCCAAACAAGAGAACCAGGAATGTCTTTTAAATACGGAAGTGTCATTTTTTCGCTTAAAATCCACAAAACAGGCACAAACGCGATTAATGTCATAACGGCTCTTAGAACTTTTACGCCAAGATCTTCCATAATCTTACCGAATCTGTAAATATCTTCCTGAATACGTTGAGAACTTCCTTCTATATCGTTTTTGCAATTACGCCAAAAACCGAGATAACTGAATGTAATGGCTTTTCTCCAACGAAAAACCCAGTGACTTGCAAAAAATGCAACAACCATATAAGTAACAACATAAGGCATTGCGATTTGCAAAAAAAGCATTATATAATGCCAAAATTCACTTACATTGTGATCTTTTACATTTTGCATAATATCGTAAAATTCCTGATACCATTCATTTATTCGAACATTTAAATGCGTTTGATAAACAAGCAGTAAAATTATAAACAAAGCTCCGCCATAAGCCCATAAAGCCCACTTCTTGGAAGCGAAAAAGGATTTAAACATCTGATTGCTTTTTTACATCAAATTCTATAAATTTACCTGTGGGCTTTTCGCCGTCATAAATTTCGGCGTGGTATCTCATGATGCTTAAAATACACGAACTGAGCATAAATGTTGCGCTGTAAGTTCCGTTCGCATCTTTTTTAAGCGGTGCTGAAATTTCGCCCATATACATATTTATGCCTGTAAAAATTATTTTCGGATCTTTCAAATCTTTTAAATTTTTAATCAAAATTTTATGTTTTTGCATAGCTACGGCAGGGCGTGGCAAAATTTCAAAACTAAGCCCCGAATTTTCACAAATTTGTGAGTTTAAATCGCAAGGCAAAGGCGGTAAATTATTATTTGAAGCTATTTTTTCATCGCAACCGCTTAAAAAAAATAACAATATAAAAAACAGATATTTCATAAAAAATCCTTTGACAAATTATACATTTTTAGGCTAAATTTTTGAAATTTTTGCTAAAATTAAATCGGTTTTTCAAAAATGAGTGAATTTTATCTTTTTTATATCATAAAAAATAGAAGTTTGCTATTTTTTCAAAGTAGCAATCTTGTAAAATTTATTATGTTTAAATTTTAATTTTAAAGTTTAAATTTAATTTAAAATTTGTTAAAAGTTGAGGTGTATCATTTTGTTGTCCGACAAGATAAAAACCTCCTTTTTGTAAAGCTTGGGCGTGAAAACGTCCAAGCTTTTTTTTATGCTTTAAATTTCAAGGAAAAAAAATGCTGACACATATCGATGAAAATAATAATCCTAAAATGGTTGACGTAAGCGCAAAAAATGAAACCGAACGAAAAGCCGTTGCAAGCGGAATTATAAAGATGAGCCGTGAAGCGTATGACATTATCAAATCAGGCACCGCGAAGAAAGGCCCGGTTTTACAAACTGCAATAATTGCTGCAATTATGGGCGCAAAAAAAACAAGCGAACTTATTCCTTTGACACATCCTTTAAGTATAACAAGCGTAAAAACCGAAATTGAAGAACTTCCTGAAATTCCTGCTTTTAAATTATTTGTAAGTGTAAAAATAAAAGATAAAACAGGTGTTGAAATGGAAGCGCTAACAGGAGTTAGCATCGGACTTCTTACGATTTATGATATGATAAAAGCTGTGGATAAAGGTATGCAAATAAGTGAAATCCAACTTGAAAGTAAAAGCGGAGGTAAAAGTGGCGAATATTTCAGGTGCTAGTTGTGAGAAAGCAACAATTGAATATCCGTTATTATGGGAATACAAAGCTGTTTTACAAAACGAAGTTAGCGCCAAAGAAAAAATTGAAAATTTGTTGAAAAATGAAAATTTTAAGATAGAATTTTCAAAATTCAGCAAAGGCGGAAAGTTTATAAGCTTTAAAATTCGTGTTTTTGTTCGTGATGAAAAGCATAAAAACGCCATTTTCGAACTTTTGGCTAAAATCAGTAAAATTGTATTATAAGGAGATTGTATGCAAAGATTTTATAATGAAATTTGCGAACTTGTTTTTGATAAAGAAAAATTAAACAAAAAAATAAAAGATTCGGTTTTTGAAATTTGTGTAGACGAATTTAAAAATACGGACGATAAAACACAAAAAAGCGCAGAACTTGCAAATGAGTTTTTAAAAGATTTGGATAAACTGGAAATTTTGGATAAGCAAACGCTTGAAATTACATTGAAAAGTATAAAAAATGCGTTAATTTCCGACGAAGAACATTATCTTTTTAAGCTTTTATATGAATTTGAAAAACTTAAAAAACAAATCGGCGCACAAAAAGATGAGATAAAAGAGATAAGCGCAAAAAGTTTTAAAAGTATTGAAAACAGTATAAAAAATACCGATTTATCAAAAAAAGATGAAATTCTGAACTTCATAAATGATATTTTTATTGATGAACTTGAAATGAAAGGAATTTTAAAAGAAGTAAGCGAAAGCGCCTTTGTTTCGGCTATTGAAAATGCCGAAGATGTGCTTGAAACAAGCTATGAAATTTCAAAAAATCTTGTATATCATGCGATTTTGGAAGGTGAGTTTAATAAAGTTAGAATATTAGGAATTTGCAAAGTGATTATGAAATCTGCAATTTCAATTGCAAATGAAAGTAAAATTTTTGCTGATGAACTTGTAAATGGCGCTATAAAAGGCGCTAATGATGCCATTGCCAAATGTATTGAAAAATTTCAAAACGATTTGAAATTTGCTCCCGATGAGATAATAGAAAATTTTAATAAAAATAAAGCTGAACTTGATACTCTTGAAAGTGATTTTATATCGCTTCTAAGATCGTTCGGTGCTCACGTAAACGATCCTGCAAAAAGTGTAATAAATGAAATTTTACAAAATGACTATGACAGCTTTTTAGCAAAATTTAAACGTGTAAGCAGCGATTTCAGCGCAGCAATATCACAAAAAATCGATGAACTTAATTTGGAAGATTTGAGCAAAAATATAAGCGCGAAATTTGATGAAATCAGGCAAGAAATCAGCCAAAAAAGTTCACAAATCGCTCAAAATTTAGAAATTGACGAAAAAATTTCAAATATAAAAAAAGAAATCAGCGAATTGGAAAAAATCGCAAGCCAAAATCTTAGCGGCAAAGTAAAAAATATAAGCGAAAAAGCCAAAGAACTTGGCACTCGCGCATTTAACGCCGCAAAAAATTCCATCAAAAAAAAGTAATTTGACTAAAAATTATTTTTTGGATAAAATTGAAGCTTATTTTTATTGAAAGGTGGTGATTTGGATGCCTGGTATAAAGGTTTATCCAAATGAGTCATTTGACGAAGCGTATAGACGTTTTAAAAAGCAAACTGATAGAAATCTCGTTGTTACTGAAGTTAGCGCGCGCAGATTTTTCGAACCGATGACTGAAATTCGCAAAAAACAAAAAATTTCAGCACGTAAAAAAATGCTTAAAAGACTTTATATGTTAAGACGTTACGAGTCAAAACTCTAAGCCAATAACTAACTAACAAGCTTTTGTTAGTTAGTTTTATTCATATTTTATTTCATTTTATGTATAATACATAACAAAATTTTAAAGGTTTGTTATGCAAAAATTAAGTGTCGCTGAAGCTGCCAAAAAACTCGGTGTCTCAAAAGAAGCGATTTATAACCGAATTCGTAGAAATAAGCTTAAAACAACAGATGAAGACGGCGTAAGATTTGTCATTTTTGATGACGACGAGCCGATACTAACAAAACAAACCAAAAAAATTTCAAACAGTGATGGATTTATAGATTATCTTTTACAGGAAATTGCCGAATTAAAGGCTCAAATTTCGGATTTAAATGAGCAAAAAGACGAACTTTTTCATCAAAAAGAGGAAATTTTAATTGCAAATAAAAACGAAATCAAACAAATGTATAAAGAGCGAGATGAAAAACTCAGCTATTTTCTTTCATTTTTTGAAAAGCCGCTTTTAGGCATAAAACATACGCCAGATAATGATAAAACAAAAGACGAAGCACTTGAAATTTTCCCTGATGATGATTGGGTTTCAATCGGTGAATATTTGCGCGCGCAAAAATTATCTCACAAAAAAATTATAAAAGCCAGAAAAATTATCATAAAAAATATCGGCAAAACTCCGCTTATAAAAATAAAAAACGATATTTTACTTGTACATAAAGAGTTGGATATAGCAATTTTAAAGCAAATAAAGAAAAAATAAAATTTCGGTTTTTATTAAAGATTCTACAAATGCCGCTTTAAATTTTACCTGCAATAATCGCATTTTATTCGCATATAAAAAATGGTATTTTTTAAATAAAAATATGTAATAAAATTGTGTAAAAATTTAAATTTTTAAGTTAGACAAAATATAACTGAAATTCTTTTATTATCACAGCTTGCAAAATAACGGCACGATAAATAACAACCAAAAACTGCAATTTTTTTAAATATTACTGAAATTTTAAATTTAGCCTTTATGCTTCTTTTACTTAAAATATTGTAAAATCTAACCTTTAAATTTTTAAGGGCAGATTATGGACGAACAATCAAAAATAGAAATTGAAAAACATATGCAAGAAATTTTAAGATTAATCGGTGAAAATCCTGAGCGCGACGGACTTGTAAAAACGCCTGAGCGCGTTGCGAAATCTTTGGAATTTTTAACAAGCGGCTATAGAATGGAACCGAAAAATGTCTTAAATGACGCACTTTTTTCCAGCACAAACAACGAAATGGTACTTATGAAAAATATTGAGTTTTATAGTCTTTGCGAGCACCATTTATTACCGATTATAGGGCGCGTTCACGTGGCTTACATACCGAATAAAAAAGTTGTCGGGCTTAGTAAAATTCCGCGTATGGTAAATATTTTCGCGCGCAGACTTCAAATCCAAGAGCAAATGACGGAACAAATCGCAAATGCGATTCAAGAAGTTGTGCATCCTTTGGGTGTCGGAGTGGTTGTAGAAGCGCGTCATATGTGCGTTGAAATGAGGGGTGTCGAAAAGATCAATTCCATTACCACAACTTCGGCTTTAAGAGGAAGTTTTATAACAAGAGCCGATACCAGAAAAGAGTTTTTTGACTTAATCAATTCACCTAAGAATTTTGCTTTTTAAAAAAATTTAACTTTTATTTATTCAAAAGTTTTAATATTTGAGATAAAAATTATCCTAATTAAGGAATGGTTATGAGAGTTTATTTAGATAATAACGCTACAACGATGATAGACCCTGAAGCAAGAGAGCTTATGCTGCCTTTTTTGAACGAGAAATTCGGTAATCCGAACTCACTTCATGATTTTGGCAGCGAAACTCACCCGGCACTCCGTAAGGCTATGGATCAGCTATATACTGCACTAAATGCCAAAGATAGCGATGATATCATAGTTACAAGCTGTGCGACTGAGAGTAATAACTGGGTTTTAAAAGGCATCTATTTTGATAAAATTATCACCGGTGAAAAAGATAATATCATTACTACATCGGTTGAACACCCTGCGATTGGCGAAACATGCAGTTTTTTGGAAACTCTTGGTGTAAAAATTATTCGTCTTGGCGTAAATACGGACGGAAATATAAATTTAGACGAATTGAAAGAAAAAATTAACGATAAAACCGCACTTGTGAGTATAATGTGGGCAAATAATGAAACGGGCACGATTTTTCCTATCAGGGAAGCTGCCGAAATTGCTCACGCTCACGGAGCGCTTTTTCACACGGACGCTACGCAAGCGGTTGGCAAAATAAAAGTAAATGTTCAAAAAGAAGATATGGATTTTATGAGTTTTTCAGGGCATAAATTTCATGCGCCAAAGGGCGTAGGTGCGCTTTTTATAAAAGACAGTATTCCGCTTACCAGTTTGCTTCACGGCGGCGAACATATGGGAGGACGTAGAAGCGGCACATTAAATGTGGCAGGAATCGTGGCTATGGGAAAAGCTATTGAAATTGCGGATAAATTTATAGACTTTGAAAACTCGCATATTAGACGTTTGCGTGATAAACTTGAAAATGCTCTGCTTGAAATTCCGGATGTTGGCGTTGTCGGCGATAGAAAATTTCGCGTTCCAAATACAATTTTAGCTTCCATTAAAGGTGTTGAAGGTGAAGCCATGCTTTGGGATTTGAATAAAGCAGGCATTGCAGCCAGCACCGGTTCGGCCTGTGCCAGTGTTACACTTAAAAGCAATCCTATCCTGGAAGCAATCGGCGCGGATAAAGAGTTGGCGCATACGGCGCTTCGTTTGTCACTTTCGCGTTTTAACACGGAAGCTGAGATTGATTATGCAATTTCTCATATCAAATCGGCAATCAACAGACTTCGTTCTATTTCAAGTACATTTGCTTACGCACCGGATGGTTATAAAAGCGGATTATAAAAAAGGATAAAAAATGGCAAAAAACAATTTAATAAACGGTTCAATTTGGGATGAATACTCTCAAAAAGTTCAAGACAGAATGAATCACCCGAGATATATGGGCGAAATCACTGAAGAAGAGGCAAAAGCAAAAGGTGCGAAACTTATAGTTGCTGATTTTGGCGCTGAAAGTTGCGGAGATGCCGTTCGTCTTTATTGGCTGATAGATGAAAAAACGGATAAGATAATCGATGCAAAATTTAAAAGCTTCGGCTGTGGCACTGCAATAGCAAGTAGTGATACAATGGCCGAATTATGCATAGGAAAAACGGTTGACGAGGCTGTAAAAATCACAAATTTGGACGTTGAACGCGCTATGCGTGACAATCCGGAAACCCCGGCAGTTCCGCCTCAAAAAATGCACTGTTCTGTCATGGCTTATGATGTCATAAAGCAAGCCGCGGCTAATTATAGAGGTATTGATCCTGCACATTTTGAAGATGAAATTATAGTATGCGAATGTGCCAGAGTAAGCCTTGGTACTATAAAAGAAGTAATCCGTTTAAATGATCTTAAAACCGTGGAAGAGATTACTGAATACACAAAAGCCGGAGCATTTTGCGGAAGCTGTATAAAACCGGGCGGGCATGAAAAGAGAAACTATTATCTGGTTGATATTTTAGCACAAACAAGGGCTGAAATGGAGCAGGAAAAATTAAAAGCCGTAGCTGATGCAAAAACTGCACAAAAATCGGTAGATCTTAGCTTTGATGAACTGAATATAATCGGAAAATTTAAGGCCGTTGAAGATGTTATTGATAAAGAAATTCGACCTATGCTTGCGTTTGACGGCGGAAATTTGGACATTGTCGATATAAAAAATGCAGACGACGGTAAAACAGACATTTATATTCGATATCTTGGAGCTTGCAGCGGTTGTTCAAGCGGAGCGACAGGCACGCTTTATGCGATAGAAAATGTATTGCAAGAGAATTTAAGCAACAATATTCGCGTTTTGCCAATCTGATTTTTCAAATATATGCTTTAAAATATAGCGTTTTTTATGAAATAAAATTTTAAAAATTCAGCTGAATTTTAAAGCATTTTTCACAGGTTAAAATTTCGTTTTTAGTTTCAAAGCGCTTTACGCGAAATTAAATTTCAGCGAAATTTTTAAATTTCATTTTTATAAAATTTCAAAATATTAAAATCATAATTAAACTAGACTGATTATTCATTTTAAAATTTTGAATGCTATAAAACGAATCGATAAAAACCGTTTTTTAAATTTATTGTGACGACAAAGCTTCTTTTATTATTTTTTTGACAGGTTTAATACTCTATTTTTCATCTTTTATACTTTGTCTTAAAATAAAAGAAGCCTCTACAATAACATAAAGTCAAGTTTAATGGTTTTTCACCTTTGTAAAGTTTTTAGTTGTTATTTGTAAAATTCCCGCTTTGTATCTTTGTGTATATTTCATAAATTTGCCTTTTTGCTGGTAAATTTAAGCCATAAATAAATAACAACGGCAAAATTTATAAATTTATATAAAATTTAGATATAAAGTCGTGCAGAAAGTATCACTCTTGACTAAGGAATTATTGGCATAATTCAGGCTATGACTCAATTTTGGCAGGTGGTGTCGGAAATATAGTGCCGATCATACATTGCTTTGTTTATGAATTTTAAAAGATTTGTTGATAATTATATTGATGAGATAGAGGTTGGAAAAGACAGGTAAAATTTTACCAAAATTTTAAAATTTATTAGCGGTGCTTGCTCGCCAATAAAGCAATTTTCTGCAAAAAATCTTAACAATCATATTTCAAAAATCAAAGTCCGTTATATTTTTTCAAAAAAGCTATAAGATATAAATTTTAAGATACTACCAAAAATGAATGCGTCTGAGAATTAAAATTTTAAAATGCTGCTAAATGAAATTTTTGTGTTTTATTCAGTTTTTAAAGAGCTTGATTATTTGTAAAAGTGGTATAAATTTTGATTTATTGTTTCTTTTTTACATAACATATAAATCAAAGCATTAAGTCAAAAAATACGAAAAAGCGTCAAAAAAGTTATTAAAAAATAAACAGATTATTCATCACAGTTTGAAATTTGAGAAAAATTCGAACTTAACTTACACGGTATGCCATATTTAAAAATCATTTCAGTAGTTAAATTACGATATTTTTTATCATAAAAAGATTTTGCAAGAAAAAATAAGTTATAATAGACAGATTTTCTAAATTTTTAAGGAGCCAAAAATGAAAATAGTTTGCCTGGACGCCGATACTTTGGGCGTTGATGCTGATTTTAGCGCTTTAGAGGCGCTTGGCGAATTTATAAGTTACAAAAATACAAAAAATAGCGAAACTATAGAGCGCTTAAAAAATGCCGATATCGTCATCACAAACAAGGTTTTAATTACAAAAGAAGTTATTGAAAATACGAATTTAAAAATGATAGCTATCAGCGCAACCGGCATGAATAATGTGGATTTAAAAGCCGCCGCAGCTAAAAACATCACGGTTAAAAACGTAGCAGGATATTCGACAAACAGTGTCGTACAACAAACTTTCGCAAGTTTGTTCGAGATGTTAAATAAAGTCAGCTATTATTCTTCTTACTGCAAAAACGGCGAATGGGCTAAAAGTGAAATTTTTACTCATTTAAGCAGCCCGATAACTGAAATTTTCGGTAAAGAATTCGGCGTAGTAGGACTTGGTGCAATAGGCAAAAACGTAGCCGAAATTGCTTCCGCTTTTGGTGCAAATGTCAGATATTATTCAACAAGCGGTATGCACGAAGATGATAATTTTATAAGCGTAAGTTTGGATTCGTTACTTAAAACAAGTGATATTTTAAGTATACACGCGCCACTTAATGAGCGCACAAAAAATTTAATCGGCGAAAATGAAATCGCAAAAATGAAAGACGGTGCGATTTTGATGAATTTCGGACGTGGTGGCATTGTAGATGAAAATGCTCTTGCAAAAGCTGTGGATGAGAAAAATTTACACGTTATTCTGGACGTTTTGGAAATTGAACCGATGAAAGAAAATCACCCGCTTTTAAATGTGAAAAACGGACAAAATGTTTTGATTACGCCGCATATTGCATGGGCAAGCGTTGAAGCGCGCAAAAAATTGGTTGAATTGTTGGTAAAAAATATAAAGGATTTTATAAATGGCAAATGAGCATAGTTTCGATATAAATGCAAGCGTTGATTTTATGGAGATTAAAAATGCGCTTGAGAGTGCGAAAAAAGAGGTTACTGCAAGATACGATTTTAAAGGTCTTAAAACCGAAATTTCGTTAAATGAAAAAGAAAAAAACAATTACGCTTTTAAGCTCAAGTGACAGCAAAATTGACGCTCTAAAAGAGATTGTTGTTTCAAAACTTATAAAGCGTGAAATTCCGTCCGCTGCGATTAGTGAGCAAAAAAGAGAAAGCGCAAGCGGTGCAAGTATTCGCGCGATTTTAAAGATAAACGATACGCTTGAGATAGAAGACGCCAAAAAGATTACAAAGGCGATAAAAGAGAGCAAACTCAAAGTCAGCACTCAAATTAGAGGAAACGAGGTGCGCGTGGCAGGAAAATCAATCGATGATTTGCAAAGTTGCATTCGCATCGTAAAAGAGCTTAAACTTGCGCTTGCTCTAAATTTTGTAAATTTGAAATAAGAAAAATGATCTCATATCTTGCAAAATTTTACGCGCATAAAATTGTGCGAAATTCTATGAGAAATTCGCTGAGATTGGCGCCCTCGAACTTTAAGCGCGAGCCAAAAAATAAAAAATATATGCTTTACGCGCACGTGCCTTTTTGTCATACTTTTTGCCCATACTGTTCGTTTCATAAATTTTATTATCAAAGCGAACTTTGTAAAGAGTATTTTAAAAATTTGCGTTTGGAAATGACGCAAATAGCGCGTTTAGGTTTTAAATTTGATTCTCTTTACGTTGGTGGCGGAACGACTTTGATTGATGAAGACGAATTGATCAAAACGCTTGAACTTGCAAAAAAACTTTTTAATATAGATGAAATTTCTTGTGAAAGTGACCCGAATCACATTGACGCTCAAAATTTGGCGCGTTTCAAAGGACTGATAAATCGTTTAAGTGTAGGCGTTCAAAGCTTTAATGATGAAATTTTAAAAAAAGTCGGCAGGTTTGATAAATTCGGTGGAAGCGAAGTTTTACTTGAAAAATTAAGCAAAGCCATTGGGATTTTGCCGACATTCAGCCTTGATTTGATTTTTAATTTTCCGTTTCAAAGCGAACTTGATTTTCGCGAAGATATCAAAAAAGCAAAAAGTATCGGAGCAGATCAATACACATTTTATCCGCTTATGAAATCTCCTTTAATGCGTGATAAAATTGCAAAAAGTCTAGGCGTAAGCAGCAAAGATAATGAAGAAAAATTTTATAAAATTATAAGAGAGAGTTTTAGAGATTTTGCTAAAAATAATGCGTGGTCATTTAGCAAAAAAGAGCAAAATTTAAAGGACGAATATATCGGCGAAAATAACGAATTTATCGGCATCGGAAGTGGCGCATTCAGCTTTTTGGACGGCACGCTTTTTGTAAATGCTTTCGATTTGAATGATTATTCGGGTTTGGTAAAATGCGAAAAAAGTGCAGTAATAGCGCAATGTGAGTTTGATAAAATGCAAAAGATAAAATATCTTTTTTTAAACGAATTATTTAACGGAGAAATCAATATAGCTAAGTTTGACGCGAAAAACAGCTGCGAAATTTTAAAAGTTTTAAGGAATGAAATTTTGCTTTTAAAACTTTCAGGTGCCGTTAAAATTTCAGACGGAAAAATAATTACGAGCGATTTCGGAGATTATCTGTGTGTAATTCTGATGAAGGAATTTTATACAGGAATGGACGCGATACGCGCATTTTTCCGTGATTTCAGCAGCAAAAATAAAAAAGAGATGATGATAAAATTTTAGATATTTTAAATGTAAAATTTTGCATTTTTAATTATTTTTTAGCGTAAATTTCAGCTTTAAAAATTAAAATAATTAAATGCGCGAATTTTAAAATTCTAAGACAACAGCATTTACTAAAAAGCAAAAAACAATTAAAATTTCTTAAAAATTTATGTCGTGTAAAACACAATAAAAATAGAAATTTTTGAGTTTATAAAATTATTTAACGGACTATCATACATTTAGAAAAAAATATTAATTTGCCGCATATTGCTGCAATATGTTAAAAACGCTTTTTTGTATCAGTGTAATGTTTTAGAAATAGTAAAATTCAGCGCGCTGTATAAATTTAAAACATATAAATTTTGCCAAGTTTAAAATTTTTCGCTGAGGTTGAAAATTTGATTTTAAATTTTAATCAAAACGACGTAAAATGTTTTGTAAAAGATTATCATTTCAAAACGAACGGATTAAATTTATTAAAAAGCGCAAATTTCACGCTTTACAACTTTTTGAAAATAAAAATTTATTTTTTTGTGAGTTTGGATTTAAATGTTTATTTTTAGTTTATCTCCTATGTTAGCTACAGGTTTTTTTAACGCCAACGCTGAAATAAAGTTTATTCAGCTCACTTTTCAGTGAAAAACAAAAAAGTGTTTTTTTGTTTGCATTTCGGTAATATTTATAAAATCATAACCAAAAACGATATTTTGTATCGTTAAATTTTCTTGCATTTTTTTGTTTTTAGCGTCAAAATTCGCTTATTTCAAATTTCATTTCGGAAAGTTTTTTTGGTTTCAAAAAAATCTTCATTTCACAAGTAATTGTAGCACGGAGCGATATTTATAGACGCAATTTTTACGATATCAATCATTTTTGAGAAAGTTTTACTCTTTTTATAAAACACAAAATCTCCGCTAAAATCATCGAATATTTTTATTATATTGCCTGTAAGCTTTGTCTCTAATTTCGAAATTCATAGAACTGCGCTTTGTCGGCGACAAATTCCGTTACTTGCGGATTAAGTGCAAAAAAGTACAACTGCTAATGCTGTTGATTTTTTATTTTTGATAATTTTTATTTAAATGATACTTTAAATTATCTATAAATTCCGACAGCTTCGCGGACTTTTTGCATTGTTGCACTTGCGTATTTATGAGCTTTTGCTGCACCTTCACTTAAAATTTCGTCCAAAATTTCACGGTGTGTCATAAAATAAGCGAATTGTTCGCGCGCATCTTTAAAATATTCGCCGACAAGCTCATTCAGATACATTTTAAAGTGTCCATGTCCTTCGCCACCACGCTCATAACGAGCTTGCAGCGCTTTTTGTCCGTTATCGTCCAAAAAAAGTTTCGCGATATTATAAACATTGCAGGTTTCCCACTCTTTAGGGGCTTCTAACGGCTCAGAGCTTGTTTTTATAGAACTTATTTGCTTTTTTAATGTTTTTACATCTGCAAAAATATCAATCGTATTTTTATAGCTTTTACTCATTTTTGCGCCGTCTGTTCCCGGAACAGTTGCTACATTTTCATCGATTTTGGCTTCCGGTAACGTTAAAATTTCACCGTGAGCGTTATTGAATTTCAAAGCGATATCGCGCGCAATTTCTACGTGTTGGGTTTGGTCTTTACCTACAGGTACGATATTTGCACCGTATAACAAAATATCGGCTGCCATAAGAACAGGATAAGAAAACAGATCGTGCTTTGCTTCAAAACCCTTTGCCAGTTTGTCTTTATAAGCGTGAGCGCGCTCCAAAAGCCCCATGGGTGTATATCCGCTAAGTATCCAGTAAAGTTCAAGTGTAAGTTTTTCATCGCTTTGCACCCAAAAAACGGTTTTTTTCGGATCAATTCCAAGAGAAAGAAACGCGGCCGCAGCTTCGTAAGTGCTTTCACGCAGTTTTTTCCCGTCATTTACAGATGTTAAAGCATGATAATTTGCTATAAACATAAAAATTTTATCGTTCTCTTTTAAGCCGTTTTGCATATTAACCATTTGCTTTATACTTGCAAAATAATTACCTAAATGAAGTTTTCCGCTTGGTTGAAGTCCTGTTAATGTTATCAAATTCTATCCTTTTAAAACTCTATAATTTTTTTTATTCGCTTTTTTGCTCTTCTTAGCGTATCCATTACTCCGCTTGAATCGTATCTGTGAAATGCAAGCAAAACACCGTCTTCATCTATCAAATCAATCATAGCTTGGTTTCTTGCAAAGTATCCGTTTGGAAATTTTTGTTTGTTATAATCTTTTTTTATCTCTTTTGTTTGGATGTTTTCATAATTTAAAATTTCATCGTATTTCTCGGCTCCTTTTGATCTGTGCCAAGATATGCTGTTTGGAATGCAGCAAATAAGTTTTTTTTTCATTTTCATTGCTATCAAAGCAAAAATTTCGTCGGCTCCTTTTGCCATATCGGATACAAAAACCAAATTTTCATTGTTTGGAAAATTTTTATTTATTGTATCTATAATGAGTTTTTCTACAATTTCAAAAGCCTCTTTATCCGTTGTTATATTCGGATACGTGCTTAATTGAAGAGCTTTTTTTATTTTTACATGTCCTGTTAAAGCTATAGTCATTTTCTATTCTTTAATTAAATTTTGTATCTCTTCTACAATTTCTTGCAAAGATTTTTTTCTTACGTCTACTGTGAAATCGGCTACTTTTTCATACTCCGCATCTCTTTGGTTATGAAGTATTTTCGCTTTTTTTAAGTTTTTAAGAAGAGGACGTTTAGCCAGCTTTTTTTTTGCGTTTGGAGACTTTTTAATTCTTTTTATTATGCTGTCAAAGTCCGATTTCAAATAGATTATCACTCCGATGTCTTTTAAATTCGGAACTTTATAAAATCCACCACCGGTTGAAATTATGGCGCCACTAACACTATTTTGTAAAAAATTAGCCAATTTTTTCTCAATTTCACGAAATTTTGTTTCTCCGTCATCCGCGAAAATTTTTGAAATTTTTCTGTTGGCAAAACTTTCTATTAAATCATCGCAATCAATCGAAAAAATATCAAGTTCACGTGCCAACGCTCTTGCTACGGTTCCTTTGCCGACACCCATAAAACCTATTAAAACGATGTTATTTTTCATCTTTACTGTTTCCTCTTTTTCTAGGTAAAAGTATCACGGGCGTGCCATTTAACGTAAAATTTTCTCTCATTTGATTGATTAAATATCTTTTATAACTAAAATGTAAAACCGTTCTATTCATCACAAGCGCTATTTTAGGCGGTGCAAAGCCGATTTGAGCGGCATAGTAAATTTTTACATTTTTGCCTTTATCTTGAGGAATTGGATGTTGGGCTGTCGCTTCTGCTATAAAATCGTTTAATTTTGAAGTGGCGATTTTTTGAGTGAAATTTGCATAAATTTCTAAAATCATATCATAAATTTTATGAATTCTTTTTCCGCCAAGCGCGCTGACGCTGATAATCGGCGCGTATGAAAGAAATCTGAATTTATCTTTTATTTTTTTTTGAACTTTGTCAAAATCTTCTTCGCTTTTGTCCCATTTGTTAAGCACAATTATCACACCGAGTTCAAATTTGGCTGCAAGTCCGGCAATTCGTTCGTCAAGCTCACTGAAAGGTTCACTTGCGTCCAAAACCATAAGCGCTATATCGCATTGTTCTAAAATTTTTTCGGTACGGTTCAGCGCGAATTTTTCTATTCCTTCAATTTTGCCGCGTTTTCTAATGCCGGCCGTATCGACAAACTCTATAACTTTATCGTTAAAAGTGTAATTTTCGTTTACCGGATCAATCGTAGTTCCTGCGACTTCACTTACAACTGCTCGATTTTCTTTTACAAGCGCGTTTAAAAGTGAGCTTTTGCCGACATTTACGCGCCCGATTATGCCGACTTTTATAGGTTTATTTTCGTAAAAGCTTTCATCTTTTTCTTCTAAAATTTCACCGTTTTCATCCAGATTAGAGATAAAATCATCGAAATTTTCGCTTTCATCAGCTGAAATTTCATCGTCCAAAAGCTTATATATCCAGCTTTTAACTTCATCTATACCATCATTGTGACTAACTGAGATATTAAATTTATCTTTTGCGCCGAATTCAATAAACTCAAAACTTCTTTCCTCGTCTTTTTTGCTGTCGATTTTGTTTATAACAAGTGCAAGCGGTTTGTTAAGTCCTGAAAATGAGTGAAAAAGTTTTTTCTCATCATCGCTTGGCATAAATTTTCCATCTACAATAAATAAAATAATATCGCAATTTCGCACTTCTTTCAGCGTTTTGGCTTGTACCTTTGCAAACATTTCGGAGCTGTCATCAAGTCCGCCCGAATCTATCAAAATACACTTCTTATCAAAAATTTCAATTACAGTTTTATTCGTGTCTCTTGTAGTCCCGCTTATGTCGCTGGTAATTGCAATTCTTTTGCCGACAAACCGGTTAAAAAGTGAGCTTTTGCCGACATTCGGTCTGCCTATCAAAATGACTTTTTTCAAAATTTTTATCCTTTTCTAAAATTTTTCATTATACAAAAAAAATGCTGAATTTTAAAATTTTAAGTCAATTTCGATAAAATTCACAAAAAAAGGAAAATTTTGCTTCGTAAATTTTTAATTAGACATTTGGCAATTTATTTTATGCTTACGGCATCTTTTTTTGGTGCGTTGATGGGCGCTTTTGCAAAAATTTTAAGTCAAGATTTACCTAGCGTCGAGGTTGTATTTTTTCGTAATTTTTTAGGGCTTATCTTTATCGCATATTTTTTGATAAAAAAGCCGCCAACAAAGTGCGGCGGTAAATTTTGGCTGCTTTTGGTGCGCGGATTTGCAGGCTCGATTTCTATGGTTGCATTCTTTTATAATATCGCAAATATGGGCTTAGCTGAAGCTTTTACATTTTCAAAAACGGCGCCGATTTTCCTTGTTTTGCTTGTGGCTGTAATTTTTGGCGAAAAGGTTAAAATTAATGGTTGGATTGCCGTTTTTGTCGGATTTTTAGGCATAATTTGCATTATTCAGCCTCAGCTAGGTTTTAAAACAACAGATGCTATGGGTTTGGTAAACGGCTTTTTTGCGGCTGTTTCTTACACGAGCATGAGAGAACTTCATAAATATTATGATACGCGTTTAATTGTGCTTTGGTTTTTGATAATTGCAAGTGCACTTCCGTTTGCGATGTTATCGGTCGGTGAGTTTTGCGAAATTCCTTTAAAATTTGCATTTTTATTTCCGAAATTTATTATGCCGAATGTGTTAAATTGGCTTTTTATATTTCTTTTAGGTATTGCGGGGCTTTTGTATCAAAACTATCTTACAAAAGCATATTCGGCTGCCAGAAAAGCTTCAAATGTCGCAGTTGTAAGCTATACAGATGTACTTTTCAGTTTGATAATAGGAATTTTTATGGGCGATAATTTACCGAATTTTGTAGCTTTTTTAGGTATAATTTTGGTCATTTCAAGTGGAATTTTGGTCACAATTAAAAAATAAGGAGAAATTATGATAATAATAGCAGGACCTTGCGTCATAGAAAGTAAAGAGCTTGTATTTGCAGTCGCTGAAAAACTACGTGAAATAGCAAATAATAAGGAAATTGAATTTTATTTCAAAAGCAGTTTTGATAAGGCGAATAGAACGAGTATTTCAAGTTTTAGAGGACCGGGGCTAAAAAAAGGTTGCGAAATTCTAAATGAAGTAAAAGAAAAATTCGGTTATAAAATTTTAACCGATATTCACGAAAGCCATCAAGCGGCACCTGTTAGCGAAGTGGCCGATGTATTGCAAATCCCTGCGTTTTTATGCCGCCAAACGGATTTGCTTATAGCCGCCGCAAAAACAAATGCAGTTGTAAATATTAAAAAAGGGCAGTTTCTAGCACCCGATCAAATGAAATTCAGTGTTAAAAAAATCCTTGAAACTCGCGGTGTAACATCAAGCGGATATGAGGCTGCAAAAGAAAACGGGGTTTGGCTGACTGAACGAGGAAGCACTTTCGGGTATGGAAATTTGGTCGTTGATATGAGAAGTCTGATGATTATGCGTGAGTTTGCACCTGTGATTTTTGACGCAACTCACAGCGTGCAAATGCCTGGAGGCTTAAATGGCAAAAGCGGCGGCGATTCTCGCTTCGTGCCGATTTTGGCGCGCGCGGCGGCAGCTACAGGCTGCACTGACGGATTTTTTTACGAGACACATATAAATCCTTGCGAAGCGCTTTGCGACGGACCGAATATGTTAAATTTGGATGAACTTTATAAAACAATAAATGAAACAATAAAAATCAAAGACGTGCTAAAATATGAAAAATGGCTATAGAAAAGTGCTTGGCGAAATAATTTGTAAAATTAAAATATTAAAGGTGTATATAAAAAATTATTGATATTCTTATGTGAAGATAATATATAAAAATCGGCGTATTGCTTTAAATTTTAATGTGAAAGAGATATAAAATGTATAAATCGATTGATTTATTTGCAGGTATTGGCGGGATAAGGCTCGGTTTCGATCAGGCATTCGGTGATGACATTAAAACAGTTTTTATAAGTGAATTGGATGAGAAAGCTGTAGAAACTTATAAGGCCAATTTTAATGACAGTATTGATGTGGTCGGAGATATTACAAAAGTCGATGAAAAGAAAATTCCTGAACATGATATATTGCTTGCAGGTTTTCCTTGTCAGGCGTTTTCTCTTGCGGGGCATAAGAAAGGATTTTAGGATGGTGAATTAAGTGAAAAACTAATGATATTTGGAGTAGAGAAGAAACAGTGTTTTGCTTTTTATGTTTATTGTATTATTCCATTTGCTAGTAGTAGTAAAACAAATCCAATTGTTATTGATTATGCGAATATGATTGGTAGAAGTCCATCTGCACTTAACATGAAAATTGGGAATATTGGAAGGCTTGATCCTGAGTTAAAAAAGAAGGATATTACAGGTTTAACACATGGTGCAAAGATGGAAGAACTTGTGTGGAATGAATTTAATAGTGATAGAGAAAAGCTTGTTTATGAGACTGAAAAAATTATTGAAAAGTTAACAAATAAATCAGTTGAAAATATCTATCTTCAGCCAGAGGAACTAAATTATTCAAGTCAAGACAAAGCAAAGCTGGTTAAAACAAGAATAAATCAAAACTTTTTTCGTTCATCCGTGTTATCTGCATATAATAACGCCTGTGCAATAACAAGAATAAAAATCAATGAATTTTTAGTGGCAAGTCATATAAAACCATGGGTTAAAGACGAAAACAACAGGCTAAATCCACATAATGGAATATATCTCAATTCAATTTATGATAGAGCTTTTGATAGAGGATTGATAACAATAGGTAGAGATTATAAAATAATTATTTCAAGTATACTAAAGGATTTTTATACAAATGAATTTATTGATGATGTATTCAAAAAATATGATGGGAAAGAAATTGTAATATCTTCCAAATTTGAGCTTTCACCAGAATTTTTAGAATATCATAATGATGTAGTATTTAAGGGAGCGTAAGATGCATTATCCACATATTTATAAAACTGAAAATTTTTAGAAAGTGATGCAATTGTATATTTCCTTATTATTAAAATAATCAGAGAAGAAAACAAGGATGAAATCAAAGAATATGCTACAGGAGAAATGATATCTATATGTATTAACGGATTAATTGTAAAAGAATTATCTGTAAGCGAATTTGAAGAGGAGTCTGAAAATTTACTGAATGCAATTAACAGCAAAACTTCAAAAGGAGCTTTTTCAGTAGAAGGCACACAAAATTTTATGAATAAAATTTTGTGTTATAAACTGTCTGCACCTGCAACGGATAAAAGTGATATTACGGTGAAAATTATTGATATAAACACAGGTTACAGTCCTACTGTCGGGTTTTCAATAAAATCCGAGCTTGGTTCTTCTCCTACTTTATTAAATGCAGGTAAAACTACAAACTTTATTTATAAAATAAATCACAGTTATCCGGATTTGGTTAAAGAAGTAAATGCGATATATAAAGCAGCCGGTGGTAAAAAACATACGGATGTCAGAGGACGTGTAAAAAAATAATTGAAAAAACGGACAATTGGAATATTGGAAAATTAATAATCGGGTTTTCGCTGATAATTTAGTATTGATTGACAGCAGCATGGATAAAATTATCGCTGAAACCATTCTGTATTTTTATAAAGACGGAATCTGTAACTGTGATGAGATGGTTGAAAAACTTGAACGGGAAAATCCTATGAATTACGGTAATGTAAATACATATAAATACAAGTTCAAAAAATTTCTGACAGCCGTAGCGCTCGGAATGGTACCTGCTGCAGTTTGGAATGGTGTTGACGAAGCTGCAGGAGGATATATTGTTGTTACAAAAGAAGGCAATGTTCTTGCTTATCACATATATAACAGAAATTATTTTGAAGAATATTTGCTGAAGAACACCAAATATGAAACAGCGTCTACTTCAAGACATGGTTTTGGAGAAATATACACTGAAAAAGGGGAATATTATATAAAGCTTAATTTGCAGGTGAGATTCAGATGATGAAGAAAAATAAACCTATGACCAGAAGCGAGAATATGGCAAGAGTTAAATGCAAAAACACAAAACCTGAAATTTATCTGAGAAAACTTTTATGGCATATGGGCTTCAGATATAGGGTTAATTATAAGAAATTGTCCGGAAGCCCTGATATTTACATTCCTAAATACAGAGTTGTCATATTTATAAACGGATGCTTTTGGCATATGCATAAAAATTGCAAACATTCATCTATTCCTAAAAGCAATTACGATTTTTTGGAAAAATAAACTTGAAAGAAATGTCAAAAGGGATAATACAAACTACAGAAACTCGAATATATCGGTATTAAAGCGATAGTAATTTGGGAATGTGAAATTAAACGAATGATAAAAGATGAAGTATATTCCAAAAAAATTATTGATGACATTTTATATAAAATTATAAATAATTTATCATAAATAGCTGTTGATTGTCGTTATTTTTTGATAAAAATTTTATTTTACATTGTTTTTATTTATTATAGTAAAACTAATTTTTCAGCAAAATATACCCGAATTTAAAAAAATTATACTTTAAATTTTAAATAAATGTCATATGAAATTTCATATTGAAAATGAAAATTTTATGGTTCGGTCCTTATAATACAGTATGATATTCTTAAATTTCGTTAATTGATATAGCTGAAATAAGCATTCATAATTTTATAAAATAAAACTATAAATGCTTAAATATCGTCATTATACATAAAATTTATTATTAACTTATACTTCGTATCTTTCACCAGGTTTCATTTCTATAATTTCCCATGGAAGTCCTTGACGATTCAATTCGTCCATAAAAGGTTTTGCATCGAAATTTTCCATATTAAACACGCCTTTTCCCTGCCATTTTTTTGTGGCGACCATCATCGCGCCTATACAAGCAGGAACTCCTGTCGTGTAACTAACTGCTTGTGCACCGGTTTCAGCGAAACTTTCTTCGTGATCGCAGACATTATAAATATAGACCTGCCTTTCTTTGCCGTTTTTAAAACCTCTTATGACACAGCCTATATTTGTTTTGCCTTTTGTGCGAGGACCAAGAGAAGCTGGATCCGGTAAAAGTGCTTTTAAAAATTGAATCGGAACTATTTTCGTGCCGTTAAAATCAACTTCATCGATTCTTAACATTCCTACATTTTTTAGACATCTCATATGTGTGAGATAGCTTTCTCCAAACGTCATAAAAAAGCGAATTTGTTTTAAACCTTTTATATTTTTTACCAAACTTTCCATCTCTTCGTGATAAAGTAAATAACTGTCCTTGACGCCGATTTTCGGATATTTCCATTTAAACATTATTTCCATAGGTTTTGTTTCAATCCATTCGCCGTCTTTCCAGTATCTACCGTTTGCGGAAACTTCGCGCAAATTTATTTCAGGATTAAAATTTGTAGCGAAAGCGTATCCGTGATCACCTGCATTGCAATCCAGAATATCAATATAATTTATTTCGTCAAAAAGATTTTGCATAGCATAAGCACAGTATACATTCGTAACGCCCGGATCAAAACCTGAGCCAAGAAGCGCCATTACGCCGGCATTTTTAAAATTTTCATCTTTCGCCCATTGCAGTTTATACTCAAATTTTGCTAAATCAGGATGCTCATAATTTGCCGTGTCGATATAGTTTATTCCTGCTTTTACGCAAGCATCCATAAGTGTCAAATCTTGATAAGGCAGAGCCAAATTTAGTAAAATTTCAGCCCCAGTTGTTTTTATCAGTTTTACAACAGCTTCTGTATCGTCCGCATCAATTTGCGCCGTGTCAATGCAAACTCCAACACGTTCTTTTATAAATTTTGCTATTTCATCGCATTTGCTTTTTGTTCTGCTAGCAAGCGTGATTTTTGTAAAAATTTCACTGTTTTTTGCGCATTTTACCGTCGCTACGCGACTTACGCCGCCGGCTCCGATTATTAAAATGTTTGCCATATTTTTTCTCCATTTAAAAATTTAGTTTTTATTGTATCAAATTTTGGTTACAATTTTAAACAGCATTACTTTCCATTTTTTTTGTTAGAATTTCTTTTAATTTTCTTCTCCCTCCATACAATTTTTAATTTCCCTTTAAGCTCTTTTTTGTATAATTACATTTCGCTTTTGCAAAAAAAGCAAGTTATTTAATTTATCATTGTTAAAAGTCACAATCAAGTTTTAATAAATAAAACAATTTTACAGGAACTTGTTAAAGCTTTAAGCGGTTGATTTTAAAGCAAGTTATAAAATTCATTTGTTATCCGAATTTTATGATAAAGATTAAAAAACGGACATATAAAGTTTTAAACTTATTTATATGTTTTTAATCTCTTTCCGTCTTAATCAAATGCTTAAATATTATAAATTATTTATCTTTAACAAGGAAGTGATGCAAATTAGAATATAAAATATTAAAATTCTAAAACAATATATAGTTTAAAAGATTTAAATCTTTATAAACTAAAAAGGTAAGCTACTAAGAGCAAATGGTGGATGCCTTGGTTGGTAGAGGCGATGAAGGACGTACTAGACTGCGATAAGCTATGAGGAGCTGTCAAGAAGCTTTGATTCATAGATTTCCGAATGGGGCAACCCGGTATATAGTGATATATACCACCTGATATGGAGCGAACTTGGGGAACTGAAACATCTTAGTACCCAAAGGAAAAGAAATCAATTGAGATTATGCAAGTAGCGGCGAGCGAACGCGTAAGAGGGCAAACCACTAGTTTACTAGTGGGGTTATAGGACTGCATAAAAGAATAAAAACGGATAATAGAACAATTTGGAAAAGTTGAGCATAGAGGGTGATACTCCCGTATATGAAATCCCTTTTTTACTTAGCGGTATCCTGAGTAAGACGAGTCACGTGAAATCTTGTCTGAATTCGGGTCGACCACGATCCAACCCTAAATACTACTACCAAACCGATAGCGAACAAGTACCGTGAGGGAAAGGTGAAAAGAACTGAGGTGATCAGAGTGAAATAGAATCTGAAACCATTTGCTTACAATCATTCAGAGCCCTATGATTTATCAGGGTGATGGACTGCCTTTTGCATAATGAGCCTGCGAGTTGTGGTGTCCGGCAAGGTTAAGTAAACACGGAGCCGTAGCGAAAGCGAGTCTTAATAGGGCGTTTAGTCGGATGCTGCAGACCCGAAACGATGTGATCTATCCATGAGCAGATTGAAACCGGTGTAAGAACCGGCGGAGGATCGAACAGACGGCCATTGAAACGGCTCCTGATGACTTGTGGATAGGGGTGAAAGGCCAATCAAACATCGTGATAGCTGGTTCTCTTCGAAATATATCGAGGTATAGCGTTGTGTCGTAATTATAAGGGGTAGAGCACTGAATGGGCTAGGGCATACACCAATGTACCAACCCCTATCAAACTCCGAATACTTATAATGTAATCACAGCAGTCAGGCGGCGAGTGATAAAATCCGTCGTCGAAAGGGGAACAACCCAGACTACCGACTAAGGTCCCTAAATCTTATTTAAGTGGAAAACGATGTGAAGTTACTTAAACAACCAGGAGGTTGGCTTAGAAGCAGCCATCCTTTAAAGATAGCGTAATAGCTCACTGGTCTAGTGATTTTGCGCGGAAAATATAACGGGGCTAAAATAAGTACCGAAGTCGTAGATTTACACAATAGTGTAAGTGGTAGAAGAGCGTTGTATTTAGCATTGAAGGCGTACCGGTAAGGAGCGCTGGAGCATATACAAGTGAGCATGCAGGCATGAGTAGCGATAATTAATGTAAGAATCATTAACGCCGAAAACCCAAGGTTTCCTACGCGATGCTCGTCATCGTAGGGTTAGTCGGGTCCTAAGCAAAGTCCGAAAGGGGTATGCGATGGAAAATCGGTTAATATTCCGATACCAACATTATTGTGCGATGGAAGGACGCTTAAAGTTAATGGGGCTAAGTGATGGAATACTTAGTCTAAGGATGTAGGTTAAGTTGTAGGCAAATCCGCAACTTTTTATCCGAGATCTAAAAGGCTTACAAAACTCTTCGGAGTAGCGTAAGAACCCATGATACTATCGAGCCGAGAAAAGTTTCTAAGTTTAGATAATGTTGCCCGTACCGTAAACCGACACAGGTGGGTGGGATGAGTATTCTAAGGCGCGTGGAAGAACTCTCTTTAAGGAACTCTGCAAAATAGCACCGTATCTTCGGTATAAGGTGTGCCTAACTTTGTGAAAGATTTACTCTATAAGCAAAGAAGGTTACAACAAAGAGTCCCTCCCGACTGTTTACCATAAACACAGCACTCTGCTAACACGTAAGTGGATGTATAGGGTGTGACGCCTGCCCGGTGCTCGAAGGTTAATTGATGATGTCAGGAGTAATCCAAAGCATTTGATCGAAGCCCGAGTAAACGGCGGCCGTAACTATAACGGTCCTAAGGTAGCGAAATTCCTTGTCGGTTAAATACCGACCTGCATGAATGGCGTAACGAGATGGGAGCTGTCTCAAAGAGGGATCCAGTGAAATTGTAGTGGAGGTGAAAATTCCTCCTACCCGCGGCAAGACGGAAAGACCCCGTGGACCTTTACTACAGCTTGACACTGCTACTTGGATAAAGATGCGCAGGATAGGTGGTAGGCTTTGATCTATAGACTCCGGTTTATAGTGAGCCATTGGTGAGATACCACTCTTCTTTATTCGATTAGCTAACTAGCATAAGTTATCCTTATGTAGGACAATGTCTGGTGGGTAGTTTGACTGGGGCGGTCGCCTCCCAAATAATAACGGAGGCTTACAAAGGTTGGTTCATAGCGGTTGGAAATCGCTAGTAGAGTATAAAGGTATAAACCAGCTTAACTGCGAGACATACAGGTCGAGCAGAGACGAAAGTCGGTCTTAGTGATCCGGTGGTTCTGTGTGGAAGGGCCATCGCTCAAAGGATAAAAGGTACCCCGGGGATAACAGGCTGATCTCCCCCAAGAGCTCACATCGACGGGGAGGTTTGGCACCTCGATGTCGGCTCATCGCATCCTGGGGCTGGAGCAGGTCCCAAGGGTATGGCTGTTCGCCATTTAAAGCGGTACGCGAGCTGGGTTCAGAACGTCGTGAGACAGTTCGGTCCCTATCTGCCGTGGGCGTAAGAAGATTGAGGAGAGTTGACCCTAGTACGAGAGGACCGGGTCGAACTGACCACTGGTGTATGGGTTGTTCTGCCAAGAGCATAGCCCAGTAGCTAAGCCGGGATGTGATAAGAGCTGAAAGCATCTAAGCTCGAAGCCGACTCCAAGATTAATCTTCTTTTAAGAGCTCTTATAGACTATAAGTTTGATAGGCCGGGTGTGTAATTGATGTAAGTCATTTAGCTGACCGGTACTAATAGCTCGTTTGCTTATCTTATTAAGCATCACTTCCTTGTTAAGGATAAAAAACAATAACAATAAATCAAAACAATTGTTTAATTATTAAAACAGCGAATGGACTTTTAACAATATAAAAAGCAGTGTTTAATAAGAGAATTTAAAAAGATTAAAATAATTAATAAACAGTAAAAAGCAATATAAAAACAGAATTCTTTTATTTAACATTGCTCCGTGACTATACAGATATGGAAACGCCTTGCTCCATTTCGAACCAAGAAGCTAAGCATATCGTGGCTGATGATACTCTGTGTTACTCGCAGTTGGAAAGTAGGTCGTTGCGGAGTGTGTTAATACTAAAAATCCGAATATTAGTAAATAGCTTCTTCCGATACATTTATTTCATTGAAAATAATTAAAATTTTAAAGATATTTAAATCCCTTATGGCCTTAATGAATTTTTGCTCTTGTTTATGTGTTTATTTATATAATGGTGGTTTGGGTTTTAAAGATGATAAATCTAAGTTATTTTTTAAAACTATAGTCTTAATTAAATTTTAAATAAAAACAATTTTTATCAAAATAAAACAAGGACCTTTTTATTGATATCTGGCCTTTAATAAATATTATAATAGATGTAAAATTTATTCAAATTCAGTATTTTTAGAATAGTTAAATTTTACTAAAATTTAGTAAAAATAGGATGTCTGGTACAGGAAGTAATATCTGAGCTTAAGCACTGTCAAAATTCAAAAAAAGCTTCATTTTTATATTTTTATAGTGTTAATTATGATTGAAATTTTATTGCAAGAAAGATTTATTGTGTAGAGTAGTTTTTATTAGTTATATAATGTTCTTATAGAAATAATAAAACTTTATTTTTAGTTGTCTTAATATTTTTCTTCCGTATCATCAATTTTCTCTTTTACATCTTTTGACTCTTGGCTCATTTGCTCTAATTTTTTCATACCCATCCATTTCTTGCAATAAAAAAAAGACGACTAGATTTTTTTCTAATCGTCCCTTTTCTATTTTGAAGATTTTCTTCTATTACATTCTTTACATAACATCTGGCAGTTTATTGCGTTTGTTTTCCCTCCCTCAACCCAAGGAGTTATATGGTCTCCCTCCATTTCATTTATCTCAAAATGCTTATTGCACATAGGACAAATTCCTTTTTGTCTTTCATAAGCTTCTCTTTTCATAGATGGAGTAAAGGCTCTAATATTTAAGTGTTTCTCTTCTCCTGTAATTAAATAAGCATAAATTCCAGATTTTTTTGTTATATCATCATCTTGCATTAATTCTTTTATTTTTTCTTCCAATTTTACTGGATCATAAGAATTTTGCTTATATTTATTATATAGTATTCCCCACTCAATTCCTTTTTGTTCACTTCTATAGTTAGTGAATAATGTTTTTACCCAATTGATAACTGATTGAAAATATAGCCATAATTCAGTTGCATTAGTTTCATTCTGTTTTCTAGCCATATATACTTCGATTTCTATAGAATCTCTATCAGTTATCCAGCGTAATGCAGTTTCTAAATACTCTTGTCTTATTGAAGTGCCTTTTAAATAATCACTAGCTATTTGGTATGCAGGACATGATGTTTTAGAAAAATATTTTTTCGCTTCGGTTGTCCAAGGTCCAGCATATACTGCATTTCTTAATTCTTGGTCCGTAAGTTTCTCGCCAGCTATATTTATCGTCCTAAACCAGTCTAGTTTTTCACTATCAGTCCCCTCGCAAATGTAGATCATTAATTTATAATTAAGAATTTCATCTTGCTTATCTTTAGTTAAATTGTGAAAATATTTTTTGTTATATGAAAAATCTCCATTAACATATTGGCAGATACTTATCGTCCTTTGTTGACCATCAAGAACCTCATAACAATCATCGTCATTTTTAACCCAATACATAACATTTAGCGGAAAATTCTTAGTTACAGTATCAATAACTGAATCTCTTTGTTTATCCTTATAAACAAATTCTCTTTGATACTTTGGTCTTATATTTAATTTTCCATCAAACCCATATACACCCTCTTCCGCTCTATAAGAATAGCCTTTTACAACATCTCTTATTGGAATTTCCATTAGTTTAATATCCATATTTACCTACTCTTTCTTCTTATTAAGACTCTTAAATATTTTTCTACTCCATTTATTATTGGTCTTCCATGAGAAGTGTTCTCATGCCTAATACCTTTATTTTCTTCTCCCGTATTCATTATTCCAATTAATTCAAACTGATCAGGATTATATTTATGCATAAATGTTATTGGAACACCCATATATCCATTATAGTCAATCGGTATTTGAGCTACTTTATCTATATTTATAGCATTATAGTTATCATATTTAGGATACTTTTTTTCATTGTATACTTCATATAGCAGAAGGTCTTCATGTCTTTTTTCTATATCTAAATTGGTAAACCAACATATATTACCCATACTTCTCCACTTAATTCCATTTTCATCAATTCTAAACCTTGTTTTTCTTGGCTCATAATAATCTGGCACTTGGAACTCCATATCACCTGCATAATATCCTAACCAAATTTTATCTTTTTTTAATAAAGAAAATATTTCTTTATACGTAATTGCATTTTGATTACCAATTATTAAAAAACTTTTTTTATAAGATATTAACAAATCAACATACTCTCTAAAGAGTGAGAATGGAGGATTAGTGACTACTATATCAGCTTGTTTCAGCAACTCGATACATTCTTCAGACCTAAAATCCCCATCTCCTTCTAGAAGTGTTACAGTATTTTTGTTTTGTTGCATTATTTGTCGAATATCTTCAATACCAATTGCACCATCATTATTAACATCCTCTACATTATCAATAATTACTTTATAGGGACTACTTTCGTTTTTATCTTCAATATAATTAATATCAAATACACTTAATTGTTCGAACTTAATAGACGAAGTACCATAGCAAGTAGCTATTAATCTTTTTAAACCAAGATGATTAAAATTATTAGCAAAGTATTTAAAAAAATTGCTTTCATAAGGATCATCACAATTACAAAATACTACCTTATCCTTAAAGTGATTTTTATAATGTCTCAGTTCTCTTTCAATATCACTTAACTGTGTATAAAATTCATCTTCTTTTGCCTTATTCGCCCTTCGCAAAGCACTATTTCCACTCATTGTAAGTCACCTACTTTCTTTTAATAAGTATTCTGGCATAAATACTTGTATATAGTTCTCCAGTTTCACAATCTCTAAAAGCTGGAGTTTTTTTATCTTTAAACTTATTATACTTTCTATACAAAGTTCCTTTAGCATTGTATGTTATTTTTCCTGTTGATTTTCCATTTTTTAATATTTCCATTTTTTTATTGTTTTTGAAATTGCAGCTTCCTACAATTCCTAATTCTACAATTTCAAACTGATTTGGATTATATTTATCTAAAAATGTTATTGGAACGCCCATAATGCCATCGTAGTCCATTGGAATTTCATTTGTTTTATCAACATTTATAGCATCATAGTTTACATACATAGGATATTTATCCTCAGTATAGTTTTCATATAAAAGAAGATTATCATACCTTTTTTCTATATCTAAATTAGTAAGCCATAAACAATTGTTTGTTGATACAATTCTTTCCCCATCTTCATTAATTTTTGTTTCAGTTCCATATAATTCATAATGCTTAGGTACTATAAAACCAGATATCCAACGACCCATTCCATTGCCTAACCAAGCTTTATTTTCTTTGATTAATGCAAATATTTCTTTATATGTTAAGCAATTTATATTTCCTATTACTAGAAACTTTTTGTCGTACTCGACTAATTGACCGATATACTCTCTAAATAACGAAAACGGTGGATTAGTAACTACTACATCAGCCTGTTTAAGTAACTCAATACACTCTTCAGACCTAAAATCTCCATCTCCTTTTAGATTATTGATTTCAACATTATCAAAATCATTAATGTTGCCATTTCCATTATATTCTAGCCATATTGCCTCTTCCTTATCATTCATTGAAAATAAATCTATATCTTGATTTTTATAACAAGTAGCCATCAATTTTTTTAATTCCAAATAATCGAAATTTAAGTAGAAATATTTAAAAAAATTACTTACCCTTGGATCATCGCAATTACAATAGACTACTTTATCTCTAAAATGAGCCTTATAATATTTCAACTCTCTTTCTATATCAACAAGTTGAGTATAAAATTCGTCATTTTTATTTTTACTTGCTTTTTTTAAATTTTTATTGTTTGCTTGCCTGCTCACTCTTTAATCCTCTAGTATTTGTTTTGATTTGCTAATCTCTATAACATCTTCAATTCTGCAATCCAATGCCAAGCAAATCTTTTTTTAATGACTCTAAATTCACATAAGAGTTTTTACTCATTCTTGAAACTATGTTACTTGTTATGTTCGCAGCTATTTTTAAGTATTCTTTGTTTGCCATAATGGTTTATAAGAAATTGCCATATTATTACCCCTTATCCGTTTAATTGTTAAGATATATTGTATCATAAATAGGCTGATAAGTCACTTTAGCCTATTTTATACTTGTGCTTGCGTTAGTATTTATTGAGATAGTCCTTGTTTTTTTATGTGTCTCACTTGTAACTGCTCCAAATCATTAGAAAAAAGAGGCATCAAGCCTGAATTAATTAGTTCTTTAAGACAAAAATTAGTTAATGAACCTGAATTATTTACTCCTCAAAGGATAAAAGTAACAGAGGAGTTTATAAAAAATAATCCAAATTTGGTGTTAAAAGCTCCAAAAAAAAAGAGCCTTTGCCACAAGATGAGTTTTATCTAAATAGAGCAAATAAATACATTGATGAGTTAGAACAAAGAGGATTAAAGCCTGAATATGTAGAAAAACTAAGAAATAGCGCCTTAGAAAATCCACATCGTTTTAGCGATGAAGCAATGGAAACAAATGAATGGTTTATGAAAAACAACTATGACACGCTTTTTAATAAACAAGGCAAAACTTCAAATATGAAAGGTGGTTTTATAACTCCAAATTTAGCAAAAGATATGGTTGGCAGTGGAGTTGGTGCAGGTATAGGGGCTAATTTAGATGATGAAAATAGACTTCGTGGAGCAATGCTTGGAGGACTTACTGGGTTTGGCTTTAGGCACGGAGTAAATAAAGGCTTTGATGCTTTTATATCATCTCAAGCAAAGAAATATCAAAATATTGCTAAAGGCAATCCACAACTTTTTAATAAAATTGTAAAAGAAAATATAAAAAGCAGTATTTTACCAACAAATGCTTATCAAAAAGTTGATGACTTCGCACAAAAAGCAGGAGCAAAACAGAACTTATTTGCTTATGAAAATAGTGCTACAAATATTAAAAAAGACACTATTAAAAACCTAAACACAGCAAAACAAATGCAAAAAATGGAGATGATGAGCTAAAAATATGGAGAGAAACAGGCTGGTTTAAAGATAAAGATAATATTTGGAAATTTGAACTAAATGATAGCGATGCAAAGATAAAAACTCTTAAACAAGGAAGACGGCAATGTGTTAAAACACGATGAGCTATTTAAGGCTTATCCTGAGCTAAAAAATAACTATGTCTTTTTTGATAGCAATATAAAAACAAATAGCTTATTTAATCCAAAAAATGGCGAAATTACAATAAATCCAAATTTAAGCAAAAGTGACATTAAAAATGCACTAATGCAAGAAATTCAAAACGCAATACAACATAAAGAGTATGCAGGTTTTAAAAATGGAGCAAAATTATATGATGATTTTGGAAAATTTGAAAGAGATAATGTAGTTAGTAGATTAAACCTAACACCAAAACAACAATCTAAAATCATAAATAGACAAAATCCAGTAAATGATGATTATCACACTTGGGTAAGAAGTGAAGATGACATAATAGACTTTAAAAAAATAAAAGAAGATGACTTTATAGAAACACCAGATTGGACTTTAAAAGATTATAAAAAAGCAGTAAATAATGGCGAAGTTAAAGTTTATAGCTCAAAGCCAATAACAAGTGGCAATTTTGTAACTCCATCAAAAATGGAAGCTATGGCTTATGCTGGAAATGGTAAAGTATATGAAAAAAGCGTAAATATAAATGAAGTTGCTTGGATAGATAGCTTACAAGGTCAATACATACAAAGTAAAAGCTTACACCCATTTGAAACAGCAAAGTATAATGCAAGGAGAAAGAGTTGAAAGAGTTCATGGTAAAAGAGGTGGAAGTAGGCAATAAAAACAATCTGCCTGGAGCGTTAAAACGATGGATATATCTACTTAAATCATTAAAACTACTCTATCAAAGAATTATTTGCTTGTTCAGTTTATATTCTAATAACTGGAAAGCTTATAATGGTTTGGTTGATTATAGAATTAAAGAATATTTTAGAGTAAAATTTTACAAGAATGAGTTTGAAATCTGTAAAAACTATATAAGTGGAATTGATTACTTCTAGGCTTGTGCTGAGCATATATTGTATTTTATTGCTTGGCTGCAATGGTAATTTTAAAAAGGTATTTAGGCTTGTGCTGAACATATATTGTATTTTATTAAAATTAATAAGAGAATATTTGCTTAAGTTGTCTTTCTATGTCTAAAAAATTTATCATTTGGGTGTATCATGTAAGTCATCTTTAGTCTCAATTTAATTAATTTTGATTTAATCATATTCTTTTTGCTTTATGGTATTAATAAATATGTTAAATAATATATACTAGTTTAGAATATATTAATAACTATTTTATATACTAAATAAATATTATTATTTAAAGGATGCATTATGAAAAGATTATTGTTATTATTTGTTTTTAGTTTTAGTTTGTTGTTTGGTGCTATAAATATAAACACTGCTTCCAAGGAAGAACTTATGACTCTTAAAGGTATTGGAGAGACTACAGCAGAAGCCATAATAGAATACAGAAAAGAAAATAAATTTACAAAAATAGAAGATATTAAAAATGTAAAAGGCATAGGTGATAAGAAATTTGAATCAATAAAAGAAGATATTGAGATTAAAGATAGCAAGAAATAACTTTATAAATATTATTATTTTATTAGATAATATAACTTCCTATAGGCTTTAAAATGTATAGACACTTTAAATTGTAGTGTTAAGGTGTCTGTGGTTTTTTGGAAATCGATCTATAATATAGTTTGAGTTTTAAATATATAAAAATTCATGAATCAACCTATAAGGTAAGAGTTCGTTTGCACATTTTGATGGACAGCATCGTTTAAGTGATTGCTACTTAACGCTCATAAAATTTTTTATGCTTTTTTTTATAATTTTTTGAATTTTTAAGCTTATCGAGTAAATTTGCCTCCATTAAAAGTTCATCTTTATTTTTATTTTGTATCACTGAGTTAGCAAAATTTTCCAAAGCTTTTGTATATGGATCATTTAATAAAACGGGCTCTACTTTTTCTAATATTTGTGTATTTTTTTTCAACTCTTTTTTTAAAAATTTCATCATCAAAATCTTCTCTTTTTAAAATATTAATGGCTGATTTTACAAATCTATCAAGAGCTCTTAATTTTTTAACCTCATCTGCCATTACAAAGCAAAATATATCAAAAGTGGTATGATTTGTTAAAATTTGATTTTACTGATTTTATTTTTTTGCTAAAAATCAAATTTCAAAGTTTAAAAATTCTCCGGTGTATGAGCCTGTTTTTTTGAAATTTTTTGCAAGCTGTTTTGGAGAACCGCAAGCGATTATTTTTCCACCGCCTTCGCCGCCTTCAGGTCCAAGATCGACGAGATAATCGCAGTTTTTGATTACATCCATATTGTGTTCTATAACAAACACGGAATTTCCCAAATCCACCAAATTTTGAAGCACACACACCAGTTTATCGACATCTGCAAAATGAAGTCCTGTTGTCGGTTCGTCCAATATGTAAAGCGTGTTTCCTGTATCGCTTCTACTTAACTCTTTCGCCAGTTTTATGCGTTGCGCTTCGCCGCCGCTTAGCGTTGTTGCAGGTTGTCCGAGTTTGACATATGAAAGTCCTACATCTTGTAAAGTTTTTAATTTTTGATAGATTTTCGGCACAGATTTGAAAAACTCAAACGCCTCATCAACACTCATATTTAAAACATCAGCTATGCTTTTGCCGCGATATTTTATTTCAAGCGTTTGCGCATTGTATCTTGCTCCACCGCAAGCGTCGCAAACTACGTTGATGTCGGGCAAAAAGTGCATTTCAATCGTAATGACGCCATCTCCGGAGCATTTTTCGCAGCGTCCGCCTTTTACATTAAAACTGAATCTTCCAACTTTGTATCCGCGAAGTTTTGCCTCTTTGGTTTGAGCGAATAAATTTCTTATTTCATCCATTATGCCGGTGTAAGTTGCCGGATTTGAGCGCGGTGTGCGACCTATCGGACTTTGATCAAGGTAAATTACTTTGTCTAAATTTTCAAGTCCTTTAATTTTCGCATTTTTGTCTGTTTTTACTTTTCTTGCATGATTCAGCTCGCAAAGTGCGGTTGGAAGTAGTGTTTGAAGTATAAGTGAACTTTTTCCGCTACCGCTGACGCCTGTGATTCCTACTAAATTTCTAAGCGGAAATTTAGCATTTAAGCCGTGAATGTTATTTATATTTACATTTTTTATCTCAAGCCAAAGTTCTTGCGTTCTGTTTTTAGTATAATTTATTTTTTTTATACCATTTAAATAAAGTGCAGTTTGAGTGTTGCTTTTAAGCAGATGTTTCACATCTCCGCTAAATACGACTTCTCCGCCAAGATCTCCTGCTCCAGGACCTATATCTACAATAAAATCGGCATGTTCGATTGTCTTTTTATCGTGTTCTACCACGATAACTGAATTTCCTTTTTTTTGTAAATTTCTAAGTGTATTTATAAGTTTTAACGTGTCTCTTTCATGAAGCCCGATACTAGGCTCATCTAAAACATACATTACACCGCTTAGACCGCTTCCTATTTGGCTTGCTATACGGATTCTTTGCGCTTCGCCGCCACTAATTGTCCTTGCGTCGCGACCAAGAGTCAGATACCCAAGTCCTACATCTTTTAGGAAAAAAAGTCTTTCGTTTATCTCTTTTAAAATCTGAGCCGCGATTTGTGCGTCTTTTTCACTTAAATTTTCAAAATTTTCGGAATTTGAGAAAAATGCCACGCAGTCATCTATGCTCATATCTATTACTTCTGCCAATCCTTTTCCTGCGACTTTTACAGCCAAACTTTCAGGTTTTAAACGATGTCCGCTGCAATCCGAACAAATTTTTTCACTCATATAATCGTCCAAATCCTTTTCATTTTTGAGCAAATCATAAGCATATTTTACCGCGCCTTCAAATTTTCTTGTTAATTTATGGCGTTTCCAAAAAAACTGAATTTCTTTGGCACTGCCGTAAAGTATGAGCTTTTTTTGTTCTTCTTTCAGCTGTGAATACGGCACTTTTACGTTTATGTCATTCGCTTCACAAAAACCCATTAAAAATTTGTAATAGTAGCTTTTGTTGAAGCCGTATAAAATTTTAATTGCACCGTTTTCAAGGCTCGCATCTTCGTTTATAATTTTATTTGTATCAAGCGTAAAGCGGATTCCAAGTCCGTCGCAACTTTCGCAAGCGCCTTTTGGCGAGTTGAAACTGAAGCTAAGCGGCTCAAGCGGTAAAAATGAAATTTTGCAATCAAAACACGCCATATGTTCGCTGTAATGGATTAGATTTTTAGCGGCGCCGACTTCATCAGCGTTTACTATTTCAATTTCCACTTCGCCAAAGCTGATTTTTAGCGCTTTTTCGATATCTCCTGCGATTCTTGTGTTATTTTCATCGTTTATTGCAGTACGATCTATCACGAGTTTTATCGTGTGTTTTTTTGTTTTGCTAAGTTCTATATCTTCATCAAGGCGAACCATTACGCCATCTATGATAGCGCGCACGAAGCCTTGCTCTCTCATATTTTGCAAAATATCTGCAAAAGTACCTTTTTTTTCGCGCACAAGTGGCGCAAGAATGATGATTTTAGCATTTTGTGGAAGTTTCATAATCTGTTCTATTATGTCGCTTGCACTCATTTTTGAGATCGGTTTGCCGCATTTGTGGCAGTATTGAGTGCCGATTCTCGCATAAAGCAAACGCAAATAATCGTAAATTTCAGTAATCGTTCCGACAGTTGAACGCGGATTTTTGCCGGTTGTTTTTTGATCTATCGCAATCGCCGGTGTCAAACCTTCGATTTTATCGACATCCGGTTTTCCTATACGGTCCAAAAACTGTCTTGCATAGCTGCTTAAACTCTCTACGTAACGTCTTTGACCTTCAGCATAAAGTGTATCGAAAGCAAGCGTGCTCTTACCGCTTCCGCTAAGTCCTGTAAAAACGACAAGCTTATTTTTAGGAATTTCCAAATTGATGTTTTTTAGATTATGCTCTCTTGCATTTGTGATTTTTATTGTATCGTTCATTTTCGCTTCTTTTTTCAAAATAATCTTTGATTATATCACACAAAAACAAATAAATTACGATGAATAACAGCTCTTATTTGCAACGATTTTTAAATTTTAAAATTAAAAAAGCTATTAAAATAAAGTTTGTTTATTAAATAATTTTGTATAAAATTTTTACTGATATTTTTTAAGGTTTTGATTTATGATTTTAATTCATACGGCTTTGAAATGCGAAGCTATGCCTTTAATTGAAAATTTAAGGCTTAAAAAAACGGGTTTGAATTTTTACTCTAACGGCGAAATTTTACTTTGCATTTTAGGCGTAGGCACACAAAAAACGAAAATTTTGGCGGAAATTTTAAAAAGCGGAAATTTTTCGCGCGCTGTTAATATCGGCATTTGCGGCTGTAGCGATGAAAATATAAAAATAGGTGAAATTTTTGCAATCGGCAAGAAATTTGATTTTTTAAAAAACGCCGATTTGGAATGCGTAGATAAGCCCAAAAGCGAAATTACCACTACTTTATGCGACATGGAGAGTGCTATGTTTTTTCAAATTTGCAGCGATTCTAAAGTTGAAAATTTCAGCTTAAAAATTGTAAGCGATTATCTAAACGCAAGCAAACTCAGTAAAAATTTTGTGTATAATCTCATAAAAGCAAAAATTTCTGAAATAAAAAAGGCGATATTTTGGCAAATTTAGAAAATTTTCATTTTACATTTCAGCAAAAAAAACAGATTGACGAATTTTTAAAAGATATAAAAATGTGGGATGAAAAAATTCCGCAAGAGCTTGAAGATAGCGAATTTTTGAGTGGTAAAAATGGCAAAGATATATTTAATTTTTTAAAAGATTATCACAAAAAATTGCAAGAAAAAATTCACGGATATAAAAATTTTACAAATATTTATCAAAAAAGAGATTTTAAAATTTCATCTTTTGAAGCGGACAGGATTGCTCTTGGAAACTGTCCTGTAGCTAGCAAAAATACAAGATGCTGCAATCTTTTAACGCTTGATGCGGTAAATTCGTGCGGTTTTGATTGTTTATATTGCGCTGTGCAGTCATTTTATAAAGGAAATAACGTAGAATACGATAAAAATTTTGCTCAAAATTTGGAAAAATTAGAACTTGATAAAAATAAAATTTATCATATCGGCACGGGACAAAGTTCGGATTCACTGCTTTGGAATAATAAATTCGGCGAGCTGAGCGCTTTGATGAAATTTGCGAAAAAATATAAAAATTTGATTTTGGAACTTAAAAGCAAATCAAAAAATATAAGTTATCTTTTGGAAAATGAAATTCCGCGCAATGTAATCGCGACGTTTTCTTTAAATACACCTGAAATAATACAAAACGAAGAGCATTTGACAGCCCGTTTTGATGAAAGAATATCGGCGGCTAAGAAGCTTGCCGAAAAAGGAATTTTAATCGGTTTTCACTTTCATCCGCTTGTTTGGTATGACAATTTTTTTATTGATTACGGCGAAATTTTTGAGCGAATTTTAAATGAGTTTGATCCTAAAAATGTCGCTTTGATCTCTTTCGGCACACTTACTTTTACAAAGCCGGTGATTAAAAAAATAAGATCAAGAGAAATAAAAAGTAAAATTTTGCAGATGCCTTTTGAAATGATAAACAATAAATTTTCATACCCGCTTAAAATAAAAAAAGAGATGTTTCATTTTGCTTATAAAAGTTTTACACCTTGGCATGATGAAGTATTTTTTTATCTTTGTATGGAGGACAAATCGCTTTGGCGTGAATGTTTCGGATACGAATATGCCAGCAACGATGAGTTTGAGCGAGCGATGAAATCAGCTTATATGGCTAAAATTTGGAGTTAAGATGAAAATTTTAATTACAGGAGCAAGTTCGGGAATCGGAAAGGCGTGCAGCGAACTTTTAAGTGCAAAAGGTCATAAAATTTTAACTTTAAAAAGCCGTTTTGAAAATTTAGACGACTTGTTAAAAGAGGTGAGAAATTTAGAGCAGAAACACGAAATTTCAGTGGTGATTTTAAGTGCCGGTTTCGGCATTTTTGCGCCGCTTGAAGCTATGAATACGGATGAAATTCTGCGCCTTATAAATGTAAATTTAAGTGCAAATATTTTAATTTGCCGTGAGCTTTTAAAAAATTTGAAAAGAAATCGCGCGCATATAATCGGTATCGCTTCAATTGAAGCTTTGAGATTCAGTCGTTTTTCAAGTGTTTATAGTGCAAGCAAAGCAGGATTGCGCGCATTTTTGCTCTCTTTGTTCGAAGATGTGAGAAAAGAGATAAAAGTAACTTGTATCAGTCCTGATATTACTAAAACTGCATTTTTCGACAATCTTAATTTCGGCGTAAGCGATGATGAAAACAGTTATATAGATGCGGATGAAATCGCAAATTTCGTGCTTGAAATTTTGCAAACTAAATCAAATGTAAGCGAGTTAGTAATCCGTCCTAGAATCGTTCAAATCAACAAAATCAAGCATAAATAGCGTTTTGACTTCTGATATGTTACGAAAAATTTTATTGATAAGAGCTCATTTTTCGCTTTATTGCGTGGCTGCGGCTTTTAATAATTTTGGTGATAAGAACAGTTTTAAATATCAAGTCCTGTTTCATTTATACAAATTTTTTTTGAAATATTTTAATCCGTTTGCAGATTTTTTAATTTTATAAATTTTCTTTATACGGCTTAAGCGGATCTATCTAATAAATATTATATACAACTCTTTAATTGTAATTTTTATAAAATTTTAATACTATATTAAAACGGCTAAATTCCATTAAAAACAGCTTTTTACAGAAAAATTCGGCATAAAATTTTAAATTTTGATATTTTTAATATTGCCGGCACTTAAATTTTAGTTTATTTAAAATTTTGCCTGCCGCACTTTAAGTAATGTTTGATGGATATGAAATATTAATATAAAAACAAATAGACAAGTATGAAAAATATAATTTTATAGAATAATTTTTATTATAGAATTGCCAATTTAACCCCTACACCAAATTTTCTCATTCTACATATTTTTAATTTTTTATAATTTTATTTTCTCTCAATTTTTCTCAAACTTTTATCTACTTTTAAGCAAGTTTTTTATACAATTCAATTTCGCTTTTTTGAAAAGCAAACTAAAAAGCTTTTTAGAAAAAGTAAGTTTTTTAAATTATCATTGTCAATATAATCAAAGTCAATCTTTGAAATCTAAACAAGTGATCGATTGAGCCGGTTTATCAGGTTTTAGGCTTTCTTAGGAAAGTAAAAGCTGAAATGAACTAAAAATATATTTAATATTCAAAAAGTTTTTAGATTAAAAACTTCATATATAAATTATAATAAATAAAAAACTCTTTTAATAAAAAACAGCTTGATTTAATTAAGCAAATATTTTATAAAGAGAGATAAAAAATGTTTTATATGGAGAGTTTGATCCTGGCTCAGAGTGAACGCTGGCGGCGTGCCTAATACATGCAAGTCGAACGAACGAATAAGAGCTTGCTCTTATAAGTTAGTGGCGCACGGGTGAGTAATATATAGCTAATCTGCCTCTTAGTAGAGGATAACAGTCGGAAACGATTGCTAATACTCTATACTTCTGCTTTACATAAGTAAAGTAGAGAAAGTTTTTCGCTAAGAGATGAGGCTATACTGTATCAGCTAGTTGGTAAGGTAACGGCTTACCAAGGCTATGACGCATAACTGGTCTGAGAGGATGATCAGTCACATTGGAACTGAGACACGGTCCAAACTCCTACGGGAGGCAGCAGTAGGGAATATTGCGCAATGGGGGAAACCCTGACGCAGCAACGCCGCGTGGAGGATGACACTTTTCGGAGCGTAAACTCCTTTTATCGGGAAAGAATAATGACGGTACCCGATGAATAAGCACCGGCTAACTCCGTGCCAGCAGCCGCGGTAATACGGAGGGTGCAAGCGTTACTCGGAATCACTGGGCGTAAAGGGTGCGTAGGTGGATTATCAAGTCTCTTGTGAAATCTAATAGCTTAACTATTAAATTGCTTGGGAAACTGATAGTCTAGAGTAGGGGAGAGGCAGATGGAACTCTTGGTGTAGGAGTAAAATCCGTAGATATCAAGAAGAATACCTATTGCGAAAGCGATCTGCTAGAACCTAACTGACACTGATGCACGAAAGCGTGGGGAGCAAACAGGATTAGATACCCTGGTAGTCCACGCCCTAAACGATGTATACCGGTTGTTGCTTTGCTAGTCAAGGCAGTAATCCAGCTAACGCATTAAGTATACCGCCTGGGGAGTACGGTCGCAAGATTAAAACTCAAAGGAATAGACGGGGACCCGCACAAGCGGTGGAGCATGTGGTTTAATTCGAAGATACGCGAAGAACCTTACCCGGACTTGATATCTAACAAATCATCCAGAGATGGAAGAGTGTCTGCTTGCAGAAATGTTAAGACAGGTGCTGCACGGCTGTCGTCAGCTCGTGTCGTGAGATGTTGGGTTAAGTCCCGCAACGAGCGCAACCCACGTATTTAGTTGCTAACAGTTAGGCTGAGTTCTCTAAATAGACTGCCTTCGTAAGGAGGAGGAAGGTGTGGACGACGTCAAGTCATCATGGCCCTTATGTCCGGGGCGACACACGTGCTACAATGACATATACAATGAGATGCAATATCGCAAGATGGAGCAAATCTATAAAATATGTCCCAGTTCGGATTGGAGTCTGCAACTCGACTCCATGAAGCCGGAATCGCTAGTAATCGTAGATCAGCCATGCTACGGTGAATACGTTCCCGGGTCTTGTACTCACCGCCCGTCACACCATGGGAGTTGATTTCACTCGAAGCGGGGATGCAAAATTTGCTACCCTCCACAGTGGAATCAGCGACTGGGGTGAAGTCGTAACAAGGTAACCGTAGGAGAACCTGCGGTTGGATCACCTCCTTTCTAGAGTACAAATGAATATTCTCTCACAAGATATTCATCATAAATCTCAATCATCCTTGTTTAGTTTTCAGAGATTGAATAATTTAAAAAGAGCAAATTAAAATTAAAAATAAAAACATATATAATCCCGATTGTTTTTATCAACAACGAAACAGACAGATAAATAAAAAAACACAAATCAATAAACAAACAGACAAAAACCGAAAATATAATAAAAACAATGAAACTTATAAGAATAATAATCTTCTTAAAATAACCGATAATTAAAATACAATAAAATAATCAGATATTATGTAAACATCGGGGAATTAGCTCAGCTGGGAGAGCGCCTGCTTTGCACGCAGGAGGTCAGCGGTTCGATCCCGCTATTCTCCACCATTTATTATTTTATTCTGATTTTCTAAAAATTAAGCTTTATGCTTTAATAAAAATAGAAAATCTATAACAAAAAGATATATAAAGAGGGCCTGTAGCTCAGCCGGTTAGAGTGCACCCCTGATAAGGGTGAGGTCATAAGTTCAAGTCTTATCAGGCCCACCAGTTGATTATATTGAAAAGATAAATTACACTAATTTCATAATTTTCACAATATTTCATTAAATTTCTCCTGTTTATATATTTTTTAAGACAAAAATATTAATTAAATGATTTTTTCACTTATGAAGAAAAAATCTAAAATATATGTATAAAAATGGCTTTATTTTCTCCTTAATAAATCAAAACAAATTAAATAATTGGCGTGTATAACAATTAAAAATATAAAATTAGAATTGATTTTAAAAATATTCAACTTTTAGAATAAACAAAAAATTTACTCTCAATACAGCCTAATCTCTAATAAAATAGCTTTAAACTATTATTTTAAGAAAAAATAAGTATATTTATTGTTAGAGAATTTTATAGGCTGAATTTAGAGAAATTTTAAGATATTTGTTAGATATAGAGGCGGTAAAAAACAGCTGAAATTTGTAATATTTTTATAAAATACAGTAAAAATCATAAAACAGATAAGAATTTTATGATAAGTGAATGTAAAAATAAGTAAATTTAGTGGTGAAATATAAAGAAATAGATGAAAGCTATTTTTTAATTTCTAGAGTATTTTTGAGTAAAACACTTCAAGAATTAGTTCACAAATGATAAAAATTGTATGAATAAAATTAAAAACTTTTAAGATTATTGTAAATTAAGATTAAGTAAATTAAATTAAATGGCTAAAAACAGAGATTATTTTATACTTCATTTTTCTAAATAGCGTAGCGAAGTAAAAAATAGTGTGATTTTGGATATGGTATAAAAAATATGATAAAGACTTATATCATATTTTATTAAAATCAATAAGAGAAAATCTGCTTAAGTTGTATTGAATAGATATTTTTATAGATGATAATTTTAGCTCGAATAATGCGTTGTATAAAATTGCTTTTATTATTGACATTTTTCAAGAGACTGTAGAATATAATATAAATTTTAATAGTGAATATAATAAAAAAATATCAAAGGAAATTCATGATGAACTATTTTTTATTAAACGATTAAAAAAGTTTTTTAGTTTCTTTGATGAAATTTCAAATATTAAAGAAAATCCTGGAAAAAAATACACACTTGAAAATAATGTAAAACGGAAAATACAAAGAATAATTTAATAGATAAAAATAACAGAAATTAAAATTTTTATCCGCAGCAGCTTTTTACTAAATAATTCGGGTTGAATTTTTCTTTATTTTTTATGATTTCTTTGATTGCGGCGATTAAAAAATCTATATCGGCTAGCTCCTGAGTAAAATTAAAGCTAACCCGAACAAAGCCGGGTCTTGAAATTTTTTCATCGTCGGTTAAACCAAGTAAATCGCGTGCATAAGGTCCTGCACACATACATCCGGCACGCGTTTGTATTTCAAAATTATGACTTAAAATTGAAGCGAAATCATAAGGATTAAAACCGTTTACGTTAAATGAAAAAATCGGCGCGCGTTTAACATTTAAATTTCCGTAAATTTTAAGCTCTTTTATCTTACTTACTTCGTTTAAAAAATGTTCCGCCAATTCGTTTTCTGTTTCTTGGATAAAATTCTCTCCGACATCGTGCCAAAGTTTAAGTGCTAAATAAGCTTTCATAACGCCTAAAATTGCAGGGGTTCCAGGTGTTTCAAGCTCTTCTTTCTGCACCTTGAAATCTTGCGACGTTCTACTTACATAATTTACATTTCCACCGCCTGCAAATGTAGGCAGATTGCTTTTGAAGAGTGAATTCTTAATTATTAAAATTCCTGGAGCTCCAATTCCGCCAAGAAATTTATGTGTGGAGATAAAAAGTGCGTCATAAAAATTTGCATCAATTTTTCCGTGAGTGATGTAAGTTGAGCCGTCCAATGCCACGATTCCACCGTACATTTTTATCATCAAATATATTTTTTGATAGTCGTTTATGATTCCGCTGATATTTGAAGCCACGTTAAAAATACCGATAATTTCGCGTCCGCGCGCATTTTCAAGGACTTTTTCAAAAAAATCAAAATCAAAAAGCCCATTTTTGTTTAGCGGAATTCGCACGACTTCACAAAGTCCAAGTCTCAAGCTGACTTCTACAGAATGGTGCTCAAAAGGCGAAATTATTACAAGCGGCAAGTTTTTAAAATTTCGCAAATCAAGCCTTGCTCGAGTCGCAGGCGGTATATAAAGTCCTAAAATTTCTTCAAATCTTTTTATTGCCCATGTAGCGCCAAAGCCGCATGCAATAAGTGAAAAATCCTTATTTACGCCTAAAATTTCTTTCATTTTTTTTACGGCATTCTCATAGTAATCTGTTGTTTTTATGGAATTTGAGCTAACCAACGAATGCGTGTTCGAATAGGTTTTCATTATTCTTAAAATTTCATCTTCAATCTCATAAAAACCAAGTCCGCTAGCTGTCCAATCAAAATATTTTATACCCTCTTTTAAAATTATATTCTGTCTGATTTTTTCTATTTCCATATCGCGCTCCTTTGCAAATTATAGCCCGTTTTGGTAAAATTAGATTAAATTTTTGGAGGCGTGAAATTTTTGTTTTAAAGGATACAGCGAAAAGTTTTGAGTATTTGGATATTTCCGAACTTTTAAAATTTCATTTTGTATTTGATGAAATTCCAATAAATTCCCATTATGATGATATTTTTGAAGCTATAAAATTTGAAATTTTATTAAAATTCGAACATTTTGAAAGAATGTTTAATTTTAATAGTTTGTATCAAATTGAAATAAAAAAAGCACTTATGAAATTTGCAAAAAGTGATCGTAAAAAAATAGGAATTACTAAAATTTTACCAAGATTTAAAGCCAAAATAGTTTTGGACGAGCTTATAAAAGCGCAGTTTCTTAAAATCGAGCCAAGCCACGAAAAACCGCTAAAAAAAACACGAAAAAACGAAAAACTTCCGCGTGAACTTCGTAGATATAAAATAAGTGATAAAGTGAAATTTAAGAGTAATTTTGCGCGTTTTTGGTTTAGATTCATTGAACCAGATATTACGCTTTTGAAAAACGGCAAATTTTCGGTTGTGCTTGAAAAGATAAAAAATGACTTTGAAAATTATGCGAGTTTCGGTTTTGAAATACTGTCGCGCGAATTGATTGCAAAATATTTTAATCTCTCTAATAACGTTGTTTCAAGCTTTTGGAATAAAGAAATCGAAATTGATATTTATGCTAGAGTTGAAAATTTTTGTGTGGTGGGCGAGTGTAAATATAAAAACCGCAAAATTTGTAAAAATGTTTTGAATTTGCTTGATTTTAAATGCCAAAGAGCAGGAATTTCACCGAATTTTCGCGTGCTTTTTAGTTACAGCGGATTTAGTGAAGAGCTTTTAAATATAAAAGATCCCAAACTGCTGCTTTTTGATGCAAAAGATTTTAAAGTTTTACTTGATTAGTTAAATTTTTAGTTGTATATTTTAAATTTTATAAAAAAATAATCAAATTTTGAAGAATTTTAAACGTATTTTTTAATTTGATATTTAAAAAAATATTTTTTATGCGTTATATATTTTGCAAAATTTTTATGTTATTTAAAATATTTTTTTTGATTAAAATATAATTTCAAAAATTTAAATATTTCCTTATAAAAAGGAAATAAAGTGTAAAATTTTCGCAAATTTCTTGACAAAGAAACACCGTTTTTATATAATTGCAGTCTTTTATTTTGATAAAAGGTCGCACGTTTGCGACAAGTTCTTTTTTAAAGGAAAAAAGATGCAAAAAATTAGGTTGAAGCTGAAAGCTTATGACCACAGAGTTTTAGATCGCACAGTTGCAGCAATTGTAGAAGCTGTCAAAAGAACGGGTGCCGATGTGAGAGGTCCGGTTCCGATGCCTACGAAGGTTAAGCGCTACACAGTCTTAAAATCTCCACACATAAATAAAGACTCAAGAGAACAATTTGAGATGAAAATCCATGGCAGAATGCTTGATATCGTAGCGGCAACACCTGAAACAGTTGATTCGCTAACAAAACTTGACTTAGCACCAGAGGTTAATGTCGAAGTTCGTGCGATGGGCAAATAAGGGGTGAGTTATGGAATATATCGTAGAAAAAATCGGCATGAGCAGAACCATTGATAATCCAAGCATTCCTGTTACACTTTTGCGCGTTGTAAATGCAAAAATTTGTGAGGTAAATGATGGAAAAGCGGTTGTAGCTTATGCAAACGGAAAAGCTTTCAATAAAGCTATTGCCGGAATTCAAAAAAAATATAACCTAAGCAAAGAATTTAATAAATTCGCAACTTTATGCGTAGAAAACGCAGAAGTCGGTGATCAAAGTATAGAAATTTTTAATAACGCAAAATTTGTAAAGAGCAGTTTTACTTCAAAAGGTAGAGGCTATCAAGGCGTTATGAAACGACACGGTTTTGCAGGCGGTCCAAAATCTCACGGTTCAAGATTTCACAGAAGACATGGTTCAATCGGTAATTGCGAATGGCCTGGACGCGTGCAACCTGGTATGAGAATGGCAGGACATATGGGAAATGTAAAAGTTACCGTAAAAAATGAAATTGTGAAATTTGATGCCGAAAATAGAATTTTGGTTTTAAAAGGCGCAGTTGCCGGATTTAATGGAGCAATGGGAAGAATAAGGATAGTAAAATGAGTAAAGTAAAAGTGCTTAATGAAAAATTAGAAAAAGCAAGCGAGCTTGAACTTCCTGCAAATTTTGCCGATGTAAATCCGCATAATTTATATTTGTATGTCAAATCTTATCTTGCTTCGCTTCGTGCAAATACTGCAAATACAAAAGGAAGATCTGAGGTAAGCGGTGGCGGCAAAAAACCATGGCGTCAAAAAGGTAGAGGCGGAGCTAGAGCAGGTTCAACCAGAACAAACGTTTGGGTTGGCGGTGCTGTTGCTTTTGGACCTACAAATAATAGAAATTATTTTCAAAAAGTAAATAAAAAACAAAAACGTCTAGCATTGGAATTTGCGTTAAATGAAAAAGCGCAAAACGATAAAATTTTTGCAGTTGACAGTCTTGAAATTTCAAGCGGAAAAACAAAAGATGCTGCAAAATTTATAAAAAATTTGGGTGTTAGAGATGCTTTGATAGTTAAAAACGAGCTGGATAGTGCAACACTTCTTGCTTATAGAAATCTAAACAACTGCTATGTTATAGATATAAATGAGCTAAATGCATATTTGGTTGCAGTTTATAGTGCTGTTATCATCGAAACATCGGCACTACAATCAATAGTGAAAGAGGGCTAAAATGGCAGATATAACTGATATCAAAACAATTCTTTATACGGAAAAAACTCTTAATTTACAAGAAGGCGGTATGGTCGTCATCCAAACTAGCCCAAAAATGACAAAGACAAGCCTAAAAGCTGTTTTAAAAGAGTATTTCGGTTTTACTCCGTTAAAAATAAATTCGTTAAGAATTGACGGTAAAGTAAAAAGATTTAGAGGAAGACTTGGCGTTAGAGATAATTTCAAGAAATTTTATGTTAAGCTTCCTGAAGGCGTCAGCCTAGAAAACGTGGGGGCATAAGATGGCAATAAAATCATATAAACCTTACACTAAAAGCAGAAGATATATGACAGGATTAAGCAGTGATGATATTACTGCAAAAGCAAGTGTAAAATCGCTTCTTGTTAAAATTCCTGCTAGTTTGGGTAGAAATAATAATGGTAGAATCACAAGTAGACATAAAGAAGCCGGTGCAAAAAAACTATACAGAATTATAGATTTTAAACGCACAAAATTTGGAATTCCCGCAAAAGTAGAAGCAATAGAATATGATCCGAATAGAAATTGCAGAATTGCACTTTTAAATTATGCTGACGGCGAGAAAAGATATATCATACAACCAAATGAGTTAAATGTAGGCGATGTAATCAGTTCTGCCGAAAGCGGACTTGATATAAAACCGGGCAATGCAATGAAAATTAAAAACATTCCTGTTGGAACAATTATTCACGCAATTGAGCTAAAACCAGGAAAAGGTGCACAATTAGCAAGATCAGCAGGTGGTTATGCTCAACTTATGGGTAGAGAAGAAAAATATGTCATTTTGCGTTTACCAAGCGGAGAGATGAGAAAAGTGCTTGGTGAATGTATGGCTACAATAGGCGTTGTCGGAAATGAAGAGTGGGCTAATATCTCGCTTGGCAAAGCAGGACGCAATAGATATTTAGGTGTTCGTCCGCAAACCAGAGGAAGTGCTATGAACCCTGTAGATCACCCACACGGTGGTGGTGAAGGTAAAACTGGTCCTGGAAGACAACCTGTAACTCCATGGGGTCAACCGACAAAAGGCTTAAAAACTCGTCATAAAAAGGCAAGTGATAAGCTTATAATTTCAAGAAAGAAAGGTAAATAATGGCAAGGTCTCTTAAAAAAGGTCCATTTGTAGATGAATATATAATAAAAAAAGTCATTGCCGCTAAAAAAGCAAAAGACAATAAGCCTATTAAGACTTGGTCAAGAAGAAGTACCATAACTCCTGAAATGATAGGTTTGACATTTAATGTTCATAATGGAAAAAGTTTTATTCCTGTCTATGTGACAGAACATCATATAGGTTATAAATTAGGTGAGTTTGCTCCAACAAGAACTTTTAAAGGCCACCGTGGCTCTGTTCAAAAGAAAATCGGTAAATAAGGATAAAATATGAGTAAATCAACTATAAAATTTGTCCGTCTTTCACCGACAAAAACAAGGCTTATTGCAAAAGAAATTCAAGGAATGAATGCTGAATTTGCACTTGCTACTTTGGAATTTACACCGAATCGCGGTGCAAAATATATAGCAAATGCAATTTTAAGTGCAGTTGCAAATGGCGGTTTTGAACCAAATGAAGTTATTGTAAAAAGTTGCCGAGTTGACGCGGGTCCTGTATTAAAAAGATTTAGACCGCGTGCAAGAGGTACTGCAAGCAGAATAAGAAAACCAACCTCACATATTATGGTTGAAGTTTCAAAACCAAGTAAGGAAGCGTAATTATGGGACAAAAAGTTAATCCAATCGGCCTAAGATTAGGTATAAATAGAAACTGGGAATCAAGATGGTTTCCTGTAAAATCAGCTATTCCTGAAAATATAAGCGAAGATTATAAAATTCGCAAATTTTTAAAAGCAAAACTTTATTATGCCGGAATCAATCAAATTTTGATTGAAAGAACTGCAAAAAAACTTCGTGTAACAATAGTTGCTGCAAGACCTGGTGTAATTATCGGTAAAAAAGGTAGCGAAATAGAAAACCTAAAAAATGAAGTTGTTGCTCTATTAAAAAAAGATGTAACTATAAATATAAAAGAAGAAAGAAGACCTGGAAGTTCAGCTCAACTTGCAGCCGAAAATGTTGCTATGCAACTTGAAAAACGTGTAGCTTTCAGACGCGCTATGAAAAAAGTAATTCAAAGTGCGCAAAAAGCAGGTGCAAAAGGTATTAAAATTTCAGTTGCAGGCAGACTCGGCGGAGCTGAAATGGCAAGAACAGAATGGTATTTGGAAGGTCGTGTTCCACTTCATACTTTAAGAGCAAAAATTGATTACGGATTTGCGGAAGCTCATACTACTTACGGTAATATCGGTGTAAAAGTATGGATTTTCAAAGGCGAAGTTTTACAAAAAGGTATTCAAGCCGAAAAAACAGACGAAGCGCCTAAAAAATCACGCAGATCAAGAAGGGGTAGATAACTATGTTAATGCCAAAGAAAACAAAATATAGTAAAATGATGAAAGGTCGCAATCGCGGCTATGCAGTAAGAGGAATAAAATTAAATTTCGGTGATTACGGTATTAAAGCCGTTGAAGCCGGACGTATAAATTCAAACCAAATTGAAGCTGCTCGTATTGCAATGACTCGTTATGTAAATAGGGAAGCAAAGGTTTGGATAAATGTATTTCCTGATAAACCGCTTACTAAAAAGCCTCTTCAAACTCGTATGGGTAAAGGTAAAACAGGCGTAGAAGAGTGGGTAATGAATATAAAACCGGGCAGAATCATTTTTGAATTGACAGGCGTCAACGAAGATGTAGCTCGCAGAGCGCTTGAACTCTCTATGCATAAATTACCATTTAAAACAAAAATCGTAACAAGGGAAAGCGAAAATGAAATATACTGAGTTAAATGGCAAAAGCGTAGAAGAGCTTAATAGTTTATTGAAAGAAAAAAAGTTGCTTTTGTTTAATCTTAAACAAAAGTTGAAAACTATGCAATTGACAAATCCAAAAGAGATCAGCATAGTAAAAAAAGATATTGCGAAAATCAATACCGCTATAAATGCAACTAAATAAGGGGTAAGATATGGCATTTAAAAGAGAAATTCACGGATTAGTTGTAAAAAAAGCAGGTGATAAAACCGCAACGATTTTAGTAGAAAGACGCGTTATGCACCCAAGATATCGCAAATTTGTTAAAAAATTTAAAAAATATCTTGTTCATGATGAAAAAAATGCAGTAAAAATAGGCGATACAATTTCAGCTGTCGAGTGTAGACCGCTAAGTGCTAAAAAATCATTTCGCCTAAAAGCAGTTTTAAAAGCGGGAGTTGAATAATGATACAAAGTTTTACAAGACTTGCAGTCGCTGATAATAGTGGCGCAAAAGAGCTTATGTGCATCAAAATTCTTGGTGGCAGCAAAAGAAGATATGCAACGGTAGGCGATATTATCGTTTGTTCCGTCAAAAAGGCACTTCCAAACGGTAAAATAAAAAGAGGTCAAGTAGTAAAAGCGGTAGTTGTCCGCACTAAAAAAGAGCTTCATAGAGGCAACGGTTCGCTTATTAGATTTGATGAAAACGCGGCTGTTGTTTTGGATAGCAAAAAAGAACTTATTGGTACTCGTATTTTTGGTCCAGTTGGTCGTGAAGTAAGATACAACGGATTTATGAAGATTGTATCTTTGGCACCGGAGGTTTTATAATGGCAAAATTTAAGATAAAAAAAGGTGATGATGTAAAAATTATCACAGGAGATGATAAAGGCAAGATAGGAAAAGTTTTGTCTGTTTTACCTAAAAAATCACAAGTTATAGTCGAGGGTTGTAAAATAGCTAAAAAAGCTATAAAGCCTAGTGAAAAAAATCCAAAGGGCGGTTTTATAAATAAAGAGATGCCTATGGATATATCAAATGTCGCATTAGTTGAGGGTTAATAGATGAATAGATTAAAACAATTGTATGAAAACAGCATTAAACCTGCTATTGTAAAGGAATTTGATATAAAAAATTCTATGCTTATACCAAAACTTGATAAGATTGTTATCAGTGTTGGTGTCGGTGAATCAAGTAAAGATGAAAAAATATTACAAAATATGGCTGACACCATTTCGTTGATAGCAGGACAAAAAGCAGTTATTACTAATGCTAAAAAATCAATCGCCGGTTTTAAAGTGCGTGAAGGTTTTCCTGTAGGTATAAAAGTAACGCTGAGAAAAGATAATATGTTTGTATTTTTAGACAAACTTGTTTCTATAGCGCTTCCAAGAGTGAAAGATTTTCGCGGTTTAAGTAGAGACGGATTTGATGGAAGAGGAAACTATAATTTTGGTCTTGATGAACAATTGATGTTTCCTGAAGTTGAGTATGATAAAATTTTAAAAACTCATGGTATGAATATTACTATTGTAACAACTGCAAATAGTGATAAAGAGGCATTCAAATTGTTGGAACTTTTTGGCGTGCCTTTTGCAAAAGGAAAGTAAAATGGCAAAAAAATCAATGATAGCTAAAGCTAATCGCCCTGCAAAATTTAGCTCACGCGCATATACAAGATGTAAAATTTGCGGTCGTCCGCACTCTGTTTATAGAGATTTTGGAATTTGTCGTGTATGTCTTCGAAAATTGGCTAACGAAGGACTTATTCCAGGGCTAAAAAAAGCAAGTTGGTAAGGAGTTTAAATGTTAAATGATTTAATTTCGGATGGACTAACTCGTATAAGAAACGCTTCTATGAGAAGACTTGACACTACTAAACTACTTCATTCAAATGTAGTTGAGTCAGTTCTTAAAATTTTAGCTGAAAAAGGTTATATAGAAAGTTATAATCTTATAGAAGAGGACAATAAAAAATTCATCAACGTAGTTCTAAAATATAATGAACACGGCAAAAGTGCGATAAATGAAATAACAAAAATTTCAAAACCTGGAAGAAGAATTTATCAAACTAAAGATGAAATAAAAAGATTTAAAAACGGCTACGGAACAGTCATTGTTTCTACAAGCAAAGGTGTTATGAGCGGTATAGAAGCAAGCAAAGCCGGTGTTGGCGGCGAAGTGCTTTGCACCGTTTGGTAAGTTTCTACTTTTTATGGCATTGTGGTATTCATTCGCAAAAAGTAGTCATACCCTAGACAAATAAAAAGGAAAAAAATGTCAAGAATAGGAAAAAAACCTGTCGCTATTCCAAGCGGCATTGAGGTTAAAGTTGATGGTAATGTGCTAAAATTTAAAAAAGGTAACGCACAAAAAGAGCTTGATACTAAAAATCATGTAGATGTAAAAGTTGAAGATGGCAAAGTTGAATTTTCACCAAAAGGTGAAGATAGACAAAGCATGGCTTTTTGGGGAACTTATAGAGCTTTAGCACATAATATTGTGGTGGGCTTAACAGATGGTTTTAGCAAACAACTTGAAATAAACGGTGTCGGTTATAAAGCTGCAATGAAAGGTAAAATTCTAGAGCTTACACTTGGATATTCTCATCTTGTAAATTATGAAGTTCCTGATGGAATAGAAATTTCAGTTGATAAAAATGTTATCACAATTAAAGGTACAGATAAACAACAAGTAGGTCAAGTAGCGGCAATTATTAGAGATTTCAGAGCACCTGAACCATATAAAGGCAAAGGCGTAAAATATCTTGAAGAGCATATTATCCGCAAAGCCGGAAAAACAGCTAAGAAATAAGGGTAGGTCATGACAGCAAATACATTAAAAAGAAAAATTTCTTTAAGAATTAAAAGAAAAAGAAAAATTAGAGCAAATATCTCAGGTTCTGCTGTTTGCCCACGCATTTCTATTTTTAAATCAAATAGAACAATCTATGCTCAAGCAATTGATGATACAAACAGCAAAACTTTATGTGCAAGCAGCGGAACAGCTTTGAAAATAAAAGCAAATAAAGATGGTGCCGCAATTTTAGCAAAAGATTTTGCCGAAAAACTAAAAGCGGCTAAAATTTCAGAAGCAATTTTTGATAGAAACGGTTATTTATATCATGGTGTAGTTGCAGCTTTTGCTGACGCGCTAAGAAAAAACGGTATAAAATTATAAGGATCGGATATGAAATATAATAGAGAAGAATTTGAAGAAGTAATCGTTAATATCGGTAGAGTTACTAAAGTCGTAAAAGGTGGTAGAAAATTCAGATTTACCGCTTTGGTAGTTGTAGGAAACAGAAAAGGTCTTGTAGGCTATGGTTTTGGAAAATCAAAAGAGGTTCCTGATGCAATTAAAAAAGCTGTAGATGATGCTTTTAAAAATATTATTGATGTAAAATTAAATGGTTCTACAATTGCACATGATATTGAAGTAAAATATAATGCAAGTAAAATTTTATTAAAACCTGCCAGCGAAGGAACGGGCGTTATAGCGGGCGGTTCTGTTCGTCCTGTTTTAGAGCTTGTCGGAATAAAAGACATTCTAACAAAATCTCTTGGTTCAAATAACTCATCAAACGTTGTAAGAGCTACAATTAAAGCTCTTAGTATGTTAAAAAATTAAGGAGCAAATGATGGGATTAGAAAATTTACAAAAAGCACCGGGCTCAACCAGTAAAACCAAAAGAATTGGTCGCGGTCAAGGTAGCGGTTGGGGCAAAACAGCTACAAAAGGTGGCAAAGGTCAAACAGCAAGAAAAGGTTATAATGAAAAGCGCGGATTCGAAGGCGGACAACAACCGCTTCAAAGACGCTTGCCAAAAGTTGGATTTAATTCAAAATTTGAAAAACCTTATGCTATAAATGTAGAGAAAATTTCAGCTATTAAAGATTTATCTGAAATCACATTCGAAAGCATTTTATCAGTGCATAAATTTCCAAGCAGCACAAAAAAAATTAAACTAATAGGCGCAGGCGCGAAAGAACTTGCTTCTAAAATCAAAGATGAGAATATAAAAACAAGCGGATTAAAATAATGAATAAAACATTGATGACAAAAATTCTAATTACTTTGGGATTTTTGTTCGCTTATAGATTGCTTGCTTATGTTCCTGTTCCAGGTGTCAATGTAGATGTAATCAAAGAATTTTTTGATTCTAATGCAGGAAATGCACTTGGAATGTTTAATATGTTTAGCGGAAAGGCTGCCGAGCGACTTAGTGTAATTTCGCTTGGCATTATGCCTTATATTACCGCTTCGATTATTATGGAACTTTTGGCGGCAACTTTTCCAAATTTAGGTAAACTGAAAAAAGAGCGTGACGGTATGCAAAAATATATGCAAATAATTCGTTACACAACTATTGGAATTACAGTTGTTCAAGCAATCGGTGTAAGCATTGGTTTACAAGGATTAACAGGTAGAACTGGTGCTTCTGCTATTATGACGGAAAATACAAATGAGTTTATATTCATTTCATGTATTTCTATGCTTGTAGGAACAATGCTTTTAATGTGGATCGGCGAGCAAATCACTCAAAGAGGAATAGGGCAAGGTATAAGTTTAATAATTTTTGCAGGTATTGTAAGCGGAATTCCAAGTGCAATCGGCGGAACCGTAAATTTATTAAATACCAGCGAAATGAATTTTATAGTTTTAGCTTTTGTTATACTTATAATTTTAGTGACAATCGGTGTTATTATTTATGTGGAAATGGCTGAACGTCGTGTGCCTATTTCATATTCCCGCAAGATTATTATGCAAAATCAAAACAAAAGAATAATGAACTACATTCCTATCAAAATCAATCTTAGCGGTGTTATTCCGCCTATTTTTGCAAGTGCGATTTTGATGTTTCCAGGAACTATCCTACAAACCAGCACAAATCCGTTTATTCAAAAAATAAATGATTTTTTAAGTCCACAAGGATATTTTTTCAATTTTATACAATTTTTATTAGTTGTATTTTTTGCGTATTTTTATGCTTCAATCGCATTCAACAGCAAAGATATAAGTGAAAATCTTAAAAAGCAAGGTGGATTTATTCCAGGAGTTCGTCCAGGCGAACATACGTCTACATTTTTAAATGATGTTGCAAGTCGTTTAACATTTTGGGGCTCAATCTATTTAGGTATGGTTACCGTTGTTCCTTGGCTACTTACAAAATTTTTAGGCGTGCCTTTTTATTTCGGTGGCACATCTGTTCTTATCGTTGTTTCTGTTGCACTTGATACGATGAGACGAATTGAAGCTCAAATTTATATGAACAAATATAAAACTTTGAGTGCGATTGGTTTATAATGGCAATTTTTTTTAAAACACAAAAAGATATTGAAGGTTTGAGAGTGGCAAATAAAATTGTCGCTCAAACCTTAGATTATGTAGGTGATTTTTTGAGCAACGGTATGAGTTTGCTTGAAGTTGATAAAAAAATAGACGATTTTATACGTCAACATGGTGCCGAACCAGCCTTTAAAGGTCTTTACGGCTTTCCAAATGCATCTTGTTTATCTTTAAATGAAGTTGTAATTCATGGAATTCCGGATGAGAGAATTTTAAAAGAGGGTGATATTTTAGGTGTCGATATAGGTACTAAAATAGGTGGATATTTTGGCGATAGCGCGCGCACATTTCCTATTGGCAAAATTTCAAAACAAGATGAGGATGTAATTGCGTGCAGCAAAGATGCATTATATTTTGCTATAAAAAACATAAAAGTCGGAATGTATTTTAAAGAGTTAAGCGCAAAAATCGAAAAATTTATTCTTGATCGCGGTTTTGTACCATTAATGGGATATTGTGGGCATGGAATCGGCAAAAGACCGCATGAAGAGCCTGAAATTTTAAATTATTTGGAAGGCAAAAATGCTAAAGTCGGTCCGAAGATTAAAAATGGAATGGTATTTTGTATTGAGCCTATGATTTGCCAAAAAGATGGATATCCTGTCGTTGCCGCGGACAATTGGGCAGTTACAAGTAGAGATGGACTTAGAACCAGCCATTATGAACATTGTATAGCGGTTTTTAATAATAAAGTAGAAATTTTAAGTCAAGCATGAGCCACAAAACAAATGCCGCACGCTTTTTGGATGAACTTGGAATCAATTATGAACTGAAAAGTTATAAAGTTGATCCGGAACGCATTGATGCCGTGCATATCGCAGAAGATGCAGGACTTGATATTACGCAAGTTTATAAAACGATAGTTTGCAAAGCTGACAATGAATTTGTAGTTGCTTGTTTACAAGGTGATTTAAGCCTGAATCTGAAAGAACTTGCTAAAATTGCAGGCGCAAAACGTTGCGAATTAATCGCCATTAAGGATTTGCCAAAAATCACGGGATACATCAGAGGCGGCTGCTCTCCGCTTGCCATGAAGCGAAAATTTAGAACATTTATCGACAATAAAGCGCTTTTAAATGATAAAATTTATATAAGCGCAGGAATTCGCGGTCTTCAAATTTTTTTATCTTCAAAGGATTTAGCAAAAGCTACAGACGCACTTTTCTGTGATATTTCTCAAGCATAAATTTCGCTATTTTAAAGGTAAAATTTATGAAAAAATCAAATGATAACGCAAGATTTCCTAGCGGAAAAAGTGGAATTTTAACACTTCAAAGAATGAACAAAATGCACAATATCGGCTCATTATGGGCTATTGATAAGATAAAAACGAACAATGAAAATATCAAAATTTTAGACGTTGGTTGCGGCGGCGGTCAAAATTTGTTAAATTTCGCGGAGAAGTTTCCGAACGCTAAGCTTTTCGGTATCGATTATTCGCCTACAAGTATTAAATTCTGCGCCAAAAACTGTAAAAATTTAATTGGTGAAAATCGTCTAAAATTAGAGCTTTGCGATATTCATAAAACAAATTTTAAAGAGCGAGAGTTTGATATTGTGAGCGCATTTGAAACGCTGTATTTTTGGAAAAATTTGGATGCGTGTTTTGCTGAAATAAAACGTATTTTAAAGTTAAACGGCCTGTTTTTTATATTTTTAGAAGGCACCACAAAAGAAACGCTAAATGAATGGAATAAAAGCGTAGAACTTGCAAATATGCTTACTTGCAACGAATTAGTCGAAATTTTACAAAGAAACGACTTTAAAGATGTGGAATTTTTCACATTGGAAAATAGCGAAAAATCATGTTTTTTTGCTTATAAAAAGTAAAAAATCAAAATTTTGAAATAGTTATAAATGTTTTTAAATAAATAAAATTAGATTTTAAAAACCGTAATAATAAATATATTAAATTTATCACTTACCAATCTAAAATTTACAATATTTGATAATCATATATTTATTTGCAATTGTGTGCTAAATTTTAAAGATATCTGGATATTTTGTGATTTGTGCGAGCGCCATTATGTTACCCGGTTTTATTTTGACATTTTTTAAATATATTATTATTCGGAATTTTGGCGCTATATGCTTTATTATGGGATTTTATAGATAAAAAATGTAGAATTTCTGCAAGTAACTTGTAATTCAGTAAAAATGATAATGTCAAAAACAACATTAAATTTCAGACTAAAACGCATAAAATTTTTTTGTCATTTTTAATCTATAAATTTATGCGAAGGTAAAATTTAAAAATACCCTTCTCAAATTTTACAAACCGTTTTATATCTCATTCATCATAAAACAAAGCATCAAAACTATGAGACACAGCTCCTTTAAAAAAGACTTTATCATCGTTCTTTCTTAAATATAAAATTTCACCGCTTTTTGGCATTACTTTTACAACGTTTTGTAGATTAAAATTTATAACTCCTGTTATAAAGCATGCAGCCATTCCTGTTCCGCAAGCCAATGTCTCATCTTCCACTCCGCGTTCATAAGTTCTAACTCTTAAAATTTCATCTTTAAAGCTTGCAAAATTTACATTTGCATTATATTTTTTACGTAAATTTCTTGCAACTTCTATATTAAAATCATTCAGATCTTTTACAAAAGTAACCAAGTGAGGAACACCGGTATCGTAAAAACTCCATAAAAAACCGTTTTCACTGAAATTTTCAGCTTTTTTAACAGGTTTTGTCAATTCACTTTCAACTATTGCCAGATGTTTATTTATTTCGCAAATTTCAGCATTTATAATACCGGCACCGGTTAAAAATTTCATATTTTTATTTGCTATTTTATTTTCATAAGCAAAAAGCGCAGCTGCTCTTGAACCGTTTCCGCACATATCAGCTTTGCTTCCATCTGAATTATAAAAATCCCATGCAAAATCTATTTTGTCATTATTTAAATCTAAAATCAGACTTGATATTTTGTTTGAAATTTCAGATTTATTTTTAATGATTACTATTAAACCATCCGCTCCGATTCCTTTATGACGGTTGCAAATTTTGCGAGCCAAATTTGAATAATTGTGAAAGGAGTCGCTTTCAAAAATTACAAAATCATTTCCGCTTGCGTTATATTTTGAGATTTTTATACTCATTTTTAAGACCTTTTATAAATTTTAAAATTTCGCTTTCCAAATGTTTTAAATCGCCGCTGTTATCAATGACAAAATTTGCCATTTCACGTTTTTTTTCTATATTCATTTGTAAATTTATTCTATTTTTTGCTTCTTCATCATTTAAATGATTTCTTTTTTTTATACGCTCTTTTAAAATTTCATTTTTTGCGTAAACCACTACGACTTTTTTAAAATTTTTGTAATTGTTTTTTTCATAAAACAGTGGAATATCCACAAAATAAGGAAATCCCGAAATTTCAGGTAATTCGCAATTTTTATAAATTTTATCTCTGATTTTCGGATGCAAAAAATTTTCTAACATTTCAAGTTTATTTTTATCTTTAAAAACTAAATTTCCAAGCTTTTGGCGCGAAATTTTACCGTTTTCCAAAATTTGCTTTCCAAAAATTTCAGTTATTTTGTCTGTATTTTTTTCTAAAATTTCGTGCGTAATTTTATCGGCATCGATTACGTGAAAACCGTAAAGTTTCAAAAAATTTGCCACCGTGCTTTTTCCTGAACCTATCGTTCCTGTCAGCACAAACGCATTTTGATACATAAAAACCCCAATTTCATTTTTATTTTATACAATTTTAGCTAAAATTGGCTTTTATTTGATTAAAGGATTAAAAATGATAAGCTACAAAGAAGCCGGTGTCGATATCGACGCGGGAAACAGTTTTGTTAATGAAATAAAACCGTTTGTAAAAGATACTTTTACGCCTTTGGTTCTTGGTGGAATCGGTTCTTTCAGCGGAGCTGTGCGTTTGCCTGTCGGATATAAAAATCCTGCAATTTTAGGTGCAACGGACGGTGTCGGTACAAAACTTAGACTTGCGATTGATGCCGGCAAAGTTGATTTTGTAGGACAAGATTTAGTTGCAATGTGTGTAAATGATTTAATTTGCAATTTTGCCGAGCCGATTTTCTTTTTGGATTATTATGCTACCGCAAAGCTTGAAATAGAAACCGCGAAACGCGTAGTAGCAGGAATTGCAAAAGGTTGCAAAATGGCAAATTGCGCTTTAATCGGAGGAGAAACAGCTGAAATGCCTTCTATGTATGAAGGGAAAGATTTTGATTTGGCCGGATTTGCCGTAGGAATTGCTGAAATTGATGAAATTGATCGCACAAAATTTGTAAAAGAAGATGATGTTCTTTTAGCGCTTCCAAGCACAGGACTCCACTCAAACGGTTTTTCTTTGGCAAGAAAAGTTGTAAATGATTTGGGGCTTAAATTTGATGAAAAAATCGGTGAAAAAAGTTTAATTGATACACTTTTGGAACCGACAAGAATTTATGTAAAAGATTTCTTAAAATTAAAAAGTCATATTCACGCGCTTGCGCATATTACAGGCGGCGGCTTGATAGAAAATTTACCGCGTGTTTTCAGAGCGGGTCTTGGCGCTAAAATAGAAAAATCAGCAATTAGAACACCTGAAATTTTTAAAATTATCGCAAAAATGGTAGATTCACATGAAATGCAAAGAACTTTCAATAACGGCGTAGGACTTGTCATCGTTGCAGGTAAAGATGAAGCGGATTTTATTCTTTCAAACTCGGATGCTTATATAATCGGTGAAGTTTGCAAAGGAGAAGGTGTAAAGATTTTATAACTTTTTCATTTTTTTAAGTCTGTAAATTTAGGATAACTTAAACGTTATCCTAAATTTTAGTGTTTAATTATTTTAATTATTGCATTTGAGCGGAGTTTTTGATTGAAATTTTCGATTGCCTTTTTACGCTCGCTTATCGTATAAGCTTCTATTGCTTTTTGTTGCGCTTCTTCAAAACTTATTTTATTAACGCCGTTTTTAGAATTCACCTTAAACATTTCATAACCCAGTTTTGTTGGAATTATCGGTGAAAAGCCATCAGGCCCTACATTTGATACGACATATCTAAGACTTTCATTCATTTGACTGTTTTTTAACACACCGCTAATTTTTTGTACCCCGTCTGCATTTTTACCGGCTTTTATAGCCGATAGGGCATTTGCATTTTTTGATATATAACGTATTAAATTTACGCTGTCATATGTTGTAAAAAGAGACGGATTTTCGTTGTAAAATTTTTCTACATTTTCAGGAGTAACGCTTTTTGCGACTTCTTTAAAAATTGCCGCGTAAAGTTTTTCTTCTTGTAAAGAATTTCTTACGTTTTCTTTAAATTCGCTCCATGTTCCGCCTTGTTTTTTTATTGAAGCCTGCATTGTATCTACTGAAATTTTATTTTGTGCGGCTATTGCTTTTATACGCTCATTTGTTTCGTAGTCGCTTGTGATAATTCCAAGTCTTTTAATTTCAGCTACTTGAAGTTTATTTTTTATCAGTACTTCTAAGGCATCATTCGGATTTAGTCCGCGCGTTTTTATCATTTTGTTTAATTCGTAATGTGTGATAGGCTCATTTTCCACTACCGCTACAACGCCGTTTATGACATCGGCATTGGCAAGGCAAAAACCAAAAATTAATGATAGAAAAACAAACTTTTTTTTCATTTCCAACCTTTATTTAAGCTCTTTGATAATATAATACCAAAATTGAAATTATAGCTTTTTTTAGTAAATTTAAAGGAATTTTATATGATTTGTACCAGATTTGCACCGAGTCCGACAGGATATTTACATATCGGAGGACTTAGGACGGCACTTTTTAATTATCTTTATGCACGCGCTAACGGCGGAAAATTTGTACTTCGCATTGAAGATACTGATTTAAAACGCAATTCGGTTGAAGCTGCAAACGCTATTGTGGAGGCTTTTAAGTGGTGCGGGCTTGATTATGACGGCGAAATCGTTTATCAAAGCAGCCGTTTTGATTTATACAAAAAATATATTCAAAAGCTGCTTGATGAAAATAAAGCTTATAAATGTTATATGAGTAAAGCCGAACTGGATACTCTAAGAGCCGAGCAGGAAGCGCGTAAAGAACGTCCTAAATATGACGGTAGATATAGAGATTTTAATGGCATTCCGCCAAAAGGAATTGATCCTGTTATTCGTATAAAAGCACCACTTTCCGGCACAATTGAGTTTGACGACGGTATAAAAGGCAGTATGAAATTTAACGCTAATGATATTTTGGATGATTTTATAATCGCAAGAAGCGACGGAACACCGACTTATAATTTTACCGTTGTCATCGATGACGCGCTTATGGGAATTACAGATGTTATTCGCGGTGATGATCACCTTTCAAATACTCCAAAACAAATTGTTTTATACAATGCTTTGGGATTTAAAATACCTAAATTTTACCATGTTGCGATGATAAACGGAAGCGACGGGCGGAAACTCTCAAAAAGACACGGCGCAACGGATGTTATGGAATATAAACGTATGGGATATTTGCCGGAAGCGCTTTTGAATTTTTTAGTACGACTTGGCTGGAGCCACGGCGATGATGAAATTTTCAGCCTTGATGATATGAAAAAATACTTTGATCCTAACCATATCAGCAAAAGCTCAAGCACTTTCAATCAAAGCAAACTTGAGTGGCTAAATGCTTATTACATAAAAAACTCATCAAATAAAAGGCTAATAAAAGAGCTTAAGAATTTTAATATCAACATTGAAAATCACCCTAAAAAAGAGCTTTTAATAGATTCTTTTAAAGAGCGCGCCAAAACGTTGGCGGATATGGCGAAAGGGATAGATTCGCTTTTGTCACGTCCAAAAACTTACGAGCAAAAAGCCTTTAATAAATTTATAAATGAAAACTCAAAAAACTTGCTTCAAAAATTCAGCGAAATTTTAGACGCGCAAAATTTAAAAGCAAAGGAAATTGAAGAAAAAACCATGCAATTTTTGGAAAAAGAGGGAGAAAAACTTAAAAATTTAGCCCAACCTTTAAGGGTTGCGATTACTGGCACAAGCGTAAGCCCTTCTATTTTTGAGGTAATTGAAATTTTAGGTGTAAATGAGATAAAATTAAGAATAGAAAATTTAATAAAAAACAAGGAAAGTTTATGATAAACAAAGAAAAAGCACTTGAATATCACATAGGAGGCAAAACTGCCATACAAATCACAAAGCCTTGCGAAAGTGTGGAAGAACTTTCATTGGCTTACAGTCCTGGTGTTGCCGAACCTTGCAAAGAGATTCATAAAAACAGCGAACTTGCTTATAAATACACAAATAAATCAAATTTGGTAGCTGTTATCAGTAATGGAACCGCCGTTTTAGGACTTGGTAATATCGGAGCGCAAGCCGGCAAACCTGTTATGGAAGGTAAAGCGGTATTATTTAAAAAATTTGGGAAAATAGATGCTTTTGATATAGAAATAGATGAAACGGATCCTGATAAATTTATAGAAATCTGCAAAGCGATTGCGCCGACATTCGGCGGTATAAACCTTGAAGATATAAAAGCGCCGGAGTGTTTTTATATAGAAAAAAGATTGAAAGCTGAGACCAAAATTCCGGTTATGCATGACGATCAGCATGGAACGGCTATCATAACATCAGCCGGACTTTTAAATGCCGTTAAAATAAGCGGCAAAAAAATAGAAGATGTCAAGATAGTAGTAAGCGGAAGCGGGGCTGCAGGAATTGCTTGCGCAAGAATGTATAAGACTCTTGGTGCGAAAAATGTAATTATGGTTGATTCTAAAGGCGTAATTTATGAAGGAAGAGAAAATTTAAGCCCTGAAAAAATGGAATTTGCAATAAAAACGGACGCAAGAACCTTAAGCGATGCGATGAAAAATGCCGATATGTTTTTAGGACTTAGCAAAGCAGGTATCGTAAGCAAAGATATGGTAAAAAGTATGGCAAAAAATCCTATAGTTTTTGCTCTTGCAAATCCGGATCCTGAAATCAGCCCAAAAGATGTAAAAGATACAAGAGACGACGCTATTATAGGAACAGGAAGAAGTGACTATCCAAACCAAATCAACAATATTTTAGGATTTCCTTATATTTTCAGGGGCGCGCTTGATGTAAAATCTACAAATATAACTGAAAATATGAAAATGGCTGCGGCAAAAGCCTTAGCAGAGCTTGCAAGAGAGCCTGTCAGTGATAAAGTTAAAAAGATTGTCGGTAATGACAAATTAGAATTCGGTATAAATTATGTGATACCAAATCCTTTTGATGAAAGAGTTTTTTCAAGGGTTGCATTAGCTGTAGCAAAAGCAGCGATTGAGGATGGAGTTGCTTTGATTAAAGACTTTGATCTAAAAAAATACAAAGAGAGATTAGAGGCGGAAAAATGAGCGAAGCGCTGCTTACCGATTTTTATCAACTTACAATGATGCAAGGTTATTTTTTTGAAAAAAAAGATGATGTTGCGGTTTTTGATATGTTTTATCGTAAAAATCCATCAAATGGTGGATATGCGATATTTTGCGGTGTCAATGAAGTAGTTGATTATATTAAAAATTTAAGATTTAGCGATGATGATATTAAGTATTTAAAAAGTTTAGGGACTTTTAAAGACGAATTTTTAAATTATTTAAAAACTTTTAAGTTTAACGGCGAAATTTATGCCGTTGAAGAAGGAAATATAGTTTTTCCGCACGAACCGTTATTACGCGTAAAAGCAAATATTATGGAAGCCCAACTGATTGAGACCGCAATTTTAAACATTTTAAATTTTCAGACGCTAATCGCAACAAAAAGCTCACGTATTTGCAAAGCCGCAAACAACGATTTGGTTATGGAATTCGGACTTAGAAGAGCTCAAGACAGGAGCGCCGGAATTTATGGCGCTAAAGCGGCTGTCATAGGCGGTTGCGGCGGAACGGCAAATGTTTTGGCGGCAAAAATGTTTGACATAAAACCGCTTGGAACACACTCTCACTCGTGGATTCAAAGTTTTGACAATGAAATAGATGCGTTTAGAGCTTATGCTAAAATGTATCCGAATACCGCACTTTTGCTCGTCGATACATATGATACGCTAAAAAGCGGCATTCCAAACGCCATTAAAGTTTTTAAAGAACTTCGCGCAAACGGACACGAACCGCTTGGAATTCGTATTGATTCGGGCGATTTGGAATACTTGACGAAAATAGCGCGTAAAATGCTTGACGAAGCCGGTTTTAAAAATGCAAAAATTACAGCTTCAAGCGATTTGGACGAATATTCTATCGAACAACTTAAACTTTTCGGTGCTAAGATAGATTCTTGGGGAGTCGGCACCAGACTTATCACATCACATGACAGTCCAAGTTTAGGTGGTGTTTATAAACTTTCAGGCATCGAACGAAACGGAAATTTTGAACCGAAAATTAAAATTTCAAATGATCCGCGCAAGATAAATAACCCTGGATACAAACAAGTTTATAGACTTTATGATAAGGATAATGGCAAAGCGGTTGCAGATTTGATTACGCTTGCCGATGAAAAAATAGATGAAAGCAAATCGCTTGAAATCTTCCATCCGCTTTATACGTATCGCCGAAAGAAAGTTGAAAATTTTACGGCTGAACCTTTACTGAAACCACTTTTTATAGACGGCAAATTTGTAGGAAACAAACGAAGCGTAATGGAAATCGCAAAATATAGCAAAGAGCAAAAGGCGCTTATTTGGGATGAATATCTAAGAAACATCAATCCGCAAGTTTATAAGGTCGATATGTCAAACAAACTTTGGAATTTGCGCGAAAAATTAATCAATTCACATAAAAATTTTAATTAAAATTCCACTAATCCATCTAAAAATAGGACGTTAAATTTTTAATGTCCTATAAAATTTTTTAATTTTGTACCATATTTTATAATCAAAAAAATTACTTTATAACAGATATTCGGCTTTTTATTTAAATAAACCGGATTTAAAATTGATTGTGTTTATACGATTTTCGGTTTAAAAAATGTGGAAAAATATTATATAATACTTTAAAAAAAGATTGTTAGAAAATTTAAATATAATTGTTTGTTACAAAAATATAATTAAATTTTACAAAAAATTTCAAAGGACGAAGTATGAATACTTTTGGTCGAAAGCTTAGGCTTACTACTTTTGGAGAAAGCCACGGCAATGCAATCGGCGGCGTGATTGACGGATTTCCGTCAGGCGTTAAAATAGATGAAAAATTTATTCAAGCCGAACTTGATAAAAGAAAACCGGGTGGAAAATTTGCTACCGCCAGAAAAGAAAATGATAAAGTGCAAATTTTTAGTGGAATTTTTGAAGGCGTAAGCATCGGTACGCCGATCGGCTTTATAATTTTTAATGAAAATCAAAAAAGTAAAGATTATGAAAATATAAAAAATCTTTTTCGTCCAGGACATGCTGATTTCGGATATTTTAAGAAATTCGTAATTAGAGATTACAGGGGTGGTGGAAGAAGTAGCGCTCGCGAAACCGCCGTTCGCGTGGCAGCGGGCGCTTTTGCACAGATTTTGCTTAATGAGTTTGATATTTGTGTGCAAAGTGGAATTTTCAGCATAGGTTCTATAAATAAAGGCGGTGAAATTTCAAATGCAAAAAATTTAAAAATGGATTTTGATTATGCGCAAACCAGTGAAATTTTCTCGCTTTTTAAAGAGTTTGAAAATGAAATGAAAAATGAAATTTTAAATGCTAAAAATGCCCACGACAGCGTAGGCGGAAATGTAGTAACACGCGTAAAAAATGTGCCTGCAGGGCTTGGAGAAGTTCTTTATGATAAAATTGATGCGAAAATTGCTTATGCACTAATGGGAATAAATGGCGTAAAAGCCGTAGAAATCGGAGCCGGCGTAAAAGCAAGCGAGATGATTGGAAGTGAAAATAACGATGAAATTTTGCCGTTTGGAAAATTTAAAACAAATCATAGTGGCGGAATTTTGGGCGGCATTACAAATGGCGATGAAATTATTGTAAAAAGCCATTTTAAACCGACACCGTCTATTTTTTTAGCGCAAAATACTATAGATGAAAGTGGAGCTGTCAAAACGCTCAGTTTAAAAGGCAGGCACGATCCTTGTATCGCTGTAAGGGGAAGTGTGGTGGCAACCGCGATGATGAGACTTATTGTAGCCGATATGATGCTTTTAAATCTCGGTTCAACTTTAACATCACTTAAAAAATTTTATCTTTAACCAAAATTTAGCTATAATCTGAACACTATTTTTTGCAAAGGCAAAGATAGTGAAAGGAGATATAATGAAAGCTTTTACAATGATTGAATTGATCTTTGTGATTGTTATTTTGGGAATTTTGGCTGCTGTTGCTATTCCTAGACTGGCTGCTACCAGAGATGATGCTGAAATCGTAGCAAAATCTCAAACGATAGTTAACGGTATGAGTGAGATAGCAAGTTTTTACATTTCACAAGGTAATTTTGTAAAAGGTCCTAAAGGAGATACCGATATATCACCGATGAGTAATATCGAAAATCCTGTTATGCTTCGCGGAAATGCCTGTGCTACTTTTAAAGTTACCGACAACAACGAAACAAAACTTATAAAAAGTACCGACGGGCTTTGTGCAAACGTTTGGAGTACGGGATCTTTGGCTGCTATAAAAGATACGCCGTTTTCTGATGCTATTATCATTATAGATAACAAGTAAATCCGTTTTTTAGGCACTTTTTTTGTGCCTAAAATTATTTTAATATTCCTGCACCATTTATTGCGCTGGATCTATCTTTCGCATAAATTCTTTTACCGTCTATCACATCGTATTTCCAAATCGGCGCGTTTGCTTTAAAATCTTCAACAAAATCATTTATCAGAGTAAGTGCTGTTTTTCGTTTCGGACTTATTATAGCGCATACAAATGAACTTTCATGCACGCTTACATCGCCTCTTGAATGAGCAAATTTTATAAAAGCGTCAATTTTTGCGGCTTTTTCCTGCCAATTATCAAGCCAATTTTTAAGAAGCGGTTCATAGATGTCAAAACTAAGTGCACTTATATTATTTTCAGCTCGCACGATACCTACAAAATTTATAAAAGCGCCGCAGTTGCGATTTTTTAACTCATTATACCAACGAGTTAAAATTTCATTCACATTTAGTTTTCCTTCGTAAATTTCCATATCAACCTCCACAAACAGGCGGTAAAATAGCTATTTTGTCTCCATTTTCAAGTTTGAAATTTTTAGAAAAAACTATTTTGTCATTTACAGCTATGGCTGAGGTTTCAAGCCAAGGCTTTACGTTTTCATCTTTTTGTAAAATTTCTCTTAACTGTGATAAATTTGATATTTCAAGTTCAATCGGTTCTTTATTTATAGGACCTAAAAATTCTACTTTTACCATTATTCTTTCCTCAAATTTTTTGGTATTTTAACAAAATTTTATATAATAACCAAAAAAATTTTAAGGAAAAAAATGAATATAAATGAAATAAAAACACCTGCTTATGTTTGTGAAAAAGATGCGCTTTTACGAAATTTAGAGCTTTTGAAAAGTGTTGGCGAAGAAAGTGGTGCAAAAGTTTTATGTGCGCTAAAAGGTTTCGCTTTCAGTCTTGCTATGCCTTATATCGGGGAATTTTTACGGGGAGCAACGTGCAGCGGGCTTTTTGAAGCGAAATATGCAAACGATTTGATAAAAGGCGGTTTATCTGAAAATATGCAAAAAATGGGCAATAAAAATTATAAAAATATAGAAATCCACACTTACAGCCCGGCTTTTAAAGATGATGATATGGATGAAATTTTGCAAATTTCAAATCATGTAGTTTTTAACTCTTTTTCTCAGTGGAAGAAATTTCGTCAAAAAGCTATTATAAGTGGCGTAAAATGCGGTCTTCGTGTAAATCCGCAAACATCTTTTTCGCCTGTTGAAAATTACAATCCTTGCGGAAAATTCAGTCGTCTTGGAATTACGATTGAAAATTTTAAAAATGCTTTAAATGTTGAGAATTCTTTGCTTGATGGTATTTCAGGACTTCATTTGCACGCGCTTTGCGAGGAAAGCAGCGAACATCTGCAAACTGTTGTGCGTGAGTTTGAAATGCAGTTCGGCGAGTTTATACCGCGTATGAAATGGATAAATTTTGGCGGCGGACACCATATCACAAAAAAAGGTTACAATGTAGAGCTTTTGGTTAAAATTTTAAAAGATTTCAGTCAAAAATGGGGCGTGGAAGTTTATATAGAACCTGGAGAAGCAGTTGGTTGGCAGTGCGGATATTTGGTTGCAAGTGTGCTTGATATAGTGGAAAATGGCGTAAAAATCGCGATTTTGGACACTTCAGCCGAAGCGCATATGCCGGATACCGTTCTTATGCCGTATCGTCCGGCTGTGCGCGACGAAATTTCGTCTTGTGATAAAAAACTTAAAAACGGCGAAATTTTTTCATATCGTTTTGGTGGAAATACCTGTCTTGCTGGCGACATAATAGGACTTGAAAGTGGCGAGCCGCTTTATTGTTTTGAAAAACCTTTAAAAATCGGTGATCGCATTATTTTTGAAGATCAGATACACTATACAATTGTAAAAAATACGACATTTAACGGTATAAAATTACCGGATTTGTATCTCATAGATAAAAACGGCGAAATTTTAGACAGCAAAATTTTTGGTTATGATGAATACAAAAGGCGAAATTAGTGCAGTTTGGCCTTAAATTTTTAATCTTAAATGTAAATTTATGCGCGTTTTTAAAATATTTTATTTTAAAATTCAAGACTTTTTTACTCTCCTAATTTTATACGTATTTTTAAATATCCAATTAGCGCGCATTAAGACACTAAATTTATTTTTTATGCAAGTTTATGATTTTAAATTTATAACTTGTATGACGGCGCATTTCGGTTATTTTTACTTTGTCGACACGGCAAATTTTATAATTTTAATATTTTTGATTTCATATTTTAAAAACGGTAAAATCTTTTGCAAGAAAAAAACGGCTTTTATATTGCCTCTTTTTAAAGCGGATATGAAAAACTGCGAAATTAGACATCATATAAAAATCGCTTATGATAAATTTTGATATAAAGTTTTATTTTTTTAAAACACGCTGTAAAAAAGCAAAATATTTTTTTGCGCCGAAGTATAAAATTTTTTATGACATTTAATTCGCAAATTTTATAAAAACTGATTGTGCAAAATATTTTCGTATCAAAAAATCAGTAAAAAGATAAATGAAGTTAAAAAAATAAGTGCGTAAAAAGTTTAAATTTTAAAATTTTCGTAATTTAAATGCGGAACTATATCTAAATTTTTATAGTTTATAAACTCTTTTTTATTATACTTATAAACTCCTGCGCGTGCTATCATAGCGGCATTATCCGAGCAAAATTTAAGCGGCGCCAGATGCAAGGTCGAGCCGTATTTGTTTGCCAAATTTTCAAGCTTTGTTCTAAGAGCCGAATTGGCACTTGCACCGCCGACGACCGCAAAATTTTGCCATTTTTTCATTTCGTAAATTTTGCTTAATTTATCCATTATATGAGCAATAGCCGTTTTTTGGAAACTTGCAGCTATATTTTCCTGAACGCTTTGTGAAATTTCACCTGCTTTTTCGATTTCCATTCTAACTTGATTTTTTAATCCGGAAAAGCTGTATTCAAGGCGTTTGTCATGTAAAAGCGGAATGGTAAAATTTAGATTTCCATCGCAGTTTTTCGCTAAATTTTCTATAAGCGCACCGCCAGGATAATCAAGTCCAAGCATTTTTGCGACTTTATCAAAGCTTTCGCCGAAACTGTCGTCGCCGGTTTTAGCTAATACAGATATTTTGCCGTTTGCGCTAATATCTAAAACCAAAGTATGCCCTCCGCTGACTAGCAGAACACCAAGCGGAAAAATTTCTTTTTTATCTAAAAAAACTGAAAAAATATGTCCTACAAGATGATTTACGGCAATTAGCGGTTTATTCAGTGATATTGATAGAGCTTTCGCCATGCTTACGCCGCCTATTAGACTTACACTAAGTCCAGGCTCGTTTGTGACGGCAATTGCTGAAATTTCGCTAAAATATGGCTTTATTTTTTCTATCATTTCAGGAAGTGCTTTGGTGTGAAGTCTTGCGGCAAGTTCAGGTACAACTCCGCCAAATTTAGCATGTTTTATCTCTTGTGAAATTTTACTGAAATAGTTAAGTTTTAAACTGTTTTCGTCCATCAAAGCGATTGAGCTGTCATCACAACTGCTTTCTATTCCTAAAATCATAATCTAAGCTCGCTTCTTGCGAAATTTCGCACAATTTTATCTATTTTTATAAGATCTTCCGCATTTTCCGGCGTCAAATCGTTAAATTTTTCTACGGCTTTAAAAATTGTAGATGAAATATCTAAAAATCCGCACTTTCCTTGCAAAAACGCAAAAACTGCAATTTCGTTTGCCGCATTTATTATAACGCCCAAATCAGGATTTGACAAAACTTCATCTTTAAGTTCGAAAATAGGATATTTTTTAATATCTATCTTTTCAAATTTCAAATTTAAACTTAACAAATCGACAGGTTTTAAAATTTCGCTTTTTAAATTAGGCAAAATCGCATGAGCGATTGCCAGTTTCATATCCGTGCGGCTTAAATGAGCGGCTGTCGAGCCGTCAATAAATTCTATCAAAGCATGTACGCTTGAGCTTGGTTCAATTAAAGCGTCCAGATTTTTGCAGCCGTAAAGCCAAAAAGCTTCCAGCATTTCAAAAAGTTTGTTTGCCATTGTAGCGCTATCGATTGTGATTTTTGCGCCCATATTCCAGTTCGGATGTTTTAGAGCGTCAGCGGCTTTTTTTGAGCTTAAATCTTTAATCGGCGTTTTATAAAACGCGCCTCCGCTTGCTGTAATTATCATTTTAGCGGGTTTTGCGCTATTTTCAAGTAAAAATTTAAGACCGAAATGTTCGCTGTCTATTGCACGAATTTTAGAAGTATCCAAAAATTTTCCGCCCACTACCAAACTTTCTTTATTTGAAAGGCATAAAATTTTGCCTGAATTTTGAATTTTCAGACTCGGGATAAGTCCTGCAAAGCCGACTAATGCATTTATTACGGTTTTACTTTCGCAGCGATTCAGCATTTCGCAAATGCCGTTTTCGCCGCTAAAAATTTTATTGTGTGCTACTTTTGATTTTAATTTTTCATCTTTTATGTAGACAAATTTCGGATGAAATTCCGCAATTTGCGCGTTTAATTTTTTTACATTTTCAGCGCACGCTAAAGCTTCTACTTCAATGTTAAATTTTCGTGCTATTTCAAGGGAGTTTGTGCCTATACTTCCGGTGGATCCTAAAACTACCATGCATAGACCAAAAGCATCGCTATGGCGCCAAAAAGATAACCGTCTATTCTATCTAAAATTCCGCCATGCCCAGGTAAAATTTCGCCGCTATCTTTTACGTTTGCAAGACGTTTTAAGTAGCTTTCAAAAAGATCACCGAAAACCCCGAATACGCTCACAACAAGTGTTGTATAAACAATTTCTTTAAAATCCGCATTTGTAAAAATTTTAGCGTATAAAAAGCTGATTATAACCGCGAAAATAAATCCGCCGATAACGCCTTCAAGTGTTTTATTAGGCGAACTTGGGCTAAAATGAATTTTGCCTATGGCTTTTCCTACGAAATAAGCTCCGGAATCAGAGCAGATTACGATTAGAATCATCCATACAAACATCGCAATTCCAAGATCGCTATAAAGTGAAAACATAATAAAAATCGGTACAACCGGATATATAAAAGGCAAAATGATTTTTAAGTTTGAAATTTTAAAATAAGCTTGAATTGAAGCTACAAAAATTAACATAAAAAATGAGAGTTTCACGGCTGCTGAAAACGGCGCTTCAAGTGTAACAAACGGCAATGCCACAAAAAATGCGATTGCAATTAAAACAAAATATTTACTTTCATCGCTGACACCGAAAAGTTTTGCGCTTTCAGAATAAGCGACCGCAAGTATTACGACAAAAAGTACGAAGTTCAGGGCATAAATGTCAAGCCACGCAAGAACCGTAAAGGCTACAAATAGTACTAAGCCTGTTAAAATTTTCTCTCTCATAAAAAACTCCTAAGCCGATAATTATATAAAATTTTCGCTTATTATGGCTTTAAAATTTTTATTGTTTTAAAGTTATTGTAATTTACAAACGCACTTTCAACTACACGTACAAAGCCTCTTTTTGTGTAATCCACATTGAAATTTCCAGGTGTATTTACGCTGAAATTTACGCAAATTTTTGCTGCCATTTCTATGATTTCCGGCGTTAAGTTTTGTTTTGCAGTTTTTACAATGACGTGGGCCCCCGGTATATCTTTTATATGGAACCAGAAATCGTTTTTAGCCGAGTTTTTAAGTAGCCATTCGTTGCCGATTTTGTTTTTACCGACACTTATTTTAAATTCTCCTATATAAAAGTTTTGCACGTTTTGGTTGTTTTTTTCTTTTTTTTGTGCGGTTATTTCGTGTTTTGGAAGTAAAATTTCAAGCTCCTGTCCGTTTTTTGCGTTTAAAATCAATGTTTTTAAGTTTTGCCAAAATTTTAGCTGTTCGTCTAAATTTTGCCTTTGGATATATAAATTCGCTGCTTTTTGGCGAAGTTTTTTAGAAGTCGTGAAAAAATCGTTTGCCGAAATTTTCGGCGGTTTTTCAAAAGAAAACTCAATTTTTTTGTCATTCTTATAAATTGAAATTTTTCTATCAAAATCTTTTAATTTGTAAAGATTTTCAATTAAAATTTCACCTTTAAGTTTAAAATCCGCGGCATTTTTTAAAAGCTCCTCCTCCTTTGGAAGTTCGCATAAATTTTGCGAAAAATTTTCTATTTTTTTATCTACCGATAAAATTTTGGCGGTGCGTAAATTTTCAAATTGCAAATTTTTTATATTATTAAACTCATTTTTAAAAAAAATATCAAAATTTTCTATTTTTTCTACCGTTTTTTCTCGAATTTCTATACCTGGTAAAAATTTCAGTTTCACACCGACTTTTATATTTCTGAACTCATTTTCAAAATGCCTTAAAGCTTCCAAAATAATGTTATTTTCATCTGTTATTATTACATTTGTAAATCGCCCCGTAAATTCAAAATAAATATGTGAAATAATTTTTTTATAGCTTCCGTTTAAAGTGGCGCAAATATGAAGTATGCGATTGTTTTTTGGAACTTCAACGGCTGAAATTTTAGCCGAAACAAAACGTTTTTCCAAAATCAGATCAAACGGGGCTTTGTAAATTTTATTCGGCGTGAAATTCTCGTTTTTATGTATATTTGAGTGAGTTTTTCCAAGATCGAAAAACAGCTCATAATCATCAAAAACTATGTAAAAAAGATTATCTCCGACTCGTTTTATGTTTGAAATTTTATGGAATTTTTGTAAAAATTCCGCTATTTGCAATAAATTTTGATATTTCATAATGAGATTTTAGCGAAATTTTGCTAAAATCATACAAAATTTTAATAAGGAATAAAAATGAAACAGACGATTACGGAAAAAATTTTTAGCGACCATGTTGGCGCGCAGGTTTACGCAGGAGAGATTGTAGAAAGTAAAATCGATATGGTGATAGGAAACGATATCACTACGCCGATTTCAATTCGCCAATTTGAAAAATCCGGCGCAGCGCATTTGGCTAATCCTGACGGCTTTGCAATCGTAATGGACCATTATATTCCGACTAAAGATATTGCAAGTGCAAATCAGGCTAAAATTTCACGCGAATTTGCATATAAGCATAATTTGAAAAATTTTTTCGATGAAAAGGATATTGGAATTGAGCACGCTCTTATACCTGAAAAAGGGCTTGTGGTATCAGGCGATGTAATAATAGGAGCAGATTCTCATACTTGCACGCACGGCGCTTTAGGGGCATTCAGCACAGGTATGGGAAGCACCGATATAGCATATGCGATGATAACCGGTAAAAATTGGTTTAAAGTACCGAAATCAATAAAAGTCGTGTTAAAAGGACGATTAGGCGAACATATTTACGGAAAAGATCTTATTTTAAAACTAATTTCAATGATTGGTGTTGATGGTGCGCTTTATAAGGCGCTTGAATTTTGCGGAGATATTCAGAATATCGATATGGACAGCCGTTTTTCAATGTGCAATATGGCGATTGAAGCCGGCGCGAAAAGTGGAATAATCGCAGCCGATGAGATAACAAAACAATTTTTTAAAGATAAAAATTTAAGAGCCGAACCGAAATATTTTTATAGCGATGAGGACGCTTTTTATGAGCGCACGGTTGAAATTGATATGAGCGCGCTTGAGCCTATGGTTGCGTATCCGTTTTTACCAAGTAATGGAAAAACAATAACTCAGGCTGTTGCCGATGAATTAAAAATAGACCAGGCATTTATCGGAAGCTGTACAAATGGGCGTTTGAGTGATTTAAGAATTGCTGCTGAAATTTTAAAAGGCAAAAAAGTTGCGAAAAAAACCCGTCTGATAATAACTCCTGCGACGCAAAAAATATATAAAGCTGCCGAACACGAGGGATTAATCGATATTTTTATAGATGCGGGAGCTGTCGTATCAAATCCTACTTGTGGGGCTTGTCTTGGCGGATATATGGGAATTCTAGGAGCAAATGAACGTTGTGTCAGCACTACAAATAGAAATTTTGTAGGTAGAATGGGAGATAGAACCAGCGAAGTTTATCTTGCAAACTCGGCTGTAGTCGCAGCTTCGGCAATTACAGGCAAAATAACAGATCCTAGAAGATAGTTTTGAAACTTCCGGTTTGCGTGATTTTAAGTGGCGGGAAAAGTTCTCGTTTCGGTTACGATAAAACTCTTGTAAAATTTAATGAATGTGATACTTTAACGGAGTTTTGCGTGAAGCGATACGGCGAAATTTTTGAAAAAATATTTGTAAGCGCAAAAAATGATAAATTCGGTGGAAAATTTAGGCTTTTACTTGATAAAAGTTCGGAATTTTCACCGATGAATGCACTTTTCAGTATTTTAGAAAATTTTAAAAACGAAAAAGTTTTTATAGTGCCTGCCGATATGCCGCTTGTGGAATTTTCTACAATCTACTCGCTTTATGAAAATAGCGCAAATGAAAAAATTTGCGTTGCAAAAGAAAGCAAGCGAACACATTTTTTATGCGGATTTTTCAGTAGTGAAATTGCCGATTTAGCATATTCGCTTGCTAAAAAAAATGAGCATAAAATTGAAAATTTATGCAAAAAAGCAGGATTTAAAAGCGTGGAATTTCAAAATAGCGGGCAATTTTTAAACATAAATTATCAATCCGATTTGTTGAAGGTCAAAATATGAGAAAAATTTTTATCTTGGCTATTTTTTGCGCCGGAATTTTTGCTTTCGATGAAACTGAAATTTATCAAAAAGCGCAAGATTATGAAAATAAAGGTGATTATGAAAATGCGATGAAATTGTATAAGCAAATCGCACAAAATAGATTTCAAAAACCGAAAAATGTCGAAATTTCTACGCAAATTTCCAATGATAGTAAAATTTCAGTCGATAAAGCTTTGCCTCAAAATTCATACAAAATTCTAAGCAAAGACGATGTGGAGCACAAAAGCGAATCAAAATATGCACAAGATGATAAATTATTTGATATAAGCGTTTACGAACCTTTTTATTTTTTGGGAAGCTATGATTTCAGCGATAAAGATGGGCGTAAAAACGGCGAAGTTAAGTTCGGTTTCGGTTTGGAAATGCCGATTGTTTATGATTTATTCGGGCTTAATGAAAAAATCGCATTTGCTTACACGCAAAGGGCGTGGTGGCAAGTCGATCTTGATAGTGCGCCGTTTCGTGAGACAAATTATCAACCTGAAATTTTTATACAAATTCCTTTTGAAAATAGTATAAAATACGTGCAATTAGGCGCTTTGCACGAATCAAACGGAAAAGATGGAGAACTTAGCCGTAGTTGGAATAAATTATATGCTCAAGCCGCATTTAAAATGTCAAATTTTACATTTACGCCGAGAGTTTGGCGGGCATTTTTAACGGATGACAACAACGATATAAGCGATTATATGGGCTATGGCGAGTTTAATTTCAACTATGAAATTGGTGAACACGAACTTCATGCAAAATGGCGAAATAATTTAAAATTTGATGAAAATCGCGGCGCAATCGAGCTTGGATGGTTTTTTCCGCTTTATGGAAATTTCAAAGGATACGTGCAGTACTTTTCAGGATATGGCGAAAGCTTAGTCGATTATTCAAAAAGTGTAGATAAAATAAGTTTTGGTTTTGCATATAAATAGTAAATTTCATCTATTGTCAAATATGTAAATTTAAACTTATAAATTTATTTTATCCGCGATTTAATGAATTTTTATAAACTGTCTTAAATTTAATTTTTCGAAAATTATCAATTTGTGATTCTATTTGTTTGTAAAAACTTATAAATTTTAGTGATGCTAAAATAAAAAATATCAAAGTTTATTGTATTAAAAACATGAAATTTATCAACTTGAACTATTCTTTTAAATTGAATAAAATCCGTTGCTCTTTATTCAACTATAAAATTTTGTATAAAATGGGAAAATATTTAAAAAAAAGATTTTCTAATTTTAACGAGAATTTTTATATTTGACTGATTTTAAAAAAATTGATACGTTTTTTAGCCTATTATTTCGAATTTTTATTATAGTGCAACGAATGTGATTAAAATGTCCGGCAAGTTTTTTAAAGTTTTTTAACATAATTTTTTTATCCACACAAATTGATTTTTCCTGATATTTCCAAACGAATAAATAAAAGAGCGTTTTTTTGAAACTGCCTGTTAATATTGTCATCTTCTCTTTCAATTGCACTCAACATTAAAAACGCGCGCAAAACAATTTAGAAAATTCAAGCTTTTTGTGATTTTTATATTTATATAACTTCACTTTTGTTTGTGTTATAAAATGAAAAGGTTATCATGTGATAATTTAATGTCGGATGGATTAGTGACGGATTTTTTAAGAATTGTGATATTGTTAAATGGTAATATTTGCATTAAATAACGTTTTAATTTGGAATATATTTATAAAATTTACAAAAGTCTCGGTGCTGATATAAAAGAAATTTTTGAATAATAGAATTTTATTTTTAATTTTTAGTTGTTTTTTAAAAAGAGCATGATTGAGTTGAAATTCCCGTCAAATGACGGGAATTTCGTTTTTAAAAAGATGAGGTTTTTTAAAATTTCAGATTTTTAATATCTTCATCAAGTTTTAAAAGTTCATCGCTCGGCTTGCTTGCTACCGGATATTTGTGTTCTGTAATAACTTCAGGAGCTTCAGGAATTTCGGCAGTTTCGCTGATTTGCATTTTTATTCCGTATTTTGACATTACATTTACGAGCGCTATTTGACCAAGGCGTGAGTTTTCTTTGCATTGACCTGTAATTCTCATAGCTTCTTGCGGCGCGTGAAATCCGTAGCTGTTTTCACTAAATGCAAAATCCCATCGTAAATGCGCTTTTCTATGGAATTTTAATGGTTCAGCCAAAACTTCACTGATTTTTGCTTTTTGTTCGTCTGCAGAAAGTGCTGCAAACTCATCTAATTTTGCAAGTTCGCCTCTTGCATAAGATATGTCTTTTATCAAAGAAAGCAGAGCGTTTTCGCAACCTCTAAGTTCATAAGCGTGGCGGTTTTGTATAAAACTTACGCGGTTTTTCAATTCGTTTTCATTTTGCATATGGCAAGTTTTGCAGCTTGCAGTTATATCCGCCAGTGGAGTTTGAATTGTGTGATTTGTGATTTTTATACTTCCTTCTCTTTTATAAGGCATATGGCAATCAACACAACTTACGCCGCTTCTAGCGTGAATTCCGGCACTACTTAGCTCAGCTTCCGAGTGTTGCATTTTTATGATTTGTGCACCGGTATCTTTGTGAATAAAGTCGAATTTAAAGCTTCCGTCGGCTAATTTTTCATCATAATACTCATCAAACATTTCAATTTTGAAAGGTTTATCTTTGCCCCATTTTGCCCAAGGAAATGTCAATGTGTTGTCTTTGCCTTGGAAATAGTATTCTACGTGGCATTGCATACAGACGTAATTTCTCATTTCCGCTCTTGTGCCTTTTATGCCGCTTTTTGCGTCAGCTTCGTATCCGCGCTCCACCATCGCATTTACAAAAGCCGGTCTTGTTACTCGTAAGCTCATATCATCAGGATTATGGCAATCTGCGCAGCTACTTCCTAAATGTGAGCCTTTATACGCATCATCGCCGTGTTTTTCTTTTATTAGTTTCATTACATCAAAATAAGGTATTGAATTCATTTTTGTCCATGCCGCTTTTTTTGCTGCGCCGTTTTCTTTATCTACGTCAAAAAATCCCATCGGTTTATTTGCCGCTTCCACAGGATTTTCGCTAAGTTTGTAGTCTTTATCAACCATTAAAGCGGTCAAGTGTCCGGTATGACAATTTACACAGGCTCCCGGTTGTCCTTTAAATTTAGGAAGCCCATGTGCGTTTAAATACTCTTTATTGTTTCTCATTGTTTCGATTTGATCTATTTGTGAATAAAAATGAAGTCTAGGTCTTGAATAATCAACCGCAAATGCGTAGCCGTTCCACAATTTCGTAGCTGCAGGCCAACGAATCAATTTGCTGTATGGCAAACTTCCTGCAAAATTTGTTTGGAAAGTGATATCTTTCATCGCAGCAAGTCCGTTGTATTGCGAAGGGAAATTTTTACCCCATTCCTGTATATCAGGATTTGTATCGCTAACTTTATTTAACATCAGCGGATAAGATTTTTCTTCAATTTTTTTGTTGCTGATATCCGCAAAAAGCGCAAATATACCTGCACCTAAAACTACAGCTATTAAAAAGCTGACTAGATATATAAATTTTTTCATCTATTAACTCCTTGATTTTAATAATTATGTGCGTGGCCTGCTTGCTTATGGCAGCTAACGCAACTTAATTCTTCATTTTTGGCAGGTAATTTTAATCTGCCGTCATTTCCTACTGTAGCGACATTTGCACCGCAAATTGAATTTGCCGATACGTCTTTGTGGCAAGAGATACAGTTTTGTTGTACAATCTGTTTGCTCTCTTGTGTCGCTGAAAATGCAACAGGATTATCTTTGAAAGTAAAAGCATATCCGTGATGAAGTCCGCTTTTTGCTTTCATTATCCATTTTGAAAAAAACTCATGCGGAACGTGACATTGATTACAGGTAGCCGCATTTTGGTGTCCGCCTCTTTGCCAGCTTTCATATACCTGATTCATCACGTGACAGTTTTTGCAAGCAGCGGGATCGTCGCTGAAATATGAAAAACCTTCGGCATAGACAAAAGTATAAAGTCCATGACCTATAATCACGCCAAAACTGATGATTATAATAAATAAAGCTATGGAAAAAGAGCGTTTTTTGGTCTTTTGCTCTGTTTGCGAGCCGTTTTTATTTTCCAAAAAAACCTCCTAAATTTTAAAATTTTTAATTTTCTGATAAAATTTTGGATTTATCTCAAAAAAATGTCACATTTTATCAAAACACAGATAATTTTTTGTTGATTTAGGTCAAAATTGATTTAATTTTTATTAAAATTTGGAAATTTCATACCAGCCGTAATTTTCATCATTATTTTGCGAGCTGAAAATTTGGTTAAATTTCATATCGATTTTTAAATTTTGTGCGTTTTTAAACTTATTTGAGTGAAAAAATAAAAAATAATCAATCTGTCTGCAAATTTTGCCGTTCTGTTTTATTTCGCGCAGAAAATTTTCACCACCTTCAATCATTATAAGTCCATTTTTAAGCTTTTCGTATATGTTTTCACCGATTTCAACGTTTCTATTCGGCACGCTGAAAAGCGGTATTGTTTTATCAAAATTTTGCAAGTGAGAAAAAATAAAAATATTCGGATTTTTTGTGCTGCTTATTAGACGGGTATCAAGTTTCGGGCGATCCGTCCTGACAGTGTTTCCACCTATTATCAGTAAATCACTTATTGCCCTAAGTTTGTGAGAGAAAATACGGCTTTTTTCATTTGAAATAATTCCGCCGCAGGCTACGCCGTTTGCAGAAAGTGCCAGTTTAAAAAATACGAATTTACCGTTTTTTTGCCACTTTTTAAAAGGTGAAATTAAAATTTCGGCTTCATTTTTGCAAACACCTAATTTTACATTTACGCCATTTTTATTCAAAATATAAGCCCCGCCGGATGCGATTTTGTTTTCGTCTTTTGCGCCTATTACACAATCTTTAAATTTTAAAGCGCTTATCAGATTTGCGCAAGGCGGAGTTTTTCCTAAATGAGAACAAGGCTCCAATGTAACAAAAATTTTACCGCCTTTTAATTTGTCGGCGTGATTTTTAATGATGAAATCATATATGAAATTTGCGTTAAATTCTGTGGCTAAATTTTTTGTATCTTTAAAATTTGAGTTAAAATTTTTATTATAAGAGTTTAAAAATTTTAAAGTGAAATTTCGGTCCGAATTTTCAAGCGCTCTAAAAACAGCTAAAACTTCAGCATGAGCAAAACCGGCTTTTTCATGCGCTTCAATGCTTAAAATTTTTCCGGCATTATCAAGTACAACTGCGCCTACTGCCGGATTAGGATATGTTAAAAGTTGATTTTTCCACGCTTTTTGTAAAGCTAGATTCATATAAAATTCATCTTGCATTTCAGTAAATTCGGTAATTGCGAGAAATTAAATTATTGCGAAGCAATCAATTAAAATTAAATTTTCAGATTACTTCGCCGAGTTTATTTATTTGCTTTTTCTATGTATTCACCACGAACTGTATCTACGCGTATAACTTCACCTTCAAGTATATGAAATGGAATTTGCACAACGGCGCCTGTTTCAAGAGTAGCCGGTTTTTTGTTGCTTCCTTGTGTATCGCCGCGAAAATCAGGAGCAGTTTCTATGATTTTGAGTTCTACTACTTGCGGAATTTCAATTCCAATCGCTCTTCCGTTGTGGAAAAGCACATTAACCATCGTTCCATCAAGCATCCATTTTTTATTATCGCCTACTTCTTCATCACTGATTGCGATTTGTTCATAAGTTTCGGTATCCATAAATTGACAGAATTCGCCGTCATCATAAAGATATTGCATCTCTTTTTCTTCTAAATTAGGCGTTTCGCATTTATCGCCTGCGTGGAAAGTTTTTTCCAAGACTTTACCGTCTATAAAAGATTTTATTTTTACGCGCACAAAAGCGGGACCTTTACCCGGTTTTACGTGTTGGTATTCAACGATTTTATATGGAATGCCATCTATTTCGATTTTTAGACCTTTTTTAAGATCTCCCATTGAGTAAGACATTGTTTCTCCTTAAAAAATAAAGAGCTGATTATATCAAAAAAAACTTTAATCACAAAATTTCTTTTATAATCAGTTCGGGTGAAATTTCTCCGCGAAACGAATTTTTGCCGATTGATGCGATAAATGAAAAACTATCTCCAACTTGTGGTAAAAAGTTGAAATTAAAAAACAGTCCTTCTCTTATTGCGTTATTTTTTTCGATTGCGATTTTAGCGTGATTTTTCTCTTTTCCGATGATTTTTATGTTTTTTACAATTGCATTTTCCAATTTAAAAAGCGGACGCGGATTTTTTTGTCCGTATGGTTCGTAAAATTCCAAAATTTTAAGCATTTCGTTATCAAGTTCGCTTAAATTGAGCTCGCCCAAAATTTCATCGGAAAATGTAAAATTTCCATGATTTACATTGAAGCAGGCATTGTTTATTTTCCTTTTAAACTCACTTAAATTTTGTGGATTTATCACAAGTCCTGCCGCGCCTTTATGCCCGCCAAAACCTTCCAAAAGTTCTTTTTGTGAAGCTATAAGTTCTAAAATATCGAACTTTCCTATGCTTCTGGCGCTTCCTTTTGCACGATTTGCGTCCTTATCGATACTAAACACAATTGCCGGTTTTTTATAATTTTTTGTAAGTCTGCTGGCAACTATTCCTATTACGCCTTCATGCCAATTTTCGCCCCAAGTTACTAATATATGGTCGTTTTCATCCACATTTTGCAAGCTTTGTTTATAAAGGATGTGTTCTTCTTCTTTGCGCGATCTGTTTATTTTTGTAATTTGATCAAGATAGTAATTCGCTTCTTTTATATTTTTCGAGCACAAAAATTTATAAGACAAACTTGCATCGTCCATTCTGCCTGTAGAGTTTATAAGTGGAGCTATTGTGTAACTTATGTCGTCAAACTCAAATTTTTTCTTAAAATAATGCTCTCTTATGGCTTTAAAGCAGGCGCGCTTCGAGTTGTTAAGCTTTTTTATGCCGAATTTTAAAAGTGCGCGATTTAAATCTCGAAGTTCCATCATATCAGCAATTATAGCAATTATTAAAAGATCCAGGAGCTCTGACATATCATAATTTACATTGCAAATTTCTTTTAAAGCACCGATTAAATACCACGCTACCTGTGCCCCGCAAATTTCTACATTCGGAAATGTGCAGTCATTTTGTTTGGGATTTATTATCGCATAAGCTTTTGGAAGAGTCGGCGGCGGCATATGGTGATCCGTGATTATAAGATCTATTCTTTTTTTGTAGCAGATTTCAGCTGCATCGTTTGCCGAAATTCCATTATCCACCGTGATAATAAGATTTATTCCGTCAAGCTCATTAAGCATTTGCGGATTAAGACCGTATCCATCAGTAAAGCGATTCGGAATTTTAACTATGAAATTTGCACCGAGCTCGCTTAAAAAATCATTCATAATTACGCTGCTTACGACGCCGTCCACATCATAATCGCCGATAATCGCTATTTTTTCATTATTGTTTATAGCTTCTTTTATGCGATTTGCGGCTTTATAAGTGTCTTTAAGATCGCTTGGAAGTGGAATTTGCGAAATTTTAGTATGCTTGTCATTTTTAAAGCGAGCCGATAAAATTTCTTTTAACTCTTTTTTACCTACCATTTTTTATAGATGCCTCTATAAAGTTTAAAATTACAGGATTTGGTGAAATCAATCTGCTTGTAAATTCAGGATGAAACTGAACTCCTACAAAAAACGGATGGTTTTTAAGCTCAATAGCTTCAATAAGTCCGTCGCTTTCACCGCTTACTATTAAACCGTTTTTTTCCAGAATTTCGCGATATTTCGGATTTGCTTCATAGCGGTGACGGTGACGTTCTCTTGTTTTTTTTGTGTCGTAAATTTTGCTTAACAATGTATTAGGTTTGATATTGCAATCATATCCGCCAAGTCGCATAGTTCCTCCTAACGGGCTTTTGTATGTTCTAATCTGTTTTTTACCGTTCGCGTCTATAAAACTGTCTATTAAATAAATCAAAGGTTCTTTTGTATTCGGGTCAAATTCCATTGAATTTGCATCTTTTATATTTAGGATGTTTCGCGCAAATTCTATAATCGCAAGCTGCATTCCAAGGCAAATTCCAAGAAACGGAATTTTATTTATTCTTGCATAATTTATTGCAGTCATTTTGCCATCAATTCCACGTTCGCCAAAGCCGCCGGGGACCAGTACGCCACTTACGTCTTTTAAAATTTTATCGACATTTTCCGAGTTTAATTTTTCGCTGTCAACCCAGTTGATTTTTACTTTTGTATCAAGCGTAGCGCCTGCATGAATTAGCCCTTCAGTTAGACTTTTATAACTTTCTTTAAGATCAAGATATTTTCCTACAAATGCGATTGTAACTTCACTGTTCGGAGCAATTACGCGTTTTACCAAACTATCCCATTTGCTCATATTAGGATTTAGTTTTTTAAGAGCTAAATTTTCAGCTATCGGCTCTAAAATATTTTGATTTAAAAAAGTTAGCGGAATTTGATAAATGCTTGCGCTATCCGGACTTTCTATGACACAGTTTTTATCTACGCCGCAACTTATTGCGATTTTATTTTTTAAATCCCTGTTTAGCGGAATTTCGCTTCTGCAAATTATCATATCGGGCGTAATTCCTATTCTTCTTAGTTCGCCTACGCTATGTTGGGTCGGTTTTGTCTTTAATTCACCAGCTACTTTTATATAAGGTACTAATGTAAGATGTATATTCATCGCATTTTTTTTGCCAAGTTCTACTCTCATTGCCCTAATCGCCTCTAAAAACGGTAAACCTTCAATATCTCCTACTGTTCCGCCGATTTCTACGATTAGTATCTCTTGACCTTCGCCAGCTTTTTTTATGCGTCTTACTATTTCTCCTACAATGTGAGGAATAACTTGAATTGTTTTTCCAAGATAATCTCCTCTGCGCTCTTTTTCGATAACAGTACTATAAACCCTACCTGTTGTGAAGTTGTTTTTTTGACTTAAATTTTCATCCAAAAAACGCTCATAATGCCCCAAATCAAGATCCGTTTCAGCTCCATCATCAGTCACAAAAACTTCGCCGTGTTCAAGCGGACTCATGGTTCCAGGATCCACATTTATATAAGGATCCGCTTTTAAAATGCTTACTTTCAACCCAGAGTTTTTAAGAAGCGTAGCGATTGAAGCGGAAGCTATACCTTTTCCAAGCGAGCTTAAAACGCCGCCGGTTATAAAAATATATTTAGTTTCAGACATAATTATTCCTATAAATTTTTTAATCGTTAATTATAACTTTTTTTATGTTATAAATTATTTAATACGGAAATTTTAAAATTTTGCTATTTTAAAAGTTATAAGCTGTATAGCCTATAAATAGAGCTATGGATACATTTAAAGCTGTAAAAATCATTCTATTTATTATAAAATTTAACACATTATAGCATACTTTTTTAAAAATATGTCTAAATTTTAAATTTTATATGACAACATCATTTAAAAAAGTGGCTCTTTTTTTAACTTCTTTGGGTAGATATTTGGCATAAGAGCGATAAGTTTCATTTAAATCCTTATGTCCCATCATTTTGCAACCAACCCACATAGGCTCTTCACCACGACTTAGCATTACAGAAGCAAAAGAGTGGCGAGTGTCGTAAAGCCTACGTTTATTATAGCCAAGTTTTTCTTGCAAATTGTTGAATTTAACTCTAATCATAGAGCGAGACAGCTTAAAAATTTGTTCATCTTTATGGGCATTATTAAGCTTTATAAGCTCTTTATATACTATATCAAGCATATCAATAACTCTATTGCTTGATTTGGTTTTGGGTGAATCAATAACACCTAAATCAGAAAGAGTTTTATTGATGCGAATTTGCCTATTTTTAAAATCAAGATCCGCATAAGTAAGAGCAAAAATCTCCCCAGTTCTAGCACCAGTAAAGAATGCAACAACTAAAAATAATCTAAGCTCTTCATCACCAGCATTCCTAATAAGAGTTAAAATCTCATCAAGACTAAATGGTACAAATTTATCAGTTTCTTGTGGTTCATATTTTTGTTTAAATCTAGGAATAAAAAATGGATTTTTAGAAATTAAATCATTATTAATAGCATAACGAAACAACATTTTAAAAAAAGAGCAGTATCCACTAATAGAGCTATCCTTTAAGCCCCTATCTTTGCAATACTGCACAAATTCAACACTATGATGCCTTTCAAAATCAGATAGGTAGTAAATATTTTTATTTTCCAAAAAATCACTAACAACATTGCTCATCGTACGATAAAAATTAACAGTTTTATCTTTTAAAAACGATTTCTCTTGCAAGACTTTATCAATAACATTATCAAAGCTAAACTCGCTCGTATTTTTTATGGGTGTAGTACTTTCTTTCCCTTTTCTTAGTCTGCGATCAACCTGCTCATCCTCAAGTTCATAATATTCACGCTGAGCCTGTTCTAACTCTACACGAGAGCCAAGAAACATCTCGTAATTTTGGCGAATATAATTAAAAGCTAGAGCTGATTTTTTAAGACCAGTAGAACGGCGTATTCTAACACCATCTTTTTGGCAATCAACATAAAATCTACCTTTATGAACATATATATTTTTATTTTTTTCTAAATTTTTCATAAAAATATTTTAGCAAAATTTTTTCAATAAAGCCAATAACTACTAACGAATATAAATAAAATCTTAAAAAATAAATTAATATAAAAACTTAATATAATTAAAAAAGAGTAAATTAGTCCTTTGAAGCTTAAATACCAATATATAGAGATTTAAAAAATTAAAATAATAAAAAATAAGCTAAATTTAGCCTAAGTTTTACAAAATGTCCCAATAAATAGAATTTTTATATTAAGTTTAATATAGTTAAAAACAGATTAAATTACGATAAATAGGCAAGAAAAAGCATTAAGCAAAAATTAGTTTAAAAGTTTAAGTTTTTACAAAATGTCCCAACCCTACCTATATATAAAAAACAGTATAAAAAAGGGAAAGAAGTGGTTGAGAATTTTATAAATTTAAATTCAAAAAAAAAAAAAAAAAAAAAAAAAAAAAAAAAAAAAAAAAAAAAAAAAAAAAAAAATTCAAATGAGCTTTTAAAAATATAAGATGATTTGTTTTTAATTGTAAATTTAGAAATTTTTAAAATTTTTATCGTAAGTTATAGTTCAGGAGCTGATTTTTAAAAAAATTATAATACGGATCAAAATTTTTTTATTTAAGTTTAGTTTAAGTATTTTAAGCAATTCTTAAATTTTTCTTAATTATATATAACTAAAACTTATAATTTATATTTTAGAGCAAAATTTTAAAAAATTAAACATTGGTCTATTTTTTTGAGATTTAAACAAGATTTGGTTAATTTAAAGGGGGTAAAAACGGCTTTAAAAAATTAATTCAATAAAATATTCAAAAAAAGAATAAAATTGATTTTTAGGCATTTAAAAGCCATTTAAAAGCGTTTTTATAAATTTAGTTGCTTTTTCTTTTTTTTGTATGCCACTTTTTAAAGCAAGTGTAAATTTTTTTAAAGATAGAATGCTAATTGTAGTAATAATTATATAAGCTATCTAGAATATTAATAATTAGGAGAAAAAATGGCTGAAGATTTAACTCAGGAACAATTAGAAGAATGGGGATATTTAAAAGAACAAGAATTGGTAGCAAAAGAGCCATCTGTTAAAAAATACAATGCACAAAATAATACACAAAAATCAGAACTTGAAGAAAACGAAGAAAAAGAAAAACAAGTACAGAAGAGTTTTAATCGCTCAAATGAAAAATTAAACAAAGATACAAGAGAAGCTTTGGGAATTTTAAGTGAAAAATTAGAAATTAATGAGCAGATAAAAGATAGACAAGATGAGTTAAATGAAATTAAAAATCCAAGAATAACAAGAGACAAAGTAAAAGATAGCATAAACAAATTAGAAAGTAACGAAGTTTTAAAAGATAGCTTGGATATTTTGAAAGAAAAAGAACAAGTTGAAGAGCAGATAAAAGCAAAAGAAAAAGAAATTAAAGAAAAACAAGAAGAAAAGACTGAAGACAAGGAACAAAACCAAGAAACACCAAAAGAAGACAAGACAAAAGAAGCCGAACAAATTGACTGGAACAAAAAAGCTGATGAGCTAGAGTTACAACACGAAAAAGAGCTAGAAGATCTAAAAGACAAACAATCAAGACTTGAAGCAAATTTTCAAAAATCAATTGATAATCTAATGAATAGCGATGGAATTACTGGAGTTATAACAGCACTTCAAGAGATGGATAGAAGCTTGGAAATAATGCTTAAACAAGGTAAAGAAGAGAGCGAAGCTAAAAATAGACAAAGAGCAGAAAAACTAGAACTTGCATTTGATAGTCCAAAATTTAAAGATGCTGTTAGCAATCTAGTAAAAGAAGTTTATGATGAAAGAAAAAAAGTAAAGGGCGGATTGGATGAAATGGAAAAAGAACGCTCAAATTTTGCAAAACTAAGCACAACATATGATAAGTTGACAAAAAATAAAGAATTAGACCTAGATGGATATCAAAAACTTAAAAAAATGATGGATAACATAGAAAAAGAAACTCCAAATTTTAAAAATACATATCCAAAAATGCATAAAAAAGTAAGTAAAACACTAGAAAAAGAAAAAGAAAACATACTCAATAAAACACTAAATAAAACAAAAGATCAAGAAAAAGATAGGTCACTAGAAAAAGAATTATAAAAATCAATAAAAATGAACAAACAATAATAAAGGAAAATAAAATGACACCAAAACAACAAAGAGATGCAGTTGAGAAAATACTAGAAGAAAGTCAAAAGATAGTTAAAGATGATTTTCTAACTCTAAGAAAAGAATATATAGAGTTAAATCAAGGCTTAGCAGTAGCTTATGATTACGATAAAGATAAATCACAAAAATATGTAAATAACGCAAATCGAATGATAGAGCAATCAAAAAAGCAAGATAGCATGGGAAAATGGGAAAGAGATGAAGACACTAATGAAAAAATACTAATTCCGCACAAAGATGATGAAAAATTATATGACAAATTTAAAAAAGATAACAGAGATCTCTATAAAAAACTAGATAATGAATTCTCATCTATGAAAACAGAATTATCTTTTTTTAGAGATACAAAAGAAAAATTAGATGAATTTAAAAGAAACCCATCAGAAAGAAGTGGATCAAATCTTTTAAAAAATTTTATAGAGCTTGAAGAAAGTAAAGCATTCACAAAAACAGATAAGCAAGGTCAAATAAAATTAGAAACAGGAAAAGAAATCAATAAGGAAAGATTTTATAAAAACTATCCAGAAGCTACAGAAAAGCTAGAAAAAAACATAAAGATACACTTAAAAAATCAAGAAAACAATAAATACAATGAAAAAGGGAGAGAAATATGAAAAAAGTAATGCTATCTATCACCACAGCATCAGTACTTTTTTTAAATAGTGCAACTGCAAGTGGAATACCAACAATTGATGTTGCTGCAATTGCTCAAGCAGTAACTGGATACACACAATCTCTAAAAGATTACGCAGAGCAAATAAAACAATATGAACAAATGGTAAAAGATACTCTAAATTTTGAAAAACAGATGAAAGAATTTGGAGTTGATATGAATGATGTTAATCAAATTTTAGGTGATGCAACAAAGATGATTGATGATATGAAAAATATATATAGTAACGTACAGAGTATCCCTGAAGATATTATGGGCGATATTGCAAGGGTTAAGACTGCTTGTTCATTTTTAGAAACAAATAGTCAGTTCTTTGGTCACACTGTAAAAACATCAAGCTCAAAGATAAAAGACAAAGTCAATCAATGCACCTTTGCTTTAAGAAATGGGGCAAATGTAAGCAAAAGCATAGAAGAAATTACACAAAAGATGAATATATCACTTGATCCAATAGAAAGAGCAAACTACAAGGCTCAAATAGCGAATATAAAAAATGCTGAAAGATTTTTGCAAGAAAGAAGTAATATAGAAAAGACAAACACTCTCCTAGCTTTTGAAGATACTTTTAACAACGCAGATAAAACAAATAGATACTCAAAAGCAAGTATGCAAAATGACTTTAAAATTTTAGCCACTCAGCTAAGCAAGGCGAATAATCAAAAACAAGCCCAAGCACTCACAAATTCTATACTACTTAAAATTTTAGAAAATTTACAACACCAATATGAGCTAAACATAAACTATACAAGCACTATGGCAACAGCAAGTAGAGGGCTAAGTGAGCAAAACAACTTTAAAAATATGGATGAAGCTAGTTTTGATCAAACTGTAGTAGAACATAAGCGAAATGACACATTATTTGAGCCAACAACAAAACAGCTTCCAAAAGATGAACTAGGACTACCAAAATTCATCTTTAAAAAAGATAATTAAAAAGGGAAAAGAATGAATAAAGTACAACTATGTGGATATTTAGGGCGAGATTTTGAATTAAGATACAGTAGTACAACTGGCAATGCAGTAGGCATAAATTCACTTGCAATAAGTAAGAGATTTAAAGACAATAGTGGACAAGAAAAAGAACGAACTGAGTGGATACCAATAAAGCTATTTGGTAGAACTGCCGAAGTTGCAAATCAGTACTTTAAAAAAGGGTCTCAATTTTTATGCTCAGGAGAGCTATATACTGATGATTATGTTGATAATAATGGAGTTACTAGATATACATGGGGTGTTAATGTCAAAGAGTTTTATTGGTTAAACAATAAAAGGGAAAAAGAAGAAGTAGATGCCAATGTAAATTTAAAACCAGCATTAGATCAAGAAATTTATAACGATGACTTTAAAGAAGAGCTAGAATGATGTTTAAAAAAGATAACTCAAACATAGAAAAAAAGTTAGATGAGATAATCATTGCCATTAAAGACTTAAATAATTCTATTTTAAATTTAAAAATGAATGAAACCAATGAAGCATATAATCAAAACATTTATCGTGGCAATATGTACCAATTTACAGATATGTTATCTCAAACATTAAAAGAAATAAACAGCAAGATAGAAGATAGAATAATTTACTTAAAGGAACAACAATGAAAAAACAAATTTTAACTATAGCTTCAGCTTTAATTTTAGCAAGTAGCCTAAGTGCTGGGGATATGTTAACAGGAGACACAAAACTTGCTTGTGAAGCAATTTTATGTTTAAGTAGTGGCACAAGACCAGGAGAATGTAGTCCAAGCATTAATAAATATTTTAGTATAAAACACAAAAAATGGAGCGACACCGTAAATGCTAGAAGAAATTTTTTAAGACTCTGCCCAGTAGATGGAGCTGATGAGAAAGATCCAATTTTTGCTGATTTAAGAGACAATGTACTTCCAAATGTAGACGCTAGAAAATGCACAGCAGATTATATTAACAATCATCCTGAAACAAAATGCGTAAAAGAAAGTTGTGGCGAAAGGCGTTGCAGATGTGTAGAGTATGAGTATAGACCAGCAACAAAAATGCCAACAGGATGCGAAGCATTGATCGCACACTCATATACAAATATCCGACCAGTAAATACTTGTGGAACTACAAGATGGTATAGCGAAAATGAGTGGAATGGCGGAAAAATAAACATAAAAATATCAGAAGATGAATTTAAAAGGCTAAAATCAAAAGGAGCTACAAATATAAGCTCATATGCCAATAATAGTAAATTTTGTAGGAGAAATAAAAATATGAATTTTTGCAATAGTTTCTACAAATTTGATGAAATTAAAAAGGATTGTTGGATAAATAGGGATTAAGATGAGCATGTATCCTCCAGTAATTATTGAAGTAGAGAAAGAGATAATAGACGATTTATCTGGTTTTTTAGCTGAGTATGAAGTTATAGATACTTTAGACATTATAGAAAAATCTAAAGCTGATAAATTTGAACCCATAGTTTTAGAAAATTTTGATAATTTTAAAATGCACGGTGGAGCTGTAACTTATTATAAAGCACACTATAGCAATGAAAAATTTACTGATATTTTTAATGGCAAATTTAAAGAAATTGATGAACTTATAGAAAAATATAAAAATGATGAAGTGTTATATATAATCTATGTGTGGGATACAATTTACGCAAAGGCTTGGGAAGTAATCAACAAGGAATAAAAAATGCAAAAAGAAAGGGAAGAAAAACTCAAAGGACAAATTAAGACCTTAAAAGAAATCAGTGCAAAAAAATCCAAATCCCAAAAAGAAGTAATTAAAGATTATATAGGGATATTTTATTCAAATATTTACAATACGACAAGGGGCTGGGAAGCGATAAACAAATTTCCAGAATACATATACAAAAATGTTAATGAAAATAAAGCAGAAAATGCATTTAAAGAGACATTAAACGCTATTACTAAAGCAGATGGTGTTAAAAACCTGCAATTAGCTCTGTATAAAAATATGTGCAGTTTAGAAGTAAGCAAAGACAAAGATGAACTAACAATTAATATACTTCCCCTTTCTTCAAAGTATAAATTTGAAGATGGAAAAATTGGCTCACAAAGACAGGGGAATGATGAAGCAATAACACTTAAAAATTTAACATTTCACAAAAACGAAATGGATAAAATAAATTATAAAAATTTTACAAAAGAAGTAGATAATTTTATAAAAAATATTGACAAATATATACCGTTAGTTGAAAAAGAATTAAATAGCATAAAAAAAGAAGAAGTAAAAAGTAAAGAAATAAATAGCAATAAGGTGGAAATACAACCAAACAAACAAAATTTAATAGAACTACCACTAGATGAAATTTTAATAAAAAATGGATACTACGAAAAAAGAAATAAAAGTAGTCGTAATTATAAAACACTTACAAACGATCAAGATGATACAATCATAATATCAAGACAATCAAATGGGCATTATCTGTACTTTAATCCCAACGATGACAGCGACAGGGGAAATATATATAATTTTACAAAAAATCGTGGTATAAGAGCAAATGATCTACTAAGTAGTGAAAATATAGATATAAATAAGTTGAAAAGTAGTGTGGAGTCAATAACAACTATATCTCAAAGCAGTAGAAAAGCAATAGAAAACTATAAAAATTTAGAACAAATAGCAGAAAATTCATTTTTAACTACAGCAAGAAAAATAAGTCCTGAAATTTTAAAAGAATTTAATGATTTAAAGCAAGATAACAAATACGGCAACGCAGTAGTTCCAAGTTATATATGTAAGAATTATTCATACAAAGATAGCGAAATTCAGCTTTTAATACAAGCAGGAAGCATAAGCTACCTATCAAAGCCTTTAACACAAGATACACAAGGAAAACTATATGATAAGCCGATTAAACAGCTTTGTAATGGAAGTAAAGGATTAGAAATTTTAAAAGCCAATGATTCGCAAAAAAATTTAAAAGATTTTAAAAATATAGTTATTTGTGAGAGTATGATAGATACTTTATCATACTGCGAATTAAAAGGCTTAAATTTAAAAGAAACTTTATTGTGCTCGACAAATGGTCAAATAACAAGTAGTCAAAAAGAAGTATTTAAATTTTTAAATGAAAAAGCAGTAAATGCGAATATCATACTAGGCTTTGATAATGACAAAAAAGGGAAAGAATTTGATGTAATAGCAAAAGAAATAATCCCTAGAGCCACCACTGACAAAGCGATTTTAAAGGATTTTAGCGATGATTTAGTGATAGGCAAAACATTAGGGCTAAAAGCCAATGAAATCAGTAAAGAAAGCCTTACAAAGCCATTAAATGATTTTAGTAAAAAGGTTGAGTACTTATCAAAAAAGTACGAGTTTTTAGAGCCACAAGCCAAACATGAAAGAGTAAAAGAATTGTTTGGATATAACATTCCTAAATTTAAAGATATTGCACCAAAAATACAACCATTAGCAGGTATGAGAGATTGCTTTAAAAGATTAAAACTTTTAGAAAACAAAATAAGTAACGAATATTCAAGAAGAATATAAAATAAGAGCGTTAGGAAAATCCCAACGCTATTGGTTTTTGTGCATTCATATTATAGCTAAAAATTAGCCAAAATACAACAATTTTAAAGAACAAATTAAGAAAAGAAAAAAAGGAAACTTAATGGATAAAAGTTATAATAAATTTGAACGAGCATATGAAATCATGACAGAGCTTATAAAAGAATCACCACTTCCAATAGATCCAATAGAACTTAACGATATAGAAACTAAAGAGCTAAAATATTTAAAAAAATCACTTGAACTTATGGCTTATTATTTGCACACAATAGGATTTGAATTTAAGGGCATAACAGAAGAAATACTAATTCCATTATATGAAGAGCTAGAAAAAAGAGAAACACATAAAAATAAAAAAAGCAAAAAGAAAATAGAAAAAATTACTAATATTTGATTTAGCAAACAACTAATAACAAACTACATTTTAACTTTAAATAAACTCATAAATAAACTTATTACAGACTAATAAAAAACTCAAAATTAAACTTACTATACACTAATAATAAACTTATTATAATAAAAAATACAAGATTTAATAGTAAATTTAAGTATATAAAATTTAAAAAAGGGAGAAAGAAATAGAAGATAAAATAATTGTTGTATAAAACGATCGGTTTTTTAACTTTAAGATATAATTAAGTTTTAATAAATGAGCTTTTATCCCCTTTTTATCGTGCTTTACTACTGATTTGATAAATTTAAAAAATTACAAAATGTCCCTATTGGTTTATAATAACAATCAAATACTTAAAATCAAAAGTAAGCAATGAGTAGAAGTTTAAAGATTAAAGTTACAATTTATTATAAACTACTATTTAACTGATTTATAAGCTATAAAAAAACTACTTTATAATACTAATATAGAACTTTTAAAAAACTGTTTTATAATACTAATATAGAACTATTTTTAAACTAACTTTTATCTAAAATATAGTATAATTTTGTAAAAGTTAAAAATAAAATTATATTGATATCCAAATAAGATGTGCTATAATTCTAAAATTTAAAAAAGGAAAAGAGTGATGAATAAACTTAAAATTTTAAGTTCAATGGTTTTAATAGGATTTGTTTTATTGGGGTGTAATGGAGAAGGAGAAGTTAGAAAGGGATTTGTTAAATTAGAAAATACAAATCCAACCATAAAGCAAGAAAATTATGATGCTATGATTAATAAATTAAAAGAAAAAATTACAAACAAAGACTTTGAATTTTACCATGCAGAAACATTGTTTAATGGCGAAAATTGGAAAAACTATACGTCTGAAGATGCATTTGGAAAATTTACAGCATGGAAACAGCAAGGCAGGTTAATAAATGATCAAAATCTTGTCGTTGTTGTAGTAGATAAAAACAATAATAAAGTGGGTTCTGCATATGAAATAAAATGTTCAAAATATGGAAAATTTGAATGTGATCCTGAGCATATAATAGTAGTGCCAAACGGAAAATAATTTTAAATATAGGATAAAAAAGATGATTTTAAAAAAGGATGCTATATTAAAATATCTATCAGAGCTAAAACCATATCTTCAAAAAGATGGCATCAAAGAAATTGGCTTATTTGGAAGTTATGCTAAGGATTATGCCGATGAAAACTCAGACATAGATATAGTCATTCTAGCAGATAAAAAAGAATTCTTAGAAAGGTTAAACGCCTTTAAGGCACTTAATTATTTAGATAATTTAAGAAAGCAAATATCAAAAAAATTTCATAAATCTGTTGATATTTGTGATTTTTATTCAGAGCAAAAAATGAAAGAAGACAAAATAATAAAAGGAGCAATTTATGTCTAAGGCTATTCGCAGACTAGAAACAGCAATAGAAAAAATAGAAGCAATAGAGCAAATTTGTAGCATTAAGGGAGTTACAAAAGCTCTAGAAGATGAGTCAATACTAAAACCAGCAATAATGAAACATTTTGATGTAATTCATCAACAATTTAAAAAGCTAGAAAGAGACCAAGAATATAAAGTTTTAAGTAAATTTGACAAAGTCGAATTAAGGGGAGTAAGAGATATGAGAAACATATCTTCCCATGATTATGATAATATACAAAACGAAATCGTAGAAGAAACAATACGCAAAGATTTACCTAAACTCAAAGAAAGCATACAAGAAGTTTTAAAAGAAACAAAAAAAGAGCTATGCAAAAATTTAGAGAAAAATATTGATTATTTTACTAAAAAACAAGATATTTTAATGCCACAAGCAAAAACAGATCTTATAAAAAATATTAAAAAAGAGTATGAAAAACTGCAAGAGTATAAAATTGAACTAGATAAGCCGTATAGCGATAAAATAAAAAACATTATTAAGGAAAATTCAAAAGAAAATCAAAGATAAAAAGGGAAAAAACTACTCCCTTCCAATATCTCGCTTGGTTTCAGTTCTACTTTTAATTTTTGATTTATCTCTTTTTATATCATGGCTAAATTTAGCCTGTAAATCAGCTTCTTTTTTGATTTTTAAAAGCATTTCATTGGGCTCTTTATTAAGCAGTTTTACGCCATGAAAATACTCCTTAAACAAAAACTCATCCCCTTTTAACTTTTCACTTTTTAAAAGCCTTTTGGCAGTGTATTCAAACCTCTTCTCGCACACATTAGTGATAAATTCTTTATTATCATTGAGCCTTTTTTTAAATTCTTTTTTTTCATTTTCTCCAAGTTCTGAATGCTCTAAAATATATAAATTTTTATCCAAAATTTCAAGCTTTTTACCAAGTTTAAAAAGGCTTTCATTGGAGCCTAACATACGAGTAATAATCAAGCTATCATCAAAGTATTTTTTAGCATCATCATCTTTTTTATTACGAAGTACAGCAATAGCTCTTCTAACTTTTTTAGAATTTTCAAAATCAGCTTTACTAGCACCTTTATTTTTAGGATGGAGTTGGTTGTAATTACGGTTAAAATTTTCAAGTAAAGTAAGAGCATTTGATCTGTCTTTATAATTTTCTAACTTCATCTCATTAAGCCTAGTAGCCTCAAATGATAATTTATTTATTTTTTTAATCTCAGCTAAAATTTTATTTTGTTTATCTCTAATCTCTTTATTACTGGCTTTAAGTTCCTTAGCAAATTTAAAGGCTTTTTTGTTTCTTTTTTTGGAGTATTGTAAAAACAAATTTAAAAGATCTTTATTGGCTTTTTTAAGTTTTTCAAGTTCATCATTCATAGCTTCAATACGGCTAGATGTGGCTTTATATTTTTCTTTATTTTTATCTTGCATTTTATCGTAATAGTCGTTTATTTTATCCTTTGCAGTATAGTCATCAGCTTCAAGTTTTAGATTTAATTTTATATTATTAAATTCACGCTTTAAATCTTTTTGTAAAAAATTTTTATTTTCATAATTTAATCCACGAGCAGATAAAGCATAGGCAAAATTAGTTCTAGTATCATCAAAGAAATCCCTAATCTCGCTTTTTGAATTAAAGTGAATCTTTTTATTTGTAAATTGATTTCTTTTATTTAAAACAACATGCACATGTGGATTGTTTTGATGAGTGTGTAAAACAAAAGTATACTTATGACCTGCAAAATTTGTTCCAAGCACATTTTTAACGCTATCTTGTAAAGCTTTTAAAGTTTGTTCATCACTACAAGACTCTTTTATAGAAAACATTAAATGCCATGCATCTTTTGAGTTTTGATTTTTTCCAAAATCTTTCTTCCAATCAGCCATAACTTCATCAGAGCTTACTCTCTCCCCTTTTTCATTTATAGCGTATCCATCAAGTGAATTTTTTAAAGCATAATCAATGCATCTTTTAATAGAAGTTTGTGGTAAATTTGAAATCATTTTAACGACAGATTGTTTAGAAAATTTATTTTTTGAAAAATTAATGTGAGTTCTAGAAAACCCTCTACCACTTCCAAAAGAAACATTTTTATGTTCAGATTTTATAAATTTAGTCCGACCAGCTCTTATAGCTTTTAACTCATCAAAATATTTATTCCAATCAACACTACTCAAAAAATTCTCCGAAAAATAAAAATAAAAATTTGAAATAAAAAATTTATTTGTAAAAAATGTTAACGTAGAAAAAGTTAAAGAAAGATAAAAGCAGAAGTAAGGCAGGATAGCCTTTTTGGTTTAAATGTAATACATTATAAAACCAAAAAGGCGAATTTCTGCGAAGCTCATAAGGATATAAATGGATAAAAAAGTTTTAAAAACAATTAGAATTGATGCTGAAAACTATAAAAATATTGAAGAGCTTATAAGTAAAGATATTGGCTATAATTTTTCATCTATTGTTAATGCTGCTATCTATAATTTTTTTAACAGTGACTATGATATTAAAAAAAGCATTATAAGATTAGATGATGATAGTAAATTTAAATCTGTTAGAGTAAATTTATCAAAAAAAGAATATAAATATTTTGATATGTTATCTTCTTATAATGGATTTAGTTCAGTTAAACAAATAATTAAATTCATTTTATTGAATTATATGGCTGATGAAAATAAAAAACTTTTTAATAATATAGAGATGTTAGAGTTGGTAAATACTACAAATGATTTAAATAAACTTGGTAGAAATATTAATGAAATAGTTAAACTTCTTAGAACTAAAAAATCATATGAATTTAATATAAACTTTGATAAGTTGGCTGATGTTTTTAAAGAGATAGATGATAAAATTTTAGAAATAAATGATTTGATAACTGAATATAAAAAAATATTAAATTTGAAAGTAATTAATGGTTAAAAAATATAAAAAAGATGAACTTGATGATTTATTTATAGCTAAAAAAGTTTTTACCGAATTAGATAAAAAACAAAAAAACTCATACTCATATAAAAATAAAATTGGTAGTTATAAATATCATTCAAAACAACCTATATTTTCTGTAAAAAATTATACAAAAAAACAAACTGAAGTAGTTATTAAAATAACTGGCTCTAGCAAAAATTTTGGATCGTTAAAGGCACATTTGAAATATATATCTAGAAATGGCGAATTAGAAATTGAAAATAGTGATGAAAATATTTTTTTTGGAAAAGATGATTTAAAAAATATGTCAAATTCTTTTAATGAAATTATAGAAATTCCTACTGAAAATGAAATAAGAAACAATAGTTTAAAAGAAAAAAGAGAAGTTTTACATTTTGTTTTTTCTATGAAAGATTATAACGATGCACCATTAAAAAAGATAAAAGAAGCAAGTATAAAAACTATGAAAGAAATTTATCCAAATAATTATTTCGTGATAGCTATGCACAATGATACAGACAATCCACATTGTCATATTGCAGTAAAAGTAAGAGATAAAAATGGCAAAAGAATAAATCCAAAAAAATCCGACTTAGCATATATGCGGGCAATTTTTGCAAAAGAGTTAAGAGCTTTAAAAATAGATGCAACTGCTACAATAAAAAAAGATAGTATAAATTTTAAAACTGATGAATTTTTAAATGACAAGGTAATAAAATTAAGAGATGATTATAAAAAACCAGAGCATAAAAATCACTACTATGAAGTTATAAGTTACGGAGAGGCTCATTATAAATTTGATATAAATAATAAAAAAAGTTTTTATGTTAGATATAGAACTACAAAAGGACAAGATATAGATATTTGGGCTGATGATTTAAAAAGAGTAGTTCAGGAAAACGATGTAAGGACAGGAGATTATTGTAGATTTGCAATAACAGGTGAAAAACCAGTAGTAGTGCAATTTAGAGATAAAAAAACTGGTATTTTATGTCAAAAAACAAGTTATAAAAAAATGTGGGATGTGTCGATTGAAAATAAAAAAGAAAAGGCACTAAAACCATTAAAAAATTTTACACCTAATGAAATTATCGGCATAAATTCTGATGATATTAATGACAATAGAAAAAATGATAACGAAGTCTTTGATAAACAAAAATCTAGTAGAAAAAGATCGTTAGAGATTAAGAAAAAAGATAATCCAATAGAAAATAAAAAATATAAAAATATAGAATAGTTTTTATATTATATAAATATAAAAACTATTATAATAATATAAATAATATTCTAAATATCAAGAGCTTTTCTTATCATAGTTTCTTTAAATTCTGTTATGTTAATACCTTTATCTTTTAAAATTTTGTTAAGCTCCATATCCTTGACTAATAACTTTCTCATATATGCATTTCTGGCTATAAATTCTTTTTCGCACATATCATCTAAATATTCAAGTTCATTTTTATGTAAATAAATACTTACTTGTGTTGTTTGTCTTTTAGGCTTTTTAGCCAATTTATCTGCCTTTTTTAAAGGTTTGTAAGTCTTCTTGTTGCTTAAGAGCATCTTTGATGTTGATGTTTAATTTTTCTGCCATTTTGTATCCTTTATTTTTTAAAATTAAAAGCAAAATTTATAAAAAATATATTAATCGATAAAATCAAATTTATTATATATTTTCCAAAAAATTTTAGCATTAAAAACGATAATAAAACTATTCCTATACTATTTTCAAAACCTATATTTTTTATTAATTCCCAAGAATTATTCAAGCTAGGTGTCCAAATTTTAATGTTGTAATTTAATATTTCGGGTGATGTTAATACTGTAAAAAATCCAACTAGAATAAGTAATAATAAAAAATCTATAAAATTTGAAAACCCAATAAGTCTTATAATTGGAGATGATAATATTATTGAAACAGTTAAAAATAAAACTAAAATACCAAGCCAATATATTATAAAAAAACAAAAGTATAGTATTCCAACATAAAATGCTAAATTTATAGTCCAGCCCATAAACTGTGTTTCTGTTTTATTCCAATCTTTTTGTATTTGTTTTTCTCTTTTTGCATCTTCTTCTTGCATTCTTTTTAGATTTGCTTCATATAATTTGTCTTCTTCACTCATTTCATCAAAAATCATAAAAATCCTTTTATTATATTGATATAAAACATATTATTTATAAGCCTTAATTTTATAAAGTAATTTTTTATATTCATCTATAAAATTTGCATAACTATTTTTTGATAAACCATTTTCATTATAAAGTTCCATAAAAGACATACCAGTATTTATTGCATTATTTAATATTTTAGAGTTTTTAAAATAATATATAGGAAAGTTTTTATATCTTACTTCTAACTCACTCATTAAGAAATCTTTTTCTTTATCATCTTTATAATCAGTTGCCAAAATTATAATATTGGGGTTTATGTTTTCAATTTCTTTTATTGTTTCCAATGTTCTTAAAAACGAATTATATGTTGGTAAGCAAGGCACTATTATACAATTACAGATTTTTATGATATCTAAAACACCACTTGCATTAAAACCACCAAAGTCATAAACACAATCATCTAATGGTTTTACTTCATTTGAGATCATAGCTTTATTTGGATAAATTTGCTCTATGCAAGAATTATCATTACTTTGTAAAAATAAATCTAAATCTTTGGCTATGCTAAAAGCAAAAGGTGTCTTACCAACTCCACCCTTTTTATTAAGTAAAGATATTTTCATAAATTTCCTTTTTAAATTTTTTTATAATTATACTTTATTTTATATTAAATTAACTTTAAAAATATAAATTAATATATAAAATATTAATTTATATTTTTTTCTATTATTTTACTATTTGATGATATGATTTTTAAATAATCAGTAAAATCAAAACCTTTTTTTAATTTATCAGTAAAACCTAGTTTTTTTGCTATTTTTTCCCAATCTATAATTTCAGTTTTTTTAGTAATGCCTTTTAAATCTTTTTCTAAAATTTTCGAACCGTTTTTTCCGCTCTCGTCAAAATCATATGCTATAACAACATATTTATCTTTAAAATAGTTTAAAAATTTATTATCTATATTTTGTGTTGCACTACCTAGTGTTATAGCATTAAATCCATTTGCTAGTGCATTTAAGCAGTCTTTTTCACCCTCTAAAATAAAAATAGGCTCATTATTTTTACTAAATTTTTCTAAATTTTTTATATCAAATAAGGTTCTTTGTCTGTTTTTTGAAAACATAACTTTTGGTAATTGTATAACACCACCATCACTACCAATAAAAGGAGTTGGAGTTGGGTTGTATTTCCAAAATGTTAGGCAATTACCATTTTCATCTTTAATTGGCATAATTAATCTATCGGCTTTTTTTGAGTATCCAATTTCATATTTTTTTGCAATTTCTCTTTTTTGCTCTTTATTTGCTGTTGGCATTGTTTGACTTAAAAGTTCCCAAAATCTACTGAAATTCTCTTTTCTTTCTTTTTGAAAATTATCAATTATACTTTGTGATATGTAATGTGGCATACTGGAATTTTCTTTTTTGATATTTTCATAAGATTTAAAATTTGTAAAACTATTATCTGTATTTAGATTTAACATTGAGCTAATTTTTCTAAAAGCATCTTTTTGCTGATAGTTGTGAAATTCTACTAAAAAATCTACTATATCGCCATACCATCCACTTCCAAAATCTTTAATTTTTCCATCTTTTGGATTTATAGAAGCACTAGGAGTGTGTTCATCTCTTATTTTAAATTTATAAGAACGATCGATTTGGTATCCTAATGCATTTAGTATTTCAGCTGTTTGTTCTTTTGTAAGTTGCATTTTTTTCCTTATTTTCTACAATATTACATTCGTTTTTAAGGCATTCTATTTTTGTCCCATCGAACAATATAAATGTTGTTTCATCTTCTTTTAAAAACCAAACTGATCCTATTTTATCACTATTAATTTCTATTGCTTTTTTTCCGCCATAGTATAAAGTTTCAAACCCTCTAAAATCTTGATAAATAATATGTTTATCTTGATAAAATCTAGTCCATTTTCCTATTTCTGTTGCAATAAGCATTATAATAAATGCAACAAGAAATAGATTAAAATTTGATTTTTTTTGATAAAAAATTATTATTCTTGAAAATTCTATTATAGCTGCAAAAGCTAAAGCTATAAATATTTGTATAAGATAATTACCCATACTATCTTCTGTATTATAATAAATGCCTATTATAAGTAAAGCATTAAACACTACAACTAGGCTCATTATTAAAATTTTATTTTTCATTGTTTTTTTCCTAAAATCAATTTTTTGAAATTTCTTCAACTTCTTTTAAAATATTTACAGGTTTTTTTAAAATTTCATCACATCCATAAATTTCATAAAGTTTTAGAAATTCTTTAAACAGTGTTGTATTCAATCGTTTATTTGTGGTATATAAATTAGTTTCTTTTGTTTTTATGTGTATAATTTGATTATAAACACTATCGGTTTTTACAATATTATTATTCCCAACAATAAGCACATTGCCTTCATTTTCTTTTTTCATTTTTTGTCCTTTTATGTTTTGTGTTATTATCTTGTGTCAATATTTTTTCTATTCTTTTGTCTAAAATGTATCCTAATAAAAATCCAAAAACAAACGCAAATAATAAAAGATAATCAATCATAATGTTCTTTTTTATAAATTTTACATTTATTGCCGTTTTCATCAGGAATCTTTAAAAATTTATATTTTTTATCCATCTTCTGCTCCTTAAATTTTACTATTTTTAAATATAAAATCTATTAAAATAATATAAAATAAATTATTTTATTTCCATATTATTTTCTTTGTTAATTTTTGTTTTATTGTTAAAAATATTTTCTACTGCTTGAATTGTTTTATTTTTTATATTATTTAATTCTTCGTTTGTAATTGCTTTTTCTTTATTTTTGCCATTTAACACACGAGTAATTAACTTATCTATTTTATCAATATTGTGTAATTTAGTTTTATCATTTTTGTCAAAAACACAATGTTGTTTATATTGTAGACTTCTATATATAATTTTTATATCTTTAAAATCATATTTTTGTGCTAATGTTTGTGTTGATTTTCCTAAATTTTCGTGACATTCTTTTTGAAATTCTTTTGAAATTTTACGTGGTGGATCCGCAAAAATTCCTTTTTCATATCCTATTTTTCCATTTAAATATCTTTGCTCAGCTGAGCTTATGCTATGATTTTTATTGCAAGTTACTACATATAGATTTAACTCATATCCATTTTCCTTAAATTTATCTAATTGTTTGCTTACTGTATCGGTTGAGCTTAAAGTTCGCTCCAGTATGACGTTATAACCATTTTCTATAGCCTTATCGATAAGTTTTTCGCCAACTTCTCTCATAAATGGATTTGTATAGATTGAATAATCATCACTATCTTTTGCACCTTTTTCATAAATTTCTCTTGCATTTGGATGTAAAGCTCTATAATCATCTAAATTTATAACTACACAATTTCCTTGCATAGAGTCTTCAATTTTTGAAATAGTAGTTGATTTACCAGCACCAGGCTGTCCACCAACCAAATAAAGTTTTGGAGTTTTATTTTGGCGATGACACGATTTTGAAATTTTATCCCATTCATTATTTGAAATATTATTAACATCTTGTGTAGTAAAATTTGATAATTTTTTTAAATCAGTCATTTTTTATACTTTTTTGCAATAAAATCATATTTAGATTTTAATTCATCTAAATAAGTTACATACTCATTTTCCCAATATTTCACTGTTTTGTCTTTTTCTTCAAATATTCTTTTTTCTGCAATCTCATTTATTTTGCACCAAGCATTTTCTTTATAAGGGTCTATATTATTATTCTTTAATAAAGAATATAAAATACTGCTATTATTTCGTAAAGCACAAGTCCAAAATTCAAACTCATCACCACTCATTGCATAATCCCAATCTAAGTCTAAATTTATACCCATTTTAAATCCTTTCTTTTAAGTTTGTTACTCATTTTTTATTTTATAAAAATTATACCATAATAAAAATTAAAGTAATATAAAATCTATTATTTTAATATAAAATAAATTATAAAATTTCTTTGTTGTTTTCTTTGTTGTTTTCATTATTTAATATCCTATTGTTTTTTAAATTTTGACTTTCTAAAAATTTTGACTTAAATGAACTTTTATAAGCTGGATTTTTAGATGATTTTGCTAATTCGTTTATAATAATTTTATTTTCATCCCTTAATAAATTTAGTATATTTTGCTTTTTATAGGTTTCATTTTCATTTAAATAAACTTTTAAATCAGCTGTATTTTTTTCTAATGATTTAATTGTTTCTTTGTTTTTATTTTCTTCTTTTAATAGATTTTCTTTATTTAGATAATTGTTTAATCTTCTTATAAAACCATTAAAGGAAATATGAGTAAAAAGGTTATTGTCATCTATCTTATAATGTAAGTTTTCAGGATAAAAATTAGTTATTTTGCCATCTGTTCTGTCTTGTATTGTAAAAGATATCTCTTTTGGATTATCGCTCCATCCACCATATATTGTAAAACCCTTATATCTCATAATTTCCATTATATTTCTCTCATATACAGATATATTTTTAAAATTTTCTAAAAATATACTATTCATAGATTCTTGCTCTAGTTTTACAAAATCATCATTTCTGTCTTTTGGTATATCAAATTTTCTTTCATATTCTGTGCTATATTTAGATCCATATGGAGATAACATAGTGCATTGAAAATTCTCATTTTGATTGTTGTTGAGCGTATTTTGAGCGAGTTGCAAATTTATAATATCTTTTTTAAGATAGTCAATTTTTTTATTATTGGCTTCTATTGTGTCTTTAGCATTTATTATATCATTTAAAAAGTTTTTATATAAGATTTCTTCTTTGTCTAAAGCACTTTTTAATTTTACTTGATCAATTATAAGTGGATTTCCAGTTGCAGCAGCTTTCATTTCAGCCGCACTTGCTGCTTCTTCTTCAAAGCCACTCAAGGTTCTGCCATCAACTAAGCCTTTTCTAAAATTTACTAATGAGTTCGATTTAGTTTCTATAATCTGCCAAGAAACTGCATCATAGGTATTTTCAGTTACATAACGAAATTCTTTTATCTTAAAATTATCAGGATCTTTTTGGAATAAAACATTTCCTTGTCTTATAACTCTTCCATTTCTTTGAATGAAATCACTTGGTCGCCACGGCACATCAAAATGGTGTATTGCTGTTACTCGTTCTTGAACATTTGTTCCAGCTCCCATTTTTGCTGTTGAGCCTATTAAAACTCTTATCTCGCCACTATTTACTTTTTGAAACAACTCTTGTTTTTTAGCATTGCTTCCGCCAGTATCGTGTATAAAAGCTATCTCTTCTCTTGGAATACCTGCTTTTACTAGCTTTTTATATAAATCTCCATAAAGAAAAAATGAATTTTCATCGCTATCTCTATCTTCTTCTTGATCAAAATCTACATCATCTTCGATAATTTCATTTATATTAATAAAATCTTTTTCTTGTTTGTTATTTTCAGTATCGATATTTAAATTTGTAGATAGTTGATTTGTTTGGCGAGGTGTTCCTATATCTAAGAATACTAGTTGAGTTCCTTTTTCTTTATCCCAATTGTGGTATTCTTCTACTATATTTTTAACACAGTTGTTCATTTTAGATTTTTCAAAATCAGGTGCATTTGGATCTATTAGTCTAAAGTCAATTCCTGCTTTTTTTGCGTCACTTGTGCATTTTAAGTGATTATCTATTTTTGGATCAAAAGAGCCACTTCCTAATTTTTCCATTCTTGCAATGATTGAGCCTTCATTATAGTTTCCATCTTTATCCTGGACACCTATATAAAATCTTTGTTCTTTGCTTATTGGCGATACGCTTTTTATGATATTTACTTCAGGAACATAGTGAGTATAGTGTTTTTTAATGTCTGAGTTCGTTACAATATCAGCAATCTCTCCGTAAGCTCCACACACTTCAGGCAAATTATTAAGTGCTGTAAATCTACTTACAATTTTAAAATTTTGTGCTGTTGCGTTTAGTTCAGGCACATTTTCTATTTTTGCAAAATTACTTGCCCAAGCATCAAATGAGCCAATACCTTTTTTTTCTAAATCATTAGGCATTAAATACTTGTTTATATTATATAGTTCAGTTAGTGAGTTTGAAATAGGCGTTCCAGTAAGAAAGAGTATTTTTTTATCATTATTATTTAGATATTCTGTAAAACAATACATAGACAAAGCTTTTTTAGATCCTGCTTGATTTCCTAAACCTTTTACCTTTAAATGTGTAGAAAATGGCAAATTTTTATACATATGACTTTCATCTACTACTAAATAATCAATTCCCAAATCAGAAAAATTTAAAGCTTTGGATTTGTTACCTTTATCTAATTTCTCTTTTAATCTTTCTTCTAAAGAATTTAATCTTTTTTGCATTTGTTTTATTGAAGCAGGGCGGATATTTTCATCATTTTTTTCAGCAAAATTTATACTTTCTTGCAACTCTTCAATTTGTCTTTTCACAACATTTTGTTCTACTTCTGGAGGAACTGGAATTTTTTCAAGCTGAGAATGCGAAATTATAATAGCGTCATATTCTCCATTCATAATTTTGCCAAAAAACTCTTCTCTGTTTTGCGGTGATACTGATTTTTCATCACTTATTAACAAATTTGCATTTGGATAGGCATTGTAAAACTCATCAGACCATTGATTAACTAAATGATTTGGAACTGCAATAAGAGCCTTGTTTGTAATCCCTAATTCCTTTTGTTTCATAACAGAGCAAATTGCAGTTAATGTTTTACCTGCTCCAACTTCGTGATCAAAAAGGCAATTTTGCTCATTGATAGCTCTAAAAATAGCATCTTTTTGATGTTTTCTTAGATTTATATTTGAGTTTAAACTATCTAGCTTTAAGTCGCTTCCATCATAATGTTTATGTGCGTAGCAATTAAAAGTATTATTATAAATTTCGCAAAGATCAGTTCTTCTTTCATAATCTTTCCATATCCAATTATCAAATTTTTCTCTAACACTTTGTATTAAGCTATTAACTTTTTGAGTTTTTTCAACATCTACTACTTTTTCCATCATAGGATTGCCATTTTTATCAAATCTTAAATTCCCATCAACATCTCTTAACTGATTGCCAGTTTCTTTTTTAATGACAATACTGGAGTTTTGTAAAGCATTTGTGCATATGTTATAAGGTGAAAATCTTTCAAAACTAAGTCTTCTTTCATTGTATATAGTCATAGGATGGGTTTGACCTTCAAATTTCCACTCACCTGTTAGGTTGCTTCTACTTAAATGCCAAAACTCTTGTGAAATTCCAAATTCACTTTCAAAAAAGTCATTATAATATTTTAATGGTATCCAACTAGCTCCCATAGGTGCATCTATTTCGCTTGGTTTTAAATCTGTTGGAATGACTTCTTTTAAACTTTCTATATTTTTATTTATTTCAGGAAAAGTCTTGGCTATATCTTTGGCTATTTTTAATTTTTCTCTTACATCTCCTGATAGATATTTAGCGGACAAAACAAATTCTTTTTCGCCTTGCGATAGTTTAATTGGATCTAAAAAAATTTGATTTTCAGATATTAGACTATTTGCAACATCATTGCTAGTTTTATTTAAAGTTTTAGCTATATATTCTATATTTGGTTTGCCGTATTTGTTTATACTGGCAATTAATCCATCAAACTCATTGTCAAATTTAATTTCTGATTTTGGTTTTATTACTCTGTGTATTAAAATATTTGCTTTTTCACAACTTTCTTTTCTTGGCGTGACACCATTTTTTAAAGCTAATTCAGGACTTATTGCTTTTTGGTAGTTTTTTTCAAGCGATGCAATTTTAGCGTAATCTACATCCTGGTCGATTCCACTTTTTCTGCTTGAATTATGCAAAAAACCACATTTTTTATGATAAATATCTAAAAAATTATTTAATTTTTCTCTTGCCTGGATTAATTGGTTATTATCATCGCTAATATCCGTTTTTTCAAGCTCAATTAACTCTTTATGTGCATCTCTTAAATTTATAAAATTTTTAACTCTTTCTTGTTGTGCTGGTTTTAGTTCAGGCTTTGTAGCAAGAATACCATTTGCATTATTTATTTCGCCTTTTTTAATGTAAATTTCATTATTGAATATAAAATAGTTATTTTGTTTTAAATCTTTATAATAATTTGCATCTATTATCTCATCAAGGTAAATCTCATCATTAATTTTTGTTTCATTTTTGTGGAATTTATAGATATTTTTTGGTAATGTTTCAACAAATCTATTTAGTTCATTTTCTAAATTCAAATTTGAGTTTTTTGTGCAAACTAGCTCTTCTCCGTGAGATCTAATTTTAATTTCTAAATTTCCTAAAATATTGTTTGGATTTTGAATAAAATAGTTGTTTATTATTTGATTTGTATCTTTAAAATTTTCTACATTTAGCCAATTGTTGTTTAAATTTAAATCTTTACCTTTTTTAAAAAATACAATATCAGTTGATGAGTGAGTGCTATCAAAGGTATTTTCAGGTAGTCTTACAGCACCTAAAAAAGTTGCGTAATTGTCTATATATCTTCTTGTTGTATCTGTTTTTGAATCTAGAAATTTAGTAGAGATAACAAAAGCCATAATTCCATCATCTTTTAGCATATGTGAAGCAGATTTTGCAGCAAAAAAGTTATGTAGAGACATTCTTGGAATATCTTCTTTTAAAGCCCTATTTTTATCTATAATGGCTATTTCTCCAAATGGTGGATTTCCTATTATTGCATCAAATTTAGTAATGTTTTGATTGGCTAAGTCGTCTTCATATCCCATAGCATAGTGTTTTTGATTTGGAAAAAGTAAAGATAGCATATCGGAACTAAGATGATTTTTTTCAATAGTTAAATATTCAAAATTTGGATTTGGTTTTAAAAAAGCACCACTTCCAGCACTCGGCTCTAGCACTCTTTTTTTATTATTATCGCTATTAATTCCCATTTCATTAAGTGCTTTATGTATAGTATTTACCAAAATTTGAGGCGTAAAATATGCGTTTGTGATAGTTTCTTTTGCTTCTTTATATTCTTCTTCGGTCAATAAATTTTTTAAAAGTGTATTTTCTTGTTTGAAGTTTTGATTGTTTTCATCAAAAGATTCACTAACACCGCCCCAGCCTGTAAATTGTGAGATAATAGTTTGTTCTTCTTTTGTAATTGTGAAAAAATTATTATTGCTTATAGCAACATTTTTGATTTTAGTTAGTTCTTTTGTAAGTTTTATAGCTTCATAATTTTTATAAAATCTATCTTTTTTGCCTTTAATGAGAATCTCATCTTGATAGATAAAATCCTCATTTTTATAGGTTGAAGTTAGCTTTAGAGTGGAGTTTCTAATATCTCTTTGATTGTTATTATTTTCTCTAAATCTTCTAGTTTGAAAACTTCCATCTTGTTGTATTTTTCTGCTTGTTTCTCTTCTAGTAGGTTGTAAATCTTTGATGATTCCATCGCTATTTTGTTCAATTTGAGAAAAAATTCCACTTGCTCGTTGTCTGTTTTGATGATATTCATCTTTCGTAATTTCATCACTATGTATCGCATTGGATGACTGATTTTGTCTAAATCTTCCACTGCTTTGATTAGTTTCACTGCTTGGCTGTTCGCCCAGCTCTCCTTGAATGCTCCCACTGCTAGAAGTTCCTTCCAAGTCATTCCATTTGGTAGATATTTTGTGTCTATCATCATATAGATTTTTGCTATCTTGTATCCTATGTAATACGGAATTCCCAGACTCTCCTGCATTTGCCAAAATCCCATCATCTTTATCTTCTCTTTGGCTTGTTTGCTCGTATAGGCTAGAAGTATTAGATGCTCTTGAATTCTGCTTGCTATTTGTAGGCAATGTATCCCATCGTTCATTATGTATTTCATCTCCTTGTCGCAACCATTGATTATCAAGGTTGAGAGATACATCTCTACTAAGTTCAGTTGTAAAATCGAATTCAAGTTGAATAGGCTCATTAAGTCGTTTGTTATTAGAGATGTTAGATTTCTCTTCTCTTTCATATATTCTATTGCTACTTGAAATACTTCCATTTTGGGTTGTCTCTCCCTTGGATAGTCCGTATTGCTGTCTATTTGTGTCCATAGAGGATTGGAATTCTCGCCTATCAGAATCGATTGGATATTCATCCCCGTTAGCCATTGTGCTTCTTCTAATGGTGTAGTCTCCCTTAGTATCCATTTCTGTGACATTTCGTTCTTCCAATTCTCTTTTTCTTTCGGTGTCATTTCCCAAGCTGCTTTCATCTGCTTCTCCTTTTAGATATTCATCTAGTGTATCAACTTTATTTTTATAAAGTTCTTCGAATAGTCCGCCTTCCCACCACTCTTGTTTTTGTTTTCTCTTTGGCATATCTTTTCCTGAAATTATAATAAAAAATTCTTAATATTAACTTAATATAATTTCTATTATATTAATATAAATTATATTCTTTTAACTGATACCTAAACTTGTAGGTTTTGAAATTCCTTTTTCTTTTTCTTTTGTTTTAGTTATTTTTGATACAGCTTCTTTTGATAATTTTTCTATATTGCTTAATTCTTTTTCTGTGATAGCATTATTTTGTTTATTTATAGGATTTTCATTTTCTTTATTTTGTTCTTTATCATTATTTTTATTGTTGTTTTCGTTAGGAAAATTAAATTTTCTATCTAGTCCATATGAATTTGTAAAAGCAACTAAAAAAGCTTCTAAATTATCATCTCCAAGACCTTTTCCTGCTTTTGCAAGTTCATCTATTCCACCATCAATGGCTTTTTCTATAGATTGAGTATTAACTTTAATCTTATATTTTTTATTTTGATCTTTTTCAAAAATTTTTTTCCAATCTCTTTTGTCATTTTCATTCAATACATTATTTGTTATTTTTTCAGTGCCAATATTTATGAGCTTTTCTAAATTTCCATCTTGAAATAAATTTCTTCCCATTGGTGCATTAAAATCTAATTTATTTCCACTTGGAGTTTGAATTTCAAAATTTAAAGTTTCTTTAGGAAATTTATTTTTGTTAAAATTTTCTTCTTTAACTATTTGGTCTAATTCATTAACCATCTGCATAACAGCGATAGCACTATCGCCACTATGAATTTTGTCAAAAATACCAGTTTTTTTAAAAAACTTCTTAAACTCAGGACTAAAATTTTTATCAGGTGTGATTTTTATGGAAAAATTTGGTTTTTCTTCATTTTCTTTAATGTTTTCTTTGTTTGTTGATATATATTCATCATTTTTGATATTTTCATTTTCCATTGTAAATCCTTTATTTTATAATTTGATTAAAATTTTTATTGTAATTGGCAATATTTGAAACAACTTTTATGTTATAAGTGTTGTTATTTACTTTTCCGTTATAGCAATTTAAAGCTTTATAGTTTAGTCCCCACTTATTGATACATCTTTTCAAAACAATTGCTCCAAATCCAATGTTAATATCAGGGTTAAATAAATCTTTTTCTTTATAACCCATAGATTTTAACTCGGGCAAATGAATAGAATTAATTTGCATAATTCCTATATCATAACTTCCGTTGTCATTTCTTGCTACTTGATTAGGATTTAAACTGCTTTCTGTTTTTGCAATTCCATATAAAAGCAGTGGTGAAATATTGTTTAATTTTCCGTGTTTTATAAAAAGATGATTAAATTCACTGCAAATTCCTAAATTTACTACCAATAAAAAAAGAAATAATTTTTTCATAGTTTATTCCTTATATTTCAGGCTTTCCATTTTTATCATTTATAAAACCTATTTGGCAACCTTTTGTCTTCCAACCGCTACAAGACCAATAATAGCCATCTCCTTTTTTGTTTTTCCACCTATTAAGAGCAGAGCCACATTTAGGACAAAAATACTTTGGTATGTTTGGTTTTCCATTTAGGTCTGGATAAATCTCAGAGCATCCATTTTTCCAATTGCTACAACCCCAAAAGTCTTTGCCAGTTTTTTGTGAGTGCCTTTTTTGTAAAAATCCTTTTCCGCATTTACAAGGATATGTTTTGTCAATTCCGTTAAAATTTTTATCTAGTAAAGCATTATTTTTTATAAGCTCTATTTGTTCTTCTACTTCATCAAATACTCTATTTAAAAAATCATCTTTACTTAAATTTCCATTTTGAATTTCAAGTTGTTGTTCATACCAAAGAGCGGTCATATCAGGAGTTGATAAAATTTTAGGTGCTAGAGCTATTAAATCCCTACCTTTTTTTGTTGAAATTATAGATTTTTTTTCTTCTCTTATATATTCTCTTTCAAAAAGATTTTTGATGTGTTCTGATCTAGTGGCTGGTGTTCCAATTCCACCATTTTCGCCTTTTTTATCTTTATCTTTTTCTTTTAAAAGAGTTTTTATTTTTTCATCTTTTACATATTTACTTATCGAAGTTAAATCTTTAAGTAGTGTTGGCATTGTATAATATGGCTTTGGTTTAGTCTGCTTTTTATTTATCTCTATATTTAATGTTTGGCAATTGCCGCTTTCCAAAAGTGATAAATCAAAACTATTTTCTACTTCATCATCATTTTTTTGTTCGCTGTCGTTTTCACCACTAAAAAGAGAAAGATAGCCGTTTTTTGTGATTTTTTTCTTACTAGTGGTAAATTTATAATCATTAATAAGAATTTCAATATTAGTTTGTAAATACTGCATAGGTTCATAAAATTGAGCAATATATCGTTTTGAAATTAGTTTATAGACATTTTGTTCATCTTTGCTCATAGAGTTAAAATCAAATGTCGTTTCAGTTGGAATGATAGCAAAGTGTGCTGTAATAAACTCATCATTGAAAGCTCTACTTTTTAAATTTGGATCCGCATTTTTTATTATATTTTCAAAGTCGCTTAAATTTGATTTTATCGAGTTCAAAACATTAGTTGAACTTTCCCACATATTAACAGGTAAATATTCACAATCTGAGCGGTTATATGTAATGCATTTGTATTTTTCTCTTAAGTCTTGAGTGATTTTTAGAGTTTTGTCTGGTTTAAAGTTAAATTTTTTAGAACAATCTGCTTGTAAATTTAAAAGATTGTAAGGAAGTGGTGGATATTCTAGTTTGTTTTCATTGGTGACATTTAAAATTCCATTTTTACCCAAGCAGATATTCTTAATTTCATTTGCTTCATTTTCATCTGTGATTTTTTCATCTGTTTTTAAATTTGCTAAAATTTCAGCTTGATGGGTTTTAAATTTTCCAGTTAAAGTATAATAAAAACTACTTTTATGACCTTCTCTTTCTAAGTCTCTGCTGACTACTAATCCAAGTATTGGAGTTTGAACTCTACCAACACTGATAACACCTTTATAACCATTATTTTGTGCTTTTGTAGTATAAGCTCTTGTTAGATTTATACCAACAATCCAATCTGCTATACTCCTAGCAAAGCCACACTCACTTAAATTACTAAAATCGTTATTTGATTTCATATTTTTTAATTCGGATCTTACGCCTTTTTCGGTTAGATCGTGTAACAAAAGTCTTAAAACTGGTTTTTTATTATTTGCATATTTTAAAATTTCATCGATTAGAATTTGACCTTCTTCATCAGCGTCACCGCAATTTATAATAGTATCTACATCAGATCTTTTTATTAAATTACAAATTATTTTTAATTGTTCTTTTGAACTTTGTATCGGTTTATATTTAAATTCATCTATTTTTAATGGTAAATCTTTTAAATCCCATTTTTTAAAATTTTCATCATAGTCTTCTGGCATATATAATTCAAGTAGATGTCCAAATGCCCAAGTGATAATATTTTCGCCTTTTTGAAAAAAGCCATCACCATTTTTATATTCTCCATCTATTCCTGCTGCAATTGATTTTGCAAGAGCTGGTTTTTCCGCTATAAACAGTTTCATTTTTTATCCTTTTATCCTGGTAATAAATTTACATTATTTATTTCAATTTCATTTTTAACAAACTCGATAATTTCTTTTGGAGCTTCACTATTTGCAAAGCCTTTTATTTGTCTTAAATAAAAACCATTTTTATTTTGTCTAATTTCAATTGTGTATCTTTTATCATCCTGTCTTAGTGAGTAAATCATACAAATTTGTTTATTTATCTCTCGTATATAACTAGCAACACAATTTCTATTTAAAACTCCTTCTTCTATTATTTCTTGTTTAGTGCTTAATCTTTTTATTTCTTTTGGTAATTTAAGTTTTAAGAATTGATTGCCTTTACTTATTTTTAAATTAGGAGCGTAATGTATTTCATTTTCTAAGGCAATACGGTCGTGTTCTTGTTTTATTCTCTTAAATGATTTTATATTTAAGTTTATTTTTTCTTTTTTATCAATCATCATTTTTATATAGTCATAAATGATAATTTTGTCATAATTTTTGTTTATATTTTTTAAATGTTTATTCCGCCAAAATTCAGATAGTAGCGTTATTATAAATGATTTATCTATTTTTTTATCTTCAAATTCAAATATTTTTATATTGTCATCTAAAAATTTTATAACTTCAAAAAAATATTCTTTGGGAATATATTTTTTGATTTTGATATTTATATATGAAGTAATTAGTTTATATTTATTTGTATGATTAAAAAATGTTTCCTTTGGATATTTTGAAGCAAATATATACTTTTTATTTTTAAAGTCTTTTAGCTCACTAAATTTAAAAGCTGAATATATGTTTATTGGATTATCTTTGAAATCTTTTATAATGTCATTTAAATTAGTATTATCTTTTTGTAAATACTCAAAATAAATAATAAAGAACTCATAGATTAAATCATTTCTTTTACAAATTTTAGCTATATAAGATAATGACATTTCAAAAAATGAGTAGTTTTTATTTATCTTTTTATACATACCTGAAAAAATTTCGTAATCATTTTTAATAAAAATATTGAAATTTATTTCACTAAATATTGTTTCTATATATATATTATAACCATTATTTGAAAAATTAAAATTTGGTAACGATATCATTATATCTTTGTCTCTTAATTCTATTTTTAGTAGATGACCATTTTCAATTTTTGGTTCAATTAAGCTTGTAAATTTGATTATATTTTCTTGATTTTCTTCTAAAAATTTCAAAAATTCACATTCTATTTTTATAAAATATATAACATTGTTGGATTTACAATAAGTATAAAATTTTGATTTTAATTTTTCAAATAATGGCTTTAATTTTGGAAAATTTGTAGATACTTTTTGATTAAATTTATCTTCAAACTGTTTATCTAAAAATGGCATAATTATCCTCTCTTATGATTTAGCAGAGAAAATCTCTGCTAAAAATTTAAGACATTGATTTACTCTTTTAGTGGTTTTTTTGGTAGCTTGTTTTAGTATCTTTTGCTCACCTAAATTACCACTATTATCAATTGGAGTAATCGACTTTAATACAGCGCCTTGTGTTTTTACAAAATCAATCTCAACCATAGCTGATCCACCTTTTATTTTGTCAACTGTTTCCATTAGTTGCGGATAGTTTTGCAAAGTTGAATCTTTTTTTGCAGATAATGTAAAATCACAACCATTTTGAATTTGGGCATTAAATTTGTCAATTAATTTATTGTCACAATTTTTATCAAATGAATAGCCGTTCATTCCTTTGGTGGCATAAAGTTTTTGAGCTGATTTAATGATTTCATTTGCTTGATTTCTCTCTTCTTCTTGTAGAGTTATGCAGATTTTGTTAAATCCATAAGCCTTTCCATTTTTTCCAATTCCAGATTGATAAAAAGCATCAGCTCTCATAAAAGTATCCTGGTTATTTTGATCTTTACCTTTTATATCAATACCTATTTTATCTGCATCAACTGCTTTTAAAAAATTATCAATATTAGAAATCTTATAAAAAGCATCTCTCGCACCTGGTTTGATTTCTTTTCCATCTTTTTCATAAGGTTTTAATCCACCAAAACCAACTATTGTCAATGTTTCACCTTGTTTATTGACTGACGAATCAGCACTAACATAAACAGAAGTTATTTTTTTATCGGCAGATGTTGAATTGTTTGGAGTAGTATTTTCTACTTCAACATCTTTTTTATTTGTAGCCATTGTAAATCCTTTTTTTATTATTTTAGAATAACTTTTTTCTCATTATTATCACTTATAAATTTGGCATCTAATGGAAAATTTAAAGTTATAGATTGCTCATCTTGTTTAACTGAAATCTCTGCAAATTTTTTGCCAACTTCAATAAGACTATTTAACTCATTGTTTTTAATAAAACAAATTGCAGTTAAAACCCCTAAACTAATTGCTAGTGCAATATTTAATATAATTAAGCTCCAAGTTCCTCCTTTAAAAAATTTAAGATTTTTGTGTAAAAAATCATCATAGCTTTTTGCTAACTCTGCTGATTTTTTATTAAAATTATCAAGTTCATTAGTTTGTTTATCTAAAAATTTGTTTAGAAATTCATCATAAGTTTGAGCCATATTTTCAAGTCTAGCTGCTAATTTATTCTGATATTCATTTATGGTTTTTAAATTCTGCTCAAAATCATTTTTAATACCATTGAACTGTTCTTCTATATGTAATTTTGCAAAATCTTCTGAGAATTCTTTTAGACTGTTATATATGTTCTTTAAAAGTAAAGCGTGATTTGTTAGTTCAAAAATTTCTTTACTTGGCGGATTTATAAAAAAACTCATTAAAGTTTCAAAATATTTAGAAATCTCTTCCCAATTTTTATTTAACTCATTAATCAAAGCTGTTACAACTTCGTTGTCTGGCATATAGTTTTTCAAACTAACATAATTATTTTTTTGAGCATCCAGTAATTTTTTGAAATTACTAATAGTTCTTGAATAATCCAATACAATTCTTTTATTTTCGTCATTTATTTCGATACCTAAAGCTTTAAAACTTTCTTCTAATTTTAGTTTTTCTTTCAAGCTTTCCTTTTGAATATTTTCTTTATTTAAGTTGGTAGTATCGTCAATATCAACATTTGTTGTTTGAATTACTTCATTAACTATTTTTTCTTTTTCTTCCATTATTCTTGTTCCCAACAATTTTTATTTATTGTAATTTTTTGATAATATTTTGGCTGACAAAAAGATATATGACTTCTTTTACAAAATTTTGACTTGTTTTTAACTTCTTCAACTGAATTTTTATCTTTTGCCTTTAATGAGTTGTAAAAAGTTTTTGGTATTTCATTTTTAGTTATTCCTTTATCCCATTCATCAATAGGAAAAAATTCACCACTGCAAGTATATTTTACTTTTATATCTGTATATTTACTTGTTTGAAGTAATTTGCAACTTTTTGGTAAGTTAGGGTTTATTCTTGCTGATATTGGTATATGTCTGCATCTTCTTTCTCCGCAAATTTCCTTTGTTTTATATTCAACTCTTGAATTTAAATACTCTGTATTGCAAGGCTCTGAAATATAAACTAAAATATTGTCTCTTAGTTTTTTAAATTCAGCATCATTTTCACCACTTTCTCCAACAGGGCATAGTTTTAAAAATGCTTTTCTTGCATTTAGTGTATCTTCCCATTTTTTTTCTTTGATTGAAAAAAATCTATTAAGAGATGGTTGGCATTCTCCTGGTTTTACAGAACTACTAAGACACAAAATAGCTTCGCAACTCAATCTCGTGTCACCAGTAAGTAAATCAACTTCAACTGCGTTTAATGAGCCAAATAAAATAGCTACTAACAAAATTATTTTTTTCATTTTGTCTCCTTTGTGTGAAAAAATAATATATTTACTAAGTCTTTTTTATAATTTATTGAATCTAATGGTCTAATTTCTATATTTGCATTTACATCGTTTTTAATAAAATAATCTTTGTATTTCTTTGCTAATGGTTCGTATCCTAAAATAATTAATTTATCGGCATTATGTGCCAAATAAAATGTTTTAACAATTAAATCATTTTTAATTAAAGTATCTTTATCTACTGGACTCAAATAAATATTGTAAGTCCAATTATTATTTTTTAAAAAATTATCTTTAGGAACACTATATTTTTTATCTACAATTAAATTATGATTTATTGATATGGCTGAACCACTATCTAATTTAATTGGCTTTGGCGGTTTCGAACAACCATTAAAAAGAAAAATCAAAGATACAAAAATTATAAATTTATTCATAAATTTCCCCTTGTTTCAAAATTTTCATACTCATCACTGTTATACTCCTCATCTTCTATATTTATATTGTCTAATGCATTTTCTATCTCAGCATCTTCTTCTATTGGCAATTCATTAAGTCTTTTTTCTATATTTTCTTTTAAATAATTTTGTAGTGTTTCTTCATTTTGAAGTGGTATTTTTATATAAGTTTCACCATTTTGAATTGCATTTTCTAATGATTTTCTATTTGGAATTTCTTTTATATTTTTTAAACTAGGACTTACTTCTTTGAATTTATCCATAAAATATTTGTTTGAATAATATAGAGCCTTTTTGCATTTAATCGGTGGTTTGCCCTCTATTTTGATAATTTCTGTATCAAACGGCATCTCCTCGATCTCTTTTGAAAGCATTAAAGCTCTACTTGTTTCACTTTCACTACCTCCACCGCCTTGACCTAAATTTCTGCTTCTTTGCTTAACTGTTTTTGTGCCAAGAGATTCACTTAATCTTTTTGCATCATCATCTTTCATAGCATAATAAATCCTACAAGCGTGGTTTTTAAGAAGTGTATTAGCTTCTGCTTGTCCATATCCTTCTGGTTTGTTGTTGGTAAGTTGAGAATCTGCTTGATATATTATTAGACTTCTTAAGTCGTATCCAGCCATAAATGATATAGCTGATGAATAAGTTGCCAAATATCCACTTGCTGTAAATTCATCCATTAAAAGAAGGCAAGGATGTTTTAGCTCTTTATTTGATTGTGGTAAGCCTTGCTGAACATTTATTAAAATGAGCTGTTGCCAAAATATATTCAAAATAGGCTTTGCAGAAGCCAATTTATCAGGCGTAATTCCAATATAAATTGTCATTTTTTTACGCCTTAAGTCCCTAAAATCAAAGTCATTTGCAGAAGTAGCTAGTCTCATATTATCAGCTCTAAATATTGCTAATGGGGATATAAAACTACCCATTGCTGAACTTCTTTCATTATCGCTTTTAATTTCAAAGAATGCATCAATTCTTTCTTTTGCCTTTGGAGATACCATTTTCATTTCTACTAAAGTATTGTAAGTATCTGCAAAATTTGATATTGTTTTTATCTCTCCATCGGCTATTTCTACTTCAAAATTTAATCCTTCACTCAATTTTAAGATTCCATATAAAGAAAATGAGCATTCAAGTTCATATTTTTGTAAAAATGCTATACCTTTTCTAGTCCCAAGCAGGTCATTCATCATATAGCAAAGCCCAATAAAAAGATCTTTTGCTTTTCCATTAAAATAATCAGTTACTGAGCCATCATTTTTAAGTGGATATAAAATATTTGCAAAGTCGTTTAGTTCAGCATCGGCATTTTCACCTTTCATATCTATATAAAAAAGTGGATTATAACGATGAGTTTTAAAACTATATGGGTTGAATAAAAATATATCTTGTTTTAGAATTTCTTTTCTATATTTACTGGTATATTCAAAACATTCTAATTTTATATCTTGAACAACGCAAGAATTTGGATAATCAAGCAAATTTGGTATAACTATACCAACACCTTTTCCGCTTCTTGTTGGAGCTCCAAGTGCTACAAATTGTTGCCCACCAAATCTCAAAAGCTGGTTATTATACATACCTATAATAATTCCGTTGTTATCTATTTTTCCATCTTTTCCTTTTTTAGGAAATAACCCCATTTTTCTTATATCTGCTGAGTTTGCAAATCTTGCATTTCCATATAATTTTTCTTTTTTTGGTATAAAGGGGAGTAAGAAAACTACACTAAAACTTAAAAATAGAGAAATGGTCAGTGCTTCATATACTTTTGGATAACCATTAATTAAGGCTAAAAATGTAAATTCAGGCTTCCATACTTTTGGAAGTAGTTTTAAGGCGTCATTTAATACAAATATTACAACACTTGTTAAAAAATAAGATATAACAATAGCAACAATAGATAAAAATATGATTTGAGCTTTATTTAACTTATCTTGCATCACTTAAATCCTTATTTTTATTGTTTTCTGATTTGTTTTTATCGTTTAATACTTTATTTACAGCTTTGCTTGCTAATTTCCCTATATTGTCTAATTCTTGCTGTGTTATTTTGTTGCTTTTCTTGGAGTTATTTGATATACTTTCACTCAAAGCAGGACTGTTGCAATCGCGGTCTTTAAATTGTTCGGCGAAGCTGACCCCGTTCGCCCTATCCTGCTTGTTATCTTTTTTAGAATAAATTCTTTCTCCTCTTTCTGTCTTTGAGTGTGCTGTTAAGAGATGGCTTTGTTTGTCCCAAGTTCTTTCGCCATACACTATTTTGCTACCATCATTTGCCTCAACAGACCAAACATTTCCTTGATGTTTTATGCTAAATTCAGGCTCTACATTTTTAGCTACTTTTGGAAAACTAAGCATTTCTTCTTTTGTTATCATTCCACGTAAATTTGGATCATCTAAATGTTTTTTTTCTTTTTCCATAAAATTTTGGCTTACATTTATATTGCCCTTGTTGGTTTTAACATTTATAAAATCTTTTTCTTTTTGTAAAACCTTAAACATATCTTTGGCTTCTTTTTTAGAGGTTTTATCCCAAGCTATCTCTTTTAGTTTTATAATTCTTTTTTTTATTTCTCTGATTATTTCTTCAGCTTTTTCAACATCTTTTTCTAAATTTAAAATTTCATTTTGAATTTCTGTTTCTGGTTCAAAACTATCTTTTATCTCGTTAAAACTATCTTGTGATTTCATACAAAATCCTTAACTTCTTTAAAAATTCCATCAAAGTTTTTATATAGTTTTTGTTCGTATAAATATTCAGCTACTCGCCTAATTCCGTTATGCTCTTTTTTAAAGACTATTACTAAATCGATGATATTTTTTATAATGTCAAGTATCATATCTTTACCAAGAGATCTGGCAATTTCATTTTGCATAGACATCATTGCTAGTCTGTTGTAGCAATTTTTGACACTTCCTGCGTGACAACTTGTCATTGAGCCATTGTGTCCGCTTGAGATAACATTTAAAAAATCATATGTTTCAGCTCCCCTAACTTCTGCGAGCAAGATTCTGCTTGGTTTCATTCTAAGGCAAGATTTCAAAAGAGCTGTTGAGTTTAGAAAATCACTTTCTTTTGCTTCGCTTGGATAAAAGAGTTGTTGATAGTTTTTATGTTCGTAAAATCTTATTTCTTCAACATCTTCAATGGTTATAATTCTTTCATCTAGCGGAATAAAATCAATAAAAGTTTTCATTAAAGTAGTTTTTCCACTTCCAGTTTCGCCACAAATGACAATATTTTTTCCTTGTTTAATGGCTTGAATAAAGAAATCAGCACTATTTTTATCAATTGATCCACTTGATATATAATCATTTAATGTATATCGAACTTTTGATGGTTTTCTAATTGTGATTGAAACAATACCATCTTTTGTCGCTGGTGGTATTACGATTTGAACCCTCTCACCAGTTGGCAATACACAAGAAAGTATTGGTTTTGTTTTGTCTATTTGATCTTTTTTGAAAGAGGCACAAGAAGTAGCAAATGCTATTGCTTTTTCATAATCAAAATTTGCATTTTCATCAATATGCCAATTGCCTTTGCTATCTTCATAAAAAATAGCAGTGCCACCGTTATAGCAAATTTCGTTAATTGTGTCATCTTGTAAATATTTTCCAAAATATTCATTTGAATATTTACTTAATGAAACACTGCTTCTAATACCGCTCATTTTTTAATATCCTATTTCTGAGTTATTTTCCAACTCTTTGAGTAATTTATAATATTCATCTCGTTTTTGTTTTAATCTATAAATCTTTAATTTATAGGCTTTAATTTTTTCATCAATATCTTCGATTGTTTTTTGTAAATCTACCTGGTTTATTTGGCTATTTGTATTCATTTTTTATCCTATTTAATTATTTTATTACCTATATAATTAAGCTTATAAACTTTACTAAAATCAATATCTCTGTTTACATAAACTGCTACTAAATCCCCGTGATTTCTATATAAAGTAGGCTCGATATTTATAAATTTTTGTAAAGCAGTATCAGCCATATCCCTTGTTGTCTCTCTTGTATTTTCTGTATAGTCTTTGTTTTGGTTATTTCTATTTCCAGTTCCACCATTTAAAGCCACATTCATAGCATCATCGATTACACTAAGCAAAATAGCAGCACCAAATCTTTGGAGCCAATGATGGTCTATATAGCCTTGAATTCCACTTCCACCAAGTTCATCAGTTGCTCCACTTGATACTGGTATATCTATATTGTTCGGAGTTCTAATTTCTTGCCAAACGACAAAAATTCTATCCATTCCATCATTTAATTGTCCGCTATTAAAAAATCCTGATATTTTTGATCCTTTTTCAATTAAAAGCGTGTTTCCATTTTGAGAATATATGTTTTCAGAAACTGTGCAAGATATACTTCCTTTGATTGTGCTTACCAATTTTGTATTTAAACTACAACCTATATAAGTGCCTTTTGGTAGCAATAAATTTGGATCATATTTGTTTAATTTTGCTATTTTTGGAGTGAAAGCACCAAGTTCATAATCTTTATTAAATTCATTTTTTGGAGTTCTTATTATTTTGCCATTTTCATCAAAACTATAATTATAATTTGGATCGGTAAAATCTACAGGTTTATCTTCTTCGCTTAAATTATTGGAATTTGAGGATGGGTTGGAGTTATTTATCAATAAAGAACTAGAGCTTTTATAAACCTTTGGCGTAAAAGATGTTTTTGTTTGTGCTATTACGAAAGGGTTTGTATTATCAGTATTTTGTAATGTTTCATTTGTTTCTACTTCCTTTTCTTCTTTTTGAACTAGTTCTTGAAATGTTTTAACTGGCGGTTCTTTAAAATCGAAATCTTTTTGCTCTATTTTAGTTCCAATTGCTGTTTCTTTTACTGGCTCATCACTATTTTTATTAGAAAAAAATTTTAAAGCCAAAAGAATTAAGATAATTATTCCAAAAACAATAATTCCTATGCTTTGAAGTTTTTTAGTGCTAATTGCTTCATCATTTAATTCAGATATATTAGTTTTTACTTCTTTATTTTCTTCATTATTGTTTAAAGCGTTTTGACTATTATTTTTTTCGTTACTCATCTTTTATAATCTCTCTTTCTACGCTTCTATTTATAGTGTTATATGTTTTATCAAGCGGATTTTTAGCATATCCATTATTGAAAATTCCAACTAATTTATCACCACTTCTAAGAAGTATTTTCTGAGCTGTTTTGTGAATTACTAATACATCGTAATTTCCATCTTTTTTTAAATGTGTATTTAAAATACTTTCTTTTGATTTTTTATTTACATTTTCATATAAAAAAACAGATGGAATAGTTTTTGTATTGTTAAAGCCTAAATATGTGAAAACTCCATCATCGTATGCAAAATCTGGTGAAATTGTGTCACTTCCTTTATTAATATGCATTAAAAAATCCCAGTTTTTAGGGATAGTAACTTTATTAAGTTCGTTTTCAATATTTTCTTTATTTTTTTGAACTTCTTTTATTCTTTTTTCTTCTGCCAATTTGTCTTTTTGTTTTTGTTTGATTTCATCAGGATATGAAAATTCTACCTTATAATTTATATCTTTATCTTCTATGATTTCTAAGTCAAATACATAAATTCTTTCATTTGTAGTGACTATAAGGTTTGTTTTCCAATCTGTAGAATTTGGTTGTATAACTGCATTATTTTGTAATTCTACTTCATCGCCATTTTGATCTGCTAAAACTTGTTCTTCTTGTTTTATGATATATGCTTTTGGTTTTATAAATAAAAAATTTTCTCTATCTATTAATTCCCAACCATCACTAAAACCAGTAGCTATATTTATTATTCTTTCATCTTTGCTAAATTCCAACATAGTAACAAAACCATTTTTGCAATTAACCTGAAAAACATCATTTGCGTTATATGTTGCAAAAGTTATTCTATTATCAAATTTTGATATTTTTGGTATGCTTATTCCAAATAGAGTTGAATAAAATATTATAAATAAAAATATAAATTTATGCATAAAACTACCTTTCCACTTCATCATCAACTCTATATGTTAAAACTTTAAAACCTAGTGGATTAATTAATCTTTCATTTTCTGTCATTAACGATTGTGGAGAATAATCGTATGCAAGAGTTACAATTTTAGCTTTTTTATTTGTAATTGTGCGAGATTTCGCATCTTTATAAATTTGATTAAATCTTATAGTAGCCATCTTCATTCCATTGCTATTTCCAAGAGTAACAGAATTAATTTCTACATCTATTTCAGTTCTATTTTTTAAAATATCAACTCTAGAATTATCACCTTCATATATTTTTAAATAATCAGAACTTACTTCAGGACTAGACCAAATTTGAACAGTGGTATAATCGTTTTGTAAAATATTATAAAAATACCCTTCACGAATTTTTACATAAGAAGTAGTGAAATATTTATCTAATGCTTCATTGTCAGATACAAATTCTGTCTGATTTACAGAAGTTATAATATCTACCATTCCAGTTGTATTGTCAACTCTTATAACATAAGGCTCTACACTTTTTAACGGCGTTAAGAATACAACTGCTGTAACACTTATAATTGATATAAAAATTGATAAAAAAGCTATTAGCCAAGCTCTACGATTTGATTTTTCAACCAAGTATCTGATACTAGCTTCATAACTTATAGCAGTTTTTGTGTCATTATTGTCTATCATTACATTGCCTTTTTGCTTATATTTTGATTTTTGTTTATAGGAACAAATTCTTCACTATCAAATAAAAAATTCCAATCACTTGTTTCATTATGTAAAGTATTTGTCTTTGTTACGCAACCAGTAAAAAGAAAAGTTAAACTTAATAATAAAAATATCATTTTAATAGATTTTATATTTATATACATTATCTACCACCCGTTTTTCTAATTTTATCTAAAATGAATTTTCCACCTGTTTTTATGCCATCATAAGCTCTTGCTGAGCCTTTTGCACCAAACAATAAGCCTTTCGTAGCTCTTTTAGTGGCTAAAGCACCAAAGCCTAAATTTGCACCTAAAGTAGCCATTCCACCTTTTATAGCACCTCTGCTTGCGGATTCTAAACTTACATTTGTCATTTTTTCAGCTAAACTAAGCACCAAATCAACAAAAACCTTTAAACAAATTCCTGCAAATATACAAACTATGGCTACATTGTAATGCGGAATATCTTTAACACCGATTTGAGTTAATGCTGTATTTGTGTAGCTATTTATTAAAGTTAGAGCATATCCACAAAATATATGTATAAAAAATAAAGTGATAATATTTGATAAAACCATAGTAACCCATTGAGTAAATATATTTTTTAAAAAAGATCCAAAAATCAGCCCATAAAATGCAATTGGTGCGATAAAAAGTAATATGTAAAAAGATACAGTATTTGTTATAAGTACAAAAAATAGTCCAAACGCACCTATAAAAAAACTAATCCAAGCCACTATCGAATATAATAAAGCAGCTAAAAATTCAAAATTACTAGAATGTCCTATAAAATTAATTGTAATTGCTCTTGTGATATTATAATAATGCTGTAATTGATTGGGAACAGACATATAATCACTATCTATCAAAGCATATTCTCTGAAACCTCTTATGGCTTCTTTAATTAGACTTATCCATTCATTTGGAAACATACAAATATATATAAAAATGAATTTTAAAAAAGCATCCCATAAAAAATCTTTGAAATTATCATTTGATTTTCCCCAAAGAATTTTGTAACCACGATATATAATCCAACAAAGCAAATAAGTTCCTACGATAGTTAGTAAAACACTGATCAGATTCTCAATGTTTTTTTCAATAGCAGAGTTATACTCAGGATTTCCTATGAAAAAATTATCTATACTTTTAAGTATACTTGTTATGAGATTATCGCTATGAATTTCTTTTGGTGGCATTTTTATACTCTAAAATTAGTTATAAGGGTCAAACGAACCCCAATCAATATAGTTATTCATAAGACGATTAGTTCTATTTTCTAACTCTCTATCTTCCATAATATTTTTTGAATTTTCCCTTTGTTTAGCATATAAATCTATTTGAATTTTTTCTGCTTGCATAAGTGCAACTTGAGCTTGTATTGCATTGTTTAAATCAGAGCTTTCTTTAATATCTTTACTTTTTTGTAGTTTTTTAGCTAATTTATTTATATTTTTCGAATACATACCTATTGTGTCACTTCTTTCTTTATAAAAAACAATATCTTCTATGTTTGCACTTCTTTTTTGATAGCAGATATTTTGCGTAGTTTTATCTACATCAACAATATCTTTACAATAGTCATATTCAAAAAACTTATCCATCAATTTTTTAACTTTTGAGCTTATACTATCTTTTCCGCTATTTTTAAAATCTTTTAACTCTCCAAGAGTTGTTCCAACTTTCTTTGCTTCATCATACACATCTTTTGCTTCTTCTAAAAAAGAAGTAACATCTCTCACACCGCTTTGAGTTGCAAGTTGTTTTGCATATGCATTTAATTGTGCAGAATAGTGAGTTGTAGTATCTACCCACCTTTTAGCTTCTTTTGCCCACTCTGCAATTTGTTTTAAATTTTGAGTAGTCATTTGAGCATTTGCAGCAGCATCAACTACTGGAATACCACTTGCATTTAACAAATTTATGTTTAAAAATAAACATATTAAAACCGTAAAAGAAGTTTTTTTAAAACTTATTTTCATTTTTAACTCCTATAAAGATTTCTTAAATTTTCTAATTTTTCATTATAATTTTTAGATTTATCATTAATTATTTTTTCAACTTCATCAACAAAGGTAGAGCCAGTAGAAAGAATTGCTAGATTTTCTTTTCCAACACTGCTCAAATCTAAACTTACAATTGATTTTTCGCCAGTATTTTTTCTAACTAGAAATTTATATTTATTTGGATCTACGTTTTTTACAAACTCAAATTCTTCTTCACTTAAGTTTAATCTATCTACATAATCCACTTTTTTTGCTTGTGGATTAGCTAAAAGTAGTATTGTTGCACTTTGTTCTATTACCGCTGTTGCTATTTTTGACTTTGCAAAATCTTCTACGCTTTGGGTTCCAAGAACTACAAAACCATTTTGTTTTCTAATAGTTTTTTGTTTATTAAAAACTTCTTTTGCAACAATGTCATTTTGAATCCAATCCCAAGCTTCATCGATTATAAGAGCAAATCTTCTACCATCGGTTAAATCCATAATTCTCCAAAGAATATAGTAGGCAACCATACAATTTATTTCACTATCTTTTAATAAATCTGTTCCGTCAATTCCATATATGTTTACATCTATATCATTGAAATTAAGCTCATCTATTTCATTATCAAATACCCAACCAAATTTATTGTCTTGCGACCAAAGTTTTAAACGAGATTTTAAAGAATTTCTTTCATCATTTCGTTCTGTTAAGTGTTCTAGCATTAAAGAAATTCCATAATTTCTTTCATCTTTTTCAAAACGATGCATAACATAAGTTACGGCGTTATTTAAACTTTCTTCTTCTAGAGTAGTCAAAATTTCATCATTTCTGGTTACAAGCATTTTCATTAAGGTTTGTAATTTTCTAATATTTTCTGCTGTATTATCTACCATAAAAGGATTGAAACCAGTTGGTTTTCCAGCATCTATTGTCAAATACTTTCCGCCACTTGCAAATATGTTTGCACTAGCACCTTTATCTTTATCTAAAAAGAAAAATGTAGCATTCTTTTTATCTTCAGGTGTTCCTGGTGCAAAAGTATTTTTATCTGCATATTTCTGAAGTTGATCTAATAAAAACCCCATAAGAACTGTTTTTCCCCCACCACTTTTTCCAATAATTAAAGTATTTGCCAATAAAAAAGTGTCGCTAGAAAAGTCTTTTTTATTTTTTCTAGTTTCGTGAAAATTAAAGTAGAATGGCTGTTTATTTGGTGTTTTAAATATTGTTACTGCATCTCCCCATTGGTTATTGCTTCTCTTGCCTTTTGCGAAATTATGGAAAGATACTAAACTAGCAAAATTTAAAGTAGATAGTGTATGGATTCTTGGTCTAATGCCAAAATTAGCTGGAAATTGCGAAAAATATGTAGCAGGTAGAGCAATACTGGCTAATGTTGTCAAAAAACCCAAATCTCCCAAAGGTTTCATTATTTTATTTGCATTTTTTTCAACTTCATTTACACTATCACCAAAAACCACTAAAGAAAGATGATATTTTCCAAAATTTAATTCTCCGCTGACTAAATTATCTAATGCGGTATCTAATTCTTCTATTTGACTTATTGCATCATCTTCTGCGGCAACTAATCTTTTTCTTTGTTTATCAATATTTCCTTTTGCTTCCACTTTTGGCATTGGAACAAAACTTTGTGTCATAATATATTCTATGTCTTCATACATTAAAAGTTATAAAATAAGCTAAAATAAATCTTTTTTTGGTAAAATCATTTTACAAAATTTTATGAATAACCGATGAAAATCTTTAAGGGCTTAAAATGACACATATGATGACGGAGCATCCTTATTTCGGAGCTTTTTTTATGCTTATTTTTGCGTTTACCGCATTTTTACTTATCACGAATTTAGCTACTTTTGTAGGCAAAAAATTTGCAAATCGCAAAGATGAAAGACTTAAAAATACGATTTATGAAAGCGGACCGGAGAGCGTGAAACAGCAAAACCGTATTGATTCACACTTTTTTTTAGTTGCACTTTTGTTTATTTTATTTGATGTTGAAATTGTTTTTATGTTTCCGTGGGCTGTGGATTTTAAAATTTTAGGTACATTCGGGCTTATTGAAATGTGCCTGTTTATAGTTATTTTGGTTATCGGATTTGTTTATGCATGGAAAAAAGGAGCGTTGGAGTGGCAAAGCATAAAATAGACTATACACGCGAAAACGGACTTCCGGTCGTGCTTACTACAATTGATAAATTGGTTAATTGGGGTAGAAGCAATTCACTTTGGGCGATGAATTACGGACTTGCTTGCTGTGCAATAGAAATGATGGCAACAGGAGCCAGCAGATACGATTTTGACAGATTCGGCACAATTTTCAGAGCTTCGGCAAAACAGAGTGAAGTTATGGTGATAGCAGGAACTTTAAGTAAAAAACATGCCGAGCTTGCGCGTCGTCTGTATGATGCCATGCCTGAACCTAAATGGGTTATTTCGATGGGAAGCTGCGCAAACACAGGCGGTATGTTTAACACTTACGCCGTTGTGCAAGGTTGCGATAGAATAATTCCTGTAGATATTTATTTACCTGGATGTGCGCCGCGCCCGGAAACTCTTCAATATGCGCTTATGATTTTACAAAAGAAAATTCGCCGCGAAAAAGCAAACAGAAATCAATTACCAAAAAGGCTTGTTTAATGAGAAAATTTGAACCGAAAGATGATAAAAGCAAAAAAAATTATTATGATTATAGATTTTTTGTACCTAAAGAAAGTATTAAAATTCCTGTAAATGAGACAAAATTTATTGATGATTTAAATGCCTTGAAAGATTTTAAAATCTTAAAATCTTACGTGGAATTTGATAATCTTGTGCTGTTTTGTGAAAAAGATGATAATCTTAAAATTTTAAAAGAGCTCAAAAATCTCGGCTATACGATACTTTGCGAACTTTCGGGCGTTGATTTTATTACAAGTCGCGGGGGAATCGAGGTTTTTTATCAACTTCTTGATATGACTAGAATTCGTCGTGCAAGGCTAAAATGTTTTGTTCCGCAAAAAGAGTTTTTAAATTCGGCCACCCAGCTTTTTAAAAGCGCTAATTGGGCGGAGCGCGAACTATACGATATGTTAGGTGTTTGGATTAAAGACCATCCGAATTTGTCAAGAATTCTTATGCCGGATGATTGGTATGGACACCCGCTTTTAAAATCATATCCGCTTCAAGGCGATAATTTTGCAAAATGGTATGAGATAGATAAAATTTTCGGAAAAGAGCGCAGGGAAGAGTTCGGCGAAGAAAATAGAGATTCAGCTTTTGTTGATAGTAAAGATACTTTTAATTTTTCGCAAATTTACCACGAAACGGAATACGGCGGTAATAGACCTGAGAAGGAATATTTGCAGGAATATCAGGAAGACGGCGGAGTGCCTTTTGTAAAACGTGCAAAAAGAGATAAATTTAAAATAATCAAAAAGAGAAAATAATGCAAGATCCGAACAAACTAAGACCGTTTTTTGAAAATGTGGAATTTAACCGTGAGGGTTCGAATATGATATTAAATTTCGGCCCACAACATCCTAGTGCGCACGGACAGCTTAAGCTTGTGCTTGAAGTTGACGGCGAAAAAATCATCAAGGCTCGCCCCGGAATCGGCTATATGCACCGTGGAGTGGAAAAAATGGCGGAAAATATGATTTATCAGGAGTTTGTGCCGGTTACCGATAGGGTTGATTATATTGCCGCAGGTTCAAATAATTACGGCTTTTGCGCTACGGTAGAAAAACTTTGCGGTATTGATGTTCCACGTCGCGCACAAATCATTCGTACGATGCTTCTTGAATTAAACAGAATCGCCTCTCACCTTCTTTTTTTGGGCACACACGCCCTTGATATCGGTGCTATGACCGTATTTTTATATACTTTCAGAGAGCGCGAATACGTGCTTGATTTAATAGAAAAATATTCCGGTGCGCGCTTAACTCATCATAATGTAAAAATAGGCGGAATGTTTGTTGATTTACCGGATGGTTGGCTTGACGAGCTGCTAGCGTTTTGCGAAAAATTTCCAAGAGACATCGCCGACTATGAAGCACTTTTGGATACTAATAGAATTTGGCTTTTAAGAACTCAGAATGTAGGTGTTATTACAAAAGAACAGGCGCTAAGCTGCGGGTGCTCGGGCGTAATGTTAAGAGCTAGCGGCTATAAATGGGATATTAGAAAAGAAGAACCGTATTTAATCTATGATGAACTTGACTTTGACGTGCCTTATGCAGAGGCTGGCGATTGCTACGCAAGATATAAATGTTACGTACAGGAGATGCGAGAAAGTGTTAAAATTTTAACTCAATGCGTGCCGCTTTATAAAGCAAGCGAACCGAAAATTTTAGCCGATTCGCCTGAGTTTGTAAGTGCCGGCAAAGAGCAGCTTATGAGTCAAAATTATTCTCTTATGCAACATTTTGTGCTTATTACGCAAGGATTAAAACCGCCTGAAGGTGAAATTTATTTAGCAACGGAAAGCCCTAAGGGTGAGCTTGGATTTTATATTTATTCGGTAGGAGAGAGTTCTCCATATCGCTTAAAAATCAGATGTCCAAGTTTTTGGCATTGCGCCATTTATGAAGAGATTATGCCCGGTCAATATATAGCGGATGTTACGGCAATTATAGGAAGCTCAAACATTATTCTCGGCGAGGTGGATAGATGAAACGCTATGATTTAAGACATTTGGGCAAAAATTTTCTAAACCGTATGGGAGAAATCATAAAAAATTCACAAAACGGCGAAGTTATAATTTTTATTTTTGAGATTGGCGATTTTAGCGGCGTGCAACAAAGTGCAGATTTAGTTGAGGCTTTAAATTCCACACTTTTAAATTCGCTGCAATTTAATCAAGTAGATTGGACGATAATCGTAAAAAAGGGCAAAATATGAAAATTTTAAATTTTATTCCATTTTTTGATTTTAAAAATTTTAAAAACGCTGAAATTTTAAATATAAGTCCGTTTAATGAAAAATCAGGCAAAACCGTAAAGTGCGAAGTCGGCTCAATAAATTATGTATTGGCGATGATTTGCGAAAGATTTTATGACGACAGTTTTTTTCACAGTCTTGATATCGGCTTTTTAAGCGGTGAATGCAATGTCGGCGAAGAAGAAATTGATGAAATTTCAGATTTTTTAAAAGGCACTGAAATTTTAATTATTGATGAAAATACATTGAAATTTCATACAGATAGGCAAAATATTGAAAATTTTCTAGCAATTCTAAAACAAAAATTTTCGCTTAAAATTTTAAATCAAAATGAAGACGAAATTTCTTTGAAAAAAACTGAATTTAATGAATTAAAAGAGCTTGAAAATTTTGACGGTTCGGTTGTTTTCGAGCATGTAAAAAATTTGGATTTTGTAGGTGGAAAATATTTTGCTATGGTTGCAAAAATCGCAAACGGCGATGAGGTCGAAATAAAAACAAAAAATTTTTCCGTGCGCAGAATTTTTAAACTTGATGAAAATTTAAAAGGCACAATCGCGCTTCTTGGCGTAAATGAAATCAAAAATTATAATTTTGAAACAGCTAAAATTTCTAAGGTTTGATATGATAAAAATAACGATAAACGGACAAGTTTGCGAATGCGAAGAAAATGAATATATACTAAATGTAGCAAGAGCCAACGGAATTTTTATTCCGGCGCTTTGTTATGTGAGCTGCGCTTCTCCCACACTTGCATGTCGTCTTTGTGTCGGCGAAATCGATGGTAAACGCGTATATACCTGCAATGCGAAAGCAAAAGATGGAATGCTGGTGATAACCGATACGCCCGAATTGAATGAAGAGCGAAAAGCGATAATGCAAACTTATTGTATAAACCATCCGCTTGAATGTGGCGTTTGCGATCAAAGCGGCGAGTGTGAACTTCAAAATTTTGTCCATTACATGGGCGTAAATGAGCAAAAATACGCTATCAAAGATACGCATAAACCTTGTAAAAAATGGGGAGTCATAAGTTACAGTCCAAGTCTTTGCATAGTTTGCGAAAGATGCATAAAAACCTGCAAGGATAAAATCGGTGAAAGTGCGCTGAAAACAGTTCCTAGAGGTGGCGATAATGTGGATAAAAGCTTAAAGGAAAGCATGCCGAAAGAAGCTTTTGCTGTTTGGAATAAATTTCAAAAAAATCTTATAGCTCCTGCCAGCGGCGAAACTTTGGAATGTTCAAAATGCGGCGAATGCGTGGCTGTTTGTCCTGTTGGAGCTTTGACAAGTAGCGATTTCAAGTATAAATCAAATGCGTGGGAACTTAATAAAATTCCTGCTTCAAATCCGCATAGCAGCGACTGTGAGCTTATTTATTACGATGTAAAACAAAGCAGTATAGAAAATAGGGCGCCAAAAATTTACCGCGTCAGCAATGATTTTTATTTCGGTTGGTTAAACGGTGCTGCCAGATTCGGTTTTGATTTTAGCAATAAAAATGCCGTGAGAGATGAAAAACTTTTTGATAAAATCGTTTTTGCTTTAAAAAATAAAGAGATAAAAACTATAAAATTTAATAGCTTTATAACAAATGAAGAAGCACGAATTTTAGAGCTTTTCAGACAAAATTTCGGTATAAAATTAGTAAATGACGAAGCGTTTAAATTTCAAAAATTTATGAAAAATTTTACCGAAAAAAGTGGAGAAAATCTTTACAGCGCAAATTCGACCGATGTGGCAAACAGTGATTTTATCATAGTTGCAGGCTCATTTTTAAGAAGCGATGCGCCGAATTTAAGTTATAAAGTAAATAATGCTTTGAAAATAAAAAAAAGTGCAGGACTTTATTTTCATCCTGTCAGCGATAAAGTGGTGCAAAACTTCAGTAAAAATTTTATTCAAATAAAGCATGACGCGAAATTTGATATTGAAATTCTACTTTTTATTCTAAAAAAATTCGGTCAAAATTTGCCTGAGTGGCTTAATAAAAATTTGGATCAAAATTTTTCCGAATTGTTAGATTTAAATGAGACAAAAATCGACGAAATTTTAGCAGAGCGACAAAATTTTACGCTTATAATCGGTGAAGATTTCGTGTGCTCAAAAAATGCTGAAATTTTGGCTAAACTTACCGGATTTATAGCAAAATTTACGCCTTTTAAAATTTTAATAATTCCGCCTCGCACGAATTCGCTTGGAGTATCTTTAATATGCGAACTCAGCGAAAAAAGTGAGGGCAAAACTTTCGGTTACAATGAAGAAGGTGATTACAGTTTCGGAGTTTTTAAAGATCTTCAGGCGCCGGCTTTAAGCCAACAGGAAGGCACTTTTACAAATTATGATAAACGCGTTGTGCCTACAAATGCAGCCTTGCCGTTTTGCGGTTTTGAACTGAACGATTTTGCAAAATCTCTCGGCTTCGGTAAAAAATTTACGATTGATTTTACGCAGGATTTGGGTAAAAATTTTAAAAATATAAAATTTGACGATTTGGAAAATTGTTATTCAGACAGCGGCGAAAATCAACGTGGATATGAACTTGAAATTTTAAAACAAGATGCTGATTTAAGCGAGTTTGAAATAAAAAATGAAAATGAAAATTTAAAAGATTTTATTTATGCGGCAAATCCTATAAATGAATTTAGTGAATTTAGCGCAATCGCATTTAATGAAAAAGCCAAATTTATAGTCGGCAGCGAATTTTTGCAAATGCATAATATAAAAAAAGATGAAATTTTAACGCTAAAAATAAATGGAATTGAAATTTCTCTTCCGACAGAAGAAAATAATGAGTTTGGCGGAATTTTACTGCCGTATTTTGATTCTAAAATTCCGGCAAATGAAATTTTTACCGATTCAAGATTTTGTGATTTTGAAATTGTAAAAGGCGGCGAAAATGAGTGATATTACATTTTTTATTGTTGAAACCATTATAAAAGCGGTTGTAATTTTATCCGTCATCGCTACGCTTGCAGGGCTTGGAACATATGCGGAAAGAAAAGTTTTGGCTTATATGCAACGTCGTGTCGGTCCTTGGATGGTTGGACCTGCCGGAGTGTTACAGATTGTAGCCGATATGATAAAGCTTTTTACAAAAGAAGACACTATGCCTTCAGGCGCGAACAGATTTATTTTTTTAATAGCACCGATAATTTCAGCATCTTGTGCTTTTGTAGCGATGTCTGTGATACCTTTTTTACCTGAGTTTGAAATTTTCGGTCATGTTGTAAGACCGATTTTAAGTGATGTAAATATTGGAATTCTGTTTTTGCTTTCAGTAAGCGGAACTTGCGTATACGGCACTCTGATTGGAGGTCTTGCAAGTTATAACAAATGGGGAGTGATAGGTTCTGCAAGATCGGTTTTACAGCTTATAAGTTTTGAAATTGTAAATGGATTATCGTTAATTCCTGTTATTATGATGGTCGGATCACTTTCTTTAATTGACATCGTGCATGAACAGAATAACGGAATTACAAGCTGGTTTTTGATAAAACAGCCGGTCTGTTTCGTGCTTTTTACAATCGCGGCTTTTATAGAGTGTAATAGAACGCCGCTTTGTTTGACTGAAAATGAAACAGAGCTTGTGGCCGGTTGTGGAACTGCGTATTCAGGAATGCGTTGGGGTATGTTTTTCATCGGCGAATATGCAAATATGATAACTTATTCGATTGTGATTTCGCTTATATTTTTGGGTGGTTTTAATTCGTTTTGGTTTATTCCCGGATCTCTTATGATATTTTTAAAAGCAAGCTTCATATTTTTCTTTATGCTTTGGACACGCGCGGCATGGCCGCATTTAAGACCTGATCAACTTATGGAACTGTGCTGGAAAATTTGTATGCCAATCGCGCTTATTTGTATATTTGTTACAGCGTTTGTGATTATTTAGGAGCTAAAATGGTAAAATATATAAAACTTGATGAAAGAGCTGAAGTCAAAAGTTCATTTGATAGATTTAAACAATTTTTGCATCGTACTTTTCGCGGTGAGCTTTTTATCGGTCTTTGGGTAGTTTTGCGGGAAATGCTTAAAAAAAACAACTCTCATACAATTTTATATCCTATGGAAAAATTTGAGCTATCAGACAGATATCGCGGAATTCATAAACTTTTAAGGCTTTTAGAAAGCGGAAATGAGCGTTGTATAGGTTGTGGATTATGTGAAAAAATTTGCGTTAGCAACTGCATTAGAATGGAAACGACTCTTGGAGATGACGGACGCAAAAAAGTGTTAAATTATTCCATAAATTTCGGGCGTTGCGTTTATTGCGGACTTTGTGCCGATGTTTGTCCGGAGCTTGCGATTGTTCATGGAGGGGATTATGAATTTGCAAGCGAGCAAAGAGCATTTTTCGGCTTTAAAAAAGATTTACTCACAAAATATGATGAATTAAAAAACCAAAAAGAGTTTACAGGTTTCGGTTCACTTCCTGAAAATGTTGATGATTTAATAAAATTAACGCCTACGGTTTACACAAAAAAGGTTGATGAAAATGTTTGAAATCATAAGTTTTTATTTTTTCAGTGTGCTGTCTTTAGGACTTTTCGCCGTAAGCGTTTTCAGCAAAAATGTGCTTTATGCGATGAGCGCTTTAGCAGGTGGTATGATATTTATTTCAGGACTTTTTTTTACGCTTGGAGCCGAATTTTTAGGCGTAGTGCAAATTATGGTTTATACGGGCGCCGTTATTGTTCTTTACGGTTTTTCAATGATGTTTTTTAATGCAAATAAAGATGTAAAAGAGGCAAAAGAAAACAAAATAATATATTCTCTTGCGGTAATTTCAGCATTTTTGCTTGTTATGATTTTTGTTGCGCCTATTTTGAGCGATAAAATCAGCGCCTATCCTATTATAAAAGAGCTTGACAATATTGAAGCTATCGGTTTGGTGATTTTTACAAAATATTTGATTGTTTTTGAATTAGTGGCGATTATGTTGCTTGTAGCTATGATTTGCGGAATTGTGCTTGTACACAAAAATATGGATAAGTCGCTAACTCTTGAAGAGGAGAGTAAATGATAAGTTTAAATCATTATTTAATCGTGGCTGCTCTTATGTTTGTTATTGGACTTGTCGGTGTTATGAAAAGACAAAATTTAATTATGCTTTTCTTTTCTACTGAAATTTTACTAAATGCGGCAAATGTTGCGCTCGTGGCAATTTCGAGCTTTTATAACGATATCGGCGGACAAATTTTTGCGATGTTTATCATCGCAATTGCTGCAAGCGAAATGGCGGTCGGGCTCGGGCTTTTGATTTTATGGTATAAAAAGCGACATTCAATAGAAATTGATAGTTTATCTACGATGAGGGACGAGTAATGTTAAATTATGTTTTAATCTCACTTTTTGCGCCTTTAGTCGCTTTTATACTGGCAGGTATTTTCGCATTCAGTAAAAAATCGAATTTTATAGGCATTGTTTGTTCGATTCTTATAATTTTAAGCGCCGTTTGCAGTTTTGCACTTTTGGAATTTACATACGGCGGACATATTATAAATGTGTATTTGGGCGATTTTATAGGGGCCGGATCATTTGACTCATATTTCACATTCCTTATAGACAGTGTAAGTGCCGTAATGATGACAACAGTTGGGATTGTGGCTGCTATCGTACATATTTATTCAATCGGTTATATGGAACACGATGAGAAATTTAATAAATTTTTCAGTTTTTTAGGACTTTTTGTATTTTCTATGCTCATTTTGGTTATGAGCGACAACTTTTTGGGACTTTTTATAGGCTGGGAAGGCGTTGGACTTTGCAGTTGGTTGCTTATCGGTTTTTGGTATGATAAAGATAATAACAGCTGGTGTGCAAATGAAGCTTTTATAATGAATAGAGTGGCTGATCTTGGAATTTTACTTGGAATTTTTCTTATTTATACACAAGTAGGATCTCTTCGATATGCGGAAGTATTTGATGCGGCGGCAGGTATTAATCCATTTATACTTAGTGTTATTGCTATTTTGCTTTTTATTGGTGCGATGGGAAAATCGGCTCAATTTCCATTTCATACATGGTTAGCCGATGCAATGGCCGGACCAACTCCGGTTTCTGCGCTAATTCATGCCGCTACAATGGTTACAGCCGGCGTTTATTTGGTAATTCGCGCAAATGTGATTTTTGCAGCTGTTCCTGCTGTGAGCTATTTTATAGTTTGTCTTGGTGTATTTGTGGCGGTTTTTGCTGCAAGCATGGCTTTAGTGCACGATGATCTTAAAAAAATCATAGCTTATTCTACGCTTTCGCAACTTGGATATATGTTTGTAGCAGCAGGTTTCGGGGCTTATTGGATTGCGCTTTTTCATTTGATGACACACGCATTTTTTAAATCTTTGCTGTTTTTGTGTGCAGGAAACGTAATGCATGCGATGAATGATGATTTGAATATCAAAAAAATGGGTGGGCTTTATAAATTTATGAAACCGACTGCAATTTTAATGATTATAGGTTCCATAGCACTTTGCGGGTATTATCCGTTTTCAGGATTTTTCAGTAAAGATAAAATTTTAGAAGTTGCATTTAACGAAGGCGATTTAATTATTTGGGTTACACTTTTAACAGGGGCCGTTTTCACCGCATTTTATAGTTTCAGACTTATTATACTTGTATTTTTCGGAAAACAAAAATTTACACACACTCCTCATGAAGCTAAAAATTTTGTCATCATATCGCTTATTCCACTTGGAATTTTAGCGGTTATTTCAGGATTTTTTGAAAATAAATTTACAGAGTTCGTTCTTGAAATTTTGCCTGGTTATGATTTCGGAATTTCTAAAAGTACCGCAAAAATTTTAATCATTATTACGTTTTTTGCTATTCTATCAAGCACTATTTTTGCTGTTTTCGCTTATACAAAACAAATTTTTAGCCCTAAAATTGAGCAAAATTTAATATATAAAATTTTAAAAAATCAATATTTTATCCCAAAATTTTATGATAAGGTAATTGTTGCGGGATATTTTAAGATCAGCGAATTTTGCGAAAAAATCGATAATAAAATAATAGACACGACAGTAGATCTTATCGCAAGATATATCATGAAAACAGCCACCGTTACAAATAAAATGCAAAGCGGAAATCTTTCGCTTATGCTTCGTTTGATGGTTATAGGTTTTGTGATTTTGCTGATTTCGGCATTTGTGATTTAAGGAAAAATAATGGAGCATTTTTTAAGTTTGGTTATATTTTTTCCACTTCTAGCGGGAATTTTCGGAATTTTTATTGAAGAAAAAAATATTAAAATTTATGGCATTTGCGCGGCAATAGTCGAGCTTATACTTTCGATTATTTTGTGGTTTAATTTCGGATTTTTGGAAGGTAATTTTAAATTTATCGAGTTTATACCGTTTATAAAAAATGTAGGTATAAATTATTTTATAGGAATTGACGGAATTTCGCTGTTTTTAATTATTTTAAGCACATTTATGACACTTATAGCTCTAATCAGTCTTACCATAAAAGAGCGCATAAAACATCTTGTCATTTCAATCTTAGCTTTGGAAATGACGATGATCGGCGTTTTTGCGGCACTTGACGGAATTCTATTTTATATATTTTGGGAGCTTTCTCTTATTCCTATGCTTTATATTATCGGTGCTTGGGGAAGCGGCAAAAGAATTTACGCTGCGGTCAAATTTTTCATTTATACATTTTTCGGTTCCGTGTTCATGCTTTTCGGACTAATTTTTATGGCTTATCTTTGCTATAAAACAAACGGTTCTTTCAGTTTTAATATTTTAGATTGGCAACGCCTTGAAATTCCGTTTAACTATCAAATTTGGCTGTTTCTGGCTTTTTCTATCGCATTTGCAATCAAAACTCCGCTTTTTCCATTTCATACCTGGCTTCCTTATGCACACGGACAAGCTCCTACAATCGGCTCCGTGCTTTTGGCAGCCGTGCTTCTTAAAATGGGAACTTACGGTTTTGTAAGATTTTCTCTTCCGATTTTTCCTGATGCAAGCTTGTATTTTGCCGATATGATGTGCGTTATCGCTATTATTATGATTATTTACACTTCATTTATTGCGTTTGCTCAAAAAGATCTTAAACAGGTTATCGCTTACAGTTCAATTGCACATATGGGCGTGATTATGCTTGGAATTTTCAGCTTTACAATTGAAGGAATCAGCGGTGCGGTATTTTTAATGCTAAGCCATGGAATTGTCAGCGGCGGGCTTTTTATGCTTGTAGGTTTTATTTATGAAAGAAAACATACGAAACTTATGTCGGAGTTCGGCGGGCTTGCTAAAGTTATGCCGTTTTATGCATTTACATTTTGTGTAGTGCTTTTAGGCTCTATCGGACTTCCGCTTACAATCGGTTTTGTAGGAGAGTTTTTAAGTTTGCTAGGAATGTTTAAATACGAACCGATTTATGCGTTTTTGGGAGGTTTCGGTATTATAATGGGCGCGATTTATAGTATGAATCTTTATAAAAAGACATTTTTCGGACCTGTTATTCATGAAGAAAATCGCAAATTAAAAGATCTTAATGTAATGGAAAATTTTGCGATTGTGCCGATTTGTATTTTGGTTATCGTTCTTGGTGTTTATCCAAAACCTGTTCTTAGCCAAATCGATGTTTCATCAAGTGTAATCGTAAATCAGATGAGTCAAAAAAGCCTAACAAAGATGCAAATAAGACTTCAAAGGCTGAATTTCATAAAGGATGAAAAATGAAAAATTTAATTGATTTCGGTATATTAAATTTATCTTCTATCGCACCTATGATGGTTTTGAGTCTATTTGCCGTATTTATTCTGGTTTTAAATTTTATTAACAAAAATATATCTCGAACATTTTGGACTATGCTTGCTATTTTAGGGCTTGCTATAAATATTTTCTTTTTATTCGGATATTCGGGCATTGTTCGCGGATTTTTCGATCTTGTTTTAATTGATGGATTTGCATTTATTTCCATGATTATTATTTTGCTGTTTTCCATTCTTTTTCTGCCGCTTACTCTTAGCAAAGAGAACTTTCATGATTGCAGTTTAGCGGAATTTTATGCGCTTTATTTATTTATGATAGTAGGATATGAATTTATGGTTTCAAGTCAAAATTTGATTGTGATTTTAGTCGGACTTGAAACATCATCTCTTGCACTTTATACTTTAATAGCGCTTCACAATCGCACACGCGCTATAGAAGCCGCTATAAAATATTTTACAATGGGAGCGCTTAGTACCGGATTTTTTTGTTTTGCAATTGTGATTTTTTATTTAAGTAGTGCAAGTCTTGATATAAGTGCGATTTCATATAGTGCAAAAAATACAGATTCGATTTTAATTGCTACGGCTTGCATATTTTTGATTTGCTCAATCGGTTTTAAATTATCCTTGATTCCGTTTCACACGTGGATACCGGATGTTTATGAAGGTTCAAGTGAAGTAATGGCAGGATATATTTCAATTGTGCCTAAAATTGCCGGCTTTATCGTTGCTATGAGAGTTTTTGAATCGCTTTATGATTCAAATATCGCATTTATTCAAATATCTCTTTACATTATTGCCGTGCTTACGATGACACTGGCAAATATTATGGCGTTAATTCAAAATGATGTAAAAAGAATGCTTGCATTCAGCTCGATTTCTCATGCGGGATTTGTGCTTTGCGCCGTTGTAATCGGAACCAAATCGGCGAATATAGGGCTTTTTCTATATTGGCTTATGTTTTCTTTCGCAAATCTCGGCGCATTTAGCGTGCTTTGGTTTACTCGCAACAAGCAAAATATTTGGCACGAACGATTTGATCATCCATTTGAAAAATTTAACGGACTTGTTAAATTTTTGCCTTATACTTCATTCTTAATGGCGCTTTTTATGATTTCACTTGCAGGAATTCCACCTTTTAGTGTATTCTGGGGAAAAATGTATCTTATGGGCTCGGCTATCAGCTCGGGTTTTATTTTTATGGCTGTGATTATGGCGATAAACAGCGCAATTGCAGTGTATTATTATTTGCGAATTATCGTTTGTATGTTTTTAAAAGAGCCGCTTGAAAATGCGGAAGCGACATTGTATAAACAAAATTCATCGAATGCGATAAAATTTATTATTACATTTTCTGCAATTTTATGTATTTTGGCGCCGTTTATGGTAAAATTTTGGACAGATTTTGTATTGAAATTTATATAAATAAAGGAATAGAAAATGAAAAGAAAGAAAATATATAATCCGTTTTCAAACGAAACGCTTACAGAGCGTAAAATTTTTTCAGGAAATCCGCAAGGAATTTTAAATTTTACAAAAGCGAAATATGTATGGGCTTTAAAGCTTTGGGATATTATGGAAGCCAATACATGGTTTCCGCGTGAAGTCGATACTACAGATGATGTAAGGGATTATAATTTTAATTTAACACCTGCTGAAAAACGTATGTATGAGCTTGTTTGGAGCCAACTTATTTCAATGGACAGTTTCCAAACGAATAATTTGGCGGATAATATAAATCCTTATATAACAGCTCCTGAAATCAACGCGATTTTAGCTCGTCAAGCTTACGAAGAGGCAAATCACAGTAAAAGTTACGCTGTAATGGTAGAAGCCATTTGTCAAAACACGGATCAAATTTATGAGATGGAAAAATTTGATGATGTGCTTCGCGAAAAAAACGATTATATTTCAAGTATTTACGAAGAACTTGCGGGTGAGGTTGATGAAAATAAACTGCTTTTGGCAATGGTTGCAAATCAAATTTTGGAAGGAATTTATTTTTATTCCGGATTTTGTTCTATTTACGCGCTTGCAAGAAGCGGTAAAATGTTAGGAAGCGCTCAAATGATTCGTTTTATTCAAAGAGATGAAATTACACATTTGCTTCTTTTTCAAAATATGATAAATTCCGTTCGCAAAGAGCGCCCGGATCTTTTTAACGATAAAAATATAGCTAAAATTTATGAAATGTTTGAAAAAGCGGGCGAACTTGAAATCAAATGGGGAAAATACATCACACAAAATCAAATTATGGGTTTAACGGATGAAATTATCGAAGAATATATTCATTATCTAGTCGATAATAGATTAAGCGCAATCGGACTTAACAAAAAATACAATGCTCGTCATCCGATAAAATGGGTTGACGATTTTGCGAAATTCAATGACCAAAAATCAAATTTCTTTGAAAGCAAAGTTACGAATTACAGCAAAGGAAGTTTAAATTTCGATGATTTTTAGTGCAAGCGATTATGAAAAACGCAGATGTACGAAAATGGCGGAAAACATCGCAACCGAAATCGAAATTTCATTGCCGCTTTTTCGCGCTTTAAGTGAAATTTCTCGCAGCGAGTTTGTGCCTATTGAAGCTCATGCTTACGATTTAAATCCTCAGCCGATTTTGGGAAATCAGTGGATAAGTTCGCCTTTAACTGTAGCAAAAATGATAATGCAAACGGAATGCGATAAATGTGAAAATATACTTGAAATCGGTTGTGGAAGCGGATACGCAGCGGCCGTGCTTAGCAAAATAGTAAATAGAGTTTTTACAATAGAAAGAATAGAAAGACTTGTAAAAGAGGCGAAAAAACATTTTGAAAATTTAGGAATTTCAAATGTAAATGTGCGATATGACGACGGAAACTGCGGCTGGAGAAATTTTGCTCCGTATGAACGAATTTTAATTTGGGCGGCAAGCGAAAATGTTAACGATAGATTGTTTTCTCAGCTTGAAAACGGTGGAATTTTGCTTGCTCCGATTATAAAAGACGACAAACAATTTATCACAAAATTTCGCAAAAATATAAATGGCGAAATAAGCGAAGAAATTGTTGAAGAGTGCGAGTTTGTTCCGCTTCTAAGCGGCAGAGAATAAAATTTAGTTATCTAAAAAATGTTTTAAAATTTATTTGAATTTTTAAATTTCGGATAATAAATTTTATTTTGCTTTTTTGTATTTTATACCGACTTTTTAATCAATTTTTTTATATTTTTAATGTATAATTTTACATGCTTTTTAAATAAGTAAAATTTAAATTAAAGACCGATTATGAAAATAAAATTTCAAAATACATTTATTACCGATAATTCCAACGAATGCCAAAATGGCGCATATTTTATGCAAATCGACGCAAATATGAAATTTGCGGACAGTGCGTTAAAAAATGGTGCAAAAATCATAAGTATAGATGAAGCTAAAAAAATGCTTAATATAAATAAAAATATCAAAATCGTCGGAATCACTGGCACAAACGGCAAAACCACAACCGCCGCGGCAATTTATTCCACTCTTTTGGATTTAGGCTTTAAATGCGGATTATCGGGCACAAGAGGCGCTTTTATAAATGATTGTAGAATTGATGAAAAAGGTCTTACAACAAGTTCTGTTTTTAAAACAATCGGTTATTTGTATGAGGCAAGCAAAGAAGACTGTGAGTTTTTTATAATGGAAGTAAGCTCTCACGCAATTGCGCAAAACCGTATACAAGGACTGAATTTTGCACTTAAAATTTTTACAAATCTAACACAGGATCACCTTGATTATCACAAAACTATGGAAGAATATGCACGCGTAAAAAGCTCATTTTTCAAAGACGATACGCCGAAATTGATAAATAAGGACGCGGGCGGTATCACATACAATGAAACAAATGCACGAACTTACGCATTAAAACAGATTGCAACTTATTCTGTTTTAGCTTATAGCGTAAAAGGAGCGATTGACGCTCTTTTAAGAACACCGGATGGAGAAATTCAAATTGAAAGTCCGCTTGTAGGAGAGTTTAATTTATATAATTTAATGGCTGCGTTTGCGGCTGTTAAAATTCTTACAAATTATGATAATAAAAAAATTGCCGAAGCACTTGCAAATTTTGGCGGTGTGGAAGGTCGTGTCCAAATTGTAAGTCGCAATCCTTATGTAGTTGTAGATTTTGCTCATACGCCGGATGGAATTGAAAAAGTATTAAATGCGCTAAAAGATCACGAACTTATTGCAGTTTTTGGCGCCGGCGGAGATAGAGATAAGACAAAGCGTCCAAAAATGGGAGCGATAGTAGAGCATTTCGCAAAAACGGCAATTATTACAAGTGATAATCCAAGAAGTGAAGATCCAAATGTCATAATAGATGAAATTGAAAGCGGTATGCGAGAAAAAAACAAAATAATAAAAATAGAAAATCGCGCCGAAGCTATAAAAAAAGCGATAAGTCTTGCTAAAAACGGCGAAATGGTTGTGATTCTCGGTAAAGGCGATGAAACTTATCAGGAAATTAAAGGTGTAAAGCATCATTTTAACGATAAAGAGTGCGTTCTTGAAATTTTAAATGGCGCTAAGTGATAAAAATGAAAAATTTAGATTTTTTATCACAAAAAGCACCATTTTTAAACGCCACGAATATAACCGGCATTTTTGATAATTTTGATATTTTTTTATTGCAAAATTTAATGACTAAGAATACTATAAATTTTAATTTAAATTTTTACTTGTATAATACTTTTTGCAATAAAAAGTATAATTTAATTAAGATAAAAATATAACAAAGGATAAAAAATGACAATTTCAATGCTTCAAAGTAAAATTCACAGAGCCACAGTTACGGATGCAAATCTTAACTATGTGGGTTCAATCACAATAGATGAAGAACTTATAAAAAAAGCTGGAATGCTGGAATTTCAAAAGGTGGATATTTTGGATATAAATAACGGTGAGAGATTCAGCACATATATAATAAAAGGAAAAAAAGGTGAAATTTGCCTAAACGGTGCGGCTGCAAGGAAAGTTTGCATCGGTGATTTGGTTATAATCGTAAGTTATGCGCAAATGAGCACAGATGAAGCTCTGAATTTCAAACCTAAAATCGTGCATGTAAATAGTAAAAATGAAGCTTTGGAGTAGAATATGTTTGAAGGTTTTGATTTATCTAAAATGAATGAAATGCTTGGCGACTTACAAAAAAAGGCGCAGCAAATGGAAAACGAAAATGCAAACCGCGAGTTTAGCGTAAAAAGCGGAGCCGGAATGGTAGAAATAAAAATCAGCGGAAAAGGCGAAGTTTTAGATGTAAGTATAGACGACAGCCTTATGAGCGACAAAGACAGCCTTCAAATTTTGCTGATTTCCGCTATAAATGACGCGGTTAAACTAATTGACAATGAAAAGAAAAACTTAGCAGCAAAAATGCTTGGAGATATTGGAAATTTAGGCGGTTTCGGTTGCGAAAAATGAGCCCGCTTGAAAATTTTGAAAACTATTTACGTGAAAATCCGATAAAAGCGCCAAGTTTTCATCCTTATTTTGAAGAAGCGTTAAATTATATGCTATTTGCCGGCGGAAAACATTTCAGAGCGCAACTTTGCTTAGGTGTTGTGGAAACTATGGCACCGAAAAAACTTTCAAAAGCAATGCCTATTGCGCTTGCAATCGAGATGATTCATACATATTCACTTATCCATGATGATTTGCCAAGCGTCGATAATGCGGATTTTAGAAGAGGAATTGCTACAATTCATAAAAAATATGATGAGGTAAGTGCAATTTTAGTTGGAGATGCACTAAATACGGAGGCTTTTTATAGAATTTCACGCGCTGATTTAAACGATAATATTAAAATAAAATGCGTTGAAATTTTAAGTAAAAACGCAGGAAGCGCTGGAATGGTTTTGGGTCAGGCGATTGATTGTTTTTTTGAAAAAAAACAGCTTGAAATTTCGCAAGTTGAATTTTTACATCGTTTAAAAACCGGTGCTCTAATCGGTGCAAGCTTAGCTCTTGGTGCAACAATTTCAGAAATACCGAAAGAAAAAACTGATAAAATTTACGAAATCGGACTGAAACTAGGACTTGCTTTTCAAATAAATGATGATTTGATAGATGCCACAAGCAGTGATAAAATCGCAGGAAAACCTGTAGGACACGATGAATTTAAAAATTCATTTACAAATATTATCGGTATAGAAAATTCAAAATTATATAAAAATAGGCTGATTGCCGAAATTTTAAATGAAAATTTCGAGCCGAAACTAAAAAAAATGGTAGAAAATTTAATAGAAAAATATCTGAAAGGATAAAAGATGAATGAAAAAATTTCAAACACAATAAAATTTTTAAGTGCGGATATGATCCAAAAAGCAAATTCAGGACATCCTGGAACACCTATGGGATTAAGCGATGTTATAACTGTACTTATGCGCCATATCCGCCATAATCCAAAGAATCCGAAATGGTTGAATCGTGACAGATTGGTATTTTCAGGTGGCCACGCAAGCGCTTTGATTTACAGCTATTTATATCTTACAGGTTATGATTTGAGCTTAGATGATCTTAAAAGTTTTCGTCAAATTTACAGTAAAACTCCGGGACATCCTGAAATCACAACTCCTGGAATTGAAATAGCAACAGGACCGCTTGGTCAAGGCATAGCAAATGCAGTCGGTTTTGCAATGGCAGCAAAATTTGCCGCAAATTTACTGAATGAAGATAAAAATAAAATTATAGATCATAAAGTTTATTGTATTTGTGGCGATGGCGATTTGGAGGAAGGTATAAGCTATGAAGCCTGCTCAATTGCCGGAAATCAGAATTTGGATAATTTGGTAATAATTTATGATTCAAACAATATCACAATTGACGGCAATACAAACATTACGTGGGATGAAGATGTAAAAGTGCGCTTTGAAGCACAAGGTTTTGAAGTAGCAAGAATCGACGGACACAATTTTGATCAAATCGAATTTGCATTAAATGAAGTAGCCAACAAGACAAAGCCATATTTAATTATCGTAAATACAGCAATCGGAAAAGGCGCTTTAGAGCTTGAAGGAAGTGCAAAAACTCATGGTTCGCCACTTGGAGAAGACTTAATTGCAAGAGCTAAAAAAGCGGTCGATTTTGATCCGCAAAAAAGTTTTTTTGTTGATGAAGACGTACTTTTTGAGACACGATCCGCAATAGAAAAAGGCGATTTGGCAGAAAAACTTTGGAATGAAAAAGTGGAAAAATTAAGCGATGATAAACGTAAAATTTTAAATGAACTGCAAAATCCTGATTTTTCAAAAATTGTTTTTCCTGATTTTAGCGGTCAAAAAATCGCAACCAGAGAGAGTAACGGTAAAATTTTAAATGCAATAAGTGAAGCAATTCCGGGATTTCTAGGTGGAAGTGCAGATCTTGCCGCATCAAACAAAACCGCTCTTAAAAATTCAGGCGATTTTCCGTACGGAAAGAATATTCACTATGGTATTCGAGAACACGCGATGGCTGCAATCGGCAACGCATTCGCAAGATACGGTCTTTTCATACCGTTTTCCGCTACATTTTTTATTTTCAGCGATTATATGAAATCAGGTGTAAGACTTGCCGCACTTATGGGATTACGTCATTATTTTGTTTTTACTCACGATAGTATCGGAGTCGGCGAAGACGGTCCTACACATGAACCTATAGAACAACTTGGCACATTTCGCTCAATGCCTGATTTTTATACATTTAGACCGGCTGATGGAAATGAAAACGTAGAGTGCTGGAAAATAGCGTTAAACAACTCGAAACCTGCAGCTTTTGTGTGTTCAAGACAAGGACTTGAAAGTCTGCCGAAAGCCGTTTTCGGAAGCGTAAAAAATGGAGCTTATCTGGTAAAAGAAACAAAAGATGCAAAAATTACACTGATTGCAAGCGGAAGCGAAGTGGAGCTTTGCTTGAAAGCGGCTGAAATTTTAAAAAGCGAAAATATAAATGCAAATGTTGTATCTACGCCTTGTTTCGAGCTTTTATGTGAGCAGAATGAAGATTATATAAATAAAATTTTAAAAGGTAAAATTTTAGCCGTTGAGGCTGCAAGCGGTCTTGAATGGTATAAATTCGCAGATGAAATTTTCGGTATGAAAACATTTGGTGCAAGCGGCAAAGCGAGCGATCTTTTTAAACATTTCGGATTTACCGATAAAAATATCGCAGAAACTGCAAAAAAATTAATGAAAAAGTAGAAAGTATGAAATTTTTAATTAAAATTTTAAAAAATACCACCAAATCTTTTACTTTTGTTTTTGGCGGCGCTTTTACTGTTGCGATTGGAATCTTTATTTTTACTGCAGCTGTGATGATTTATATAGATCCTCTTAAAATTTATCATATAAACCAGGAATTCAGTAAAAAACTTTACACAAATATGCGCGTTCAAGCTGCCGGAATTATAAATAATTATGATTTTAACGGGCTGATTTTAGGCACTTCAATGCTTGAAAATACTTCAGCTAAAGAGGCGGCAAAATATCTCACTCAAAAAAAAGAGTTAAAATTTTTCAATCTCTCTCTTAGCGGAGGCAATTTTTATAAGAGAAAATTTGTTCTTGATTATGCACTGAGAAATAAAAACCTGGATATGATTTTGTATTCACTTGATGATTCCGCTTTAATAAATCCGTATGAAAAAGATTCAAATCCATCTTACGAACATATAAATTATGATTTTTTATATGATAAAAATCCGTTTAACGATATAAAAGTTTATTTTGAAACTAAATTTTCAGGATGTTTTTTTGGTGACAAAAATTGTCCGCTTAAAGAAGTTGATTTTGACAGACCGAATAAATGGTTTAATAGTAAATGGCACAGTTCGCGTTTCGGTGGCTTTGATAACTGGATAAAATTTAAGGACGATAATCAAATAAAAGATGCATTTAATGTAATAATAGACGCAAATAAAACAATATCAAGCGGCAAATTTCAAAATTTCAGCGGTGATTTTGAAAAACAGACAAAATATCTGGACGATAAAATTTTAAAATTTGTCAAAAATTACCCGCAAACGGATTTTATTCTTATCTTACCGCCATATTCTACACTTTATAAAGCTATAAAATTTCAAACAAAAAACAAAGAGTTTGATTTTGAAATGAAACTTGTAAAATTTTTGGTAAATGAAAGTAAAAAATATTCAAATCTTAAAATTTACGGCTTCAATGATTTGAATTTTACTGATGATATCGCAAATTATAAGGATTTAACACATTATAGCGAAAAAATAAATTCTCTTATGCTGAAAATGATAAGCAATAAAAAAGGATTATTAACACCGCAAAATGTGAATAATTACATAGAGAAAGTAAGCCTGAAAGCTAAAAATTTTAATATAGAGCCGTATGTCAATCAAGTTCAAAAAGCATTGGAAACAAAATGATTAATAATTGACATTGTTGTTTATTTAAAAAAATCAATTGATAAATTAATAAAAATTTGGTTTTTAATATAGCTTACAAGTTTTTTTATTTATAAGAATTTATAATATTTTTTATTAAACTTATAATTTAAACGGATAAATTTCGTAAAATAACTTATGATGATTTATTAATATTATATCGATGGTTAAATTTTTTTGCCAAAAAATTTCATATTAATATAAAAAACAGTTTAAAATTTATTTTTAAGTTTACTTCAAAATTTTTTAAGATATGCCGGTTTTATATTTAAAACAATAATTTAAAGCTTTTTTAAAGATTTAAATTTATAAATAAGTCCCGTTTTGTATTGAATTTATAACAATGTAATAAAATTTAAGATTTAATGATACTAGATAGAAATTTTGAAATTATACAAGATAGTCAGGAAAAATCCTGACTAAAATTTATTCGTTAATCAACTCAATATATGCCATTTCAGCGGCATCACCACGACGTGTGCGAGTTTTTATTATACGAGTATATCCGCCGTTTTTAGTAGCGAATTTTGGAGCTACTTCATTAACAAGCATATTTGTAGCTTCTTTGTCTTGCAAAGCTGCAAAAACAAATTTATGCGCATTGAAATCGCCTTTTCTTGCGCGTGTAATTAGTTTTTCTACATAACTTCTAAGCTCTTTTGCTTTTTCAAGTGTTGTTTCAATTTTGCCGTTTTTAACAATTGCGATTGTTAAATTTTTTAGCAAAGCTGCACGATGAGATGAAGTTCTACCTAATTTTCTATATCCGTTCTTGTGTCTCATTTATCATCCTTAGCTTTCTTTTTAAGCTCAGCTATTTTTTTGCTAAGCACTTCTTTTTTGTCTTTAATCTCTTCATTTCCTATCGGATAACCGATTTCTTCCATAACGGATTTAATTTCTTCGAGAGATTTTTTACCTAAATTTTTAATACCTTTTAATTCGCTTTCGTCCATAATAACAATTTCACCGACAAATTTGATATCCGCTTTTTCCAAACAATTAAAGCTTCTTGCGCTCAAATTTAAATTTTCAATGCTTTCAAAAAGTTTTGAATGTTCACCGCTTGGAATTTGTTTTGTGAAACTTTTGCCGGTATCGATATCTACAATGCCTTTGAAAACTGACATTTGTTGATACATTGCTTCAAGTGCATTTTTGAATGCGTCAACCGCACTTACTTGACCGTCGGTTGTGATTGTAAAAATGATTTTTTCATAATCGGGATTATCTTCTACGAATACATTTTCTATATCATAAATAGCGCGAATTACAGGTGTAAAGAATGCATCAAGCGCAATATAATCGCTACTTACATAATCTCTAATAGATTCACTCGGCACATATCCGATTCCTTTTTCTATTACAACGCTAAATTTCAAATCCGCATCTTCGTTTATTGTTGCCAAATAAGCATCAGGATTTACTATTTCTACAATATCGTTATTTAAATCTTTGCCTGTAATTTCTTTTGGACCGGTAAAATTGTATTCGATAACTTCTCTTTTTGAATCACCTTTTATCTTAAATCTTATTCCTTTTAGATTTATAATAAAAATTGCGACATCTTCAAGCATACCTCTCATACTGTCAAATTCATGACTAACACCGTCAATTTTAACGGCAGTCGGCGCATAACCGACTGTACTTGTATAAAGAAGTCTTCTTAAAGGGTGTGCAAGAGTAACCGCATATCCCGTTTCAAATGGATAAGCTATAATTTTAGCAACATTTTCGCTGACATTTTCAACTTCAATTTCAGTTGGCATATAAGCTGATGTTGTGATTTTTCTCATTATCGCCCCCTATTATTTAGAGTAAAGCTCTACTATAAATCTTTCCTCAATAGGAATAACAATTTCATCTCTTTCAGGTTTGCGTGTGAAAATTCCGAATTTTTTATCTTTCTCCACATCTACCCACGCAACAATTCCTGTTTGAGCTGTAAGTTCTACAGCGCGCAAAATTTGCGGATTATTTTTACTTTTTTCCGCTATTTCGATTTTTTGACCTACTTTTACGCTATATGACGGTATATCCACTCTTTTGCCGTCTACCAAAATGTGTCCGTGAGTAACAAGTTGGCGAGCAAATCTGCGAGTTGTAGCAAAGCCCATACGATAAACTAAATTATCAAGTCTTTGTTCCAAAAGTTGAACCAGAATTTCTCCTGTGTTTCCTTCTCTTCTGGCAGCTTCTTTAAACAATCTTCTAAATTGTTTTTCACTTAAACCGTACATAAATTTCGCTTTTTGTTTTTCTCTTAATTGTGAGCCGTATTCACTTACTTTTGCGCGTCTTTGTCCGTGTTGTCCCGGTGCATAAGGACGTTTCAAGAGTGCTGATTTGCCAGCAAGTCTTCTTTCGCCTTTCATAAAAAGATCAACGCCAAGTCTTCTTTCTAATTTTTCAACTGGACCTGTATATCTTGACATAATATTCTCCTACTTTCTAACTTACACTCGGCGTCTTTTTGGTGGACGGCAACCATTGTGTGCTAATGGTGTAATATCTTTAAAAAATGTAACTTTTATTCCTTCAATCGCACCAATGCTTTTTACAGCAGTTTCTCTACCGCTTCCCGGACCTTGAACTTTGATACCGACTTCTTTTATTCCATGCTCTTTTGCTTTATTTAATGCGTCTTCAACAGCTTGTTGCGCAGCATATGGAGTTGATTTTTTACTTCCTTTAAAATTAAGCGCTCCTGCACTGCTCCAAGCAATTGCATTGCCCATTTCGTCGGTAACTGTAACCATTGTGTTATTAAATGTAGCAGATATATAAACAATACCTTTTGCTATACTTTTTTTAACTACTTTTTTCTTTAATATTTTCTTTTCCGCCATTTTCTATTCCTTATTGGCAGCAGCTGATACTGCACCTACAGTTTTACGTTTACCTTTTCTGGTTCTTGCGTTTGTTTTTGTTTTTTGACCGCGCACAGGAAGACCTTTTATATGTCTTAAACCACGGTAACAACCTAAATCCATAAGTGATTTGATATTCATAGAAACTTCTTTTCTTAAATCACCTTCAACCATATAATGTTCTTGGATTTCTTTACGGATTGCAGCGACTTCATCTTCGCTTAAATCAGCGACTCTTTTGTCATAAGAAATGCCTGTTGCATCAAGAATTTTTCTTGAAGTAAAAAGACCTATACCATAGATATAAGTTAGGCCGTATTCAATTCTTTTTTTCTTTGGTAAATCTACACCTGATATACGAGCCATATTTTATCCTTGTCTTTGTTTATGTTTTGGATTTTCACAAATTACGTGAACAACACCTTTACGCTTGACAATTTTACATTTGTCACACATCTTCTTCACAGAAGGACGAACTTTCATTTCAGTCTCCTAAAAAATTTTTCCACTTTTTTATGCAAACTGCACTCAGGTTTAACGAAATTTCATTTGAAAGTATCAAACCAACTGTTTTCAAAATAGTGGTAATTTTGAAAACACTTCTTCACACAGCTTAGTTGCAAAACGTTAATTATATAAAAATTTTGCTTTATTTTTACTTATACCTATATGTGATTCGACCTTTATCAAGGCTATAGGGTGTAAGTTCGACTTTTACTCTGTCTCCTGGCATAATTTTGATATAGTGCATTCTCATTTTTCCTGCAATATGACACAAAATTACATGTTTGTTGTCAAGTTCTACTTTAAAAGTAGCATTTGGCAATGCTTCAATGACATTTCCATCAATCTCGATTACGTCGTCTTTTGACATTTTTCTCCTTTCTTGATTTTAAAATTTCAGTATAACTTTTGATTATACAGAAAATAGAATTTAATTTTTCTTAAATTCTTATAAGTATAAATTTAGATTTTGAATAAAATATACAATTTTTAATAAAAAACCGTAAAAAATACACATCAAAAATATATTACAAAATTTTATGCCTTTAAGATTATTTTGGATACAATAACAAAATTTTAATTCTAAAGGCATAAAATATGATAAACCTTAAACTGATTGAAACAAATTTTGATGAATTTAATAAAAAACTTATTGCAAAAAATGTAAAAAATGATGTATTAAGTACTCTTTTAGAAGCTTATGATGAGCTTAAAAAAGATCGTTTAGAGTTGGAGAATTTGCAAAATTTACAAAATACAAAAAGCAAAGAATTTGGCGAAATAATGCGTCAAAAAGGTGATGCAGGTGAGCTTAAAAAAGAGCTTTCGATAAACAAATCAAAAATTCAAACTCAAAGCGAAATTGTAAAAGCCGCCGAAATAAAGCTTGATAAAATTGCATCCTGTGTGCCGAATATAATAGATGATGATGTACCTTTCGGTGCTGATGAAAATGAAAATGTCTGCATAAAAAAGATTTTACAACCGCCTGTTTTTGATTTTCAGCCGAAAGAGCATTTTGAGCTTGGTGAAAAACTCGGCTGGCTCGATTTTGAGCGCGGTGTGAAACTTAGCGGAAGTCGTTTTACTGCGATAAAAGGTATGGGTGCTAAGTTAAATTTGGCGATTATAAATTATATGATTGATTTCAATCAAAGTCGCGGTTTTGAACTTGTAAATTTGCCGTTTTTAGTAAAAGATGAAATTCTTTTCGGCACGGGACAGCTTCCGAAATTTAAAGACGATCTTTACAAAGTAGATAATGACGAGCTTTCTTTATATCTAATTCCAACTAGCGAGGTTACGGCTACGAATTTTTACAATGGTGAAATTTTAAGCGAAGATGAACTTCCTGTGAAATTTACCAGTTATAGTCACTGTTTTCGCAAAGAAGCCGGTTCCGCAGGAAAAGATACACGCGGAATGATTCGTCAACATCAATTTGAAAAAGTTGAACTTGTATCCATCACAAAGCCTGAAGATAGCGATAAAATGTTTGATGAGATGGTAAGTTGTGCGAGCGATCTGCTAAAAAGTCTTGGGCTTGCGCATCGCCAAATGATGCTTTGTAGCGGTGATTTAGGCTTTTCAGCAGCTAAAACAATCGATCTTGAAGTTTGGCTTCCAGGACAAAATACATATAGAGAAATAAGTTCTATTTCAAATTGTCGCGATTTTCAGGCAAGAAGGGCAAAAATTCGCTACAAAGATAAAAATGGTAAAAACCGTCTGGTAAATACGCTAAACGGCTCATCTTTGGCAGTTGGTCGCACACTTGTAGCTATAATGGAAAACTACCAACAAAAAGATGGCTCAATTAAAATTCCAAAAGTTTTAGAGGAATATCTTTAATATTTTTGCAATAGTAAAATTAATTGCAAAATTTAATTTATTTTCCAAAATTTTAAATTAAAAAACGCGGCAAGTATAAGTTGGATATTTTTGTTAAATGTTTTTAAAAATTTAATATAGATAAATATTTTTGTGCATTTTATTAAATCTAAAATTTTAAAACAAATTTTAGATTTAATGCGCTTTAAACTATAATTTCAAAGTAAAAAATACGTTTAAAATATCGAAAGACCTGATTTTTTAAACGTATTTAAAAAAAGATTTTACAAAATCAAATTGATTTTGTAAATTTCAGTTTCCGCGACTTCCAGGTTTTATCGCCACGCTTCCTGTTTTGCAAAGCGGGCAATTTTCAGGCTCATAAATATCAAATTCAAAATTTCCAAGTGTAAAAAGAGGTTTGTTAAACGGTAATTTACAGCTTTCTTTTCTTTCGTTTCCTAAATTTTGTACTGCGCAGAAGCCGCGATTTGCAAGCGCCGCAAACGCTACAACTTCGCCACCAAGACTTTCTATGATTTTTGCGCTTTCCAAAGCTGAGCCGCCTGTTGTTATGATGTCTTCGCAAACTATGAATTTTTCGCCTTTTGATACACTAAATCCGCGTCTAAGAGTCATCTTTTTATCAACTCTTTCTGTAAAAATAAATCTTTTGTGCGCCGATTTTGCAAGTTCGTAGCCGGCCAAAATTCCGCCAAGTGCAGGCGAACAGACGCTATCAAACTCAATGCCCGCATTTTTTATTACATTAAAAAGTTCATTTGCCAATTCTCCTGCTATCCAGGGAAATTCCAAAATTTTAGCGCTTTGTAAATAAAATTGTGAGTGATTGCCGCTGCTAAGCAAAAAATGACCTTCTAAAAACGCGCCATGCTCTTTATAAATTTTTTCGATATCCATAATTTTCCTTTAAAATTTTTTTGTCATTTTAACCAAAAATCACTTAAAATTTCCAAACACCGTAAATGTGATTTCGTTTAAAGTTGCTTTATGGCGCTGTATTATTGCGATACAGTATAATTGAAATAAATTTATAAAAATTTTATTTTTAATGATAAAAATGAGATTTCAGCAAAAAAACAATCAGCGGTTTATTTGATAGATAAAAAAATTTTACTATTCCGGTTTATCAAAGGGCTTATTTGTGGGAAGAAAAGCAATTGAGAGATTTTTATCTTGATTTAAAGGAACAAAATGTGTGTGTAAACTACATTTAAATATAAAATTTTAAAATCCGATGATTGTGCATTTTTATTGTAAATAATATTTTTGATTAGATGATATGCAGAACTGTTCGCAAAATAAAAAAAGAAAAATATTCACTTTTCTTAGAATGCGGTTGAATTATTTTTATATGTTTCTCAAAATTGCGGATGCTATAAGTTTTAACATTTTATTGTGCGTTCAAGTTCAATAAAATCGCGTAAAATTTTTCCTATACTTGCAAAAAAAACTGCATTAGGATGAGAAATAAGTGCGCTTGAAAATTTATCGGCGATTTTATCTATTACGCTGCTGAAAAGTTCGCGAGATAGCGCCATTTCGCCGTTTTTAAGCAAAACAGACATAAAATAAAATATAAAACCTATAAAATCTTCATCGTTTTTTTCTTTTTCGTTTCTTCTAAATTTGCTTCTTTTCAGGATATTACTCACAAAAATTTTCATTTTTCCTTCGTCTCTTCCTTCATTATAAAAAGAGGCGCTTAGTGCTACATTTGAAATGGAAAAGTCAAATAAGACGGCATTTTGCTCCGCTTTAAAGCTCTTAAAATCAAAACTTTTTAAAATTTCAAAATTTTGCGCGTCGCCAAGAGGCGATTTTTGTAAAATTTCAAGCTCTTTTTTCCATTCCAAAAATTTTTTATCATCTTCGTAAAAGAAAAAAATAAATGCAAGAAATTCATAATAAAGTGCTCTTGCAGCAGTAATTTCAGTTTCCATTTTGTTCCTTTAGCTGCTTTTGTATCATTAATTTTGCTTTGCAATCACTGCAACAAAAAAGTGATTTCATTTTATAAGTATCGCCTGTGAAACTGTCTTTTAAAAGTCCTGCTACGCGCATTACCGATTTTTTGGTTGCAAATTTTTTGCCGCATTCGATACAGGCGAAAAGTTCATCGTGAGCTAATGTTTGATATTCAAAAAAGCTTTTTTGCAGATCAATTTCATTTGTTTGAATCGCAATTGTGCCTTGTTCGGCGCAACTTTTAACGCAGGCACCGCACGCCGTGCAAAGTGAAGCGTTTAATTTTATCGCGTTTTCTTCACTATCTGCTATCAAAGCGCCGTTTTTGCAAGCTCCTGCACAACTTGCGCAAAGCGTGCAAGTATCTTCATTTATAGAAATTTGAGCAAATTTCGGATGCTCATCAAGCGAAATTTTCCCCAAATTTTCATTTTCCACTAAAATACCAAGTCTTTGACTTAGAATTTCGCGTGAGTTTTGATTTACAAAAGGTATATCGAAATATGCTGTTTTTTCGGTTTTATTTAGTGCACTTTGCAGTTCATTTTCATTTTCAACCGTTATAATAGCTGTTTTGTGAAATTTTAAATCATAAATTTTATTTACAAAATTGATATTTTGTTTTGTAATTTCATCTAAATAAGGTGTAAAAAATATCATATTTTGTCCGCTTTGTTCCAAAATCGACAAAAAATGGTTCGCTTTTAAAAATTTGTCGTTTGGTATTACGAAATACAGCGCATTTTCAGGTAGAGTGATATTTTGCGGCAAGTTTTTTTCGCTAAGTAAAATTACAAAGCGATCTTTATAAAGTTTTGCTATTTTTTCAAAACTTTCAATACTCATTTTTGCAAGTTCCAGCGCGCCGCTTGGGCAAATTTGCACGCATTTAGCGCATTTTACGCAGTCAATATGAGAAAAATTAAGTTTTGCATTTTCTTTATCTTTTAAAATCGCAACAGTTGGACAAACATCAGCGCAAAGCCCGCAGCATTCAGTTTTTGAGCCGTCAAAATCGCAAATTTTATGATTATAACTTACAAAATTTTCATATTCATAAACAGGTGTTTTTTTGCTTAAAAGTTCTAAAATTTCATTTTCATCTAAATTCGAAATCTCGTAACATCCGCTTTGAGTTAAAAATTTTTTATCGGTGTTTTCACATATAAAAAAATCGCATTCAGTTTCCACGTCTTGCGTGATTTGCACATAAATTTCGCCTATTTTTCCATATACAGATTCTACTTCGTCGTTTTTACAGGTTATTACTTTAAAACCGGCTTTTTGGAGCGTTTCTACTACAGTTTTTCTTGGTGTTTGACTCATATAAATAACATTTTTGCCGACATTTTGCGAATTTGGTAAATTTGTGGCAAAATCAAAAGATAAAGCTCTGCTTTCGTATAAAATTTTTACATTTTTGGCTTTTTCGAGCATGCTGTTTTTTGAATTTGCCAGATAGTTGTTAATCTCGGGGGCGTAAATTTCAGCTTTTATTTTTGGCGAATTGGCAACCAAAAAAAATTCATCATTCGGCGCTTCTAAAATATTAATCTCATCGCTAAAAATAAGTTCGTCCGATGTTTCATTTAAAAACGCAAAGTCCATTTTTTTTAAATCCTATTTTTTATAATTTTTACAGATAAATTTATATTACAAAACTCAAAATTTTATATAAATTTTAAAATTTAGGTTATCTTAGTGCTGATTTTCTATATAATTTATTGCGCTAAGAGCAGCTATTGCGCCATCTCCGGCTGAACAAACAACTTGTTTCGGCGCGTCTTGTCTAATATCGCCTGCTGCAAAAAGTCCCGGCACATTTGTTTGCATTTTCAGATTTACGACAACTTGTCCGTTTTCGTTCATTTCACATATAAATTCGCCGTTTTCGTCTTTTAAAATATCATTTCTGACGTCCAAACCGATAAATGTAAAAATACCCGGTACTTTTAAATTTCTGATTTCGCCGTTTTTATTTTTTATTACGATTTCGCAGACACCGCTATTATCGCCTTTTATTTCATTTACTACGCTATTTGTGATGAGTTCTATTTTTTTATTTTTTTTAACTTTTTCTGTTGTGCTTGGCACTGCACGAAATGAATCTCTTCTATGAATCAAATAAACTTTCGAGCAGATATTTGCCAAATATAAACTCTCTTCAAGCGCAGTATCGCCGCCCCCAACGACAGCTACTTCTTTTCCTTTATAAAAAAATCCGTCGCAAGTAGCGCAGGTGCTTACTCCTTTGCCAAAAAATTCATCTTCGCCTTTTATACCGGCTTTCCTTGGCGCAGAACCTGTGGCGACTATGACCGCTTTTGCAAGTTCACTTTTGCCGTTTTCCAAAAATATTTCAAATTCGCCGTTTTGTTTTTTTGCGACGCGCTTTACTTTTATCATTTCGTGTTTTAATCCGAAACGAAAGCATTGCTCCTGCCAAGCCGACATAAAGCTGATTCCGTCCATTTTATCGGCTACACCCGGATAATTTTCGATTTCAGAGCTTGATGTGATTTGGCCGCCCGGCATTCCCATTTCAAACATTACTACATTTTTTAAACCGCCGCGCGTAGCATAAAGTCCTGCACTAAGTCCGGCAGGTCCGCCGCCGATAATTGCTAAATCCAACATTTGCATTTCCTTAAAAATTTAAAAAATATAAAATTTTGGACGCTTTTGGCGACCAAAATTTAGAAATTATAGAAGTGAGTTGATTTTATCTGCGATAACTTGTTTTGATTGTGCACCGATCATTTGAGCTTTGATTTCGCCGTCTTTTATAAAAAGAAGTGTCGGAATGCTTCGCACACCGAATTTTGTCGCTAAATCTTGTGCTTCATCGGTATTTACTTTACAAATTTTAGCTTTACCTTCAAAATCTTCCGCAAGTTCTTCAATTACAGGTGAAAGCATTCTGCATGGTCCGCACCATGGCGCCCAGAAATCAACTAAAACCGCACCTTTTGAAGTTTCAGCGTCAAAATTCGCTGATGTCAATTCTATATATTTTCCCATTTTGTCTCCTCTAAAATTTTTATAATTATACTTTAAATTGATTAAATAAAAAGTAATGAATTTACAACGAAATGTTTTCTATAAAACTTATTTTTTCTTTATTTATACCTATAAAATCGACTTGAAAATCAGTTTCATTTTGTTTTTTAGTAATGTAAAATTTTATTGTTTTTAAAATTTTACTGAATTTGTATGATGTTATTCGGTAAGCCGTTTCGTAATTTTTGCTTGTCGCTTTTACTTCAATAAAATGCAAAATTTCATCTTTTTTGGCGATGATGTCTATTTCTCCGAATCTTGAGTGAAAATTACGCTCTAAAATTTCATAGCCGTGAGATTTTAAAAATTTCACGGCTATGTTTTCACTTTCAAAGCCGAATTTATACTCTTTTAATCCCAAAATTTTACTCTTCTATACGGATCATCGCAACTTTTTGTTTTAAATAACTTTGTGTATTTAAAATTTCAATTACATTTTGAATATCTTTTTCAAAACTTGTATGAGTTGTAAAAAATAGCGTTACATCGCTTTCTTCTTTTGCTTTTGGTTTTTGTAAAAAGCTGTCGATTGAGATATTATTTTCGCTCATTATATTTGTAATTTTTGCCAAAACACCTTTTTTATCTTCTACTTTTAATCGCAAATAGTATTTTGTCATAATCTCACATGCAGGAAGCAACTTCATTTGATGAATTTCATTTTGCATTTTATACCCTAGCATCGGGCTTTTTGTGCCGCGTGCTATGTCTATCAGATCGCTTATTACAGCGCTTGCAGTAGCTTTTCCTCCAGCTCCAGGTCCGTAAAATAGTGTTTCGCCGACACAATCTCCGTAAACGCTAACCGCATTCATCACTCCGCCGACATTTGCAAGCATTTTGTCTTGCGGTACCAAAGCCGGATGGACACGAAGTTCTACGTTTTCATCGTCAATTCGCTTTGCTATTGTGAGAAGCTTGATTACAAACTCGAATTCCTTTGCAAAATAGATGTCTTCCTGCGTGATATTTTCTATACCTTCAATCAAAATATCTTCCGGATTTCCGTGCACACCATAGGCAATGCTTGCTAAAATTAAAAGCTTGTGCGCCGCGTCAAATCCTCCTATATCAAATGCAGGATCGGCTTCCGCGTATCCTAAATCCTGCGCTTTTTTTAATACAATGTCAAAATTTTCGCCGTTTTGAGCCATATTTGTTAGAATATAATTACTTGTTCCATTCATAATTCCGGTAATTTTTAAAATTTTATTTGCCGAAAGTCCCTCGCGCAAAGCTTTTATAATCGGAATTCCGCCGGCCACGCTTGCTTCAAAACCAAAAGGTGTGTTTCCTGCCAAACTTTGAAGACTGTATCTATGGTAAGCTAAAAGTGCTTTATTTGCGGTTACTACGGCTTTTTGTTTTTTTAAAATTCGGTTTATTATCCTGTAAGGCTGTTCTACACCGCCCATTAATTCAACAAAAACATCAATATCGTTGCGATCTATTACGCTATTCAAATCATCACTAAGAGGAATTTTGCAATTTCTCTGTTTATTTAAATTACGGACTACGCCTATTAAAGGCACGATTTTCACGCCTGAGCGAGCTGAAATTAATTTTTTGTTTTCAATCAATATATTCGCGACTTCGCTTCCAACCGTGCCGACGCCCAAAATTGCTACATTCATCAAATCTCTTTTAGGTATTTTTTGATATTTCTTGCCGCTTGTCTGATACGATTTTCATTTTCTATAAATGCGATTCTGACGTAATCGTTTCCTAAAACGCCAAAGCCTATTCCCGGGCTTACTGCGATATTAGCTTTTGTAAGAAGTTGTTTTGAAAATTCCATACTTCCTAAATTTAGACATTTTTCAGGCAATTTTGCCCATGCAAACATCGAAGCTTTAGGTTTTTCAATATGCCAACCGGAATTATCAAAAGCTTCAAGCAAAACATCACGACGATGTTCATAAGTTTGGCGAATTTTATCCACGCAATCTTGCGGTCCATCAAGAGCGATAGTTGCCGCTACTTGAATTGGTGTAAACATTCCGTAATCAAACCATGATTTAATCTTTTTAAGCGCTGCGACAAGGCGTTTATTTCCGCATACAAAGCCAACTCGCCAACCAGCCATATTATAAGATTTCGATAACGTATAGCCTTCAACTGCTACATCTTTTGCACCATCAACTTCAAATATAGACGGTGTTTTGTAACCGTCATATGCAATTTCAGCGTAAGCGATATCTGAAATTATATAAAATCTCTCTTTTTTAGCCATAGCGACCAAACGCTCATAAAAGCTCTTTTCTACGGTTACGGTTGTTGGATTGTGAGGGAAATTTACAACCATATATTTTGGTCTTGGAATACTTTCGTCAAATGTTTTTTGCAAATCATAGAAAAATTTATTTTCATCAAGTACAAAATCCGCTGAATAGTTCATAGGCATTTTTACGACGTTTCCGCCCGCTATTATGAAAGCTTGCGTATGAATAGGATACGCCGGCTCAGGTACTATGGCTACATCGCCTGGATTTGTGATAGCCATAACTAAATGTACAAAACCCTCCTTGCTTCCCATTGTTGCGACGACTTCGGTTTCAGGGTCAAGTATTACGCCGTATTTTCTTTTATACCAATTTGCGCATGCTAAACGAAGTTTGTAAATACCTTGGCTGACGCTGTATCCGTGAGTTTTATCTTTTTGGGCGCTTTCGCAAAGTTTATCGACTATGTGCTGAGGTGTCCTGCCGTCAGGGTTTCCCATCGAAAAATCGATAATATCTTCTCCATTTCGCCTAGCAGCCATTTTTATGGCATTTACTTCAGCAAAAACATAATTTGGCAAACGTTCAATTCTATTAAAATGAATCTCGTCAAACATAAAATCACTCCTTAGTTAAATTTTACTTTCAAATTTTTAAGATTTTGAGGTTTTTCATTGTTGCAAATTTGCAAATAATAAGCGTTTTTAGGCATTTTTTGTTTAAAGCTTAAAACCGGTTTATTTGATTTTTTTTCATAAATTATATTCAAAAATTTATCAAAAAATATCACTTCGAGTTTTGTTTTTTGCTTCGGTATAATATCAACAAAAAAGTAATCGCTCACATTTAAAAAAATATTTTTTTTGTTTTTAAAAAAATTTTCTTTTTGAGTCGCTGTGTTTAAGTTTACTTGGCTCAGATCCAGTTCAAAAACATATGATTTTTCAGCATTGCAATAAAAATTTTTAATAAAAATTCCATTATCTTTCGAAATTTTATAAAATTTACTTAAAATTTCGGCTATCTGTTCGTTTGTTTGAATATTTTTTAAAGTGGCATTATTTTCGCCTAAATTTTTTAATCCTATAGAAACTCCTACAAATGGAGTTTTTGAATAATTAAGTTCGGTTATTTTATAGTCTGAATTTTCACTTTTTTGCATTAAAAATTCTATACTTTTTAATAAAATCGGCGCTTTTATATTTGATACGAAATGCATTTTTATTTCGTTTTCATTGTTAAAGTTTATTTTGTTTTCGATGATTTTTTTTTGCGGCCATGAAAAATGATTTTCTATAATCTCTCCGTCAAGGCTTTCGCCGCCGATATTTTTGGGCTCATAAATATAATCTTCGCTGCTGAAATGCACGCTTTTTTTGTCAAAATCAGTTTGATTTTCATCTGATGCCAGATTTTTATCCTTTGTTTCATTTTTATCTGAAATTTCAGTATTTTGTGAAATTTCATCAAATATATAAAATCTTTTATTTTGCTTTAAAATTTGAGAAATTTTGTCAAAATCAGGATTTAAGTTTTCATCTTTCAGCTCATTTTCATTAAAATTTTGTGAGTTTAATTTGAAATTTTGTAAAATTTCAACGGCATTTGCTGCAAAAATTTCGCTCACAAATACAAAAATAAGCCAAAAATATTTCACCTACCAAACCTTTCCACCGTTATATTTTTGAAAAGTTTCCATATCAATTTGCGAAATTTTGCCGTTTTCAATTAAAAATTTCATTGAATTTTTATTGTTAAATTCTTGAACTTTATCATCTGTTTTTAGCTCGAATTCACCGTGTCCTGTCATCAAAAGTGAATCTTTGCTTAAATCGATTTTATAAGGCTCGTTTGCTATTTGCATTGTTTTTTTACCGGTTTTTATATCTATTATGCCGATCCAAATTTTATTTTTTGAACTTATTATAGCGGTATTTGGCATACTTGCGTTGTTTTCTGTTTTTGCGCTTGCATTATTTTCCAAACTTGCATTGTGCTCTTTTTCAACCAAAATGCTTTTTTCCAAGGCGTTTATTGATTCGTTGTTTTCACCATCGCTTTGATTACTTTCAATTAATGTGTTGTTTTCGTCAAATTTCGGAACATTAATGCCGATACTTTCCAGGTCCGTTTTTATTTTATCTACGCTTGTAGCGTTTGAATATACGGCATTATTTTCATTATTTTTTATGAAATTAAAAATATCGGATTTAAAAAATATCAGAATAAAAAGCAGTAAAAGCAGTAAAAACGGAAAAATTATACGCGATTTTTTAATAGGAACATTTGTTGTATTTGACGATTGCTTTTTCGCCATTTGCTTGATGATAGTAGTTTTTTTGGAAACATTTTGTGATTTAAACTCATCAAATTCGTTTTTTATATCACTTAAATCAAGCCCAAAATCCCGCTCTAAAATTTTCAAAAAACCGTTTACATTAAAATCAAGCAAATTTTTAAAATCTTTGTTTAAAAGTTGCTCTATCGTTTTTTCTTCGATATGTGTCGTTTTGGAAATTTCTTTAATATTAAGTTTTTTTAAATCTTCAAATTTTTTTATATTATCCATTTATCATCCTATCGCAAATTATGGCAAATGCGGCGCTTACATTTAAGCTGTCCCAGCCGTGCTTCATTTTTATACTTACGCTATGATCGCATTTTGTAACTATTTTTTGTGGAATTCCTTCGCCTTCGCTTCCTAAAATCAGAGCGGTTTTTGCGCCTATTTTGGCTGTTTTTATATCTTCACCATCCATTGTAGCGGCAAAAATTTGAAAGCCTATTTGTTTTAATTCATTTATTAAACCGGCACCATCATCTATGCGAGCGATTTTTATTTCATAAGCTGCGCCGCTGCTTGCTCTTATAACACCTTCGATTTGTAAATTTTTTGAAACGACGCAAATTGCATCAGCTCCTAAAGCATAAGCGCTTCTGACGATCGCGCCGATGTTTCCTATATCGCTTAAATTCCACAAAATTACTAAAAATTTCGCTTCTTTCAAATCTGCGATTTCGCAAAATTCAAACTCATCAACTTTTGCTAAAAAGCCTTGATGATTGCCGCCGTGAGCTAAAGCTTGAGCTTTTTTGTTGTCTATTTTTAAAATTTTCACGCCCAAACGTGAAATTTTGGCAAACAAAGATTTATCAATCTCTTTTGCCAGATAAATTTCTTTAAAATTTTGTTTATGTACGTCCAAAATATGTAAAAATAGCTGTTTTCCATAAATAATCATCTTAAAATTTTATCAAAAAATAGCTAATGATTAACTTATTTTAACCAGTTTTTCATAAATTTCGGATGACTTCTCACCTGTGATTTTTGATATGAGTTTTGCTTTGATTTTTGGAGGAATTTGAAGATTTTTTATATCTTGAAGTGTAATTTTTTCTTGACTTAAATTTTGTGATTTATCTATCACTAGCGCCCATTCTCCGTTTAAATTTACATTTTGTTGTATGTCATTTAATACTTTTTTTACGCTGCCGAAAAATTTTGTTTCAAATTTTTTGGTTGCTTCTTTTATGGCAAAAATTTTTCTATTTTCATCCAAAAGCGCTATTTTTTCAATTAAATTTAAAATTCTTTTCGGGGATTCATAAATTATACAAGGATAAGGCTGATACATTAAATTTTGAATACCTATTTCACGCTCTTTACCGGAACTTGGTAAAAATCCTAAAAAGCTGAATTCTTTTTCAATCAAACCGCTTGCCGCCGCCGCTAATAAAAGCGCATTCGAGCCGCTTAAAAATTCATACTTTATATCGTTTTTTTGAGCGAATTTTACTAAAAAAATACCCGGATCGCTTATACATGGCATTCCGGCATCACTTATATAAACGCAGATTTTTTCTTTTAAAAATTCTGTTTTGAAGATATTAAAAAATTCATTTTCATTGTGTGTATGAAGCGGATAAAAGTTTGTCGCTTTCGGTTTAAAATCATAACGAGAACTTAAAAGATTAAATAGAGATTTGCCAACTCTTGTATCTTCGCAAATCACTATTTCGCACTTGCTTAAAATTTCAAGTGCATGAGCCGATATATCGGCTAAATTCCCAATCGGAGTCGGGACGAAATAGAGCAATTATTTGCGTCCGTATTTTTTATTGAATTTTTCCACTCTACCTGCGCTATCTACTATTTTTTCGCTACCTGTGAAAAAAGGATGGCATTTTGAGCAGACATCAACTTTAATTTCCGGTTTGTTAGAACGGGTTTTAAAAGTATTGCCACAAGCGCATGCAACGGTGCATTCTACATAATTTGGATGAATATCTTTTTTCATTTTATTTTCCTTAAATTTTTGATTAAACTTGCGATTATACTACTTTTAATATCAAAAAGCAAATTTTTTACGATTTACTTTTTTTGTGTATATATAAAAACGAAGGAGAAAAATGAAATTTAAAAAATCTTACAATCCAAATGTTTTTTACAGCTCAGTTTCAGTTTTAGTTTTTATTCTATTTTTTGTATTATTTTTACCGGATTTCTCACTTAAATATCTTAAAATGACGCAGGAATTTTTGACTGCAAAATTCGGTTGGTTTTATGTTCTTAGTATGACGATTATATTTTTTTCGGTTTTATATTTGGCTTTTTCAAGGTTTGGAAATATTAAATTAGGACCAGATCATTCCGTGCCTGAGTATAGCAATATTTCATGGTTTGCCATGCTTTTTGCTGCAGGAATGGGAATAGGTCTTATGTTTTTCGGTGTCAGTGAACCTCTTATGCATTTTTTAAGTCCGCCAAGCGGCACAAGCGATCAGGCCGTTGCTGCAAAAGAGGCGATGAATATTACATTTTTTCATTGGGGATTTAGCGCGTGGGCGTGCTATGGAATAGTTGCCGTAATTTTAGCATTTTTTTCATATAGACATAATTTACCACTTACTTTAAGATCCGCTTTTTATCCTTTAGTAGGAGATAAAATTTACTCGAAATTTGGTGATATTATAGATGTTTTTGCTGTTTTAGCGACGCTTTTTGGAGTTATTACATCTCTTGGATACGGCGTGCTTCAAATAGGCGGAGGTTTTGAATATATTTTTGGAATAGAATCAAATAAAACTACGCAAATAATTCTTATTTTTGCGATTATGATTTGTGTGACAATTTCAGCAGTAAGCGGTGTAAATAAAGGTATAAAAATTTTAAGCAGTATAAATATAATCTTAGCTTTTTTATTGATTATTTTTATATTTTTACTTGGAAATACAACAGGGCTCTTAAAAGCTTTGCTTGAAAATGTTGGAAATTATTTGACATCATTTGTAGGCGACACTTTCAATATGTATGCTTACAAAAAGCAAAATGATAATTGGCTTGGCGGTTGGACAATACTTTATTGGACCTGGTGGCTGTCTTGGTCGCCTTTTGTAGGTGTTTTTATAGCTAAAATTTCACGCGGCAGGACAATTAGAGAATTTGTTATAGGCGTTTTGTTGGTTCCGTCAGGATTTACGTTTTTATGGATGAGCGGTTTCGGAAATAGCGCAATAGATTTTGTAAATTCCGGTTTTATAACTTTAGCAGATATGGTAAATAAAGATGTTTCATTGGCGCTTTTCATATTTTTGGAAAAATTTCCGCTTAGCGGAATTTTATCTTTGATATCAGTTTTAATGATAATTTTATTTTTTATTACATCCGCTGATAGTGCTGCTATGGTTATAAATATGATTTGTTCCAACGGTAATGATAAAACTCCCGTTTGGCAAAAACTTTTTTGGTGTATAATTATTGCTATTGTAGCTGCCGTTTTATTATATATGGGCGGATTTGACGTGCTTCAAACAATGACTATAATTTCAGCTTTTCCACTTACTTTGGCACTTCTTGGCTCTATGCACGGACTTTTTAAAGCGCTAAATGTTGATGCGCAGAAAAAGTTTACTCAAAGTGTTGCAAATTTACCTGTAATCGCAAGTAATAAATCTTGGCAGGAAAGACTTCAAGTTATAATTGATACTCCAAATAAATATGAAGCGAAAGATTTTTTAAAAGATATAGTAGAGCCTGCTTTTAATGAAGTTTCCCAAATTTTTAAGAAAAATGCGTTTAATTATAAAATAACAAAATCGTTAAACGACACAAAGATTGAACTCGAAATAGATTTGGCTGACGAAAGAAATTTCGTGTATGGCGTGAGATTGATTGAGACAAACTCGCCAAGCTATATAATGAGTGATAGTTATTATAGAGCGGACGTCTTCTTAAAAGAGGGCGGACAAGATTACGATATAATCGGTTGGAGTAAAATTTCAGTTATAAATGACATAATAGAGCAATATAGAAAACATATGCATTTTTTATACAAGACAAGATAATTTTTTATTCTTACCGATTATTTACCGATAAATTTTATAATTACATAAAAATTAAATGTTTAGAACTTCCTTTCAAAAAATTAGGGGCCGCGGGGCCCCTTTTTTATTTGTAATCATTTTGTTTTTATCAGATGTTAAATTTTCGTATCTTTTAAAAGGGAGAAAATTTATGACAAAAACAGTTTCATTGGTTGCGGCGAGTGTTTGTTTTGCTGTTGCAGCTGAACTTACAGATATAGAATTTAACGAAGTAAAGGTTCCTCTCAGCGACACTGAAAAAAGAGCAATAAATGCAAGCGACGGCGTAAAGATTTCAGGAAAAGAATACAAAATCGGTTACAATATAATAATGCGTTCCGGAGATAAAGTAGGGGATGAAATATTTGGTGCTCTTTATGATATAAACGGCAAACTTATCACTACAAAAGACGGATCTCCTAGAATTTCAAACGACAATGATTTTTCATCGCTTCATACTTACGGTGATAAAATTTTTATGATTTCACATTTTGAAACAAGACCTGCTGCTATGTATATCACAGAACTAAATCAAGATAAAACTACCGGAAAATTAAGCCCGGTAAATACAAAAAATATTGATTTCAGTAAATTCGGCGGTCTTTGGGTTCCTTGCGCAGGATCCGTTACGCCTTGGGGAACTCATCTTGGAAGTGAAGAGTATGAGCCCGATGCAAGAATGATAAAAGAAAACGGCGAAGGCGGCGAATATTATAATTTGATGGCCGAATATTTCGGAGGAGATCTTACGAAAGTCAATCCTTATAATTACGGTTGGACGCCTGAAGTTAAAATTATCAACGAAAAAGGCGATGTTAATGTAACTAAACATTATGCAATGGGAAGAATCGCTCATGAATTAAGCTATGTAATGCCCGACAGAAAAACTGTTATTTTAAGTGATGACGGCACAAATACAGGGCTTTTTATGTTTATAGCCGATAAAGCAGGCGATCTAAGTTCGGGCGTGCTTTATGCCGCAAAATGGCATCAAACAGACAATCAAAATGGCGGAAGTGCAAAATTGGAATGGATAAGTTTAGGTAATGCTAATGATAATGAGATTAAAAAAGAGATTGATAAAGATATAAAATTCAGCGATATTTTCGATATGGCGGAATTTAAAGATGATATTTGTCCTGACGGATTTACAGCTACAAAAGCAAATGTGGATTCAAATCAAGAAACCGCACCGGAATGTATAAAATTAAAACACGGTATGGAAAAAATAGCTTCAAGACTTGAAAGCAGAAGATACGCCGCTATAAAAGGCGCTACAACTGAATTTCGTAAAATGGAAGGTATAACTTATAATAATGATTTAAATGAAATCTATATAGGAATGAGCGAGATAAATAAAGGTATGGAAAGTTTTAAATCAAAAGGAAAAGATAGCTTGAAATACGATGTAAAAGGTGTCGATGACATAAGACTTCCGCACAATACTTGCGGAGCGGTTTATAGACTTACTCTTAAAAAAGACGACAAAATCGGTTCAAATTTCGTTCCTGATGTGATGAGCGGTATGATTGCAGGAAAATATGCCACAACAGGCGACAAACTAAACACTTGTGATCTTAACGGTTTGGCAAATCCTGATAATGTGACATATATAAATGGCACAGGCACTTTGATAATAGGTGAAGATACCGGTTCTGGTCATCAAAACGATTATATCTGGTCCTACGATATACAAAAAGACAAATTAACAAGAATTTTAACTACTCCTTACGGAAGTGAAACAACGTCGCCGTATTATTACAACAATATAGGCGGGTTTGGTTATATTATTGCGGTAGTACAACATCCATACGGTGAAAGCGATGAAGACAGACTTCAAAACTCAAGTGATGCAAGGGCTTATACCGGATATATCGGACCGTTTCCGGTTATTACAAAATAATCAAAAAAAGATGAAATTTTTAAAATTTCATCTGAAAAATTTTACTGTTTTTAAAGGAAATTTTTTATGAAAAAGAGCCTGATTTTGCTGAATTTATTTTTTATACAAGCTTTTTCTTTAGATATAAATATCACAGCAAAAGATTTTATAAATTCGCCTACCACTTATATTTCAGCGCAATGTTATACAAAAACTACTGACGAGAAAAATCCAAAAATCGTTTCAAATCCTTGCTATTCTTGTCACACTCAAAACAAAGAGCCGAATTTTACTTATGAAGATTATAAGTTGCAGGAAAGTTATGATTTTCCTGCCGCCGCAAGAAGAAATCCTTTCAAAAATCTTTTTATTGACAGAAGCGAAAAGATTGCAAAAATAAGCGATGATGAAATTTTAAGTTATATCAGAAAAGATAATTATAAAGATGAAAACGGTGAGATAATTTTGGAGAAAAAGCTTAAAAATTTAGATCCGAAATGGGATTATAATAAAAACGGAATTTGGGATGGATATATTCCTGATTGCGAATACAACTTTGATGAAGACGGATTTGATGTAGGCAAAGACGGTGAAATGACAGGTTGGAGAGCATTTTCGTATTATCCGTTTTTAGGAACGTTTTGGCCTACAAACGGCAGCACAGATGATACTTTAATAAGACTTCCTGAAATTTTTCAGTTTGACGAAAACGGCAAAATTGATAGAGAAATTTATAAATTGAATTTATCGATTGTTGAAAGTCTGATTAAACAAAAAAGTCTTAAAATAGATCCGGTTGATGAGAGCAAATTCGGCGTAGATTTAAATCAAAACGGTAAATTTGACGTAGCTGATGAGATAAAATTTAAATGGGAAAAGCCGAAATTAGATACAAAAAGCGGAAAATTAAGCGGTTTTTCTATGAGTTATGTAGGACTTGCCAAAAATTTGCAAATAAAAAATAAAGTTCAAATAGCTCCTGGTCTTTATCCGCTTGGAACTGAATTTTTACATTCCGTAAGATATATCGACATAAACGGCGAAAAAATCACACCGTCAAAAAGAATGAAAGAGTTAAGATACGGCGTGAAAAAGTATTGGCAAAGTTATGGCGAACTTTTGGATACCGGTGCAAAAGCGATAAAAGAAAAACGTGATTTTCCTGATAGAATAGAAAAATTTATAGGAAATGTGGAAACAGGATTAAACAATAATCGCGGTTGGTTTTTTCAAGGTTTTATAGAAGATAAAAAGGGCGATTTACGTCCTCAAAATTATGAAGAGAGCGTATTTTGCATGGGATGTCATTCAAATATCGGCGCTCTTACGGATTCTACTTTTGTGTTTGCACGAAAATTTGAAAAAGGAGCTTATAAAAATGGCTGGTATCATGGCAGCAAGCGAGGTTTTGAAGGAATAAAAGATTTTATTTTGCCAAACGGCAAAGGTGAGTATGCATTGTATTTATATTTAAATAATACAGGAGATGAATTTCGATCAAATGATGAAATTATGCAAAAATTTTTTGTTTCAAATTGGCGTGAAAACAAAGATATGATAAAAAAAGAGTATGAATTAAATCAAAAAGGCGGAAATAATATTTTTGTTACAGAAAGCCTGAAATTTAAAAATAAAGCGATAAATATCCTTAAAAACGATATCAGCTATTTAATAATGCCAAGTCCTAAGCGCGCGATGAGGTTGAATAAAACTTATAAAACGATTGTAGATGAGCAGAGCTTTGTATTCGGAAGAGATGGCGGAGTGTTTGAAAACGTGCATAAAAGCGTAAAAGAGGGGCAAAAAACAGGAATTAAAGCCATTAAATTTTGATTTTGCATGCAATTTTTTACAAAGCAAATTTCTGCAAGAAAAAAAAATTAAATTATTCTTGTGAAAACATATCTAAATTTTTATTATAAGCGGGACTTTTTACATCAAAAAAGCCTAAAATCGTATGAAACAGATTGTCGTGCGAAAATTTTTCGTTTTTAAAAGCGGCGAATTTTTTGCTTGTATTCGTGTCGTTAAACCAAAAAAGCGCAGGAACTTTCTTTTGAAAATCAGGAGCAATAATATAAGGCATAGAATGCAAATAAAGTCCGTTTTCACCAAGGCTTTCTCCGTGATCGCTCACAAAAAGAAAAAATATTTTTTTATTTTTATTAAAAGTTTTCAGATATTCAATCATGTCATTTTGAAGCTCATCTTCATATAAAATCGAGTTATCGTAAGTATTTGCTATCTGTTCGCTTGTGCAATCGTTTAGCTCGGCCGTATCGCAAGTAGGCTTAAATTTAGCGTTTTCATAATCTTTAAAATATGTAGGTCCGTGACTTCCTTGAATATGTAAAAATATCGCAGTCGGTGCATCTTTAAGTTTTATTTGTTTTGCGTATTTAAAAATCGCTCTATCCATTTTTTGGGCTTTAAAATTTACCGTGTGATTTTCATCCAAATCATCGCAAATTCCTTTGCAGCCGCCACTGTTATTATCAAGCCAATAAATTTCCACGCCCGCTTCCAGTAAAATTTGCACCAAATTTTCTCTATATTTTGCTTCTTCACTGCTGAAATTTTCGCGAGTTAAATCGCTGAACATGCAAGGAAGAGAAGTCGCCGTGTTCGTGCCGCATGAATAAAAATTATTAAAACTGACCAAATCTTTATTGTTTTTTTGTGTAAAAATTTGTATCGTTTACAGTGTAGCCGTTTAATGAATAGTTGGCGCTTCTTTGTGTTTCGCCTACTACAAAGATAAGAAGCGAGTTTTGGTTGTTATCTTTTAGACTGTCTTTTCCCAAATCTATAAATTGGCGCGGCGCGGTAAATGATTTTTTTGTAAATTTTACAGCGGAATAAATCGGATAAAACGGTAATGTATAAAAGCGTAAAGTTTTATTTTCGCGAAAAAAAGGAATAAATGTTTTGCCGAATATCGCGTAATTTACGCCTATTATTAAAAGTGAAACGATTATCAAAACGGCTCTGATTTTTAGTTCTTTTGTAAATGAAAAATATGAAATTTTGCTTTTTAAAATAAAAAAAATCGGCACAATTACAAGCACAAACATCCAGATGAAAAATTTGGCGCTTAATAAATTTTTAACTTCCGTTGCGTCGGTTTGGATTATATTTTTTATCATTTCGCTGTCAATTATAGAGCCGTAATTATACATAAAATATCCGCAAATACCGCAAATTACGGTAACCGATACAGCAATAATTTTAGATAGAAATTTTACAAACAAAAGCGATACGGCTATAACGCTGATAAAAAAGCCCGTTAAAATTAGCGGTATAATATAAAATTTTTCATTATTTTGAAAAATAGTGTAAATTTTATAAAAAAATATAAAATTTACTGCTGAAAGATAAAATGTAAAAAGTAGCATAAATTTTAAAGATGATATTTTCATTATTAACCTTTTTTAAAGTTTAATAATAAAGTATAATACGATTTGATAAATACTTGGCAATCATAAATGCCGATACAACGGGATTTTAACCCATAAAGCATTTAAATTTCATAAATTTTATATTGCAATGTAAAATTTTTACATTTATTTTAAAATAAAATATGAGAACAATTTTTTAAAATGCTAAAAAATATATTATTTTTTGAAATTATTCTAATTAATGTTTTTTAAAGTGTGTTTTTACATACGAATTAAACGAAATTATTTAATATCACTATTTATAAGTTGTAGTATTTGGTTTTTTAGATAATACAAAAAAAATAACGACTTTTTTAAAAATTTAAATTTTATTAACACAGGCGAGATTTGTTTTAAATTGTCAACAATAAATTTTTTCTTAAGTTAAAATTTGATTTAAAAATATGAATTATAAAATTTTAATTTTATTAAAATTTTATAATTCTTCAAAAACACCTGTATTTAAAATTTTTTCTTTTCTTTTGCGTAAAATTTCATCAAGCGGAATTTTTTCCAATTCATTTAATTTTTCGATAATATAATTTCCAACAGCTTTCGCTGCAGCGTCTTTATCTCTGTGGGCACCCATTTTAGGCTCTTTTATAACGTCGTCAATTAAATTTAATTCTTTTAATTCTTCTGCTGTAATTTTTAGTGCTTTTGTTGCGGCTTCGCTTTTGTCAGGATCTTTCCAAAGTATAGCAGCACAACCTTCAGGCGAAATTACTGAAAATATGGAATTTGAAAGCATTGCAAGTTTGTCCGCTACACCGATAGCAAGCGCACCACCGCTTCCGCCTTCACCAATCACTATTGCAATTGTTGGAGTTTTAATATCGCTGAATTCAAAAAGATTTCTTGCTATAGCTTCACTTTGTCCGCGTTCTTCAGCCCCTATTCCAGGATATGCTCCAGGGGTATCTATAAAAAATATAATAGGAATAGAAAATTTTTCAGCTAGTTTTGCAACTCTTAAAGCTTTTCGATAACCTTCAGGATGAGGCATACCAAAATTTCGTTTTAATTTATATTTTGTTCCTCTACCTTTTTGTTCAGCTATAACGACTATTTTTTTATCGGCTATATATCCTAAAAAACATACAATTGACGGATCATCTCGAAAAACTCGATCCCCATGAATTTCATAATAATTTTTCAGTAACGCTCTAACATAATCAAGAGAGTAAGGGCGATCGGGATGACGCGCAAGTTGTAAACGTTGAAATTCGCTTAAATTTTTATAGACTTTGTTTATCTCTTTTTCAAGATTTTTTTTCAAGATTTCTACGGCGCTATCATCTCCTCGAATTTTAGCGCTTGAAATATCGTCGTCAATTTGTTTAATTGATTTTTCAAAATCCAAATAATTTGCCATTTTATTTCACTTTTTTGAAAATAATAGAGCCGTTTGTTCCGCCAAAACCGAAAGAATTACTCATAACATAATTTATTTCGCTTTTTCTTGCAACATTTGGAATATAATCCAAATCACACTCTTCATCTTTTACAAATTGATTTATAGTTGGAGGCAAAATTCCTTTTTGCATAGACATAAGACAAATAACAGCTTCTATTGCACCGGCTGCACCAAGGCAATGTCCGGTTTGTCCTTTTGTTGAGCTGACAGGTGGAACATTGTCCGCAAAAAGCATTTTTAATGCACCGGTTTCATTTTTATCGTTTGCCGGTGTAGAAGTTCCATGCGCATTTATATAGTCTATTTTTGGTTTTCCTGCCATTTCATAAGCTTTTTTCATCGCTCTATATGGTCCATCCATAGACGGTGATGTAATATGATAAGCGTCTCCACTTTCTCCGAAACCGGCTATTTCGCCATAAATTTTAGCTCCTCTTGCAACTGCGTCTTCGTAAGTTTCCAAAACCAAAGCCGCGCTGCCTTCACCCATTACAAAACCATCTCTTTCGCCGTCAAACGGTCTTGAAGCATGAAGCGGATCATCATTTCTTGTAGAAAGCGCTCTCATAGAAGCAAATCCTGAAATGCCAATAGGACAGATAGTTGATTCCGCACCTACTACAAGCATTTTAGAACTTTCGCCCACCATTATGCATTTTGCAGCTTCGCAAATTGCATGAGTAGAAGCCGCACAGGCTGTTACACTGGCTAAATTCGGACCTTTAAGACCAAATTTTATAGAAATTACTCCGCCAAGCATATTTACAAGAGCTGAAGGAATAAAAAAAGGCGAAACTCTTCTTGGACCTTTTTCTTTGCAAGCAAGAGAATTTGTTTCGATATTCGGCAACCCGCCAATGCCGGCAGCAGAAACCACACCAAATTCATCTTCATTAAATTCACTGAAATTTGCATCTCGCATCGCATCTATTGTAGCTTTCAGGCCGAGTTGGATAAATCTATCCATTTTTTTAATTTCTTTTCCGTCATCAACGACATCAGCGGGATTAAATCCTTCAATTTCGCCTGCAATTTTTACGGAAAAATCGGTCGTATCAAAATAAGAAATCTTTTTTATACCGGTTTTTCCGGCACAAATATTCTCAAAACTAGACTCTTTGTCAAGCCCCAAAGAAGTAATCATTCCCATACCGGTAATTACGATGCGTTTCAAAATTTATCCTTATTTATTTTTATTCAAATTTTCAATATAAGTTACGACATCTTTAATACTAATTAATTTTTCAGCCTCGCTATCTGGAATTTCTATACCGAATTTTTCTTCCAAAGCCATTACAAGCTCAACTACGTCAAGAGAATCCGCACCAAGATCTTCAATGATTTTAGAATCAATTTTCACAGCATCAGGCGCTACACTTAGTTGCTCTACAACTACATCTCTTACTTCTTCAAAAACTTCCATTTTTTTCTCCTTTAAAAAAATCTTTTAATTTTACAATATTTAATCTTAAAATTTACATATAAAGTCCGCCGTTAATCTTTAAAACCTCGCCTGTAATATAACTTGCGTAATCGCTTAACAAAAATGCTACGCCGTTTGCGACATCATTTGGAGTACCGAATTTTTTAAGCGGGATATTGGCTTCATAAGTTTTTTTAATTTCATCGTTTAAAATTTCAGTCATTTTTGTTTCTATGAAACCGGGTGTAACGCAGTTAAATCTTACATTTCTGCTAGCCGCTTCTTTTGCAAAGCTTTTACTCATAGCTATCATTCCGCCTTTACTTGCCGCATAATTTACTTGACCGGCATTTCCGGTTTCGCCGACAATTGAAGCTATATTCACAACTGCACCGAATCTTTTTTTACTCATTGCTTTTAAAGCTTCTCTGCAACCTATAAAAGCCGATGTAAGATTTGCATTTATTACGGATGTGAAGTCCTCGGTTTTCATGCGAAGAGCCAATTTATCATTTGTTATTCCTGCATTATTTACCAAATAGCTAAGTTCTCCGTCGGTTTGCACGATGAGATTTATCGCTTCAATAAATTCCGTTTCATTTGTAGCGTCAAATTTTATTACAGCGGCATTTCCACCGTTTTTTTCTATTTCATCCTTTAGAGCGTCCGCAACTTCAGGTTTTGAGCGATAATTTATCCATACTTTCAATCCGAAATTTGCAAGTGTTTTACAAATTTCAGCTCCGATTCCGCGACTTCCGCCTGTAACCAAAACATTATTTCCGCTAAATTTCATAATTATCCTTTTTAAAATTTTGAAAATCTATTTTACAAAAAAATTGTAAATTTTGAAAAATAATTATTTTTTTGTAAAATTTCGATAAAATTTTACAAAAAAAAGGATGCGAAAAATGGAATTTTCTACAATAGAAATTCAAAAAAATTTATTTTATGTCGGTGTAAATGATCGCCATACCGGTCTTTTTGAAAATATGTGGCCGCTTGAAAACGGAATCAGTTATAACTCTTATTTATTAAAAGGCGAAAAAAATATTTTAATAGATCCTGTTCATGCGAGCTGTTTTGAACTGTATCTTAGTAAAATTCGCTCAGTCATCGGACAGGATGGAACGATTGATTATCTTATTATAAATCATATGGAACCTGATCATTCAAGTTCAATCAGTCTTCTTTTAAATGTATTTCCAAAAATGAAACTTGTAGGAAATTCCAAAACCGCCGAGTTTATAAAAGGGTTTTATAAACTTGATATAAGCGAGAATTTTATAGAAGTAGGCGAAGGCGAAACACACAAATTCGGAAATTTTGCATTAACTTTTTATAAAACGCCGATGGCTCATTGGCCTGAATCCATGGTAACTTATTATAAAGAGAGCAAAACACTTTTTTCGCAAGATCTTTACGGCGGATTCGGCACGATCGACGGTGGAATTTTTGATGACGAGATTGATTATACGGCGCGAGAATTTGAAAGGGCAAGATATTTTACAAATGTAGTCGGAAAATTTGCCTCTCAAATTTTACGTGCAACTAAAAAACTTGAAAATCTTGAAATTAAAACAATTTGCCCTGTGCATGGTATTGTTTGGCGAAGTAATCCGGAAAAAATAGTAAAATTTTATGATGATTTGGCAAATTGTCGCACGAAAAACGGCGTTGTAATCGCCTACGGCACAATGTATGGAAATACTGAAAAAATGGCCGATTATTTAGCAAATACACTTTCAAAAAATGGCGTAAGAGATGTTCGTCTTTTTGACGTTTCAAAAACTCATGTTTCATATATTTTTACTCATATTTGGCTGAATAAAGGTCTGTTTTTAGGAAGCGCATCTTATAATAATGCTCTGTTTCCTGTAATGCAGGAGTTAATTTCACTAATTTCCACACACAAAATGAAAAATCATATTTTGGGAATTTTTGGAACTTACGCATGGAGCGGCGGTGGAGTTAAAAATCTATTGGAATTTGCGAAAAACAACACCGAGTTCGATTTTATAGATATGCCTGTTGAAGCGCACTGTTCACCAAGTTATGATGATTTGCAACATTGCAAAACATTAGCCGAAGAGATGGCGAAACGCGTTTTGGCATAATTTTAAAATTTTTTAAAAAGATTTTACATTATTTCAAAAATTTTATATTTAAAAATAAAATTTGAGATTTAAGCAAAAATTTTATATAATTTTATCTGCCTGGGTGAAGCGACAGCGTTTTTATGAGGGTCCAACATTTAAGTATAGGCGGTGATGTGAGATTTTTGTGCGACGTGGCCGAGTTATTGGTTGCGACCTGATAAAATTTCCTAACTGCAAGATTGGCTTTTTCGGGCCGATTCTTTTTACGCACCGCTCACTTGGGTTTTAAGGAGTAAAATTGAAAATTTTAATAGTAGGAAGCGGTGGTAGAGAATTTGCTATAGCTCGCAGAATTTCACAAGATAGCGGTGTAGAGCGTATTTATTTTGCTCCTGGAAACGGTGCAACCGGTCAAATCGGTGAAAATATTGATATAAAAGATTTCGATGAACTTGCAAATTTCGCTAAAAAAAATAGTATAGATTTAACAATTGTAGGACCTGAAGCACCGCTTACAGACGGAATTGTAGATGTATTTAAATCTAAAAATTTGCGAATTTTCGGACCTGATAAAAATGCTGCAAAGCTTGAAGGAAGTAAAGTTTTTATGAAAGATTTTTTGCACAGAAATAAAATCAAAACAGCAAAATATCTAAATAGCAGCGATTTTAATGAAATTTCAAAATTTATAGAAACTCTTGAAACGCCTATTGTAGTAAAAGCTGACGGGCTTTGTGCAGGAAAAGGCGTTATAATAGCCAAAACAAAAGATGAAGCTAAAAAAGCGGCTATTGAAATGCTTAGTGGAAAAAGTTTTGGAGAGGCCGGTAAAAAAGTCGTTATAGAGGAATTTTTAGACGGTTTTGAGCTTAGCTTTTTTGCAATTTGTGACGGTAAAAATTTTGTAAGTTTGCCTGTCGCTCAAGATCATAAAAAATTAAATGATGGCGATGAAGGTCCGAATACAGGCGGAATGGGTGCCTATGCGCCAAGTCCGTTAGCAAACAAAGATTTAATTAAAAAAATAGAAAATGAAATCGTTCGTCCTACTGTTAATGGTATGGCAAATGAGGGAAATTCGTTTTGCGGTGTGCTTTTTGTAGGACTTATGATTGTTAAAAACGAGCCTTATGTGCTTGAATATAACGTGCGTTTCGGCGATCCGGAGTGTGAAGTTTTGATGCCTTTGATAGACGGAAATTTGGCTGAAATTTTGAAAAATGCAAGTGACGGTAAGCTTGAAAAATTCAAATTAAAAGATGAATTTGCAGTCGGTGTTGTAATGGCAAGCAAAAACTATCCGTATTCAAAAAGCGAGCCAGAGGGAATAAAAGTCGATAAAATTCCTGCAAATACTCATATTTGCTATGCCGGTGTCAGCAAAAACGGAGAAAATTTGCAAGCTTCAGGCGGACGTGTTCTTGTTAATGTGGGCGTAGCAAAGACAATTAAAGAAGCAAGGGATTTGGCTTACAAACTTTGTGACAATGTTCATTTTAAGGGTGCTAAATTTCGAAAAGATATAGCTTATCAGGCACTAAAAAATGCTTAAAGAGCAGAATTTTACTATTGCAAGCAATGCGAAACGCATAATTTCATTCGGTATTGACGAATTATTGATGAGCTTTTTATTTTTTGCAATTTACAGCAAAGAGTTATTCGGCGCTCCAAGCAAAGAAGCAATGATTGCTACGATTTCAGCGCTTAGTTTTCAATATTATTTAATAAAAACGATTTATCACACATTTTTTATATACAAATTCGGAGCGACTTTAGGCAAATATTTGTGCAAAATTCGTTGTGTATGCGTGGATGGAAATATGAATTTTTCAGCTGCCTTACTTCGTGCTACGGTTAGAATTTTAAGCGAATTTTTATTTTATATAGGTTTTGTTTGGGCGCTTTTTGATCCATATAAACAAACCTGGCAAGATAAAGTTGCAAAAACGCTGGTAGTAAATGTTGAGTAAAATTTTTATATTTTTGGCTGTTTTTGCTACTTTATTGTTAGCAAAAGTCCAAAATGTAGAGCTTATGGCGGATGATGTCACAAAAAACGGCGACATTATAGAAGCTAGTGGAAATGTTATTCTTTATTCACAAGATTATTTTATTACGGCCGATAAAGCGATTTATGATGAAAAAAAACAAATCGCAGAATTTTTTGGAAATGTAAATTCTATGCGAAATTTAAATGAAACAAGCAGAGCAAATTACGTAAAAATAGATCTTAAAAACAACACTCAAGAGGCAAATGCAAATTTTATGATGGATAAGGATGCCGAACTTTGGATGCAAAATGATAAAAGTTGCGCCGATAAGGATTATTACCGCACGAAAGGTTCTATCGTATCAAGTTGCAATGTAGTCGATCCTGATTGGCATATAAACTTCACAAGCGGAAAACTTAATAAAGAAAGTAAATTTTTACATCTTTTTAATCCTGTATTTTATGTAGGAGACGTGCCGATTTTATATTTGCCGTATTTTGGATTTCCTACTGATACTACCCGTAGAACCGGACTTTTGATACCTGAAATGGGATATATGAGTGACGAAGGATTTTATTATAAACAGCCGGTTTATTTTGCACCTTATGATAGCTGGGATTTTGAGCTTGATCCGCAAATTCGCTCACGCAGAGGAGTTGGAATTTACGGAATTTTTCGTTTTGCAGATTCGCCGTATTCAAACGGGGAAATCAGAAGCGGTATTTTTGAAAATAAAGAAAGACATCAAAAAAGGCTTGAATTAAAAGACAAAAAACATTACGGTTTTGAAGTTGAATATGATAGAAGCAAACTCATCGGATATTTAAAACAAGGTGATTTTAAAGAAAATTTATGGATTAATTTTACTCAATTGAATGATTTGGAATATTTTGATCTATCACAAAAAAACGGTTATGATGATAGCGAAAATTCTCTTGTAACTTCGCGTTTAAATTATTATTTGACTAACGATGATCATTATTTCGGTACGTATGCCAGATATTATATAGATACAAGCAAGTTAAATAGAGGAAATGTATTTCAAAATGATGATACCGTTCAAGAAATTCCGACATTTCAATATCATAAATTTGCGGATAATATAATTTTGCCTAATTTAATTTATTCGGTTGATACAAAATTCCATAATTACATAAGAAAAGAAGGTGTAAATGCAAATCAATATGAGTTAAATGTTCCTATCAGTTTTTCAAAACAACTTTTGGGCGATTATTTAAATTTCAGTTTTACTGAGGATTTATATGCTACACATATCGATTGGAGCGATAATTATCGTTATTTCGGCGGAGAATTTTTTGAAGATAAGAGTTCCGATTATGTCAATAATTATCATCTGTTTTCTCTTTCAACGGATTTGGCAAAAGCTTACGGCAGCCTTTACCATACGATGAATTTCGGCACCGATTTATTGATAGCAGGTTATAAAAGCAGCGATTTAAATGATAGAATTTTAAAAGATTATAGATATAAATATGATAAAAAGAACGGAAATTTAAATATTGCGCGATTGGAAAATTTACAAGACAATTTATATTATGAAGATAATTTTATCAATGAACTTAGCGATGAATATACAAACAGTAATTTAGCCGGCAAATTTACACAATATTTTTATGATGGAAACGGTAAAAAATTTTTACGCCATGCTGTAAAACAACGCTATAATCTTGAAGATGATGAATTCGGTCCTTTAGATCACAGGGTTGATTTATATTTGGGCAATTTTAATATAGGAAACCGTTTTACATATTCACAAAAATTTCATAGTTTTGATAAAGTGCAAACATATGCAAATTATAATAATAGCGCGTTTTCAGCTTATATGAGTCATACTTACGAGTACGAAAAATTAAATGATGATGCAAGCAGATATAATAAAGATAATTATTTAATTTTTAATGCCGCCCTAAAACTTCCTAAGTATTATGAAATTTTTGGCGTTTATGAATACGACTTGCTTAGAGATTATTCAAAAATGTGGCGTTTAGGACTTACTCATAACCGCAAATGTTGGAATTACTCAATTGTTTATCAGGAAGATATCGAACCTAAAACCTCAAGTCTTAGAAATTATGAAAAAGCAAGCAAAGAGCGGGCAGTTTACTTTTTTGTAAATTTCTATCCGTTCGGCGGGGTAGGATATGATTATTCAAAAGATACGGATTATACGGAGGGTAAATGATAGAACGCGAAAAATTGATGTTTGAAAATCAACTTGATGCAAGCACTCAATTGCTTGAAATTTTACCTAAATTTGATAATGCTCTTTTAGTTTGCATATCTCTTGAATCCGTAATTTTAGTAGATAATATTGCAAGAAATTTAAAGCTTGGTTATGAAATTTTATTTACCGATACGATTTATGCACCGAATAATGCGGAATGTGCTATTGCCTGCGTCAGTGAAACGGAAGAAATAGTAGTGGTCAATGAACTTATAGATGCGTTCGGCATAAACTTGGATTTTATTTATGGTGAAAGTAAGCGAAAATATGAAGAGACGATTTTAAAAAACATATATAAATTTAGAAAAGGAAAACTTTTAGAAAAATTAAAGAATAAAAATATAATTTTGATTGATGATGGTTGCGACAGTGAAATTACAGCTCTTACTTGTATAAAGTCGCTAACACATCTTGGCGCAAAAACGATAACTTACGCTACGCCGCTTATAGCAAGTGATGTCAAACAAAATTTAGGGTTTTTAGTTGATGAAATTTACGCCGTGCATTCTATTTCAAATTTTGTCGATGTAGATTTTTATTATAAGGATAAAATTGAGCCGAAATCAGATATTATTATGTCGATTTTGGAAGAGAGTCCATATTATTTACCACTTAAAAAAGAAGGAGAAAAAGTATGAAATATGCAGTGGAAGTAAACAACAATGTAGAAATTTTTGAGATTAATAAAGTTGCTAAGCAGGCAGCCGGTGCTTGTTTGATGAAAGTAAAAAATACGGTGGTTTTGGCAACTGTTGCAAGAGAAAACACTCAAGTGGAAGAAGATTTTTTACCGCTAACGGTGCAATATATAGAAAAACAATACGCTGCAGGCAGAATTCCGGGCGGTTATATAAAAAGAGAGACAAAACCTGGAGATTTTGAAACATTAACTTCGCGTATAATAGATCGCTCACTTCGTCCACTTTTTCCAAAAGGCTATGCTTATCCTACTCAAATCGTAGTTTTTGTGCTTTCTGCAGATCCTGAAATCGATTTGCAGGTTGTAGGATTAAATGCGGCAAGTGTAGCGCTTTATTTAAGTGATATTCCTATGAAAGCTCCGGTTTGCGGCGTTCGCGTCGGTTACATAAATGATAGTTTTGTTATAAATCCTACAAATTCGGAACTCCAAAATTCAGCGCTTGATTTATATGTAGCAGGCGTAAAAGATGAAATGCTGATGATTGAGATGCGTTCTTTGCCGAACATGAACGGTGAAAATCAAAATATGAACGAATTTAGCGAAGATAAAATGGTAGAAGCCATAGATTTTGCTTCAAAGGCTATTTTAGCAGGTTCTACAGCTTATGAAAATACATTTTCAGCGCTCAAAAAGCCGGATGCCGCTTTAGAGTATAAGCCTGAAGTGGAAGATGAAAATATCGCAAATTTCATAGAACAAAATTTTACAAGCGATGTGCAAGCAGCGATAAATCAAATGGCAAAAAGCGAGCGAGCAACCGAGCTTGATAAAATCGTAAATAAAATTATGCAAAGCGAAACTGCAATTCAAAACGAATGGCAAAAAAATGTAGTTTCAAATATTATAGGAAAGTTTAAACGAAAAATTATAAGAAGTCAAATTATAAATGAACGCAGACGCGCTGATGGTAGAGCTTTGGATGAAATTCGCCCGATTTCGATAGAAACAAATATTTTACCTAATGCGCATGGAAGTTGTCTTTTTACGCGCGGACAAACTCAAGCTTTGGTTGTTACGACATTGGGCGGCGAAACAGACGCGCAAGTAAGCGATAGCCTGACTTCAAATACACCGATTAGCGAAAGATTTATGTTCCAATATAATTTTCCTGGATTTTGCGTCGGGGAAGCAAGTCCTTTAAAAAGTCCGGGACGTCGTGAATTAGGACATGGAAATTTGGCAAAAAGAGCCTTAACTCCTAGTGTGCCTTTGAATAATCCTCAAGTTATAAGAACTGTAAGTGAAATTTTGGAAAGTAACGGAAGTAGTTCTATGGCAAGCGTTTGTGGCGGATCTTTATCTTTAAGGGCTGCTGGAGTTTCTACTTTAAAACTTGTAGCAGGAGTTGCTATGGGCTTAATTTTTGAAGATGATAAACATGCGATTTTAACGGATATTATGGGACTTGAAGACCATGACGGCGATATGGATTTTAAAGTTGCCGGTACTAGAGAAGGAATTACAGCGCTTCAAATGGATATAAAGCTTGGTGGAATCAGCCTTGAAATTTTAAGAGAAGCGCTAAATCAAGCCAAAGATGGAAGAAATTATATATTAAATTTAATGGAAGTCGCAAATGACGATATAATTATAAATGAAGAAATTCTACCTAAAATTGAAATTTTCGGTGTAGATCCGAATAAAATGGTAGATATTATAGGACAAGGCGGAAAAACCATTAAAGAACTTATTGATAAATATGAAGTCAGTATCGATTTGGAACGTGATAGCGGCGAAGTTAAAATTCAAGGTGCAAATAAAATAAATGTGGAAAACGCTAAATCCGATATTTTAAATATCGTAAAAAAATCAAATGATTTCAAAAAAGGCTCAAAATTCGGTCATCATCACGAAAGAAAAGAAACTTCAAATTTTCAAGTCGGAGAAGAATTTGATGGAGTTGTGAAAAAGATTATGGATTTTGGCGCATTTATAAGTTTAAAAGATGGTATTGACGGACTTTTGCATGTATCAAAAATAAAAACACAGCTTAGCGAAGGTGATACTTTACGTGTAAAAGTAGAAGAGATAAAACGTGGTAAAATTTCATTAGAACTTTGTGAATAAGGAGTAAAAAAATGGAGTTAAAAAAGCTTTTTTTTCCTATAGGTGCAGGCGAAGAGTTAAGAGAGCGCATTAGAGGAGCGCTTTTGGTAAATAAATTTTTTGGAACTCATTTAAGTATTTTAGCTTGCCAACTGGATCCCGCTACTGTTTATAATGTGCGAATGACGCTTCGTGGCGGTATTTTATTTGACGAGTTTTTGCGCACGGCGGAAGAAGAATTAATAGAAGAACAACAAAACAATCTGAGAATTGTGTGTGAAGAGTGCGAAAAGCTTGGAATTATAGTAAGCGAAGATCAAAGTGTGCCTAATTCCGCTTTTTTAAGAAATCTTATAGGCAATCGTTCCGATTTGGTGCAAAAACATTCGCGATATTCTGACATGGTTATAGCGGCAGTGCCTACAACAGGTAAAATTACCGGAACTTTTGAGGCGACAGTCGTAAAAAGCGGGCGTCCGGCTATCGTAATTCCGCGTGTTTTAGAAGAGTTTAAAGCAGAAAAAATTTTAGTTGCTTTAACAGGAAGCGCGGAAAGTTCAAGGGCGCTTGGACACTCTCTAGATTTGCTTAAAAAAGCAAAAAAAGTACATTGTATAACCGCAAGACACTATTTACAAGAAAGCGAAGCAGAAACAATAGGAAGAATCGATAATTACTTGGATTTACATGGAATAAAAGCTACTTTCGATACAGTAGATGCAAAAGGAAAGGTTCCTGGCCAAATTTTATTGGAAAACGCGGAAAACGGAAATTTTGATTTGATAGTTGCTGGAATGAGTGATGATAATGGCATACGCGAAGTTTTTCTAAGTGGAACCGCGCATTATTTTCTACAAAATACAAAAATTCCTGTTATGATGTAAAAAATTGAAGGCGATGAAATTTTATAACTTCTTCGCCTGATTATAAAATTTTACAATTCTTGTAAAATTTAATCTTTTGTAGTGTGGAAATTTTAAAATTTTTAGCTAAAAATTTGTCATATATAAAAAGAAATAAAAAGTGCAGGAAATATTAAGCGGAATTATTTTTGGAATAGGTGTTAGTGTGCCGATTGGACCTGTAAATATCTTAATAATGTCATATGCGCTGAAAAGTTATAAAAAAGCGTTTTTTCTTGGACTTGGAGCGATGGGTGCGGATGCACTTTATCTTACGCTTTTAAGTTTCGGCATATTGAAATTTCTTAATTCACCGACCGGCTTTAAAATTTTAGCTGTTTTCGGTGCAATTTTTTTGACTTATATGGCAATATTGATTTTAAAAAACTCAAAATCAAATATAAAAACGCAAAAAACGGACAGTTTTTCTTTATTCGGTATTTTTGTAAAAGGATTTCTTATAAATTTGTCAAATCCTTATGTGATAGCATTTTGGTTAAGTAGTGCCGCTGTTTTGAGTTATATGGGCGGAAATTTTATACTTACATTGTTTGGACTGATAATAGGAATTTTTCTTTGGATTAGTTTATTTCCGCTTGTAATTTTCAAGGCACGCAAAGTTATAGGCGAAAAAATCGCAAATCTTTTTTCATATATTTCTGCTTTTATTTTGATATTTTTTAGTATAATTCTTATATTTAGGACATTTTGGGAGACTTAAATGAGACATTTTGACAGTATGGAAATTTTAAATGAGCTTTTGAAATTTCAATCCATTACACCTGATGATGACGGCGCTTTTAACTATATTTCAATGATTTTAAACGATTTTGAAGAAATTAATATTGATAAAAACGGCGTTAAAAACGTGATTTTTCGAAAAACTTTCGGTCCTGGAGTGCATATTTGCTTTGCAGGTCATATTGACGTCGTAAAACCCGGAATCGGTTGGGATAGCGATCCGTTTGATCCTTTGCAAAAAGACGGTTTTATATATGCACGCGGCGCACAAGATATGAAAAGCGCCGTAGCTTCGATGATTTGTGCGGTTTCCGGGGTGCAAAATTTTAATGGCACTATTAGTCTGCTTCTTACAAGCGACGAAGAAGGAGATGCTGTTTTTGGGACGCGTGAAGCTTTAAAATTTTTACAATCTCGAGGTGAACTTCCTGATTTTGCGGTTGTCGGAGAACCTACTTGTGAAACCGTTTTCGGCGATACGATAAAGGTCGGAAGAAGAGGTTCTATAAATGGGATTTTACGAATAAACGGAATTCAAGGACACGTAGCATATCCAAATAAATGCGTAAATCCGGTGCATATTTTGGCAAGTAAATTTGCAAATTTTGCAGGACATGATTTTGATAACGGAAATGATTTTTTTGAACCGAGCAAACTTGTGGTTGTTGATATCAGGGGCGGTATGCAGGTATGCAATGTAACGCCAAGCGATGTCAGTGTTATGTTTAATGTAAGAAACTCAAATTTAACGGATGCAAACGATATTAAAAATTTTATAAACGATTTGTATAAAGATTGTGATTTTGATCTTAATTTAAAAGTTAGCTCTAATCCCTTTTTGACGGATAAAAACTCAAAAATCGTGCAAAAGTTAAGCCAAAGCGTGCAAAAAATTTCAGGTGTTTGTCCTGTTTTCACTACAGGCGGCGGCACAAGTGATGCAAGATATTTTGCCGAGTTTAATGTCGATGTTGCCGAGTTCGGTGTTATAAACGACAGATTGCACGCTGTAAATGAACGGGTAAGTGTAAATGAAGTGCAAAAATTAACTGAAATTTATAAAGATTTGATTGAAAATTTTTAATTTTTGTATGAATTTCAGTCTATAATACGGCCTGTTTCGTTAAAAACGTTTAAAATTTTAGAAGTATTAAATAAAATTAAATTGTTGTATTTAAAAATTTTACAGTGACGAAAAAATTAAGAATGTACCTAAAAGAAAAATTTAAGTAAGATTTCAGTAAAATTATAAGTTGCATTATGCAAAATCCTTGCTTGTGCAAAAGAGCATAAGCTAAAAATCCATAAGGAGAAAATATGAAACATTACGAGGTTTTATTCATCGTTAAGCCTACTTTGCAAGATGATGAAGTAAAAACAAAAGTTGATTTCGTAAAAGAAGTCATTACTAAGAATGGCGGAGAAATAGCCGCTGTAGTCGAGATGGGAACACGCAAACTCGCTTATAAAATCGACAAATATGAGCGTGGTGTGTATTTTGTGATTTATTTCACGGCACCGACAAAATTAATTGCTGAACTTGTGCGAAATTTGCGCATAAATGAAGATATTATTCGTTTTTTGACTATCAAATATGAGAATAAAAAAGAAATTTCAGCTTGGGAAAAATTAAGCCATGGCGTAAAACTTTCGGAGAATATGAAGAAAAACGAACGAAAAGCGCCAAAAGAACCGGTAAAAAAAGACGAAGAAGAAAATAAAGAGAGCGAAGAAGAAATAACTAGCGAAGAATAAGGGTGGAAAATGTTTAATAAAGTAGTTTTGGTCGGAAATCTAACACGAGATATAGAGCTAAGATATTTACAAAACGGTTCGGCAGTCGGTAAATCCGCAATAGCTGTAACTCGTAAATACAATTCAAACGGTGAAAAAAAAGAAGAAACTTGTTTCATTGATATTGATTTTTGGGGTAAAACCGCAGAAATTGCAAATCAATATTTGCATAAAGGAAGCAAAGTCTTGATAGAAGGAAGACTGAAGCTTGATCAATGGCAAGACCAAAATGGGCAAAACAGAAGCAAACATAGCATTTATGTAGAAAGTATGGAAATGCTTGGAACTCCGCAAAATTCGCAAAATGGCGGGAATTTCGGTAATCAAAATTCAAATTTCGGCGGAGGAAATTTCAATTCTCAAAATAACTTTAACGGATACGGTTCAAATCAAGGTTATAACGGACATAATTCAAATAATAATCAAAATTTTAACCAAAATCGTAATAGCGGCTCAAATTTTGGATATTCAAACCAAAACAACAATAAAACAAATTTTTCAAACAATACACCTCAAAAAGATGATGTGCAAGAAGAAAAGATTCCTGATATCGACGTAAATGCCGATATAGATGAGGAATTACCATTTTAAAAGGAAAGTAATATGGCAGATAAAAGAAAATATACACGCAAATATTGCAAATTTACAGAAGCTAAAATTGAGTTTATCGATTATAAAGACACAGCACTTTTAAAGTATTGTCTTTCAGAAAGATTTAAAATTATGCCAAGAAGATTAACAGGTACAAGCAAAAAATATCAAGAAATGGTTGAAAAAGCGATCAAACGCGCTCGCCAAGCTGCACTTATACCTTACATAGTTGATCGCGACAATGTAGTCGTAAATCCATTTGAAATTTTAGGCTAAATTTCTAAATTCGGGGCATTTCGCCCCAATTCCATTTTTGAAAATTATTTTTTTTATTTTTTTGCAAGGTTTTAATGTGAATAAGTACTTTTTATTTTTTATTTTTTTGATTTTTACAGGGTGCGCTTTTAATACACCAAAAATTTCAAAGAGTATAAATTTTACTGCGATTTCACCTCTTATAAAAATAAATGATGCCGGATTTTTGCATAAAATTTCCGGAGGAGATAAGATAGAACTTTACAAAAGCGGCGTTTTGGTGCTTGAATTGGTTGATAAAAACGGCAAAATTTGTTTAAACGGCGCCTGTGACGATGAGCTTATTTTTAATCAAAAATTTTTCAAAAATGCTTATTATAAAGGTTTATTGTCTGAAATTTTAAATTTTAAGCATATATTTAAAGGCAAAAATTTAACCGAAACAAATTGCGGTTTTACTCAAATTTTTGATGGTATAAAATACGAAATTTGCGGCGGAATGCTAAATTTTAAAGATAGCAAAAACGGCGTAAAAATAAAATTAAAAGAATTGAATTGAAACGAATAGGAGCTCATGTAAGTGCAAGTGGCGGTGTATCAAACGCACCTTTGAATGCCGCTAAAATCGGTGCCGATGCATTTGCTCTGTTTGTAAAAAATCAAAGACAATGGAGTGCAAAACCTCTTGAAAATCAAGAAATTGAGAATTTCAAACAAAATTTAAAAATTTCTAAAATTTTACCTGAGCATATTTTGGCTCACGACAGTTATCTTATAAATCTTGGTCATCCAAATTTACAAAATCGTCAAAAAAGTCTGGAGACTTTTATTGATGAAATAAATCGTTGTGAAATTTTAGGCATAAGACTTTTAAACTTTCATCCGGGCTCGCATTTAAAGTTAATTAGCGAGCAAGAATGTCTTAAAAATATAGCGGAAAGCATAAATAAAGCGCTTGCAAATACAAACAGAGTAAAACTTGTCATAGAAAATACGGCAGGGCAGGGCTCTAATCTGGGTTATCATTTTGATCAAATAGCTTTTATTATAAAAAATGTGAGTGATAAATCTCGTATCGGCGTATGTATCGATACTTGCCATGCTTTTGCAGGCGGATATGATTTTCGCACGAAAGCGGCTTATGAGAAAACTATGAGCGAGTTTGATGCAAAAATCGGTTATAAATTTTTGAGCGGAATGCATTTAAATGACACAAAAAATGAACTTGGAATTAGAAAAGATCGTCACGAAAGTCTAGGTAAGGGCTTTTTGGGGCTGGAAAGTTTTGAAAATATAATGAATGATAAAAATATTGATGAAATTCCAATGATTTTGGAGACTATAGATGAAACTATCTGGCCTGACGAAATCAAAATTTTAAGAAACTTAATAAAAGGAAATTAATGAATAAAACTATATCTTTAATGACTGTTTTAACTACATTCGCTTTTGCCGGCGGATATAAAATTCCGGAGCAAAGCGGTGACAGTATAGCAACTCTTGCTTCAAATGTAGCTACAAGTTTTGGTGCCGACGCGGCTTATTACAACCCTGCAAATATGATTTTTTTAGATCCGGTTCATTATTTAAATTTATCATCTACTTGCTTACATATTTCAAGTTTAAAGTTTAAAAACGAAAGCGATAAATTTCCCAGTAAAAACTATGATACAAAATCTGAGAGCGCAAATTTTTATGTTCCTGGGATGAATTTTATAAGTCCGTTTTTAGGCGATTTTCGCTTCGGTATCGCTTTGGCTACACCTGCCGGTGTCGGTATGAACTGGGAAGATCCGTATCCGAAATCAATTGCGGAAAAATTCTATTTAAGAGCAATAGAACTTGCTCCAAGCGTCGCTTATAAAGTAAATGACAATTTTTCTATCGGCGCGGGCGTTAGAGCCGCTTATGCCGAAGGAAAAGTACGAAATTCTGTAAGTGGTTTCGCTCCGTCGCCTATTTTTCCTGTCAGTATGGATGCAGGGCGCGATATGAAAGGCGATTCGGTAAATTTCGGATATAATCTTGCAGCTACTTTCAAACCGAATGAAAATTTATCTTTTGCAGCGACTTATAGATCTAAAATAAATTTAAAATTAAAAGGTGATGCTATAGTAAAATCGCAAATAAAAGGAAATAAAAAAGATGTGGATAAATTTAATGCTTTGACACAAAATGCTTATAGCGGCTTTTATGACGGAGATGTAAAAATAGACATTCCGCTTCCTGCGGTACTTACATTAGCAACTTCATTCGAGCTTGATGATTTTACATTTTTATTTGCTTATGACCGCACATTTTGGTCAGCTTTTAAAGAACTTGATTTTCGCTATGATGAGCGGGTTCCTGTTAGTGATATGTTTGATAAACCTATTGAAAAAAATTGGCATGATACTAATACTTATAGATTCGGTGTTGCTTATAAATACAATCCAAAACTTCGCTTAATGGGCGGTTTTGCCATTGATGAGAGTGCAGCCGACAGTAATAAAGTTCGTTTTGAATTACCTGAAACAAAGGCATATATTTATTCTGCCGGTGCAAATTATAAAGTAAGTGAAAATTTTGGTGTTACAGGAGCGTTTTTTTATCAGGATCGCCAAAAAAGACATGTAAATTCTGCGGATGATGTCGATTTTAATAATGTCGTAGGTACATTTGAAAGAAATCACATTACTTTTTTAAATCTTAGTTTCGATTATAATTTTTAAAGGATGGAAAATGAAAAATTTTATACGTGAAATAATGCAAAATAGGTATTCCTGTAGAAATTTTAATGATAAAAAGATTGACGATAAAACATTAAGAGAAATTATAAATTTAACAAGATTAAGCCCCAGTTCAGTTGGTTTGGAACCATGGAAATTTATGGTTGTAAGCGGCGAAAACTTAACACCTTTAGCGACAATATGCAATGCTCAAAAACATATAGAAAAATGTTCTCACGCCGTTATAATCATAAGTCGCAACGATATAAGGCCTGATGATAAATTTTTAAGAGAGCGAATAGAAAGTAAAGGCAAAAGCAAAGATAAAGTGGAAAAATATATCGCGTTTGTCGGCTCTAAAACAGGTCGAATGAGTGAGCGTGAACTTTGTGCTTATACAGATCTGCAAGGATATTTGGCTTGCGCAAATCTTGTAAATATAGCTTGTGCATTTGGTGTTCAAAGTTGCATAATAGGCGGATTTGACTATAATGCTTTAAGCGAGTTTATAGCAGCTGACGGTTTCGGCGCGCCGTTTCACCCTTGCGTTGTCGTAGCTTTAGGATACAGTGACGATGAGCCTGCTAAAAAAATTCGCCAAAGTTTAGATGAAGTTTTGGTTTATAAAAAATAAATTTTAATAACCGAAACTACTAAAATTAGCAAAAATTTTATCACACAAAATTTTTGCTACCTATTTTTTTAAAATTTATAAGCTTAACAAAAAAATATAATTAATCAAATAGAGATTTCCCCGATTTTAACGAATTTCGGATTTAGTATCATAAAATATAAATAGGCAAAAAAGTGATTTTACATATCGATCTGGACTGTTTTTTGTATCGGCCGCAAGAATAAAAGATAAAACTTTAATTGGCAAAAATGTAGTTGTCGCAAATGGTTCCGCCGACGATAACGAAAAGATAAAAGAAGAAAACGGCGTTGTTTTAAGTGCCGGTTATGAGGCTAGAAAATTTGGAATAAAATCAGCAATGCCTTTAAAACATGCTAAAACACTGTGCAAAAATTTAATTGTTGTAAAGGCCGATCATAGTTTTTATAAAGAGCTCTCGATTAAACTTGTAAAATGTTGTATAAAATGAGAAAAAATAGAAAATAAGTGATTTGTTTAGAAATATGATTTTAGCGATGTTTGAAAATGATTTTTCTCATTTTAATGAGAATTTTTACGCTTGACACTTTTTTGACAATTTTGACAAAAATTTTACATTGTTTGTAACAATTTTTACGCGATTTTTAAAACTTCTTTATGTATCCTATAACACAACCTATTATCTCAAAATTTTCATCCGGTTGTAGAGTAATCGGGTCATAGTCGGGATTATCGCTAATAAGCTTAACTACGGGGCGTTTTTGAAGTCTTTTGACATAGAGTTCATCATCTATTCTAGCTACGCAGATTTGACCTTCCTCGACATCTCCAAGACGAATAAATAAAAGCGCATTTTTTGGAATTGTAGGCTCCATACTGTCACCTTTGCTTTTGATGATATTAAGCCTTGAAAACTCGACAGTTCCGAGATAGTCTCGTAAAAAGGACTTGGAGAATTCAATCATTTTAGGCGGGTTTTCATCATTTATGTAGCCGCCTCCCGCGCTTGCATAGACATCATCAAAATATGGGACGGAAAAGTTGTCCTGTGACATTTTAAGGTTTGGGGGAGTAACGACACTTTTTTTATCACTAACGGACGACTTATGGACTCCTAACGGACATTTTTCTATCTCACTAACGGACAAATCATTATTATAAAAATTTGATATATTTAAATCAAAAGCTTTTGCAATTTTGTTTAAATTTTCAGTTGTGATATTTTTTGTTTTTTTTGACTCGTATCCTTTTATGCTGTCAATAGAAACACCAGAATAATCAGCTAACTCTTGCTGCGTCCAACCTTTTATATCTCTCAATTGTTTTATTCTATTTGATAATTCCATTTTAAATCCCATAATTTTACGAACAAATTACTCTTTTATATTGACAAGTGTAATTTATTACGCTATAATTTCAAAACTTGTTAAGAAATAATAACCAAATTTTTTGAAATTTGGGCTTAATGTGATCTTTAAAATTTCAGTGTTAAAACAAAATAGGAGCAAAAAATGGATGATTATATACTATTTATAGCTTTTATGCTGTTTAGTTTAGTATTTTTGTTTGATGAGTAGCCCCTTTTTTAAGGGGCTTAATAAGGTTATTTATCCTTATCGTTTGATGAATTATTATTATCACTTTGTGATTTATCATCAGCAGTGATATTGAAGCCGCTATTTTCTTTAGTGCTTTCATTGATACTTTCCGTATTGATGTTTATTTGACTGTTTGTGCTTAAAGACATAGTAATTGGCTTATTTTCATCAGGTTTTATAGGTTTATCATCCGGCATAATTATCACCTCCTTTCTATGGTTTATATATGGTAATAGATAATAAGTCGTAGTATAGGTGAATGCCATAAAAGCTAAAATTAGAAAAATAGCGCCTATCCTAATATAAAAGGCTCTAAATTTAACTATTTCAGTGTTTAAATCAAATGCATTTTTAGTTTCGTTTATAAGGTTTATAAGACCTTGGGCGTAAGACCATTTGTTATCTTTGATATTGGCTATATCTTCGGGTTTAAAAAATATAAATTTCTTTTGTTTGTTGTAGTATAAAGCAACAACTAAAGCTATCATTGAGATAATACATAAAGCAAATATTGATATAAAAGAACATAAAATTTTTGGAGTTATTGCTTGTTCTTTGATAAAAATAACAGCAATACCGATTATAAAGGTATTAAGCCAAAGATATGTTTTTATAAGATTTACTTGGTTTGGCATAATACTTGTAAGAATGTTGTCATAATCTTTTCTAATGGCGTCATAGCTTAGCTTTAGATTACTTTCATAATTTTTTACTTTATAACTGTCATCTTCCTTTTTTCTTAGAGTATCTTTATACATTTTAATCCTTTATTTTTGTTTTAACAATGAAATTATACATAAAAAAAGAAAGGAGATGGTATGCAAAGCTTGGCTGAGGCGATAAAAGATAAGACTAGATATGATATGAAAGCTTATTGCGAGATAAATAATCTAAGTCTAAGCAGTTTTTACAAAGGATATGTAAGCAAAAAGGCTAAAAAGGTATTGGAAAGCGACGGTATAGCTCTAAATAGGGTTGAGCATAAGGTAGCAGGCGGAAGCGATGGAAAATGGTCTTGGGTAAATAAGGGTTTGAGATGTGGTTAAACAGTAAAGAAGCGGCTGAAATTTTGGGTATTAAATACGACACACTGCAAAAATCTATAAATAGAGCCAACAAAATAAGCAAAAAAATTTGCCTTATAAAGTGTAATAAATTACTCTTTAAATATGCTGACGGCGTAGGTCGTGGTGGCAAAACTCTTCAAATTTGGCTGGACGATGAAAAAACAGCCGATGAAAAAGAGATTTATAGTGATAACCTAAGCTGCAAGGGTGATAATTTGGGTAGCGATTCAGTAAGCGGTGGCAATGAGACATACGATGAGATAAACACCTTTGAAGCAGGTAGTAATGAGATAAACAATCGTGAAACTGTTAAAGTCGATAAAAATACAGGCAATAACAAAAAAGCATGTAACGGCTCTAAAAAAAGTACTGCAAAGAGTTCTAAAAATAAAAAACCTGCAAAAATGACAGGCAAATACAGCCATATAAAAACTCTTGATGAAAAACAAAAATTAGAAGTTATAGCTTATGCGAAAAAACACTCTGTAAAGGTAGCAACCGAGTTTTTTGGCATAAGTAATAAAAATATATATAGATGGATTAAAGAGTTTGAAAATGGCGGTATAAAAGAGATAAAAGACGGGCGCGGCAAAAAATCAGAGCGGATCAAACCTTAATAAAAGAGGCGATTTTAACCATCGGTAACGCGCATAAAAGTAGCTGGTGGATGGAATATGTAAGAAGATATTCGCTGGAAAATAAAATTTCTTTTGATCCGTTTGATTTACAAGCCGATATCTCTCAAAGCACATTTTATCGCCACGCAAATAAACTAATCAAAAAAGACGCGGATGTGAGAAACTTTCTAAGGGGCGGGCTTGACGCGCTTGGCGATATGAATATAAGCGTAAAAAGAGACTATCTTAATGAAAACGAAGAGTGGCAGATAGATGCTACAAAGTATGACTTTATGTGTCTGAATGAAATGGGCGAACCGCAACGATATGAGGCAATAGGAATGATAGATGTCGCAAGCGGAAAGCTAGTATATGAGCTTGCGGAGTCGCCAAACTCTTACGCTAATGTAAGACTTCTAAAAAAGGCTTTTTTAAAAATGGGACGCCCGGGGTATATAAAGGGCGATAACGGAAAAGACTATGTAAGTAAGCACTTTCAAGGTGTTTTAGCAAGACTTGGCGTAAGCTATATAGCAGCAGCTCCGTTTAAAGGCTATCAAAAAGGAGTAATAGAAAGAGCGCATGGTGTTATGCAAAACTTTTTCGAAAATCTGCCGGGATTTATCGGTCATAACGCAGGCGAGAGAATAAAAAAAGAGAATGAAGCGCTTGAAAAAAGCAAGAGATTAAGCGGAGTAAAGACAAATATAACAAATCTTTTAACAAAAGCCGAAATGCAGGCAACGATAGACAGATACTGCGAAAGAAAGTCTAAATTCAGTAAAGATGTGGATAGCGGCTGGTTTGATGAGAGAGTATTTGGTAAGAGCTACGGAAGGGTGCTAAATGCAGGCGGAATAAATATAAATAATATGATTTATCAAAGCTTAGAACTTTATAAAAATTTAAAAATCGGCGACAGCGTGGAAGTGATAGAGGATATTGATGATATTTCTAAGATGTATGTGTATGCAAAAGGCGAGTTTGTCTGCGTTGTAGAAGATGACGAACGACAAAACATAAGCGCTGAAAAACTCAAAAAAGCTAAAAAAGAGTATCACAAAGAAAACATCGCTCCTGTAAAGAACTATATAAAATCTTTGCGTGATGAAAAAGACGCTTATTATAAAAAGATAGCTAAACAAAATTTAGATGAAAAAATGAAATGAAAAAGCGAAGTTGCCAAAAAGGAAAGTGCCAACAAAAGCGCAAACAAAGAGAAAATAAGCGCTGATGATACGCTGTATTTGCCGGATATTGACGCGGTGCTTGATGAGTTTGCCGGATGAAGTGCTTTGCAAGAAAATTAAGCGCTTTTTAAAGGTCTTTTAAAAGGCTTTTAAAAAGTGTTTAAACATTTAAATTTTAGATAAAGGATTTTAAATGGCGTTAAGCGAAAAAGCAAAAAATGCTCTTAACGAGTATAAGAAAAACGGTGGAAGTTATAGAAAGCTTGCTACTTTACTAAAAGTAAATGCTTCTTACATTTCTTTAGCGTTAAACGGCTGGGGGGATTATGATTTAAGCAATGAAGGTAAAAATGAGATTGAAAAAAAGATAAGCGATTTTTTCAGTTCAAAGCAGCTTAAAATTTCAAGTCAATATGATGAAATTTGCGAAGACAGCGACATAGTGCCTTTCAGAAACACGGTTGTAATAATAGCAAGTGTGATAAAGGCGATAAAACAACGAGCGTTGATGAAAATAGTAGGCAAAAGCGGCACCGGAAAGACAACTGCTATAAACGCTTTATCGAAAAAACTTCCTCAAAGCATAGTAATAACAGCGTTTGCAGGGATGAATAAAAAAGATTTGCTTGAGAGTATTGCTTTTAAGCTTGGTGTAATGCCAAAAAGAACAGGCATTTCTCACTTAATCGAAGCGATAAAAGATGGGTTAAGTGGCGGAAATAGAGTTCTAATAATCGATGAAGCAAATTTTATAAGCACGGTGAGTTTGGAGCAAATCAGATATCTGCAAGATATGACAAAAACTCCGATAATTTTAGTGGGAACTGAAAATTTGGAAAAAGAGATAGCAAAAAGCCACGAGCAAGTAGCAACCAGAATACGAAACACGCACGAAGCTTTGAGAGTTTTTGGTGATGATGAAGTGGAAATGCTATTTGAAAAAGAAAACATAAAAATAGACAAAAAAACAGCGGATAAGGTATGGAAAAGGTGCAAAAATCTAAGAGAGGTTAAATACGCACTTGATGATTTAAATGAAATTTATAAAGGCGACATCGCAAAAATAGATGCCGTTTTACCAAGGAGTTATTATGAATAGAAATTTAGTTAAAGGACTTTTTAGCGGGTTTGAAGTCGGAATGACACAAAACGGGGAGTTAGTAGGAAAGAGAGTTAAAAGGCGAGCTGCCGGATTAAAAGAGCAAAGTTTAAAAAGCGGTTTTAAAGAGCCTATTATAAGCGTTGGCAAAAGTTGCCGAAATCCTAAAGCAAGTTTTGTTTTTGGGCTAGGAAAGATTTGGAGGTAGAAAATGAGGCTTGAAGTGGTTACAAATAACAAAATGATAAGTTTAGGCATTCTTGCGAAAGATATATTTTTAACGACAGTTTGCGAGCCAGATAAAGACAATTTGTTTGATGCTTTGCAAGAAATAAAACCGGATACTTTAGAAAAAGTTAAAAACCTACCTGTTAAAGCAGGAATAACAGAAGAGATAAAAGACGGAATTATAAAAGCTTTTTCTGATATGAAAGTAGGAGAAAAAGCTTTATGCATAAATGATTGGGTAGTTAATTATGAAAGTAAAAAAGCCAAATATTTTTGGAAAGTGCAAGAACTTTGTAATAAAGGCTATAGCTTAAAAGAAGCAGAAGAAAGATCAAAAAAAATCTTAAAAAAAGAAATTGTTTAGTTTTAATATTAGAAGCAAAAAGCTAAGTAAAAATTTATCAAAGCCCGTAAATGGCGGGCTTGAATAAGTTTTTTAAGAAAGGAGAAAAAATGGCAAAACTTGTATTTGTTTCTACCCCCTACGCTTCCATAAAATGTAAGGATAGAGATAAAAACTATATAGCAAAAAATATAGCTCTTGAAGCGTGTCATCAGGTGCGCCTAAACGGCTATGAGCCGATCAGTCCGGTGCTAGCGTGGATGGACGTGTATTCAGAGCTTGAACGCGAAAAGGTGATGAAAAACTGCGAAGAGCTTATGAGAGCCTGCAGATATTATTATTTTTATCCTTGCGAGTTTTCGCAAAACAGCAAAGGTATGGCTTACGAGCGAAAAATAGCTCGTGAGCTCGGAGTTACGGAGCTGAAATTCAGTATTTTTGATTAAAGGAGTAAAAAAAATGGCACTAGTTAAAAAACTTGGCGAAAAAGAGGCGCAAAAAAGAAAACAAAAAAGGCTAAAAAGGAGAAAAAAATGAAGATAGAAAGTTTTAAAGATATAGATTCGGCGCTTAAAAGAGTGTGCGAATTAAGCGTAGGAATAGAAAAAATTAACGGCGAGGTTACGCTTGAGTGCAACCGTATAAAAGAGGCCAGAAAAAATGAGATTGAAAGGCTTGATAATGAGAAAAAATATATCGAGCAACAAATCACTCTATTTTGCGAGGACAACAAACATGAGTTTGCAGACAAAAGAAGTAAGGAATTCACATTCGGTGAAATAGGATACAGAATAAGCAAAAGCGTATCACTTCCGCGCGTAAAAACGAAAATCGAAGCGCTGCTTAATGCTATAAAGGCTTATGGACTTGCAAAAGAGTGCATAAATTACGAAGAAAAACCTAACAAAGAAGCATTAGCGGAGCTTGATGACAGCGATCTGGTAAAACTGGGGCTGAAACGCACGATAAAAGATAATTTCAGAATCGTGCCAAAAATAGAAAGTCTTGAAATTGTAAAATGAAATTTTAACAAAGGGCTTTTTTTAAGCCCTTGATTAAGGTTTTAAGGATAAAAAATGAAAAGCGTAAGACAAAATATACATTTGGAAATGTTAAATGAGCGCAGAAAAAGAGAATTTGACAAAAGATTGCGAAATGCTCTTAATTATGACCTAGAATTTTATAAATTTAAAAACGGAAAAATAAACGTATCTAAAATGAGCCGCTGCACTGGAATTTGCAAAAGCGTTTTGAGTCGTGAATTATATAAAAGAGGCATTCTTTAAGGAGTTAAAAATGACCGAAAATCAAAGAATTCTAAGAAATAATTTGCTTAAAAGAATTCATCTAAACAGCGAATATAAAGCTCTAAAAGAAAATGACGCATGGCAGATGTGGCTTGAGCTTAGGTTTGATGTAACAAGCTCTGCGGATCTTTCTATCGATGAACTTAAAAGCGCCCTTGAAATGCTAATAAGCGGCGAATTCAAAAAGTATGAGCCGGATGCACTAGGTAGAAATATAATCAAAAATATGAAAATAAAAAAAGCCAAAAAATCTAATGAAAATAAAAAAATAACTCCGGCTCAATATAACTACATAAAATACCTTGCAAACAGGCTTGGCTTTAGCGATAAAAAACTGATGATATATGTAATAAAACAGATAAAAGTCTTCATAAGGCTTGATAGCCAACTTAAAAGAGTGAGCTTAAATGATGCAAGGCGTATTATCACAGGCTTAGAAAAAATGTGTAAATTTTATAAGAAATAAAAATGAAGCTAGATATTGATTTAAGTGATAAAAACTTACCAAATAAAGCGTATTGCAAAGACTATAGTGAATGCTTTTTTAGGGACAACTTGCTGGCCTAATAAAAGGAGACAAAGATGATCTGTCCATATTGTGCTAATGAAAAAACAAATGTCATCGCTACTGTTAAAGGGCTAGTTAATGAAAGGTTTAGAAAATGCCCAAAATGCGGTAGGACTTTTAGCACAATCGAAAAAATAAAATCAAAAGATGAAGAGTTAATAGAGTATGAAAAGGTGGTTAAAGAGAGTTTAAAGGGTAGTTAATCCCTTTTAAAACAAATGTAAAATTTATGCAAATTTTCAAGAAAATTTCTATATAATATGTGAAAAAGCGAGTTTAAACAATGGAATATTTTCAAGTTAAAAAAATTATAGATGCGTTAAAAACACCAAAAGATATTTTTAAAGTAGATATTCCAAGCATATATGAATCAAATCAAAATAGAACAATAGAATTAGTTAGTAGCGAAATAGATGCTTTGCTTCTTTTTGACATAAGTAAGTATGGTCTTCAAATCAAAAGAAATAAAAGCCAACTAAGACATAATAAAACCGATATTATTTTAAGGCTTGATATTTACTCAAAGCATAAAAATCCAGAGTTTATAAAAGAAAAATCTCCAAAAGAGCTTAGTAACCTTATGCAAAAGTATTCAGGAGTTGTTTTTAAAAAAGAGTGTTCACACTTACATTTTTTTATAGAAGGATATAATGATAAATGGGCTTTTCCCATTGGTGAATTTGGATTGAGGGGAGAAGGAGAGCTAGAAGATGTAGCAAAAGAGTTTTGTGAGTTTTGCAACATCAAAGAAATTGAATTTATAAAAAGGAGTTTGTTTTGATAGATATAAACTCTCTTATAGATAAATATATACAGCATATTCACGCTAATTTTGAAATTGAGGAAATAGATAAAAAAACCTATGAGATAACTACACCTTTTTTGGATAGTAGTAATGATTATATAGTTATATATGCCCTTATAAATGGCGATAAAATAAAGCTTAGTGATGATGGTGATACTTTAAATAGTCTAGCTTTAAAAGGTATGCAGTTTAATACAGAAAAAAGACAACAAGAACTTGAAATAATCCTTAATGGTTTTGGAATACAAAGAGAAAATAATGAGCTTTTTGTTGAGGCTAGTGTGTCAAATTTTGCTTCTAAACAACATAATATTTTACAAGCATTAATAAGTGTAAATGATATGTTTGTTTTAGCAAATAATAAAATTTCAAGCTTTTTCTTTGATGATGTAGCAAGATTTTTAGATAGTATAGATGCAAGATATATTTCATCTGTTAGTTTAGAGGGCAAGAGTCATTTAAATCATAAATTTGATTTTATAATCTCTAAATCAAAAAAAAGCAAAGAAAGACTTATAAAACTTCTTAATAACCCTAAAAAAGACAATTTAAAGTCTTCTTTGTTTTCATTTTTAGACTTACAAGATGATAGGACAAAAAATAGTGAAAGTATAATTATTTTAAATGATAGTAATATTACAGTACCAGATGATATCACGCAAGCAACAAATCAATATGGCATTAAGCCTATTTTGTGGTCTCAAAAAGAAGCTTATAAAAATCTTTTGTCAGCTTAGGTTAAATTTTGATTTAATTATTTTAATCCCCTTTTAATAAATCATCTTCGATTTTTTCTAAAATATCTTTTTGTAGAGTGCTTTCAAGATTTCCTTTGTCATCCACAGGTAAAAAAGGTCTTGCAGGGATGCCTCTTTTAACAGAGCCGAACTGATGAGTAAGTCCGTATGGAAAGCCGCGCGCTTTTGCATAGCTTTCAACCGTTACGCTTTTATTATCAGCTTTTACTCCCCAGCTGTCTTTTAAATTTGCACTTTCAACTAAAATTTTCTTATCGCCATGAGTTCCATAACGCTTTAAAAAGCCACTTTTTAAGGACTTAGCACCTTTTTTAAAAGCTTTTTTCTTACCGCCTGCATAGTTAAATGCAGTAGTTGCGGAAATCGGCTTCCATTTTTCACCAAACGGGCTAGCTTCTTTTTCAAAGCTTTCGTCTATTTTGGTTCTTATCATTTCACCTATTGCTTTTAATGTAGGTGCTAAATTTCCAGTCTTTTTTTCAAGTTTTTTTAGACTTTTTTGTATTTCTTCGATGCCTTTTACTTCTATTTCCATATTTTATCCTTTTGTGGTATAATATGCATAAGAATTCGCTGATTGATGGTCGCAACGAAGTAGCGGGTTGTAGCTTTCAGCTATAGAGATTGCGAGTGCAACTCTCGCCGTCAGCGGATTTTTATAAACTCTTTATGCTTCATATCTTGTTTATTTATTTTTCCGGCAGTTACCATATAATTTGTAACCCCGAATTTCTTTAAGTTATAATTTAGATCTACAACTATTTTATTTATTTTTGTCTTATCCATATTATCATCAAACCAAAAAATTATAGCATTATCGCTAATATCCAAACTAACTGGCGTATTTTTATCATTTAAAACCTTAACTATTTGCCTTATTTCATCTATCCTTAGGTCTTGACTATATGCCCCTTTCCTTTCAGGTCTTATATGTAAAATTCCTTTTTTATCACCCATAATATGTTTTGTTTTGGTGTCAATTTTTAAAATTTCTTTTGCTTTTTTAATTATGAAACCGGATAACACACCAAGCTGAAAAGCTTCTATGGGAGATTTTAAATTCTTTTTAATCAAAAGTTCATCTATAGCATTATCAAGCCCTTTTTGCCAGACATACATATCTCTTTGGCGGTCAAATTCTTTTAGAGCAAGAGCTAATTTATCTTTATTTCTTTGAATTACATTTAAAACTTTTTTTGCTTTTTCTTTAAAAACATCGTCCAAATCAGCACCGTTTATATCATAAGCAAAGTCTTTATCCGATATATTTGGCGGTGTGTTATCAAGTGGCGTTAAACCCATTCTTTCAATCTGCTTTTTAGAATATCCCCTAACAGTGCATCTACAATTCCAGCCGTTTGGCGGAAAGTTCTTTTTCCAAAACGGATCGTCTTTTTTTAAAATCACTCCGTGCATTGCTCTATGGCTTGCTCTTGTGTGACTATCCAAAACCGCGCTGTAGCGGTAGTATTCAAGGCTGCTTTCATCAAGGCTTTGTTTTCTGGCTCCGGCATAACTTGTCCTTATATTTGTATCAAATATCCTTTTTAAGCGGCGTGAGCCTACAAAAATATTTTTTACTTCACCGGTTTTTGGATTTTTAATTTCAACATCTCCCCACCAGCCGCTTTTTTTAAGGTGTGGGATAATGTCTTTTTTCCACTCATTAAAAGTTATTCCTTTGTGAAATGCAGTAGTTAAGGAGTTTTGCATATCTTTTAATAAATCAAGATTTGTCATTTTAGCTATAGTAAAAACTCTTTTATGCGCTTCATGAGCTATCTCATCATAATCAAAATGCACTTCGGGGCTTTTGGCTTTAAATTTTGATACCAAATCATCAGGTTTCGCAAAAAAATCAATCATCATAATTTCCTAAAATTTCAGCGTTTTGCAAGGCTTCAAACATATATTTTTCAAGCTCATCGGGAGAGATGTCACTATACATTTCATAGAGCTTGCTAAACGCTTCTTCGTAGGTCTCACTTTGTTTTAAAAATGTGTTTAGACTCTCTTTAATGTTTGTCTCAACACTCTTTAAAGGGTGTTTAAAATTCTCACTTTGCATAAAATTATCAAACCTGTCAAGCGGTTTTCTAATAGTCTTTGCATTTAGGCTTTTTGATTTTATGCCTTTTGGAAGAGGTAAATCAAACTCTTTTGCCATATCTTCAAGGTCCATTTCATATCCCAACGAACTTAAAATTTGAAGTGTTTGAGCTCTATCAAGCAGATTTTTATCTTTCTCAAATTGAATATTTAAATTTACTTTTTTTCCAAGTCTTGCATAAAAATTTCTAACAGTTCGGGTTGCAAATTTAATGTCTGCATCGATTATCTCAAAGCGGTTGTTTTCGTGAATTTTGCCTTGCGAGTAGCTTCCGTTTGAAGCTGTGTTTGAACTAAGCACTGAACCGTTTATACTTTTTGCAATTTCGGCGTCACAATAACGGATAAACTCCATAAAATCAGCTTGACTTCCGTGTCCTTCAAGCGTTTTTATGATATCTTGCGCGCCTAAAATGACATAGCTTCCGCTTCTTAGGTTTTCAAAGGCGTCGCTCATAGCCTTCAGCGTTTTATCATCCGCATTTTCGGTTTGTCCGATGAGCGGAGGAACGCCTAAAAACTCTGCAAATTTTAGATAAAGACTTAAAACGTAGTGTTTTGCATAGGTTATCCAAAGTGTTTTTAAAATTGCGGGCTTTGAAGTTATAGCTATAAAAAACGGCTCTTTTGCGACAAATCTTTTTTTGCCTATTTTAAGGGTCGGTTTATTTTCTTCAAACTCAATGTATTCTCTTCCAACAGTGCTTACTTTTAGCTTACCCTCTTCCAAATAAAGCTCTAAAAGTGAAAATCCAAAAAGCCTTGCTTCAATACTTGCTTTTATGATTTCTTCGATATTTTCGTCTTCATCTTCTCCTAAATCGTGTGTAAAGAATTTATTCAATATTGAATTCGTTCTTTTTTCGCATTCACTGCCAAGGCTTGTATCTTTGTCTATGAGAAGATTAAAAAGCGGGAAAAGCTCCTGCTGATTTTTGGTTAGTAGTGCAGCCCTTACTCTCCCGGCAGTTAGCTCCGTATAATAGCTCATATCGGTTTTAATGTAATCTCGTTTTGGTTTTAGAAAATCTTTTAGCATTTTTTATCTCCGTATATCATTTATTAAAAATTCTCCTTAAAAAGCTTTTTTTGTCATTGTATTTTTTAATAAAACTATTAACTTTTTCGTAGTCGAAATTGGGCGCTTTTGCTATACGCCATGCAAACTCAAGACTGTCAAGTCCGTCATCGTGGGCTGATTTTGGATAGGTATCAAGCTCATCTAAAAATGTAGTCGAGTTTTTATCTATTAAAATTATGCCGTTGTTGATTGGAGGCGTAAGACTATCAATCCTAAGCTCTTTTGCGACCGTGTTTTTTAAGGAAATAATAGGCAGATAAATTCCAAGCTCACTTGCTCTTTTTTCTATATAGTCTTTAAAAAACTCCTGAAAAGCCACGGTTTCAATGGCGATTTTTAAAGGGCGGTTAAGCCTTAAAATAGCGGCTGCTTCGCTTATAATTCTTTCTGCCATAAGCTCCGGCTTTAGCTTTTTCATCTTTACTTTTGCGTAAAATTTGCCATTAAAAAAGCCAAGAATGCAGACGCTAAAATAATCGCCTTTTGATTTTCCAAGGCTTGGATCTATTCCTATATAATATGCTTCACAAAGCGGCATTTCATCGAATGTTTGGTAAGAGCTAAAACTAAGCTCATCTTCGCTAAGCGGGATTTGTTGATATTCGCTTAAAAATGCGCCCTTGCTTGCTCTGTATTCAAGGACGTATTTGTTTTTATTAAGTTTTATATCGTCTAAAATAAATTCGTCCAAATTAAACTCTTCCAAATCAGGCGGAAACCTTAAAACCAAAGGAAAGGTAAAACACTTAAAATCAACTCTTTTTTCAAGGCGGTTAAGCAGGCAGTCATAATGAAGCGTTGTGCCGATTACTACTATGTTATATCTCTCATCATCACGTGCAGGAAGCTTCATAATGGCTTTTTCAAACCAGTCATAAAGCTTGTCTCTTTGGCTTTTGGTTTTTACATTTTCATCATTTTCCAAATCATCGCAAATAATTAAATCGGGTCTGAAACCGCGCCAGTTCTCGCCCCTTATTTTTGTTCCAGAGCCATAAACGCTTATTTTAAAAGCTTTTTTATCCGCATAAAATACTATTTCATCCTCAGTCCATTTTGAGCCTTTGTCAATGTTAAAATCCTCTATAAATTTTGTGTTTTCCTCAAGCTCTGTTTTTATAAATTCAAGCGTTTTTTTGGATAGATTGATAGTAGCCGATACGATTACGGCGTTTCTTTTTTTGCCTAAAACAGCCATTTCATAAAGCACAAAAAGCCTTGAAATAAGAGTTGTTTTTGCCGCACCTCTATAAGCTTTAAAAAGCATATTTCTATTTTCTTTTATGAGTTTTGAGCTGTTGTCATAGAAAAAATTTCTAAATTTTGAAGTTTCGGGTAATTTTACATGGTGATTAAAATAAAGGCTTACCATATCCCTAAAGCTTTTTTTGGCTTTTTTAATGCGGCTTTTTTGCAAAGGATCGGTAACTTTATAAAGTCCTTTTAATTTTGACCTTAAATCCTCTATCTCATTCATATTTTTAAGGTCCTTGCTAAAATTTCATCGGCATTTTTTGCCAAGAAATTCATCACCGCTTCGTTATTTTCTTTTTTAGCAATATCTGCTATTTGGCTTATTGCCTTGCTTATGCTTTCAAGGATTTTGGCTTTATCGTCCGTTTTTACAGGGGCTTTAAGTTTGTAGTAGGTGTCCGTGTATTCTTTTAGGATTTCAAGTTGTTCAGTGGGTTCAAGTTCTTTGATTTTGTCAAATGCAAGCTCAAAACTATTTATAAGAGTTAAAATAAACTCGTTTTCGCTTAGGCTTGCTTTTTTTCTGCTTGAATTTAGCGCCAGTGCGTCCCAGTCAATTCCATTGTTTAGATCTTCATTTTTTCTATTATATATAGTCTGCCTTGTTACGCCAAAAGTTGTGGCGATGTCTGTTACACTGAAGCCTTTTATATACATATTTCTTATTTCATCATTCATTTTATAAATTCCCATATCAAATTTTTATTATTTGCGTTTTTTAGGCTTTTTATCTCTTTTTTATATATTCATATGCAAAAGAAAAGATTTTAAATCCTAAACGCACCCTAAACACATTAAAACTCATTTTTAAAAATAATCTTTGTTTGGTTTTAAGGGTAAAAAATATTTTTGGTTTAAGTATAACTTTAAAAAAGTTTTGTTTCACTCTATATAACCCCTATTTAGAATGATTTTGATGAGTTTTTCACATACAATAACGCTAAAAATTAAAAAGGAGAAAGGCTTTGCAAAAAGGTGTAATAGAAAAACTCTTAAGCCTTAATTATAAAGACGGGGAACTGATAAAAGTAAGCCCCGTCGGGGAGGTAAAAGGGTTAGATGGCAGAGTTTTCAAAATAAATGCTGCTTCTTTGATAGAAACAATTCAAAAAAACAATCTTGACATCGTCCTAGACGAAAATCATAGCTTTGCAGGTGCAATAGGCTGGTTTGGCAAAGATAGTTTTGTGGAAAAAGAGGACGGTATCTATGCAAAACTTGAACTAAATGACAAAGGCAAAGAGCTTGTAGAAAAAAGAATTTACAGATATCTAAGCCCTGTGTTTGATACGGACGGAAGTGAGGTGACCGGACTTGACTCGGTCGGACTGGTAAATAGACCAAATTTACTTAACAACGCGCTAAATTTTAAAGGAGAAGAAATGAATGTAAAAGACAGCAGCGAATACAAAGAGCTTTTAAAAGAGCTTGAAAAAATCAAAAAAGAAAATGAAGCCCTTAAAAATGAACTTGAAAAGCTCAAAAAAGATAGCACACAAGAGAAAAATGAAAAAGCTGAAAATGAAAGCGATAAAAAAGAACTGAATACAAGACTTGAAAATATAGAAAGCAGCCTAAAAAGTATAACCGCTATTTTCGGCAAAAAAAATCTTGAGGCAAATGCAAAAGAGTCTTTGAGCGAAGCTGAAAAAAATATTGCAAATATGCTTGGGATTAGCGAAGATGAATATAAAGGAGCGAAATAATGGCACATTTTGAAGAGACGGCGATTGGATTTAAGGCGATTTTCCAAAAAACATTCAATGATACGAAAAGCGAAGCCGACGCTATGGCAATGCGAATCGTAAGTAACGATTTGAGCGAAAAATATGTTTGGCTTGGAAATTTTCCGATGATGAAATAGTGGGTTGGCGATAGAGATATTAAAAAATTCAAAGATTACGGATATTTGCTTGAAAACGTGCCTTTTGAGGCAAGCGTGAGCGTTCCGAATAATCATTTGGAATATGACAAAATAGGCGTATATAAGCCTGCAATCGAGCAAATGGCATACAATGCAAAAAGATTCGGTGCAAGTCTGGTTGCTGAAATTTTGCTTAAAGCCGACAGCAAAAACTGCTACGACGGAAAACCGTTTTTTGCGGCAGACCACGATATAGAGGGAGATACTTATGCAAACACGGGAACTGGCGTTTTAAACAGTGATAATTTAATTGCAGCTGAGGCTTTTATGAGAACCATAAAAGGAAATAAAAAACAAAATATGGGAGTAATGCCGACACACCTTATCTGCGGTCCTAAAAATCTTGCAAATGCAATCAAAGCGGTAGAAAAAGACTATTTGACAGGCGGTGAAGCAAATGCAACTTTTAAAAGATACTCACTTTTGGTTTTGCCGGAGATAGCCGATACCAGCTGGTATCTGATGGACCTTTCAAAACCTGTGAAGCCTTTTGTATTGCAAGTGGCAAAAGATGGAGTCTTTGAAGCAAGCAACGACTATCGTTTTATGAAAGATGAAGCGCTTTTCGGTTGCAAAAGCTTCATGAATGCAGGTTATGCACTTTGGCAACTAGCATACAAATCAACCGGCGCATAAAAAGGTATCAAAAATGCACTATAGCGCCGATATGTTCAAGGTAAGCAGTGATGGAAATACAGGAAAAACTGATTCTAAGAGCAAAACAAAGCCTACAAAACAAAGCGGAAATAACAGAGCAAATAGCAGAAATAGCTCTAAAAGAAGCGCGGGAACTGACAAAAAACCTGCCGCTTCCTGAGCCGATATTGCTTGATATAGCAATGTTTAGACTGAAGCTTCTTTTAAAAATCGAACCAAATGAGTTGGATCTCATTTTATATAAAGAAGCTTTGAAAATTGCCGGGAGTTTTAGCGTTGATGAAAACGGCGAAATTTTGAGCAATACAAAATACGGAATGAGAAAAAGCGAGTTTTAGATGAAAAACTTAAAAGAAGCCTACAAAACTTTAAAAGAAATTTTCCCGGAAGCTATAGATGTAGGAAGTGAAAACATAGAGCAGCCGGGACTTTATCTTCTTTTAAATTCTCTAAAAAAAGAAAGTATAGGGATAGATAGAGTAAGTTTTAAACTTTATCTTGCGGCAAGAAGCCTGAATGACGATAATTTGGGTTTGATTGACAAACTTGACGAAATAAGACTTAGAGCTGTTAAACAGGTAAAAAATTTAAAAGATGATTTAAGTCAAAGTTTAGAGTTTTTGGGTTTTAAAGACAGTCTTTATATATATGTTTTTGAAATTGATTTTAAGATTTTTAGGAGTGAAAAAAATGATAAATAAACTTTTTTATATTGTATTAGCCGCTCTTATTTTTGACGTTATTATTGCTTTTTATCAAAATTTTCAAATAAGGGCAAAAAACAAAGAAATTGCAGAACTAAGCGATAAAATTTTATTGTGTAATAATAAATTCACGCTTTGCGATGCCTATTTGCAAAAACAAAATGCAGCCATAAAAGACTTGAAACTGAAAAAGTCCTTTGAACCCACTGATACAAGCAAAATTGAAAAAGTTTTCATAAAAGATAAAACTTGCGAGGGCGAATTAAAGGCATACAAGGAGCTTTTTAATGAGTGATGATTTAATTTTTATGTTTATGGTTTTTATTACTTTGATTTTACTTTGCGGGTGTAGTGCAAAAAATGCACAAGTGACGTATAAAGACGTTTTAATCCCCGTTAGATGTGATATTAAAATGCCTTTAAAACCGCGAAATGACGGCACTTTTGAAGCGCATAAAAAGCTTATGATTTATTATCTGGAATGCGAAAACACGCTTAAATATTGTTTAGGAAAAGACAATGAATGAAAAAATAATAACAGAAAGCGGAAATTTTATAGCTAGTGCTGATAAATGGGGTGTTACAGGGCTTAGCGTATTTTTTACGCTTATTATTATAGGAGTTGTATTTTTCTTTATGTGGTTTATCGTCAAAGAGCTCAAACGCTCGGTTGACGGCAACACTGAAGCTATAAAAGATAGCGGCGAGATAAGCAAAGAAATAGTAAAAACTCTCAGCCAACACAACGAAAAAGCAAATTTAACCGCTCAAATCACAGACAAAATTTCAAAAACGCAAGATGAAATTCATAGCGACGTGAAAGAGATATTAAGGAGAACAGAAAATGGCAAATTTTGATAAAAGTTATGATGAACTTTTAAAACTCGAATTTAACAATCCTAAAAATGCTTTGCATAAAAACCCGGGCGAAAACGGGCTTACATTTATGGGAATATGTGAAAGTGCAAATTCTAATTTCGTCGGCTGGATAAAAATCAAAGACGTGCTTAAAACTTGCGGACAAATGGAAAAAGCAAGCGAAATTTTATACAAAGATGAAGCGCTTAAACGTGAAGTAAAAGAGTTTTATAAGGCTAACTTTTGGGACAGTGCAAATCTTGGCGCGATTAAAAACGACAGGATTGCGGATCTGATTTTTAAATTCGGCGTAAATACGCACACAAAAACCGCTATTAAAAAAGCGCAAAAAACAGTAGGCGTAAAAGAGGACGGAATAATAGGAAAAATCACATTAAAGGCATTTAGCGAGATTAGCGAAAAAGATTTTGAAACAAAATATAAAAAAGAGTTTGAAATTTTTTATATGGATTTAGTGAGAAACAATCCCGAAAAATACGGGAGATTTTCAGGCGGCTGGCTAAACAGAGTGAAATTAAGTCAGGCGGACTTGGATTTTATTCGTTTAGCATAAAAATTAAAGGAGAAAAAATGGCAAGAGTTTTGAGTAGAACAGGGCTTAAAATCTGTGTTGAAGATGTGTCAGGGACTTATAAAAAACCGGAACAGGTTTTAAAAATCACAAGCAATATAACGCCAAAAGTCACAATGGATGAAGTGGAAATTCCAAATTTCGGCTTTTTTGGCGGGGCTAAAGATGTCGTAACGATAGCAGACTGGGGGCAAATGGAAATTGAAGCCACAACCTGCCTTTACAAAGACATCACATTTTATGACAATCTTTTTGCAATCTGCAATCTTAAAAAAGAAACAGATACAAACGGCAATTTCATTTATACACCGGACACTCACAGCGAAAAAACGGGAAGCATCGATTTGATTTTACCCGATAGAATATTCAAAGGCAAAGGCGCAAAAAGCAGCCTAAAGCTTGAGGGGAAAGTCGGAGACAAAGTAGAAATGACCTTTGGTATCAAAGCAGCCTATGACGGTGAAGTTGTAGAACCGCAAAACATCACGGACATAAAAGTGGGTGAAGCGCTTTTAATCAGGCGTCTTGGAAGTATGACGATTAACGGCACGGACATCAACCTGAGTGAATTCAGCTTTGATATGGGAAACGTGATTAACTATGAAAAATTCACGAACATAGGCGAGTTTCATATGTCAGATTACGAGCCAAAACTTACTTTGAAAATGCGCCTTGAAGCTGGGGCTGAAAGTGGCTTTAATGAGTTTGCAAACGGCACAACAATGAGTTTTGTTGCAATTTTTAAAGATAGCGAGGGAAAAGATATTTTCAAACTTGAAATTCCGCGTGCAAAAGTAAGCAAAGCGCCTGAATTTAATGATTTAGATGGTATTTACGTAATAGATAGAGAGTTTTTAGCCCTTTCGGATAAAGGCGACGACAACTTTAAAATCACATACTATAAACAAGCATAGGGGAATATAAATGATAAGAACAAAATATAACATTGAACTGAATATCGATGATGAAGTTTTTCACATAGAAGTTAGAGAACCTAATTTAAAGGAGAAAAAAGAGCTTGAATTAAGCGTAAAAGAAAGCAAAGAGCTTTTAAATAGCCTTAGTGAAAACGAAAATAAAAGAGCGAACCTAAACAGGCAAATAAAAGAGAACACAGAGATGATTGAAATAAATAAAGAGCTGTCTAAACAATCCATAAAAGATAAATTTTCTCTGTTTTTGGAAAATAAAACTCTTATAAAGAAAAACAAAGAGCTGAATTTAGAAATTAACAAGCTTAAGTTGCCTGATTTTACAGAAATAGATACGAAATTTGAAAACGCATTGAATATCAAAAACGAAATGCTTATAAGCGGAATTGATAAAGAGAAGCTCTTAAATGCATTAAAACAAAAAGGCATTAAAAATAGCTATTTTTGGGATATTTTGAGTAAAGAAATTGCAAAAGAGCAGGAAAAAAAGTAACCAGGCTTTGTGATTTTATAGCACAAAGCTATAAAAATAAAGAGTTACCGCCAACACCTAAAAATGCAGACGAAAAAGAGTTTTTTAACCTAAGAGGAATTGTTTTTTTAGAGGATGATTGGGAAAAAGTTATGTTTGATACTTTTTTAAGGGTTTTGGAGTTTAAAGATAGTTTTTATCTGAATTATGACCTTGCTAAAGAGTATTTAAAAGAGTATGAACTTGAAATAAAAGAGCATTACGAGATTTTAAAAACTATGTTAAATGCCCTTAATAAAGAGGTTTTAAAAGGAAGCGCGAAGTGACAAAAAATCTAAATATAAAAATAAATGTCGATACTAAAACAGGGCAAATAAGCATCTTAAATTCTGAATTTAAAGGCTTGACAAACAGCACCTCAAAAGCTTCCGAAAAACTTAAAAATTTAGATGGCTGCTTTGATAAAATAAGAGGCACTATTGTATCTTTAGTCGGCGGATTTCTAACAATAAAAACTGCTATGGATGCCTTAAACATAGCAGACAACTTCAAAAATTTAGAGGGACGATTAAGTCTTGTTTCAAATTCTCAAAACGAACTCATAGCTTCCACTCAGGCTCTTTTTGAAATCTCTCGCGACACAAGACAAAGCTTTGAGAGCACGGCGGGTCTTTATTTTCGCCTTGCCTCATCTGTAAAAGAACTTGGCTATTCACAACAAGAGCTTGCGGATGTCACAAGAACAATCAGTCAAAGTTTGATAATAAGCGGTGCTTCAGCCGACTCAGCGAACGCGGCTTTGGTTCAATTGGGGCAAGGTTTGGCAAGCGGAACGCTAAGAGGCGATGAACTAAACTCAGTCTTGGAGCAAAGCCCACGCCTTGCACAAATGATAGCCGATGGAATGGGAATAACCATAGGGGAGATTAGGAAAGTCGCAGAAGAAGGCAAAATAACAAGCCAAACCGTGATAGAAGCCGTAAAATCACAAGGCGAAGCTGTTTCAAGCGAGTTTGAAAAAATGCCTCTAACGGTAGGTCAAGCAACAACAAATGTCAAAACTTCCATTATGGAGTTGATTTCCGAGTTTGATAAAGCAACGGGAGCAAGCAGCACGGTTTCCGACTCCATAATGGAGATTTCCAATACAATAAGCAGCAACAAAACCGAAATAATAGAGTTTGGAAGAGATGTTTTCAGCTCTTGGAAAATGATGGCAACAGGAGTAATTCTTTTAGGAGAGGGAGTAATAAGCGGCTTTGATTTGATAATAAACGGATTTGGCGAAGTTGTAGCAAGAGTCGAGCTTTTAGGCAAACAAGGGCTATACAATATGACAAGTTGGCTAAGTGATAAAATAAATGATGTAATAGCTTTTTTTGAAGATGCATACAATAAAATAGCAAGCTTTTTCGGAGCTGAAATAAAAAAGTTTGATAGAGTGGATTTGAGGGTTGATTTAGGGATAGAGAAAAGTCTGGAAAAACTTAACGCCGCTACTGCAAAAACAGACGAAATAATCCAAAAAAGAGCTCAAAACATACAAAAATACACCGATAGCATAAAAAAAGATTTTGATGATATTGCAAATTTAAGAACCCAAAAAATAGAAAAAATAGAATTAAACACCAAAAGAGGGAAAAATACCGTTAAAGCACCCAAACAAAATACATCCGGCAAAGGAAAAAGCGCAGAACAAATAGCAAGAGAAAAAGAGCTTGCCATAAAAAAAGAGCTTGACAGACAGATAGAATATTACAAAGCTATAGGTGATTTAACAAATCAACGCCTTAAAGAAAAAGAAAAAGAAACCTTGCGCTTAAAAGAGCTAGGACTTAATAACCTCCAAATTCAGGAGTATTTCGCAAAAGAAGAAACAAAATGGAAAAATGATGAGCTTAAAAAAGCAGCTTGAAAACTTGGAATGCTACTACGAATTAGTCGGAGAAAAAGCAAAAGCCGGAAATGTAAGAGCTAAAATAAATGCTATGGATATGCAAAGTAGCGGCAACTACACAAACGAGCAGATTGCAGATGCAAATTTTGGAAGCGAGCAGCAAAAAACCAACTATGATACGCTAAACAGCGCTATGGGATATGATACAGGAATCAGCGGTGAGCTTGCGACAAGGCTGTCCGCAATTGATGAATTTCACGATGCCGAACTTGCAAGGATTACGGAGCACTACGCTTTGCTGGAAGATACCAAAGCAAATCATATTGCAAAAGAGCAGGAGATGGACAGACTTGCAATCCAGACCAATCTAAGTTATGCAAGTGCGGGATTTGACGCACTGGGCGGACTTGCAAAAATGTTTTACGACGCAAGCGGCGGCGAAAATAAGGCTGCGCTTCGTGCATATCAGGCAATGATGGTCGGTAAAGCTATCGTAAATACCTATACGGCTGCTACAAATGCTTACGCAAGTGCAGGAAACCCGTATCTTGGAGCGGCTCTTGCAGCTCTAGCAATAGCGCAGGGAATGGCTCAAGTTGCACAAATCAAAGCGCAAAAATTCCACACAGGCGGTATGGTAGGCGGCGGAAATTTGAAAAACGATGAAGTAAATGCAGTGCTTTTAAAGGGCGAATATGTATTAAATCGCGAACAAACCAAACAATTAAAAGACAGCGCCTCAGCACCGCAAACCGAACAAGGCGGCGGAATAACAATAGTAAATACCGTAGATCCGCATTTGTTTGAGACTTGGGCGGAAAGTAGAAGCGGCAGAAAAGTAATAAAAAACATAGTAGGAGCATAGATATGGCATACAGCAATGGCAGTGTAAATGGGATATTCAAGCTTTTGGATAAAATCAAAGAAACCGCTGTAAATGCAGGTTGGCAAGTGCTTGGCGAAAAAGAAATTCCATACACAAACATACCACGCGGCGGAGCGCATTTCACGGTAGAAAAAGGAAGTGGAGCAATAAGCCAAAATCAAACCGAAAACGCAAACAACTTAACAGTTATTTTTCCGCGCCCCGTTAATTTAAACTCAGTAACTTTTAAAGGTATTGAAAAAATCACGATAAACGGCGTATTATTTGACCAATCAAGAGAGCTGATAGGCACGGAAATTACTGATAATACGGAGTTTAGCGATGAAATAAAAGTTAAAAAGTATATTCAGATTGAAGCCGTAGGAAGCGCGAACTTCAGTAATTTTGATTTGAATTTTAGCTGTGAGACAAACATCATTTTGCAAAAAGATTTAATAATCACAAACGCTGACGATAATAATCAGGTAATTTTAAATTTCAGCGCTTTTATAGAGCCTGACGGACGCTCAAACATTGCCATAACTTCAAGCACCGGTTACAGCCAAACTCTACCCATAGAAAAACAATTAAACGCAAAGCTTGGTTATATTTTAGCTGATGACAAAGAGCTTAATTACCACATAAGTTTTAACAATAACAGAATGCTTTTAAATTTAAGCATTTATCGCCCTGATGATGCCGTGCAAAAAAATGAAGTAAGGCAAATTATTTACCTTGGGCGCATCCGCATTTACGGCGGTGAGTGGGCAATCCCCGATTGCAACTTAATATTATCAAGCTACGAAAACACCAAATGGAACAACTACAAAGGCTGCAACATCTTAAACCCATATCTTTTTTGCGCTAATGCTTGGAAGCAGATAAACGCTACAGCATTTAACAGCTCTACATTTGACGCGTCAAACTGCGATATCGTAAGCCCTCCAAACGGAGAAATGTTTAGTGCACCTATCATTTTAAGCGACACCTATAATATCTACGGAGAAATTGACGGAATTTACAACTTAATAATGGCGGACGGTATAAATTACAGCGATGAAATAGCAATAGAAAACAACCCTTATATCGTGGTTGCAGATAACATAGGTTTTAATAAATTTGACACTTACGCTTTTAAAAAGGATGAGTAATGCAGTATGAAAAGATAGATGTTTATACAAGGGTTGAGCTGATTTTACGAATAAAAGCCCTGCTTGACTCAAACGGTTGGCAGACATACCAAAAAAGCGAACAAACACTTTATGCAATAAACAGTTTAGGCGGAGCATTGACGCTGAATTTTGAAGCTTGGCACAGCGACCCGAGCTATGGCAGAAGCCAAAGAGCGGGAGCCTATGCCTGTTTTAGCATAGATGAAAGCAAAAGCTACTCTGAACAGGAAGGAAACAACGAAATAGCTTATTTTCAGTTTAATCAACCCAATACAAACGGTGCTGAATTTAACGGCGGATATCTGTTTGCCGATGATAAAACTTTGATAATAGCTCTTGATATTGCAAATCACAAACAGGTTATAATAATCTTTTCATACATAACCAAATCTCACGAATTTAACGGTGGCAGAGTGTGTTATGCAAGTGCTGCTACAAATACATATGATTACGGGCACGGAGAGAGTTATAAAGGTGACGGGCAAATTCCTTTCAGCAAGGATGCATCCGGGCAAAAAACCGCATTTTTACTTGGCGGAAAATGGCAAAACATATACGCATATTCTACAAGATACGGCAATTATGAAACAGATTTAAGAGAGATTAAAATGCTTACAAACTTAATGCAACCGAAAATTGATAGCTCACGCAAAGATTTCAACGCATTAAGCGCTATTTCGGTATATGATTTTTTGGATTCAAAAAAAGCAAAAAGTTCTCTAAGCGGACTTCAAACGCTGATAACACCAAATTTCTTTTATAAAAACAATGAAAATCACTGGGTTTATGCAGGAGCTTTGGAGTGTGTGAGAGTTTTTAATGAATATCCAAATATCTATGAAAACGCAACTATTTTACATCTTGGAAATGAAAAGTTTTTCACTTTTCGCCCACATCAAAATCCGGGTGTAAATCCTTCAAGTAGCAACTATTCATTGGCGGTGAAAATTGTATAGGAATTTTATAAATCTTTTTGGATACAGCACTTATAAAAGAGGCAATAAAAACGCAAACAGCCTTTATAATGAGGCTTCTCCCGGCAAAGTGACAGGCAAAAACGCGGGAATGCCGCAAATCGGAATAATTCCAAAAAAGGTTGATAGCAGCGTAACTTTAGCTCCGCTTTATCCATATCACGATAAAGCTATGTGGCTTTATTTATGGCTTGATGATGATGGTAAAAAAACCGACTTAAAAAGAGCATATGATTTTAAAAACATAACCGCTGCAAAGGAAGTTAGATTTTACCTTAGAAATGCAAGTTTGGATGACATTACCTTTGATGGCATAAGTCTTACGGGAGAAATGAGCGAAATAGAGCTTTTAGGCGTAAATTCAGGTGATGTTTTTAAACCCGGACAATACCGCATAATAACCATAAGAGCCGAACAATTAGGCGATTTGCTAATTGACGGCATAATAAACCTAAATTTCAGTAACAAACAAATCATTTCTATCTACTTAAACGGTGAGCGTGCAGTTGTTTTTAGCTACCTTCCAAACTATGAATACACTGAAAGCAAAGAGCTTAAAACCGATATCTTCACCGCTCAAAACGGCAAAGAGTTCAGGCGAGCTAAAAGAAGCGTCGCGGTTAGAATTGTGAGTTTTAACATAATCACAAAAGAAATTAATAACGGCGTGGAGCCCTTAATCAGCTTTGGAATGCACAAATTTATAATGCTTCCTTTGTGGTTTAGTTGCACCGAAATTTTAAATCCTAAAGGCGAATTGACGGATAAAATCAAAACGGGCGGACTTGAAAATAAGGAATTTAAAACGGGCGGAAACGTGCTTATCTATAATAATTTTAAAGATTTTGAAGTCGCTAAAATCGCAAGCATTTACAAAAACGAAATAACGCTAGGCAAAAAGGCTAATGCTAAAAAATATATTTTACCGTTAATAAAAGTAACGCCTAAAGAAAATATATCATACGATTTTAAAAACGCCGAAACATTAAAATTCGAGCTTGAATTCAAGGAAATTTTATGAAATATGATAATAAGGAAATTTTATATTTTCCGCCGCTTTTAAGCCCGCAGATAACGATAAACGCGGGATTTAATCTTTACGGCAAAGAAAAACTTGCCAAATATGACCCAAAGCCAAATGCAAGGACGATAACGCATAAATATTATTTAAGGAATTTAGGCGAAGCGCGCAAACTTGAAAACTACTTTTTAAGCAAACAGGCAATGCTTAAAAGCTTTTTTATACCTAGCTATAAAAGGGATTTTTTAGCACTTGATAAACAAAGCGCACCCATAGATGCCATAGATATACAAAACACAAACGGCGGATATGCGGTCTATAATCAAAGCAGATTTATTTTTTTACCAAAATACAACTTTTCTACGCAGATAATTGACATTAGAAAAGATACGAAAAAAGATTGCGAGGTGATGATTTTAAAAGACACGTTTAAAACTGATATTACGGCGGATACTTTGATAATGGAGCTAATAAACGTGCGCTTTGACACGGACACTTTTACGCTCTCAAAAAACGGAGCTGTAGGCTATACAACGACACTGAAATTTAAGGAAGTATTTTATGAGTGAAAATTATTATCTTTTCGAGTTTGGCGCTATGCTTGACAGATACTTTTATACAAGCGCGCAAATCGATATTAAAAAAGGCGACAAAATTTATAAAAGCGAAACAATTTTTTTAAATGAGCTTGGAAAAGACAGTTTGAATGATGATGCTTCTATCAGTTGCGGATTTGATTGTGAGCCAATCAATCTTTATAAGGATTTTAATCCGAGCACCAACATAAATGTAAAGGTTATGGACGCGGAGGAAAAACTTCTTTTTTACGGCAGAATTGCAAGCGTGGAATTTGACGCAAAAGACGGCAGCGCCGCAATTAAGCTAAGCACTCTTGGCGCACTTATGAAAGGCAAAATCCCGACACGCACATTCTCACGCGAGTGTGGATTCGAGCTTTTCGATGGAAACTGCGCTTTAAACAAAAAAGATTATTCGCTTACGCTTCTTGGCAAAGACTGCGAGTTTTTGGAAAATTTCACGCAGATTAAAAGCGCAAAAATCGGTGAAAAACCTGATGGCTACTTCTTAGGCGGCTATGTAAGCTTTAACAATCAGCACAGCTACATTATGCAGCATACTGGCGATACAATATTTTTAATGTTTCCGCTTAAAAAACTAAATAAAAATGTAGTTTTATACGTGTATGCCGGGTGCGATAAGCTTCTTAATACCTGCAAAAATAAATTCAACAATGAAATAAATTACGGCGGTTTTCCATTTGTTCCCGGTAAAAATCCCGTAACGCAAGGATATTAAGATGGGTAAAAGTAGCGGCGGTGGAAATCAGGTAATCGGTTTCGCATATTTTTTGGGAATGGCTGTGGCAACCGCCACAAAAATAGATGAACTTGTGAAGTTTAAATTTAAAGGCGATGTTGTAAAAGAGCCGCATTTAACAAGTAGCGGAAGCTTTGTAGCAAAAACCGGGCAACAAATGGGAGGAGGTAACGGAAGCGGCAACAAAGACAGCACGGTGTATTTTTATGACGGCAGTCAAAGCGCAGCGGATCCGTATATCGCAAAGCAGACAGGCTCAAGTATGTGCTACAAAAATACGTCTTATTTCGTAATCAACGGCTTTATAGGGGACAATGTAAGTTCTTGCCCTGAATACAGCATAATTGCAAGACGCACAAGACTTGGCGTAAGCTGGGACAGTGGGGACAACCTAAGTAACATAAACGGAGATATAAATCCCGCTCACGCGCTTTGGTATATCTTGACGGCTAAAATCAAGCTAAGTGAGGAATTCTTAGATAGCTCTAGCTTTGAAAAAGTGGCAAAAGCTCTTAAAAAGGAAGGCTTTGGAATAAGCTTTGTAATGAGTAGAAGCAACGAAGCAAAAGAGTGGATAAAAGAGATTTTAAGGACGATTGACGGAGTGCTTTACATCAACAAATCAAACTCAAAACTTGCTTTAAAAATTTTAAGAGACGATTACAATCCTGATAATCTATTTAAAATTAACGAAAGCAACAGTTCAAACATCAAATTCACGCGCAAGAGTTGGGATGATACATACAGCAAATGTATCATCAAATACACGGATAATGTCCAAAACATCGAGGCAAGCGTAAGTGCCATAAACACAGCCACGAAAAATACACTTGGATATGAAAAGACATATGAATGCGAGTTTATGACGGTTTCAAACGCAAGAAACGCAAAAATCGTCTTAAATAGAACGATGAGAAAAATGAGTTATCCATATGCCAGCGTAAAAATGCAAGTTAGCGCAGAGCTTTTTAAAGATTTGTGTGTTGGGGATGTCGTGCTTTTCAGCAATGAAAAACTGGGAGTTAGGGATATGCGCCTCAGAATTTTAAATCTTGGCGGCGAAAAAGATGAGCCAAGTATTGAAGTTGAAGCCGTAGAGGATGTATTTGCCCTAAAAAATCTAACCGTAACATCCGTGCAAGACAGTCTTTATAAGCCGGTTGATTTAAAAGTCGGCGCTATTGAATACTTTGGCGCAGTAGAGGCTACCATAGAAAACGGAAGCGAACAAGGAATAATTCCTATGGCAATCGCACCAACTGGAATGGTGCAGTATTTTACCGCAAGCGACGGACTTAGCGGCAAAACGGTAAATCTCGACAAAACTTGGGCTTTAGCAGAGCTTAACGAGCCTTTACAAATCACAAACGAAGTCGCAAGAGAGGCAAAATTTATAATTAAAGAAATCACGCCGCTTTGGGCTGTAAATGCCACTGAGGCAGGCTGGCAACGTTTAAAAATGACTTGCCTAATAAATGATGAGTATATCAACTTTAAAACGCGTAAAAGTCTAGGTAACGGGCTTTGGGAAGTGTCGTGTTTAATACGGGGCTTAAGCGGCAAAAAGATAACTTCGCATCAAAAAGGCGTTAAGGTTTGGTTTGCACCAAAAGATGCCAACGATTTACAGGTTTTACCGATTATCTCGCCAAATACGACAATTTATTTCAAGGCAGGCAACTTTGCAGACAGCACGGAAACAAAAAAGCTTGATTTTTCTCATAGTGGAAAAGCAAAAATGCCATATCCTATAAGCAATTTAAAAGCGTGGAAAGAAAACGGAAAAACATATTTTAAGTGGGTGAATTGCGTAAGATTACACGGCGCAAATTTTAGAAGCTGCGATGTTGTGCCGGCAGGAATTGATGAAAATTTAATGGAAAATGAAGTTTTACTTAAGATTTCAGACGGTAAAGAATTTCACATAAAGGCCAATAATTTCGAGTATGAAACGAATGAGCGCTTAACTTATAGATTTTACAACGCAGCTTATATAACAAATATTTTAAGCGAAAAAGTGGAAATTACAATTTAAAGGAGAAAAAAATGTTTTATGCGATAGTTGCCGTAATAACGGCAGTTGCTATGGTTGCGGTGTATCTTTTAATGCCTGTTCCGCCCGAAATGGAAAATGCAAAAGCAAAAGGGCTTGATGAGTTTTCAATGCCCACAAACTCAAATTCCCGCGTTGTGCCTGAGCTTTTCGGCACTTGCGAGCTTAAAGGCAATATTATATGGTTTGGCGATTTAAGAAGCAAAGAAATAAAAAAATAAGGAGCAAATTATGGCAATTTTAGAAAACGGACTTGAAACAATGGAGCTTGGCGCTACGGCGTGGCGAATTATCATAAATGATAATTTTGGGAAACTTTATGTAAAAAATGAGCTTTACAATAAAAACGAAAGTGACGCAAGATATGCTACAAAAAATGGTGACGCCGCTTTGGATTTTACCGTTAAAAATATCGATGTCAAAGGACTTTTAAAGCTTGGCTCGGTTTTACCCGCTGCACCTTTACCCGCTGCAAATCCGTCCGGCTACATAAAGGCTGAAGTCAGTGGCAAAGTTGTAAAAATACCGTATTATGAGGTGTAAGAATGAGCGTATATGATTTTTTAGAGCGCATTAAAGGGCTTATTAGTGAATACGGCGACGTAAAAATAGGTATAGAAAAACTGCAACCGGATAGCTTCCCGCTTCTTAGGGTTGTGCCAAATCAAAATAGCCTTGATGACGGACTCGATCACTGGGCGCAAGATATATATTTTAGTATCTATATAGGCAAAATGATAGATGAGCCTGAAAGTGCCTTTAAATGGGCTTATGATATAGAAAACAAAATTTTTAATAAACTACATAATTTCCAATTTGATGATGGCGGACTGATAAGATTTGTAGAGAGCAAACGGGTTGAGCTATTGGATGATTTTTTGATTATAGAAAGCAGCTATTTTTGTGATAGTTTTAGGCTTTAAAATCGCTTTAAAGTGTGTTTAATTTAGCTCTAAACAGATGCAAAAAATAGATTTTTCTCATTAAAATGAGAATTATTTGAATGAATTTTTTCTCATTTAAGCGAGAATTTTTTTCTCATTTTTGTGGGGATTTACAAAACTTTATAAATTTTTATATACTTTTACTCCTGATATCGAACAATACAGCATTGATGAATTTTTCTTGGATTTAAGCGGAATCAATGTGAAAAACGGACATTTGAAATTTGCCGAATTTCTGCAAAATGAAATTTTAAAAATATTTAATCTTCCTGTCAGTATCGGTATTAGCGATGCTAAATATATAGCAAAACTTGCTACCGATTTGGCAAAACCGTTCGGCATAAAAATGATAAATAGCGATGAACTTGATTCCACATTAAAAAATGTAGATATCGTTAAATTTCCTGGAGTTGGAAAAAGTATGTTGAAGCGTTTGAATAAGCTTGGAATTTTTACTTTAGGAGATGTAAAAAAGGTAAAATTTATTTTTGAAAAATTCGGAAAAAATGGAATCAAACTTTACGAAAACATTACAGGAACCGGCGATAATTTACTTCAAATTAATAAAAAAAGAAAAAGTTTTTCTCACAGCAGAACTTTTAAAGCCGTTTTTGATAGAAATGAGATTAAAAGGCGAATTTTGATACTTTGCAGATATATTTGTTTCGATGTTTATAAATTCGGACAAAATCCAACTAATTATGAACTTAAAATAAGATATTCAGATCGAATTACCTTAAGCGGATCAATAACTTATAGAAATAAATTTTATGAAAATGTTTTGCATGAAATTATGAACGATCTTTTTATAAAGTGTGATAAGTTTGAGACCAAATCTATAATTTATATAAGTGTATGTGTTGGCGAATTTACAAATAGAGCTGAACAAAATCTTTTTAGCGAAATGAAACAAAACAACACTGAAATCGATAAAGCGGTGCATAAAATTCGTGAAAAATATGGAATCGATTCGTTGCTTTTTGCAAAAGAGATAAAATGATAAATACTGTAATTTTTTAGAATTCCATTTAAAAAAATATTTTGCGCCAAGCTTTAATTTATAAAGATATATCCGGAAGAATAACCAATAGAACAAGGATTTTAAATTTAGAGATAACTGTATATTAAAATATATGGCCGTGCAACTTTTTTTATAATAAAATATCAGATGAAAGATCGTAACATAGCGCGTCCTGTCTTTGTAAAAGCGTTGCAGAATATTCATAAAAAAACGCTTGAAAAAGAATTTATTTAATAAAATCTTTGAAATAGTTAAAAATATTTTATCGGCGCAGCAGTTACATCTGTTGCTGTCGGCGTGATATCCTGAATTGGCGGCATCACTATAGCGTTATTTGCGCAGGTTTCATTTTGACAATATACCAAAATCGGATCGCCTGCGTGGCTTAATTTTTTAAAACTTATTAAAAAGTTACGGTATGATTGCAAATTTAGTGACCATGTTACTAGTTTTATGTTTTGTATCGGTTTCTTTTGATATTTCGGCTTTAATTATTGATGTTTCTGCCGATTATGTAATTGATTTAATCTATTTTAAAATTTCAACTGATTTTTAAATAAAAAAATCAATGCGAATAAAAAATATTTCAACAATACGGCATATAAAAAACGAAAATATTGATTAAGTTATAAAAGTCGCACAAAATAAAGTTACAAAGAGAATAATAAATAATTTGGTGAAATTTCAATAAATTTTTTTATTAAAAACATTTCAGTTTGTGTAAGATTTTGAATCAAAATATTTAAGTTTGTAATTTTAAATTTTAAAAATACAGTTGAATATTTTTAAAAATAAATTTTTGTATTTTTGTGTGGAATTTTAAAAATTTCATTAAAATTCCACTCTTTAAATTTTTGTTATTTATAGTTTTTGATAGCTTTTTCCAGAATTTCTTCGGCTTTTTTCGCATCTGCGAAATCTTTTACTTTTACCCATTTTCCAGGTTCAAGTGTTTTGTAAGTTTCAAAGAAATTTTTGATTTTATTCAGAGTCGCTTTTGGTAAATCATCAATTGACTTTATGTTGTCGTATCTTGGATCTATTTTGCTGACAGGCACAGCTAGAAGTTTTTCGTCCATTCCAGCTTCATCTTCCATAACCAAAACACCGATAAGCCTGCATGCTATAACACTTCCTGCTTGGAGAGGATATTCATTTAGCACAAGTATATCAGCAGGATCGCCGTCAGCTGCCAATGTACTCGGCACAAAACCGTAATTCGCAGGATAAAACATCGCAGAATATAGCACGCGATCAACTACTACAGCGCCGCTATCTTTGTCAAGCTCATATTTGATATTTGAACCGTAAGGAATTTCAATTACGGCATTAACTTTTTTTGGATTTTCACCTGATTTTATTTTTTTTACATCCATTTTTTATCCTTTCATATTTTAAAGAATGTTTTAATTTATAAAATTTAGCCATATTCCGGCTGTATTTTATATCGTCGTTAAAATTTACGTAAATTTTGTCTATTAAAAAACTTTTTAATAATTATTTCACGTAAAATTTGATTTTGTTTTGCGAAATTTTATATTTCGCAAAACACCTTTAAATTATTTATCGCGGTTGCAACACTGATTTTTATATTGCAGCCAGGTTAAAGATTATCCTTGAACTATTTTTTTAACTATGATTGCGTTGATGTCGGTAACTATTTCTTCTATCGTTCGCTCACCGTTTATACTATGAAAAATGCCTTTTTCGTTGTAAAATTTGCGAATTTCTTCAATCGGTTCAACGAAAACTTTCATTCTGTTATAAAAAACTTCTTCGTTGTCATCAGCTCCTCTTGCACGACCTAAAACGCGCTCTTTTGCGACTTCTTCGCTTACATTTACTTCTATAACAGCGCTTAAGTTTATATCATATTCATTTGCTAAAACTTTATCAAGTTCGGTCATTTGTTCTACGCTTCTTGGATAGCCGTCAATTATGATAAAATCTTTTTCGCAAGCGTGAATTGCAGATGTTATCGTGTTTATAACAATTTCAAGCGGTACTAAATTTCCGCCTGAAATGATTTTGTCTATTTTTTTGCCAAGTTCGCTGTCTTTTGCGACTTCGGCTCTTAATAGATCACCGGTTGAATAGTGCGCCACGCTTTGATTCATTTGCGCGATACATCCGGCATCTGTAGTTTTACCGCTACCAGGAGCTCCTATAATTAAAAATAAATTTTTCATTTTTGTTCCTTTTTGTTTATTTTCAGTCCAAGTTCTCTAAGCTGTTCGTTTGAAATTCCGCTTGGAGCTTTTGTAAGTAAACATTGGGCGCGTTGAGTTTTTGGAAATGCGATAACATCTCTTATCGAGCTTGATCTGGTAACTAGCATCATAAGTCTGTCAAAACCTATCGCAATGCCTCCGTGTGGTGGCGCTCCGAAACTTAACGCATCAAGCAGGAAGCCGAATTTTTCTCTTTGTTCTGCAGGCTCTATTTTCAGTAATTTAAAGACTTTTTCTTGAATGTCTTCTTTGTGAATTCTTATACTTCCGCCGCCAAGTTCGATACCGTTTAAAACGACATCATAAGCAATGGAAGTGATTTCTTCGATATCCGGTTCATCGACATTGTTCGGCATTGTGAAAGGGTGGTGCATAGCGGAATATGTGCCGTCTTCGTTTTGCTCAAACATAGGAAAATCAACAACCCATAAAAACTCAAGCGCATCAGGATTTATCAATTCCAGCTCATTTGCAAGGAAAATTCTAAATCTTCCCATATAATCAAGAACGATTTTTTTCTTTCCCGCACCGAAAAATACGACATCGCCGACTTTTAATTCGCACCTTTTTACTAATTCATCTATTTCGCTTTTTTCGAAAAATTTTACCAAAGGTCCTTTTAAACCTTCTTCTTTAACTTGTATGAAAGCGAGTCCTTGAGCGCCGAATTTGCGAACATACTCTTCAAATCTTTGCATTTGACGTTTGCTGAATTTAAGATCTCCGCCTTCCACTTTTATGGCTTTTACGCGATTTTTCTTTTTGTCTTTTGCGATATTTGCAAAAATTTCATTGCTTGATTTTTCAAAAATATCCGCAACGTCAATAAATTTCATGCCAAAGCGCAAATCAGGTTTGTCGCTTCCGTAATTTTCCATCGCGTCTTTATATTGCATTACACGAAACGGTGTTTTTATATCTTTTCCGCAAGATTTAAAAATATCTTTTAATACGGCTTCTCCTACTTTCATAACGTCTTTTTGATCGCAAAAACTCATTTCTATATCAATTTGAGTAAATTCCGGTTGGCGATCTGCCCTTAAATCTTCGTCTCTAAAACATCTTGCAATTTGAAAGTATTTATCAAAGCACGAACACATTAAAAGTTGTTTGAAAAGTTGCGGACTTTGAGGAAGCGCATAAAATTGACCGTTATAAACTCTGCTAGGCACCAAATAATCTCTTGCGCCTTCAGGCGTAGCGCGCGTTAAAATAGGAGTTTCAACTTCAACAAAACCAAGTCTGTCAAGCGCATTTCTTGCAGCAATCGCAGCTTTTGATCTAGTAAAAAATTTATTGAAATTTTCATTTGTTCTAAGATCCAAAAATCTGTATTTCAGTCTTGTTTCTTCGCTTACATTTTTGTCACCTATGACAAAAGGAAGCGGCTTGCTCGGATTTTCTACAATCAAATTTTCAACCACAACTTCAATTTCACCTGTTTTGAGTTTCGGATTTATTAAATCTTTGCCTCTTGCTCTAATTTTTCCATGAGCCCTCAAAACAAATTCGTCTCTTACCGAATTGGCTATCGTATAAGCTTCTTGACTATGTTTCGGATCGCAAACAAGCTGAATAAGCCCGCTTCTATCTCGCAAATCGATGAAAATAACTCCGCCGTGATCTCTGTAAGAATTGACCCAGCCGCAAACATCAACTATCTTGCCTATATCGCCGCTATCAAGCTCTGTGCAATAATTACTTCGCAAAATTTCTCCTAATATAAATTTAAAAAACTACATTATAGTTAAATTTTGCTTAGAGCGTTTTAAAATTTTAAATTTTTTGTTATAATGCCAAGCGATTTAAAGGATAAAATATGGCTTTTTGCGTTACTGCAAGTGTTATTTTAAACGATAATTTTAATTAAAAAACAGCATGAAATTATATAAAATTTAATAAATACGGTATTTGGAAAATTTAATGCAAAATTTTAAACTTCACGAGAATGTGAAATCAATCGGATTAATAGCTAAAAAAAGTGCTGAAATAGGTGCTTTGATAGATAAAATAACTAAAATTTTAAAAGCAAAAAATATTGAAATTTTAATAGAAAAAAACTCGGCAGATTTTTTTGGAAAAGCAGGTTTTGGCCTAAATGAAATTTTAAAAAAAACTGAAATTTTAATCAGTCTTGGAGGCGACGGAACATTAATTTCAATTGCCGGAAAAGTTGCCAATCAAAATGCTTTTATAATCGGTATTCACGCAGGAACTTTAGGATTTTTAACGGATATTCTGCCTGATGATTTTGAAAAGTTTTTAGATGAATTTCTGCGTGGTGAATATGAAATAGAGCGCCCTTTTATGCTTGAAGTTCTGTTTGAAAAAAACAGCGGTGAAATAGTGCGAAAACTTGCATTTAACGATGTTGTGCTAAATAGAAACAATATCGCAAGTATGGCTAAAATAGACGCCTATTTAAATCGCAAATATTTTAATACATATTTTGGAGACGGTGTGATAATAAGCTCCGCTGTTGGATCCACAGCTTACAATATGAGCGCAAACGGACCGATAATTTATCCTTTAAGTGATGTTTTCTGTATAACGCCCATTTGCTCGCACAGTCTTACACAACGCCCGCTAATCGTGCCGAAAGAGTATTTTGTAAATTTTAAAACAAAAAGTGATGTTAGCGCTATCGTCGACGGACAGGATATTTTCAATATGAATGAGTTTAAAAATATCGGCGTACGCGTCAATAAAGCGCGCTCATCTTTGATTAGACGCGTAAATCACGATTATTTCGGTATTTTAAGAGAAAAATTAAGTTGGGGAAAATAAAATAATGTTAGAGAAAATTTTAATAAAAGATGCGCTCAGTTTTGAAAAAACGGATTTAAAATTTTCACGCGGATTAAATGTTTTTACAGGAGTCAGCGGTGCCGGAAAATCGGTGCTTATAAATGCTGTTTTGGCTTTATTCGGACTTAGTCAAAGCGATGCAAGCCTGATAGAAGGCGACATAAAAGCAAAATTTTCTTTGGATGAGTTTGGAATTTTAAATGAAAATCCAAATAATTTTCGCGTTTTGAAAGACAAAAGCACAAGATATTTTATAAATTCTCAAATGATTTCGCGCCAAAATTTACTTACACTTACGCAAAATTTCGTAAAATTTCTCGGTGCAAAAAATACCGATGAGATAAGTAGTGAAAATTTAATATTTTTACTTGATTTTCTGATTTCTAAAAGCGAGCCTGAATTTGATAAAATTTTAGCCGATTTCAGAGCTGAATTTAAAGAATTCACAGAAGTAAAAAAAGAGCTTGAAAAAATAGAAAATGAAGAAAACAGAATAGAAGAACTCAAAGAATTTGCAAAATTCGAAATTGATAAAATATCACAAATTTCTCCAAAAGCAGGCGAATTTGACGAGCTTATGCAAATCAAAAAAAAGCTAAGCAAAAAAGATAAAATAAATGAGCTTTGGGAAAGAGCCGGACAAATTTTCGAATTTGAAAGTTCGGTTACGGAAGCACTTAGAATAAGCGGACTTGAAAGCTCTTTTTTTGAAGATGCGATGAATGAATTAAGGGCGCAAAAGGAAAGTTTGAATCTTGAAGAGCTTGAAGGACTTGATATCGAAAAAATTTTAGATAGAATTGAAGCATTAAGCTCACTGAATCGCCGTTATGGAAGTATTGAAGAAGCGCTTGAAATTTTGGAAAAAAGAAAAAAAGAGCTTGCGCATTACGAGCAAATAAGTTTTGAGAAAGCCGAGCTTGAGAAAAAATTTGAAATTCTACAAAATGAAATTTCAAATTTTTTACAAAAAATCAGCGAAAAGCGCAAAAAATATGCCCGAAATTTGCAAAATTTGATAAACAAATATTTAAAAGAGCTTTATATGGACGAAATTTCACTTGAATTTTTAAAATGTGAAATTTCACAAAACGGAAATGATGAAATTTCCGTAAAAATGGGCGCGACGGATTTTAAAAATTTCAGTTCCGGCGAGACAAATCGTCTTCGTTTGGCTTTTATAGCTACAAATATTGAAATCACAAATAAAGGTGCAGGAATTTTAATACTTGATGAAATTGATTCGAATTTAAGTGGAAAAGAGTCGATGAGCATAGCTGATGTGCTTGTTAAAATTTCAAAATTTTATCAAATTTTTGCAATTTCCCACCAACCACAACTCAGCTCGAAAGCAGATTGCCATTTTTTGGTAAGCAAAATTGACGGTAAATCAAGTGTCAAAATTTTAAATGAGAATGAAAAAATAACCGAACTTGCAAGAATGATAAGCGGTGAAAATATCACAAAAGAAGCGCTTGAGTTTGCCAAAAAATTACTTGTTTAGTCACATTTTTATAATTTTTCATTTGTTTTTGATTATCTTTTTTTAAGTAATATCTTTAAGTTTATTTTTAAGGAAGCTGAAATTATGATAATTGATACGCATACGCATTTGGATGATGACGTTTTTGACGACGATTTTGACGATGTCTTAGCACATATGCATTCAAATGGTATAGAAAAAGCGATAATCCCTGGAGCAGATCCGAAACAACTTAAAAAAGCCTGTAAAATCGCACATAGTCATGAAAATATATTTTTTGCAGCAGGCGTCCATCCTTATGATATATCTAATTTCGATTTAAATTTTTTACGCGAGTTCGCTAAAGATCCGAAATGCGTGGCAATCGGTGAGTGCGGGCTTGATTATTTTCGTTTAAAAGACGATTTTAACACGGAAGATGAACAAAATGCTAATAAAGCGCTTCAAAAAGAGGTTTTTTCAGCTCAAATAGATTTGGCTAATGAGCTTAAAAAACCGCTTATCGTGCATGTAAGAGATGCGAATGAAGATAGTTTTGAAATTTTAAAGAAAGCCGAGGTGAGCGGTGTTTTACACTGCTTTAATGCAAGTAAATTGCTTTTAACTCTAAAAGATCGTTTCTATTTTGGAATCGGCGGCGTTTTGACATTTAAAAATGCTAAAAATTTGGTAAAAATTTTACCAGAAATTCCATTGGATAAAATTTTAATAGAAACGGATTCTCCGTATCTTACGCCTGAGCCTTTTAGAGGAACAAGAAACGAGCCTGCTTACACAAAATTTGTAGTAAAAAAGGTCTCAGAAATTTTAAATATCCCTGAGCGCGAAATTGAACAGATCACAAGCGATAACGCACAGAGATTGTTTAAATTTTAAAGGAGAGAAATGAAAATTTTAAAAATTTTATTTTTTAGCATCTTTTTTGCAAACTTTTTGATTGCAAACCCGACCATCTCTTACATAAATCATGATAAAATTTTAAGCGATTTTGATATTGAAAATAACCAGGATAACAAAAAAATGGTTATATCAATATACAAAAGTATAGATAAAAGCGATCGTAATCTTTTTAAAAAAATCGTTTTAAACAAATCTTATCACACACAAGTTATCAGACAAAAACTTGATGATTTGGATGCGCCCGAGTTTATGCTTTATCTTGCAATGGTTGAATCGCAACTCTCAAATAAAGCTACATCACAAGTAAGAGCCGGAGGAATTTGGCAATTTATGCCAAGCACCGCAAAAAAATACGGTTTAACCGTAAATAGACATATAGACGAAAGAAGAGACCCGATTGTTTCTACTGATGCTGCTTATGAATATATGAGTTATCTTAAGGATTATTTTGGTAAATGGTATTTGGCGGCTATGGCTTATAATTGCGGCGAGGCATGTTTAAGTAAATCAATAAAAAGTGTAGGAAGCGACGATTTCGATACTCTTTTAAATTCAAATGCTTTGCCGAATGAGACTAAAAATTTTGTGAAAAAAATTATAAAATACTCATATATCGCCAAAAACAGTTCAATGATTAAAATTTTAGATAAAGACGGCGATAAAAATAAATTAATCAAAATTCCTGTAAATGGCGGTGAAAAGTTGGCAAATATAGCCAAAAAAGCCAATATTCCGATTAGTGCAATGAAAGATATAAATGTGCATATAAGAGGTGTTGCTGCACCGAAAAACGGAAATTACCATTTTTATATACCGACTGAAAATTATGAAACATACATTGCAAACGGCGGAGTTGAAGCGATAAAAGAAGATAATAAAGCAAAATTAAATTTTAAAATTTCTAATTTTTTACAAGAAGAGAGTAAAATTCAAACCTCAAGGCTTGAATAATTAAAATTTGGAGATAAAATTGCAAAAGAGGTTTTTGTTTTTTTCTTTCGTTTTTATGATTTTGTTTTACGGTTGTAGTTCAAGAATTCCGCATGCAGGAACTTATGGCACACCAAAAAAATCAACTCCCGCTACTATGCGCCCGTATACAGTTAACGGAAAAACATATTATCCTGAAAAAGTAAGCGTAGGTGATACACAAAGAGGAACTGCCAGCTGGTATGGACCGAATTTTCATGGTAAAAATACATCAAACGGTGAACAATACAATATGTATGCGATGACGGCAGCTCATAAAACATATCCTATGAACACAATGGTTAGAGTCACCAATTTAAATACCGGCGACAGCGATGTTGTTAGAATTAACGACCGCGGTCCTTTTGTAAATGGTAGAATTATAGATCTTTCAAAAAAAGCGGCTCAAAGACTTGGCGTTTTTGCAAGAGGTACTGCACCTGTAAAACTGGAAGTAGTAGGATTTAGCGGACGACAAATCGCAAAAGGAAGTGCAGGTTCTACAGTAATTGGCGGACAATTTATGGTTCAAATCGGAGCATTTAGAAATGTAAATGGAGCTAAGCGCTATAAAAACGAGTATAATAATACATCGGGATACGGTACAATTATAAAAGTATTCGATCTTGACGGAGAGCCTATTTACCGCGTATTTTTACACGGATTTAAAAGTGAAAGCGAAGCCAGGGATTTTGCTCATGGCGGACCGTTTAGAGGTGCTTTTATCGTAAGGGAATAAAATGATAAAAAAATACAGAAAAACAAAAGAGACTGAAATTTCGGTTGAACTTGAAATTTGCGGTAGCGGAAATGCTGAAATTGATACAGGAATAGGTTTTTTTGACCATATGCTGGAAAGCTTTACAAAGCACTCTTTGATTGATTTAAAACTGATTTGCAAAGGCGATTTAAACGTTGATTTTCATCACAGTGTTGAAGATTGCGGTATTGTTCTTGGAAGCGCTTTAAGAGAAGCGATTTACCCGATTAAAAAAATCGAGCGATTTGGCGATAGCGTAGTTGTGATGGATGAAGCGGCGTTTTCTTGCGCGCTTGATTTGTCAAATAGAGCGTTTTTGGTTTTTGAAGGACCTAAAGTGGGCAAAGTAGGCGAGTTTGATATTGAACTTTTGGAAGAGTTTTTTAGAGCGGTGGCGTTTAATGCGGGAATTACTCTTCATTTAATAAAGCTTCGCGGACAAAATTTGCACCATTTATCAGAAGCCGCTTTTAAATCCTTTGCCGTTGCTCTTAGAAGAGCTTTAAGTAAGAATGAACGTGCCGAAATTCCAAGCACAAAAGGAATTTTATGATAGAAATAATTTTTCTTGATGTCGATGGAAGCCTTACTGATGGCGGTATTTATAAAACAAACTCCGGTGATGAGTTTAAGAAATTTGATGTAAAAGACGGATTTGGGATTCAAGAATGGCTTCGTATTGGAAAAAAAATAGCAATCATAACCGGCAAAAGCTCCAAGATTGTTGAAAACAGAGCTAAAGAGCTTAAAATTCCATATTTTTTTCAAGGTGTAAAAGATAAATTTCAAAAAGCGCGTGAAATTTTAGAACTTGAAAATTTGGATTTTTCAAATGCCGCTGCAATAGGTGATGATTTAAATGATATGAAACTCTTAAATGTTGTTAAAATCAGTTTCAAACCTGCCGATGCGCTCTCATCCGTAAAAGCCGATATAACTCTTTCTAAAAATGGCGGAAACGGCGCTGTGCGCGAGATGATAGAGATTTTGGTGGATCGTGAAAATTTGCGCGATGAGTGGAATAAAAATTGGTTATAAAAATTTTTTATGTTGCGGTTGCAATTTTTGCAGTAGCAATGGTATTTTTGAGTTTACAAAGCCCATTTTCAGATGATTTTATAAAAAGCGGCATAACAAGTCCGGCTACTGAATTTAAAAACGTCGTAGATTATGAAGTCGGAGATAAAATAAACGGCAAATTCACCTCTACAAACGGAGTAAGTTATAAAAACAGCGATGAATTTGAAAATTTTAAAGCTATATATATAGACGACATCAATCACACATTAAGCTCAAAAATCGCTATAAGCAAAGGTGATGATATAATTTTTAAAAAAGATGTAAATTACACGAATAGTAATAATTTAAATTTTTTAAGCGAAGAAGCGATATATAATACAAAAACGAAGATAGCAAAAAGTAATGTGCCATTTATAATGCTTCAAAACGGTGATAAAATTACCGGTAAAAGTTTAAAATACGATTTAAATAAAAAGCAAACTTTTTCCAAAGGGGTTCATGGATGTTTTCAAGAAAAATAATTTTATTTTTTTTGTTTTCAGTATTTGTAAATGCCGACACCGTTAATGTAACGGCCGATAATTTTTTTGCTGATGAAAATAAACTGATAAGCATTTTAACGGGCAATGTAGTTTTAAAAAAAGGTGATTATGACACTTTAAAAGCCGATAAGCTGACGATTTATTTTGATAAAGAAAAAAATCCCATAAAATATGTCGCTACAGGAAATACAAGTTTTAATGCAATTTTAAAAGATAAACATTATGACGGCAAGGGCGAAATTTTAACGTATGAGCCGGAAAAAGAAATTTATACGCTTGAAAAAAATGCCTATCTGCACGAAAAAGAGACTAAAAAAGAGGTTTTTGGTGATAAAATCATTGTAGATCGGGCAAAAACCACATATGAAGTAAAAAGTATAAGCAAAAAGCCGATAAAACTTATATTTGAAATTGAAGACAAAGAAAAGAAATGATTAAAATTTGCGGTGCCGAATTTTTAATTTCGGCGAGTGAAATTTCTCAAATAAATGATTTTGCAAAAAGTGAAATTGCGTTTTTGGGAAGATCGAATGTAGGAAAAAGCAGCTTTATAAATGCCATCGTAAATCAAAAAAATCTTGCAAAAAGCAGTGCAATTCCCGGGAAAACGCAACTTATAAATTTCTTTGAAGTAAATTTTAAAGATGAAATTTTAAGTAAAAACGGCGAAAATTCAGCTCAAAATTTTTCACTTATTTTTGTTGATTTACCGGGTTTCGGGTATGCAAAAGTTTCTAAAAAAATGCACTTTATTTGGCAAAAAAATCTTGATGAGTTTATAAAAAACAGAACTGGCATAAAGCTTTTTGTGCATCTTATCGACAGCAGGCAGTTTGATTTGGAAATTGATGAAAACGCCGACAGTTATATTCGTTCGTTTTTGCGCCCTGATCAGGCTTTGATAAAATTTTACACAAAAAGTGATAAATTAAATCAAAAAGAAAAAGCGGCTGTTTTAAAACATGATCCTTCGGCAAAATTTATGAGTATAAAAAATGAGAAACAAATTTTAAATGCGCGCGAGATGATAGTTAAAACGGCACTTGGAGGAGAAAGTTGTTAGAGCTTGTAAAAGCGAAATTAAAAGATATATCTAAAATGCAAAATTTGGTGCGCGAAGATGTAGAAAAAGGTGTAATTCTGCCTAGAAGCGATGATGAAATCGCTACAAATATCCGTTCTTACACTCTTGCGTTTTTAGACGGTGAACTTGTCGGATATTCAGCACTTCATATTTATACGAAAAATCTTGCTGAAGTACGCTCTTTAATAGTTTCAAAATATTTTCGCGGTCAAAAAATAGGCTCTGAAATTGTAAAAAAATTGATTAAAGAAGCCGAATTTTATGAAATTTCACAAATTTTTGCTCTTACTTACCGTAAAAATTTCTTTTTAAATCTCGGTTTTAATGAAATTTCAAAAGAGTCTCTGCCGGCACAAAAAATTTGGGCGGATTGTATTAAATGCAAGCATTTTCCTACATGCAACGAAGTCGCGGTAATCTTTACATTGTAGCAAATTTCGCATTTGCGATATTTTTGCTTATTTATGAGACTACAAGCGCCTTATATCAGTTATTTCCCCCGCTTATCGGGTTATTTTTCGCTCTGATGCTTACTATATTTTTCAGAAAAGACAAAAAATTTCAAAAGCTTGATAGCAGTTATTATTTTGTGATTTTTTTTCTTTTTTTTGCCGAACAGATACACGGATTTGCGCTATTTTCTATTGCTATATCATTTATGATTTTTTATTTTCTTATTTTTAAAATTTTACTCAAAATTATTAAAATAAGAAATTTTATTCTTATTTTAGCTGTGATTTTCGGTTATGTATCGCCGTTTTTAATCACAAATGCGCTTAATTTTTTGCTTGAAGAAGAAACGCTTAAATTTGGCTACGAATACGCAATTTATATAGTTATTGAAAGCTCTTTGGCAGTATTTTTGTTTAGAGGAAAACTGGTATGAGAGTAAAATTGGTAGCGTTTTTTGTATTTATTTTTTTTGTTTTCCTGATAGGTAGAATATACATTCTTTCAGTACAATCAAACGAACATTTTGAAATTTTGGCTAAAAAAAATGCTATAAAAACCGAGTTTATTACCCCGGTGCGCGGTCAAATCAAGGATTTGAAAAATCGTCCGTTAGCTATAAACAGGCTTGGTTTTTCACTTGCTCTTGCGCCGCATTTAAAAAATTCCGAGCTTGATGAGGAGATAAATTTTATCGTTTCACTTTTTGCAGATCAGAATGCAACCAAAATTTCTAAAAATTATAAAAAGGATAATTCGGCTTATAATCACGATTTTATAGATGTTATAGATTTTTTGGATTACAACGAAACAATCAAAAATTTTGCCGTTTTAAATTTAAGAGAAAATATTTCTATAAAGCCGACTTCAATAAGATTTTATCCTAATGACGATTTGGCATCTCATATAATAGGCTATGTAGGACGCGCAAACACTAAAGATATCGAAGACGAGCCTATTACAAAATTAACGGGATATATCGGTAGAAGTGGCGTGGAAAGCTTTTATAACGAAATTTTGCAAGGAAATGCCGGAGAAGTAAAAAGCAAGGTTACCGCTTTAAATAAAACTATTGCCGAAATTGCGTCAAAAAAGCCTGAAAGTAGCGATATAAAACTTACCATCGATTTGGAACTTGAAGAGTTTTTAAGAGACCTTTTTAAAGACAAAGCAGGCGCTGTAATCATAATGGATTTGAAAGACGGCGCAATTTTAGCCGCAGGAAGTTATCCGGAATTTTCATTAAACAGTTTTGTAAACGGTATCAGCGCAAGTGAATGGGACGAACTTATAAACGGTGTAAATGCGCCATTTACAAATAAACTTGTAAATGGTTTATATCCGCCAGGATCCGTAATGAAAATGGCCGTCGGAATGTCATTTTTAAATAGTGGCAAAATTACTCCCGAGACAAAGTTTTACTGCTCAGGTGCCATTGAGCTTGGCGGGCGTAAATTTCGTTGCTGGAAAGCGGGCGGACATGGAAACGAGACTTTGCTTACCGCAATCAGAGATAGTTGTGATATTTATTTTTATGATGGAAGTTTGGAAGTCGGAATCGATTTTATGAGCGAATATCTTACGAAAGTCGGTTTCGGACGAAAAACCGGAGTAGATTTACCGAACGAGTTTATAGGAACAATTCCAAATAAAGAGTGGAAAATGCAAAAATATAATCAACAATGGTATTTGGGAGAAACGGTAAATGCTTCAATCGGTCAGGGATATGTGCTTACAACCCCAATGCAAGTAGCTAAAAATACGGCGTTGATTGCTACCGGAAAAGAGCTTACGCCGCATTTTTTAAAAGAGATAAACGATATAAACGTTCCCTTCGAGGCTGCTGAAATTTTAACACCTACCGAAAAAAATCAGCTTGAAATCGTAAGAGAAGGTATGTTTGAAGTGGCTAATTCGCCTATCGGCACAGCTTACAGAGTTTTACAGGGCATACCGTTTAAAATAGCCGCAAAAACGGGAACCGCTCAAGTTGTAGGAATTTCACAAACCGCAATGTCACGTATAAAAGAAGCGGATATGGAATATTTGCAAAGATCTCACAGCTGGATGACAAGTTTCGGGCCTTACGAAGATCCGCAATATGTAGTAACAGTGCTGGTGGAGCATGGAGGTGGCGGTGGTAAAAATGGACCTATCGTAAGAGAAATTTACAATAAACTTCTTGAAACGGGCTATATTACGCTTCCGCCGCAACAGCCGAAAGAAAACAGAAAAAATGCAGGCAAAAAACGAAGTTAATTATAATCCATGGCATGGTTGCATAAAGAAAAGCGAAGGGTGCAGAAACTGCTATATTTATGCGATGGATGAAATTTTTCAAAGAGAAAGTGCCAAAATTTACAAAACAAAAAGTTTTTATTTACCGTTAGCCAAAAATCGCAATAATGAGTATAAAATTCCCAGTAATTCTTTTATATATTTATGTTTCAGCAGTGATTTTCTGATTTCCGAGGCTGATTGTTTTAGAGGCGAAGTATTTGATATGATAAAAACAAGAAAAGATTGTGATTTTATGTTTTTTACAAAAAGAATAGAGCGTTTTTGTGATATTTTGCCTAAAGATTGGGGCGATGGTTATGAAAACGTTATTGTAGGATGTAGCGTGGAAAATCAGAAAATGGCCGATGAAAGATTGCCGATTTTTTTAAATGCTCCGATAAAAAGGCGTTATATCATATGCGCTCCGCTTCTGGAAAGTATAAATTTGAAAAAATATCTGAATGAAAAAATCTCTCTTGTCAGTGTAGGCGGCGAAAGCGGAAAAAACGCAAGAATTTGCAGATATAAATGGGTTTTGGATATCGCAAAGGATTGCAGAGAAAACGGCGTAAAATTTCATTTTCATCAAACAGGTAAAATTTTTGAAAAAGACGGGAAAATTTATAAAATTCCTAAAATTTTTCAGCGGGAACAAGCCAAAAAAGCTTTGATTGATGATTTATAACCGTATCGGTAAAAAATATATTTTTTAAATTTCCTATTCGTGCCCGCTATATAAAATTAAATTTTTATTTATAACTTTTGCGAAATTATTTTAAAATGTTAATAATCTAAAAAAAATATGCAAAAAAACTCTCAAAAAATAAAAAAATAATAATTTTAAAAATAATATAATTTGTTGTATAATTAAGATTAAATTTTTTAAGAAAGGAAAATTATGCAAAAAAACATTTTTTTAAAAGTTTTGGTGTTGCTTTTAGGAACTCAGATGAGTTTGAGTGCAAAGAGCATTATACCACACTTTACAACCGGTCTTGATGATAATCACAGCTATCAAATAGGCATAAATTGGCTATGGCTTAAACAAAAAAGTCCAAATTCTTTTTCTAATAATATAGATGGTTCAAATCATGATGGTTTAACGACAAAGACTAAAAACGGAGATTATATAGATAAAAATCTCTTAAAAAGACATATTACAGAAATTGAAAATGAAAAGTTTTTACTGGGCAGCGGTTATGAAGTTCCACATTTTTTAGCTAAAAACAAAATGGGCGGAAATGAGCTAGAAATCACAAATTTTAATACTGAAAATATAAAAAAAGATATAAGTATAAAAAAACCGTCTTATGAAAATAAAGATTGGAATTTAAAAGATATGTTACCGAATGCAAAAAGTACAAATCCACTTTTTAATATCCCAACAGTAGGTCTAATCTCTATGCCGGATATAGCTAAACCGAAAAATATAGATGAAGTAAATATAAATATCAAAGGCTCGGGAGCCGTTTTAAGCAGTGATGCTTATTATTTAAACACCAAAGGAGGTGATCAAGGAAATTTTTCTCAAGTAACATTAGAAAAAGGGGTATTTTTAAAAATATCATCTAAGTATAAAGAAGGTTTTTTAAAGATAAAAGATTACAAAGCTACAATGCCTTTGTTTTATAATAATTATAATCAACCAATTGGTGATTCCGAAGAAAAAGATACTTTCTACGCAAACGATGATGAAAAGCATTTTTTATACACATTAAGAACCGCTCCATACAATACATTTAAAAAAGATGTAAAAATTTATATGGATTCAAAAAGCTATAACACTGATACCGGATGTTGTAACTATGAATTCGGTTTTGCAGTGGTCGGAGAAACGAACGGAAATAATAATTTTAAGAAAAAAAATATTTCCGAGATAAATCAGGAAGTATTAGACAAAGATCCAACAGGTAAGCTTATAGATGTAGCTTTACCATATTTTATGCCTAAAGCTTTAAAGATAAACCGGGAAACGGATAAATCAAAAGTTCCTTTAGTTTATTTTGAAAATGAAGGAATAGCTGAAATAGGAGAAACCGCTAAAGGTTTTTTGATGATGGTTGTCAACCATAGTACATCAGATAAGCTGCATATTTATAATAACAGCGGTGATATAGTTTTGCTTCCAAGAGATGATGATGAGGATAAAAAAGCAGCAGTATTTTTTCACTCACCCGATGTTCCAAATGGAAATACGAGTGCCATTTATACAAACACTGGAAACATAAATCTATTTGGTATGCATACTGTAGGCTATTTAGCTACAGCACGTGAAGGAAAATATTTAAATTATAATACATTAAGCTTTATAAATGATGGAAATTTTGTTTTAAATGGATTAAACTCCATAGGAATGGCGATCGCAGGGGATAGGGGAGATTTGCAACCAGGATCGAATGTTCATGCCTTTAAACCGATTATCTTAAGAGGCGATAAAACAATCGGCTTTTATAATGAAAACGATGCTTTAAATGAAGGCAATAAAAGCTTTAGTACAATGAAAATAGTAATCGGGGATAAAGGAAACGAAACTGATATTTATGAATCAAAAATAGTAAAAGATGACTGGGATGTGCCGGAGGAAATAAATATTAAAGAAGATGACGAAGAGGGTATATGGTTTGATCCTCAAAGCAATATAGCAGACAATGATGAAGAATCAGTAGATAATGCTATAGCAATGATATATAATCCAAACTCTAAAAATTCAGTTATGGATAATTTCGTAAGAACAGATATACAGATAAATGCAAACTCTACAAACGGTATAGGAATTTATGCTAAAAGAGGAACAATAAAACTTTTAAATGATATTACTGATGATAAAATAAAAGATAGTTTTGATAAAAAAATAGTTGATAAAATAAAGGAAAATTTTAAAAACGGCACCAATCATGTCATCAATATAAATGGTGGAAAAAATAACGCTGCCCTTTATGCAAAGCAAGATCAAAATAATCCAAGCGTAATAATATATAACGGAGATATAAATATAAACGCAGGAAAAGACTTTGAAGGAGAAAATAGCACTGATAATAAAGCTATTTTAGCTGCAGATCAGGGAGAAATAGAATTTCAAGGAAAATTAAATGTCGGTAAAGAAGACTCCTTGATTACTAGCAATGCCGTAGTTTATAGTGATGATGCAAAAGTTACCATAAAAAATGGCTCGGATATAAATATGTATTTAGCTGATAACTCAAATGGATTTTACGCTTCAAATTCTTTAAATCCCACAAATCAAAATCCTCAAAATTCGCAACCTCAAATAAAAATAGAAAAAAAAGTAGCAGTAAATTTAAATGGTAATGGAGTCGGCATAACAGCTGGAAATGGCGGACATATAGACCTAAGTGGCGCGACTATCAACGCTACAGGCTTAAAATCAGCTCTTGCTTCTATAGGAAACACTTCATATATAAATGCTCAAAATGCAGTTATAAACTATAATGGCGACAGCTATGCGACATATTCAAGTCAAAAAAACGCTAAAATAGACTTAAATAAAGTCACTATAAATCTTAAAGGAAACTCATACGGCATAGCGCTTGATTATGACAAAGCAAACAATACTTATGATGTCAAAGGCTTAATGGGAAAAGTAAATATCAAACCTTTAAGCGATAAGGTGAATCTTTTTACAATTAAAGACTATAATGATTTACGCTCCTCACGTTTTAATAATGAAGACGGTGCATTAAATCTCGAAGACGAAGGTACTATCGGCGTAGGAACTTTTAGTTATAAAATAGACAGAAGTGATCCAAATGGTGCGAAAGCCACACTTGCATTAATTGACGGACTTGAAAATTTTCTTATAGATAGCGATATTGATAAATCCCTAGCTGGAAAAAAAGGCGATAAAATTTCAAAAATGCAAACTAATGATGAAAAAATAGCTTTCAATTTTGCTAAAAATATAAAAATTCAAAGAGCAAATATAACTCTTGATAGTGGCAAAACAGTAAAAGCCATTATGGATGAAACCGAACTTAAAAATCTTTCAATGAGTAAGCCATTTGCAATAGCAGTATCTGCAGGACCAAACGCAAAAAAGAAAAATGAAACTTCAATAACTCTAAAAGATAACAGCAAAGTTATAGTTAATAGCAAAGATCAAAAAGAAGCAGGAGTTGGACTATATATAGACTTTGGTAGGGTAAACACAGATAAAAGCTCATCAATAAAAGTTGGAAGCAGTAATACAAAAAATGCAACTGGAATTTATGCGGTAAGCTCTGATGTGACAAATGATGGCACGATACAAACTAACTCTTCTCTATCAATTGGAGCAATGCTTTATGCGCAAAATACAAAGCCTTATAGTAGGGCTTTTATAGATCAAATAGGTGGAGCTAGTAAACTAAATGGCTTTATTACAAATAATGGAGATATAGTGGTAAATGGTGAGAGGTCGGCTGGAATTTATGTAGATAATAATTTCAACAAAGTCCAAAATTCTTACACAGGCACAAACAATAAAAACATAAATGTAAATGCTGCAAATTCTATGGCGATGGCAAGCTCAAATTCCACACTTATAAATAAAGGAAATATAAATTTAAATAAAAACTCAAGCTCAAGCATTGCAATGTATGGAAAAGAATTTCAAGATGAAACACAAAATATTAACTCAAGCTCAACTCTTAAAAATAGCGGACTTATATATATAAACTCAAACCACTCAGCCGGAATGCTTAACAAATCGGTTAATAATGACAGTTCTACACAGCTTTTAGATGGCGGTAGAATAATCTCATCTAAAGATGCATCAAAAGTTACAGCAATAAGTGGAAAAAATATAGATGTAAAAAACGGCTCAACAATAGACTTAAAAGGAAAAAATTCAGTTGGAATTTATGCTAATAACTCATCTGCTGTAAATATAGAAGAAAATGCTGAAATAAGTGTAGGTGATGAGTCTATAATTTTATACTCTAAAAGTGGTGATAAAACCAATATAAATTATAATATAAAAAACACAGAAATTTCAGACAAAAATCAAACTGCTATATACCTTGAAAATAGCAAAGAAAATGCAAATAAACTAACTTTAGTGCAAAATTCGGTATTTAATGTAAATGGTGAAAACTCTAAAGCCTTGCATTTAAAATCTATAGGAAATCCTTCAAATTATAGTTTTGATGATATAACATTTAACCTAAAAGGAAAAAATAATGTCGCTGTTTTAGCAGAAGGTAGCACAAATGTAAGTCTAGGAGCAAATTCAAAAATAAATATGGATGAGTTAGCTTATGGAAGCATAGGTCTAGCACTTCAAGACAGTGACAATAAAACAATTACCATAACAAACAAAGGCACTATAAATGTAGCAAAAAGCGATAAAGACAATAAAATTTATTCAGCTGCGATTGCACTTTTTTCACCAGGAATTGCAATTAATAATGGCACTATAAATACAGATGATGAATCTGTTGGAATGTATGGCATAGAAAATAAAAATGTAAATTTACAAAATGAAGGTGAAATAAATATAAATAAAAACGCAGTTGCTATGTATATTAAAAACGGAGCTGCCACAAATAGCGGAAAAATAAATGTAAATGGTGAAAACGGTGTTGGAATGTATGCTAAAAAAGGCTCTTTAATAAATAGTGGTGAAATTTTAGCAAACAGTCAGGGCGCTGGAATGTTTAGCGATGAAGATGCAAAGATTTCAAATTTAAATAAAATTTTACTTAATAAGGAAAACTCAATTGGAATTTATACAAAAAACGAAGCCACAAATAAAGGCAATATCTCTTTACTAGGCGATAGTTCAGTTGGAATTTTTGCAAAAAATATCTTAAATGAAGGTGTTATAAACCTAAGCTCAAAAGGAGAAAATGATAAATTTTCAGCTGCATTGATGGGGAAAAACATAAAAAATACAGGAACTATAAATTTAAATAAAGAGTATGAAGTTGGAATGTATGGCATAGGCACATCTACAAATAAAGCGGTTTTAACAAACGATGGAGTAATAAACTTAAATGCAAACAACCAAATAGGAATGTATGCTAAATTTGCCAATATTAAAAATAGCGGAGATATAAATGTAAACGCTCAAAACTCAATTGGAATTTACGCTAATAATTCAGTAATCGACAATACAGGCAAAATAACTTTAAACGCTGATAATTCAGTTGGTGTTTATATGGTAAATGGTTCGTATTTTAAAAATAGAGGCGAAATTAAAATAATTGGAAATTCAAAAAGCGTAGTAAAAGATGATGAAGAAATAGATATTGCACTTCCAGGTATTGCTTCTTTTCGTCCAAACGAAGTTCATAAGGATAAATTTAAAGGTGTTGATATAGCGGTTAATAAAAATACTAAAGATTTTGAAGATTTTAATATAAAATATGACAATGAAACTTACAATACTGAAAATTCTGTAAAATTATCAAAGTCACAAATTGCTAATAATTTGGATCTAAGTTTATCAAACAAAACAACAAATATTGAGATTCCTAAAAATTTAGATAACAAAAGCAAAGAAAAAAGAGTTAAAAAGAATATCGTGGCAATGTATGCGGATACTTCAGGCGTAAATTTGACAAAACCTATAAAAGGACTTGATAACCTAAGCAAAAATGATAAAATCATCCTTTATGTAGGTGCTGAAGCAGCAAACTATACAAACAAAAAAGTTATAAACTTAGATCAAAGTCTGATGAAGCCTTTCATAGATGAGCTTGACAAATCAACAGCTATAAAAGCTGTTTATTCAGGATCTTTAACTTGGCAGGCATTTGCTACTTTTGATAAAAATGCTAAAAACAATCACAAAATAAAGAGTTTTGTGATGTCAAAAATTCCTTATGTAAATTTCATAAAAAAAGATAGTAAATATAAAGATTTATATATTGCACTTGACAAGAAATATGAAAAAGCCATAGTTGGAAGCAACGATAAAAAGATATTTAATAAACTTAACCTACTTGGAAAAAATGAAGAATTTAAACTTCATAAAAATTTAAAAAGTTTAGGTGGTTTTGAATATGCATCAACTCAAACCAGAGCTTACTCATCTGCTGATATTTATGATAGAGAATTTAATGATTTGATGCGTTGGGATACAAACACTACAGACACAACCAAATTTAAAGTTTTTGGTGCAAATACTAAACGAAATCAAAGAGTAGATGGAGTTTTGGGATATGATAAGAATGCTTACGGTCTATTTGTGCTAAATAACTTCGATCTTCAAATGGATGGAACTTCAAATGGAGTTTTTGGAGGAATCGCCAAAGAAAGATATGAGTTTAACAACGATTATAAATCAAAAGAAGACGCATTAACAGCACAAATCGGATATTATGTCGATAGAAAAGTTTTAAACGAAGAGATAAATCATCTTTTAAAAATATCTGCTACAGGAAGCACAAGAGAGATGAAAAGATATACTTTAGATAAAGACTTTTGGGCAAAATCTAAATATTATACATTAGGCTTTGATGTCAAAAACAGCTTCTATAAAGAGTATAAATTCGATTCAGGTTTTAAAATTTCGCCATATACAGGAGTTGATTTAGGATATGGAATTATAGAAAACATAAAAGAAAAAAGCGGCAATACGCTTCTTTTAGATGTTAATTCAAAAGATTATTATAGTATCAGACCAAATCTTGGAGTTGAGCTTGGATATACACATTTGCTTGATGAGAATTCATATTTTAATATACTTCTTGATAGTAGAATTTATAAAGAATTCGGCAAGATAAACAGAGCAAATAACTTGGCAAGATTTAAAGATACAAACAGCTATTTTTCACTTCCAAAAGAGGATAAGGAAGATAAAGGTGCAGAATTTACACTTGTAGGCAAATACGAAAATGGAAATTTCGGTGCATCTTTAAAAGGTGGATATCAAACTCAATTTAAAGATAGATTTATAGGGCTTGATTTAAGAATTAAGTTTTAAAAAATTAAAGGCTTGAAATGAAATTTTTAGGCTTATAAAATTTCAAAGGCTTAAAGTTTAATCAAGCCTTTGAAATTTCAATCTTATTTTTTTAAATATTTGTAAAATTTAAAATATTTTTATTATCGTTAACAGAATTTAAAATAAATTTATATCAATGCCTTTTGCTTTAAAAACTGCTTGAAATTATTTTTTTAATATTGATTTTATTTAAAAACAATAAAACAAAGTAAAAATATAAATATGAATTTTGGCGAGAGAGTGAGGGAATCGAACCCCCCAAAGAACGGTCAACCGCCCTTTCATCGGATTTGAAGTCCGCGATCGCCACCGGCACGACTTACTCTCCATTTAAAAAATTTGTAAAATTATACTCTGTTTTAGTTAATTTTTTATTTTAGAATTAAATTTATAAACCAGGAATAGTACAAAAAAACTGATTAAGAGCATTATTCCTGAATAAATATGCGCATTTTTATAATCAAGAATTTCCACGTATTCATAAATTGCAATGCTTGCGACTTTTGTTTCGCTGCTTACACTTCCGCCTATCATAAGCACAACGCCGAACTCTCCCATAGTGTGAGCAAAACTTATTACAAGCGCGCTTAATAAAGATGGTTTTATTGCAGGAAGTGAAACGTGAAAAAGCGTATAAATTTTGCCTTTTCCAAGAGAATAGCTTGCTTCGACTAAATTTTTAGGCATAGAGCGAAAGCCCGAAATTAAAGGATTTAGCATAAACGGCAAAGAATAAATACAACTTGCAATAACTAAGCCGTAAAAATTAAAAACCAAGCGAAGTCCAAGAGTTTTTTCTATAAATTCACCGAAAAATGAATAAGGTGAAAGAAAAATCAAAAGATAAAAACCGAGAACCGAAGGCGGCAAAACTAAAGGCAGATTTGCAAGTGTTTCAATTGTGGCGCGTCCTTTGAATTCATGCGTAGATAAAAAATATGCAAGCGGCAAAACCAAAAAAAATAAAATTAACGTAGTAATGCCTGCAAGTTTCAGTGAAAGCACGAAAGGAGCTAAATCAAGCGCTTTTAAAGTTTGCAAAAACTCGTTCATATTGCTTCCAAAATTATTTTTTGTGTCTTAAAATTTATAAATTTCAATATATATTCTATATTTTTTTTGATTGATTTAATTATAAATTTTATACCGTAACCGTCTAATAAAGCAAATTTTAACATTTTTGTCATATCTCAAAATATAAATTTTACAAAAACGGATTTTTTTGTTAATCCTGAAACAGTCGCTATAATCATATTTCCGCCTTTTTTAAATGTAGACCGAAAGCTTTTGATGAAATTATGACATTGTCATTTGTTTGTAGTTTATCAGCTTCGGCAGGGCTTAATACGATTTCGCTGATTTGGTTTGCAAATCCAACAACAGCTACGAAAATCGCACCGTTTTGACGGATTTCCAAAATCCGAGCCGGAAATGAAAATTTTTGTGAACCGCTTGTTTTCAGGAAAATTTCACTTGGCGATCCGCTTTTTACTATACGCCCGTTTTCTATTTCAAAAACAACTTCACAAAGTTTGTAAATTTCGCTTATATCGTGGCTTACTAAGATTATTGTAATTTTAAAATTTTTATGAACTTTAATTAAAAAATCCTGTAATTTTGATCTGATTTGCGGATCAAGCGCGGAAAGCGGTTCGTCAAGCAGCAAAATTTTCGGTTTTCGCATAAGAGCTCTTGCTAAAGCGACGCGCTGTTTTTGACCGCCTGAAAGCTCACTGATTCTTGCATTTGCATGATTTTCAAGTTCTACAAGAGATAACATTTCGCGCGCAAGAGCTTCATCTTTTTTGGCAAAAAGCAAATTTTTTATAACGCTTAAATTTTCAAAAAGCGCATAATCTTGAAATAAAAAGCCGATATTTCGCTTTTGCGGTGCTAAAAATTTATTGTTATTTTGAAAAATTTCATCATCAACTGAAATTTCGCCGCTATCTGCTTTTATAAATCCGGCAATCAGTCTTAAAATTGTAGTTTTACCGCTGCCGCTTTTGCCATGCAAACAGACGAATTTTCCGTTTTGTATTTCAAAATTTGCATTTATTTCAAAATTTTCACTGATTTTTTTATTGCAATTAAATTTTATCATTTAATGCTTTCTATAAATAGTGATGTAGCTTTTATATATGCAAAAATTTCATCTCCTATTGCCAATTTTAAACGATTTGCCGAGTTTGCGGAAATGATACTTTCGAAAATAAAATTTTTAATTTTCAATCTTATGCAAGCCAAAATTTCATCTTTTCTAATATCTGAAATTTCTGCTTTTATTTCATTTGTAAGAGAGCAATTTTGCAGTTTTTCGCGCGATATTATAACGTCGCTGCTTTTAAAATTTAAAACCGCTTCTTTATCGTTTGAAATTCCGTTTGGAATTTCAAGACCTAGCATAGCGAATTCGCCGAAATCGGAGTTGAATTTTATAAAACAAACGCCTGAATTTTGGCGAATTTCAGTTATTTTTGCATTAAATTTCATATCCGTATTTGCGGAAAATTTCTTTGCATTTATCACTTAGTATAAAATCATAAAATGCTTTCGCATCGGTATTTTTTTCAGCTTTTTTCAAGATAACTATTCCTTGAGAAATAGGGTCGTAAAGTGATTTATCTACCAAAACGAAATTTTTATCTTCCTTGTATTCGGCAGTTTTTTTAGAAAACATAGAGCTTGCTGCTACCAATCCTACATCACTTGCATTGATTGCTTGATTTAGCGCATCTCCTATACTTTTCGCTTCGATGATTTTAGGTTTTATATCATTCAAAATGCCTGTTTTTTCAAAAGCTTGCATGCTGGCAACACCGTAAGGCGCTGTTTTCGGATTTGCAATCGTGATTGTCTTTACTTTATCGTCTTTTAAAATTTCAAGTCCTTTGCTGAGATCAAAATCGCGTGCTGAAAATAGTGCCAATTTTCCGTTCGCATATATTTTTGCAGCTTCAACGGCAAATCCCTCTTTAAAAAGATCGTCGGCGTATTTCATATTTGCTGCTAAAAATACGTCAAACGGTGCGCCATTTCGTATTTGTGCAGCAAAATTACCACTGGCTCCAAGGCTTATATTAAGTTGTATGTCAGGGTGCAGTTTTGCAAATTCCGCTTTTATATCTTCTATAGGATATGTAACATTTGCCGCAGCTGCTACATTCAATTCGCCTGCATTCAGACCGAGCGCAAAAAATAACGCAAAAATAAGTTTTTTCATTTTTACTCCTTATAAAATTTTTAAATTCCTACCATAATTGAACTTGCTTTTATCACAGCAACGACTTTATCACCTTTTTGAAGTTTCATATTGGAAACGCTTTCTTTTGTGATAATCGCCACTATATTTTGATTTCCTTTTATATCAATTATGATTTCGGCATTTACTGAACCGATATCTATATTTTTTATCACGCCTTTTATTTGATTTGCAGCGCTTATTTTTAAATCTTTGCCGTCATCTTTGCCTACAATTACGCTTGGCGCTTTAAAAATAAATTTCGCCTCATCGCCTGCTTTTATATTCAATTCACTTGCTGATTGTTGCGTGATTATAGAGCGCATAGTATCACCGCTATCAAGTTCGGCTACGATTTGCGTATTTACAGCACCTTTTTTTACATCTTTTATTTTTACTAAAAGTTGATTTCTTGCACTAAGTTTCATACTCATTCTCCTTAAATTCGGTAAATCCGTGAAGTTTTCCAAATCAATATTTTCCAAGTTATCTAAAATTTTTTGTTCTATAAATTTTATCCTATCATAAGTTTCTATCAGTTTTGTGGCGTAATCGCTCAGTTTGCTTCCGCTTTTTTTACTGTGTTCTTCTCGAATTACCATTTTTTGCGGAGAAATGGTATCTATGTAATTTAGGCTATCCCATGCATTTTTGTATGAGATACCGACTTTAGCGGCTGCTCTAGTGATACTTCTTGTTTCGGCAACCGCTTTTAATAGTTTTATGTGTTTATTTGAAAGTTTTTCATTTTCACTGACAAAAATTTCAACATCTGCATTGAATTTCAAAATATACTCCTTAAAAATTTTCATTTAATTTTACACATAAAAATTAAATTTTTAGCTTACAAAGTAAAATTTATAAAGTTTAAAGTCTAAAATTTGTAAAATTTATAGTTTTATAAAAAATAATTTTTTAATTTAAATTTAGAGGTAAAATAGTGAGAAAACTGGTAATTTTGAGCTGTTTTTTTAGTGTTTTCGCTTTTTGCGAAGATATGAGCGATTTTGAAAATGAATTTGAAGAAAAAGAGGTTTTCGATCCGCTTTCAGGATACAACCGTTTTATGACAGGATTTAACGATATTGTCTGGGATTATGCTTTTACGCCTGTCTTACAAGGATATGATTATATAATGCCCGATCCTATTCAAGGAGCATTTAGTAATTTTTTTCACAACGTGCTTTATCCGGTCAGGCTTGTAAATAATCTTTTACAGGGAAAATTCAACAACTCTTGGGATGAAACTAAAAGATTTTTGATAAATACTACAATCGGATTTGCGGGTATGAGCGATGCGGCAAGTATGCATTTTAATATTCCGCGTCATGATGAAGATTTCGGTCAAACGCTTGGATATTGGGGAATTCCTGCCGGTCCGCATATTGTATGGCCGATTATCGGCCCGTCAAATTTGCGCGATACTTTCGGTCTTGTTGGAGATTATTTTTCAAATCCGGTAAATTATATAGAAGATGACGCGACAAGAATTGGTGTATCTGTCGGATATAAATTGAATGATTTTTCTATAGATCCGCTATTTTATAGAAATCTAAAAAAAGACGCCGTTGATTTATATCCGTTTTTACGTGATACTTATGAGCAACGAAGAAATTATTTGATAAAGGAATAAAATGAAAATTTTAAAAATTTTATGCGCGTTTGCCATATTTTTTGCAGTTAATGCTGCCGCTTTAAGTGAAAATGAAATTGCGCCCGTAATGAGCGGAAAAGTGGAAGAGGCAGTTTCGATTTTAAGAAATGAAAGTATCGCAAAAGATGAGAAACCTGCAAAAATTTTCGCACTTTTTGATGAATACTTCGATTACGTTACAATTGCTAAAATTTCGCTCGGTAAACACCTTAAATCCTTGAATGATAGCCAAAAATCACAATTTTTCAGCGCATTTGAAAAAAGATTGAAAAGCTCATTTATAGATAAATTGGCTCTTTATACAAATCAGGATATGAAGGTTTTAGGAACAAACAAACCGAAAAGCAACAGATTGAATTTGGAAACGCAAATCATAGGAGAGGATAAAAATTATTCAGTAGTTTTTAAATTTTTCCCGGATAAATCTGACAACTGGCGCGTTTATGATGTCGATATTTTAGGAGTTTCGATCGTTCAAACATATCGTTCGCAATTTGGCGATGGCGCTCTAAGTTTTAATGAAATTTTAGATCGCTTAAATAATGCGAATCTGCCTGAGGATAAATGAAACATATTTTCCGCTTAATAGTCACGTTTCCAAAAATCACTCTTGGCTTTTTTATTATAGCTTCAGTGATTTTGGGTTTCGGCTCTGCAAAACTTGAAATTGATGCAAGCAGTGAAAGTCTGCTTTTGGAAAATGATAAAGATTTACAAATTTGGCGCGATGTATCAAAACGCTACGCTACGCCGAATTTTTTAATAATCGCATTTTCGCCAAAAGACGATCTTTTCAGTGAAAAAAATTTAAATAAAATTCGCAAAATTTCAAGTGAAATTGAAAAATTTGACTTCGTGGAAGATGTTTTAAATATCACAAATGTTCCTCTTCTTTTAAATAAAAAACAGCCAATTACCGAACTTGTGAAGCATGTACCGACTTTAAACGATAAAGACGTAAATTTAAGTGCCGCTAAAGAAGAGTTTAAAATAAATCCTTTTTATGCTTCAAATCTTGTCAGTAAAGATTTTAAAACTACGGCTATTGTAATTAATTTGAAGCAAAATTTTACATATGAAAATTTCCAGAAAAAACGTGCAAACTTAGAACAAAATTTAACTACAAACGAGCAGAAAATCGCGCTTGATAAGTTAAATAGCGAATTTAAAATTTATAGAGATACAGTTAGATTACAAGAACATGAAGATCTTGAAAAAATAAAAAACATAATAAAGCAAAATTCTAAAAACGATCTGTTTTTGGGTGGAATAAATATGATCGCGGACGATATGATAAACTTTGTCAAAAACGATGTGGCGATTTACGGTGTAAGCAGTTTCGGATTGCTTTTATTATGTTTTTGGATATTTTTCAGACAGCTTGAGTTTGTATTTTTGCCTATTTTGGTGTGCGTTGTAAGCGTAATCACAGCAAGCGGGCTTTTCGGATTTTTAGGTTTTGAAATTACCGTAATCAGTTCAAATTATATCGCTTTGCAGCTTATAATAACCGTTTCGGTTACTATTCACTTAATCGTAGCTTACCGCGAATATGCGCAGAAATTTGCCCATTTTACGCAAAAACAAATCGTTTATGTTGCGCTGAAAGATCGCTTCGTTCCTTGTTTTTTTGCGATTTTTACCACGATAGTCGGCTTTTTTTCACTTATTTTTTGCGATATAAAACCTGTAATTATGCTTGGAATTATGATGAGCGTCGGAATTTTACTTTCTTTAGTTGTCGCATTCGGCGTATTCGGAAGTGTAATGAGTATAGCAAAAAAAAGAAAAATAGTCAGAATTTTTGAAGAAGGATTTAAATTTACTGAAATTTGTGCAAATTCAGCACTAAAACATCGCGGCGTAATTTATACAGTTTGCGCGTTTTGCGTAGTTTTTGGAATTTATGGAATTTCAAAACTTAAAGTTGAAAACAGTTTTATAGGATATTTTAAATCGAATACCGAAATTTACAAAGGAATGGCCGTTATCGATAAAGATTTAGGCGGAACCGTGCCGCTTGATATCGTTGTGAAATTTAAAAATAATGCCAGCCATGATATAGATGAAAATGATCCGTTAAGTGAGTTTGAAAGCGAATTTAAAGAAAGTGCGAATGATCCTAAATATTGGTTTGACAATACTAAAATGGCCGTTATAACTAAAATTCACGATTTTTTGGCTAAACGTGAGTTTGTAGGACATGTCGGTTCGCTTGCAAGTTTGTTGAAAATCGGCAAAATGCTGAATGACGGAAAACCGCTTGATATTTTTATGCTTGCCGTTATGTATAATGAATTGCCGCAAAATTACAAAGATATCGTGTTAAATCCTTATATAAGCATAGAAAATAATGAAGCGCATTTTGCAATCAGAACCCTTGACAGTGATAAATCGCTTCGTAGAGGCGAGTTTTTAAACAGTTTACAAAAAGATCTTGAAGAGATAACTAAAAATGATGATGTGGATATTCAAATAAGTGGACTTATGGTGCTTTACAATAATGTATTGAGCTCTCTTATCCATTCTCAAATAGGAACTTTAGGATTTACACTTTTGGTGCTTTTCGGCGTTTTTATTATAATTTTTAGAAGTTTAAAATTTTCAATAATTGCAATTTTAGTAAATTTAATTCCGTTATCTCTTGGTTTCGGAATTATGGGATTGGCAGGAATTCCGCTTGATATTATGGGAATTACGATTGCGGCTATTTCTATAGGAATCGGCGTGGATGACGTGATTCATTATATATTCCGTTATAAACGTGAGTTTAAATTTTTGAAAGATGCGGATAAAGCTGTTATGGCAAGTCATAAAAGCATAGGATATGCGATGTATTATACATCTTTTGCCATTGTGCTCGGTTTTTCGGTCATGGTTTTAAGCAACTTCTGGCCTACGATTTATTTCGGAATTTTGATTGATCTGATTATGATTTTACTTTTACTTGGAGCTTTGATAATTTTGCCGGCAATGATCTTAAGCACAAAACGGATAAAAATTTGATTCAAATTTTAAAACTCAGCATAAAAGATTTTTTAAGTAAAAAATATATCGCGCTTTCTATTATACCGTTAATTGTTTGTATTGTTCTATTCGGCGTTTTTTTGTATTTAGGTGGAAATGAGCTTTTGGATGCTTTGGCTAAAAGCATTGACAGCGGCGATTTTTCATTTTTAAATAAATATCCGCTTATTGCTGAAATTCTATCTTATACGGCGATTAAATGGCTCGTCGGATTTATTTTTTATACGCTTGGAGCATTTTTTGTTTTGATTTTGTCCGTTTTTGTAGCGAGCATCGTGGCAGGATTTTTAACGCCTGTAATTGTAAATGATTTAAATGAAAAATATTATCGTAGAGTGCGAAATAGCGAAATTTCAGCATTAAAAGCGCTTAAAATTTCAATTATTGAAATTTTAAAATTTTGCGGAATTTTCATTATTTGTTTGCCATTACTTTTTGTTCCGATTATAAATTTATTTATTATAAATGTTCCGCTTTTTTATCTTTATTATAAATTTCTGCTGATAGATATCGGTTCGAATACGCTTGATGAATTAAATTTTAAAATTTTTTATCGCAAGGGCGGAGGATATAAATTTTTGGGCGTCTGCTCTATTTTTTATATTCTTTGTTTAATTCCGCTTGTAGGATTTTTCGCACAACTGTTTTTTGTAATTTTTCTTTCTCATTTAGTTATGTCAAACGAAAAAAATTATTTTTTAAGACTAAAGGATATATAATAATAAAATTTTTAGTGAAAGGACAAAAAATGAGACAATACGAAGTTTATAAATGCCTAAAATGCGGCAATGTCGTAGAAGTTCAAAATGTTGGCGGCGGTAAACTGACCTGTTGCGGAGTTGAAATGGAATGCATTACAAAAAACCTTACCGAGGTCAATTTGATGAAAGCTTTCGCCGGCGAATCTCAAGCAAGAAATAAATATGATTTATACGGAGATATAGCGGACAAAGCCGGTTTTAAAGCAATTGCGGATCATTTCCACGAAGCTGCGGATAATGAGAAAAAACATGCAAGAATGGAATTTCAAAAATATTGCGAACTTACAAAAAAACCGCTTGATGATATGGTTGAAAATCTAGTGGATGCCGCTAACGGCGAAAACTACGAGCATACAACTATGTATCCTAATTTTGCTAAAATCGCGGAAGAAGAAGGCATGAAAGATGTCGCTACATTGTTTAAAAATATTTCAAAAGTGGAAACAGAACACGAAAGAGAATATTTAGAGCTAAAAGAAATGTATGAAAAAGACGCATTTTTCAACGACGAAGATGCAAATCAAGCATGGGTTTGCAGAAAATGCGGTTATGTTCATCGCGGTAAAAAAGCTCCAGGAGCTTGCCCGGTTTGCAAACATCCTAGAGAATTCTTCAAACGTGAATATTTAGGCTGAAATTTCAAGTTATATATGGCGGAATTTTAAAATTCCGCCTTTTTTATTTATAAATATATAATCAAAAATATGCTAGAATTACCATTTTTAAAGGAAAAGAATGGGAAAATTTAAGCAAATTTTATGTGATATAAGCGAGCTTATCGTTTTTAAACACTCTATTTTTTCGCTTACATTTATTTTTACCGCTATGATTACAGCTTCCAAAATTTTAAATAACTCTATGTGGTTCGGTTTTAAACTTTTGATTTTAGGAATTTTATGCGCTGTAAGTGCGCGAAATTTTGCTATGGCGTGCAACCGTCTGATCGATGAAGATATAGATCGTCCAAATCCGCGCTGCGCAAATCGTCCCAGTGTAGATGGCAGAATAGGGCACGGAAATTTAATTTTGTTTATTGTTTTAAACGGCATATTTTTTGTGGTTGTATCATATTTCATAAATTCACTTGCCTTTAAACTTTCATTTGTTTTTTTATTTTTACTATTTATTTATTCGTTTTTTAAACGCTTTTCTTCTACAGCTCACATTATGCTCGGGGTTTGTTCGGCTCTTGCGCCGCTTGCAGGTGCTATTGCCGTTCTTGGATATATTCCGCTTTGGTCCTTGCTTTTAGCTTGTGCTTCAGCTTTTTGGGTTGGCGGATTTGATATTCTGTATTCTTTACAGGATATAGATTATGATCGTAAAGCCGGGCTTTACAGTATTCCATCAATTTACGGAGAAAATGCAAGTTTATTTATTTCAGCTTTATTTCACGCAGTTACCGTTCTTTTCTGGTTGTTTTATGCAGGAGCGGCAGGTCTTGGATTTTGGGCGTATTCGGGCATTATTATCTCCGCACTTATTTTGGTGAAAGAGCATAGAATAGTTCGCAAAGATTTTAGTAAAATTGATAGAGCATTTTTTACATTAAACGGCTATTTAGGTATAATGTTTTTTGTTTTTATTTTTATTGATTTGTGGAATTAAGGGGTTTAAATGGATTATTTAATTATTTTGGGACTTTGTCTGGTGATTTTATTCGTTATGATTTTTGTGTATATAAAAGATCGCCAAAGCGACAAAAAATTTGAGCGTTTCGATATTTTAGCCGATGATTTGGCAAGACAAATTTATAATCTCAAAAAAGAATTTTTGCAATATAAAGAGATTATCGACGATATGCCGCTAGATGGCGTCAGCGATAAAATAGATGAAGAAATAAAAAATAAAATTGAACCGATTGTAAATTCAATAAAAAGTATTGATGAGGTTATGCATAATTATTTAAAAAGCAGGGGTAATGGTTGATAGTTTTGGACGCAAAATAGATTATTTGCGTGTTTCAGTAACCGATAGATGCAATTTAAGGTGTGCTTATTGTATGCCTGATCGTCCGTTTGAATGGATTGAACATAATAAAATTTTAAGTTTTGAAAATATTTTCAGCTTTGTTAAAATCGCGATTGACAACGGTGTAGAAAAAATAAGAATTACAGGCGGAGAGCCTTTGGTGCGAAAAGGCGTTGAAAATTTCGTAGGTTTGATTTCAAAATATGCTCCGAATATTGATTTGGCGATGACAAGCAACGGTGTGCTTTTAGCGCAAAAAGCTGAAATTTTAAAACAAAATGGACTAAAAAGAGTAAATATTTCCCTTGATACTTTAAAACCTGAAATTTTTGAAAAAATATCTAAAAGAAACTTGCTGGACGAAGTTTTAAAAGGTATAGATAAAGCCGTGGAAGTCGGATTTAAAGTAAAGTTAAACTGCGTTGTCGTGCGCGGAATAAATGAAAATGAAATATCTGAAATTTTAAATTTCGGAATTTCAAAAAATGCGGAAGTGAGATTTATAGAATTTATGCAAAACTCGCATGCTTTGGATGCCGTAAAATGTATCGGGGCAAATGAAATTTTAGAAATTTTATCTCGTGATTTTAAAATTTCACCGCTTCAAAAAGATCCGCATTCGCCAAGTTCGCTTTTTTTGGCGAACGACAAATATAGATTTGGCATAATAAGTCCGCACGGCGAAGAATTTTGTAAATCATGCAATAGAATTCGCCTAAGTGCGGAGGGTTTGCTTATTCCTTGCCTTTATTTCGATGAAGCGATGAGTATTAAAAAAGCGCTTGCGGATAATGATTTTGATGAGGTTTTGCGTATTTTTGAAAGTGTTGTGGCAAATAAACCGGAAAAAAATCGTTGGGCTCAAAGTGAAGTTTCAAACCGTGCATTTTACGAAACCGGCGGATAATGTTAAGTTTAGTTGAAAGTTTTGCAAGCATTCAAGGTGAGGGAAAATTTGCCGGCAGACTTGCCGTTTTTTTTCGTTTTGCAGGATGTAATTTAAATTGCGCCGGTTTTAATTGTGAATTAAAAAGCCCTAAGACAGGTGAAATTTTACGCGGTTGCGATACGATAAGAGCTGTAAAAACAGCCCATTTCGATTATGAAAAAATTTCAACCGTTTCGCAGCTTTTGGATAAAATCGGGACGAATTTTAAAAATTCTTTGCCGATTATTGTAATTACAGGCGGCGAACCTTTATTAAATTATGCAAATCCGCTATTTTATGAGTTTATTGATGAAATTTTAAAGCGAAATTTTGAAGTTCATTTTGAAACCAACGGCACTATTTTTGTTGATTTTCAAAAATTTCCGCTTTATAAAAATTGCGTTTTTGCTGTTTCCGTAAAACTTGGCAACTCCAAAGAACCGCGCGAAAAAAGGCTGAATTTTACTGCACTTCAAAATTTAAAAAATAACGCTAAAATCTTTTTTTACAAATTTGTCATTTGTAAAAATTTTGATGCAAAATCTGAAATTTATGAAATTTTAGAGCATGTTTACGGCGAAGTCTGGTGTATGCCTTTGGCGAAAAATCGCGAGCAACTATCGCAAAATGCGCTGTATTGCGCGGAATTTTGTTTGCAAAACGGCTTTAATTATTCGGATCGTTTGCATATAAGACTTTGGAATGATAAAAATGGAGTTTAGATGATAATTAGAAAACTTTATGAGTTTGAAAATGCCCACATTGTGCGTTTCTGCGGCTCTAAAAAATGTCGTGAGAGTATCCATGGACACAGCTACAAAGCTGAAATTTTACTTAGTTCGAACTTCCTCGATAATGCCGGAATGGTTTATGATTTCGGTTATATGAAACTTGCGATAAAAGATATTGTAGAGAGCTTCGATCACGCTACAACGCTATTTAGCAAGGATAGCGACGAATATAAAAATGATATAAGAAAACATTCTTTAAGAGTCGTGGAAATTCCTGTAAATCCAAGTGCTGAGCAATTTTGTCGTGTTTTTTTCGTTTTGATTGACAGACTTTTGAATCTTACGACTTTTAAAAACGGAGAGCAAGGTGTCAAACTTCACAGCGTTATCGTTCATGAGACCGCGACAGGCTATGCGCAATGCTTTAAAGATGACGCCTACAATGAAAATATGGGAAAAATCGAGCTGTGCGATATAAAATTTAGCGATGAAATCATACGCTCATGGAATGATTGTAATTTAATGCAAAAACTTATAAACGGTGAAAAAATCGAGTTCAGCAAAGATTGTTAAACTTATATGTTTTTTTAAATTTTAATACTTAGTTGAAAATTTTCAGCAAAGCGATATTTTAATGATTTGCCTGTATTGATTTTTTGGCCTTTAAACTTGCTTTAAAATTTAAGTTTTTTTATTATCATCGGTATTAAATGAAAATTTACACTACAAAATATAGATTTTTCTACTATTTTAAAGATTTCGCATTCGGCTAAAATTTACCGTTTGAATTTTCAAATACAAAAAATATTTATATAAGCTATCGAATCTGCCAAAAATGCGTTTATAATGCTATTATGTTTATTTATGAAATATTTTAATTTCGGACTTTATTTCGCATTTAGTGTTTTTTGATTCTATTTTTTGTCGCTATTATTTTTTGTGTTCCGATTTTTGTCTCTACATTACTTTTTAAAATTTAAATTAAAATAATTAAGATGTTTTTTCTGTAAAATTACAATGAATATTCGTGATTAATTAAATTTAAATGAAAATTCAATTAAAATTTGCAAAATTTACGAAGTTATAAATTTGCACTATTTGACCAGTTTCCACATACAAAACATGTGGATTGTCTGAGAATATATTTTATAATCTAAAGAAACTTTCAAGATTGATAATGTTCGGTTATAAATTGTCTAAAAAAGGGTTGCCATTCCATGTATTTGGGTTCATTAGAAGAATGCCGAGCAATGGGTAACATGACGCTGATGTGTTTATACACAAAAAAGCTACACGTGCGTTGGCTGACAACAGGGAGCTAAGTAAATTAACACCAGCTAAAATGTTTGACGCTATTAATAAATGACAAGTATATGAAATTGGTTTTACCTAGTTTAAAAAAGAAATTATAATGAAAATATGGAGGCTAAGAATATGAAGATTAATAATGAATGTTGTTGTGGATGCAAAACAGAAAAGCCGGATCAAATTAAAGACAATTGTCCTGTATGTAATAATGAAGGGATTTCCGTTAGTAAAGTAACTGTTGAACATCTAGTGGTAGATGATTATCGTAATGCTGTTAACGGAGATCAATATAAGATTTGCATGAACGAGGACTGCGACGTTGTTTACTATAACTTAGATAATGAAATAAAATTCTTGAAAGACCAAGTTAGAGTTCCTATCTGGTTTAAGAAAGATGCAGATCCTAAGTATGCTTGTTATTGTAGCGAAGTCACAGAAAATCAGGTAATTGAAGCAGTTGTAAAGCATGGCGCGAAATCCATAAAAGAAGTAAATGCCATCACTGGGGCAATGAAAAATTCTAATTGTAAAGAAAACAATCCGTTGGGAGTTTGTTGTCATAAGATTATTCAGGAAGCTATCGATAAAGGCTTGAAAATGAAATAATTACAGTCGATATGTTCCTACAAACGAGAGCCAATCTTTGATATGTTTCCATCTACGAGCGTGGATATGTTCCCCATAACCATAGGGGTTGAGAGTATAGCATATATACAAAAGAAGTAAATTTAGAAATCCTGCATTTTAAGCAGTTTTATAAACATTTTGTATTTGAAAAAGATGAAGAAGTATTCGTCAAAAAGACTCAAAAAAATTGCATGGACGTAAGAGTAGTTTTTAGGCTGGTATGAGGAAGCACAAAAGATATAATTAACTCATTTTGTACCTTATACAAGAGTAGCTTACAAGGCTGCTCTTTTTTTGTTATAGGGAGTAAGAATTCGTTATATCCTTTACAAAATATAAAACACTCACAAGCCAACTTTGCATATTCGCTTTAGTAATATATAATAAAAGCGTAAACGAGAGGAGGTGGACTATAAATACACTTAAAGAATATACACAAGAAAATTTAGTAATCACCAACAAAGAAGCAGAAAAACTTGGATATGCTAGGCATGATCTATCAGAATTAACAAAGGGCGGACAACTAGAAAGATTAAAACCAGGACTGCATCAATTAAAAGGAAAAGTGATAGATGATTTTATTCTAATATCATCAAATAGTAATCGAATTATATTTTCCCATCAAACAGCTCTATACCTCCACGACCTATCCGACAGGACCTCAAATGTATTTTATATATCTGCACCAAGGCTATAATGTAAGTCATATAAAAAAGCGATATGAAGATCTACAAGTTCACTATGTAAAAAAAGACTTATACGAACTTGGTAAAACAGAAATAAAATCACCGCAAGGCAATTTTATACCAGTTTACGATATAGAAAGAACAATTTGCGACATAGCAATCGACAGAGAAAAAATATATAAACAAATTTTCACACAAGCCTTAAAAAGATATTTTAAATTATCAAATAAAAACCTAAGACGACTCATAAAATACAGTAGACTATTTAAAATAGAAGATGAAATTAGAAAATACATGGAGGTATTATCGTGATTAATATCGAAAGTATAAAGGGCAAGATAAGAAGTCTGGCAGAGGAGAAAAATTTAAAATCGCAAGAAGTTCTGCAAATATATTTTTTCGAAAGATTTATAGAAAGACTGTCTAAATCAAAATACAAAAATAATTTTGTAATAAAGGGAGGATTTCTAATATCATCCTTAATCAGTATTGAAAATAGAACAACTATGGACATGGACTCAATAGTTAAGGGCATAGCTCTAAGAGAAGAAAAAATAAAAGAAATCGTAGAAGAAATAATAAATATCAATAGTTATATAAGAGAAGAGGACGAGTACGAGAACTTTAAATTTCACTAATAGCAAATGTTGGGAAAACTAAAAATCCAATGAAACTAGACCTAACAACAGGAGATGTAATAACACCAAGGGAGATAGAATACACCTATCCTTGTATCTTTAGCAAAGAAGATATAAAAATAATGGCATATCCATTAGAAACAATTTTAGCTGAAAAATATGAAACCATAATCAGAAGAAATATAACAACAACACGAATGAGAAACTTCCATGACCTATACACACTTTACAAACTAAAGAAAGATGAGATGGATTATAAAATTTAAAAGAAGTAATAGAAAGAACTTCCGACAAAAGAGGGAGTCGGGAAATAATGAAAGACTATATGGAAGTAATCGAGGACATAAAAGAAATCCATATCTAAGATCCTTGTGGGAAGTATATATCAGTGAAAATAAGTACATTAACAATCTTACTTTTGATAAGGTAGTTGGTGTAGTGACAATTTTATCAAATAGGATTAGTTAGATGTAATTTAACAGACACTGTCTGGTAAATCATAGATAAGAAAATATTAAGTATTAGAGAATCTAATTGTTTTTTACTTTTTGATTAGAGCATTTAAAAATATATAAATTGTATGTCAAATGCTCAGCCTAGTAGATAAGACAAAAGATATAGAGAACTTAAAGATAGGAGATCATTTTAAAATCTTTGGGTAAGTAAAAAGAAGTATTAATAATAAAGGAAAGGAACATGCTAACATTAGGAAACTTTCTTTAAAAATGTTAAAGACAAAAAACAGATGAAAAGACAGGAAAAAAGAATCTGTACTTGGAACTATCAAAAAATATCAGGCTGAATATAAAGAAAAGTCTAAAGAAAAGAAAGAGACATCAAAAGAAGTTGAGAGATAAATATATGGTCGGTGTGGTCTTGGGACTGCACCGGCTCTTTTTTATTTGCAAGAGTTCGATTAAAGAGAATATATTTATGAAAAAAGTATATTTTATGGTATAATATACTAAATATAGTTTTCTTGAACGGAGGATAAGAATGAGGGTTTTTAGTTATAAAAGATTGTTCAAAAAACTCATTGATTTAGATATGACAAATAATGAATTGATGGAAAAGGCAAAAGTGAGTAAAAGTACATTTTATAAAATGAAGAATGGGCAAAATGTAACTACGGATGTTTTGCTTAGAATTTGCAATGCATTGGATTGTGATATTGAGGAAATAGTAGAGTGCATTAAGTTCAATTCTTAATATAACTTGGAATAATTTAATGAACTGGAGGAATTTATGATTAGTTATATTGAAAGAACATACTTTAATGATTTGTTAAATAGAGGTGGGTATGTTTTAGATTTTTCTACATATAGATTTGATGAATTCACATTGCATAGTGTAGGAATAGCTTTGTGTGAGACATATAATTTATCGAAGGGTAAGTCGTTAAATGAATTTATAAATGAAGGAGATAATGATAAGGTAGTAAAATTATTGGATGATTTACTGGAATACTATGAAGTGCGATATTCCTTAGAAATAGAATCAGATGATAGAACTTATAACGGAAGCACATACAAATCTCTTTATGATAAGTGTAAGGAAATTATTGAAAGAGAAAAACAACATTCTAAGAAATTTTCTAAAGTATCAGAAGAGTTAAAGAAAAAATTTTCTAGTAAATATATGAATCAGCAAATAGATTTGATGGTAGCAATGTGTAATGAAAATCCGACAGAAGCAATAGGAAAATCAAAAGAATTACTAGAAAGTTGTTGTAAAACAATCATTGAAAGCAATGGTGAAATTATAAAAGATTCAATAAATATGGGACAGCTTGCAAAACAAACTCTAAGTTCATTGAATATTCCCAATAAAGGCGTGGCGATGGATTTAGAAGAAGAAAAAATTGTGAAACAAATTACAGGTAGTCTTAATGGTTTAAGTAGTGGAATAATTGAATTAAGAAATCATTATGGAAGTGGACATGGTCGTTCTGCAAAATTTAATGGATTAACAAAACGACATGCAGAATTATCTGTTGGGGCAAGTATAACTCTTGTTCGATATTTATGGGATACATTTTTATTAATAAATGAAAATAAATGAGAATGATAAAATTAAATGGAGGTACTAAAAATGGTAGATTTTAAGAAAAAAATTGCTTTAAAAAGTAAGTCAAAAATTACCAATCCTATTGATTTGTATAATACGCTTGATAGAAAGAGTATTGCAGGTCCTTTGAGACCTGTTCAAGAATATGCTTTGGATGAGTGGTATAACAATAGAAAAGATGAAAGAGATCTTATTGTAAAGCTACATACTGGAGAAGGAAAAACTTTAATTGGTTTGTTAATGCTACAATCAGCACTTAATTTAGGCGAGGGACCTTGTATATATGTTTGTCCTAATATTTATCTCGTAGAACAAGTTTGTGGGGAAGCAGAAAAATTCGGTATTCCGTTTTGTATTATTGATAATCATAATCTAATTCCTAATGAGTTTTTATCAGCTGAAAAAATACTAATAACTCATGCACATAAAATATTTAATGGGAAATCAATTTTTGGAATTGGTAATAACTGCATAAAAGCAGGGACAATTGTTTTAGATGATTCCCATGCTTGTATAGATGTATTAAAGAATTCGTTTACTATAACGATAAGTAGGGAAAACAATGAAGCCATTTATAATAAGATACTAACGTTATTTTCAGATGATTTAATAGAACAGGGAGAAGGAAGCTATTTAGATATTAAAGCAGGAGAATACGACACTCTTATGATGGTTCCTTATTGGGCGTGGAATAGCAAAAGGATGGAACTTTTATCTATCCTATCTGAATATTCTTTAATAGACGAAATTCAATTTGTATGGCCATTGATAAAAGATAAAATAATAGAGTATTCATGTTTAATATCTGGTAATAAAATTGAAATAACTCCATATAATGTTAGTGTAGAGCAATTTCGAACATTTTCATCAGCGAAACGAAGAATATTAATGTCTGCAACAACACAAGAAGATATATTTTTTGTAAAAGGGCTTGACTTCTCTACTAATGCTGTTGCAAATCCAATTAAATATCCACAATCACGATGGTCTGGAGAAAAAATGCTTTTAATGCCGTCGTCGATAGATGAAGAATGTGATCGAGATTTAGTTGCAACCCAATTTGCTAAACTGACGAATGCACCTTTTGGTGTTGTAGCAATCGTACCGAATACAAAAAGGGCAGTATATTATGAAAAGATTGGGGCAATTTTCCCCAAAAATAATAAAGAATTATTCGAAGTTATTGATGACTTGAGAAAGGGAAAATTTAGTAATACTGTAGTTATAAATAACAGGTATGATGGTATTGATTTACCTGATGAAAGTTGTAGAGTTTTGGTAATAGATTCGTTGCCTTATTTGAATAGCTATTTTGATAAATACGAAGAGAAATGCTGCCCAAATAGTGAAATAATAAATAAAAAAATTGCTCAAAAAATAGAGCAAGGTATAGGTAGAGCGGTTCGTGGTGAAAAAGATTATTGTGCAATTATCGTAATTGGTTCAGATATTGAAAAATTTATGCGAGGTGTTTTAACGAGAAAATATTTTTCGTCTCAAACACAAAAACAAATTGAAATTGGTTTTGAAGTTGCTAAAATGGCAAAAGAAGAGATTTTACAGGATGATACTTCAATGAAACAAATATTTTCTTTGATAACGCAAATATTAAATAGAGATGAGGGTTGGAAAGAATATTATGCTAGCGAAATGAATGAAATCGAAGATGGGGTTTTAGATACTTCGATTTATGAAAGATATGCTGCAGAGACTAAATTAGAAAAACTATTTTCTGATGGAGAATATGAAAAAGCATCTGAAGAAACGCAGAAGTTTATTGATAAGTTTATCAATGATGATTTAGAAAAAGGCTGGTATTTAGAGCAGATGGCAAGATATGCATATATGTACTCAGAGGAAAAATCAAAAACACTTCAAAAGTCTGCATTTAAAAAGAATCCTCAATTATTAAAGCCTAAAGAGGGAATTGCATATTCAAAAATCTCTTTCCTGAATGAAACTAGAATAAATAAATTCAAAAGCAATATTGGTAAATATGACAGTTTTAATGAATTTAATCTTTATATAAATGAACTGATAGAAAATCTTTCTTTTGGCATTGCGGCTGAAAAATTTGAATCTGCATTAAAAAACTTAGGTGAAATTCTAGGCTATGTTAGTCAACGTCCAGATAAAGAAATTAGAAAGGGTCCAGATAATTTGTGGTGTGTTTCAAATAAAAAATATGTATTTTTTGAGTGTAAAAATGAAGTGGACGAAAATCGAAATGCTATAAAAAAATCTGAAGCAGGTCAATTTAATAATCATTGTGGATGGTTTAAGAAAGAGTATGGGGAACTTGTAGATGTTTTGCGTATAATGATAATTCCTACTAAGCAGTTAGCACATGATGCGGATTTTAATGAGGAAGTTTTCGTGATGAGAAGGAATGGTTTAAAAAAGCTAAAAGATAATCTAAAAAAGTTTGTAAAAGAAATCAGAAAATACGAATTAGATTCATTATCTGATGAAAAAATCCAAGGGTATTTAAATATGTACAAATTAAATATTGAGGATTTTCCAGGAAATTATATTGAAGATATATATCATTTAAAAAAATAAAATAGTTAATAGAGATGGAGAGACGCTATCTCTCCATCTCCTTACCCATATAAATTCCATAGTTCTTTCGTATTTGATAAAGTTCGTCCATAGTAGATTTTGAGGAAGAATACTCTTGCATAAGGGTATTCTTTTTTTCTTGTAATTTATCAAGCTCAGCTAAAATATCTTTTGAATTTTGGAGCTTGGAATAGAATTTTTTAGCCCTGAAAGAGCATTTTCATATAGGGTAAATTTAGACTTGTACTCTTCAAAAATGCCTTGTCAGATGGATCATCCCTATAATCCTTGTAGCAAGCCCTGTATTTTTAACGGTATGAACTTGCTCCATAGTGGTAGAAAGCTTCTGGATTTCCTTATTAATAGTCTTGATTCTCTCTTGTATATTTTCCTTTTCATCAGCTGCTTTTGAATATACTCATCAAGCTGTTTAATGGATTTAATACCATGTTCTCTGATATAAATTACAGACTCAGCTATTGTATTAAGGTTATGTTTGGTTGCCCAATATTTGTAACATTTGCTTTCCTTTGCCTTTGTATTGGCATTCATGTCAATAACATTGTCGATGCGTTTTTTGACGGCAGGAGTCTTGATAAACTCTCTTTATGCAATGCGTTCTTTTAATCTTTCTTTAAAAATTTTAGTTATAATTAAGGGCAAAAAGAGACAATTCTTAGTCTTTCTTAGAGAAAATTGTTAGATGCAAAGTGATAAATGAAAGATATCTGATTTTATTTATTCAACAATGAGAGAGACAATTTAAAAGGATAAAAAATGAAAATTTCAAACGAAGAAAAATTTGCTCACATAACTGTATTTGAGAAAAATTTAGAGTTTCAAATAGATACTTTAGAGAAATTAAACAAGCTTTTAAAAACATTAAAAAAGTCTTTAAAAGAGTATCAAAAGCTTATGGACTATTACTACGGTAAGCAAAGAAACGATGACCTAGAAGCCGATAGAAAAGGAGAGATCCCAACAGATCTAAAAAGAGCAGTTTTAAGCGAGGATGAAATTTATAATATGATGATTGACTATAGAGAAAGCGCCATTGAGATGATAGAGATAGCAACAAAAATGTTAAGAGCATAAAATAAAAGCAAGATATGCTTTGAAGTTTAAATTTCGCTACAATAAAGTTTTAAATTTATAAAAGGAATTTGATATGAATACAAAATAGATTTGAAATTATTTTATAATTTCAAATCTAGCGAGTAGGGTTATATACGATTAAGATCAGCAAATCTTAATAGATAAAAACCATTTCATAGATATAAATTAGTTGAGATGATAGAAAGGAAACAATAAAATTTTTTTAAGAGATAGATAAAAACATATTGACAACCTTCTATATGATTGGTATAATTATACATGAAAATATCAATGAGGTTTACATGAAAAATAAATATATAGAGATATCAAAAAAATTAAAAGTTTTGAGTGATCCAAAACGATTAGAAATTATAGATATGTTATCTTGCGATGAACTTTGTGCTTGTGAGATATTAGAGAAATTTGATATAACACAACCAACACTATCTAATGATATGAAAAGATTGGAAGATGCTGATTTAGTTATTAGCCGAAGAGAAGGAAAAAACATATATTACATTGCCAATAAAAAGATTTTAAAGGAGATGCAATCTAGCTTAAAGGAAATATTTGATAGCGGGGATGAATGTATTTGCCATACTTGGAAAAAGTAAATTTTTATGCATTATACATAGAAACATTTAAATATATCTATACTAAAAGAGGTAAAAGAACTATGGTAAAAAATAAGAATAATGGAATTAATGTATTTCAAAAATACCTGAGCTTATGGGTATTATTTTGCATGATTGTGGGCGTACTTATAGGGAAATATATACCTATAGTCCCATCTGCTTTAAGTAAAATGCAAATTGCGGGTATATCTGTGCCCATAGCGATATTAATTTGGATTATGATTTATCCAATGATGATGAAAGTAGATTTTCAAAGTATTAAAAAAGTTAGAGAAAATCCAAAAGGCCTCTTTGTAACATGGGCTGTTAATTGGCTAATAAAACCATTTACTATGTTTGGAATAGCTTATTTGTTTTTCTTTATTATATTTAAAAATCTCATTCCTAATGATTTGGCTAATGATTATTTGGCTGGAGCTGTTTTGCTCGGAGCTGCACCATGTACTGCTATGGTTTTTGTGTGGTCGACTCTTACAAAGGGTGACCCTGTTTACACTGTGGTTCAAGTAGCCACAAATGATTTAATTATTTTGATTGCTTTTGTGCCTATAGTTAAGTTTTTATTAGGTGTATCTAATGTTGTAGTACCATATAGCACATTATTTGCTAGTGTGTTTTTATTTGTTGCTATTCCATTATTAGGAGGTGCCATCACAAGGAAAATAGTAATTGATAAAAGAGGAAAGGATTATTTTGAAAAACAATTTTCAAGTAAATTTGACGGAACGACAACAGTTGGACTACTCTTGACTCTAATAATTATATTTAGCTCACAAGCAAATATAATTTTAGAAAACCCATTTCATATTTTATTGATAGCTATTCCACTTACCCTTCAAACATTCCTAATTTTTACTATAGCGTATGCGTTGAGCAAAAAAGTAGGTTTACCTTTTAAAATAGCTGCACCAGCAGGCATGATTGGAGCTTCAAATTTCTTTGAATTATCTGTAGCTGTTGCAATAGCAATATTTGGAATACATTCACCAGTTGCACTAGCTTGCACTGTAGGTGTTCTTACTGAAGTACCAGTTATGCTATTTTTAGTAAAAATTGCTAATAATACAAAACACTGGTTTTTAGAAAATAAAGAATCTTATAGAGGTTAGATATGTGGAGTTTTATTCAAGATCAAATTCTAGGTATGAAATGGCTCAATGAGTTAATAGGAGAAGTATTAACAAATTTTGGTTTTGATATGACTTCAAAACTTGGAGGAAGCTTGCAATTTTTCATCTATGATGTTATAAAAATTACAATATTACTTTGCGTGTTGATTTTTATAATTTCTTATATACAAAGCTATTTCTCACCTGAAAGAAGTAAAAAAATTCTTGGACGTTTTAATGGATTAGGGGCAAACATAATGGCCGCATTATTAGGAACCGTAACACCGTTTTGCTCTTGTTCATCCATCCCGCTATTCATTGGATTTACGAGTGCTGGATTACCATTAGGTGTTACATTCAGTTTCTTGATTTCTTCTCCAATGGTTGACCTTGGGTCGTTAGTCTTATTGATGAGTATCTTTGGGGCCAAAGTAGCTCTAGCATATGTAGTATTGGGGCTAATTATTGCTGTAGTTGGTGGTAGCCTCATAGAAAAAATGCATATGGAAAGGTATGTAGAAGATTTTATAAAAAATGCAAGTCAAGTTGATATTAGCTCTCCAAGCTTAACATTAAAAGATAGGGTTGATTTTTCTAAAACTCAAGTTGGTGACACTTTTAAAAAAGTTTTCCCTTATATTTTAGTAGGTGTGGGCATAGGGGCATTGATACACAATTGGATTCCTAAAACTTGGGTGGAAAATATTTTAGGCAGCAAGAATCCACTTGGAGTGGTTTTGGCGACTGTTATAGGAGCACCAATGTATGCTGATATTTTTGGAGCTATACCAATAGCAGAAGCTCTATTGTCAAAAGGTGCTCAACTAGGAACTGTCCTAGCTTTTATGATGGCAGTAACAACACTAAGCCTACCATCATTGATCATGTTAAAAAAAGCAGTTAAACCAAAGCTTTTATTTTTATTCGTAGGAATTTGTACTTTTGGGATAATTGTTGTAGGATACCTATTTAACATTTTTAGCGCTATTTTAATTTAATGGGGAACTAAAATGAAACTATTAAGTAGAAAGCAAAAAATATATACCGTTGTGAAAACAATAGATGTAAATTAAGGAGAAAAAAATGAGATTATTTCGTAAGAAAGAAAAAGAAGAGAAAGGTTGTACTTGTGGAGGTAATTGTGAACCTGTTAACAATAAGGAAGTTAAAGAAACAAGTTGTTGTGATCTAAATTACTCATCAGAAAATATAGAAAAAGTAGAAGAAAAGAAAAAAGAGAAAGGAATTAAAATACTAGGTTCTGGTTGCTCGAAATGTGCTGCTTTAGAAAAATCAACCAGGGAAGCACTCGCTGAACTTAATGTTGAAGAGTATATAGACCACATTACTGACTTTTCCCAAATCGCAAGTTATGGAGTTATGTCTACTCCGGCATTAGTTATAAACGGCAAAGTTGTATCCTATGGCAAAGTTTTAAACAAGGATGAAGTAAAAGATTTATTAAAACAAAATGGTATAAATTAAAATGAAAAAACCAAAAGTTGCATTTATATGTGTACATAATAGCTGTAGGAGCCAAATTGCAGAAGCCTTAGGGAAAAAATATGCTTCAGATGTGTTTGACTCCTATTCAGCTGGAACAAAATTAAACAATCAGATTAATCAGGATGCAGTTCGTATTGTAAAAGAACTTTATGGAATCGATATGAATGCGAACGGACACCATAGCAAACTTATTGATGAAATACCTAATCCCGATATCGCTATTTCAATGGGATATGATGTAGGATGTCCGTTTATTGGCAGAGCATTTGATGATTGGGGACTTTTAGATCCTACAGAAAAATCTGACGAAATTTTCATAGCAGTAATAAAAGAAATAAAAGATAAAATCATTCAATTAAAGAATAGTCTTAAACAGCAACATCCTGCAGCAATGTAGGGTGTTTTTATCATTTATAGAAAATTTACCGAGTAAAATGCAAATTTTGATATAATAAAACTTTTAAAGTCTAAAACAAGGAATTTTATGGTTGATTTAAATAAAATAATCCAAGCAAAACGAACAATAGCAGGATTTGTAGATGAAACTCCATTTGCTGTTTCTAACAAGCTTAGCAAAAATTATAACGTTAATGTTTTTTTAAAAGAAGAAAATTTACAAAAAACAGGTGCTTATAAAATTCTCGGTGCTTAATAATATAATTAAAATTTATGCAAAGTTTTATAAAAGTAATCAAAAAGCTCATTATAAAAGATGTTGTTGATTTTGCGAATAAAAAGGGTATTTTTAACTGAAAAATGTATTAAAACGCTCTGCCTGACAAAGTAAATCATCTAAATCATTCGTATTCTGCGCCATCTTTTCTTTCAGATTTTTAAAACGCAAAAAATTTCGTTTTAATTTAAAATTTCACTTTTTTATTAAATTTTTGTGTGTTTAGATTAAAATATTAAATTTCATTTTCCGCTTAAAATTTCGCCGTCTTGGATTGCTGACGCCGTTTTTATCTTTATTTTTTTTGTTTTATGTAATTTCAACCATTTTTTAGTATTTTAAATTTTTCAAGTTCATCAAAATATTTTCGACATAGTGAAAAATTAATATTTCACGCAGTATTTGCTTTGTATTGGGATGATGTATAGAGCGGTGAAGCGACAAATAAAAGGGCATCAAAAAATTAAAATAACGTTAAAATCGCTAAAAATGATGAAAATTTTTAAGTCGGCTTAAAATTTAAGAAATAAAAAATCGTGTTTTAAAAATTTTGCATTATTTTTTAAATTTTAGCAAGATAAATAAAAGTGAGATTAAATTTTTGATTATTAAAAAAGCTTTAAATGAAATTTTAAGGTCCGTTTTTGATTTATGTAAAATGCATTATAAAATTTTAACTTCGCATTCAAGTTTTACGCCGAATTTTTCAAAAACCTTTTTTTTGGCAAGATTTATTAAGTCTATTGCGTCGGTAAAAGTTGCGCCGCCCGTGTTGATTAAGAAATTCGCGTGGATTTCACTGAATTTTGCGGCACCTATCTGAAAACCTTTCAAACCTGCGGCTTCAATTAATCTACCTGCAAAATCTCCTTTCGGATTTTTAAAAACGCTGCCGAAAGTCGCGTGTTTTGGCTGATTTTTGCGTTTTGCAAAAATTTCATCGCTTAATACGGTATCAAATCCGCGTAAAATTTTAAATGCAGCTTCTAAAATTACGCCTTTTATCTCGCTTTTTCTGTAACTGAAATTTAAATCTTTTTTGTCAAAAATTCCGAAATTTGTTTTCACATTTATTAAATTGTTTGAAATTTCAAAACCCGCCAAACCTGCATTCATGGTAATCAGCCCTCCAAGAGTGCCGGGGATATTTCTTAAAAATTCGAACCCTGCAATATTTTCTCGCTTTGCAAAATTATAAATTTTTGCCGATTTGCACGCTGCGCCGATTGTCAGCAGATCGCCATTTAATCTTATAAAATTAAACTCATCGCTTAAAATTCCAAGTTTTGGCGGGTTCGGTGATATCAGGATATTGTTTGCGCCACCGATTACAATGCCGTTAAAATCGCTATTTGCATGCAAAATTTGCACATCAAAAACTCCGCCTATTTTTACAGAGCTGAATTTACTGAAATCAATGCGCCTGAATTCCATCATTTTAGCCGTTTCTTGCATTTAGATATTCTGTCGGTATGAGATTTTCGTCTGCACGGATAAGTGAGCCGTAAAATCCGTGTCTATAGCCAAGTTCAAACATTTTATCGCACGCACGAAGTTGCTTTTCGTCCATACTTATTGAATTTTTGTTTGCATAAAGATTAAGATAAGCGTCAAGTTTTTCATCGTTAATACGCACTAAATTTCGCTCTATCAACATTTTTGAGAGCAATTTTTTATGATCGTGCGCTACTTTTACGGCGTCCGTTAAAACGCGTTCGCATTCTATCGCGTCGGTTAGAGGCAAACTTCTTCTTAGGCACATTCCGCCAAGCGGAAGCGGCAAATCTTCTTCGCAAAGCTCTTTCCAAATGTCCCAAATTTCGCGTTCTACACAAAGTTCATCGGAAAAATCCAAAATGCTTTCATGTATCAAAACTCCGGCATCGACTTCTCCTGAAAGCACCGCATTTTCGATTTCAAGGAAATTTTTGTAAATTATTCTTGCATTCGGATATGCGATATGAAATAAAAGCGCGTTGCTTGTGTGCTCGCCGCTAAGCGCAACTTTAAAATTCGGTTTTAATTTTCTGTCTTTTTTCTTTATAAGTTTCGGACCGTAACCTTCGCCGAAACTGACTGCTGTGCGAAGAAGTGCGAAATCATCCGCCACAAACGGATATAGCGCAAAACTGATTGCACAAATATCATAAAGTCCGCGTAAAGTCGCTTCGTTCAGAGTTTGGATATCATCCGCTTTATTTGTGAAATTTAGCCATTTTGAGTCAACCCAACCGAATTTTATCGCCATATACATAAAAATATCATCAGAATCAGGAGAATGTGCCACGCTTATATTTTTTTTCAAAATTTTTCCTTTAATTTTTTTTGAAATGATACCCAAAGTTTTAAAAATTTCTATTTAAAGATGCGCTCAAAATTGAAATTTTAGGCTTTTGCAATGAAATTTAAATTTTTCAGAATACTTTTCAGTTTATAAAATTTATTGCGCGTGATAAATTTTATAAAACTTTTTGTTTTTGTAAAAAGTAATTAAAATTAAAAATTTAATAAGCACTTTACCGATTAAAACGATTTTGAAGGAATCAAATATGATGTTTGGCGCCTAAGAATAAACTGTTTGTTGTAAAAAGAGAAACGCTTTAAGATTTGCAAAACATTTGAATAATTTTGTTATCGTTTTATTTTAAATGCCGAATTTTGCAAATTGTTTTATTTAAAAATTTTGAAATGTTTTTTTGAAATTATATTTTTTCGCCATTTCGTAACTTTTGCAAAATCGCTTTTTCAGCCGAATTGTTGTAAAATTCTAAATAAAATTTAAAAAGAAAGAAAATTATGTCACGAAAAAAAGCCATTGTCGCACCGATTTTTAGCCGATTTAAAGCATTTATTATTGATATTTTTTTTATTGCCATTCCGCTTTTTTACATTGTCACATATTTAATTTTGGGTTCGAAAGAGGCTCTTTGGCAAAATCAGCTTGCAATCAGTGCAATCTGGATAATTTATGCGCTTATCACAAGTCTGTTTTTTGTTTTAAAAGCTCAAACTCCCGGATACAAAGCTCAAAATATTTATTTGATTAATACACGCACCGGTAAAAAAGCTGATTTTTTCAGGATTTTGTTGCGTTTTGTCTGTTTTATCATCTCAGGCTTTTGCATTGTCGGGCTTTTGATCTGTTTTTTTCGTAAAGACCGTTTGAATTTGCACGATTTGCTCACGCAAACAGCACCTGTTTTGCCAAAAAGTTGAAATTTATTCATTGCTTATAAAATAGTTTGTGTCAAATTTAATATAAATCGGTGTATCCGTTGTATTTTTATACAAATTAAAATATACAAAATAGATTTTTTTTAAAATAGTGAAATTTTTGTTTTATTACTAAAATTTTACAGTTTTATCATTTGCATAAAACTCCGATTTACAAGTTGCTAATGTGCCAAATATATTTTTAAACACTTACTTATCAATATATGGAATATCATGGATTTTGTCATCTAAAAAGCCCGAGATATTCAGTAAAGTTTTTCTTCAATCATCATAAAATCATATCGCTTTTTATATCATTTTTAAAATTATCCGATAATGCTTTTATAATTTTATTTATTTTATTACAAGGCAAATTTATAATTAATCTTACAATTTTTTCATAATCGTTACTTTTTCTAATGATGTAAAACTATCTTTGAAATCTTTAAAATCAGTATTATTTCGGCCTTTATTTAATAAATTCGCGATTTTTTGATGTAGGCTTCTTTCTTTTTTATATTATCATCTAAACATCTGTTAGTATGCTTTGATTTAAATCATCGGTATTTGCAATCGCTTTATTTGACTTTTTGTAACCTTTGTAACCGTTTATCGTAGTGTTCTATTGTCATAACAGTAAAAAATAAAATTTTTCATTTTTTTCTTTTTATAAAATTGCAGGAAATAATTTTAGCGATATATGCCTAAAAAATTATGTTTCAGTAGAAATATTTCAAAATACAATATAAAAGTTTAAAAATATTTTTTGATTTTTCATCGCAAATAATTATATTTTCACATTTTTTAAAATTTCGGTCGTATCAAGGTAGCCTCTATTAATAAAATCGTTAAGCTGCCAAAAATTTATGAAATCTACCATGCCGAAATAACCTTTAGGTGGCGAAATTTCGATAATTTTTGTAGTGCAGACAAAATTTCTGTGTTTTTTAAAAAGTGATAAAAAACCGTTATTTTCGATGTTGCAAACAATTATAAGATCCAAATTTTGCTTTAAAAGCGGTGTAATCGGGATATTTTCGCCACTTATCGCACCGTCAATAAAGCCGTTTGTATTCTCAAATCCAAATGCAAAAGAAGCGCTGCTAAGCAAATAATCGATGATTTCATTTTTATCAAGTGATTGGACATTGACAAAAAACGGTGAAAAATCGCTGCTTTCAGTAAGAGCGATAAAAAGCGGAATTCCGTTTAAAATCTTGCTTGTAGAAATATTTGTACGCAAGAAATTTGCTAAATTTTCCCTTTTAAAAAAACCTTCATTTATAAAATTCGGTAGTGCGGCGTTTGCTAATTGATAGAAAAATTTTTGCGGCGCACAAAAATCAAAATCTTTTTTAAAATTTGGAATTTTGCTAAAGTGCCCGAAATTTTCAAGCTTTAAATTTTGCGGTTTTTTTAGCTTAAAAACATCAAGCACATTTGTATTCAGCCATAAATTTTGTAAAATTTCAGCTGTTTTAATCGGATCTTTGTAGGCGCTTAAAAACGCGCCGTTTATAGCACCGATACTTGTTCCTGAAATCGTCGCAGGTAAAATTTCGAACTCGCCAAGCGCCTTTAAAAAGCCAATTTCATATGCACCTTTAAGACCGCCGCCGGATAAAACCACGCCGATTTTTTTCATAGCAATTATAAATTTAAAATATCAAATATTTTAATTATAAATAACCTTGATCTATCATCGCGTCCGCTACTTTTCTAAAGCCGGCGATATTTGAGCCGAGCACGAGATTTCCCTCATCGCCGAACTCTTTTGATGTATCGTAGCTAATCCTGAAAATATGTCGCATAATGTCGTGAAGTCTGCTGTCCACATCTTCAAACGACCAGCTTTGCATACTTGCATTTTGCGCCATTTCAAGTCCGCTAGTCGCCACACCGCCGGCATTTGCAGCTTTTGCAGGACCAAAAAGCATATCTTTTTTAGAAAGTATAAAATCAATCGCTTCAAGAGTGCTTGGCATATTTGCGCCTTCGCAGATTAAACGACAGCCGTTTTTATAAAGCTCTTTTGCATCTTCTAAGTTTAACTCATTTTGTGTAGCGCTAGGAAAAGCGGCATCACAAGGTATATTCCAAACCGCATTTCTGCCGGCAGGATATTCGGCTAAAGGTGTGAATTTAGCTTTCGGACGATATTTTAAATATTCACTGAGACCCAAACGAAGCTCTTCTTTAATTTTTTTAAGTGCCATAACATCTATACCGTCCATATCGTAGATAAAACCTGTAGAATCACTGACTGTTATCGGTAAAGCCTCCATTTGGTAAAGCTTTTCTGCGGTATAAATTGCAACATTTCCCGAACCGCTTATGGCGCATTTTTTTCCTCTTAGAGCATCTCCTTTTTTACATAACATCTCATTTGCAAAATAAACGGAACCGTATCCTGTAGCTTCTGTTCTTGCCAGGCTTCCGCCCCAGTTTAGACCTTTTCCTGTAAGTGAGCCGTCAAATCTGCGTTTTATCTTTTTGTAAGCGCCGAATAGATATCCGATCTCTCTTGCGCCAACTCCGATATCGCCTGCCGGTACATCGCTTACATCGCTTATAAGTCTTTGAAGCTCAATCATAAAATTTTGGCAAAATCGCATAATTTCACCGTCACTTTTGCCTTTAGGATTAAAATTTGCGCCGCCTTTTCCGCCGCCCATATTAAGACCTGTTAATGAATTTTTAAAAATTTGTTCAAATCCTAGAAATTTTAAAACGCCCAAATTTGCGGTCGGATGAAATCTTAAACCGCCTTTATAAGGACCGATCGCCGAGTTAAATTCGATTCTATAACCTGTATGTACGCAAGGCTCCAGTTTATCATTCACATAAACCACGCGAAACATCAACGTGCGCTCAGGCACTAAAATTCGCTCAATTATACGATTTTTTATATATTTATCTTCCCGTTCTAAAAGCGGAACCAAACTATGTAAAATTTCGGTTGCAGCTTGTAAAAAAACCTCTTGACCGGGGTTTTTTCGCCTTATATCTTCCAAGACATCGGTTATATAATCTCTAACCATCGTTTTTCTCCATTGGATTAAAATTCAATTTTCTTGCTTTTTTTATAAAAATTTTAAATGCCTTTTCTTCTTTGGCGCCTATTTTATAACTTATGAAATTTAGATACCAAGTGATATCTTTTTTCGTTATACCGCGACTTTTGGCATACTCTGCCAAAATATACTGCGGAATTTTAACCTTTTGTTTTAAAAATTTTTTTATAAGACCGGTATAAAAATCACCGTTTTTTATACAACAGAATTTTGCAAAAACAAACGGCAAATTATATTTTTTATGCCAAATTTCACCTAAATCATAAAATTTATCTCTACCTTCGTTTAAATAACATTTTAAGGCACGGTCACCTATTATAACTTCGCCTTTTAAATTTAGAATTAGACTTAACATATTTGAACTCATTGAAGCTGGATCTAATTTCCTGGCGCTATTTTTTCGCACTAAAACGCTGATTACTCGATCTTTTGCCACTACGCCCATAGAGATTTTTTTATATTTTTTTATTCTGCTTTCTATGCTTGAAATTACGGCTGCATCAACTTTTCCGTAAAAAAGCGATCTGCATAATTTACTTGGAACATCTTTTTTAAATTCAATCGCCTTTTTTGTGGCATTTTGTAACCGCGAACGTTTTAAAAAAACATGAAATGGAAGTAAATTAAGATAATCGATTTTTCCAAATAACATTTTAATCCTTTATGCAAATTATACAAAAAAAATATAAAATTTTTTTTAAATTTATTAAATTTTTTAAATTTATTTTTTTAAAATAAAACCCCTGAATTAAACGATTTAATTTTTAATATTAGCTTAATTTAAGCATATATAAATTTTAATTCATTGGAAATTTACTACTTTTTACAGCAAAAATAAAAAATAATTTTTAGTCTTATTATGATATTTTAATATATTTTTAAGAAAATAAACCATCTAATTTAGCTTTCATATTTATTATAATTTAATTTTTGTTATTTCTATTTTTTAACAATTAAATATATGTCATGCAATTTTAAATGTTATGTTTTTTATGATTGCATAGCGGATCTTCTATTTGAAAATTATCTTGCATAAGCTTTTAAAACGGTTGATTGTCTGTGTAGTTTAAATCCCAATTTATCGGTGAAATTCCACGAGAAATCAAAAAATTATTACATTTGCTGAAATGTTTGCAACCAAAAAAAGCACCCCCTGCAAGCGGGCTTGGATGGGCTGCCGTTAATATCAAATGCTTTTTTGCGTCTATCAGCGTAGCCTTCGCTTTTGCAAAATTTCCCCAAAGCATAAAAACTATATTTTCTCTTTTTTGCGAAAGTGTTTTTATGACAGCGTCGGTGAATATCTGCCAACCGAAATTTTTATGAGAATTTGCAATTTTAGCCGAAACGCTAAGAGATGCGTTTAACAACAAAACGCCCTGTTTGGCCCAAAATGTTAAATCACCGCAATTGGGCTCATTTATGCCTAAATCGCTATTAATCTCTTTAAAAATATTTATCAGACTTGGCGGAATGCGGACATCTTTCGGCACGGAAAAACTAAGTCCCATAGCCTGATTTACTTCGTGATATGGATCTTGTCCTAAAATTACAACTTTGACTTTGTCAAAAGGCGTTAAATTAAATGCGTTAAAAATCAAATTTCCGGGCGGATATATGGTAACTCCGCTATTTTTTAAACAGACCAGTTTTTCTTTTATCTCCAAAAAATATGGAGAGAGAAATTCGCCTTTTAACACCTCTTTCCAACTCTTCTCAATCTTGATATTTTCTAATTTTATAGCCATTAAAACCTCTTTTTAAATAATATAAATGAAAGAATAAAATAAAAAATTCCTAAAACCAGCATAACCGAAAGTTCCGGCAACAGCGCAGTAAAAGCCGTATCTTTTAAAATAACCGATTTTATAAAAATAGCATAATGTTTAAGTTGAAAACAATTTGCCACCGGAATTAGCCAGCTTGGCATATTTTCTATAGGTGTGGCAAAACCCGAAAGTAAAATGGAAGGAACGAAATAAGAGCAAGAGTATAAAATCGCCTGCTGTTGCGTTTTTGCAAACACTGAAATTGCAATTCCTGTAGCGCAGGTGCTGAAAACAAACACGGAAATTCCAAAAAACAGAAGCCAAAAACTGCCGAAAAACGGAACATCAAAAACCGTTATCATCAAAATAAAAATTACAAATGAAATAATAAGTCCGATTAAAAACGCGGTTGTCAATTTTCCAAGCAAAATTTCAAAATGTTTAAGCGGAGAAACCAGAATTTGTTCCATTGTTCCAAGTTCAAGTTCTCTAGGAATCGACATCGCAGTCATAATTACGCAAATCGCCATTGAAATAAGTCCTATTAAATTCGGTAAAATCCACCAGAAATTTTCAACATTCGGATTATATAAATAGCGAATTTTGATGAATTGAGGTTCATTTATCATAGAAGTTATATAGCCTAAAGTGATTTGAGAAGCGTTTGAATTGCGTCCGTCAACAATAACTTCGACCTTTTTATTTCTTGCAAAATCTTCATTAAAAATCACCAAAGTAGTAATTTTTTCGCTATCGATTAAAATTTTTGCCTCTTCAAAACTTGTAAGCATATAAATTTTGCTTATGCGTTTTGTGCCTTCAAAATTTTTCAAAATTCGTTCACTCTCTTTGGAATTGCTGAAATTTAAAACGCCCAAAGAGATATTGTTTACTTCGAAATTTACTGAATTTGCAAATAAAAAAGTAAGTAAAAACGGAAAAATAAAAACAATTACGGCGCTTTTTCTATCATTTTTAATAGATAAAAATTCTTTTTTAATGAGCGAAAGAAATCTCAATCAAGACTCCTTTTTGTATTTTTTACAACGAAATAGTAATAAAGAAGTCCTGTAAGTATCATTCCTACAATATTTATTACCATTACATACATCACGTTTCCAACTAAAAAGATAGTTTTAATACAATTTACAAAATATGTTGTATGCAAAAATACAGATAAGATTTGTAAAATTTCAGGCATATTTGAAATTTCAAAAACAAAACCTGAAAGTAAAAAAGATGGTAAAAACCCTAGCATAATGGCGGCTTGCGAAGCGACAAACTGATTTTTGGCTATCGCCGAGATTAAAAGTCCTACGCTTAAAGCCGGAAAAAGATAAATTATGCTAAGTAGCATAAGCATCAAAAAACTGCCGTTAAAAGGAATTTTATACCAAAAAATCGCAATTATAAGGCATATTATCATAGACATAAGCGATAAAAAAATATATGGAATAATCTTGCCTATAATTAGTTCGTTTATACTGATTGGCGTAGAAAAAATCAGCTCAATCGTATTTTCTTCCCATTCTCTTGCCATTACAAGTGATGTCAAAAGAGTGCCTATAAGTGTCATTATAATGGCGATGGATCCGGGAATCAAAACATTTCTGCTTGAAATTTCTTTGTTAAACCAAGTTATATTAAAAATTTCTACAAAATTTGGATTTTTAGCTAAGTTTCTAAAGTTTTCAAGCATAAAATTTGAAACGATTAAATTTACATAATTGCCTATCAGTTTAGCGGTGTTCGGTTCGCTTGCATCAAGTAAGAGTTGGACGTTTTTTGTTTTGCTGAAATTTTGCGGAATGATTAAAACTGCTTTGCTTTTGCCGTCTTCAAGCTCCTGTTTTGCCAAATTTTCACTTTTAAAAAAATGAATGTCAAAATACGGACTTTGTAAAAATTTTGAAGTAAGCTCATTGCTTAAGCTTGAGTTTTCATGTGAGACAATAGACACGGCAATATCTTTGTTATCAAGATTTACTGCATAACCCATCAAAAAAATCAATAGAATCGGCAAAATAAATGCTATCAGGATTGAGCTGGGATCTCTGAATACCTGTAATCGCTCTTTAGCGGCAACTGCTTTTATACGTCTTAAGTTCATCTTTTCTGTACCAATTTTATAAACGCATCCTGTAGATTATCTGTTTTTGTTACCTGTTTGATTTTTTCAGGTGTAGCGAAAATCGCCGATTTGCCTTGCGAAATAAGCATTATTTTGTCACAAAATTCAGCTTCATCCATTAAATGCGTAGTAATCATAACACAACTTCCGTCTTTTACAATCTCGTTTATAAACTCCCAAAAATCGCGCCTTGTAATGCTATCAACTCCGCTTGTCGGTTCATCTAGGAAAAGTACTTTCGGTTTATGCAAAACCGCGCAAATCAGCGCTAAACGCTGTTTTATACCCAAAGAAAGATCTTTTACTTTAAAATTTAAGAATTGTGTAATTCCAAAATTCTCGCAAAGCTCGTCAACGCGATTTTTCTTTTCATTTTTATCAAGTTCGTAAATTCCTGCAAAAAAATCTAAATTGTCAATAACTTTTAAGTCATTATAGAGTGAAAATTTCTGCGCCATATATCCGATTTGCCTTTTTATCTGCGGATTTTTATTAAGATTTTTTCCCATTACAAAAGTCTCGCCGGATGTCGGTTTTAAAAGACCGCAAAGCATTTTAAAAGTTGTTGATTTTCCGGCACCGTTCGGTCCTAAAAGCCCAAAAATTTCACCGCTTTTTACATCGAAATTTATATCGTCAACGGCTTTGAAATCGCCGAAAGATTTGCACAATCCGCAAACTTTTATCAGCTCTTCACTTTTAAAATTTTGTACCTTTTTTATTTTGGCATTTTTTTTACTCTCATCTTTTGAAAGTGCTAAAAACAGATCTTCAAAATCCGGCTCTTCTATTTTAAAATCATTTAAATCAGGCAGCTCATTTTCTTTTTTAAGAATGAACTTAAGCCTGTTTCCAAAGTAATAAACCTGCGAAATTTTTTCATCATATCTTAATTTTTGAAATACTTCATCGTTTTTTGGTGTGCTGAAAACACGGTTTTGCAGGATTTTTTTTGCATTTTTCGGGCTGTTTTGGACCAAAATTTCGCCGTGACTTAAAAGTAAAATTTCATCAAATTTTTCAGCCTCGTCTTGATAAGAAGTCGCCCAAATAATGGAAATTCCGCTTTCTTTTAATCCTAACGCCAGGTCAAAAAATTCCATTCTGGCTACAGGATCCACGCCGACACCGGGTTCATCCAAAAAAAGGATTTTAGGGTTTTTAAGCAGGCATACGCAAAGCGTTAGTTTTTGTTTCATTCCGCCGCTTAAATCTCCTGCAAAGCGGTCTTTAAACTCATACAACCGCATAAAATTTAAAACTTCCTTAATCTTTTCCTCTTCGTTTGAAATACCTTTTAAACTTGCATAAAGTTTTAAATTTTCATAGCAGCTAAGCTGTTCGTAAAGACCGAAATTTTGTGGCATATAACCGATACTGCTAAGATAATCTTCGCTGTAATTGGGCATATTAAATCCCAAAATTTCGATTGTGCCGCTGCTTGGACTCATAAGTGAAGCAAAAAGCCGCAAAAGCGTAGTTTTACCACTTCCATCACTGCCTACGATTCCGATGATTTTGTGTGCATCAAAATTAAAGGTTAAATTTTTTAAAGCCTGATTGGCTCCAAAATTTTTACAAAGTCCGTTTACTTTTATCATTTTACTTTTTTAACGTGTACGGGAACGCCTTGTTTGATTTTGTCGTCAATCTCGTCAAAATTTACTTTAAATCTATACACTAAATTTGTTCTAAGCTCGATTGTTTGGACATTTTTTGGCGTAAATTCACAAACCGTCGCTATAAAACTGATATGTCCGGCATATGGTTTTTCTCTAAAATCGGTATAAATTTCCATTTTATCGCCAACTTTAAAAAGGCCTAAATTTTTTTCATCCACATAAGCTCTGACCCAAAAATCATCAACTTTTGCAATCTCATAAACAGGTTCATGGGCTCCGGCATTTTCGCCGTTTTCTTTAAATTTTGTAAGAACGGTGCCATTATTCGGCGCAACGATAACTGAATTTTTAAGATCTATATTTATCTTTTCGCGTTTTGCTTCAAGCAACTCCACAAGCGATTTTTGCGCCTTTATATCAAGTTTTTCGTAGCCGTTTTCAAGTTTTGAAAGATTTGATCTGGCTGCACTCGCCGCTGCGACTGCAAGTTCAAATTTCGCCTTTGCGGTATCGAAATTTTGTTTTGATGTAGAGTTTGTATTTAAAAGTTGCTTTTGGCGTTCGAAAGTTTTTTTAGCTTCGTTTAAATTTGCTTCGCTTTTAGCCGCTTCAGCCTTTGCCTGATCGATATCTTCGTATCTGTAGCCGTTTTCAAGTTTTTCTAAAATGGCTTTGTTCTGCGCGATTTGTGCATCAAGCTGAACAAGAGCGTTTTGCAGATATTCATCATCCAAAACGGCTAACGCTTCACCTTTTTTGATAAAATCTCCTTCATCTTTTAAAAGATTTTTAATTCGACCGGGAAATTCAAAAGAGAGAGCTTGCGTCTGGCGGTCGATATTTCCATAGAAAATCTCGCCGTTATTCAACGAATAAAATGTATAAAGCTTAAAAGCCGCAAGTAAAATAACCAACAAAACGGCATAAATTATAATTCTTGTTTTGAAATTTTTCATATCCTAAAATTTCCTTTATTGACGAAATATTATTTAAATAGTTCTTATTATGCAAATATTATAAGATTATACCAAAATTTTCATTCTTGAAATTTATGTTTGAATATTCTTAACGTTGAAATTATACAAAATAAATTGCGGATTTTATCCGATAAGTTTAATAAAATTTTGTATAAATCTTTATCTGGAATACAGAACTTGCCTATTTTTTACTTTACCGGCAAAATACCGCATTATAAAGATATAAAGTATAAAGTCATCTCTTTTGATACCTTGCAATATTTTAAATTTTGTACCGAAATAGTTTTATTGATTTTTTACTTTTTTGTAACAGTTCGAATGATAAATACTTAATAAAATCATAGCAATTCCTGCTGCAGTATGCAAAGCGGAAAATTTTTTGATATAAAAAGCCGTAGTGCCAAGCGTCATTAGACTGATACTCAAAGCAATTTTTACAACTTTTTGTTCAGTCTTTTTTCTTTTATTATGTTTTTTTAAATTATTTGTTTGCAAATTTTACACCTTTAATTGAATTAAGTAACGTAACAATAGTAGTTCCATTATGCAAAAAAGCCGTCAGTATAGGCGAAAAAAAACCGAAACCGGCTCCAAATAAAATAACTGAATTTGCCAAAAGTGTTACGTTAAAATTTCTATTTATAAGTTTCATAGTATCATTTGATAATTTTTTAGCTTCATATATGGCATTTAAATCATCTTTTAAAAGAGCAATATCGGCACTTGCTTTTGCTATATGAGCACCTGTTTGCATACTTATACCTACATCCGCTTTTATAAGACTTGGAGCGTCATTTATTCCGTCACCTATATATGCTATTTTTTTACCATCTTTTTTTAGCATATCTAAAATATCTGCTTTTTGAGTTGGCAGCATATCACTGTAAAATTTGTCAATTCCAAGTTCATTTGCTATCAATTCCGCTTTTCGGAAAGTGTCGCCGGTTAACATTATTATCTCTTTTACACCGATTTTCTTAAGATTTGATATTGTCTGTTTGCAATTATCTCTGATTTTATCGCTTAGAGCAATTATTCCTATCAGTTTATTGTCATAAGCTATGTATAAAATAGCTAAATTTTGTGATATTTTATCGTTTATTTCATTTTTATAATTGCTAAAATCTATTTTTTCATCATCTTCCAAAAAATGGCGACTACCTATTATAAGTTGTTTTTTATTGATAGTAGTTTTTACGCCATGAGATACGATAAATTCAACTTCATCATGATGAATATGTATAAAACCTCTTTTATTTGCCGCTTCCACTATAGCTTTTGCAATCGGATGAAAATAGTGTTCTTCAGCGCTTGCGGCTAAATTTAAAAGATCTGTTTGGCTTATATTTGAATCGAAAGATTTTATATGGACTATTTCCAGTTTTCCGCCTGTCAGAGTTCCTGTTTTATCAAATACAAATGTATCAGCTTGTGATAAAATTTCTAATGATTTCGCACCTTTGATTAAAATTCCGTTTTTTCCGGCCTTACTTATGCTTGATTTAAAAGCTGTCGGCGTCGGAAGTTTTAAAGCACACGAATAATCAGCCTGTAAAACACTTGCCAGCGCGTTCGGCTTAAAAAGATAGCTTATAAAAGCAAAAGATAAAGTTACAGGAATTAATTTATCAGCCAAATGCGAAGCTTTAAGCCCTGTTTGTGATTTTTCCTGAAGCGAGCTTTGCATATATTTTTTTATTTTTGATAGAGCCGTGTCTTGTCCTACATATTCAGCCCAAATTTTAATATTTCCATTTTCTACAACGGAACCGCTTATTATAGAATCGGAATATTTTTTTTCTACAATATCGGATTCGCCTGTCATGCTTGCTTGATTTACATATGCTTTGCCTTCTACGATATGTCCATCCACAGGAACTATATCGCCGCTTCCTACAACCACTATATCGCCTGCTTTTAATTCATCGGCTTCTATTTGAACTAAATTTTCTTTTCCATTTAAATTTTTAATAATCCATGCATTTTTTATGGTCGGTTTAGCAAGTTCTTTGATAAGATCGTCGCTTTTATTTACCATACTTTCTTCCATAAATTCGCCAAATCCTATTAATACATTTGTGCCGTTTGCAGCTAAATAATCTTTTCTGTATAAAGAGATAAAAATTGCAAGTCCTTCTAAAACTCTTGATGTCACACCTTTGTTTATAAGCTCTTTTGAAGCACTTATAAGAATCGGCAAACTTGCAGTTACGGTAATAAATTTTACCAATGGATTTGATTTTACGATTATATTAAAAAATAAAGATAAAAATGAAATAACCATAGTTGTATTTGATAAATTCTGTTCTTTTGCTTCGAAATTCGGTTTCAGACAGATTTTTAAACTTGTTTCTTTTTCTTCTATTAAATTTAAAAATTCAATAAATTTTTTTATATTAAAAGATTCATTAAATTTTATTGTCAAAGTAGAAATTTTCAGGTTAAAAAAACTGTCTGTTATACCGTCGAATTTATCAATTTGCTGTAAAAAAAAGAGCGGATCGATTTTTTTAGAAATGTAATGAATTCTAAATCTGGCTCTTTTTTTACTTAAATGGATTAATTTTATCATTGAATATCTTCTAGCTCGGCTTTTGCATCTTCAAATCGCTCTTTCATCTCTTCAAAACCGACATTAAGCATATTTTGTAATTTTGCAAAAATTCCGAAAAGCGTCTTTTGCGCATTTTCATTTGTAAGCAGATATGTCATACCGGCGCCAATCGCAATACCTTTCAATAATTCGCCTTTATTAGTGCCTAAAAAATCACCGCCAAATATGGAGTTTAAAAGAGAATTTTTACTGTTAAAATTTAGATTTTTTTCCGTATTTCGGTTATTTTGCATAGATTTTTCTATATAACTTTTAATACATTCAAACTCTTCTTTTCCTATTTTTTCTACTATTTCATCTATTTTTTGATTGCTCATTTTTTTCCTTTTTATTAAAAATGTTTTCTATCATTGTAACGGCGCACACGCCGATTCCAATACACATTAAAGCATTCGCGTATTCTTTGTTTGCTATATTGTTTGAAGCGCTGATAGCAAAAGATGCGCCTAAACCACCTTGAAGTGCCGTTTTTACAATATTTCCAGGATTTTGTTTTTTATTTGTCACAAGCACACTTAAAATAGCGCCACTTATAAAATGATCAAGCGGTTTTCTTGTGTTTGTTAAAAACATTACTCAACTTCTTTCTTTTGTGTTCCGGAACTTCTTTTCTTTTTTACCTCTTTTTTTATCGTTTTTTCCTCTTTGATTTCATCTTTCTGTTTTGCATCTTTATCATATTTTTCAGCTTGACTATCACTTTTTTCATCATTTTTTAATTTTTCGTTTAAAAAATTTTTAGTTTTGTCATAACTGCTTGCGCAAAAATCTTTAGCCTTGTCAAAATTTTCGCAAATTTCAAGCTTTTCACAAATTTTATCTCTTTTGTTGAAAGCAACTACAGCCAAACTGCCGATAGCAATGCCTGCTAAAAATGGTAATGGAAATGCCATTTAAATCTCCTTTAAAAAATTTTGTTTATTTAAAAAATTTAACAATTTATCTGTATTTTTTTGATCTAAAAAATCATTCCATAGCTCTTTTGAAAAAATTTCATTATCATAAAGCACAGTTATGGAACCTATCAGTAAATTTAATTTTAAATCAATTATGCCGTCTATTTTTTTGACACAATTTATAAAATTTTCTAAATCAAAAGTATTGTCAATTTCTTTGATTTTCGGATCTATTCTCATTCTGATTCTGCCGTTTGTATGTGAAACTTTAGTAAAAAATTTTGCAAATTCTAAAATATGCGGCGCAATATCTTTCAAAATAAAAACCTTTATAAAAAAATTTCGATATTTTAACATTTTAAAACTGATATAATAATTAATATCAATATTGTTTTGTTAAAAATAAAGCAATTATTTTTAGTATCAATACAATCTAATCTATATTTATTCTGTCTGATAATAAAAAGAGTGTGAGTTCAGATATAATATAAAAAAGATGATAAAGAGATTTATATCATATTTTTTTAAAATCGATAGTAGAAAATCCACTTATATTGAGCCGATATTTTAAATTTAAGAATTTAGTACGTTATTTTTTGTTTAGTAAAAATTCAAGCATAATGATATTTTTCTAACTTTTGTATAAATAATAAAAAGAAAGAATAGTACAAAAATATTTAAAAATTTAAACGGTAAATTTTTGTCTATTTTTTAGCTTTTTTATAAAAAATAGAGCATAAAAATGATAATAAAATAAAACCGAAACCAAGCGTGCCTGTTAAAATTTCACTGATTTGCATTTGCGTTTTAAGAAGCATTATCACAGCAAGAGCGAATATCGCATAATGTGCGCCGTGCTCTAAAAATATAAAATGTTCAAGCGTTTTATGCTCCACAAGATACAACGTCATACTTCTTACAAACATCGCACCGCTGCCAAGTCCTATCATAATTATAAAAATATTTTCACTAAGAGCGAATGCGCCGATTACGCCGTCAAAACTGAAACTTGCATCAAGCATTTCCAAATATAAAAATCCGACAATTCCATTTCTAATGCCGTTTTTGCTGAAAACATCATCAAAATTTTGTATAAGATTGTATAAAATTATCGCTGAAAAATATGCCAGAATAAGACTGATATCACCACTTTGATATATTATAAAAACGCCTAGAATTAAAGCAAGAGTCAAAGAAATATTGTTAAATTTTTTAAAAAATTCAGTTATTATATTTTTTTCAAACGGTTTTATCCAAAAAACATCGCGTTCTTTATCAAAAAAAAAGTTTAAAAAAATCATCATCAAAAATCCGCCACCAAAAATATAAATTTCATTTTTACTTTCACTTAAAATTTCATGGTAAAGATCCGGATCTTTCAATGCAAGCATAAAAGTTTCCGTTAAACCGTGTTTTGTGGCAATCGAAACAATTAAAATCGGAAAAATAAGGCGCATACCGAAAACCGCGATAAAAATTCCCCACGTAATAAAGCGGCGTTGCCAAATTTTACTCATATTATTTAAAATTTTGGCATTCACAACCGCATTATCGAAACTTAAACTTACTTCAAGTACTGTAAGTAAAAAACAGATATAAACGGCTGCAAACGAGCCTATAAAAAATGCTATCAGAAGTCCTAAAAAAGTTATGACAAATGATAAATAGAAGTATTTCATAAAAGCCTTATTTTTTAAAATTTCGCACGAATTTTAACATAAAGACGCCAAAAATCGGCGCCTTTTTTTAAAAAAATTTAAATGTTCACGGTTTACGGTTCTACCTGAAAAACGGAAAATTTTCCTTGCTCTAAAGAGTTGGCTACGGTATAATCTTGATATAATTTTTGACAAATTCTATCATATTGATCAAGCGATTTTTTTACAATAATATCCAATCCTGAAATTTCAATTTCCAAACATTTTTTATTATTTGTAATTAGGTATTTTTCATCTTCCAAAGGTACGTTTGTCATGTCGGACAAATTATTTGCAAATTGTGCTTGAGATGTATAATAAGCACTTACATCACCGAGCAAAGTCATTAAATTTGTAGCTGTTCTTTGAATTTCCGCGTCATCTCTTGTCGCGAATATACCTAAAATTCCGCCATATTGTTTAAGTGAAATTTTATCATTTATCAAAATATCGATTTTTTGCGGATCGTAAGCAAATTTTAAACTTAGTTTATCGGAATTACGCACGAAAAATTCAGAATTTTCAATATCGTTCAACGTAGATAATTCCGTGGCGGTTAAATAAGGAGACAAGAATGTTTTAATATCAGGAATAGCGTTGAATTCGCCTTTTAAAGCAAAATTAGGCGCTATTTTATTTATAAAATCTTCTTCATTATTCACATCAATATCTTTTAAATCTTTTAAAGACATCATGAGGTTGAAATTTAATGAATTATTGGCAGAATTTTCAACAGAAAAGTTATCGATATTCATCTCTAAACCTTTGCCAAATGCATTAAATATTTTATTTAGCGCATTTTTATCATCCAAAAAGTCGACATGTTCGCTAGCTTCAATAAATTTTCCAACTAAATTTTTATCAGCCTTTATGCTGACAGCAAGGTTGGCATTTTTTAGCACATTGTTAAAAATCGAAATTTCACCGATTTTTAAATTTTCTTTAGCGGCCATCATATCACCGTCGTTGTTGCTATGGGCATTATCTGTAATATTTGCTAATTTTACACTGCCGCCGATACCTGAAATTTCAGCGCTTTTGATTTTCAGCTCGCTGTTATAATTTATATCAATTAAACTCTTTATATCGCTAAAATCAACAGCTTTGTCATAAGAAATATTTGTGTTTATATCATCTATTATGATTTTTATTTGATCTATAAGTGAAAAATTGCCAAGTTTTATAGCTACATCTTTGATTTTGCCGTCATTGTCGTTTGTGCTTAAAATTTCCAAATTTTTTGTGCTAAATCCTTCAAAATTGGCATTTTCAAATTTTAAAGCTGTTTTTGTATCGCTTAAATTTTTAATTATATTTACGTTTAGAAATTCATCGGTGCCAAATATTTGTTTAAGTATTACAGCATATTCCGGAGTTAAAATTTTAATTTTGCCGTTGCTTTCAAAACCGCCTGCAAGACCGAGTGGAGAATGTTTTATATCGTAAGTATAACGAAAAGATATGTCATAAGGCACGATATCTTGATCTTCGTCAAATTCTTCTAAAATTTCAGCTCTGTCGTTTGCTGAAATACTGAATAAAGCCGTGTTGAGATATTTTCTGATATAATTTTTCGCTTGTGCTTTTGAAATTACACCTTCCAAAACACCGCTTGTATTGAACAATCCGCTTTTTATTTCGTTTTTGCTTGTGCTGAAATTTTCATTGTTACTTACAAAATCACTGATATTGTTTTTCACACTATTTGAAATGTAATAAAAACTACATAAAACTACCAAAATTATAATAACCAAAATAGAAATAATTTTTTTCATTTTGCCTCCAAAAAATTTTTAGTATTGTATAAAATTTAGCCTTAAAAAGTATGTAATTATTTTGTTTTTTAATTTTTTCATAAAAATTTATGCATTTAAACGGATTTTCATTAAAAATTTGAAAAATATGACGGAATGTGAAGCTGTTTGCACCTTGCCGATTATTAAAATTTATAAAATTTCTTTTTTTGCATTTACGAAAAAAATCTACTGAAGTGATAATCAAATTTTCATTGTTGCTAAATAAAATTTGCATCAATTATTACTTACAGCTTCAAATTTTAAAAAATCGGTATAAGTCAAAAAATTTATGACAAACTGATTTTAGAAATTTTACGGCAGAGAGCGAAGCTGAAGATAGTCTAAAACTAATTAAATAGTTAAGAAATAAATAAATTTTAAAATGTTTTTGTAATTGATATAAATTAAAATAACACTTTAATCGCATTTTAGCGTAAAAATTAAGACCGCAATTCCTGTTTTGTTTTTTAAAAAACATTAGCAAAATATAAGTGAATAAATACTTTTTATACGATAATTTAATAACGATGAATTTTTATAATTGTTATAAATCCATCAATAAAACATAAAATTACAAAAATTTCAAACTTATAACTTGGCTTCGAACAAATAATTAACATTCGGCATTTTTACAAAAAAAGACGAAAAGTTTAATTATTTGGATTATTTTAAGAATAATACGGTTCGGAATTTTACGGATATAAAAATTTACAGAAATTAAATATACTTGAATACCAAATGTTGATGATTTGGAAATTGGCTTAAAAAATAGTTTTATATTGAAAAGTTAATGATAGTTTTGATTTTATTGCAGAAAAACAGATATTGAATAAAAAATTTGCTAATATTTTAGCACAAATATAATGTAAAAATACAAAGGCGAAGTTTTATAAAATTCACTATTGTAGTAATATCGGTGGAGTTGTGGGACTTTAAAATACCGATGATTTATAATGGATAGTATTTTTGGAAACTAATTGCTAAAAACAGTAAAAGTTCAATTGATGGAATATATATTTTAAATGTTGCGATATAAAATACGATATATAGGCAGGGATGTAGTATAGTGCAAGCAAAAGCACTTTTTAATATTGTTTTATAAGGTGCGGAAAATCGCACCTTAAATTTTTATACTTTTAGAAGTTCTTCTTCTTTGTTTTTTACTGCTTCATCAATTTTTTCTATGAAATTATCGGTGATTTTTTGCACTTCGTCGTAAGCTTTTTTTGCTTCATCTTCGCTTATACTTTTGTCTTTTTCCAGTTTTTTAACTCCGTCATTTGCGTCTTTGCGAATATTTCTTATGCTTACTTTTGCTTTTTCACCCATAGCTTTTGCTTTTTTTGCATTTTCTTTTCTTTGCTCGGTTGTCATCGGTGGAAAAAACAGTTTTACACTTTCGCCGTCATTTGTCGGATTTACACCTATGTTGGCAGCAGCAATTGCGCTTTCTATACCTTTTAACATACTTTTTTCCCAAGGTGTAACTGAAATCGTGGTTGCATCAGTTGCAAGAACGGTGGCTACTTGATTTAACGGAGTTTGATTGTCATAATAATCAACAAAAATATTTTCAAGGATTTTAACGCTGACTTTTCCTGTTCTTAGTGTTGAAAAGTCTCGTTTTAAAGCATTGAGAGCCTTATTACAATCTGATTTTTGAGCGTCATAAACTGAGTTTAGCATAATTTTCCTTTGTAAAAATTTTATAAATTATATCATAAAATTTAAAGTGCATTTTGCATTTTAAATTATTTTGCATCAGGCACAAGCGGAACAAAAGGCTCACTTTTGTTTTGATCTTCTTTTATTTCAAGTGCGCCTGTATCTACGTTATCAAGAACAGAACTTTTTGAATCTTTAGTGTAGTAATATCCCAAAGCAAGCGTATTTAATACAAACAAAATTCCCATAACAGCCGTAAATTTCGCTAAAAATCCGGCCGGTCCTTTTGCACCGAACAAACTTTCATTGCTTCCGCTATAAGCTCCAAGTCCTATTGATGTACTTTTTTGGAGTAAAACGGCTACAGTAATAACCAGTGTAAAAATAACCTGCAAAACTAAAAATAGTGTTGTCACAATAAACCCTTTTTTAAAAATAAACGGTAATAATAGCCAAAATTTAATAAATTTTGGCTAAATTTTAGCAAATTTTAAGTGAAGTATTTTGCCGGAAAGCCGGACAAAATAAATTATTCTCTATTTAAAAATCCGAGAATATTTAAAAGCGAAATAAAAAGATTAAAAATATCCAAATATAAACTGACAGCTGCCATTATAGGCGATGTATAATTACCGCGAATTATATTTTGTGTATCAAATAAAATATAACCGCAAAATACAAAAGCTGCAATAGCGGAAACAATTATGTGTATTAATGGACTAGAAAAAAAGAAATAGTTCAAAAGCGAAACAACAATAATTGCTAATAATGCAAAAAATAAAACTTTTCCCCATGAACTGAAATCTGTTTTTGTATTCATCGCATAAACGCTAAGTCCGCCGAATATAATCGCTGTCATCAAAAATGCTTGTGTAACTATATTACCGGCGCCTGCACCTATATAAAAATTTAAAATCGGTCCAAGCGAAAGACCTGTAATAAATGTAAATGCGAACAAAAGCACAAGCGCAATTGTATTGCTTCCGCTTTTTGTTGCGAATTGCATACCGAAAATCAACGCAATTTCAACTACAAGAAATAAAATCGGACTTGAAATACTAAAAAAATTCATACCGACAAAAGCTCCCGCTGTAGCTGCTATAAGTGAAGCCGTTAAGAGTTGATATGTTTGTTTGATAAGCGAACTGATTCGTCCGGCATATCTTTCTTCGCCTAAAATTTCACTATTTGCATAGTTATTATTTTGAGCATAATTTTTGTCATAAAGACTCATTTTTTCTCCTTAAAAAATTTTTGCGGCAAGTTTATCGAAATTTGGTAAATGAAATTTTATTTTGCCAGATTTATTGTATCGATTAGCTCTATTGCGTGCAAATTAAAATCATTTGCTATTGCTTTTTGAAATATAGGAGCGATTTCATCTATAAGACCATCTCCACTACCGAAAAATTGCTCTTCGCCGTAATTTTTTTCATTTGAACTGATATTTTTATTGTAAATCAGTTTTTGATTCTTAAAAATTTTAAGATTCAGATTGTAATTTACATAAGGTTTAGCGCTGACGTCGATTCCATCAGGGCTGTAAAATCCATAAGTGAAATTTGTAATCTTGGGCATTATGATAAGATTATTTGAATTAAGCACATCTTGATTCGTAGTTTCGCTGATATTTGTCAGATAATTTTTAAAAAATCTTGCACTTGCACCGCTTGCAAATTTTCCAAGATTTATATCAAGACTTTTATCGTTTCCCAAATGCGAACTTGGCGCGATGTTTTGATTCAAAAAATCTTCACTGTCAACATATATAAATGTTTTTTGAAGTGTTTTATCAATTTGCAAACTGTTATCAACAGGCGCGATTTCAGTATTTTGATTATAAATTGCTTCACTGGTGCAGCCGCATAAAAGCAGGCCGATAATTAAAATGTATAAAAATTTCATAAAACTTCCTAAAAATTTGAAAAGCGGCGCATTTTGCGCCACTTGATTATTTACAACAGCACTCACATTCTTCTTTCGGATGAACTTCATTTATATAAAATTTAACCGAATTAAGTCCTTCTTTTTTAGCCCAAGTAAAAGCATCGCTTACAAATTTCCAGTTTATATTTTCATAAAATTTTTCCAAATATTCCGCTCTTGCATTTTGGAAGTCTAAATAATAAGCGTGTTCCCAAACATCAACAACCAGAAGTGGAACTTTGTTATCTATAAACGGAGTTTCAGCGTTGCTTGTTTGAACGATTTCAAGTTTGTTATTTGTCAGATTATATACAAGCCAACACCAGCCTGAACCGAAAAGCCCTGTAGCTGTAGCTAAAAATTTACTTCTAAAATCATCAAAATTTTCATCCAAAGCCGATTTGAATTCGTCGCTCATTTTGCTTTTTTCAGCAATACAGTCCCAATAAAAATCGTGATTGTAAACTTGTGCGGCTTGATTAAAAAGAGCACCTTTAGCTTTGTTTATGATATCAAAAAGATTTGCATTTTTAAACTCGCTGTCGTTTATCAAATTGTTAAGTTTTGTAACATAACCTTGATGATGCTTTCCGTAATGAAATTTACAAGTTTCCTCGCTGATTATAGCATTTTTTGAAGCCTCAAAAGGCAAAGTTCGTAATTTAAACATTTTTTCTCCTTATTAAATAAAATTTTATAAAATTATATAGTCAAAAATTAACTAAAGATTAAACATTTTCGATAAATTTCATTTTCAGAATTTTAAGAATCAGAAATTATATACATTTAAATTTAATCATATTATATTTCCAAATTTCTTTTAATTTCTCTCCCTCCATACAATTTTTAATTTCCCTTTAAGCTCTTTTTTGTATAATTACATTTCGCTTTTGCAAAAAAAGCAAGTTATTTAATTTATCATTGTTAAAAGTCACAATCAAGTTTTAATAAATAAAACAATTTTACAGGAACTTGTTAAAGCTTTAAGCGGTTGATTTTAAAGCAAGTTATAAAATTCATTTGTTATCCGAATTTTATGATAAAGATTAAAAAACGGACATATAAAGTTTTAAACTTATTTATATGTTTTTAATCTCTTTCCGTCTTAATCAAATGCTTAAATATTATAAATTATTTATCTTTAACAAGGAAGTGATGCAAATTAGAATATAAAATATTAAAATTCTAAAACAATATATAGTTTAAAAGATTTAAATCTTTATAAACTAAAAAGGTAAGCTACTAAGAGCAAATGGTGGATGCCTTGGTTGGTAGAGGCGATGAAGGACGTACTAGACTGCGATAAGCTATGAGGAGCTGTCAAGAAGCTTTGATTCATAGATTTCCGAATGGGGCAACCCGGTATATAGTGATATATACCACCTGATATGGAGCGAACTTGGGGAACTGAAACATCTTAGTACCCAAAGGAAAAGAAATCAATTGAGATTATGCAAGTAGCGGCGAGCGAACGCGTAAGAGGGCAAACCACTAGTTTACTAGTGGGGTTATAGGACTGCATAAAAGAATAAAAACGGATAATAGAACAATTTGGAAAAGTTGAGCATAGAGGGTGATACTCCCGTATATGAAATCCCTTTTTTACTTAGCGGTATCCTGAGTAAGACGAGTCACGTGAAATCTTGTCTGAATTCGGGTCGACCACGATCCAACCCTAAATACTACTACCAAACCGATAGCGAACAAGTACCGTGAGGGAAAGGTGAAAAGAACTGAGGTGATCAGAGTGAAATAGAATCTGAAACCATTTGCTTACAATCATTCAGAGCCCTATGATTTATCAGGGTGATGGACTGCCTTTTGCATAATGAGCCTGCGAGTTGTGGTGTCCGGCAAGGTTAAGTAAACACGGAGCCGTAGCGAAAGCGAGTCTTAATAGGGCGTTTAGTCGGATGCTGCAGACCCGAAACGATGTGATCTATCCATGAGCAGATTGAAACCGGTGTAAGAACCGGCGGAGGATCGAACAGACGGCCATTGAAACGGCTCCTGATGACTTGTGGATAGGGGTGAAAGGCCAATCAAACATCGTGATAGCTGGTTCTCTTCGAAATATATCGAGGTATAGCGTTGTGTCGTAATTATAAGGGGTAGAGCACTGAATGGGCTAGGGCATACACCAATGTACCAACCCCTATCAAACTCCGAATACTTATAATGTAATCACAGCAGTCAGGCGGCGAGTGATAAAATCCGTCGTCGAAAGGGGAACAACCCAGACTACCGACTAAGGTCCCTAAATCTTATTTAAGTGGAAAACGATGTGAAGTTACTTAAACAACCAGGAGGTTGGCTTAGAAGCAGCCATCCTTTAAAGATAGCGTAATAGCTCACTGGTCTAGTGATTTTGCGCGGAAAATATAACGGGGCTAAAATAAGTACCGAAGTCGTAGATTTACACAATAGTGTAAGTGGTAGAAGAGCGTTGTATTTAGCATTGAAGGCGTACCGGTAAGGAGCGCTGGAGCATATACAAGTGAGCATGCAGGCATGAGTAGCGATAATTAATGTAAGAATCATTAACGCCGAAAACCCAAGGTTTCCTACGCGATGCTCGTCATCGTAGGGTTAGTCGGGTCCTAAGCAAAGTCCGAAAGGGGTATGCGATGGAAAATCGGTTAATATTCCGATACCAACATTATTGTGCGATGGAAGGACGCTTAAAGTTAATGGGGCTAAGTGATGGAATACTTAGTCTAAGGATGTAGGTTAAGTTGTAGGCAAATCCGCAACTTTTTATCCGAGATCTAAAAGGCTTACAAAACTCTTCGGAGTAGCGTAAGAACCCATGATACTATCGAGCCGAGAAAAGTTTCTAAGTTTAGATAATGTTGCCCGTACCGTAAACCGACACAGGTGGGTGGGATGAGTATTCTAAGGCGCGTGGAAGAACTCTCTTTAAGGAACTCTGCAAAATAGCACCGTATCTTCGGTATAAGGTGTGCCTAACTTTGTGAAAGATTTACTCTATAAGCAAAGAAGGTTACAACAAAGAGTCCCTCCCGACTGTTTACCATAAACACAGCACTCTGCTAACACGTAAGTGGATGTATAGGGTGTGACGCCTGCCCGGTGCTCGAAGGTTAATTGATGATGTCAGGAGTAATCCAAAGCATTTGATCGAAGCCCGAGTAAACGGCGGCCGTAACTATAACGGTCCTAAGGTAGCGAAATTCCTTGTCGGTTAAATACCGACCTGCATGAATGGCGTAACGAGATGGGAGCTGTCTCAAAGAGGGATCCAGTGAAATTGTAGTGGAGGTGAAAATTCCTCCTACCCGCGGCAAGACGGAAAGACCCCGTGGACCTTTACTACAGCTTGACACTGCTACTTGGATAAAGATGCGCAGGATAGGTGGTAGGCTTTGATCTATAGACTCCGGTTTATAGTGAGCCATTGGTGAGATACCACTCTTCTTTATTCGATTAGCTAACTAGCATAAGTTATCCTTATGTAGGACAATGTCTGGTGGGTAGTTTGACTGGGGCGGTCGCCTCCCAAATAATAACGGAGGCTTACAAAGGTTGGTTCATAGCGGTTGGAAATCGCTAGTAGAGTATAAAGGTATAAACCAGCTTAACTGCGAGACATACAGGTCGAGCAGAGACGAAAGTCGGTCTTAGTGATCCGGTGGTTCTGTGTGGAAGGGCCATCGCTCAAAGGATAAAAGGTACCCCGGGGATAACAGGCTGATCTCCCCCAAGAGCTCACATCGACGGGGAGGTTTGGCACCTCGATGTCGGCTCATCGCATCCTGGGGCTGGAGCAGGTCCCAAGGGTATGGCTGTTCGCCATTTAAAGCGGTACGCGAGCTGGGTTCAGAACGTCGTGAGACAGTTCGGTCCCTATCTGCCGTGGGCGTAAGAAGATTGAGGAGAGTTGACCCTAGTACGAGAGGACCGGGTCGAACTGACCACTGGTGTATGGGTTGTTCTGCCAAGAGCATAGCCCAGTAGCTAAGCCGGGATGTGATAAGAGCTGAAAGCATCTAAGCTCGAAGCCGACTCCAAGATTAATCTTCTTTTAAGAGCTCTTATAGACTATAAGTTTGATAGGCCGGGTGTGTAATTGATGTAAGTCATTTAGCTGACCGGTACTAATAGCTCGTTTGCTTATCTTATTAAGCATCACTTCCTTGTTAAGGATAAAAAACAATAACAATAAATCAAAACAATTGTTTAATTATTAAAACAGCGAATGGACTTTTAACAATATAAAAAGCAGTGTTTAATAAGAGAATTTAAAAAGATTAAAATAATTAATAAACAGTAAAAAGCAATATAAAAACAGAATTCTTTTATTTAACATTGCTCCGTGACTATACAGATATGGAAACGCCTTGCTCCATTTCGAACCAAGAAGCTAAGCATATCGTGGCTGATGATACTCTGTGTTACTCGCAGTTGGAAAGTAGGTCGTTGCGGAGTGTGTTAATACTAAAAATCCGAATATTAGTAAATAGCTTCTTCCGATACATTTATTTCATTGAAAATAATTAAAATTTTAAAGATATTTAAATCCCTTATGGCCTTAATGAATTTTTGCTTTTCTTATTGTATTTGTTAGTGATATTCCTTAATTTATACAAGATTAAAAGTAATACTTCTAAAATAGCATTGCAATTCAGGTAACGGTGTCAGGTTTTTAAAATTTTATATCTTTTATCTTTTTTTATTTTCGTAAACGTTTCAGTAGAAAATAAAATATCGTATTTTATTTTTAATTTATATCTTTTATTTGTTTATTATCACAATAAAACGTATTTAACAAATAGACTTTATAAATTAATATTAATCTATTTTAATCTGATAATAGAATTATAAAGATTTTATTTAAACTCTCTTTTCCGATAATAAAATATATTAAATTTTTAAAAGGATAAATATAAAATATTTAAAAACCGCTATAATTTTTTACATTGTAAAATATAAATTTAAGAAGCCATGCTTTATAACTGAAATGGTTAATGTTAAAAATATGTAGTGAAATATTAAAATATGAATATATTATCCGTATAAAAGCAATATGAAATAAAGCTGTTTTATCTCCAATACAAGATTATAATTTATATTATAAAACTTATAATAATTCAAATAATACTCACAATGTATAATAAAATTATAAAGCCGTGTAAATAAAAAATAAAAAACACCAAAGAAAAAACATAAAAACGTATATACAAAATAAGTAATCGATCAACAAAATAAAGCGGATAAAAAGCAGTTAAAGTAAAATATGAAGTTTAATAAAAAAATAATCAAAGATGTAATTTAAACAAATAACAACGGATAATTATTTATTATGTAATTTGCTATGTTTTTAATTAGTAAAGCGGTATTTATTATTTAAAATAGATTAAAATTTATGTAATTATAGTGAAGTTTTATAAAAATTATACACTTTTATTTAAATATAATAAAAATTAATGAATTATAGTCAAAAACATTAAAATATTGTTTTATGTAATTAAAGGTAAAATTTTAACATTAATTTGTTTAATTATATAAGAAGTCCAATTTGTAAATTTAAAATGATATATAAATAAATTTAGCTGCAAATAACTATTATTTTATACGACATGAAAAATTGTATGAAAGTGGATTATTGATGATGAAACTGCAGAAAAGATAGTGAGCCGGACAGATTTAAAGGAAAATGTAAAAAGATTTAAAATTTAGCAAAATTTTATTTTACTAAATAATTTTTATATGATGGGAAATCAAAATTTAAAATTAATTAATTACTTTTAAAAAATTTTCTTTCTAAAAATAACTACAAAAATGAGTACAACAAAAAGCCAGACGGACATTAAAAAATACATATTTTTATATCCTAGAAATTGTGAAATTATTCCGGATATTATCATTCCTATAAAAATTCCACTATCAAATCCTACAAAAAATGTAGCATTCGCAGCTGCTAAATTGGAAGATCTTTTAATTGCCATAGTTTGAAAGCTTGCAATCAAAGCACCGCTTCCTAATGCGTAAAATAGAGCTGAGACAATTATAAATTTTTCGTCCCACGCATTACATAAAAATAAAAATGATACACAAAGTCCTAAAAATCCTATCATACTAATGCCGAAAAAGCCTTTTTTATCAACCGCAAATCCAAAAAGCGGTCTTAAAATTATTAAAGCGAGAGCTGCAACCGCAAAGAAAATGCCTATGTTTGAGACATTTATCTCTTTTGCAAAAAGCACGATAAATGAAATTATGCCGCCATAAGCGCTATTTGCGCAAAGCATCAAAAAAGCCGGTATCAGAGCATTTTTTTCTAAAAATAGACTTTTTGCATCACTGTGTCGTTTTATATCGTGCATAAAAAATGATATCACAATCGCTGCAAGAATAGATGCCGATGAACTCAAAACCACCGCATTAAAACCGAAATGTTTATAAATTTCAATTGCTAAAATCGGCGCCAGCATCATTGTAAGACTTGGAGCAATGCTAAAAAAGCCGATTCCGCTTCCTAAATGTTTTTTCGGGATAATATCCGTTGCGATTGTATTGCAAGCCGTATTGGATGCGCCCCAGCCCATTCCATGAACAAATCTTAAAATCAAAAATAGCCATAACGGAAGCGTGAAAAAATAACAAAGTGTAGCTATAAAAAAAATTGCTGTAAAAAAATAAAAAGTACCAAAACGGCTGAATATACCTAAAAGTTTGCCGCTAAATGGGCGCGCGAAAATTGCAGCCAGTGTAAAAGTCGCATTTATGATACCTATCATAAAATCGCTTGTATCAAAGCTTTTAAGGTATAGTGGCAAAACTTGAAGTAAAGAAGTAAAACTAAAAAACAGCAAAAACGTGCTTAACGTTAAAATTCCTAAATTTTGTTTCCAACTCATTAAAATGCGATTTGTTTAAATAACGCGATTAGGCACAAAATCAAACTCATCGGAACAAAGACAAATTTACCGATAAAATGCCAAATATTTCCGTAAATTTTATCGCTTCCTGTATTTATTTCTTCTAAAAGCTCTTTTTTAGGCAAAATCCAAAACCACGAAACAGCGCCTATAACTGCGCCGATTGGAATTATATATATAGAAACTAAATCCATCCAAGGTCCCCACGAGCTGATTTTCTCCATATTTACACCGATTCCGAAACTTATTACGCATAAAATAATAAGCATCATTGTGCGAGAAATTTGCGGAAATTTATGCATTACGCTTTCGGCTACAACTTCAAACATATTTTGAAGTGATGTAATTCCACCAAAAATTACGGCTGTAAATAGAATAATCGCAAAAATTTGACCTCCCGGCATATCTTGTAAAATTTTAGGCAAAGTCACAAAAAGAAGTCCAGGACCTCCTGCTTGTTTCATTCCATAAGCAAAAACAGCCGGAATTATAACTAGTGCTGCCACAAGTGCGGCAACCGTATCAAAAAAAGCCGTTTTCTTGGCGCTATCTATGATATCTTCATCTTTTGCAAGATAAGCGCCATATACAATCATTCCAGAACCAGTAATTGAAAGTGAGAAAAATGCTTGTCCCATTGCGCTTACCCATACCATAGGATCTTTAAGTTTGCTCCAATCGGCTGAAAACAAAAATTTATATCCTTCAAAGGCTCCATCAAGTGTAGCTACGCGAATTGCCAATATAAAAAATAGAATGAAAAATAGCGGCATCATAATTTTATTTGTTTTTTCTATACTTTTTGCACCGAAAAACAGTGTTAAAAGTGTGCCTACGATAATTATCAAATGATACCAGACAACCGAATAGTTTTCCTTTATAGCAAAATTCTCAAACCACGTCGAAGTATCCACGCTCATAAGAGAGCCTGTGAGCGCCTCAAAAAGCGCTTTAAAAACGTAGGCTATAATTACAGCATATCCTATTGCTATACAGATTGACCCTGCAAGCGGAAGCCAGCCTATAGCTTTGCCGATTTTATTTAAACCGCGACTTTTCCAAGCATATTCATAAGCGCCAAGAGTTCCGGTTTTTGCGCGTCTTCCGATAGCATATTCGGCCGATAAACCGCAAAAAGCAAAAATTGCTATAAAAAATATATAAATCAGCAAAAAAGCTCCGCCGCCATTTTGATGGACTTTATATGGGAAACCCCAAACATTTGCCATTCCAACGGCAGATCCAACGCAAGCTAATATAAACATCCAACGAGATGAAAAACTTTTATGGCTCATCTTATTCCTTCTTGTTTAAAATTTATAAAAAAATATAAATTTAAAAAATTTCATTTTGTAGTTTATTTAAAAATTTATCAAAAACATACAAAATTTATTTAATAAATCTCATCACCATTTAAAATTTCAATTAGACAAAATTTTTAAATTTTATAATTTATGTTGCGAAAACTTTGATTTAAAATCAAAATAGCGATCAAATTTAAAATTACAACAAATTTCAAAAAAATTTGCCACAATGTTTTAATTGCACTCTTGAATAGCTTCTTTTAGATTTATGACATATCCTTCGCTATCGGTTATTAAAATTCTATCGCAACAATCCAGTTTCGGCACGCTTTCGCAGTTGCCATCTTCGCATTTTTGCTCATATTTTCCGCTTTCTTTGCAATTTTTCCATATATATCTGTTTGCGCCGTTTTCATCCTGTATAACTTTATTCGGTGCGCCCCAAAGTGAAGTTATTGTGGTTATTTTATACATTCCGCTTTGTTCTTTTGTGGCATTATGCTCTTCAAACGATTGTGTAGCATTGTTTTCTACGGTTCCGGGGATATCGTTTTCTATCATTACAAAATCTCCGTTATCATCACTGTTTTGTTCTATTTGAGTCGTTTGATTATTTGTGTTTTGCGGCTTTATAGATCCTGGAACCGCAACATTTCTATCAACTTTAATTTTGTTGTTTGTATTGTCCGGTTTATTTAAGATATTCCAATTCGTGTAAGTACATCCTACGAATAAAAGGGCTAAAAATACCGTTAAAATGTTTTTTTTCATTTATTAAGCCTTTCTGCGATTTAAAAATTTGATTATAATATCAAAAAAATATTAAAAATTTGCTTTTGCAGTTATTTGTTATAAATAATTTTTAATAATTTTTTTCTTTTAAAGTATTTTTTATTTAAGTTTAGTTAAAATTCAGTTTACCTTATATAGAGAAGGAAAATTAGACGAAAGGATATTAAAATGAAAATCACAACGATTTTTTTAGGCTCAGCTTTAGTTACAAGCTCTCTTTTTGCGGCTGATAATTTAGCTAAAGCAGCTAAAGACGCGGGACTTATTGCACTTCCTACAAATCAAGCAGCTCTTGCTAAACTTGCGGAAGAGACAGCAATTGACGCAAAAGATTTTCCAAGCACACCTGAAAGAGTTGAACTTGGTAAAAAATTATTTTTTGAACCTTTGCTTTCAAAAAGTGGAATTATATCATGTAATACCTGTCACAATTTAGCTCGTGGCGGTGTAGATGGAATTCCTGCTTCTACAGGCCACAAATGGACACCAAACCCTCACCATGTAAATGCGCCTACCGTTTATAACTCGGTATTCAATACTGTTCAATTTTGGGATGGAAGAGCTGCTCACCTTGCAGCGCAAGCACAAGGTCCTATGACAGCTGATCCTGAAATGGCTTCGTCTCCTAAACTTGTTGAAGATAGAATAAACTCAATGCCGGGATATGTAGAAGAATTTAAAAAAGCTTGGGGCGATCAAAAAATAACATTTGAACTTATTACAGGAACAATTGGAATTTTTGAAAGAACTTTAAACACTCCTAGCAGATTTGATGAATTTTTGGCAGGCAAATCAGATGCTTTAAATGCTGAGGAAAAAGCAGGTCTAAAATTATTTATCGATAAGGGCTGTACAACTTGCCATATCGGCATAAATTTAGGCGGAACAATGCAACCGTTTGAAGTTGTTAAAAAATACAAATTCGCGAATGTAGGAGATTTCAAAGGCGATGCAAACGGCTTGGTTAAAACTCCTGTTTTAAGAAACGTAGAATTGACTGCTCCATATTTCCATAACGGTGCTATTTGGAAATTAACAGATGCGATAAAAGAAATGGGAAGTATTCAACTTGGTATAGATATTTCTGATAAAGATGCAAAAAGTATAGCTACTTTCTTTAAATCTTTGACAGGTAAAATGCCTGAGGTTGTTTATCCTATACTTCCTGCTCAAAGTGAATCTACGCCAATTCCTGCGCTTGATTACTAATCTTGTTTTCCCACATTTTGTGGGAAAACCTTTTTAACATTAAAATTTAAATTATTTGAAATGAGCTGATAGAATTTTATTCCCATTAAATTCTTACCACTTAAAATATTATTAAAATTTAGAATTTTAAAATAATAAATTTTAAAAATTAAATTTATTACCGTTAAAAAATATAAATTCTCGGCTATTTTTTTAAAATTTTTATAATAGAAAAATTTATTTTTGTATTAAAATTCTTTGAAGTTCCAAAAGTTTTGCAAGTAAAAATGTCTGTTTGTCAATATTTTGTTCGGTTTTTAAGCTGAATTCCGTTTCGTTTAAATGTTTAAAAATTTCAAAGAATTTTTTTGTTGATATTTCGCCTGCTCTTCTTTTTAAAGTTTGTTGAATATTCCTAGGCGGCGTGTATCCGAAAATAGCTTTAAAATCAAAATTTCCGTAAATTTTTGCGTAACTATGAATTTTGAAAATTTTAAAAATTGAGCGATAAAAAAAGTTTATGAATTCCATTTCATCATAGCTACCGCTTTTTGTATAAAGAAAAAAATCATCTCTAAAATCTTTTTTATCCAAAATTTTTTCAAAAAGGTCTTCAAAACTGACTTCGCTTAGTCCGGAAACAATTTTATTGACATTTTCCAAACTGATTTCTATACCAAGACGTGCGAATTTTTCTATTTCATTTGCACAAAGACTTAAATTTTCGTTGTGAATTTGATAAATTCGTAAAAGCGCGGCATCGTTGTTGGCCATTATTTTGCACATTTTACATTTATTTTCAAGCAAATTCAGTGCTTCTCTTTGTGAGTTAGGTTTAAAAAATCTTACTTCGTTTTTATTAAAAAGTGCTGTGAAATCTTTTGCCACAGAGCTGTATCCATCCTCATCAAGCTCGTAGATAAAGTGATTTAATTCATCTTTTTGCGTCATTGAGATCAGGTTTTTAATCTCTTTTTTATTAAGAGTTTTGTTAGTTTTTATATAAAGTGTGTTTTTGCCGCCGAATAGACTTGGCTCGAAAAAACTGACTGCTTTATCGTAATCGTAATCATCAAAATACATACTTGTTAAATTTTCACAGCCAAAATATGAGATTAAAATTTTTGCATAAAGTTCGTTTTGAAATTCGTCAATTCCTCTTAAAAGTATATAATTTGGCACTTTTTTTGCAAAAATCAGCCCTTCAAGTTCATTTCTATACATCCTGTTTTTTTACCACTTTTCCTGTGATTTTTGCAGTTCCTATATCACTGCTTTCAAGTCTTACAAGCACCGGCGTTAAAATATCGCATGTAAAATTATCTATAAAAATTCTTGCGCCTTTTAATTTATCATCAAGCCTTGCTATTGTTTGAGTCGTGTTTTCGTCAATATAACAGCGAAAAATTTTACCTAAATTTTCTTTTGCAAAGCGCGCAAATTTTCTATCGTTAAAATCAAATTCAACTTTGTCAGCTTCGCGTTCAAGGATGTTTAAATTTTCGCAAATTTCGCCGATATTTAAAAGCAAGTAATTGTAAAATTTAGTATCTTTTTTGGCGTTTGCCTTTAAAAATCGATGCAGTAAAAGATCGCTGTATCTTCTGATCGGGCTTGTAAAATGTGTGTAATTTTTAAATCCCAAAGCAAAATGTCCAAGGCTGAATTCACCATATTCCGCTCTTTTTTGCGCTTTTATGATTAGTTTATCAACCATTTCGCGGATTCCTATTTCATCAGCTTGGACTTGAATTTTTTTAATCATTTTAGCATTATCGCTTTCATAAACTGCGTCAATTCCCAAAACTGCGAGATCTTCCAAAAGCGCATTGATTTTTTTAAGATCCGCCGTGCCGTGATTTCTGAAAATCCCATGCTTTATCCTGGCAGCGGCTGCTTTATTTGCCAAAAGCATACAATCCTCAACCAGTTTGTGAGATGGCGTATCGTTTTCGTAGCGCGTGCTTTTTATAAGACCGTTTTCATCAAGTGTCAGTCGAAGTTCTTTTGTGCGGAAATCAAAACCTTTTTCAAGCCTTTTTTCGCGCAGTTTTTCACAAATTTTATTTAATGACAAAATCCAATTAAATTGCTTGTTCGGAACTTTTTCATCGTTTAAAATTTTATCTATTTCATCATAATTAAACCTTGCTTTCGAACAAATTATAGCTTCGTTTAAAATTTCATTTTTTACATTTAAACTTTCATCAAGTGAAATTTTAAAAACATACGCAAGCCTTGGCACATCCGGTTTTAAAGAACAGATGTTTTCGCTTAAATTTCGTGGCAACATAGGAATTGATTTATGCGGAAAATATATTGAAAATCCTCTAAATTTCGCCTCTTTGTCAATCGGAGAATATTCGCTTACATATTCACTTACATCGGCTATTGCGACATAAATTTCGCGTTTTTGTTCATCAAAATATATTGCATCGTCAAAATCTTTCGCATCAATCGGGTCAATCGTGCAAAACGCCAAATCTTGCAAATCAAGGCGATTCGGATACATTTTTACATCTACTTCATCACCGAAGCTCGTGGCTTGCAGTTCGCATTCTTGGCTGAAAATATCGTTTTTATTGTAAATTGCAAGTGAAATTTTCTCATCAACCAAAGGATCATTTAAATTTCCTAAAACCTCAACTATTTCATTTTTTAGATTATCAATTTTTAAAAGAGTAAATTCAGGCAATGCTTTAAGCGATTTTTGTGTCGCTCTTAACATGGTTGCAACTTCGGTTTTTATATTTACGCCTAAAATTTCTCGGCCGAATTTTTTAGTATAAACAACGCTTGTCGCAAATGCAGGAAACACACACATAAGCACTTTTGCATGAGTTCTGGCCTTTTTTTTACTGATAATTTTCGCTAAAACCGTATCGCCAAAATGTGCACCGTTTATGTGTTTGTTTTCTATTATTAAATCGCTTTCGAATTTGTCGTCAAATGCGCTTAAATAACCGGTTCCATTAGATGAAATATCAAGTTTTCCAAACACAAATCCGTCATTTTGATAATATTTTCCTTTATATTCGCTGATTGCGCCCACATTAAGCAAATTTCTTGTAATCTCCTGCTCTTTTGCGCTAAGCGAATTTTTGCTGACGCCTATGTTGAAAGACTTTAAAAATTCTTTCATAAATTCAACTTTTTGATTGAGCGTACGAATGCGTCTTGTTCAAAAATGTGTTCATCAAGCAAATTCAGTGTATTGTCTATACTTCGCTCATCTAATCTATGATAGATATTTACGGCTGTTTTTACGATTTTTATCATCGCGCACTCTTTTTTTATGTCTTCATCGGCATCATCAATTATACTTGAAAATTTTGCATACAAAGCTATTTTATCAAGCCCGAAATGCTTAAACAGCAATGCCGCCACGATTTCTCTGTTTACACCTGTAAATTTTTGTTCGACATCGGTAAAATCGGTCGGAAAAATACAGTGTTTTATTTCATCATAAAAGCTGATTTCAACGCCTAAATTTGTAATAAGTTCATCAATAAAAATGCGTGAAAACTCAATTAAAATCGTTGTGCTTAAAATTTCAGCGTTTACGTTTTTAAAATTTTGTATCCATTCAAACATCAGGGCATTTCTTAAAAGCGAAATCTCAGTAAAATTTTTAGCGTCTATTTTATAGTTAGTTAGTTCATTTGGAAGCATTTTTCTAAATACGGCAAATAAAAAAAATGCTTTAACTTCTTCTTTTCCGTAAAAATTTAAAGCGTCTTTCAATTCTTTAAAAATCGCATTTTTTTGTAAAAAGTGATTGTTTGCAAGATCTAAAATTTCACTTTTATAATTTGAATCCGTTAATGCAAAAATGATGTCGTCGTTACTTTTTTCAAAAATATTTAAAATTTCACAAATATCTGCTGAAAATTGCGGTAATGCGGTTATTTTTTTCTGTATAAAGTCTTTCATAAATAGAATTTTCTCCCAAAGATTTAAGTAATAATAGCCAAATTTTGCTTAATCAAAAAAAATTTTATTATTATTTTAAACTTTTTTGGTAAAATTTCAAAGATTTCAAATCAAAGAAAGGAAAACGAGATGGCAGTTACAGTTTATTATGACAAAGATTGCGATTTAAGTTTAATTCGTAGCAAAAAGGTTGCTATGATAGGTTTTGGCTCACAAGGTCACGCTCACGCTTTAAATTTAAGAGATAGCGGTGTAGATGTCGTTGTAGGACTTAAAAAAGGCGGAAAAAGCTGGGCTAAAGCAGAAGCTATGAATTTCAAAGTCAAAAGTGTGGTGGAAGCTACAAAAGAGGCTGACGTAATTATGATTTTAACACCTGATGAACTTCAAGCCGATATTTTTGCGTCGGAGATTAAAGATAATCTAAAAGAGGGTGATACCATAGCTTTCGGACACGGATTTAATATCCATTACGGTCAAATCGTGCCTCCAAAAGGCGTAGATTGCATTATGGTAGCGCCAAAAGCACCAGGTCATACGGTTAGAAGCGAGTTTGTAAAAGGCGGCGGCGTACCGAATCTAATCGCTGTTTCACAAAATGCAAGCGGACAAGCAAAAGAATTGGCTCTAAGCTATGCAAGTGCCATCGGAGCCGGAAGAACAGGCATCATAGAAACAACTTTCAAAGATGAAACGGAAACCGATCTTTTTGGTGAGCAAGCTGTTTTATGCGGCGGACTTTGTGCTTTAATAAATGCAGGTTTTAATACCTTGACTGAGGCTGGATACGAACCTGAAATGGCATATTTCGAGTGTTTGCACGAGATGAAATTAATCGTTGATCTGATCTATCAAGGCGGAATGTCAGATATGAGATATTCTATTTCAAATACAGCGGAATATGGTGATTATATCAGCGGCAAAAAAGTCATTAACGAAGATAGCAAAAAGGCTATGAAAGAGATTTTAGGAAGTATTCAGGATGGAAGTTTTGCAAAAGACTTCATTTTGGAACGAAAAGCGGGATATGCAAGAATGAATGCGGAACGCAAAATTGCAGATGCAAGCTTACTTAACAAGACCGGCGAAAAACTTCGCGCAATGATGCCATGGATTAAAAACGGCAAATTAGTTGATAAAGATAAAAACTGATTGAAAAAAATATCAAAAGGACGCCATAAAAAGCGTCCCGAACTCTTAAAATTTACAATAATTATACTGTTTTGCATTGTTTGTATCGCGTTTGGTTACTGGATTTTAGAACTGTTTTTCGGACGCATTCCGACCGAAATTTCAAAAACTGCACCAAAAGCGGTAGAACAAAATATATCATCGCCTAAAAAAAATGATGAAATTTTAACTATAGAAGAAATTGTAAAATACAAACCTAATAATATTGAATCAAAAAATGTTGAAGTTGCAAAAAGCGCCGAAAATTCCAAAATAGTTGGCGGCACTGAAATTTCAGATCAGAATTTAGATGTAAATACAACAAATGAAATTTCAGGTCTTGAAGGCGTGAATTCTCAGACAAACGAAAAGATTTTTGTCAAACCGCGTTCTAAAAAGCCAAAACTTGCGATAATTATCGATGATATGAGCAATGAAAACGATGCCAAAAATTTAAAAGCTGTCGGGTTAAAACTTACACCATCTTTTTTTCCGCGTTCAAAATTTACGCCGCATACCCCGCAAATAGCAAAAAATTTCAAACATTTTATGATTCATTTGCCGCTTGAAGCGTTAAATTATAAAGATGAACTTGATACGATTTTAATCGGAGATTCCGCATTGCGTATAGAAGCTAAAATTCGCTCAATTCGCAGCGATTTTCCGAATGCAAGATTTATAAATAATCATACAGGAAGCAAATTTACAAGTAATCAAAAAGCTATGGAACGCCTTTATAACGTACTTTCAATATACAATTTTGATTTTGTGGATTCACTTACTGTAGGGAATTCAAAAGTTCAAAAAGTAGCGCAAAATCGTGGCAAAAGATATATTTACAGAGATGTTTTTTTGGATAATATCCAAAATGTCGCAGAAATACGTAAAATGCTGAAAAAAGCGGTTAAGGTGGCACATGAAAAAGGTTTTGCAATCGCAATAGGACATCCTAAGAAAGAGACTTTCAAAGCACTTGGTACAAGCGGTGATATTTTGGGCGACGTAGAAATTGTGTATGTGGACGAAATTTATGAATACTATAAATGAAATTCCTTTTAATATCGCACCTCTTTCAAGGCTTGGTAAAAATGCACCGAAAAAATTATATTATTGTGGAAATTTAATGCTTCTAAATATGCCGAAAATCGCAATAGTAGGTTCAAGAAAGATGAGTGTTTATACAAAAAATCTTATCATTAAAACCGCTTGCGAGCTTAAAAACAGAGGAATTTGTGTGGTAAGCGGCGGAGCGATCGGCTGCGATATAGCTGCGCAAAAAGCGGCATTTCCATACACAATCGGCATTTTTGCAAACGGACTTGACATAATTTATCCAAAAGAAAATTCGGAGCAAATCAGTAAAATTTATTCCGACGCACTTGCAATCAGCGAATATGAAAACGGTACCTGCGCGCAAAGATGGCAGTTTCTGGAGCGAAACCGAATAGTGGTGGCTATATCAAGCGCTGTAATAATAGCGCAGGCCGATCTAAAAAGCGGTTCGTTAAATAGTGCCAAAACTGCGCTAAATTTAGGGATTCCAATCTTTACATTTCCGCACCGCATTGATGAAAGCAGAGGCACAAATATGCTTTTGGCTGAAAAAAAGGCATTTTTGATTGACGATGTGATGAAATTTGCAGATAAAATTTGTGATAAGCTAGGCGTGCAAAATTTTCAAACCTCCTTAAACAGCGTGCCAAAAGATGAAATATTGGAATTTGTGAAATATAATAATGATTTAAACAGTGCGCTTTTGAAATTCGGTGATTTGATTTATGAGTATGAACTTGCCGGAAAAATCGAAATTATGGGCACGAAAGTGATGGTAAAATAGTGGAAATTTCAGCAGGACTTGATGTCGGGCTTAAAAGAATAGGCGTGGCTTTGGCGTTTGATAAAATCGTAATGCCGCAAAACGCGGTAATTCGCAAAAATAGAAATCAGGCTGCGCGTGAAATAAGCGAAATTTTACAACAAAACGGCGTAAAAAAATTGGTAGTCGGAATTCCGCTTGGTGGATCAAGCGAAGATGAAATGAAGCGCAGAATTACACATTTTTGTTCGCTTTTAAATTTTAAAGGAGAGATAATTTTTATGGATGAGAGCTATTCCAGCGTCGAAGCCGATGAAATGAGGCAATTTTCCGGCAAAAAAAAAGACGGCAAACTGGACAGCTTAGCTGCAATGGTAATTTTAAAAAGGTATTTAGGTGCGTAAATTAATTTAAAGAAAATTAATCTTTTTTATTATCTATTTAAATATAATTTTTAATATTCAAAGTGCAAATCAGGTCGTTTTTTATTATTACGTAAATTTGCTGCAATTTTTATATCTTTAAAATAGAAATTTTGCAGTTTAAATTTAAATAATTTTTTCATCATCTGAATTATTTGATTTTTTAATATTCAAGTGCTGTTAAAATTATAGTTTATAACGTTATAAAATTATTTTCATATTTTAGCTATTTCCAAATCTCTTAAAAACTGTTACAAAAACATAGGTATATTGTGGTTTGTTTAACTGATAGCCAAAATCTTTTATTTCGTAAAATTAAACGGTTTTTATCGGATTTTTTGAAGCTTATTGATGTTTTTTTGTGTTATATTTGATGTTGGCGTTGTGTTTTTAATTATTTTAATTAAAATTTTAATATAAAAAAAACTGAAGTTAAGTGACTATGATTCAGTATAAGATAGAGCAGCGGTTTATGCGAAATGGCGATTCTAATCAGCACTACTATTTTCAACATCATATACGAAAGACTTGCAGATGCAAAGCTCAAGAGAATTCTAACAAATTCTACCGCCGCAATATTATAAAAATTTTTATTTCTTAACAGGAACGCTGAATTTTCACTGGTAAAGAGGAACTTAATAAAATCTTAAAATAAAAAAATATGAGTTATGATAATTTTATAAAATAACAAAATTAAAAAAATGTTTAAAGGTGCGTTTAACGGACTTTTGAATAAATTCGCTCTTTAAAATTCAAAAAAATTATTTTATACAGATATTTTTATAAACTCAAATTTTAATAAAATATTCATTTAAAGCGGGACAAAATCTTTCTTACTTGTCAATGTTATCATAATCAGCTTTTAACGACAGGCTCTATTTTTTGATTTTAATTTTTTCGTATACTTTAATCTAAAATTTTTATAACGCGTCATAGTAAATGATTTCTCATAGAAAATAAATAAAACAAGAGAAATTCCGACTGCCAATGCAAAAACAGCTGCAATTGCAACAAAAATATTATTAAAAAATATGTCAAGATAATGAATTTGTTGAGCTTCGTCTGTTGAGTTTATAAATTTAAAAATGGAAAGAACTGATGTATAGGCTTGCAAACCTGGAATCATCGGCAAAAGTGCAGGGAAAGCGATAACTTCAATAGGAGTTTTTATGCGTTTTGCAAGTAAAAATGAAAACAAACCGACTGCCATTGAAGATATAAATGTAGCCAAAACATAGTTGCAAATTTGCGAATTGATAAGCAATAATCTGATCGAATATCCTATTCCGCCGAAGAATGAGCACCAAGGCAATACATATTTTGGCGGATGATTTGCATATGAAAATCCAAGAGCGGCTATTGTAGCGATAATTACATACATAAAAAATTCAATCATGACAATCCTAAACTTGTAATACTTAATGTTATATAAATTCCAATACTCATACAAATGATTAAAATCGACGCATTTATCATTCTTGCAAGACCGATCAAAACATTTCTATCCAAAATATCAAACACGGAATTTAATAGCATAATACCTGGAAAAAGATACAAAATACTTGAACTTATTGCCGCTGTCGGCGTGTTGCTAAGACCGAATCGGTATGCCAAATAAGCTACAAAAGATGAAATAAAAGCGCAGATAACATAAATAACGCGAAGTTCAACGTTATTTTTACTTAAAAAGTATCGCACGCTTACACCGCACATTGTTCCGAATATTACAAAAATTATACTGAATAAATCGCCTCCAAAAAGTTTACAAAATGCCCCGAAAGCTGTACCTATAAATATTAACGACAGTATAAGCTTACTACCTTTTTGTTCTAAAATGTGTGAATATATCGCTTTTGCTTCATCTAAATTTAGATTTTCATCACAAACTGCCCAACTTAAAGCGCTAAGCTCAGAGACCATGGCTAAATTTATCGGGCGCGGTGTAGTCTCTTTGACCATAGTAAATCTTTCGTCAATATTTTCTTTGTTATAGACGCTAATTGTAATTGATTTTATCATTATAAACAACGAAACATCATATCCGTAATGATTAGCTATTCGTTTTATACACCGACTTACTCTTGAGTTGTAACTGCCGGCGCCTATAAGCGTATCTGCATAATTGACAAGGAAATTTATAAGAGTTACAGTATCTGTTTTCATCTGATTATTATATGCAAAATTTCATAATTTTTTGCTAAAAATAATTTAAATTACGATGCTGATTTTTATAAATACAATGTCGTATATGTGCTTTATAAAAGATATGAAATTAAACTTATGACTATATGTTTAAATAAATTAAAAAATTCAGAACAGTAATTTTATAATAAGTTTCGGAAAGAATTCCTTTTTTAAATTTCAAAACAACGATAAAATCAATGGATAAAAATGAAAAAAATATATGAAAAATTTAAAGCTGAATAGTGCGGACTAGAACCCGCTATACGCATAAACTGCTGTCTTACCTTATACCCGACCATAGCTATTCAGCTTTAAAAAATAAAATAAAAGGCAAGGAAAAAAGATGATTTTTTGATGAATTATAAATATGTTTAAAAAGCTCGATAGAGTTAAAAAGAAAATATATGCGAAGGAGTAGGCGGATGCTCCCTCTATCATACCGCGGTAGACTTCCCGACCCGCTGAAAAACTCCCCACGCCGCCCACGCTTTGCACTGGCAAGCCATTTGTATATGATATTTGTGACTGTATTATGCCAAATTTTAATAAAAAAATCAAGGAGACAGAATGATTTTTGATGAACTGAAAGAAAAGCTGAAATTAATACCCATAGCAAACTACGCTCAAATAGCTCAAAATGGCGACTATCTGATATATGACAGCTCTTCCAGGGAAAATGCGAATACGCAAATAAGGAATTTTCAAATAATTCTTGCCAGAAATACGCTTGAAATGGAGACTTACTCTATTTTAAAAGAGCTTAAAGATATGGAAGATAAAATTTTCAGGTTCGAATCTGAAAGAAGACAGACAATATTAAACGGCGTTAAAAGCGCATTTATAACAAACACTCTTTATGCTTATATATTCAGTCTTGAAATTAAAGAAAAAAGGGTTTGTTAAATGGAAATCAAAGAGCTTAAAAACTATCTTAAAAATCTTCCTGATCTGCTTGATAAGGATGACGCCGTTAAAAGGCGTAAAAAAGCCCTTAAAAGCTTCGAATACTTTGTAAAAACATATTTCGCCCACCATATAGGCGGTGAAAATATTAAAGAGACAAGCGAATTCAGGCGTTTTATTTATAAGAATTTGGAACGACTGGCACTTGAAAACAGACACCTGGTATTTGAAAGCTACAGAGGAAGTGCAAAGACTACGCTTATTACAAGGCTTTTTACACTGTATTCTCTAATAAAGCGTAAAAAATACGCAGTAATTATAAGCTCTACATTAGACATCGCAAAAGAAAGCCTTGAGACTATAAAAACGGAAATTGAGGAAAATGCGAAGCTGAAAAATGATTTTGCACTTGAGGTAGGCTTATTTATGGACTAGTGATGAGATAATTTTCCGCGCCTCCCGCGCGATTAAAAAGATAAAGGTTTTCGGTGCGGGCAAAAAAATAAGAGGAACCAACTTTCTTGGAAATCGCCCCGATCTGATAGTGCTTGATGATGTGGAAAATGACGAAAATATACAGAGCAAAGCACAACGCGATAAGCTTTTCAACTGGTTTTTCAAGGCTATTTTAAAACTGAATTTCATAGGCAGCAAAGACTATAACTATATAATAGTAGGCACAAGGCTGCATCACGACGGACTTTTAGCAAGACTTGCCGATATTTACAGCAGCTTTAAGTTTAAGCTCATAAAGGAATTTCCGCCATTTTTCGATGAAATTACAAAAGAAAATTATAGAGATTTCAACTATTGCGATATGAAAATAGATGATGAAAAAATGAGTGCGGGCGATTATTAAAAAGGTAAAAAATGAGAATAATCGATTATTTAAAAACGTTAAATTTCAAGTATTTGCAAAAATTTAAAAATTTTCTACCAAGAAATTTAAAAATAGCGCTGAATAAAGGCGCTGTAAATTTATCGGTAATAAAATTTCCAAACCTGATAAAGTGCTTTGTAGCCGAAATAAAGTATTTTGTAAATAAAAACATAAATAACAAAAACAGAACAAATATAAGCGCGCCTGTCGGTGGGACATATATCATTTTCATTCTCCTTTTTATTATTTTAGCATATTTTTCTATTTAAGGACAAAAAATGGATGAGAATAAAGCATAAACGTTGATAGCGACACGGAAGGCGCGAAAAAGCTGGAAAAGCATTGTTTTTAATACAAAATTGTTATGGCAAAATACAATAGGAATATTAAAAGAGCTGATAAAATCCTTTATTTCAATACAAAATTTGTTATAGCAAAATTTGCAAGAAATGCTGCCTTGGTAAAGAAAACACAATTAATACAGTTTCAATACAGATTTGTTATAGCAAAATAGAAAAAACACACGACCGCGCTTGCATTAATATCTTGTTTCAATACAAAATTTGTTATAGCAAAATCAAATATACTTAAAAACGGACTTTTAACTCCCTAATTTCAATACAAAATTTGTTATAGCAAAATTTGCGGTGTATTTCTCCAATATTTCAGCACCTTTGCATTTCAATACAAAATTTGTTATAGCAAAATCAAAGGATTAAAAGGAAAAAGGAGCGGGCTATTTTAATTTCAATACAAAATTTGTTATAGCAAAATTATGCAGCAAAAAGAGATAAATCTTGTCGCAAAGCTATTTCAATACAAAATTTGTTATAGCAAAATCCTTAATGAAATAAACGACCTTATAAATGTAAATGAATTTCAATACAAAATTTGTTATAGCAAAATAAAGCGCGCTTGAGATTTTAAAAATGCATAAAAAGAATTTCAATACAAAATTTGTTATAGCAAAATAAACGGTGGCGATAATATAGCGCTTGGAAGAGCAAGATTTCAATACAAAATTTGTTATAGCAAAATAGAAAAATTAGGATTTTATAAACTTGATAAAACCATATTTCAATACAAAATTTGTTATAGCAAAATGATAGTAGCATAATCGTTAAAGTATGCGCTATTACAATTTCAATACAAAATTTGTTATAGCAAAATTTCACAAGAAAGACTAAAATCATACTCATTACAAGAATTTCAATACAAAATTTGTTATAGCAAAATAACAAAATTTTACGATTTAGATACTTTAATATTAAGATTTCAATACAAAATTTGTTATAGCAAAATTAAAAAACTTTGGGACGATTTAAACGTGCGAATAAAATTTCAATACAAAATTTGTTATAGCAAAATAAGGTGTATTGAATACACTAATTTACAGGATATGTTATTTCAATACAAAATTTGTTATAGCAAAATAAAGGTGGTGGAAGATTTGCAGCTAATACATTAGCATTTCAATACAAAATTTGTTATAGCAAAATAATATGCAGGATTAAGTCCCAAAGTTTTTGCAAGTATTTCAATACAAAATTTGTTATAGCAAAATATACCGAAACGGTAAGCAATTATAAGAATAACAGAATTTCAATACAAAATTTGTTATAGCAAAATTACTGTATATTATACTTGTGGATTGTGGGCGTATAGATTTCAATACAAAATTTGTTATAGCAAAATTTGATAAAGCTGTTATTAAGATATTGTGTCGCCGTTATTTCAATACAAAATTTGTTATAGCAAAATCAGGGCTTTTTTGGGAGAAATTAACAAAATTACGGGATTTCAATACAAAATTTGTTATAGCAAAATCAGGGCTTTTTTGGGAGAAATTAACAAAATTACGGGATTTCAATACAAAATTTGTTATAGCAAAATAAAAAACATAAAAGGGAAGTTTGTGCTCAGTTACAAATTTCAATACAAAATTTGTTATAGCAAAATCACTTAAAGATGAGGGCTTTGGAATAAGTTTCGTAGATTTCAATACAAAATTTGTTATAGCAAAATTGCTATAGGTGGTAAATTGGACGTTACTCCGTTTAATTTCAATACAAAATTTGTTATAGCAAAATCACTTAAAGATGAGGGCTTTGGAATAAGTTTCGTAGATTTCAATACAAAATTTGTTATAGCAAAATAATAAATTTTATCTTCATTAAGAGTTGTTTTAACATTAATTTCAATACAAAATTTGTTATAGCAAAATGCTCTTCCAGTTTTGCTTCGCAGATATCGGCTCTTTATTTCAATACAAAATTTGTTATAGCAAAATCATTTATTTTAATGTATATTTCGGCGCCAAACTTGAATTTCAATACAAAATTTGTTATAGCAAAATACTTGGTTTATGACACTTTGCAAGATGAAAACACTTATTTCAATACAAAATTTGTTATAGCAAAATTAATGATTTATTTAATTATGTATCTAATTTAAAAACATTTCAATACAAAATTTGTTATAGCAAAATATAATTTTTCTATTTTTTTATCTTTCTTATTTTCGTATTTCAATACAAAATTTGTTATAGCAAAATATAAAAATGATGATTTTATCAAGGCGCCAAAGCCACATTTCAATACAAAATTTGTTATAGCAAAATAAAAAATGAGCCTTGGGAATTAAATAAACTTTATGAATTTCAATACAAAATTTGTTATAGCAAAATAATAAAAAATTAAGTTTTTTATAAACTATAATTTTATTTCAATACAAAATTTGTTATAGCAAAATGCGAAATGAGCCTTGCAGAAAGAGCGATTTTATATAAATTTCAATACAAAATTTGTTATAGCAAAATCTGAAAAAATAACAAATAATGTATTGAATGAAGAATTTCAATACAAAATTTGTTATAGCAAAATGCTCCTTTATCTCCGGCATTTGCTATTATTTGCATTTCAATACAAAATTTGTTATAGCAAAATCTATTTTTGTGTCTGAGGGCTTGCCGTATAAATAAATTTCAATACAAAATTTGTTATAGCAAAATCTATTTTTGTGTCTGAGGGCTTGCCGTATAAATAAATTTCAATACAAAATTTGTTATAGCAAAATCTTTAAGCGCCATTAATTCAAAACTCACATTGTCTAATTTCAATACAAAATTTGTTATAGCAAAATTTTGGGACTTAATCCTGCATATTTAACGGGGTATAATTTCAATACAAAATTTGTTATAGCAAAATTTGAATGTCCTAATATAAAGAAAGAACTAGAAAAAATTTCAATACAAAATTTGTTATAGCAAAATTGTGCCGGACATGATAGAAAAAAATGGACGCGCTTAATTTCAATACAAAATTTGTTATAGCAAAATTTCAAAGGAACTTTTAGGAAAAATCGAAGAGTTGGATTTCAATACAAAATTTGTTATAGCAAAATTATATGAAGATATAAAAAATAAGTTTTTGGAAATATTTCAATACAAAATTTGTTATAGCAAAATCTTTAAATTTTAAAACTTCAGTTGAAAAATTGGATAAATTTCAATACAAAATTTGTTATAGCAAAATTAAAGGTTACCACGATTTCGTAATTTTCGGGCTTGAATTTCAATACAAAATTTGTTATAGCAAAATATGTGCTAGTAAAAATACTAGGAGCAGAAAAACTAATATTTCAATACAAAATTTGTTATAGCAAAATCCGCCGCCATTTTTTATTCCTTTAAAATTTTAAAATTTCAATACAAAATTTGTTATAGCAAAATACTACAGAAATGGTTTTTAATCGTTATGTTAAATTTATATTTCAATACAAAATTTGTTATAGCAAAATTTTATTTTCCTATAAACCCAAACAGGAACAGCCATTTATTTCAATACAAAATTTGTTATAGCAAAATGCTTACAAGTAAATTTATAAACATTTTTTTCATCACTTATTTCAATACAAAATTTGTTATAGCAAAATTTTATGGGTATTTTGGAATTAATGAAAAAATATATATTTCAATACAAAATTTGTTATAGCAAAATGCGAGTTAGTTAATTATATCTCAGGTGGCGTTGAAACATTTCAATACAAAATTTGTTATAGCAAAATCGATAACAAATCCGAAGTGGCAGGAAGCCATGAAATTTCAATACAAAATTTGTTATAGCAAAATGAATGTGTATAGGTGTGGATAACGAGGGTACATTTGGATTTCAATACAAAATTTGTTATAGCAAAATGAGTAAAGAGTTATGATCTGTCCGTATTGCGCGAAATTTCAATACAAAATTTGTTATAGCAAAATGTTGCTTCTTTTTCGTAGTCTTTCGGATTTTTAAAGCATTTCAATACAAAATTTGTTATAGCAAAATTTTAATAATACCGCAAAGCCGTATTTAGCGGCTAAAATTTCAATACAAAATTTGTTATAGCAAAATCAAAAATAGAAAAAACAAAAATTTGGGCTACTAGAAGATTTCAATACAAAATTTGTTATAGCAAAATAGCTTTAAAAGGCGATTTCAGCACCTTTGAAGCTATATTTCAATACAAAATTTGTTATAGCAAAATTCGTGCAAGTATCAATTATTTTTCCATCAACTTCTTTATTTCAATACAAAATTTGTTATAGCAAAATAATGCTTGAATTAAAAGGTTTAAAACTTTTAAAGGGATTTCAATACAAAATTTGTTATAGCAAAATCGCTTTTATAAACTTTACCATCTTTAGAATTATAAGATTTCAATACAAAATTTGTTATAGCAAAATTTTATAAAATAAGCGCAGTTAAAAAATAATGTTTAAATTTCAATACAAAATTTGTTATAGCAAAATACTTTTATAGAAGCTGCGAGGATATTTTGGAAAGCTATTTCAATACAAAATTTGTTATAGCAAAATTTAAATAGAAAATTTTTCCCTTTATCAATAATAAAATTTCAATACAAAATTTGTTATAGCAAAATACCGGGCTTAAAGACAAAAATGGAAATGAAATCTAATTTCAATACAAAATTTGTTATAGCAAAATAAAAATGCGTGAATGTTATGTTTCTCTGTCTTTCGAATTTCAATACAAAATTTGTTATAGCAAAATAAATATCATTTAACAGTTTAAAAATTATTTTAAACCGCGAAAAGTTCATAGAAGCCTACATTTTATGAAAATTTTCCAACCGTTTTTAATTTAACAATGAGTTGTTAAAGAACGGCTTAAAATATCCGTAAAATAAATATTTCAGAGCAATTATACCAAAATTTTATTTGGAAAAATCAAAAAAAGTGAATAAACAATAAAAACTGAAACAAAATCAGGTTTAACTTATAAAAATATTTTATCGCTATCATTTTCGCCGATTATTATCTCTTTTACATCTGTTTGTCTAAAAAGCCTAAGTATGGTAATTGTATCCAGGTTTTTATCCGTTACTTTTTTGATTTCGCTTTCAAATTTTATAAAATTTGCAGGTGTTATTTCGCCTTTAAAAACGGATTTCTGATGATGCAAAAAGTATTTTTTGCATATCTTAAAAACCTTTGTCACACGCCTTTTTCCGACTTCACTTTCTTTGTCGCCGATATCGTAGAAAACATAAGCGAAGTTGTAGTTTTTCACATCTTTTCCTTTAGATTAAACGGCTTAAAACTAACGCCTTCGCAGATAAATTTTATTAACTTATATCCATCAAATTTTATAGCTGTTTTATATGAAATTTTGCGTTTAAGTTTAGCGTGTAAAAACAGTTCGTTTATACGGTTTTCAAAACTTTCTATAAAAATTTTTCGTCCGTTTTCGTTTAAAAGACAGTAATTTAATTTTTTATCGAAATGCTTTTTGGCGTCTATTTTTCTTAAATTTACCAATTCAAAAATCGTTTTAAATACTAAAACAGGCTTAAAAACTTCGCTTAAATCAAGGCTTAAACTAAATCTCGCGTCGCTACTTTCGTGTAAAAAACTCACGCTTTGATCAAGATGAGTTTGATAAATCGCGCTTATTGTTTTTGTGTATAGAAGTGTATTTCCAAAGCTTATCATCGCATTTAAAGGATTATCCGGCGGGCGTCTTACTCTTTTTCCAAGACTGAAACTCTCATCCAAAAAGATCTCGAAGCTATCATAAAATTTGTTCCAGATCATTCCTTCTATAAACATAATCTGATTTATCGAGTTCGCTTTTTCAAGCATTTTTTCCACATCATTTTTCAGAAAATCAAGCAGACTAAAAAGCTCTTTTTGCCGTGCCTGTAATAGTGATAAAGTACTTCATGTATATTTAACGATATACCTAAAACTATGCTTTTGGCGATTATTTGTCTGTATTTTAAAGCTTTTACCTGCGAAATTAAAACTCTGCCGCTTATAAGGGCTTTTTTATAAAAAAAGCTTCCGCTGTAATTTCCATAATAGTTGAAAAAATGAGCACTTATACCATACTTTGCGAAAAAATCCAAAAGTTTGCTGTTCAGGTTTATTTCATTCATAAAATATATCTCTTTGACACCCTCGACAGGGATATATACAGTACCTTTTTCGTTTTTAAAAGCAAGAGAGTTATCTTTTCTGGATAGCTCGCCCATGGAAAAAATATATCTTGTTTGAAGTTTTGACATTATTTTCCTTATATGTAGCAATAACTAAAATACGCGCATTTTCTGCATTTTTTTGAAATTTCAGGTTTTGGCGGATTTGATGATGAAAATAGAATCTTAAGTTCTTTTAAAATTTGGTTCAGCTCGTTTTCTTTTTTGTCGGTAAGTTCGATTATCATCTCTTTTTCGGGCAGTTTTTTATTTTCACCAAATTTTAATTTTCCTTTTCTTAATATTCCTGCATCTTTTAAAACTTTAAGATAATATAGAAGTTGCCAACATGCCGCCGTTTCGTCGCTATCGCTTTTTTTAAACTCGGTTACAAATTCGCTATCTATTTTATCAACAGCGATATTTTTAAACTTTATTTCATCTTTAAATTTAGTCTCATGCAGCGCCTTTCCTATTTTCACATCTTGGCTGTTATCTTCTAAATTTATATAATTAAAAGCTAGATAGCACTGTCTTTTGCAGTGAAAATAGTAATTTATCAAAGTAGCTGTTACTCTCACAAAAACATACTTTCATTTTTAAACTTATTGTCAAAATTCTCTCTTAAAAATTTGCCGTTTTCATCGACTAAATTTTCAAAATCATCTATAAAATGGTATCCGTATTGCGGGCTTGGTAAAAATTTATTATAAACGTTAAAGCTGAAAATTTCAGCCAATGCATTTAGGCTTATGACTTTGATTTTTCTTTTTGAGTAGGATTTTACTTCGTTTATATTTTTTACAGCTTCCCAAACTTTTTGTCCGCTAAGTTTGTTTTCGTCATCTAAAAGTTCGCTTATATCGCCGTATTCGCTCATATCAAACTTTTTTATATCGATACTGAAAGGTAAAAATATCTTTTCGGAGTTATCTTTTATAAGCTTCATTTTATTTGAAATTTGCATAAAATTCAGTGCTGAAATTTCATTAAAAAACTCGTCTCTTTTTGAAACAAGTGAATTTTCGGCTTTTGAGTTTTTGCTAAAAAGCTCATTTAAAAGAGTATTATAATAAGGTGTGAAATTTTTGTTTATTAAAGACTTTCTTAAATTTTCATCTTTTGTGTTGAATTTCATCCGCTCATCGTCTCTATAAACTTTATTCGCATCATCGTAATCAAAAAAATAGACCTTAGCCTGCTTTAGCGAATTTCTGTTGATTCTACCTAAAAACTGCTCTTCGCTTTCGATTGTAGCGATATCTTTAAAACCGAGATCCATATCTATATCTACGCCGGCTTCGATGATTTGCGTTGCTACGACAATACATTTTTTATCCTCTTTCGTAGCGGCGATAACTTTTTTTCTATAAAGTTTATTATCATCGCCGCTAAGCTCGAAAATATCATAACCGTTAAATTTATCCAATATAAAATTGTAAAATTCTCTTGCCGATTTTTTTGTGATGAACTCAAAAAGTATCTTGTCGGTTTCTTTTTCTTTAGCTCTGTTTATAAGCTCGTTGAAAATTTTATCTTTTTTGATTTCAAGAAGTGAAAAGTCAGGACTTACTCTATCTTTAAAAAGCGGATTTGAAAATACAGCTTCGCGGTTTTTTAAAAGTTCCACCCACTCATTTTGTGAGTTTATAAGATTTGAAATTTTAGGCAAAGTCGCTGACATAATGATAAATTTGATATTATAAAATTTGGCAAACTCATCAAGAAAAAATGCCATGAATTCCCATAAATTAGGATCATAACTTTGAATTTCATCTATTATGACAATCGAATTCGCCAGACAGAAAAGCGGATAATTATTCTCTTTGCTAACGCCGAAAAGCGTTTCAAACAGCCTTACATGGCTGGTTAGAATAAAAGGATGATTGAAAAAAGTTCTATTTATATAAGTTTTTTCATATTTGCTTTCATCATTTTCCTGATACGTATCATCCGTATTTTTAGATACAGGTGGAGTTATGCTGTTGATTACGGCGATTTTTTCGTCATCTTTAAAAATATTTTTGAAAACTTCATAAGTTTGAGAAATCAGTGTATTAAATGGAAAAATATAAAAAATTTTATTTAAATTTCCATTGTTATTCAGTAGATTTAACGCTAAATTTAGTGAAGTTAAAGTTTTGCCGCTTCCTGTCGGAGCTTCCAGATAGAAGATATTTTTATTTAAATTTTCCAATAAAGTCTGCTCGGAACTTTTAAAAATTTCATTTCTTAAAATATCAATTTCCTTATCTTTTGATAAAGAGTTGTAAAATGTCTTGAATTTATTAAAAAAACGCTCTTTTTCATCAGTTGAAAATATACCGAAATCGGTAGTTTCGATATCGTTCATATATTCGCTCGTCGCATAAAAATCACAAGCAATCAAAAGCGAATAGTGAAGTTTTAAAAGAAGATAAATTTCCTTACTTTGTTGTGAGCCTTCTCTATCGATATTTCTAAAAGAAACGTCCAAGATACTCTCACCCAAAATATCGTAATTCAGCCCATCTTTAAGCGTAGAATGATGATTTAGCACATTTGATAGAAGATGATAGAAAAGAAATATAACTGTGTCATTATGAGTTTTAAAAACTTCTTCTTCATAAGATTTTTTTATCTCTTTAAAAGATTTATCCGAATGCGTTGAAGCTACACGCCTATCTCTTTTGTAAGCTTTATTTTTCATCTTCATAGCTTGAAAAGTCGGATTTATCTTGCCGATATCGTGCCAAATGATTAGATTGTCGAAAATTTCAAGCATTAAACATTTAAATTTAAGCGCGTTTTTATCTTTTAAAATTTTAACAATTAAATCATTTATCACAATATCCAAATTTTTAGCTTTTTTTATCTTTTCCAAGTAAATTTTTGTAAGATTTGTATGTTCGTTTAGGGTTTCAGGAGTTTTATCATCACGTTTATGAGCCCAAAAACTGTCATTTACAGAAAACATATCGCGCTTTCTTTGTATTTGTAAAATCCGTCGCCAATCTCATAAGTTTGATTTGTAAAGATTGTTTTTTCTAACGTATAAAAGCCATTTTCATCAAATCCGATCGGATAATATTCGCTAAATATAAAACTGTCTTTACTTGGGTTCCTTCCAGGATTTTTAACGTTTTTTTCTAAAACAAGCGAGATAATTTCGCCTTTTTTTTCTTTAAACTCATCCAAATTTACAATTTTGACTTCGCTTATGCTTGCAAAGTGATCATTTTTACCAAGATATGGTATAAAAATCGCCTTTTTTTCCATTAAAAATTTTGATATTTTGGAAAATTCATCACTTTTATCATCTTTTATCAAAATTTGCCAGGCCGGATTTTCAAGCCATTGTTCTTTTATGATTAAATTTCCATCCTGATTGGCACCGACACCGTTATTGAAAGTCTGGATTTTTTTATTAAATCTTCCAAATTTTGCAAGCGGGATTAAAGCGATTTTAAGATACTTTAATTTTTCATAAAACTCAGGGTTGTTTCTGTTACCAAGTTCGCATTCTTTCGCATAGCCGCCAAGTCCGATTATAGCTCCTAAAAGACCAAGCAGAGTTGGTTTTGGAATGTTATTGTATGAGAAATATACATGTTCATTAACGTCAGGTTTTTTAAAAAATGCAAATTTTCCGCTAAGTTTAAAGCTTAAAGCTTTCATTGAAACTTTTCTCCGCTGTAAAGATCGAATTTATCAAATTTGCTTATAACTTTTAAAGCAAGCGGATTGTAAAAAATCTCAGCTTTTTTAATTTCGCTTGATGATAAGAGATTTTCAATCGTGTTTAAATTAAGCTCTCTTTTTTTGCTGTCAAACTCTAAATAGTTGCTAAGATCCGGTAGATATGCATTTTCAGCTGTTTCTATAAACATCGCAAACTCGTTTTCGCAACCGAATTTTGAATTTGAGTTAAAATTTGTAGCTGCAAATCTGGCCGCTTTTTTAAATTTCTCATAATCGCTGTCGCTGTAGCCGAAATGCGGATCGTTTAATATATTTTTATACTCATCATATGTGCTTGGATTTATACAAAACCCATAAAAGTAGTGTGCCTCATCGGTCATTATTTTAGTGCCAAGAGTGCTTTGCTTTGCCTCTTCTTTGACCGCAAAGGGCGATAAAATATCTTGAACTTCCACATTTGTAAGCTCAAATTTATTCATTCCCTGACCGATTTGAACGGCTCCTGTTATGGAAATGTTAAAACCCGCTTCCGTAAAAGTTACACCGAAATTTTTAATATCGATGCAATTAAAAAGATTTCTTAAAACTTCGCTTGTTTTGGTTTTTTTATCCAACTCATTAAAAAATAAAGCATATCTTTCTTTAAGTAAATTCGGGGCGAGTTCTCCGTCTTTATTTTGCTTTAAAGATTTTACATACAGCACTTTTTCGCCGCCTTTTTCCCACATTTTTTTCATGGGAAATTTAAGCGCTTTATCGCTTCCAAAAATATCGCCGTTTCCTGTACTTTTCGGACGTCCTGTAAAATCTGCATTCCAGTTTGACATCAAGGCTCTAATGCCGATAACTCCATAAACTCTATTCATCGCTTTCTCCTTTTTTATTATCATAGATTAAATTTTGTGACATCATTCCTGCTAACATCAAACTTTCAAAATCGTTGTTTATTTGTATATCGTCGCTATTTTGAATTAAAAGATAGGCTTTGTTGAATCTTTTGTCATAGATTGAAATTTCATATTTGTATCTTTCAAATTCGTTTTTTAAAACGCTTTTTAACTTGTTTGTAGTTTTTGCTTTAAGATACGGTTCGGCTAAAGCATAAGTTTTGTTTGCGGCTTTACTTTTACTCATCAAATACTTTGCAATTTGACCTGCCAAAAAGAAATATTCATTGCTGTCAAGCTTTGTAATATCGCTTTTTAAGGCATTTTCCAAGTTTTCTTTTATTGTATCTAAATCCACGGTTTCTCCTTTGTAGTCTTTTAAACTTAAGATAAAATTTATAGCTTTTTTAGCGTTGAGTTCGCCATACTCTTTGCAGGAACGAAGTGCAACTTTTATAAAATCACTTGAATATTTATTAACCATCTGATAAAAATCGGCTTCATTGTTTTTGTATAAAAGTTCTATCACGGAATTTCTTGTTTGATAAATCAGTTCTTTTAATATTTTATCGTTTATTTTTATTTCGTTACTGAATAAATTATTATCGGAAAGAGATTTTTGATAAAGAACTTCATCTATCTTTGCTTTTGCATTTTTATTATTAATCTCGTATAAATCAAGACCCGCATCGATAAAATCAACAATTTCGATTTTAAAAGAGCTTTTTTCTTTAAACACAATAGATTCAAAGTCACTAATAACAGCTCTTCCGTTCTCATTAAATTTCAGCAAAAAAGCATTGTCAAAATTATCTATAAAATTTCTGTTTTGATAAGAGAGCCAGTCGAAAAAACTCTTCTCATCTAGCGCTTCTTTTTGTGAAATCATACTCGGTAAAATACTTTTTCTGCTTTTATGCTTTAAAAACGGTTTTTTTGAGTTCATTCCGGTATTTGAGTTTGATAAACCGTAAATTTTACCATTTATAAGTTTATTATAGGAATTTGCATTAAAAATTTTTAATTCCGTATAAATTTGTGACTCTTTTTCATAAATTTCATCCGCTTCATCTATGAAAATTCTTACATACTGCCCATTTTTGATTTTTTCATCTGCAAATTTTTTTATTTCATCTAAATAATTTTTTATTAGCTTTTCGGCTTTATTTATCTTTTCTTGTCTTTCTTTACTGTTTATATACTCTTTTTGATTTTCAATTATTATTTTGTCTTCTTTTTTATTGAATTTTTCGAAAGTTCTAAATACTTCAAAATTTTTGTTTAAATTTTCAACTATATAACCGAAATTTTCTATTTTAAAAAATAGGGTTAAAAAATTTGCGTTATGAAATTTTTTGTCAAATACACTTTTGTTGCTGTCCAAATAAACACTTAAATAATCATTCTTTTTAAACCATTTTTTATCTTCTTCTACGACTTTATCGCCATTTTCTTTATATAAATCATTTTTAGATTTTTCCTGTTTCACTATAAATTTTTGCACATATTTTTCGCCGAGTTTTATATAAATACCTGATTTTAAAGTGTAACTGTCAAGTACCAAATTCGGCGTTTCGTTAAATCTCTCAATAAGATCTTTTTTCATCTATCTTCCTTTTTCGCAAAAGCCGAATGTCAGACTTCCTTTTTCGCCAAGACCTAGAGCTAATGCAATTTTGGCAAGCTCTCTTGCGTATGAATTATTTGCAAAATATACCTTATAGCGGTATGCGAAAATTTTGCCGCCTTTATAAGGAAACATAAACGGCTTATCGTTTTTTATCTCAATAAGTTCGATAATATCATCATTAAAAGAAACGCTATCATTTACAAAAAGTGAGAACTTATTTTTAAGATTTGTCTCAAGCGAATTTTTAAGAGTTAAGATATCGCTATCTTTTTTAGTCCAGCAATAAGATTTATTATCAATGCTGATTGTAACGACGGCGGGACTCATAGTGTAAAGACTTTGTATATTTGTCGGTGCAAAATCAGTAGTCAGAGTGCCTAAAACTTGAAAATCAAACCCTTTACTATTTTCAAGGCAATATTTCATACTTTCAATGAATTCAGGAAAAACGCTTCTTATTTTAAAGAATGCGATTTCATTTACATCAAACAGATCTTTTCTTCCTTCGTGTGATTGTAAAAAACTTAAAGAATAAGGTTTTATATGGTTTTTGGAATGCAAATTTTTTAAATTTTTATCAAGTAAAAAAGAGTAATTTATATTTTTACTAAGAAATCCAGGAATTTGTGAGAATTTGACAGCTTTTTTAAGTTTTACAGTAACATTCAGTTCATATATCAGCATACGAATTCCTTATATTTAAAATCATAATAAATAATGATTTTATAATCATAACATATTTTTTCATATTTGTCAATAAATTATTTAAAATTATAAAAAAACAATTAAATCATATTTAATAAATGAAGTTTTAAATTTAAACCGGATAGACGTCGTATAAAAACAAAAGACAGAGTATTTTTTTAAATTAAACAAAGTATGCTGATTTACATACTTTGTTTAATTTCGTTCAGTCTTGCGATGCGATCTTTTGTGCTTGGATGAGTTCTAAAAAGTTGTGAAAAGCTGCTTTTTACGCCGCTGAACGGATTTATTATAAACATATGCGCGCTTTGCGGCGTTGCATTTTGCATTGTGCGATTTTGCGCGTAATTTTCAAGTTTGCTTAGAGCCGAAATAAGCCATTCAGGATGTTTTGTCAGATTTGCAGCTCCTGCGTCGGCTTTGTATTCACGGCTTCTAGAGATTGCCATTTGTATAATTGCCGCAGCTATCGGCATTATGATTGCAGCAACAATCATTAAAATTCCATTTTGGCGATTGTTTTCATTTCCGCCGAAAACGGCACCGAATTTAGCGAAGTTTGCCAAAATTGCGATTGCGCCTGCAAAAACAGCCGCCACGGAGCCGATTAAAATATCATAATGTCTGACGTGGCTCATTTCGTGTGCCAAAACTCCCTCTATTTCATTTTCGCTAAGTAAATTTAGCAGTCCTTCCGTTACCGCAACGGCCGCGTTATTTGGATTTCTGCCTGTTGCAAATGCGTTTGGAATCTGCTCGGGGATTATATAAACACTTGGCATCGGTACATTTGCGGCATTTGCTAAACGGCGCACAATCGCATAAAGTCCGCCTGCTGAGTTTTCGTCGACTTTTACCGCGTGATAATGTTTTAAAACCAATTTATCGCTAAAAAAATAACTGAAAAAATTCATTCCAAGAGCAACTACAAAAGCTATAATTACGCCTTGTTCGCCACCTATCAATCCGCCAAAAAACATAAAAATCAAAGCCAAAAAAGTCATTAAAATAAACGTTTTTATCTGCTCCATATTTTTCCTTGTTTTCAAAATTTCATCGTATTTTACAATATTGTCGTTAATAAAACTGAAATTTTTCCGTGGCGTGCAAAAAATTTGATGATAAACAGAATAAGCTGTAATAAAAAATGATTTGAAATTGACTATAAAATTTTAAAGCTTGCAAGTTTTAACTTCAAAAATAGCGCAATCAGATTAAACTTGCGCTATCAATGTGAAATTTTATAAATTTATTTTTTTGAAATGGTTAAAATCAGTTTAACAGTTATTGCGTTTTTTGCAATATATTTTAAATCAATAAAAAATCAGCAAATGCATAATAAATAATTTTTAAAATTTAATTTTTAAAATAAAATCCGATTTGAGAACCTGATCCGAATTGCGATTTTATCGAAAGTTTAAAACCATGAAGTTTTAAAATCTGTTTTACTATAAAAAGTCCTAAACCAAAAGAATTATTCCAGGAGTTTGTATCTATGCGGAAATATTTTTTGCTTACAAGCGCGATATTTTCAGACGAAATTCCAATCCCTTTATCAATAACCAAAAGACATTCATCGTTTATTTCTATTAAAACTTCATCTTGCGAGTATTTAAGTGCATTTTCAAGCAAATTTAAAATTACCTGTTTTATTAAAATTTTGTCAATTTTCAAAATTTTATGTTCGCCTTTGATTATTATTTTGCGATCCGTAAATTTTGCCGGAATTTCATCTTTTGCTTCGTTTGCAAGCTCGAAAATATCATATTCGCTGAGATCCGGTGCCATATGATTATCAAAAGAAACTCTGATTTTATCTATCAAATCCACGATTTTTTGACAATTTGCATTTATTTTATTTAAAAATTTATCTTGCAAATTTCGCGGCATATTTTTATCTTTTTGCAATGTCTGACTTGCCGTTTCTATGATTGCGATCGGATTTTTAAACTCATGTGAAATGGAGCTTAAAATCGTTTCAAGCTGCATATTTTTAAGGCGTATTTTTGCATTTTTCTTTCGTGTTTTTTTATCAAGTTTTAAAATTGTATTTCTAAGATTTTCAAGTCCTATGTTTATTTGTTTAAACTCCGTTATTTTGGTATTTATATCGATTTCCCCATAGTCTTTATTTGCGATTTTTGATAAAAAATTTTCTATTTTTTTAAGTTCATTACGGTTTACGGAATTTAAAATTCTTGCTATTAAAAATGACAATATAAAACAAATAAAAAAAGCGACAAGAATTTTAAACATTATATCTTTAAATTTTACGAAAATACTATCCAGATTCGATGCGACGACAATTATATATGATCTGTCGTCAATTATCGTATCAAGCGCATAATAAAGCACCTCTTTATCGTCTATGGTATCGATTTGGGTTTTACTTGTAATATTTTTAAGTCCCAGAAATATATCCATATCGATAATATCCGAATCGCTGATTGTAAATTTTCCAAGATCTTTATCTAAAATTCCTATATATGTCCCGCTTTTTACTGCAAGACTATTGATAAAATTTTTATTTAAATTTCCGTCAAAAATGGAAATTTCGATGATTTTTGACATTATTTTGAGACGATTTTCAGCTAAATTATAATTTAATATTTTTTGATTTTGATACAAAATAAATGAAAACGCTCCGAAAAAAATCATAAAAATAAATAAAAAATTTAAAAGAAAAATTTGGTGAATTTTCAGCACAGTTCATATCCTTCGCCGCGAATTACTTTTATATAATTTTTCTCTTTTTTGGGATCGATTTTATCTCTTAAACGTTTTATGGCGATATTTATAGTTTGTTTTGACGTATCTGTATCGTGCCATACGCTTTCAGCTAAATATTCGCGGTTTAAAACGATCGATTTGTTTTTTATAAATTCTGTCAAAAGTGAAGTTTCCAGTTTCGTTAATTCGATTTCTTTATCGTTTATGAATGTTTTTGCGCTTGTCGAGTTTATAAGTATATCTTTAAATTTATAAATTTCGGCGCTTTTTTGTGTGCGTTTTAATACAGCTTTTATTCTTGCGATTAGATTATCCAAATCAAACGGCTTTGTTATATAATCATCCCCACCTACGCCAAAACCTTGCATTTGCTCTTCTTTGCTTGTTTTTGCAGTTAAGAAAATAACCGGCGTGTTGTATCCTTTTGCGCGTAAATTTTCTACGAATTTACTTCCTTCAATACCTGGCAAATTTCTATCTACGATAAGTAAATCCACATCTTCTTCGTTTAAAAATTGTTCAATTTTATTTGTATTTAAAAATCCTATCGCATCAAATCCGGCTTTTTCAAGATTGTATTCCAGAAGCTCAAGCAAATCAAGTTCATCGTCAATAATAGCAATTAAGTTTTGCAAATTTTTTCCTTTAAAGTTTTAAAAAAATTGTAAAATTTTAACCAAATTTTATGAAAAAATGAATTTTGTTTTAAAATTTCAGATAACGAACTTGATTTTGTATCGTAAATTTTTGCCGCATTACTAAAAACCGAAATATAAAATTCATCATTATGTAAAATTTTATTTTTTATACCTTTTTTAGTATCGTAAAAAACGTCAATTTCAAGTCCATATTTTTTGCCGAATTCATTAAGCTCTTTACGAAGTAAAATAACGGCTTTGTGTGAAATGATACAGTTTTTCTTTTGCACTATAAAAAGATCGATATCGCTTGAAAATTTTGCTTCACCTTTTGCAAATGAACCGAAAATCCAAATTTCTTTCGGATTAAATTTCACAATGATGTCAATGAGCTCTTTTTGAGTATTTTTAGGAAGTATAACATTATCCAAATTTTCCGCCTACATACTCTTGCAAAAGCTTTTCTCTAGGAGCTTCGAAAATTTGTTTCGTATTGCCGAACTCAACTAAATCACCCAAATACATAAAAGCCGTATAATCGCTGATTCTTGTTGCTTGTTGCATATTATGAGTTACTATAAGTATTGTATATTTTTCCTTTAATCTGTTTATCAGCTCTTCAATTGCGATGGTTGAAATAGGATCAAGAGCCGATGTAGGCTCGTCAAAAAGCAGGATATCAGGACTTACCGCAATCGCTCTTGCTATACAAAGTCTTTGTCTTTGACCGCCGCTAAGGCTTGTAGCGTCGTCGTTTAATCTATCTTTTACCTCTTCCCAGATATTAGCGCCTTTTAATGATTTACTCGTTGTTTGAGCCAATATCTGTTTATCTTTGACTCCTTGAAGTTTAAGACCATATTCCACATTTTCTTTTATACTCATAGGAAATGCGGTCGGTTGTTGAAAAATCATACCGATTTTTGTGCGAAGTTCGATTAAATCGGTTTTTTTATCCAAAATATTTTTGCCGTGAAATAAAATTTCACCTTCATAGCGATTTCCTGGATACAAATCATGAATTCTGTTTATCGAGCGCAAAAGCGTGCTTTTGCCGCAACCGCTCGGACCTATTAAAGCCGTTACTTTCTTTGTCGCCACGGGCATATTTATATTTTTTAAACTCGGTGAGCTTGAGCCGTTATACCAAAATGAAAAATTTCTTATATCAAGAGCCAATTCATCGTTTATTTGTGTTATTGTCGCCATATTTTTTCCTTATTTTTTTCTTTTAACTAAATATCTGCCTAATATATTTACGCCTAAAACAAATATCGCCAAAATAAAAGCGGCCGCCCAAGCTACCGCATTTTGATCTTCATTTGGAAATTGCGTAAATTCATAAATCGTATTTGTAAGTGAAGGCATTGGTTCCATAGGATTTGTTACAAAAAAATCGTTGTTAAACGAAGTAAAAAGTAACGGTGCGGTTTCACCGGCAACTCTTGCAATTGCTAAAATAACACCCGTTAAAAGTCCATTTTTAGCAGCCCTGAAAATAATTCCTAAAATTACTTTATGTTTTGGCGCGCCAAGAGCGATTCCGGCTTCTCTTAGAGTTTGCGGAACTAAAGTAAGCATATCATCGGTTGTTTTTAAAATCACAGGTACCATCATAATGGATAACGCCAAAGCTCCGGCCAAACCGCTGTAGCTATTCATAGGACTAACTAAAATCGCATAAGCGAAAGCTCCGATTACAATTGATGGCGTGCTCATCATAATATCGCTCATATTTCGCACGAAATTTGATTTTTTATCATTCGGTCCGCCGTATTCACTCAGATAAGTTCCTGCGGCAAGTCCGATAGGAATTCCGATAACTGAAGCTATAAAAATAATAATTATATGTCCGACAATGGCGTTTCTTATACCGCTGTCAATGCTGTCTTTTAAAAACATATCAAAACTGAAACCCGCCAAACCTTTTACAAAAAGTGTAACTATAATCCAAAATAAAAATAAAAGTCCGATAATCGCAAAAACAATAGATAAGAAATTTACAATAAAATTCGCTCTAATTCGTTTTTTGGCTGAAATTTGTCTTAATTCTATAAATGTATCGCTCATCACACAACTCTTTTCTTTCTTAAAAATGCAAATTTAGCTATTGCTATCGTAAAGAAACTGATAACAAATAGAATCAAAGCAAGATAAAACAGGCTGCTTTCATAAATTTTATTTCCCATTGCTTCGCCGAATTGAGTAGCAAGAGTAACCGGTATACTTGTAGCCGGATCAGTTATACTTGAAGGCACGACAGGAAGTCCTCCAAGCAAAAATGCAACTGCCATAGTTTCTCCAAAAGCCCTGCCAAGCGCTAAAATGATAGAACCAATGATTCCTGCTTTCGAGTATGGAAATACCACATCTTTTATTACATCAAATTGTGTCGCACCAAGAGCGTAGGCGCTCTCTTTTAAAATTTCCGGTGTTGTTTGCATCGAATCTCTTGTAACTGAAGCTATAAAAGGTAAAATCATAATAGAAAGCACAATTCCGCCCGTTAAAAGTCCCATTCCGGTTCCGCCGAATAATTTTTGAATTAAAGGCACAAAATATAAAAATCCCCACATACCGTAAACAATAGAAGGAATTGCAGCTAATAATTCTATATTTATGCTAAAAAAATTTCGTATTTTAAAAGGTGCGATTTCCGTTAAAAATATCGCTATTCCAATGGCAACAGGTGTGGCTAAAATCATAGCAATAACAGTTGAAATAATAGATCCATAAATTGAAGCGGCGCCTCCAAATTGCTCTTTTACCACATCCCAATCAGAACTTGCCAAAAAGCCGATGCCGAATTTTGAAATGGCCGGAAGCGAGTAATAAACAAGCGCTGCAAAAATCGCGAAAAGTATAACCAAAACAAAGATTGAAGCGCCTCTTGTCAGGTTAAAAAATATAAATTCGCGCATTTTGGCGCTACTACTTTGTGTTTGCATATTTTTTCTTTCTTAAAATTTAAAATTCCTACGAACAGTGTGTCCGTAGGAATTTTGTAATGTTTTTTTTAAAAATAGTTATTTTGGAAAAATATCGTATTTTTTCCAGTATTCTTCAATCATATCGACCGTATCTTTTGGAAGAGGCAAATATCCAAGATTCGCCGCCGCTTTTTTAGCCTCGTCATTTTCAAATGCCCATTTGAAAAATTTAGTTACTTTTTTGCCGTCTTCCGCGTTGTCGCTTGGAAGTAAGATAAATGTAGCAGCTGCGATAGGATAGCTTTTTTCGCCTTTTCCGTAAGCAAGAACATCGTAAAAATGCTCATCAATACTGAAATTTGAATTTAGTGCGGCTTTTGCAAAATTTTCTTCTGTAGGCTCAGCCCAATCTCCGTTTGCAGTTTTAAGAGTAGCGGCATTTAAATTTTCGGTAACTTTATAAGCATATTCAATATAGCCGATTGAATTCGGAGTTTGTTTGATTGTTTTTGCAACCAAAGGATTTCCTTGAGCAGGAGTTACTTTCGCGCCCCAGTTTATTGTTTTTGCAGCGCCGTAATTTTTCGCCCAGTCTTCATTTGCCTTGCTTAAATAACTTGTAAAATTAAATGTAGTTCCACTTGATTCACTTCTTACTACCGGCACGATATCGGCGTCAGGAAGTTTTATATTTTCATTTATTTTTGCTATTGCAGGATCATTCCATTTTGTAATTTTGCCGCTAAAAATTCCTGCTACAGCTTCAGCGTCAAGTTTTAATTCCATATCTTTCACACCGTCGATATTATAAGCCAAAACGATACTTCCGATTACTGCAGGGAATTGTAATAATTTTTTTTCATTAAGTTCGTCTTTTTTAAGAGCCGAATCGCTTCCGCCGAAATTTCCGTTTCTATCGGTGATTGCACTTATGCCTTTTCCGCTTCCGCCACCGCTGTATGTGACTTGATTTCCTGTTTGTTTGTAATAAATTTTTGCCCAGTCTTTATATACAGGAAGTGGGAAGGTTGCTCCTTGACCCATTATTTTATCGCTTGCAAAAGCACCTGAAACAAGCGCGCCGGCTAATGCCAACATTGCTAATTTTTTCATTTACGCATCCTTTTTTTAAATTTCGGCTCATTATAAAATCGTTAAATTACAAATTGAAAACATTTGTTATTTTTTGCTAAAATCTTGCCAAAGGATTTCAAAATGTTTAAATTTTTATTTATATTTTTTTTATTTTTTACGTTTGCAAAAGCCGATATTAAAGGAGCCGGCGCAACTTTTGTTTATAAAGCCGTAAAAGAGCTTGCTATAGATTATAAAGATAAATTCGGCAAAAAAGTTGATTTCACACCAATTGGAAGCAGCGGCGGTATAAAAGAGCTGAAAAGAGGCGATGTGAATTTTGCAATCAGCGAGATAAAAGGCAACTGCGAAAACTGCGAATTTAGCCAATTTGCAAAAGGAAATGTAGCAGTGATTTATAATGTAAAAGACGTAAAATATTTAAATTTAAACGGCAAAATTTTGGCTGAAATTTATCTTGGGAAAATCGAATTTTGGGACGATGAAAAAATCAAAATTTTAAATCAAGACGAAAATTTACCGCATGAAAAAATTAATATTTTTCATAGATACGACGGATCTGGAACTACGCTTGCATTCAGCGAATTTTTAAGCGCAAACGACAAAAAATTCGCTGAAATTTTAGGAAGCGGATTTTCCTTGAATTTTAAAGTCGGAATCGGTAAAAAAGGAAGCTATATAATCGCGCAAAGTGTCCGTGATACACCTTTTTCTATCGGTTATACAGGAGAAAGCTACGCTGTTAATTTAAAAAGTGCAAATTTAGTTGTAAATGATGAAATTTTAACAATCGAAAATAAAAAATATCCTATAACAAATAAAAGTTATTTTGTGTATAAAAAAGACGGCGAAAAACTTGATGAAATTTTAAAATTTATAGAATTTATCCGCGAAAATGGCGAAGTTTTGGATAAATATTCCTTGTCATTTTAAATTTGCAAAATTGAGTGTTTTTTGGCAAAATGTTTATTTTAAAATTTACAAAAAAGGCGCGAAATGGCTGAAACTTACGAACTTTCTTTAAATTTGCACAAATTTTTTACATACGCGCTTACTATTTTAAGTTTTGTGTATCTGATTTTTATATTTTTGCCTGTAGGCGCCACAAAAAAACAAAAGATAAAATTTACAAATCGCATTCGTCTGCTTTTGCCGATTTATTACGCATTTTTTGCTGCTATTTGTGTAACCGGAGCTTTTAACTGGGCTGCACTTCATTTTTTGCCGAAAGCTGATATTTTGGTTATGCTTTTTAGCTCAGTTATTTTTATAATACTTAATGTAAAAGCTTATAAAGCCCTGAAAATGGCGTATATAAAAGATGATTTTCAAAAATACCGCATTAAAGCGGCTAAAATTTTAGCCGTTATTTTAATGTGTATTTTAATTTCGAGCGTGGTGTAAAATGGTATATTTTTATGATGAAACGGCGGGAAATGAGCAACTCAAAATAACAAACGAGCAGTTTTCACATTTAAAAGCGCGCCGTCTTAAGGCAGGTGAGCGGATCGATGTCAGAAATTTAAAAGACGGGTTTAATTACATTTATGAAATTATGGAAATTTCGCGCAAAGAAGCACTTTGTGAACTTATTTTTAAAAATTCCGTTATAGAAAAAACACCTGATTTTACGGTGGCGTGGGCTGTCGTGGAAAACGCCGTTATCGAAAAAACTCTACCTTCATTAAATGAAATTGGAATCGGCAAAGTGATTTTAGTTTATAGTGATTTTTCGCAAAAAAATATAAAACCTGATTTAAAAAGAATGGAGAGAATTCTTATTAATTCATCGCAGCAATGCGGTCGTAATTCAATTTTAGAAATCGAAATTTTAAACTCTTCCGACGAACTTTCAAAAAAATTTCAAGATAAAATCTCACTTATTGACTTTGGCGGCAAAAGTTTGGAGATTTTCGGCAATGATGAAATTGCTTTTGTTGGACCGGAGGGCGGTTTTAGCGAACGTGAAAGAAAGCTTTTTAAAAATTCATATGCCATAAACTCGCCTTATATACTTCGCTCAAATACAGCGATTTTAAGCGTTTGCGCGAAACTTTTATTTTGATTTCTACATTCAGCGCTCGTCTTGCGCTATCAAACTACTTATGTTTGCGCAAAACTTTTATGTTAATCGCTGTTATATAAGACTTAAATTCATTTGCCGCGATTGATTTGTGTGAAATTTTATTTTAATAAATTATAGCAAACGCGGTATCGCTCGCTTCGCCCGACATAAAGTTTGTGAAAAACATTTATTTCAATAATAGCTTTAAAAAAACTTGCGATAATTTAAACAAGTCAGTTTTGTGAAAAGCTTTATTCTGATAAATATTGCTATTTTTTGCGTAAAAATTTTTTAAAAATCTTTTTTTATACTGAAATTTCTGTTTGCGCCAAATTTCAGCTTTCGATAAAGTTTAAAATTAAGACAGCTTTATAATTTTTTTGCGTTTTCACTAAATAAATCGGAAATTTTATTTAAATAGCGTGCAGAGTTTATATAACGCAAATTTTGAATAATTTTTATTAGATTTTACAAAAATTCAGAAATTATTTAAATTTTTAAACTTCTGCAAGCAAGTTATAAAAAAGCCGAAAAGTAGAATAGGAAAAAAAGTGCCGATTTTAAAAAAGAAACATAAAGTTACGATAAGGAAAAAAGATGAAAACAGCGCAAAAGCGGTTTTTAAATATCCGAAAATATAAAGCACAAGCGGGCATAACAGCAAAGCTGCAAAAATTCCTGATTGAAAAAACATTTTTCGCCCCTTTTGTTTTTTCGCAATTATAGCAAAGGATTATAAATGCAGGAACTGAAAATAAAAATTACAACGGACGCAAACGGCGCTATAAACGCTATAGAGCAGACAAAAAAGCGACTGTTTTTTAAAGCTGCAAAAGAGTTATTAAATTTTTCATTTCATTAAAATAAAAAATTTGCCGAAATTTCGGCAGCTGTCGTATCGCGCCTGCGTAAATTTTTGTTTTGTGCATAAAATTGCGTAAATTTTGCAACTTTAATTTGAAATTTCGGCATAACAGTTTTAAATTTATAAAATTTTATATTTTAATTTAAATCGTTTTCGATTTTTTCCGTAGCTACGCTTCCAAGATAATATTTTTTACCGTTTCCAAGCGTTTTATATTCTCCGTTTTTTAAAATCACCTTAAACGGAAGCGCGATTTTATCCGCTTCATAACCGATATCATTTGCGATTGATTCTACGATTTGTCCGTTTCTTGCGTCATTTGAGATAAAATAATACGCATTGTGGCGCGCGCAGAAATTTTGCAAAATATGTTCGTCGCTTACATCTTCATAATATATCAAAGCTACGATTTGCACGTCATTTGCGTGTTTGAGTTGTAAATTCATAATGTTTTTTGCTTCATCTTTGCAGGAATTGCAATAAGTTCCGAAAATATCGAAAATAAGTGTTTTGTCACTTCCTGCGATTTTCCACCCGTTTTTTTGGCGAACTAGTGTTATTTTTGCGCCGCTTACACTTTTCAGCTCCACTTTTTCTCCTGCGCGAAATGCCGAATTTGTCGGTTCTCCTAAAGTTTCATCATTATTTGAATTTCCGCAACCGAAAAATATACACAAAATCGTTAAAAAAATTAAAATTTTTCTCACTTTTGCACCTTTAAAAATTCCAAAAATTTTTCCTGTTTTGCAGTTGATAATTTAAAATTTTTGGAAATTTCAATCGATTTATTTAAAAAATTTTTAAATTCCGCGCCGTTATAGAACATCGCCACGGAATGATAAAATAAATTTTGTGCGTAAAATTCAGCCCAATCAGTTTGGTTTTGATTAAAATTTCGCTTGCAGATTTCCAAAATTTTCTCATATGTTTCGCATGCTTTTTTGTAATCTTTTTTAATTGCGTAAATTTCGGCTATTTCACTTAGACTTGCTGCGTATTCTCCGATAAAATCAGCGCCGAGATTTTTTTTCACAAAACTTGAAATTTCAAAAAATTTTAAAGCCGAAGCATAATCTTTTAAAATTTTAAAATTCAGCGCCAAATCGTTATTTATGTCCGCATAAATTTCAGCGTAAATTTCAGGCTCGTTTTTAAATTTTTGTTTTGTAAGATTGTTTGTTTTAAGTAAAATTTCAGTTGAATTCATTATTTCTTTTTTAGAGTAGTAAATTATGGAAATAAGGCGTAGAATTTCTAAAATTTCAGGTGAAATTTCGCCTGCGAACCGTTTGAAATCAAAATTCAATTTATCTAATTTATCAAGCGCCAAATCAAGTGCTTCATCAAGTTTATTTTCGCCTATTAATCTGTTTATTTTTTGCATTTTTTGTCCTTTTTTTGTAAATTTTAGCGATAAAATTTAAATTTTAAGCTCATTTTATGTAAAATTATCAGTTTAAAACGAGGCAAAAATGATAGAACAAATTTTTAGAGAATACGATATAAGAGGAATTTTTGGCGAAGAGCTTACCAAAAACAGCGTGAGCGCGATCGGTTATATACTCGGTCTGGAGCTAAAAAAAAGAAATTTAAAAAGTGTAAGCGTAGGAACGGACGCAAGAGTCAGTAAAGACGCGCTTTTTTCATGGCTTGCAGGCGGTTTAAAAAGTGCCGGTTGTGATGTTTTCGATATCGGTATGCTTCCTACGCCGGTTGGATATTTCAGTGTTTTTACGCATAAATTCGACGCAAATATAATGATTTCCGGTTCACACAATCCAAAAGAATACAACGGTTTTAAAATCACAATAGGCGATGACAGTTTTTTTGGCGAAGAGCTTAAAAAATTCGGCAAAGAAGTTGTAGAATTTTTAGGCAACAGCAAAAATTTTAAAAAAATAAATTTTAATGTAAAATGCGAAAAATACGATATTTTAACGCCTTATGTAGGTTTTTTTGAAAAAGAATTTTCTCATCTTAAAAACTTTGATTTTCCGTTTGTTTGCGACTTTGCAAACGGGGTTGGTGGAATTACGGCTGAGCGAATTTGCAAAGCATTAAACTTAAATGCAAAATTTATGTTTGAAACACCTGATGGAAATTTTCCAAATCATCATCCGGATCCGAGCGAAGAAAAAAATTTAACGGATCTTAAAAAAGTGATAAGAGATGAAAATTTCGCTCTTGGATTCGGTTTTGACGGAGATGCTGACAGAATCGCCGTTTTGACTAAAAAACACAATTTTAAAGGCGACGAACTTGCCTGCCTTTTTGCTTTGAATATGAAAAATCCGAAAATTTTAGGCGAAGTGAAATGCTCGTCTGTAATGTATGATTTTATCGATAAAATCGGCAAAAGTTTTATGGGAAAAACAGGACATTCGAATATAAAAAAAGCTATAAAAGAGCATGGATACGATCTTGGAGCCGAAGTTAGCGGGCATATATATTTTAAAGAGAGATATTTCGGATTTGATGATGCGATTTATGCGATGGTAAGAGTGCTTGAACTTATTCAAAAAGGCATTTCACTTGATGATGAAATAGAAAAATTACCGAAAATGTATAGCACTGATGAAGTGAAATTTCACACTACCGATGAGAAAAAATTCTCCATCATAGAAAATGTCAAAAATCGCGTAAAAAACGGTGTGGAAGGTTTGCCGAAAATCAAGGAAATTATTACAATAGATGGTATTCGAATAAAATTCGATCACGGTTGGGCTCTTGTCAGAGCAAGTAATACAACGCCTGTAATTGTTACCAGATTTGAAGCCGATAGTGCGGCTTTTAGAGATTTACTACAAGAAAAATTTATGGAAATTTTAAAAAAGGAAGAAAATGAAGGAAAATGAAATTTATAAAGACGATGAAATAGATCTTGTTGAACTTTTTGCCACGCTTTGGAACGGTAAAATCAAAATTATAGTAATAACGGTTGTATTTTTAGTTGTCGGAATTTTATACACATTGATCGCTACGCCATGGTATAAAGCTAGCGCACTTGTAGAAGTAGGTTACTATAATACAAATGAAAACGGGGTCGTAAAAAATGTTATGCTTGAAGAACCAAAAAATATTATAGAAAAACTGAAAACTCGTTATATTGATTTGCTAAAAGATGTAGAAGGTAAAGATGTTTATGTAAAATCAGTAAATGAAATCAAAAATAACAATAAATTTTTCAGTATAGAAGTTCTCGGTAAGAGTAATGAAAAAGCCGTTAAAATGATAGATGAGATGATACAAAGTGTTTCAGATGAACACAATAAGATTATTGACGGTTATATAAGCAGTCAAAAAGTAAAACTGGCAAACATAGAAGATCAGATAAAAGTTTTACAAAACGATAAAATGGGTGAAACCGAAAATCAAATCAACAATGTTGAACAAAATTTACAAATGCAAAAAGCAGGCGCATTAAATGATATTTTATCCGCTTTACAAAAAGAACTTAAAGAACTTACCGATATACAAAAAATTGAACTTAAAAATACACTTTTAGGCCAAAAATCTGTTATAGAGCTTACTTTAGAGCCGTTTAATTATAAAAATACAAGCGTAGTTTCTCAAATCATAACAAGCAAACATCCTGAAAAACCGAAAAAGCTCATAATTTTGGCGGTAGCATTATTAGCAGGCGCGATGGTCGGCGTATTTTGGGTGTTATTTGCCGATTTTATGAAAAAAAGAAGAGAATTGGACATGCCAGAAAAAATAGAAACAAGTTCGCAAGAAGTGGAACAGATTTTACAAAATTTAATAGATAAAAGAGCAGAATTTTATAAATTTTTGGATGAAAATATAGAAAAAATTCCGAATTGCGACGCTTATGATTTCAAAGATGATGAAAAAATGAAAAAACTATATGAGAAATTTTTTGCGTTTGATTATAAGGTAAGAAAAATTCTACCTTTTATCTATAAAGCTTATGGGGTTAAACTGGATGTCTGAAATTTTACTTGATAAGAGTGCATTTTTGAGCAATTTAACAAAAATCTCTCAAAAACTTGGCGGAAAAGAAAAGATAATGTTGATTGCAAAAGATAATTCTTATGGCCATGGAAGCGCGCAAATAGCAGGCATCGCAAGAGAATTCGGAATAAAAAAAGCTGTCGTCAAAAGTGAAATGGAAGCGGAGCAAATTGCCGAATTTTATGATGAAATTTTAATTCTTTCACATATTCCTACAGGCTGTGAAAAACCTGATTTTTCATACGCAATCAACGATATGAGTCATTTTTCAAAAATAAAAAATGGCAGCAAAGTGCATATCAGCGTTGATACTTTAATGCATAGAAACGGAATTTTACCTGAGCAACTTGACGATGCTTTAAGATTGGTTCGTGAAAATCATCTAAATTTAGGTGGATTTTATACGCATTTCAGAGCCAGTGATGAAATCGGAAGCGATTTTTTCGTTCAACGTGAAAATTGGCGAAATTTTAAAATTTCTGCGCAAAAAAAATGTAAAAATTTAGGATTTAATGTGGTTTTTCACTCATGTAATTCTGCCGCGATTGAGCGAAGCGAAGAATTCAGCGACGATTTTGCAAGGGTTGGAATGGCACAATTCGGTTATTTTCAATTTAGCGAAATTTTAGGTTTAAAGCCCGTTTTATCGCTTTATGCGGATCGCATAAGTTCGCGTTTGTTAAAAAAAGGTGAGAGAGTTGGATACGGCGGTGTTTTTGAAGCGCCTTGCGACATTTTAATCTCAACTTACGATTTAGGTTACGGTGACGGACTTTTAAGATACAATGGAAAAGGTGATTTAAGGCTTGGAAACAATGAAAAAATTCTAGGCAAAATGTCAATGGACAGTTTCGCTTCAAAAGACGCGGGCGAACGCGTTTGCGTTTTTGACGACGCAAGAGTTTGGGCAAGATTTTTTAACACTATCGAATATGAAATTTTAGTAAAACTTTCAGCGAATATCAAACGAACCGTAAAATGAAAAAGATAAAACAGAGTTTTAAAAATGTAAGGGAAATTTTAAACATCTATGATGAAAATTTAAGCGGTTATGCAGCAAGCTTAAGTTTTCACACGATTTTATCTTTACTTCCAATTTTAATGCTGTCTTTATCTATTTTCACGCAAATGCCCAGTTTTGAGAAATATTATGAAAGAATTAAACAATTTATCTTTTCAAATCTTCTTCCGACAAATCAGGACACATTTGCGAATTATATCGAGCAGTTTTTGCAAAATAGCGTAAGTCTTGGCATTACAGGGCTTGTTGCTGTAGTTTTTACATCTCTTATGTTTTTTTTGGATTTTGAAAATATTATTTCTAAAATTACAGGAGCCGAAAAACGCGGTTTTTTCCGCTCACTCAGCAGTTATTGGACGCTTATAACTTTGGCGCCTTTGGGGCTTGGACTCAGTTTTTATATAAGTGGAATTTTACAAAATTTATTAGATTCGAACGATTTTACAAAATGGATAAATTTGCTCTCAATTTTTCCTTATATAATTGTTTGGGCGATTTTTGCCGTTGTTTATTCTATCTCTATAAATCTTGAAACTAAAACAAGAAATATAATTTTGTCATCGTTTATCGCAAGTATTTTTTGGAATATTTCAAAAATTCTGTTTGTGCAATACGCGTTATACAGCAAGACTTATCTTAGCATTTACGGCTCTTTTTCCGTGCTTTTATTTTTTTTCGTATGGGTTTATATCAGTTGGATTATTTTTCTTTACGGCGTAAAAGTTTGCGTATTTTTAGATAAAAAAGATAGGCAAAATACCGAAAATAGCACACAAAACAGCAAAAAAACGGTAGCGAACGCCTAAAATGGCGCAAATATTTGCCGTTAAAAATATCAAAAACGGAATATCTGTTTGATAATTCGGTAAAGCGAAATTTAAAAAATTCAGCATTGCTTCATCTAAAATTCCGCCAAATCCTAATAAATGCAGTATTACACTTAAAGGATAAAAAACTATAAAAACATATCCAAGAGGAATGACCGATATTTGCTGTGCTGTAATTATAGGAAAAAAATAATACACCGGCACATTCATACATAAAAATACATAAATATTCAGTAAAACGGTCGCTGTTATGACGCCGAAATTTTTCCAAAAATGGTGTAAAAAAATAAAAATAAAAAGCACGCCAAGGCTTGAAAAATAAAATCCTAACGAAAAAGCAAGGCTTGGAAAAATCGCAACAAGCAAAAAAATCGCAAGAAAAAGTGTCATAAAATTTACGATTTTTAAATTTCTAAGAACAAAAAAGTATCCAACAGCACACATCGCAAGAGATCGCAAAAAACTCGGCGTAAAGTCAAGTACAAAAAGATAAATCAGCAAAAAAATCATAATCATATTTGTAATGTCGATTTTAGCGCTTCTATACGGAAAATATCGGTTTTGAAAAAAGCGATAAATCGGCAAAAGCGTAATAAAAATAAAACTGAAAATTATTCCTATGTGAAATCCGCTAATTGAAACGATGTGAGCAATTCCCCAGTTTGTGACATTTGCGCGAAGTTCTTTTGACATATCTGTTGCGAAATACAGCGTAGAATAAAATTCTCTCATTTTTTCATTTTCGTGTTGAGAGACGATAAAATTTATCATTTTTTCTTTGAAATTTGTAAAAATTCCGGCTTTTTTTGAAGCGTTTGAAGACGGTGAAATTTTAAAATTCGGCATATAAAATCTTTTGCTGAGATAATCTTTAAATTTTACGTTTTTTGTAAAAACACCGATTTCTACGTTTTGATCTGCACGTAAATTCACGTATTTTCTGCTCGTTGTATAAAATTCAAAACTGTTTGTTTTAAGTTTGATAACTTTGTAAATTTTTCCTTTTTTATTTATTTTTTCATAAGCTTGTAAAATTTTAGCATTTAAAATTCGTGTAGGTTCGGCTTTGAAATTTTTAAAATCATAATAATGATAAGTTAAATTAGCTGCCAAAATCATTAAAATAATGCCAATAAATACACTAAATTGGACTTTGGAAGAAAAAAGTTCTATCTGTCTCATTTTTAAATTTTATTAAATTTATTTTAACAAGTTTATAAAATTTTTAAAAATAAGGTTGTAATTTTATAAAACCTGACAAAATTATGGATTTTAATCAAAATGTTTTAATAATTATGTTATCATTGATGATAATTTTTATAAAGGAGTGCCTATGCAGGAAACTCGTAGAAATTTTTTAAGGAAAGCCCTTAAAATAGGAACCGCAGCAAGTGCGGTAGGTGCTACTTCACTTTTGGCGAATAATAAAGAAAAAAGCCAAAATATAACAAGTGGCAACTCAAAGAAAAAAGAGGTGCTTTACTATAAAAGTGAAGCGTGGGAAAAATACTACAAAATAGTTTATTAAGGAGGTTACGGATGAGTATAGGTAGAAGATCTTTTCTAAAACTCGCTGCTCTTGGAACCGCTGCAGGTTCTGTAAGCGTTTTTGGAAATGACGAAATTTTACGTGATGCTTCACCGGATGAGATAAAAAATCCGTTTCCAAACTCAGTGAAGAAAAAAACAATCTGTTCAATTTGTTCGGCAGGTTGCGGAGTTATCGCTGAAGTCGATGAAGCAAGCAATACTTGGATTAGACAGGATATGGCAATAGATCATCCTTTTTCGCAAGGAAGTCATTGCTGTAAAGGAATAGATCAAATCGATCTTACAAAATCAAAAATGCGCTTAAAATATCCGTTAAAAAAAGTAAATGGCAAATGGGAGCGTATAAGTTGGGATCAGGCAGTAGATGAAATTTCAGCAAAAATGCTTGAAGTAAGAGCTAAAGATGGTCCTGACAGCGTGGAATTTTTAGGTTCTGCGAAATTCAATAACGAACAAGCCTACTATTTTCGCAAATTCGCCGCTTTTTGGGGCACAAATAATATAGATCACGTAGCACGCATTTGACATAGCGCAACAGTCGCCGGTGTGGCGAATACATGGGGTTATGGCGCGATGACAAATCACTTCGGTGATGTAACTGCAAACTCGAAAGTTTTACTTTTTATAGGTGCTAATTCAGCCGTTGCAAATCCTGTCGGCGGAATGAAGCATGCGCTTCAAGCAAGAGATAGAAACGGTGCAAAAATTATTGTTGTGGATCCTGTTTATACAAGAACTGCTGCAAAAGCCGATATGTATATAAGAATAAGACCTGGAACCGATATAGCCTTTATTTACGGCGCTTTACATATTATTTTCAAAAACGGTTGGGAAGATAAGGAAGTTATTGAAAAGCAAAGTTATGCTGTTGATGAGATAAGAAAAGAGGCTGAAAAATGGACGCCTGAAGAAACTGCGAATGTAACCGGCTGTACGGTAGAAGAGCTTGAAGAATTTACAAGAGTATTTGCCACTACAAAACCTGCCACTTTATTTTGGGCTCTTGGAATCACACAACACTCGATTGGAAGTTCAAATACCAGAATTTTATCAATTTTGCAACTTGTTTTAGGAAATATGGGCGTAAAAGGCGGAGGATGTAATATCATAAGAGGACACGATAATGTTCAAGGTTCGACCGATATGAACTGTTTGGCAGATAGTCTTCCAGGATATTACGGTATAAAAGATGGCGCGTGGAAGCATTTTTGTGAAGGTTGGGGCGTCGATTATGAAAAATTCATAAAACGTTTCGCTGTTTCTACAAAAGAAAAAAGAGAAAAGCTTGGCGAAAATGTTGAAGGTACAAATTTCAAAGAGTATTTTTATTATAATGAAAAAGCACCCGAAGATCGCACTTGGCGAAATGAAAAAGGTTTTTCACTTGCTAAATGGTGGCAAGGTGTAAATAAAAAAGAAGATGTGTTTTCAAGCGGAAATTTGCGCGTGCTTTGGGTTCAAGGAACCGGAATTACTTCTATGTCGCAACAAGTGGAAATCAAAGAAGCACTTGAAAAGCTTGATATGATTGTAATTGCCGAACCGTTTTTAAATGAAGTCGCTATTATGAGCGATAGAAAAGACGGAATTTATGTACTTCCTGTCTGTACGCAATTTGAAACGGAAGGTTATGTAACGGCTACAAACCGTTCGGCGCAATGGCGAACACAAGTTATTAAACCTCTTTATGAAAGCAAAGAAGATCAGGAAGTTATGTTTTTATTCGCGAAAAAATTCGGTTTTTATGACGAATATGTGCGCGGTATGAAAATGGGAATCGTAAATCACGAACTAAAACAAATCAAAGACGATTTCAAATGGCCTGATGATGCCACTGATGAGATAGCAAGAAATACTCAAAGTATAGGAAACAATGGAAGAACCGCCGCTAGACTTAGAAAACATCAAGAAAACTGGCAAAATTTCGATCCGTTAACTCTTAAAGGACGAGGTCCTGTTGAGGGCGAATACTATGGACTTCCGTGGCCTTGCTGGGATGAAAAACACCCTGGAACTCCTATTCTTTATGATATAAATACGCCTTATGCAGAAGGCGGTATGGGTTTTAGAAACCGCTTCGGTTTAGAACATGATGGCGTTTCACAACTTGCAGATGCTTCAATTACGCTTCCAGGTTCAAAAGTAAAAGGAGGTTACGCTCAAATTACAAAAGAAAACATAGAAGAAATTTTAGGTATCAAACTTAGCGATGAAGAAAAAGCAAAAATGGGTGGCAGCTGGAGTACCGATTATAGCGGACTTATTGCTGAAAAATGCAGAGAAGCCGGAATTTGCCCTTATGGAAATGCAAGAGCAAGAGTAAAAGTATGGGAATTCGCAGATCAAATTCCTCATCACAGAGAGCCAATCCACTCTCCACGCCTAGATTTGGTAAAGAAATATCCTACATTTGATGATCAGGCTAAAAATTTCCGTGTAAGCGTAAAATTTAAAAGTGAACAACAAAAAGAGGATTGGAGCAAAGATTTTCCTGTGATTATAAGTTCAATGCGCCTTGTAAATTTAAGCGGTGCCGGAATGATAGAAAGAACCAGCAAATATCTCTCAGCCATTACTCCTGAAATGTTTGCACATGTAAATCCTAAACTTGCTTCATCTTACGGTATAAATGACGGTGAAATGATGTGGATAAAATCGCCTCAAGGCACAAAAATAAAAGTCAAATGTATTTATTCAGAATCTGTCAGTGATGATCGTATTTGTTTGCCTTACAATTTTGCCGGAATTTTCCAAGGCGTGGATTTAAGTGATCGTTATCCGGAAGGCACTAAGCCTTATATTATCGGTGAGCCGTCAAATATAGTTACAAATTACGGCTTTGATATAGTTACGCAAATAGCCGAGTTTAACGCAGGCCTTTGCCAAATAGAAAAAGCGTAAGGAGACAACTATGGCAAGAATGAAATTTTACGTTGATAACAGTAGATGTATCGCATGCTATGGATGTCAGGTCGCATGCAGTTCGGCGCACGAAGTACCAGTCGGAATAAATCGCAGGAAAGTAATTATTTTAAATGAAGGAGTTCCTGGAAAAGAGTATTCTAGCACGCTTGCATGCCAACACTGCACAGATGCGCCTTGCGCGCAGGTTTGTCCTGTAAAATGCTTTTATATTCGTGCTGACGGTATTGTTTTGCATGATAAGAAAAAATGTATAGGTTGCGGATATTGTTTATATGCCTGTCCTTTCGGTGCGCCACAATTCCCAAGAGACGGCGCTTTCGGAATAAAAGGCGAAATGGATAAATGCACAATGTGTGCAGGCGGTCCCGAAGAGACAAACTCAAAAGAAGAGCGTGAGCTTTACGGACAAAATAGAATTGCAGAAGGCAAAGTGCCGATGTGTGCAGCCATTTGCTCTACAAATGCGCTTTTAGTCGGCGATGAGATAGAAGTTTCAAACATTATCAGAAAAAGAGTAATGCTAAAAAATAATTTCACCACTAATAAATAATCGAAATTCCGTATAAAGCACTCACTTTATACGGAATATTTTTTTAAAATATAAATTCATTCAACACAAAATTTAAAAAATAACGCTTTTTAAAATTTAAAATTTTTGCAATTTACTTAAAAGACCGCTTGTATCGGAAAGCGACAAAACCAAATATTATAAAAATATTCTATCATTCCAAATAAAAAAACAGCTATTTTATTCTTTATAAAATTTAAATTGAAAATATAAAAAATATAATTTTTAGGTTTTCTACAAATTTAAGTTTATATTGTTATAATGCCAAAAATTTTTGGAGTTACGATATGATAAAAATTATTAAAAGAGATGGAAGTCTAGAAAATTTTATGCCTTTTAAGATACAAGATGCGATAAAAAAGGCTTTTGAAAGTGAAAATTATGTTTTTGATGATAAAATTTATCAAGCCATTATATCTAGAATTATACTTGACGATGAGCAAAATTTAGATGCGAACAACACCGAAAGAAAGCAAAATTTAGAAATTTCAAATAAAAAATACAAAAATGAAAAATTTCAAAATTTAGCTGATAATTTAGGAGATAATAGAAAAAATAACCAAAATTTATCTGAAAAAAATGAAAATGAAATTTCTCAAAATGATGAAACAATCCAAAATAAAAACGGCGAAATTAAAATATCAAATGATAAAAACACACAAAATTTAAAAAAAGTTTCAAATGAAAATTTATCTGAAAATCAAAATTTAAAATCTGATTTTTTCAAAGAAACCGACATTAAAAACAGTTCTATAATTTTACAAAATGATGAAATTTCAAACCTGACCTTAAAAGAAAAAAATTTCGCAAAGTATAATGAAAGCGCGCAAAATTCAAGTGGAAAAACGCAAAATTTTATAAAATTTGAAAATTTAGAACAGATAAATGATAAAAATCAAAATTTAAAGAATGAAAAAACTGAAATTTCGTGTAAAATTTCGGTTGAAGATATTCAGGATATGATTGAAAAAGAACTTTTTAAAAGCGGAAATTTTAAGGTTTTAAAAAGTTTTATGCTTTATCGCCACACGCACAAGTTGCAAAGAGAGCATATTTTGGGCTTAAATGACGATACTACTTACATAAACTCAACGCAAACGATAAACGAATATATAAATAAAATAGACTGGCGAATTAGCGCAAACTCAAATACAAGCTATTCAAATGCCGGGCTCATCAATAATACAGCCGGAAAAGTCGTGGCAAATTTTTGGCTTGACAGTGTTTATAATAAAGAAGAGGGTGCGGCGCACAGAAATGGTGATTATCATATCCATGATTTAGATTGTCTTAGCGGATATTGTGCAGGTTGGAGTTTGCGAGTTTTGTTAAATGAAGGCTTTAATGGCGTTCGCGGACGTGTCGAAAGCAAAGCGCCGAGGCATTTTTATTCCGCGCTTTATCAAATGGCGAATTTTTTGGGAATTTTACAAAGCGAATGGGCGGGAGCTCAGGCATTTTCAAGTTTTGATACATATCTTGCACCTTATGTTTTTAAGGATAAACTCACTGACGAGCAGATAAAATCGGCAATTGAAAGTTTTGTCTATAATCTAAATGTGCCTGCGCGTTGGGGGCAAAGTCCATTTACAAATGTAACAGTCGATCTTACTTGCCCGGATGATTTGAAAACGCAAATTCCTACTGTGGAAAACGAACATATTTTTAAAAATTTTAAAGATGATGAGCTTTTAAAAGAAGCCAAAAAGCGTGGTAAAAATTCACTTACAGAGCTTACTTACGGCGATTTTGAACCTGAGATGCAAAGAATTGTAATAGCATTTTATGAAATTTTAACGCGCGGCGATAAGTGCGGCCAACCATTTACTTTTCCGATTCCAACCGTAAATTTAACTGAAAATTTTGATTGGCGAAGTGCCGCCGCCAAGGCTATTTTCGAAAATACTGCAAAAGTAGGATCAAGTTATTTTCAAAATTTTATCGGCTCACAGTATATGATTGACAAAAACGGCAAAAAGGTTTCAAATCCGAAAGCTTATAAACCTGGAGCCGTTCGCTCAATGTGTTGTAGACTTCAACTTGATTTAAGAGAGCTTTTAAAACGTGGCGGAGGTCTTTTCGGAAGTGCCGAAATGACCGGATCCATTGGCGTGGTTACAATAAATTTGGCGCGTCTTGGTTATTTGTATAAAAATGATGAAGATGCACTTTTTGCAAGACTTAATGAACTTTGTGAGCTTGCAAGCGGCACTTTGGAAAAAAAGCGTAAGTTTATAACTAAGATGTTTGAGCGCGGGCTTTATCCTTATACTAAACGATATTTAAGGAATTTCAACAATCATTTCAGCACAATCGGTATTAACGGCGCAAATGAGATGATTAAAAATTTTACGGACGATAAGGAAAATATAGCTACGCCTTTCGGACGGAAATTTGCTACTAAAATTATAGAGTTTTTGCGCGAAAAAATTAAATATTTTCAGGAACGAACCGGAAATTTATATAATCTTGAAGCAACGCCCGCCGAAGGTACAACGTATCGCTTCGCAAAAGAGGATAAAAAGCGATTTAAAGATATTATTCAAGCAGGCTTCGGCGAAAATATATATTATACAAATTCTACGCAACTGCCTGCTAATTTCACGGACGACGTATTTTTGGCGCTTGATTTGCAGGACGAACTTCAAAACAGCTATACAGGAGGAACGGTTTTTCATCTTTATATGAAAGAAAAAATTCAAAACGGTAATATTTGTGCGAATTTAGTGCGAAAAATTGTGGAAAATTATCGTTTGCCTTATATTACGATTACACCGATTTTCAGCGTTTGTCATGAGCACGGATATATCGCCGGAGAGCACGAGTTCTGTCCTGTTTGCGAACAGGAAAACAAAAAAAGCAGATGTATGGTCTATACGCGTGTTATGGGATATTATCGTCCGATTGAAAGTTTTAATACGGGCAAAATCGGCGAACATAAAGAGCGCATTTATTTTGATACGAAATAGTTTTGCGGTGAAATTTTTATAAGTAATAAAGTTTTTTGTAAAATCCGATTAATGTCAGCAATAAAAATTCAGATGTTTATATGGCACAATTTTGGAGTAAATAATGAAGCCTATTTTTGATATTACGCCATTTTCGATAGTTGATTTTGAAGGTAAAATTTCAGCCGTTGTATGGTTTTGCGGATGCAATATGCGTTGCGTTTATTGCTATAACACAAAAATCGTTTCGGCGACAAACGGAAAATTCGGCGCCGATGATTTGTATGAGTTTTTAAAAATGCGCCGAAATAAGCTTGACGCTGTTGTTTTTAGCGGCGGCGAATGCACGAATTGCCATGAAATTTTAGAAATTTTGAAATGTGTAAAAAATCTCGGTTTTTTAAACAAAATCGATACGAACGGCTCAAATCCTGATATTTTGGCTGAAATTTTAAAAAGAAATTTGGCGGATTTTATTTCGCTTGATTTTAAAGCCGGAAACGAAAAATTTTTTAAAATTACAAAAACAAACGGTTATGAAAATTTTATAAAAAGCCTTAAAATTTTGGTGAAAAGCGGCGTGAAATTTGAAGTCAGAACGACAATTCATAGTAATTTTTTAAACGAAACGGAAATTTCAAAAATGGCTGGAATTTTAGAAAATTACGGCTACAAAGGCGAATACTGTTTGCAAAATTTCTATGTTACTAATGAAAATTTCGGTAATCTAAAAGCACCGAAAATAAAATTTGATCCGGCAAAAATAAAATCAAATATCAAAATAAAACTGAGAAATTTTTAATTTAAAAGTAATAAAATACGCATTTCCCGATATTTTTGTTTTTTAAATTTTGCTTAATTAAAATCAAGTAATTTAAAATTCAGGTTTAAATGAGAAATTTTAAGTCCTGAAATGCTAAAATAACTGCAAAAAAAGGATAAAAATGAAAGTAACTATCACAAATAAAGATGTTGAAGTTTTAAAAAAATTTATGCTGCTTCATAGCAAAATGGCAAAAAAGCAAAAAATAACCAGTTTTTATTTAATACCTTTTGAGTTTATTTTAGTCGGCATTGTGCTTGACGCTCTTACGAAACTTGCACCTGTTTTAAGCATAACTTCTGCTATTTTGGGTATTTTATGGCTTGTGATTTTTCCAAGATTTTATAAAAAAATGTTAATTCGCCATTTGGCTGACAGTGAAAGTTTACCTGCTTCAAGCGTTGAGATGGGTTTTAATGTTTTAAACGATGAGGTGATTTTCGGCGGCGAAAAAGAGAGTGAAAAGTTCGGTATAAATGAGCTGAATAGGCTTGTTTGTACGGGGTCAAATTTTATTTTGGCATTTGGAAAAAATTTTCATATGGTTTTACCTAAAAATTCTCAAACCGCTGAAATTTTGGAAAACTTATCGCAAAAAACGGAAATAGAGATTGAAAATATTGAAATTTCTTAGTTCGGATTAAATTTTATACAAAAATTTATTTAGTTGAATTTTAAAGTTAAAGCGTAAATTTTTATTTTGGCAGCTTTTATTTCCAATAAAAAACTGATACTAAAGAGATTAAATTTTTACTTATTTCAGGTTAGAATTTTAAACTTTTATCACTTTTAAAAAAGTGATAAATACCTTTAATTGCGACAAATTTATGTTTTTCAAATGCATTTAAATATTTCATAAAATGCAAAAATACGATTATTTTAAAAATTCTTTTAAACTTTGCTCGCCGTTTGGTAAAAATATTTTTATTTTTTGCGGCGTTATTTTTTATTCTATCTTAAACTTGGAATTTTAAAATTTTTTAAAATTCCAAAATTCCTTGCAAATGCTTTAAATGAAAGCTTTTGCGATGAATTTCGCAGTATCCGTATTTTTGTATTGCTTCTATATGAGCTTTACTTCCGTAACCTTTGTTTTTTGCAAAATCATAAAATGGAAATTTTATGTCAAAATTTCGCATTACGCGATCACGGCTTACTTTTGCTAAAATACTTGCCGCCGAGACTTCTTTGATTTTATCATCGGCTTTTACCATCGTCTCAAAACCTTCGGCACCGAATTTTGAATTGCCGTCAAAAATTATTTTAACTTCAAACGGCGCAAAAAAATCCACAAGCTCATTAAGTCCGAGTTTTAAACATTTGCTAAGCCCGAATTTGTCAATTTGTGCTGCAGAAAATTTGACAATTTTATAAGTCGAGTTTTTTATAATTTCTTCATATAAAATTTCGCGTCTTTTCTCACTTAATTTTTTACTGTCTTTAAGTCCTTCAATTTGCTTATTTAAAATACATCCTGCTATATGTAAAGGTCCCGCAAGCGGTCCTCTTCCTGCTTCATCAATTCCGCAAATTTTCATTGTTTCTCACAGACCGAGTGCAAATTCATAAAACGGCACTACTTCGCATTTTATGCCTTCTATTTCCATTGTGCCGCTGTTTGCCATACTTATGACATTTACGCGTATAATTTTTAGCGATTTACATGTATTAATTAATTTTTTAAAACGTAAAAATACAATATCGCTTGCACTGAATGGAATTATCAAAAAAGCCATATTTCGCTTTGGAATTAAAAAATCAAAATCCTTATTGTAAAAAATTTCTCCAAGTTGTATGGCTCTAAGTTCGCAATATACGGCATTTGCAAATTTTTTATGGAAGTCTTTTTTTAAACTGAAAATTTCACCGAAATTGAAATTAGAAAAATATATTTTTTTTGCAGCTTTAAAGTCATTAAATTTCGGTATGAAATTTATTATATTTTCATTTTCAAATCTGTATATCGCGCCATATACGCTATCTTTTGAAATTTTGAATTTTTCTTTTAATTCCGTATAAATTTTATTTATACTTAAAATTTCGCCGTTATATTTTGAAATCGCTTTCAAAATTTCTATTTCATTTTGTCTAAATGACGATTTTATGCCGATTTGCTCATTTTGTATGATTTGAAAATTTTGTAAAAATGCATTTTTTGCGCTGTTTCCACGTTGTAAAAATGTAGAAAATGCCGCATTCACATCATTTCTTCTGTCAAATAAAATAAATTCTTCAAAACTTAAAGGAAAAATTTCCAGTTGTGTAAAATTTTTAAAATTTAAATTTTTAAGGCGTGTCGTAATAAAAATATTTTCTATTTTACGGATTTTTAAAATTTTATCTAAAATTTCGATTTCATCATTTAGAATTTCATTCAAATTATCAAGTCCCAAGACTGAAATTTGCGAATTTTTTTGTAAAAATTTATCCAAATCTTTCAAAATTTCACTTACATTTACGCGAAAATCGGCAAAATTAATATATAAAATTTCATCATTTTCAAATTCTAAAAGTTTGTTTATCATTATATAGCTTTTGCCGCTTCCGATTGCACCATATAATATCGTGCGTCCATTTTCAAGTTCCGTTTTGCGGTTATAAAATTTTAAAATTTCCGGTTTGTTTTCGTAAAAATACTCTAAAATTTCCATAAAATTATTATAAAATTTTCCTTATTAAAAGGAAATAAAAATTTTTATTTTTATAGTATTTTTTAAGTGAAATTTTAGTATGCTTTAAAGTTCAATTTTTTAAATTAAGGTAGCGCCTTGTATTTCAAAATTTTCAAATTTTTATTTTTTATAGCCATTGTTTTGATAGCGATTTATTATACTTATCCGACAGATATTACGGATGCACAGATAAAAAATTATTGTAAAAGTTACGGCATTACGATGATTCTTACGATTGGCGGAACAAGTATAGGTATTTTTTTGGGTTTTATTTTGGCGTTTTTAAAATTTGCAAATTTTAAAATTTTAAATTTTATAATCGATGAATATATTGATATCATTCGTGGAACTCCGATTGTAATTCAACTTATGATTTTTGTTTTTGTTATTTTTGCAAGTTGGACGAACAATATTGCGGCTGCGGTTTTTGCACTCGGTTTAAACAGCTCGGCTTATGTAGCTGAAATAGTGCGAAGCGGTATAAACAGTATAGATAAAGGTCAAATGGAAGCTGCGCGTGCGATGGGTTTGAATTATACAACTTCGATGAGAAAGATTGTTTTTCCGCAAGCTATAAAAAATATCCTACCCGCTTTGGCGAACGAATTTATAAGCCTTTTTAAAGAAACTTCAGTTGTTGGAATGGTGGCAATTACCGATCTTACGTTTTTTTCAAAAAGTTTGCAGGCGACGTTATATACGGTTCAGCCGATACTTTTCGCTGCTGTTATTTATTATGTGAGTGTAAAATTTTTTACGCTTTTGGTAAAATTACTTGAAAAAAGGCTGAACAGAAATGATTGAAATTCAAAATTTAACTAAAAGTTACGGGTCTCTTTTAGTTTTAGATAATATATCAAAAAAAATTCATAACGGAAATATTGTAGCCATTATAGGTCCAAGCGGCGGTGGAAAAAGCACATTTTTACGCTGTTTGAATTTACTGGAAATTCCTGATGGCGGTAAAATAATCATAAACGGCGAAGATATAACAAATAAAAAAACAGATATAAATAAAGTTCGTCAAAAAGTTGGTATGGTTTTTCAACATTTCAATCTTTTTGCAAATAAAAATGTGCTTGAAAATTTAACTTTGGCTCCTATAATGACCGGTATTTTGACGCACAAAGAAGCTTATAAAAAAGCCGAAAGTTTACTTGAAAGAGTAGGGTTGCTGGATAAAATAAATTATTTTCCACACAAACTTTCAGGCGGTCAAAAACAAAGAATTGCAATAGCAAGAAGCTTAATGATGAATCCTGATGTTATTTTATTTGATGAGCCTACATCAGCTCTTGATCCTGAAATGATAGGAGAAGTGCTGACTTTGATGAAAGATGTCGCAAGAGACGGTCTTACAATGCTTGTTGTAACGCATGAAATGGGATTTGCAAGAAATGTCGCAAACCGCATATTTTTCATGGAAAAGGGCAAAATCGCAGTTGACGATACGCCGAAAAATGTTTTTGAAAATCCGCAAAATACGAGATTAAAAGAGTTTTTAAATAAAATTTTAAATCACTGATGAAAGGATTGAAAATGAAAAAATTTTTTAAAATTTTAAGTTGCTTTATGCTGATTTTTACTTTTGCAAACGCGAAAGATTTTACAAAAGATACTCTAATAGTGGGCACAAATGCTACATATCCGCCATTTGAGTTTTTGGACGACAAATCGGAAGTTACGGGTTTTGATTTTGATCTTATGGCTGAACTCAGCAAACGAATCGGTTTTAAATATGAAGTTTTAAATATGAGTTTTGACGGACTTATTCCTGCTTTAAAATCAGGAAAAATCGATATCGCGGCAGCTGCTATGAGCGCGACTCCGGCCAGAAAAAAAGCGGTTGATTTTTCTAATGCTTATTATTTCACTGAAAATTTGTTTTTGAAATGCAAAGATAGCACAGATATCACAAAAATAGATGATTTAAACGGTAAAAAAATCGGTGTGCAACTTGGAACAGTGCAAGAGATGGCGGCAAAAGAATTAAATGGCGTTGATGTTAGCGCAAGCGAAGATATTTTTGTAGCGATAATGTCTTTAAAAAATAAAAAAGTCGATGCCGTGCTTGTAGATAGTTCAATCGGATACAGTTATTTGAAGAAAAATCCGGATTTGGTTGAATTTGCGAAAGTTCCTGACGGAAGTGAAGGTTTCTCTTTGGCGTTTGACAAAAATAAATATCCGGATCTCATAGAAAAGATAAATGTTGAAATTGAAAATATGAAAAAAGACGGCACTTTTGATAAAATTTTAGAAAAATACGATTTAAAATAAGGCATAAAAATGAGAAAATTTTGGATTTTTTTGGCTATTTTTGCTGTTTTTTGGGCTAGTGCTGCAAATGCAACCTATGAAAGACACTGGAAATTTAAAAAATTTGAAAACGGCAGACTTGTTTTTAAAACAAACAAACGAAATTTCAAATGCGTTTTAAAAGATCTGAAATTTATCTCATATACTGCAAAGCCTGAGTGTTTCGATGATCCCAAAAAGGCTAAAAATTTGCAGGAAGATTACGATAAAATGATTGAACAAAAATTAGGCAAGCTACAAAAATATAATGTTTTAGTGCAAGGCGATGGAAATGAATTCCGCGTTTGCGATCTTGGTGAAACGGTAGCAAAAAATTTAATAGAAAGCGGCTTGGCTGTTTCTGATAGAACAGATTTTGACAAAGAATCAAAAAAAGCGCGCGAAAAAAATGCCGGAATTTTTAATGAAAAAATACTTCATATCACAAAATGTGTGCTTGGCGAAAATGACGGAAATATAAAAGACGCTTTGAAAAATGAGTGAAATTTACGCTTTAAGCGATGATTTTTTCACGCCTGAAGATGTGATTGTAAAATCTATCCATGAAATTTTGGATAACGGCATAAAATTTGTGCAATTTCGCAGCAAGAAAAAAGAAAAAAACGAAAAAATCATAAGTGAGCTTATAAGACTTTGCGATGATTATCACGCTTATTTAATAATAAACGATGATGCGCTTTTGGCGCGAAAACTTGGAGCACACGGTGTTCATATCGGAAAAGATGACGGATCTATCATAAAAGCGCGCGAAATTTTAGGCGAAAATAAAATTATCGGCGTAAGTTGTTATGATGATTTAACGTTAGCCTTAAACGCACAGCAAAACGGCGCAAGTTACGCGGCATTCGGCGCTGTTTTTAAAAGTCCTACAAAAAAGGATGCTAAAATTTGCAATCACGACGTTCTAAAAAAAGCCGCAGAAATTTTAAAAATTCCAACTTGTGTAATTGGCGGAATAAACGCCGGAAATTTGCGTCAAATTTTGAAATTTCATCCGAATTTCGTGGCGATTGTAAGTGCGCTGTATCATCCGCGCTCAATAACAGAAAATTTAAAAAATCTACAAAGGATAATTAATGAGTATAATTGATGCCGTGATTTTAGGCATTGTTGAAGGTTTGACCGAATTTTTACCGGTCAGTTCAACCGGGCATTTGATTTTAACGGCCGGACTTTTAAATTTAGAGCAAACAGACACTTTAAAATGCTTTGAAGTTGTAATTCAGTTAGGATCGATTTTAGCTGTCGTTTTTACATTTTTTGAAAGACTTAAGCGCGATAAACAATTATGGATTAAGCTTATCATAGGTTTTTTACCGACAGCTGCTATCGGATATCTGTTATACTCGCACATCAAGTCTCTTTTCAGTCAAAATGTTGTAGTTTATATGCTGATTATCTGGGGTGTTATTTTTATTGTAGTTGAGCTTTTGCGTAAAAAAAATCCACCTGAAAACGAAATTTTAACTTTGGATGGGATTAGCTATAAACAGGCTTTTTTTATAGGTTTATCACAATGCTTTGCAATGGTTCCTGGAACTTCAAGAAGTGGCGCGACTATAATCGCAGGACTTTTAAGCGGACTTAACAGACAAACAGCTGCGGCATTCAGCTTTTTGCTTGCGGTTCCTACGATGTTTGCAGCGACTTTTTACGATACTTACAAAAACCGCGAAATTTTTGCAGCAAATATGGATAATATCCAGCTTTTTTTGTTGGGCGGTTTTGTAGCGTTTTTAGTAGCGCTTTTTGCTATAAAAATGTTTTTAAAATTTGTCAGCAGGTTTGATTATATTCCTTTTGGAATTTATAGAATTTTGATTGCATTTGCATTTATGTTTTTTGTCTTATAAAATTTATCATCTGATTAAATTTATCAAATTATATTAAGCTTAAAAAGTGCCTGTATAGTTGTGTTTGATTGTAAAATTTATCAGTTAGCTTAAAAATATTGAATTTATGTTTAAAAGTTAAATAAATTTTAAGCTTAGCTATCATAATAGTGTGATAAAATGCTACAACTATTATGAAAGGATGACAAAATGCTAAAAAGATTTATTTTTTTTATTGCTAATTTGCAGTTGCTTTGCTTTTGGTTCCACTCTCGAAGAGATTAAACAATCAAAAGTAATAAAAATAGGCGTTCGTCTAAATTTACCGCCATTCAGCAATCAAAATGAGCATGGCGAATTTGAAGGTTTTGAAATTTCACTTGCAAAAGCTATAGGCGCCAGTATTTTAGGCAAAAACGGTGAAATTCAGCTCGTAGGGCTAAATGCAAAAGATAGAATTCCATATCTTCAAAACGGAACAGTTGATTTGATATTGGCAAACTTCAGCAAAACGGAAGAACGCGCTAAAAGTGTAGATTTTGCTACACCGTATCTTTCAAATACGCAAGGAATTTTGACAAAAAAATCTGAAAATATCAGAAGTATTTCGCAACTTGCAGGCAAAAAGATACTATTTATCAAAGGAACTACGACAGATGATTATCTAAAAGCAAATGCTGCAAAATTAGGCATCACTCCGGTTGAATGTCAAAGCGTAAATAAATGTTTTCAAAGTCTGCAAAAAGGCGAAGCTGACGGATATATGCATACAAGCATTCTGATAGCGTTTTTGCAACTTTTGGATGACAATATTGAAATGGGAATACAAAATATAGGCAGTATAGAATTTATTTGTCCGGGTGTGAAAAAGGGAAATGAAGCACTTTTGGAAGCTGTGAATGCAAGTATATACAATCTTAGCAAGAGCAATTTTTTTAAAGATGCCTACAATAATACATTCGAGCCATTTTATAAAGGAACTGTCGAGCGAAAATATCTGCTTTTGGATGATTTGTATCGTTTGATGTTTAATTAAATGTTGCAGGTTTAGCCACTGTTTTGTGGCTAAACTTTTTAAATTCCAATTCAAATAATTATTTTAGTAAAATTTTAGACTCAATACAACTTAAGCGAATTTTTTCTTACCAGTTTTTTAATAAAATAGGATATAAGTCTTTATCATCTTTTTTACATTATAATCTAAACTCACACTCTTTTTTTGTATCAGAATAAATTTCGCTATTTATTTATATTTCGCCATTAAATTTAGATATTTTTTCGCATTCATTCATTGTTAAAATTTTTATCTGTTTTTTTATAATTTTATTTACTGTATTTCTAAAAATATTACAAATTTCAGCTATTTTTACTGTTTTTATATCTAAACAAAAATATCTTAAAATTTCTCTAAATTCAGCTTCTGAAATTTCCAAACGATAAATATACTTATTTTTTAAAGCTTATTTATTGGAGATCAGGTTGTATTGAGATTTGTTTTTTATGATACTGTCAGTTTAAATTTCAGGTTTTATACTTTTATATCAAAAATTTATTTTAAAATATTTTGACGCGGTATTTTAAAAAATAGTGTAGTAATCAAAATTTATCAAATAAAAATAAAACCTAGAATTTAAACTAGCGGAAATTTTATAAATTTAACTACTAAATATCAAAATTTTTTAAAAATCCGTTTTTATCTTATAGCGGTTTTTTAATAAAATTAAATTTCAATCAGATTTGTCATATTTATTAAAATTTTTGCAATTTTTTCCACAGCCGCATCCGCAATCTTTCTTTGCAAAAACTTTATAAAAATAAAAAATTACACCAAAAATTGCAAACGCTAAAATTAAAATTTCAAAAATTTCCAAAATAAATTCCTTATAATGAAAATAAAATTCGTCCGAAAAACGCCATTATATAAGCAACAATGCTTGTAAAAATAAATAAAAGTGCAAGATATTTCAGACCGCCGGCTTCTCTTGCAAAGACGACACTTGCCGCCAGACAAGGATTGTAAAACATCACAAAAAGTAGATATGCTACGGCGGTGCTAAGCGGAATTTGCGATTTGATCACACCTGTCAGGCTCTTACTGTTTTCGTCCTGATCGCCAAGCGAATATAAAACTCCCATCGTCGAAATCATAACTTCTTTTGCCGCAAGTCCGCTTACTAGCGAAACGCTAAGTCTCCAATCAAATCCAAGCGGTGCAAAAATCGGTTCCAAAGCTTTTCCAGCTTTACCAAGATAACTGTTCTGTAAAAGCGCATTCGATTTTTCAAATTCCAGGGTTTCCTTTTTGGATATATCTTGCGTAAGTGCGATTTGCTCATCAAATTTAGCCGCGATTTGCTTGTTTTTCGGATACATATTTGAAAACCAGATCAGCACGCTTGCAGCAAGTATGAAAGTACCCGCCTTTTTTAAGTACATTTTTGCTTTATTTGCAATCATAAACCATACAAGGCGCCAGTTTGGAATGCGGTATTTCGGCATTTCCATAACAAATGGCTCATCTTTGCCGCGAAATACTATAACGCGTAAAAATTTTGCGCACGCAAGTCCTACGATCGCACCGAAAATATAAATCGCAAAAAGCCAATTTCCGGCTTCTTCTTTTGGCGCAAAAGCTCCGATAAAAAGCACATAAACAGGGAGTCTTGCTCCGCAACTCATAAAATTTATGATAAAAAGTGTTAAAAGTCTGTCTTTTTCGTTTTTAAGTGTGCGCGTTGCCATAAATGCGGGCACAGAACAGCCAAAACCTGTTACAAGAGGTATGAAGCTTTTGCCATGAAGCCCGAATTTATGAAAAAATCCGTCCAATAAAAACGCCACTCTTGACATATATCCGGTCGTTTCAAGCAGTGAAATTCCAAAAAACAGAATTAAAATATTCGGTAAAAAAAGAAGCACTGAACCGACGCCGCCTATAATTCCATCACAAATAAGACTTGAAAGAGTTTCATTTGAGATATGAGTGGCAACGCTTTGACTAATGGCCGCAAACAGCGCCTCGATATAATCCATCGGAATTGATCCTAAAGTGAAAGTCAGCTGAAAAAGTACCCACATTAAAAATAAAAAAATCGGTAAGCCAAGATATTTGTTAATTAAAATTTTATCGATTTTAGCTGTATTATTCGGCTTTTTCGGTTTTTCATATATCACGGCTTCCGTTATCACACCATTTACAAAAGACGCTGTGTCGTCCATAAAAATTTCTTTTAAATTTTGATTGTCATATCCTTTATAAAGGCGCTCTTTTGCTCTTTTAAGAAGTGTTAAAAGTTCTAAAAAAATCGCTTTGTCGTGTAAAAAAGCGTAAATTTCATCATCTCCAAAAAGCAGCTTTTTAGATATTTGGCGATTCGTAAAACCAAGAGATTTTATGTTTTCATCGTTTTTTGTATCCAGAAATTCGCTCAATTTTGAAATTTCGTTTTCTATCAAATCACCGTAAATCCGCTTATTTATCGCAAAATCTTTCTTACAGGTATTAACAATCAGCACTAAAAAATCGTGCAGATTTTTCTGTTTTTGCGCTGAAATTAAGATAACAGGGATATTTAAAAGACTTTGCATTTTTTCAGTGTCGATTTTTATGCCCTCATTTTCGGCTTCATCACTCATATTTAAGGCTAAAACGATTTTTTTATTTGTCTCCATAAGCTCAGCGCTTAGTAATAAATTTCGCTCCAAATTTGTGGAATCTGCAATATTTACGATTAAATCGTATTCACCGTTTTCCAAAAAATTTCGTGTGATTTTTTCCTCTTTTGAGTAGCCATGAAGCGAATAAGTACCCGGCAAATCTATTATTTTGATTTTATAATTTTCAAAAACAAGCGCGGCTTCGGCTTTTTCAACTGTTACGCCTGCGAAGTTTCCAACATGCATATTTGCTTTGCAAATCGTATTTACAAGCAGACTTTTTCCGACATTCGGTTGACCGACAAACGCTACTTTAAGCGTTTTCATTTGTTCTGCTTACTCTGATTTTTTCCGCTTCATTTTTGCGTAAAATCACACAACTGCGGTCAATTTGAATTTCGATTGTAGAACCTTTAAGAGTTGATTTAAGCTTTTTTATTTTTTTTCCGGGATTTAGCCCGAAGCTAAAAAATCTTTGGCGCAGATTGTCGTCTATTTCAAAATTTTCAATTACGGCTCTTTCTCCATCTCTTATTTCATTAAGTGTCATTTTTTGCCTTTTTTTTGCAAAATTATATAAAATTTTTGCTTAAAATAAAAGTCATTATCAAAAAATAATGAATTTTGCGAAAATTAAAAATTTAAGTTAAAAGAAATTTAAATCTTGCAAATAGGCTTTAAATTGTAATTTTAGAGCTTAAAATAAGTATATTTTAAATTTTTCGGTTTAAATAAAAAAAATGATAAATATAAAAACTTATAAAAAGTTTTGTTTTTAGCATAAGATAATTCCTGCAAAACATAAAATAACATTATTTTAAATATTAAAAATAACTGAAATTTTTGGCAAGAAGCTTAATTTAACCGCTTTAAAAAAACAGCGCTAAAATTTCGGCGGCTAATGTTTTATAGCAAAACACAAAAGATCAGTTGTACAAAAGGTAAAAAATAAAATCTAAAAAGCTTTTAATATTGCAAATTGAATAATTAAAAATTTAAATTTTTATTAAAAATAATGAAAATTTTTAAAGTAGGCTTTTTATATCTTTTTCTATGATATTTTTTGATGTAAGACCTATGTATTTTTTAACGATTTTGCCGTCTTTATCAAATAAAAAAGTTGCCGGAACACCGTAAATTCCGCCGACTGCATTTGAAAAGTAATCAACCGATTTTGGTGAAGAAATCGTAAGAAAATCAACTCCTTTTTCTTTTAAAATTTTCATATCTTTGTCAAATCCTTGCGAATTTCCCATAATTCCTATAAATTTCACATTTTTAAATTTCTTGCCAAGTTCAATCAGACTTGGTACTTGTTCGCTGCACGCACCGCACGTAGCAGAAAAGAAAAAAACCACAAATGGCGAGTTTTGCCCTTTTATTTTAAGTTTGCCGCTTTCATAAACTGTGTCAATTCCTACAGGATCGTTGATTGACATATGGTGATTTTCATTTTGACAACCGCTGAAAATCGTCAAAAATATTGACAAAATAATCAGTTTTTTCATCTTATTCCTTTTAAAATTTCATTAAACTTCAGTCTTATTTTGCTCATTTTTTAAATTTTGGATTCTATCCAATTTGCCATGTTTTAGCCAAATAATTTTGTCGCCAAATCGTCCAAGATATGGATTGTGCGTGATTAAAATCAATGTTTTGCCTTCTTTTTTAAGATTTTTAAAAATTTCAAGCACAATCTGCTCATTTTTTTCGTCCAAATTTCCTGTCGGTTCGTCAGCAATTATAATATCAGGCTCATTTATAAGAGCTCTTGCAATACAAACGCGCTGTTGTTCGCCACCGCTCAGCTCGTTTGGTAAATGATTTATGCGTTCTTTTAAGCCGACTTTTTCAAGCGCATTTTTTGCGCTTTCTTCGTCGATACTACTGTGAAAATATTGATTTATCATCACATTCTCAAGCGCGTTGAGATAACTTACAAGATGAAATTCCTGAAAAATAAGCCCGATTTTTTCGCGCCTGAAACGTAAAATTTCATCTTTATTCAAGCTATTGGCTTTTACTCCGGCGATTTCATAAATGCCGCTACTTACGTGATCCATTAAGCTTAAAATATTTACCAGAGTGCTTTTTCCTGCCCCGCTTGGTCCCATTATGCTTACCCATTCGCCACTATTTACGCTAAAACTTATATCATCAAGCGCCGCTACATCGCCAAAATACTTTGAAATTCCATCACATTTTAAAATTTCCACTACTCACCTCTTAATAAATTTGCGATATTTTTGCTAAGAGCATTTTTGATCGGATAATAAGAAGCCGCTAATGCACAAAATACGCTTACAAATACCGCTAAAACAATGCTGATTAACCTAAAACCAATGCTTGAACCAAATAAAATTTGTCCTAAAATTTGTGCCAAAGCAAAACCGCCGAATGCCCCTAGCAGAGCACCTAAAAATGATACGACTAAAATTTCAACACCCAAAAATGAGACAATGTTTTTCTTGCTTGCGCCAAGCGCTCTTAAAAGCGCTATTTCTTTTTGACGAGAGATCATAACCTGACTAAGGCTTGTATTTACGCAAACCGAAGTTATGATTAAAATCACAATGCTTACAAGTGCCATCAAAAGTTTTATTTTTTCTAAAATAATTTCATTTGTTTTTGAAATTTTATTTATAACTTCAAAGGCGATGTTTTTGTCGCTTACTCTTTGAAGAGTTTTTGAAATTTCATTAATATCTCCACCGCAAATCGCGTTTGCGTAGTTTATAACGCCTTGTTTATTGAGAATTTTTTGAGCCAAACTTAGCGAAGCGATAACCATTTTATCCTCTTTTTCGCCGTCAAATACGATAGCGCGCACTTTTACTTTATATGTTTGATTTTGCCCGCTAATGCTGATTTCAAGCTCATCTCCAAGCTTTATATCGGCGATTTTTGCAAGATTTTCGCCTATTAAAACGTTTCTATCATCAAAGTCAAAGTTGGAAATTTTTCCCTCTTTAATTTCTAAAAACGGCATAATTTTTGAAAGTGATGAAAACTTCGTTCCCATCATAATCGCACTTGTTTTTCCAAGACTTACAGAGCCGAAAAGATATTTGTTTGACGTCTTTAAATTTTGCATATTTTCAAATTTCGTTTCCAATGTTTTTTCGTCGATGTAATGTCCGTTTTTAGGCGTTATTACTACATTTGCACCATAATTGTTAAGTTCTTCGCTTACTTTTGATTCGATGTCCGCATAGACATTTACAAATGCCGCCAAAACCATAGCCCCTATAAAAATGGAAGTAAAAATTAAAATAGTGCGTGCGCCGCTATTTATAATACTTTTAAATACTACTTTTTTGAAAAAATTATTTGCCATGAAACACCTCGGCAGGAAGCAAATTCAAAATGTTTTTAAGGGCTAAAATAGAGCCTAAAATACAAATTAAAATTCCAAAAATTACGCTTAAAACAAACGCTGTGAAGCTCACGCCGATAAAATCGGCAAAAAGTTTATAACCTATTACAAAAGAGAGTAGGTATCCGAACAAAGCACCAAAAATGCCGGAAATTATGCCTATAATGACATTTTTGCAGCAAAATTCCAAAAATATGAAAATATTTTTTGCACCCAATGCTTTTAAAAGTCCTATCTCTTTTTTACGTATTAAAATTTCACCGTTTGTTAAGCTTGTGATACAAAGTGCAGAAATAATCAGCGCTAAAATCGTAACTATACTCATTAAATTCTGTATTTTTTTTGTGATTTCGCTTTGCACTCCTGAAACGCTTAAAACTACCTTTGCAATGCTGCCTGGCACACTATCTTCGATTTGATAAGCAATAGAACCTGCATATGCCGAGCAATACCAGGTATCATATTCTAAGCTGTCAAGGCTATCAAGATTTCTGCGCGCTTTTACGGAAAGATCGTTTTCCGGGATTGTCATTGCGCTGATTTCAGCTTTTCCATATAAATTTTCTTTATTTGAAAGTTTTTGAACAAGTTTTAAGTTGGCAATCACCTTACCGCTAGCTTCATCACCGCCTTTTAAAATTCCTACAATTTTTGCGTTTTCTCTGTTTTGTCCGAAATTTAAAACAACATTGTCACCGACGTTTAACTTAAGTCTATTCGCTAATTTTTCGCCAACCATTATTTCATCTATTTTTTCATCATTTGGAAATAAACCGTTGACAAACCAAAAAGGATAAAGATTAATTACCCCCGTTTTAAAGGTAGGATCGTCTGCAAGTTTTATATTTTTATCAAAATAAGTGCCTGTTATTTGCACTTTTTCGTTATTTATAAAGCCTGAAATTTCTAAAAACGGCGCAAAAGCCAATATGTTGTTTTGCCAAAAAATTTCTTTTATAAGGTGTAAATCGTTTTCATTCAGATAATCTTCATTGGCAAGAGGCATAAAATTTCGTCCTGAAATTTCGATATTTAAAGAGGAACTTTTTGGAAGCATTACGATATTCGAGCCGTAACTTCTTAATTCATTTGCGACTTTGTTGCCGATATTCAGTGTGATATTAAGCATACATGCTATAAGCGCCGTCGATAAAAAAATCGTCAAAAACATAAGAAAATTTTTTGAGTGAGTGAGTGATTTTTTTACCATAAGCAAAAACATATTTTTCATTTTTTATCCCCGTTTTGCAAATTTTTGGTGCCCATTTCGTCTGTGTTTCGTGACGGCGTATCAACACCTGAAATTTCGCCGTTTATAGTGATAAATTTTTCAGGATTATCTTCAAATTCGGCTAAATTTCGCTCGTTTTCAAAAAAATATGTTCTGCCGTAATATAAATATCTGAATTTGGAGTCATTTTTGATTTTTTTATGACTTACAGGATCAATTACAGTTTTCTCAACTGTCTTTGTAAAAAATCCTGCGCCGTCTTCTATCTCTTTTAGAGAAACTTTCAATGTTTTCCCGTCATATTCATAATTCATAGGAATCGGATTGCAACCGCCGGCTTTTCCGACAGTCGGTAAAAAAATACGCACATTACATGATATGCAAATGAGCTCGCCACCTTTCAGCAAATATCCCATATCGCCGCAAATGCTGCACGCATCAAAAACCATAACCGGGGCAAGTTTGTCTTTAAAACGGTTGATTATAAAAAATCGCACCTCCTTGCCTTCATCTGTAACATAGGCAAAGCGATGAAGTTTATTATCAAGTGCTATTTTTGCATCAAACTCAAAATATCCGTTTTTTGGCGAAACCTCTACTGAATCAGTGATTTTAAGCGGAGCTGATTCTATTTTTATATAGTAGATAAAAATGGCACAGATTGTGAAATTTAAAATTATCATGCAGATTAGAAAATTTTTTGCCAGATGTCGCAACTGCTCGTTTTGGCGAAATTTGACAATGTCTGTTCTTGAAATTTTTTTAGGACGTGAAATGAAAAAATATATTGCCAAAACAATACTGAAACAAGCAAAAACAAACGGTAAAAAAAGATTGAAATATGTTATTTTTGCTACAATCGAAAGCAGCCAGGAATGAGTTAAAATTACGCCGTTTTGCATAAAAGATAAAATTAGACTTGCACTCCTATCAATAAATATAAACATAATTCCTAAAATGCTTATAGTTATCATTACGGCGCGATTTACGCGAAATTTTACAAAATTTATCGCTTTAAAAACAAGTGCTAAAATAACGAAAGCTAAAATACAGAAAAATAGATTTTTAAGGCTTAAAGTATCTAAAATTTCACCTGAGAAAATTTTAAAATTTGCACTTATATTTGCATAAATATAACCGAAGCTAAGCCCTAAAATCAAATAAACCATAAAATGAAAATAAAAATTTTTAAATTTTAAGCAAAACGGTAAAATAAGTATAAAAATTATAGCCAAACTATCGAAAATCGGTAGATTCGAAGTGCCGCTAAGCGCTTTTTGATTTAAAAAATGTACGAAAATTCCAAGAAAAATTCCGCCGAAAAACGGCAGAAAATTCACCTTAAAAAATTCGCGCAAACTAAACAAAGCCGCTAAAAAAGTACCGCCAAAAAGTGCAAGCAGTGTATTTGAAAAATATAATGTCATCTTTTACCTAAAATTAAAAAATTTCGGTCAAATTTTGAAAATTCAAAATTTGACCTTAAAATTTCTACTCTTTCGGAGTGCCTGTGTATTTGAATTTGTAATTAACTTCAAAATTATCCCACCATTTGCCTACACCGGTGGCTTTATCGGCGTGTCTTCCAAAGCCTTGTGTTGAAGGATTGTAAATTTTATAAGTAAGCTCATAATTTCCAACGCCGCCATCCATTTTTATGTTTGCACCGTAGTGTGGACCATCACTTGCTACCATCGGCATAAAATTTCCCTCTTTAATTTTGCCGTTATCGGTATTTTTTAGTGTATAAGCGATTTTCAGATAAGGTATCCATTCGCCTGCTGCAAAACCGTTCGGATTGCCTTCAATCGCGTGAATGTCTGCTTCAAGGTGAATATCCGCCAAGCTTGGTGCTAAATCAATTCCTTTCGGTTCCATATCAATCGGTTGTAAATAAACAGCTGCTATTTCCATACCGTTTTTTTCAATCGGCTCACCGATAGGAACTTCACCGGCATTCGCACCTATAGCTAAAACTGCAGCCGCAGCCGCACCTAAAAAAATATTTTTCATATCTTCTCCTTTATTAAATTGATTTTTCTCTTTTTTTGATAATCAAAATTCCAACAATTAATGCCAACACCATTAAAATTTGAGGAATTAAGCTTTGCACGTAAGGATAAATGCCAAGCCACGTAATTGTAGGCATAGAATGGATAATCGTAGGCACAAAAACTTTGCCTTCCACTAGTTCCATTACACCTTTTCCTGTAAAAACAATAGCCATATAAAAAATGATCGCTGAAGTTGCGATAAAAAACGCGCGAAGCGGAATTTTGATTGAAAACGCCTTAAATATGATAAATAAAACAGCTAAAACAATGCAACCTAGTAAAAAGCCGTAAATTATCATATTTATTGCGCCGATTTTTTGCGCGTCAAAAATAAGTGCTTGATAAAATAGCACCGTTTCCGCACCTTCTCTATAAACAGCCAAAAATGAAACCCACCAAAGTGCTGTTTTATCGCCTTTGCTAAGACTTTGCGAAATTTTACCTTTAATGTATCTATTCCATTTTTTGGCTCCAGCATTAGATAAAAGCCAAAAACCTACATAAAATAGCAGAATTACGGCAATTAACATCGTAGCGCCTTCTAAAATTTCTCTACTTTGAGCAGCATTTGTAAATAATAAATTTACGACCCACGCCGTAAAAAAGCTAAGCAATACGGCAATTCCAACAGATGAATATACGATGCCAAGCTTATTTGAGTTTTGTGTTTTTATAAGATATGCAACTACAGCTGCAACGATTATAAGCGCCTCCAAACCTTCGCGTAAAATAATCGTAAGCGCTAAGAAAAATAAATTTATAGGACTTGAGTTTTTACCGGCTTTTTCCGCACTGATTTCAAGCTGATCAAAAAGTTTTGCTTGCGCGTTTCTTATTTTATCGATACCTGCATTATTTTGCACAAGTGAAGCGATAGCTGAAAAACTAGCCTCCGTTTCAAGTTTCAAATTATTATCTATAGCGCCTATTTTAACTTCCATTCCGCTTGCTTCATACTCATCGAAATATATATCTTGCGCTAAATTTACGGCTTTTTTTATCTCGCCGTTTTTGTAAAGTTCCAAAACTTCCGCCATTTGCGTTTTGATATTTTCTATAACTTTTGTAAAATCAACATCGTCGTTCTCATAGTCCGCATTTTCCACCAAATTTTTCGGCGCAATTTCATATGAATTTTCAGGAAGCTTTGAAACGGCGATTTTTATGAGGTCATCAGCATCTTTTACATGCATTTTAAAACTTTCATCTGAAAGTGTGATATTTTTTGAAATTATATTGCCTAAAATTTGTTGAATCATTGCGTCGATATTTTGTCCTACATATTGACGAACAGCTATTTCAAGCTTTTTATTTCTATAAATTTCAAATTTGATTTTGTTTATCGAAGCTATTAGATTTTCTCTGTCTTTTGTATCATAGAAATTTTTTGCGTTTTGAAATTCGTCTGAAATTTCTATATATATCGAATTCCATGGATTTGCCGCATTTTGTGCGGTAAAATTTGCTGAATTTCCCATATCGTTAACGGTATTTATAGATTTTTCTTCATTTTTATTGTAAGAATCCGTTTTATTTAAAGTATTTGAGCTTGTAAAATTATTGCCGTTGTTTTCCACGCCTGAAATAGTGCTGCTATTTGCTGCATTTGACGCTGATAAACCGCCGTCGTGTGACTTCTCAGCTACAAGTTTAGTTCCATTTTCGATAAGTGGCATAATTTCATCAATTTGACTTAATAAATTATTGATTAAAACTTGCACTGTAGCGATATCTTTTCCGCTTTTGATCGCTTTTCTTATATCACCGAATTGTTTTTCCATCAGATATGTCTTTTTTTGACCAAGATTTATGCGAATACCTGCTTCCAAATTTTCAAAATGCCCAAAATAAGCCTCTTGAACCAATTCTTTTGCGCGTTCGGTGTTTCCTGATTTATATTCATTCAAACTTTGAAAAAATTTATCTTTTATAGCCGAATTTTCTGCATTGTAGTCTGCACCGAAAAGCCAAAGAGGAAATAAAAATAGTAAAAAAATATTTGTAATCTTCATAATCATTCTCATTATTTTAAAAATTTTTGTCGCATTATAAGTAATTTTAGTTTAAAATAAAATAAAAGTCATTATCAAAATAAAAATGATTATGAAAAAATTAGGTGAAATTTAATATTTTCGAGGATTGAAATAATTGTTTATGGAAATTTTTATATTTTTAAAATATGAAAATTATTTTAAAATTTATAGTTTTCAACAAGAAAAAATATAAAAATTAAAATAAAAACGGCAAATTAAATTTGTAAAATTCAGGCGATTAAGAAAATTATGAAAACTTAATTAATACTTAAAATATAAGCTGAAAAAATTAAATTAAATAAATTACATAAAAAGTTTATTATATTTGGTAATTTGAAGTTTTTAAATAATGAGTTTAAGATAAATTTTTTCGTATTAATTTTATGCTAAAAAATTATTCTGATTTAAAAAAATTGCAGCGTAAAATTTAGAATTGTTTTAATAAAATTTTAAAAAAATGAATTTATCTTTAGCATATGCTCTGATAATTAAAATTTTATGCTATTTTAATGCCGAATTTCAAAAGTTCTTTTGGTAAAAAATCATCTATATTATTTATTTCATTATTTCCTATTTCTATTAAATTAAGTCCGTTTTGTTTATAAAGTTGCTGTTTATATTGTTTTATGTTTAGATATTTTTCATCTTCCAAGCCCCAAAATTCTATATAAACTTTGCCTTGCGGAATGTAAAAATCACAATACATTTCTTCTTTTATAGGAACCGATTTTTCGTAAGCATAAGTTACAAATTCGCTATAAAGCCAGTCTGCGATAATAACTTCGGCTCTGCTTCTTACATAATGCCCGTCTTTTGTGCGATATTCGGCTTTAAATTTTGTGCGAAAATCATTTTCATCTTTATTTTCAACTTGTTCGCTTTGCGGTTTCAGACTTTTTATAAATAATTCATTATTTAAAATTTCTTCATTCCAGGCTACATAATCGTTTCCCATATATTTTTTTTGGATTCCGCCGTTTATTTGCCCTTTTTTTGTTACTGTATAACCACAATCACTTTTTTTTAAAAAATCCAAATCATCAAAAATTTCATTTATCTCTTTTGGCGTTTTGCCGAATTTTTCGCCTATTTGTTTTGCCGTTAAAGATTTCATTGTTTGCCCTTTTCTTTTAAAAATTTGTTTGTTTTCAATGATTATTTTTAGTAAAAGTAGAATTATTGCAAATAAAATAAAATTTGTCAATGTCATTTTCGTCCTTTGATTTTAATTTATTTAGTCGTATTTTAGCCTAATTTCCACTAAAATTTTATAAAATATAAAAATTTACTGAATTTGTATAAAATGTTCAGTTGATAATTTAATAAGATTATAAAGGGGTAAAATATGAAATTGGTTGGAATTATCGGCGGAATGGGACCTTTGGCTACTATTGATCTTTATAAAAAAGTAGTTTTTTTGACAAATGCGAAAAGCGATCAGGAAAATATACCATTGATAATAGATAACAATACTCTTATACCGGATAGAACAGCGTATATTCTTGGCGCCAAAGAAGATCCTTTTGCTGAGCTTTTAAAAAGCGCTAAAAGGCTTAAACAAAGTGGTTGTGATGCGTTTTGTATGGCTTGTAATACGGCGCATTTTTTTGCAGACAGATTAGTTGAGCAAAGCGGCTTGCCGATACTTCATATCGCAAAAATAACCGTTAATGCGATAAAAAAAGAGTATAAAAATGTAAAAAAAGTAGCCGTTCTATCAACTATCGGCACACAAAAAGCCGGAATTTACGATAACGAATTGAAAAAAAACGGCTTTTTGACGGCTGATATATCGCAAATTGCGATGAAAAAACTGATGAGCTGCATTTATGACGGTGTAAAAGCCGGGAAAATTGAAGATTTTGTTCCTAAATTTAAGGAAATTTTAAATGAAATTGATGCCGATATTTATATCGCCGCATGCACGGAAATTCCGTTATTTTTGCCATATATCGGCGATGATAAAATTATCATTGATGCTACAAATGAGCTAGCAAAAGAGATTATCAGATTTACTAAAAGCTAAATTTTAAATATATTTTTTGTTGCATTTAATTTCTTATTTTTGTTAATCAAGTGATATTTAATATTTACTTTTTTTGCAAAAGTATAAAATAGCAGCGTTTAAATGCAAATGTAAACAAGATATTGAATTTTATAATACGCCAAACGTTAAAGCGGAAATTTTAATAATATAGAAAAAGTCCAAAGCGTGGTAATTATGCCCCATGTAGGGTTCGAACCTGCGGCCACCTGATTAAGAGTCAGATGCTCTACCAACTGAGCTAATGGGGCAAAATAAAAAAATATTTTATTATTTTTAATATAAAAATTCGTTTAAATTGTTAAAAAATCTAAATTTATATGAAAATTTTTAAATTTGCCTTGACAATGGAAATTAAAAAATGTATAATTACGTTTCTTTTTGCATTGGGGTATAGCCAAGCGGTAAGGCAATTGGTTTTGGTCCAATCATTCAGAGGTTCGAATCCTCTTACCCCATCCACGATTTAAGCTTTTTTAGTTTATTTCATTGACGCAGAGTAGAGCAGTGGTAGCTCGTCGGGCTCATAACCCGAAGGTCGGTGGTTCAAATCCATCCTCTGCAACCAAAACATTTATCAACTCCCTAATACTACATGATTTTACATATTATAATTTACTTTTGAGATTGCCATATAATTATATCTGTAATTTTGGTAAAAAGTAAATATGTAACCAAATGTTTTTTGTTGTAATCGTTATAACTTAGTATAAATACGATTATAGATTGTAATTACTGATAACTCTGAGTTTTAAATACTGCCTTAACCTGTTTGTACAAAATTTTAAATATAGATGATATAGATGATTATTTTGTTTCTTTAAATGATTGCTTGTATTTGCGTTGCAGATGTTGCAAAAATGTATAACAAAAAAATATATATCGTAATGTAAAAATTTTTAAACAACTTTGCAATTGCAATAAGTTTGGTTGCTATGACGTATTAAATGCCGACAAAACATTGTATGAATCGTATAATCGTATAATAGATAAAACAATAGTTTTGAAATTAGGCGCCTTGAAAAAAGACTTGTTTTTACGAATATTTATCTTGCCTTGCAAATAAAATAAGTAAACAATATCTTAAACGTATGTAATACACTGTTTAATAATAGTAATTGCTGCACTTTAGAGTATTTTTATGGACTTATAGCCAGTTTTGCAACCAAAAACTTAAATAAATATATAGCACAATTTTATTTTCTCTCAATTTTTCTCAAACTTTTATCTACTTTTAAGCAAGTTTTTTATACAATTCAATTTCGCTTTTTTGAAAAGCAAACTAAAAAGCTTTTTAGAAAAAGTAAGTTTTTTAAATTATCATTGTCAATATAATCAAAGTCAATCTTTGAAATCTAAACAAGTGATCGATTGAGCCGGTTTATCAGGTTTTAGGCTTTCTTAGGAAAGTAAAAGCTGAAATGAACTAAAAATATATTTAATATTCAAAAAGTTTTTAGATTAAAAACTTCATATATAAATTATAATAAATAAAAAACTCTTTTAATAAAAAACAGCTTGATTTAATTAAGCAAATATTTTATAAAGAGAGATAAAAAATGTTTTATATGGAGAGTTTGATCCTGGCTCAGAGTGAACGCTGGCGGCGTGCCTAATACATGCAAGTCGAACGAACGAATAAGAGCTTGCTCTTATAAGTTAGTGGCGCACGGGTGAGTAATATATAGCTAATCTGCCTCTTAGTAGAGGATAACAGTCGGAAACGATTGCTAATACTCTATACTTCTGCTTTACATAAGTAAAGTAGAGAAAGTTTTTCGCTAAGAGATGAGGCTATACTGTATCAGCTAGTTGGTAAGGTAACGGCTTACCAAGGCTATGACGCATAACTGGTCTGAGAGGATGATCAGTCACATTGGAACTGAGACACGGTCCAAACTCCTACGGGAGGCAGCAGTAGGGAATATTGCGCAATGGGGGAAACCCTGACGCAGCAACGCCGCGTGGAGGATGACACTTTTCGGAGCGTAAACTCCTTTTATCGGGAAAGAATAATGACGGTACCCGATGAATAAGCACCGGCTAACTCCGTGCCAGCAGCCGCGGTAATACGGAGGGTGCAAGCGTTACTCGGAATCACTGGGCGTAAAGGGTGCGTAGGTGGATTATCAAGTCTCTTGTGAAATCTAATAGCTTAACTATTAAATTGCTTGGGAAACTGATAGTCTAGAGTAGGGGAGAGGCAGATGGAACTCTTGGTGTAGGAGTAAAATCCGTAGATATCAAGAAGAATACCTATTGCGAAAGCGATCTGCTAGAACCTAACTGACACTGATGCACGAAAGCGTGGGGAGCAAACAGGATTAGATACCCTGGTAGTCCACGCCCTAAACGATGTATACCGGTTGTTGCTTTGCTAGTCAAGGCAGTAATCCAGCTAACGCATTAAGTATACCGCCTGGGGAGTACGGTCGCAAGATTAAAACTCAAAGGAATAGACGGGGACCCGCACAAGCGGTGGAGCATGTGGTTTAATTCGAAGATACGCGAAGAACCTTACCCGGACTTGATATCTAACAAATCATCCAGAGATGGAAGAGTGTCTGCTTGCAGAAATGTTAAGACAGGTGCTGCACGGCTGTCGTCAGCTCGTGTCGTGAGATGTTGGGTTAAGTCCCGCAACGAGCGCAACCCACGTATTTAGTTGCTAACAGTTAGGCTGAGTTCTCTAAATAGACTGCCTTCGTAAGGAGGAGGAAGGTGTGGACGACGTCAAGTCATCATGGCCCTTATGTCCGGGGCGACACACGTGCTACAATGACATATACAATGAGATGCAATATCGCAAGATGGAGCAAATCTATAAAATATGTCCCAGTTCGGATTGGAGTCTGCAACTCGACTCCATGAAGCCGGAATCGCTAGTAATCGTAGATCAGCCATGCTACGGTGAATACGTTCCCGGGTCTTGTACTCACCGCCCGTCACACCATGGGAGTTGATTTCACTCGAAGCGGGGATGCAAAATTTGCTACCCTCCACAGTGGAATCAGCGACTGGGGTGAAGTCGTAACAAGGTAACCGTAGGAGAACCTGCGGTTGGATCACCTCCTTTCTAGAGTACAAATGAATATTCTCTCACAAGATATTCATCATAAATCTCAATCATCCTTGTTTAGTTTTCAGAGATTGAATAATTTAAAAAGAGCAAATTAAAATTAAAAATAAAAACATATATAATCCCGATTGTTTTTATCAACAACGAAACAGACAGATAAATAAAAAAACACAAATCAATAAACAAACAGACAAAAACCGAAAATATAATAAAAACAATGAAACTTATAAGAATAATAATCTTCTTAAAATAACCGATAATTAAAATACAATAAAATAATCAGATATTATGTAAACATCGGGGAATTAGCTCAGCTGGGAGAGCGCCTGCTTTGCACGCAGGAGGTCAGCGGTTCGATCCCGCTATTCTCCACCATTTATTATTTTATTCTGATTTTCTAAAAATTAAGCTTTATGCTTTAATAAAAATAGAAAATCTATAACAAAAAGATATATAAAGAGGGCCTGTAGCTCAGCCGGTTAGAGTGCACCCCTGATAAGGGTGAGGTCATAAGTTCAAGTCTTATCAGGCCCACCAGTTGATTATATTGAAAAGATAAATTACACTAATTTCATAATTTTCACAATATTTCATTAAATTTCTCCTGTTTATATATTTTTTAAGACAAAAATATTAATTAAATGATTTTATGCTTAATTGTGACTAAATTTTAACTTATAATGGTTTCTATATAAATTTATATGTTTGAAGTATCACTAAAATTTTTATTTATGATTTTTGCTATCTGTAAACTCATTTTTGCAGTATTGAACTTTATTTAGCATAATTAATTCAATTAAGTTATTAGACGCTTTCAATAGCATTTATTGTTTTTTACATAGAAATGCGGTTTATACACAGAACTAATCTTTGTATGGTTCTATAATATTTATTCATACTCATTTACTAATTTTTACTAAACATTAAATTTTTATTAGTTACTAATATGTTTTATTTGATTTTGAGACATTTCATAGTATTTTTTAATTTTTTAAAATAAGAATTTTGGCTACTAAGCACCTAAATTTATTTCAAAATCATTAAATTTATCTAATAATTCTTATTTTTGCAATAAAAATATTTCCTCTAAAGAACTAATAGAGAGATTTAATAAATTAAATAAAGATACAAATGTAGATAATATGTTAAAGTGTAAAAAATGTAAATTAAAATTTATTTGTTCCGGTGGTTGTAGGATAGATAATTTAAATCATTGTAATAATATGAATAAACCTATTTGTAACGATAAATATAAGAAAAGAATTTACGAAAAACTAGTAAATGACGAATTATCATGAATAAAGCTATATATCGCGGTATAAGAACAAATAATTTAAAAAATTTGGATTTGAACATACCAAAAATAGTCTTATTTGTATAGCCGTAGTGGTAGTGGGAAGTCAAGTCTTGCTTTTGATACGATTTATGCTATAAGTGATAGTGAATATAAAATTTTAACAAGTGATAATTTTATCTCTAGTAAATACGAAATAGATTTTTATGATTTTATTTGTGTTAGTGCTGGCTTAAAACAATTAAATTTTAACTTAAATCCACGGTCAACCATAATTTCGTATTTTGGCTTTTCTAATTTTTTAAATTTAGTATTTTTTAGAATTTTAAAAGGCGAAATTAAAAATATAATAACTTTAAATTCTCAAAATATTTGTCGAAGATGTTTAGGGTCGAGTTACGAATTAATTCCAGATTTGAAGAAGATAGTAGATGAAAATTTACTTTTAAAAGACAATCCTTTTTTGCCATGGAAAAATAGTTACAGTGATTTTTATACTAAACTTCTAAATTTACATTTAAAAGATTTAAATATCAATAATGATTCAAAATTTTTTGATATTAATGAGACAGATCAAAACAAACTTTTAAATTGTTTAGGTGATATAAAATATAAAATAAATTATAAAATCAATTCATCAAATAGAGTCAAAACATCGGTTTATCGTGGAATTTTAACAGAATTAAAAGAAATCAATGGATACGAAAAGTTTATGAAAAAAATTCCTTGCAGCTTTTGTAACGGTGCAAGATTAGATAAAAAATTATTCAATTTATCTTTTGAGGACGGATTTTTTTTAAAAGATTTTTTATTATTTGATTTTAATAGGCTTTGTAGTGAGATATTTGCTTTAAAAATTTTTAAAGATGAGTTATCTTTAGAAAATTTAAGGAAATTTATACAAAAAAGTATAAATTTAGGATTGGGACATTTAAATTTAAGCAGATCTATTCCATCTCTTAGCGGTGGCGAATTGCAAAGACTTCGTATTGCCAAACTTCTTTTAGGTAAATTAAATGATATTTTTATTATTTTGGATGAACCGACAAGTTCATTGCATCCAAAGGAGTGTAAGCTTTTATGTGAAAATATTAAAAATTTAACAAAAAAAATACAGTTATTGCGGTAGATTATAATAAAGAATTATTAAAATTTGCTGACAGTACAATTTTTTTGGGACCTAAAAGTGGTAAATTTGGAGGAGAAATTGTACCAAAAGAAATGTATATGAAAAATTTTAATTCAAATTTTAAAAGAAAATTTTTTGAAAGTAAAAAAACACTTAGAATAGATTTAAATTCAGATAAAATTAAATTTAATGATGCTCTTAAAATAAGATTAGGGTCTTTAACTGGCATAAGCTCAATGTCCGGAGTTTGGTAAAAGTACTATTCTTAGAGAAATTTTACCTGAAAAACTAATAGGATATAAATATATCTCTCAAAAGTCGATTAGGGCAAATGTTAATTCGACGGTTGCAACATATAGCGGGCTTTTTGCTTACATTAAAGACGAATTTGCAAAAAATATAAAAAACTACTCTTTTAAAGATTTAATTTGTAAAAAATGTGCTGGAAAAGGTAAGATAGCGTATCTTGAAAATTATGGGACAAAAATATATGAAGATTGTAAGTATTGTAATGGAAGCGGTTTTAATAATAAAATTTTGAAGAATAAATTTCTTGGTCTTAATATATATGAAATCTTAAATTCGCCAATAAAAGAACTTTCCTCTTTGAAATTTCCACAAAAAATAGCTGAAAGTTTAAATATTTTATGTAAGCTTAGACTGGATTATTTAAAATTAAACACTTCGATTTTAAGTTTATCTGGAGGAGAAAATCAAAGATTAAAGCTTTTTAGTGCACTTAACGATAAAAAAATGAAATTTATGGATTAGATGAGCCTACTAGTGGACTGGATGATTTAGATATCTATAATATTTTAGATTTATTATATGAATTTATTGAAAAAAAGTAAAACTTTTATAGTAGCGGAAGCATAACCCTATTTTTCTTAAAAATTGTAGTTATATAGCAGAATTAATAAAAAATAATTTAACAGTTGATATAAAATTTGACGATGAAACATGCAAAATAAAGAATAGTTTGGAAAGTGATATAAAATTTTACTTATAAAACTTATATATCAAAATTTTTATACTTTTTTGATTTTTTTTAAATTTAATTTCATAGATTTCTTTGTTTTTAATTTCCCTTTAAGCTCTTTTTTGTATAATTACATTTCGCTTTTGCAAAAAAAGCAAGTTATTTAATTTATCATTGTTAAAAGTCACAATCAAGTTTTAATAAATAAAACAATTTTACAGGAACTTGTTAAAGCTTTAAGCGGTTGATTTTAAAGCAAGTTATAAAATTCATTTGTTATCCGAATTTTATGATAAAGATTAAAAAACGGACATATAAAGTTTTAAACTTATTTATATGTTTTTAATCTCTTTCCGTCTTAATCAAATGCTTAAATATTATAAATTATTTATCTTTAACAAGGAAGTGATGCAAATTAGAATATAAAATATTAAAATTCTAAAACAATATATAGTTTAAAAGATTTAAATCTTTATAAACTAAAAAGGTAAGCTACTAAGAGCAAATGGTGGATGCCTTGGTTGGTAGAGGCGATGAAGGACGTACTAGACTGCGATAAGCTATGAGGAGCTGTCAAGAAGCTTTGATTCATAGATTTCCGAATGGGGCAACCCGGTATATAGTGATATATACCACCTGATATGGAGCGAACTTGGGGAACTGAAACATCTTAGTACCCAAAGGAAAAGAAATCAATTGAGATTATGCAAGTAGCGGCGAGCGAACGCGTAAGAGGGCAAACCACTAGTTTACTAGTGGGGTTATAGGACTGCATAAAAGAATAAAAACGGATAATAGAACAATTTGGAAAAGTTGAGCATAGAGGGTGATACTCCCGTATATGAAATCCCTTTTTTACTTAGCGGTATCCTGAGTAAGACGAGTCACGTGAAATCTTGTCTGAATTCGGGTCGACCACGATCCAACCCTAAATACTACTACCAAACCGATAGCGAACAAGTACCGTGAGGGAAAGGTGAAAAGAACTGAGGTGATCAGAGTGAAATAGAATCTGAAACCATTTGCTTACAATCATTCAGAGCCCTATGATTTATCAGGGTGATGGACTGCCTTTTGCATAATGAGCCTGCGAGTTGTGGTGTCCGGCAAGGTTAAGTAAACACGGAGCCGTAGCGAAAGCGAGTCTTAATAGGGCGTTTAGTCGGATGCTGCAGACCCGAAACGATGTGATCTATCCATGAGCAGATTGAAACCGGTGTAAGAACCGGCGGAGGATCGAACAGACGGCCATTGAAACGGCTCCTGATGACTTGTGGATAGGGGTGAAAGGCCAATCAAACATCGTGATAGCTGGTTCTCTTCGAAATATATCGAGGTATAGCGTTGTGTCGTAATTATAAGGGGTAGAGCACTGAATGGGCTAGGGCATACACCAATGTACCAACCCCTATCAAACTCCGAATACTTATAATGTAATCACAGCAGTCAGGCGGCGAGTGATAAAATCCGTCGTCGAAAGGGGAACAACCCAGACTACCGACTAAGGTCCCTAAATCTTATTTAAGTGGAAAACGATGTGAAGTTACTTAAACAACCAGGAGGTTGGCTTAGAAGCAGCCATCCTTTAAAGATAGCGTAATAGCTCACTGGTCTAGTGATTTTGCGCGGAAAATATAACGGGGCTAAAATAAGTACCGAAGTCGTAGATTTACACAATAGTGTAAGTGGTAGAAGAGCGTTGTATTTAGCATTGAAGGCGTACCGGTAAGGAGCGCTGGAGCATATACAAGTGAGCATGCAGGCATGAGTAGCGATAATTAATGTAAGAATCATTAACGCCGAAAACCCAAGGTTTCCTACGCGATGCTCGTCATCGTAGGGTTAGTCGGGTCCTAAGCAAAGTCCGAAAGGGGTATGCGATGGAAAATCGGTTAATATTCCGATACCAACATTATTGTGCGATGGAAGGACGCTTAAAGTTAATGGGGCTAAGTGATGGAATACTTAGTCTAAGGATGTAGGTTAAGTTGTAGGCAAATCCGCAACTTTTTATCCGAGATCTAAAAGGCTTACAAAACTCTTCGGAGTAGCGTAAGAACCCATGATACTATCGAGCCGAGAAAAGTTTCTAAGTTTAGATAATGTTGCCCGTACCGTAAACCGACACAGGTGGGTGGGATGAGTATTCTAAGGCGCGTGGAAGAACTCTCTTTAAGGAACTCTGCAAAATAGCACCGTATCTTCGGTATAAGGTGTGCCTAACTTTGTGAAAGATTTACTCTATAAGCAAAGAAGGTTACAACAAAGAGTCCCTCCCGACTGTTTACCATAAACACAGCACTCTGCTAACACGTAAGTGGATGTATAGGGTGTGACGCCTGCCCGGTGCTCGAAGGTTAATTGATGATGTCAGGAGTAATCCAAAGCATTTGATCGAAGCCCGAGTAAACGGCGGCCGTAACTATAACGGTCCTAAGGTAGCGAAATTCCTTGTCGGTTAAATACCGACCTGCATGAATGGCGTAACGAGATGGGAGCTGTCTCAAAGAGGGATCCAGTGAAATTGTAGTGGAGGTGAAAATTCCTCCTACCCGCGGCAAGACGGAAAGACCCCGTGGACCTTTACTACAGCTTGACACTGCTACTTGGATAAAGATGCGCAGGATAGGTGGTAGGCTTTGATCTATAGACTCCGGTTTATAGTGAGCCATTGGTGAGATACCACTCTTCTTTATTCGATTAGCTAACTAGCATAAGTTATCCTTATGTAGGACAATGTCTGGTGGGTAGTTTGACTGGGGCGGTCGCCTCCCAAATAATAACGGAGGCTTACAAAGGTTGGTTCATAGCGGTTGGAAATCGCTAGTAGAGTATAAAGGTATAAACCAGCTTAACTGCGAGACATACAGGTCGAGCAGAGACGAAAGTCGGTCTTAGTGATCCGGTGGTTCTGTGTGGAAGGGCCATCGCTCAAAGGATAAAAGGTACCCCGGGGATAACAGGCTGATCTCCCCCAAGAGCTCACATCGACGGGGAGGTTTGGCACCTCGATGTCGGCTCATCGCATCCTGGGGCTGGAGCAGGTCCCAAGGGTATGGCTGTTCGCCATTTAAAGCGGTACGCGAGCTGGGTTCAGAACGTCGTGAGACAGTTCGGTCCCTATCTGCCGTGGGCGTAAGAAGATTGAGGAGAGTTGACCCTAGTACGAGAGGACCGGGTCGAACTGACCACTGGTGTATGGGTTGTTCTGCCAAGAGCATAGCCCAGTAGCTAAGCCGGGATGTGATAAGAGCTGAAAGCATCTAAGCTCGAAGCCGACTCCAAGATTAATCTTCTTTTAAGAGCTCTTATAGACTATAAGTTTGATAGGCCGGGTGTGTAATTGATGTAAGTCATTTAGCTGACCGGTACTAATAGCTCGTTTGCTTATCTTATTAAGCATCACTTCCTTGTTAAGGATAAAAAACAATAACAATAAATCAAAACAATTGTTTAATTATTAAAACAGCGAATGGACTTTTAACAATATAAAAAGCAGTGTTTAATAAGAGAATTTAAAAAGATTAAAATAATTAATAAACAGTAAAAAGCAATATAAAAACAGAATTCTTTTATTTAACATTGCTCCGTGACTATACAGATATGGAAACGCCTTGCTCCATTTCGAACCAAGAAGCTAAGCATATCGTGGCTGATGATACTCTGTGTTACTCGCAGTTGGAAAGTAGGTCGTTGCGGAGTGTGTTTTTATACTACATTTTTATAATTTTCTATGTTAATCATTTATTAAATCTTCGTAGTTAATATTAATAAATTTTAATTTAAAGGATTATTATGAAAAAATTACTTTTACTACTTATCTTTAGTTTTTCATTTTTATTTGCAGCAGTCAATATAAACACTGCTTCCAAGGAAGAGCTTATGACTCTTAAAGGTATTGGAGAGACTACAGCAGAAGCTATAATAGAATACAGAAAAGAAAATAAATTTACAAAAATAGAAGATATTAAAAATGTAAAAGGCATAGGTGATAAAAAATTTGAATCAATAAAAGAAGATATTGAGGTTAAAGATAGCAAGAAATAACTTTATAAATATTATTATTTTATTAGATAATATAACTTCCTATAGGCTTTAAAATGTATAGACACTTTAAATTTGTAGTGTTAAGGTGTCTGTGGTTTTTTAGAAATTGTATCTATAATATAGTTTGAGTTTTAAATATATAAAAATTTTAAAAAAGTCAAAGCCGATATATTTTGCTTTAGATCTCAATATAATTTAATAAAATTTTGTTATAAATATGGTTTTAATAAGATTTTTTTAAGTAGATTATCACCTATCTGTCATTATTTTTTAAATTAATTTTTATGCTTTTTTCAAGTTTGAAGAGATATAATCTCATCATCTAGGTATATCATTTTTAAGGAGGAAACAATGGCAAAACTTTGTGTAGTTTCTGAAAATAAAGCAAAATTTAAGGTTTTTAAAGTAGATAGAGATTATAAAGCGGATTTATTGGTTTTCATTGTTGACAGAGATTATAAAGCAAATGGTGATGCGCTTTGGTATATGGTTGACAGGGATTATAAAGCTGACATAAAAATCTTTTTCGTTGATAGAGATTATAAAACGAAATGGAATAAGCCACATAAATATCAAAATATGCTTTGATTTAAACTAACATCGTTATAAAGCATGAATTCAACTGTTGTCGAATCAGGTTTTGGATTTGAAAACTGTATAAAAATGGTATAGGTGCGATTTTGGACTTACATTTATATTTTTTTGAAGTGCTTTAAGGGGTTCTGTCAAGGCGCGTTTTTTTTTGCAATAATCTAAAATAGCTAGATGTGATATTTTGTAGTAATAGTTATTGTTTTATTGCGATTTTTATGAATTTTAGACTTTGTCTTTCTAGCGTTACAGTACTGCTGATAATAACAATATTGATAAAAAAAATAATAATAAAAATTGTATATAAGTTTTTAAAATTAATCATGATAGCATTGTAGCATTAATATTGTTTATTTATTTAGATTTAGCTGACATTTGTGCGGTTAAATTTATAAATGACCTGTTTAAATTTAAGCTTAGTTTACACATCTTCAATTTAAGTTTGTCTGCTACTATCAAACCCGATTAATGCTATAAATTTTAAACATAAAGCCATCACTACTTTTGCTAGATAGTGTTTTTATAAACTCCAAATGCATAAGAGTAAGAAATTTTACTAAAATGATGGCTGTTTTTAGTATTAGATGTTTAACTTAAAATTGTTAATTTGTATAAATTTTGATGTGAAATTGAAAATTTGAAGTTAGTTAAATTTAAGTGCAGTTATTTAACTATAATTTACACTGCTTACAGTTAAGTTTGAACGAACTGCTAAATTTAAGCTTAGTTTATATTGAGTGTAGTGACTTAGTTAAAAATGTCTATGTTTGGGCTTATAGATATTTTTTTCAAAGGTTTATGTGAGAAAAGAAGAGCTTGCAAATGAATTATAAAATAAGTGGAGACGAGTTGGAGTGCTTAAAGATTTTGTGCGTTGGAGTTGAAAATATAAATAACTTCAAAAATGTTGGATGGATTGTTGATGAAAATACCAAAAATTAAAATCTATGTAATTTTTTGGATATTAACATACAAAATTTAGGAATAGTATTCAAAAGAAAAAACTTATAATGAGTGCAAAGAAATTTTATATACTGCACAAAAAGAAATCATAAAAAAATACAATTTATAAAAGATAAAAAATGACAGATCTAAAAAGGAGATTATTGTGAATTTTGACAAAGATTGGAAAAATTACACAATAAATGATGATGAATTGGAAATTTGGCCTTATGCTTTGCGAAATAACAGCAGTATTTATACTCTTTACTTAAAAATAATAATATAGACCTATATAAGGAAAATGACTGGTGTAAAATAAATGAGATTGCTGAAAAAAGAATATTTGATAATAAGGACAAAACAGCAAATATTAGTAAAATGAATATGTAATTTATTTAGACGAATTAAAATGGATTTTATTCAAAGTGGTAAAAAATTATCAAATTTTACAACACAAGACGTTAATATCTCAAACGATAAATAAAATTTAAAAATACTCTCATCTTAAAACCAAACTCCAAAACTTTATTTAGTTGACAAACAGTCTGGTACTTGCAATCAATAACTTAAAAATTCTATATCAAGAAACAGACTGTGATTATGGCAAAAATACGGCTCTGTTAATTCTTACCTTATAGAAAATCAAAAAGATAAAGATAAAAACTATTTAACACTTACCTATACCTCTTAATCTTACTTTTCTATTATTTATTTCTATCTTTACAATTTGGATTACTTTTGCATATGTTAGATTTGATAAAAGCTCTGTATTGTCAGATATTACTGTTGTTGTGTAAAGAAACGTCTTTCTTGATTTACATAGATAGATTGTGTATATGCTGTTATTGTCCTTATAAATATATTTTAATGGCACTCTCTTTGTGAAGTATATATGCCAAATCGCCATTTAACACTTGGGCTTTTGGATTGCAAATGACTATATTATCACTATTATCTATTGTTTTATATTATCTTTCGTTGCTACACTCATAATAGTCTTTGTTATAATTTGTGATTTAACATTGACACCTTGATAACTGTTTGTTATTGTAAGACCGCAATTTACCTTATCTATAATTTGGATTAGCTTAACTTCCGATACATAGATAGTTAATAGTAAAATTGTAATTAATGGTGCACATATAAGATATTAGTTCTCTTTCAGATGTAAAAATAAACGCGTTAATTGCACACGCTACAAATCCGGCAATAGTCGCAGAAATGGTATATGCAATCCAACATCACGCAGACATACATTATATCAAAACAGATAAATAGCAAAATGATAGCAAAAGTAAATCTACTTCACACAATTCTATAAACAATATTAATGATTTGGTTGTCTTTTAAATTTAACTTTATTAGAATTTCAAAAAAAATTTAATAAAAGGAAATAAATATAAAAAACTTATTATAGCACTGCTCGCTTTGGCGATAAGTTTATTTGCACTTAATGTAAATAAAGAATGTGTTAAAGATTTGAAAAAAGCAGGTAAAGTTAAAAGATGAAATTAATAAAAAAGATACAGATAAAAAAAATCAAAAAAAAGACAACAATAAAAAATAAAAAAATAATCAAAGATGAAATTTAAATAATAACAGAGAATAATTATTTATTATATAATTTTACTATGTTTAAATTATTTAAAGCGGTATTTATTATTTAAAAGAGATATAAAATTTATATTTTAAATTTTTTAGCGCTTGGTTTAGGAAAATTTCAATTAAAATTTTTAAATAAATTTAGCGCAAAGTCATCAAAAATTTTGCCTTTTAAGTGTGCTTTGCAAAATTCAACGATAAGTCCGTGATATAACGAAAATACTGAATTTTCATCACTTAAACCAGTTTTTGTATAAATTTTTTCAAAATCCAACGAACTTAAAAATTCTTTTGCTTCATCGTAGCTTTCAAACTCGTATCCAAGAATTCCTAAAATTTTTAAAGCGTAGTTATCTACGACCATTTCCGGACGCTCGCAAGCATAGCAAAGTATGCTATCCGCACTTTCAGCGCCTACACCTTTTTGAGAAAGCAGCCATTCTCTGCATACAGAATCTTTAAAATTTTCAAAATCTCCAAAATCAGTTGCAATTGCGGTGCAAAGCATTTGCAAACGTTTTGCTTTCATATTGTAAAATCCGCTTGGTTTTATGAGTTCAGCAAGCTTTTCACGGGGCATGGCAGCAATTTTTTCTAAATTAATCGCATCGTAATTTTTTAAATTGCAAAGAGCAATTTCCACGTTTTGCCACTTTGTATTTTGCGTCAAAATAGCGCCTATCACAACTTCAAAAGTGCCGAAATTTGGCCACCATTGTGCATTTTTCACGCTCGCATTTTCATAAAGAGTAAAAAAAAGATCAGTCATTGTAAGCCTCGTTTATGTATTCTTTATCGTCTATCAGGCGAATTTTAAAGCCGGAAACCGCCTTTCCTTCCAAAATTTCACAAACTACCATTTGAAAAATCGTTTTATAAGTTTTATTTACGTTAAAAGCTTGTTTGCGCCCTGTTATAAAGCCGTTTATTGAAGCTTCGGCGTCCATTCCGATTACTCCTTCTCTAGCTCCTGTCAGTCCCACATCGCATGTAAAAATCGTGCCATCATTTATGTGTAAATCATCCGTGCCTACGTGTGTATGAGTGCCTAAAATAGCGGAAACTTTGCCTTTATTAGCCCAAAAAAAAGCCATTTTTTCACTTGTCATTTCCGCGTGAAAATCCACTAAAATATTCTCGCTTTCGCACTTTTTTATAGCTTCATCTATCTCATAAAAAGCATTTTTAGCTATATTTAAGCCGATTATTCCTTGCATATTTATTATGCTTAGATTTTTGTCGTCTTTTTTTAGATTTAAAACACCGCGCCCAGGTGCTTCGTAAAGATTATAAGGGCGAATTATCGGAAGTTCGTTCATTAAAGAAATAATGTCTTTTTTGTCAAAGCTGTGATTACCGCCTGTGATTGCGTCTATGCCGCTTTCAAGTATTTCACCGGAATTTTTGGCGCTAAGCCCGAATCCGCCGCTTGCATTTTCGCAGTTTGCCACGATAAAATCAAGACCGAGTTTCTCTTTGTAAAATTTAACATTTTTTTTAAGTTCATCTCTTCCAGGAGAGCCTACTACATCGCCTATAAATCCTATTTTCATTTGTTTCCTTTTTTGTTAATATTTAAAAAATTTTATTATCAGTTCAATTAAGTATAAAAAATTTCATTAATAAAAAATCTCTTTATATGCTAAATAAAATTGTTTTGCTGTCCGTCCACTGCGACTTGCTCGGAGCATTGCATATTTTTTTGCTTCATTATGTAAATTTTCGCGTCTTTTTTCAAAATTTTCACGTTCATTTTCATCCGAGTTTTTGATATCATTATAATTTAAATAATTGCTGAAATAATTATCCACGATTCGCAGATATTCTTCAAAATTTCCTTGGTAAAAACTAAGTTGTAAGCCGAATCTGTCGCTAAGCGAAATTCGTTCTTCAACAGCGTCTTTATAGTGGATTTCATCGTTGGTAACTTCGATATTTTGGTTGTCTTTCATATATTCGCTTACGATGTGACGGCGATTTGAAGTCGCATACATCAGCACGTTTTTCGGCGCTTTTTGCATACTTCCGTCAAGCAGCGGTTTTAAATGTTTATAACTGTCATCTCCTTGCTCGAAACTTAAATCGTCGCAAAAAATGATGAAATAAAAAGGTTCTCGCCTGATTTCATCCAAAATATCAACCAAATTTTCCAAATCGTCCTTGCCTATTTCAATTACGCGAAGATTTCGTGAGAAAAATTTTGTAAAAACAGCTTTTGCAAGACTTGATTTGCCACATCCGCGTTCGCCCCATAGAAGTGCGTGATTTGCACCGTTTCCTAAGATAAAATTTTCCGTATTCTTTAAAAGTTCCTGCTTTTGAAATTTCAGTCCTACTAGTGCGTTAATATCCACAAAATCAATTTCATCTTTTTCGACAGCTCTTAAATTTTTGTTTTTCGCTCTAAAAACAGCAACCCAATTTTTACTCCAGTCCATGTTTTTTATTTTCCTTTCGTAAATATATCAAAATTTCGGCTAAAACGTCATCATCGTCCTTGCTGCTTGATTTTAAACGCATTTTTTCGCCGTTTGCATATGTTATTAATATATTTTGTTCTGCAGAAGTAATTGATTTGATATTAAGACTGTTTGCCAAAATTTTAATAATCATCAAATCAATAAATTGTTTTGTGTAAATATCGGCTTTACCGAATCTATCTTCAATTTCGCCGAAAATTTCATAAACCTGTGAAACGGTTTCGGCTTTGCTGAGTCTTCTGTAAAGATCGAGTCTCAATCGATCCTCTCGTATAAAATCGCTGTTTAAGAAAGCATTTACGGCAATTTTTAGCTCTACATCCTTATTTTGCGTTTTTTTATTCATCAGTTTATTTATTTCATCTTCAAGCATTTTAATATAAAGTGAATATCCGATTGCCTCTATATGCCCGCTTTGTGCTTCGCCGATTAAATTTCCACCGCCTCTTATTTCAAGATCGTGATAAGCAAGCACTGAACCGGAACCTAAAAACGAATTGCTTTCAAGCGCTATAAGACGCTTTATGGCATCTTCATTAAGTGCTGTTTTATCTTCTACCATAAAATAGCAAAACCCTTGTTTTGCGCTTCTACCAACACGTCCGCGCAGTTGGTGAAGATCTGCAATGCCGAATTTATTTGCATTTTCTACAATAATTGTATTTACGTTTGGCATATGAATTCCGCTTTCTACGATACTTGTGCATAGTAAAATTTCATATTCACCTGCTTCAAATTTCAAAATTTCATTTTCTGTAGTTTTTGCGTCAATTTGTGAGTGAAGTATCAAAATTTTAAGATTCGGTACGATTTTTTGTAAATTTTTTCTGCAAGTTTCAATTGTAGCGATATGATTATGCACGAAAAATACTTGTCCGCCACGGCGAATTTCACGCATAATCGCTTCTTTAATGATTTTTTCATCCCGCTCTTTTACGAATGTTCTTACATCAAGTCTATCAAGCGGCGGCGTCGAAAGAACGCTGTAGCTTTTTAAAGAGCTTAAAGCCATATTGAGCGAGCGCGGAATTGGAGTAGCACTCATACTTAAAACGTGTGAAGCGGCGGATTTTGATTTGAGTTTTTCTTTTTGTTTTACACCGAATTTATGCTCTTCGTCAATTATAATAAGCCCAAGATTTGCGACTTCCATGTTTAAAAGCGCGTGAGTTCCTATGATTACGATAGGAATTTTGTCTTTTATTTTTTTTGAAATTTCAGCTTTTTCTTTGGCGCCTGTAAATCTGTCAAGGCGAAAAACCTGAATTTTAAAAGGAGTAAGTCTTTCTTTTAATGTGGCGTAGTGTTGAGCGCTAAGAAGTGTCGTAGGCACGAAAAACAGCGCGGAATAGCCGCTTTTGATACATGCAAAAATTGCATTCATCGCAACTTCCGTTTTTCCGAAACCTACATCGCCGCTAATCAGTCTATCCATAACTTTGCCGCTTTTCAGATCTGTAAATATCGCATTTACTGCATTTTGTTGATCTTTTGTGTATTCAAATCCTGCGCTGCTTAAAAATTTTGCGTATTCAGGTGTATTATTTTCTATTACTATACCGCGCACAAGTTCTCTGGCTGCTGCTGTTTGAATGATTTTTGAAGCGATTGCAAAAAGTTTTTCACGCACTTTTTCTTTGATCTTTGCAAAACCGGTTTTACCGAGTTTGTCAAGCGTAGCCACGCCGCTTGCGATGTAGCGATCGATTAAGTTCAAATTTTGCACAGGAAGCAGTAATTTATCGCCGCCGAAATATTCCAAAACCACAAATTCACTTTTTGAGCCAAGAACTTCTATAAGTTCAAGACCTGCAAATTTCGCAACGCCGTAGTTTTCATGTACTACGAAATCGCCTATTTGAAGCTCATCAACAGCAAGTGAGCTTTTTCTGACTCTTTTTTTTGCTTTAAATTTATTAAGAGATATAATTATTTCGTCATTTGAGATAAGATTTACGACTAAGTCTTCACGTAAAATTTTGATATTTGGCGAAATTGAAATGTTCAATTCGTCTATAAGAGCGGAATTTCGCGCTATAAGCGTGATTTGTGCGTCTTTATGAAATTCAAAAAACTCCGCACTTGGTGTTATAACCAAATCTTTGAACTTTTTCGGTTCAGGTAAAATTTCAGCCTGATTTAAAAAATCCAAATTTCGCTCGCTAAAAATTTCGTTTGTGTCGAGTTTGTTTAAACAGATGAAGCTGAAATTTTGCAAATAGTCAATAAATCCGTCAATAAACCAAAAGCCGAGACTGGAAAGATCTTTTATAAGCGCGTCCGAATCGAAATTTGCGATTTTTTCATTTGTGTTTTCAAACTCATCTTTGCTTAAATTTGCTAAAAACGGCGCTATTTCTATTGATTCTATTTCTGTCGGTTCACTTTTTTGCGTGCTTTCGTCAAAAAATCTTATACTTTCGATTTCATCGTCATTTAATAAAATTCTAATCGGTTTTTCATAATTCAGCGCGAAAATATCAATAATTTCACCGCGAAAACTGACTTCGCCTTTACTTTGAACGATATCGTTTGTCAAATACCCGATTCTTAAAATTTCATCTTTAAAGTTTGAAATTTCAAGTTTGTCCGCAAATTTTAGATTTAAAAATTTAAGTTGTGATTTTGCCGGAAGTTTATTTAAAATAGTTCTAATCGGTGAAATAATGATTTTTTTATTTTTACATTTATAAAATGCCGAAAGTACGGTGCTTATTGAAATCAATTCGTCATAATAACTTCTTAAATCTTCACCGTGTAATGCCCTGAAATCAGGTAAGACAAATGTTTCAAAACCTATAAATTTCAGCACTTGATCTGAAATTTGAGCCTCTTTATCGTTTTCCGTAATTAAAATTTCTTTTGAGTTTTTAGAAAAATATTCGTAAATTTTTGACTGTATCATTTTGCAGAAAGTGCGGCAGCAATGCTCTGCCACGGAATTCTCCTTTCGTTTTGAAAAATATTCGAAAAATTTTTGGTGTTCCAAATTAAAAAGTTGTAAGGATTTAAATTGCGTTCCAAAAACAGCACTTCATAATGCAAATGCGGTCCCGTGCTAAGCCCTGTATTACCGCTATATGCGATTAAATCGCCTTTTCGCACAAATTGTCCAAGTGCGACTATAGGCTGATTATAAAGATGAGCATATTTTGTTTTAAATCCAAAATTATGTGTGATAATTACCAAAAAGCCGTATCCTGTACCGGAATCGTCGCTGTATTCCACAAATCCGTCCGCTGTGGCGAATACAGGCGTGCCAAGTTTTGCGCGCAAATCGATTCCCAAATGCTCTTTATAACTGCCAAAAACAGGATGTAATCTATTTCCAAATTCGCTTGTAACTCCTTTAAAATCAAGCGGCATGCCGTTTGGAATGAAGCGCAAAAAATCTTTTTGGATGTTGCTGTCGACTTTTATTTTTTCGGTTTTTTTTTCTACCTTCAACTCATTTTTGGCTTGATTCAAACTTGCGCTTACTTGCAGGCTTGCAAATTTATCATTTGTATTTTCCAGCTCTTTCGAGATATTTTTATTATTTGTAAGAAGATTTGCATTTTGTGCGATTAGTGCGGAATTCTGTTCGTAAAGACTGCGTGCGAGAATTTTTAAATCGTCATTTTGAGTGTATAATTTAAAAACCGCAAATATCAAAACCGAAATCAGCGCAATAATGGAAAAAATTAAAATTTTAGCTTGAAAATTCATCTTTAAAACCATAAAATTTTAAGAAATTTTCTACCAGCATAAATGAACCGAAAACCAAGTAAATTTCGTTGTTTTCAAGCTTTTTAAACTTATTGAAATTTATGTTTTGTGCATGTAAAATATCTTCAATTTTTTTGCCTATCAGCTCTCTATTTTCGCTTTTGTATTCAAAAATTTCAACTTTTTTAATTATAGGCTTTAAAATTTTAAAGATGGAAGCCGCGTCTTTGTCCAAAAAAGCATTATAAATAAGCGTTATTTTTTGTCCTGCAAAATGGTCTGCGATCTGTTTTGCGGCAAGTTCGTTGTGTCCGACATCTATAAAGATATTTGGCGCTATCTGTTCCATTCTGCCGTGTATTTTTAAACTTCCGATAGTTTTAAGATTGGGTTCTACGCCCCAAAATTTCGCACCCGCAAATGCAAGAGATAGATTTGAAATTTGAAATTTTGCAAGATTTTGTTTTTTGATATATTTTGAAATTTCAGCCTTTTCATTGCCGGTTAAAATTTCAGCCGGAAATTTTAACTTTGCATTCTTGTTTTCGGCAATCTCTTTTGCGATTTTTACTGAAATTTCATTCATTTCATCGTTTAAAATCGCATTTTGTGCCATTTTTATAAATTTAGTATGCGAGATTTTTTCGATACTGTCGCCTAAAATCGCCATATGATCAAGTCCTACCGGCGTAAAAAGATTTAGTTTTTTATGAAATTCGCTGGTAGCGTCAAACTCTCCGCCCATTCCTGCTTCAATTACGCAATAATCGCACTTTAAAAACAAAATCCACATTAAAAGCGTGGCATATTCAAAATATGAAAGAGAATTTGAAATTTCTTCGCCTAAAATTTCTTGCAAAATTTCGTGCGATTGTTGCAGTTTTTCATCGCTTACATCTTCGCCGTTTAGCCAGAAACGTTCATTGAAACTGAAAATATGAGGGCTTGTGTAATGTCCGACGTCGGCGCCTTTTTGCATAAGCATTTGAGCTAGAAATCTTCCGGTGCTTCCTTTGCCGTTTGTGCCTATGATTTGCGTTACATTTTTAAGAGGCGGGATTTTATTTTTTAAAAAATTAAAAATACGTGGAAAGCGCTCAAAGTCAATCTTTTTGTAAAACATCGGCTTTGAGTTTATGTAACTTAAAAAGTCAATCAATTTTTAAGCCCTCTAACGGCAAGCGCTGAGATAAACTCATCAAATGCTTGTTTAGAGGCATTTTCAATAGCGTTATATCTATCCTTGTCACTTATTACACTGTTTGCGTCTCGGGCATTTTTGACAAGTTTGCTTACTCTAAAGTCATAATCTCCAACAGTATCGGTGCTGAAAATTTCACCGTCAGACAGTTTTGTTTTGAAATTTAATCTTAAATTCGCGCGGTAGCTTGTTACGTAACCGAATTGATCGTAAGTTAATTCTGTAAATCTTAAAGATTTTATATTGACAATAATATAACTATCAGCCGCTTTTTTATCGCTAAATTCGCGTCCAAGACGTTCGACAATGCCTTTTTTTACAGCGTCTTTTATAGCAACCGTATTTTGCGGATCGGTTTTACTCATCAATACGTCCACATAAATATTTTGCGGCAAAACATTGTGCGTGATTTTTGAAATGGGTCTGTATCCGCAGCCAAGCACGAAAAATAGGATAAATAAAGCTAATATTTTTCTCATTTCACTACCAAATTTACAAGCTTGTTTTTAATATAAATTTCTTTTATAATTTTTTTGTTTTCAAGCCATTTAAGAACTTGCTCTTTCGCGATTTTTAAAATTTCACTTTGGCTTAAATCGCTTGCAACTTCAATTTCGGCACGTTTTTTGCCGTTTACTGTAACGGCCAACCTAATCTCATCTTTTTCAAAAACTTCAGGCAAAATTTTAATCGGTGTAAAATTGGCTCTACCAAATAGATTTTCACTAAGTTCGCAAGCGATGTGGGGAACAATCGGATCTAAAAGATTTAATATTATAAAATATCCCTCAGTTAAAATTTGTCTGTTTTCTTGCGCATTAAGTGCATTCAGCGCTTCCATACAAGCAGCGATTAAGGTATTGAAAGCAAAAGTTTTTTCATAAACTTCGCTTGATTTTTGAAGTGCTTCATATACTTTAAGTCTTGCATATTTTTCGGCTTTATTAAGTGAGCTTTGATCTATTTTTGGAATTTCACGTGTTTTTTGCACGTTTTGACTTCGCTCGTAAAGACGGTTTAAAAATTTATACGCTCCTTCAACGGCACTGTCATTCCATTCGAGTTCTTTTTGCGGCGGAGCTGCAAAAAGTATAAAAAGGCGCGCCGTATCCGCGCCGTATTTTTCTATAATCTCATCCGGATCTACGACATTTCCCTTGCTTTTACTCATTTTTGCGCCATCTTTTAAAACCATTCCTTGCGTTAGCAAATTGGCAAACGGCTCACTATCTCGTAAATATCCAAGATCTCTTAAAACTTTTTGAAAAAATCTCGCATACAGAAGATGAAGTATAGCATGCTCGATTCCGCCGATATATTGATCGACATTCATCCAATAATTAGCACTTTTTTCGTCTATGCCTTTTTCTTGCCACATATTTTCATCGCTTGTAAAACGCGCAAAATACCAACTGCTGTCAAAAAAAGTATCAAGAGTATCGGTTTCGCGCTCCGCTTCGGCGCCGCATTTCGGACATGTGCAATGTTTCCACGTAGGATGTTTATCAAGCGGGTTTCCTTTGCCTGTTATTTTTATATCATCAGGTAATGTTACCGGCAAATTTTTTATTTTTTCAGGCACAAGACCGCATTTTGGGCATTTTATCATAGGAATCGGTGCGCCCCAATATCTTTGACGGCTTATTCCCCAATCACGAAGTTTGTAATTTGTAACGCGTTTCCCGATTTTTTCTTTTTCGAATTTTTCTATGATTTTCATTTTGGCGTCTTCATTTTCAAGTCCGGAGAATTCGGCCGAATCCACTAAAATTCCGCTTTCTATATAAGGAAGTTTAACATTTTCACCGTTTTTTGCGCCGATTGATTGAATGATAGGTAGATTAAATTTATGTGCAAACTCGAAATCTCTTTCATCATGTGCAGGAACCGCCATAACAGCGCCTCCACCATATTCTGCTAAAACGAAATTCGCCATCCAGACGGGAATTTTTTTGCCGCTAAGAGGGTGAATTGCAAAAAGATTTAAGAATGCACCGTCTTTATCATTTGCCTGTCTCTCTCTTGGGCTTTGGTTTAAAATTTTCTTAATTTTATCAGCTGTTTCTTTAGAAACCAAATTTTTTTCCAAAACTGCTTTAACTACGGCGTGTTCAGGCGCAAGAGCTGCGTAACTCATACCATAAATTGTATCGGGACGCGTTGTAAAAACTTTAAAACTTTTTACTCCGCCTAATTTTTTACTGCTCTCATCATCAAATTTAAAATCAAATTCCAAACCGAAACTTTTACCGATCCAGTTTTCTTGCATTGTGATAACTTGCGATGGCCAGTGATTTTGCAAATCTTTAAGGCAAGATAAAAGTTCATCCGCGTAAGATGTGATTTTAAGATAATATCCGGGCATCTCTTTTTGCACGACTTCATTGCCGCAACGCCAACATTTTCCATCTTCAACCTGTTCGTTTGCAAGTACGGTCTGATCTTGTTCGCACCAATTTACAACAGCATTTTTTCGGTAAATCAGCCCTTTTTCAAACATTTTTATGAAAAATTCCTGCTCAAATTTTGTATAAATCGGATCAGATGTTGCTAAAATGCGATTTTTAGAAAAGCTAAATCCAAGTCTAAAAAGTTCTTTTGTCATATAATCAATATTGTCATATGTCCATTTTTTAGGGTGAATTTTGTGTTTTATTGCAGCATTTTCGGCAGGCATTCCAAAACTGTCAAAGCCTATCGGTTGAAGTACATTATAGCCTTGCATACGGTAATATCGTGAAATCGCATCGCCTATTGTATAATTTCTGACATGTCCCATATGGATTCTTCCGCTTGGATACGGAAACATTGAAAGAATATATTTTTTTTGCAGATTATAATCTTTTTTCGGTTCAAATATACCCTCTTTATCCCAAATTTCTTGCCATTTTAACTCTAATTTTTTGCTATCATACATTTTATTCCCTTAAAATTCATCTTTCATTTTTGCGGATTCCACGACAATTAAAATAAGCGAAAAAACATTTGCAACCACTGCTCCTATACTTAGAGCAACAACAATAGCAGGAATATGCGAGTTCATTATCATTATGATAAAAGCAGGAATCAAATGTAAATCAGCTACAAGCGAACTTGCAAAAAGCTCGGCTGCAAGTTGGCTTCTAACGCCGATTTTCAACAATGTTGAAATCGCATTTAAGCTTGCTGCGAAAAATAAAAGCATCTCGTTTTGATAATATACAAAGCCTATTAAAGTAGTTAAACCCATAAGCGATAAAAAAACATAAGTCATTCGTCCCCAGTTCATTTTAACCCCTTAAACCATGCCTTTTTCATACATTGCACGAATTTTTTCTTTTTCTCTTATCTTGCGTTGTTTTTCCGCTAAAAACTCACGGTATTTGTTGACGTCAAATTTAAACCAAATTAAGCTTTGTGCGGCGATAAAAGTTGAACTGAATGTTCCAAATACTATACCTATCATCATTACAAAGCTGAAATTATAAATCATATCTCCACCGAAAAGCAGCAAAATAGCAACACTTATCAAAGTTGTGAACGATGTCAAAATTGTACGTGAAAGTGTCGCTGAAACGGCTTCGTTTATGACGTCATTTATTTTTGCGAATTTGCTTTCTTTTATGCCCTCTCTTATCCTATCGAATACGATTATTGTATCATTCAGCGAGTATCCCAAGATTGTAAGAATGGCGGCTAAAATTTCAAGATTGAAATCTATTTTAAATAAGATTATTGCTCCTATTGTAATTATTACATCGTGAAATTCCGAAAAAATTGCCGCAATTGCAAATCTCCATTCAAATCTCACTGCTATATAAATTAAAATAAGCACCAAAGAAACGGCTACAGCCATAATTCCTTTTTGTTTCAGATCATCTCCTACTTTAGGTCCTACGACATCTACACGTCTAATTTCAAAATTTCCTGTCGGTTTTAAAATTTCATTCATTTTTGCATTCAGATTTTCTTGGACCTTATCATGTGCACTTGAATAGCGAATAACGATTTCCTGGTCGCTTCCAAATTCCGTAACAGCTGCATCTTTTAAAAAATCAACTTTATTTATGGTTTTACGAATTAGCGCCAAATCGGCTTTTTGATCGTATTTTACTTGAATAAGCGTTCCGCCGCTAAAATCAATACCGTAATTAAAACCTTGAAAAAACAGTAAAAACATAGAACCCAACATTAAAATCGCAGAAAACGCAAATGCTGCGTAGCGAAATTTCATAAAATTATAAATTTTGCCTTTATCAAATATTTGCATTATGCTTTCCTCACTTTATAACCGAACCAAAGTCTTGTGCTTCCTTTTTTCAACATTTTATCCATTATAAGTTCAAACATTCCATGTGTTCCTAAAATTGCGGTTATCATGGAAGCTATGATACCGATACTCATAGTAACAGCAAACCCTTTAACAGGACCGGTGCCGTAAGCATAAAGTGCCATTGATGTTATAAGCGTGGTAAGGTTTGAATCAATTATCGCACTCATTGCATTTTCGTAGCCTTTTTCTATACTTTGCTTTATATTTGCGCCACTCCTTAAAACTTCACGCACACGTTCGTTTATAATTACGTTTGCATCTACAGCCATTCCTACGGTTAGGACAATTCCTGCCATTCCAGGTAATGTTAGTGTAGCTCCAAAAAGCGCCATACAAGCTATCAAAAACAAAATATTTATAACAAGAGCGATATCTGCAAAAATTCCTGCCACACCATAATAAAAAATCATAAAAAGTACAATCAAAACGCTTGCGCCCATTAAGGCCGCCATACTTTGATCTATACTGTCTTGCCCGAGGCTTGGACCTACTGAACGAATTTCGCTCATTTTTACAGGAGCCAAAAGTGCGCCGCTTCTAAGCGCAATTGCTACATCGTGAGCTTCTTCGACACTGAATCCTCCGCTTATTTGACCGCTTCCGCCGCCTATTCTTTCATTTATTCTAGGTGCGCTATAAACTTTACCGTCAAGAACTATTGCAAGTCTTTTTCCGACATTTTCTCCGGTGAAATCGCCGAAAATTTTAGCACCTTCACTATTTAATGTAAAATTTATAATCGGTTGATTTGTTTTTTGATCAAATGCAACTTTTGCATCGGTTAACATTGCTCCGTCTAAAACAGGAATTTCTTTTATAAGGTATTTTACGCTTTCATTTTTTACGTCAGGATATATTACATCTCCATAACTTTTAGCTTCTACCATTGAAATACTTTGAGCTCTGTCCTGGCGAACATCGTCAAGAGCCATCAGTTGCAAGTGAGCCGCTTTTGCAATAAGATCTTTTGCTCGTTGTTCATCTTCTTGCGTCTTGATTCCCGGAAGTTCAACCAGAATATACTCTTTTCCCTGTTTTGCGATAGTAGGTTCGGCAAGACCGAATTGATCCAGTCTGTTTCTTATCGTCTCGACCGCTTGTTCTACTGCATAAGTTTTTGTTGCTTCAATCTCTTTTTCATCTAAGCTGATATGATAATTTTGTACATTTTTATCAATAACAATGCCTTTCATATCTTTTAAAATCGCTTCAAATTTTGGAGCTTCATCAGGATCAAGTATAGAAAAATCAAAATAATTTTTTTCAATTTTTATATCGTCAAGTAAAAGATCATCTTTTTTAGCCGAATAGCTTAGACTTGCTGCGAGAGATTTTATCTTTGAAGTTATAGCTTCATCAACTTCAACTTCCAAAAGCATATGAATTCCGCCTTGCAAATCAAGCCCAAGATTTATTTTATGCCCTTTTTCAAATTGAAAAATTGACGGCATAGAAAATATTACCGAAAAAACGGCTGCTATTAAAAATGCAATCAGCCTGTAAGTTATTTTATTCATCTATTTTTTTCGCTACGAAATTTCTATCCAACTCGACAATAGTGTCATCATTAAGCTTAACTGTGATAAAATCACCTTCTGCGACTTTTACGACTGTGGCTTTAAATCCGCCGTTTGTGACTAATTTATCGCCTTTTGCCAATGCATCGATCATAGCTTTGTGAGCTTTTGCTTGTTTTTGTTGTGGTCTTATAAGCAAAAAGTAAAAGATTGCAAATAAAACAATTAGAGGTAATAATGAGCCTAAAACGCTTCCTTGTTGCATGTTTATCCTTTGTCAAAAATTTAATAACTGATTATTTTACCTTAAATTATATAAATAAAGGCTTTTTTTATTCCATTTTAATTTCAAATTTTTTGATTTTTGCTTTTTTTCAAAATTTTTGGCTTGAATTTTTATCACCGTTTATCGCTATTTATGGACTTTTGCGCTTATTAAATTCTAATCGTGAAATATTTTTTTGGACCGGATTTTTCATAGGAATTTTATGGTTTTATTGGGTCAGTTTCAGTCTTATTTATTTCGGTTTTGCTTATGCTATTCCTCTTGAAATTTTGTTTTTCGGTTTTGCTTACGGCATATTTTTTAGGATTTGCGGACATTTTAAAAATTTAATATTGCGTTCAGTTTTACTGATCGGGTTGGCGTTTTTCCATCCTTTTTCATTTAATTGGTTAAATTTGGAACTTATTTTAATGCCTGGAATTTTTGAACCTGATTTAAGGGGAATTTCAGCCGTTTTTGCAGGAATTTGCGCGTTTTATTATTTTAAGAAATTCAAAATTTTATGGATTTTTGTTTGTCTGATTTTTGCTCTTCAAATTTCACAAAAAAACGCTAATTTTTTACCGTTTGAAATTTCACTTGTAACTACAGAAATTTCTCAGGACGAAATTTGGAATAAAAATAATGCGATTTTAAACGTAAGAGAAAATTTGCACTTGATAGATGAGATGATTTTTAAAAATAAAAAAGTTATAGTTTTTCCTGAAAGCGCATTCGCTTTTTATCTGAATAATGAAAATTATTTAAGTGAAATTTTAAAGAAAAAAAGTGAGCAAATAACCATAATTGCAGGAGCTGAAGCTTATGAAAACGGTAAAATATACAATTCCGCCTATGTTTTTGACGGCGGTGAAATGAAGCGATACGATAAATTCATACTCGTTCCTTTCGGCGAAGAAATTCCGTTTCCTGATTTTGCCGCAAATTTTATAAATGAACTGTTTTTTGACGGCGCACCGGATTTTGCAAAGGCAAAAAAAATAAGTACATATAGACTTTTCGATCAAAATATTACTAGCGCGATTTGTTATGAAGCTACAAGACCTGAAATTTATCAAAATAATCCGAAATTTGTGATTGCCATTTCAAATAATGCATGGTTTATACCAAGTACGGAACCGTTTTTGCAAAAGACATTGATAAAATATTATGCTACAAAAAGCGGTGCTACCGTATATCACGCTGCAAATTTCAGCAATAGCGAAATTATTACACCAAAAAAAATGTGGATAAAAGAATTTTTGAAAAAGGTGAAATTTTAAAATCCGTTAAAAATATTAGTAAAAGAATTGTGAATTTACAATACAATAGGTTAATTTACAATTTATTTTAAATTGAAATTTATATTTATCAATATCATATGTTTTACATTATTATTCTGTCAGGTATTTAAAAAGTATTTAAAAAATTTGATTGTAGTCAATAAATTATGATTTGGTTTTACTGTAATATAAAATAATCTATTTATGAAAACATTTTTATAATATTTTGCGGCATTATTTTTTTGTTTTATGGCAATAAAAATAATAAACACGTAGTAAAAACAGATATCAAATGTGATTTAAACATAAAAGATTGTGAAATTTTACAAAACAATGAAGTTATAAAATTTTCTTTTTCGCCACGTCCTATTAGACCGATAATTCCAACATCTTTAAAAATTACAGGACTTGATAATTTAAATAAACCATCTGTTGTTATTAAGGGTGTGAATATGGGAGAAATTAATGCCGATTTAATCAAAAAAGGTAATACATACGAAACAACAGTAGTTTTTAACTCTTGTGTAGATAATATGCTTTATGAAATTCAAATTTTTGAAAAAAATAAATTTACAGGCATAAAAATGCAGGTGATAATGCCTGTAAGATAATAAAACTTGATAAATCTTTATCATATTTTTAATAATCTAAATTTATGCTCTTTTTTGTTTAGTTTTTGCATTAATAACAAAGATACTTATTAAAAAATATAGCAAAAATTATCTCTAATACTTTTAACTAAATTTTTTTCATCTATTTTAACAGTTAAATTCAGATATCTTTCCGGATTTATTAATCATAAAATTCTAAATTTGTTTTAGAATTTTTATTCATTATATTTCTTGAAGTATTACAAATTTTAGATATTTTTGTATAGTCAAGCTTATGATTAAATTTAATATTTAAAAAATATCTAAATTTTTTATAAAAAAGTGAAATTTTAACCGTAAAGCTAAAATTTCACTAAGAATTAAAGTACTACATAACGAGCAAGTAGGCAAGTAGAAAGTGCTGAAAGTTCGTCAAGTACGCTTTTGCTTATATCTTCATCTACTAGAATTACAGCAAGTGCGTTTCCGTCTTCTCCGCGACCTAGTCTAAAATCTGCAATATTGATTTTATCTTTTGCCAAAATCGCGCTGACGCTTGCGATAACTCCTGGAACATCGGTATTTTTAAATATTATCATTTTACCTTTCGGTTTGAAATCTGTTTTAAAGCCGTCGATATTTAAAATTCTCTCTTCGTCGTCATTAAAAACGGTTCCGCTGATTGCAGTTACACCTTTATCAGTTGTAATTTTTACACAAACTTTATTTTTATAGTTATCTTCGTTTAAGATTGCTGATTCTGTTTTAATTCCTTTTTCGTCGGCTGTAAATATCGCATTTACATAATTGACTTTTTCGCCGAATTTTTCTTTAAGTGCTCCGTATACAGCAAAAACAAGCATAGAATTTAAGTAATCTACAACTTTTCCATTACCTTCAAGTTTAATAGCTTTTATTTGGTTTTTATCAATTTGGGCAGCCATATAAGCCATTTTTGAAACCAGGTTCATATAAGGTTCAACAAAATCAGGTAAATTATCTGTTTTTATAGGTAAGTTCAGAGCATTTGGATAGCAAAGTCCTCTGGCTGCGCTTATTGCTTGCTCAACGGCTTCAGTTGCAATGTTGCTTTGAGATTCTACAGTATTTGCGCCAAGATGCGGTGTGGCAGTTAAATTCTCGAATTCTAAAAGTTCGTTTTGAGTAGCCGGTTCTTTTTCAAAAACATCCATGCCAAGATATGCTATTTTACCGCTTTTTAAACCATTGATTAAAGCATTTTCATTATAAAGCCCGCCGCGTGCGCAGTTTATAAGTCTAACGCCGTCTTTCATTTTAGCGATTTCTTTATCGCCTATCATTCCTATTGTTTCTTTTGTTTTCGGTGTATGAATAGTTATAAAATCACAAGCTAAAATTTCATCAAGATTTGTAGTGTAGCGCACACCGATATTTGTTGCTTTGCTCGGATCTATGTATGGATCATAAGTTATGACACTCATACCGCATGCTATTGCACGCACCGCTACGCGAGAGCCGATATTTCCAAAACCTATAATTCCAAGAGATTTTTTATAAATTTCGGTTCCGTACCATTTTTCGCGTTTCCATGTATGGTTGAGTTTTAAATCATTGCAAGAGTTTACATATTTACGAGCTGAATTCAGCAAATGGCACATTGTCATTTCTACTGCTGCGATTGTATTTGCAGTAGGTACATTCATTAAAACGATTCCACGCCTTGAACATTCATCTATATCACAGTTGTCTACGCCAACCCCAGCTCTAACAATTGCTTTTAATTTTTTTCCGGCCTGTAAAAAATTTTTATCTACCGGTGTCGGACTTCTTGTTATTGCGACATCGGCATCTCCTACCATATCTAAAAGTTCATTTTTAGAAACGGTTGAAGCATCTATTACTTTTATATCTTTTTCTTTTTCTAATAATTCGTACCCGACTTTATAAATCGGGTCACAAATAATTATTGTCTTCATTTTTACCCCCAAAATTTTTAATTTTCTGAGAGTTGATCTTTTATAAGATCTCCCAGCGTCAATTTTTCATCGCTATTTATTTCATTTAATACTTCGCGCTCTTTTTGTTTTGCAAGTCTTCTTACGCTAAGACGAATACGATTTTTCTTTTCATCAATAAATGCTACTGCAGCTTCAATTTCATCGCCTATTTTAAGAGTGCTTGGATCTATAGAACCCAAATCTTCTTTTCTGATAAGTGCATCTACATTTTCGCCAAGTTCTACAAATATTCCAAAATCTTTAATGTCGCGGATTTTACCTGTAACTATATCGCCGCTTGCATGTTTTTGAGCATATTTGCAGATTGGACTTTCCTCTAAATCCTTATGATTTAATGAAATTTTTTGATTTTCTTCATCAATTTTTATAATTTTTACTTTTACGTTATCGCCGATTTTGAATAGATCTTTGCAGCGTACATTTCTATCCCATGAAGCATCTTCATTATGTAAAAGACCCTCCACGTTTTCTATTTTTACAAATGCTCCGAAATTTGTAATTGTAGTAATTGTGCCTTCTGCGATATCGCCGACTTTATATTTTTTCATAAATTCGTCAAACGGTTTTGGAAGTAAATTTTTAAGACTTACTCTTAAACGACGGTCATCACCATTGATTTCTACAACTTCGACATTGATTTCTTGACCTTCTGAGATAAAATCTTTTGGATTTTTAATATTTTTATCCCATGAAATTTCGCTTATATGCAAAAAGCCTTCTATATCATTTCCAAGATCAACAAATGCGCCGTAAGGTTCAATATTTGAAACTGTAACTTGAATAGTATCGCCTACTTCAAGATTATCTTTTATTTCATCCCAAGGATCCGGAAGTGCTGCTTTAATAGATAAAGAAAGATGCCTTTTTTCGTTGTCATAATTTATAACTTTCACAGGCACTTTATCACCTTCTTTATATAAAGAATTTGGATTTACAGGACCTTTATAGCTGATTTCGCTGTAATGAACAAGTCCATCCACGCCACCTACATCTACAAACATACCGTAAGTTGTGATTTTTTTAACTATACCTTCAATTACCTGATCGGTATTTTCAAGTAATTTTGAAATTACCTCTTTTTTTACTTTTCTTTCTTCATCGAAAAGTTTTTTGCGAGAAACGATAATGCTTTGCTCTTCTTTATTTATTTTTATAATTTTTACTTTGTATGTTTTGTTTATTGCTGATTTTCCATCTTTAAAGCCGGCTTGCGAACGAGGCATAAAAAACTCAACATTGTCGGAATTTATACATACAAAACCGCCTTTATTAAACGAAATCACTTTGACATTCAATATGTTTTCAGCATTTTCATCGAAATTTTCAATAAATTCTTTGATTTTTTCTCTTCTGAGCGCTTTTTTATATGACAAAAGCGGTTTGCCACCACGACTTCCGGTGATAACGACATTTATTGTATCGCCAACTTTGAAAAGTAAATCGCCATTTTTATCTGTAATTTCTCCTGCATCAAGTATGCCCTCGGATTTTCGATCAACATCCACAAAAACCTCGTTATCTTTGATATCTACGATTTTACCTGCGATAAGATCACCATCAGTCTTTTTAAAAGACGCCTCTAATAATTCCTCGAAATTTTCTTCCGTAATTTCGTCATTTTGTTGAACTTTTGTTTCGTTCACAGCCATTTTTTTCCTTTTGTTTTATTTATGCCGATAGGCAAATTTCAAGACTTGGAGTATATCTAAATTTTACTTTAATGTGAATTAAGTTTAATAAAATTATAAACATTTTTGCAATTCGGATTTAATAAATTTTTGTTTGTTAAGTCTTTTTTAAAATATATGTATTTTTTAAATAAAAGAATAAAAAATAAAGAAAATGTCAGATTTCAAAATTATTTTTAAAATCGGCATAAAATTTTGAGATATTTTTTGCAAAAAAAATAAATTACCGATGCAAACTTGTATTTTAAAACATTGCTTATGATATAAATTTTGCCGGTATTTTTTAGCACATTGTGTTAATTTTTTTTACAACTTTTTTGATTATCCACTCAGGCGTGCTCGCGCCTGCTGTAATTCCGCAAATCTCTTTATTTAAAAACCACTCTTTTTTGAGTTCATTTTCATTTTCTATTAAGTATGAGTTTTTACAAAAATTTTGTGAAATAAGTAAAAGTTGTTTTGTATTTGATGAGTTTTTGCCGCCTATTATTATCATTACATCCGCCTTTTTTGCGAGCTTTGCTGCGGCTTCCTGATTTTGAAAAGTGGCATTGCAGATTGTGTTGAAAATTCTTAGTTCTTTTGTTGTTGTCATTAAAAATTCGGCTATTTTTGTAAAATTTTCAATTCTTTTTGTAGTTTGAGACACAAGGGCGACTTTGTTTGAAATTTTCAAATTTTTAAGTTCACTCACATCTAGAACTACAAAAACTTTACCTTTTGCATAGGACTTCACACCTTTTACCTCAGGATGATTTTTATCTCCGAATATTACGATGTCGTATCCTTCCGAACTCATTTTTTCTACAATTTGTTGAGGTTTTTTTACAAATGGGCAAGTTGCGTCAATCAACTCTTTGTTTTTGGATTTTAAAACGTCCAAATCGTCTTTTGTAATGCCGTGCGTGCGAATTATAAGTCTTTTTTCATCTGTTATTTCGCTAATATCATTAAGAGTTTTTACGCCGAATTTTTTGTGAAGTCTGTCGATTTCCTCGTTATTATGAATAAGTTCGCCGATTGTTGCGCTATTTTCGGTATTTTCAGCTATTTTGATAGCTCTTTTCACACCGAAGCAGAAGCCGTATTTTTTGGCTAACTCAATCTTCAATATTTGCTCCGATTTGTTTTAAAATTTTTCCGAAATTCGGAAAAGATGTTGCTATACATTCGCTATTTTCAATAATCATACCGCATTTTAAACCTAAAATGGCAAAACTCATAGCAATTCTATGATCGCCGTATGGCGTAATTATAGCAGGTTCCGCTTCACCGCCAGTGATTTTAAACCCGTCTTCAAGCTCGGTTACATTGATACCGCAGCATTTTAATCCTTCACAAATTACCTTTATACGGTCGCTTTCTTTCACTCTAAGTTCTTTTGCGTTTCTTAAAACACTTGTGCCTTTAGCGCACGCAAAAGCTATGGCAAGAGCCGGCGCTTCATCAATCAGCCACGAAATATTTTCGCTTACTTCAACGGCTTTTAAAGGCGCGTAAGAAATTTCAATATCTCCGATTTGTTCGTAAATTTCGCTTTTTGGAGTGAATTTTATATTTGCTCCCATTTTTCTTAAAACTTCGTAAGCTTCAATTCTTGTTTTATTTAAAAGCATATTTTTTAAAATAATTTTGGAACCAGGAATTATAGTAGCCGCAACTGCGTAATAAAACGCCGAACTTGGATCGTTAGGAATAAAAATTTCAAGCGGATCAAGCGGCTTTGTAAGCGGTTTTACTTTTAGATTCAGTCCCGAAATTTCAATATCGGCCCCCATTTTTTTAAGCATTTTTTCGCTGTGATCTCTGCTAAGTTCAGGTTCGGAATATTCGCAACCTTGAGAATTTAAAGCCGCCAGAATAAGAGCTGTTTTAACCTGAGCCGACGCTATTTTGCTTTTAAATTTGAAAAAATCAAGCTTTCCGCCTTGTATGCAAAGCGGCGCTTTATCACCATCCAGGCGTCCGTAAATTTTTGCTCCTACTTTACAAAGCGGCTCACCTACACGTTTCATAGGGCGCTCATTTAAATATTCATCGCCGCTTAACACAAAAAATCCTTCAACACTGGCTAAAAGTCCCATAAAAAGGCGCATCGAAGTGCCTGAATTGCCGCACTCTAAAATGCAGTCGGGCTCAACAATTTTTTTAGGCGCGTCTATAAAAACTATTCCTTCTTTTATTTCTATATCTGCTCCGAGTTTTCGCGCTATTTCAAGTGAGTGTTCGGTATCTTCGGCAAATAAAAAATTTTCAATTTTATTTGTGCCGCTGCTTAAAAGCGAAAAAATAACTGCACGATGAGAGATTGATTTATCCGCTGCGATATTTGAAATCGTAGCCTTTAAAGGTTTGCTCTGAGCGAAAATTTTCATCTTAAATTTAATCCTAAATTATTTAGTGCTTTTAAAATTTGAGTTATTTTTGCTTCAATTTGCTCGTCTTCTAGCGTTTTTTCCAAATTTTGAAATATAAATTTTATAGTCAGACTGTAAGAATCTTTTAAATTTTCATCTTTATAAATATCAACCGGTAAAAATTCTTTTAAATCTGAAATTTGTAAATTATTTAACGCGTTTTTAATGACTTCAAATCTCATATTATTTGGCACTACAACACTTAAATCTCGACTTATGCTTGGAAATTTCGAATAATTTTTTGCATTTATTTCATTAAATTTTAAAGCTTTAAAATCCATTTCGCAAACATAAGTTTTAGCCAAATCTCTTTCATTTTCAAACTTAAATCTACCGATAATTCCTACTTTTACGCCATTTTGCCAAATTTCAGCCTGCTCAAAATCATTTAAGAATTTTATGTTTTTATCAGGCAAGACGCATGAAAATTTTCCAATAATATTTTGAATAAGCGATGCGAAATATAAAAAATCCACATTTTCAGGTTTTGCTGAGTTCAGTAAGCTAGGTTCATTTTTTAATCCGCTTGCAATAAAACCGAAACAATCTTTTTCCACACCTTTTTCATCAAAAATTTTACCGAATTCAAATAGTTTTATTGATTTTTTTGAATTTCTAAGATTTAAGTTTGATGAGTTTAATAAATGATTTATCAAAGTAGGGCGCAAAACGCTAAGTTCCGCATTTATAGGATTTAAAATTTTAACTTCACACGGCACAAATCCTAAATTTTTTAATTCTTCTTCATTGTCAAAAATATAATGTACGCATTCAAAAAAGCCTATGTTGGCAGATTTGTAGCGAATTTTCTTTGCATTTTCGTAATCAAAAAAAGTCTCGTTAAATCTGCAATTTTCAGCAAATACCAGCGGTTTTGAAGCGATATTGTCAATTCCAATAATTCTTACGATTTCTTCACAAATATCGTGAGAATTGCTTATATCGTGGCGAAATGTAGGAATTGTCGCTGTAATTAACTCATTATCCATATTTACATCTATTCCAAGAGATTTTAAAATTTTTAAAATTTGATTTTTTTCGATTTTAGTGCCGATCATTTCATCAATTTCAGCATTTGTAAAACTTACAATTTTCGGCTCTTTTGTATTTAAAATTTGTTGTGCGCCTGCAAATAATGCGAATTCGTCTTTATTTTTCAAAAAAGAAAATAGCAGATTTAGCCCTAAAATCAGATTCGGTTCGCTTCCTCTTGTTGAGCGATAAGTATGCTCGTCGCCTTTTAGTTTGCGGTTTTCGCCAAGAGCTTCGGCTATTATTTGCGGATTTGTATAGTTTGCTTCCACGATACAAATTTTACTGTCTTTGTTCGCCTTAAAATCGCTATTTTGATTGATTCCTGCTATGCCTAAAAGTTTATCGTCGCAAAAAACAGCCAATTCACCGTTTTCCTGTTTTTTTATATCTATTGAAATTTTGTCTTTATTTGTAATTTTATTAAAATCGTAAGCGCGAAGTAAAACACCGGTGCTGTGTGTTGTATAATTTAACAAATTTACAAGTGTGTCATTTGATAGAATTTCGGCAAAAGCCAAGCGAAGTTTGTGAGTAAGCGTAATATCAAATCTGTTTTTTATCTCAAATGCTCTGTATATAAAGCTTGCATCTATTTTTTCATCAGCGTGAACTGATAAAATTCTGCCGATTCCAAGAAGTTTTTCGGCTTCTTCAGTGAAATTTTTATTTTTTAATGGTATATTTAAAGCCGCGCTCAAATCTCTTGCTATGCCGTAAATACTAAGACAATCGCCTCTATTTGGTGTCAAATCAATATCAATCAGTTCATCGTTAAAAGCCAAATATTCGTTTAAATTTCGTCCAAGAACAAGTTCGCCGATACTGTCATCAAGTACCATTATTCCGTCATTTAATTTCGGAAAACCTAGTTCGCTTGATGAGCAGATCATACCATTACTTTCTACGCCGCGAAGTTTTGCAGGTTTTATAGTAAGTCCATTAGGCAAAACGGCTCCTATCAAGCTGACCGCTACAAATTGACCTGATTCGACATTTTTTGCACCGCATACTATTTGAAGGCTTTGTGAACCTGTATCAACTTCGCAGACGCTTAAATGATCACTGTTTTCATGAGCTTTTTTGCTTTTTACATAACCGATTACAACTTTATCGGCGACGGAAAATTTTTTATAACTGTCAACTTCAAGACCGATTGAATTTAGCGCTTTTAAAATTTTATCTGTAGAAATTTCTGTTATATCTATCCATTCGTTTAACCAATTTCTTGTTATTATCATTTAAATTGCTCCAATAATCTGATGTCTCCTTCAAAAAGCGAGCGCAAATCAGGCACACTGTGAAGCAGCATTGCAAATCTTTCAACTCCTAATCCGAATGCGTAGCCGCTTACGTTTTTCCAACCTACCGATTTATATACATTAGGATGAACTACACCGCTTCCTAAAACTTCAAGCCAGCCTGTATGTGAACATACCCTGCAACCTTTTCCGCCGCAAAAAATACAGCTTATATCGACTTCCGCGCTTGGTTCGGTGAACGGAAAAAAACTTGGGCGAAATCTAACTTTGACATCGCCGAACATATAATGCAGAAAATCTTCCAATATATATTTAAGGTTCGCAAAACTGACTTTGCTTCCTTCTTCCACAACAAGACCTTCTACTTGATGAAACATAGGAGTATGCGTTAAATCCATATCTCTACGAAATACAGCCCCGGGAGAAATCATTCTAATCGGCGGTTTTTTCATTTTTTGCATTGTGCGTATTTGGACCGGGCTTGTTTGTGTGCGGATAAGCATATTTGGAATATTTAAATAAAATGTATCCTGCATATCGCGCGCAGGATGGTATTTCGGCAAGTTTAGCGCCTCAAAATTATGAAAATCGTCTTCTATTAAAGGTCCTGATTCGACGCTAAAATTTTGAGATACGAAATACTCTACGATTTTATCCATAGTAGCCATTACAGGGTGAATTGCGCCCGAGTTAATCGGCTCATCGAAAAGTGTTACATCAATCGCTTCTTTTTTTAAAAATTCATTTTGTTTTTTTGCTTCAAGTTCCGATCTTTTTTCACTTATAAGGTTATTATAAAGCTCCTTTTTTTCGTTTGCTTTTTTGGCAAATTCTTTTTTTTCATTATTAGGTAAACTTTTAAGTTTGCTAAAGAGTTCGGTAATTTCACCGTTTTTGCCAAAGAGTGAAAGACGAATCGCTTCAAGTTCAGCTAAATTTTGCGAGTTTTTTATTTCCTGCTCTAAATCTTTCAAAATTTCGTCCTTAAAAAATAATTTTTGAGTAGGATTGTATTGAAAATTTATTAAAACTCTCATTAAACTAAAAATTTAATAATTTTTAGTTATAATTTTGCCAAAAAATTTTAAGGAGAAAAACGATGAATGTTTTTGAAAAAATAATTAACGGTGAAATTCCTTGCAATAAAGTGCTTGAAAATGATAAATTTCTTGCTTTTCACGATATAAATCCAAAAGCGCCGATTCATATTTTGGCAATTCCAAAAAAATGTTATAAAAATTTTCAAGTTGCAGATCCTGATATAATGTGCGAGTTTACGAAATTTATACAAGAAGTTGCCGTAAAAATGGGACTTGATAAAAGCGGTTACCGTTTAATTTGTAATTGCGGCGAGAACGCAGGACAAGAAGTTATGCATTTGCATTTTCATATATTAGGCGGTACAAAACTTCCGTGGGAACAAACAGCCGGTCAGGATACAGACGGAAATTTTTAAAATTTTGGAATTTTGCTCAATCAAAATTCCCTTTTTCGTTAAATTACAATAAAAAATAAGCAAATTTTGAACTTCTTTTATGTAAAATATCAGGTTTAAAATTTTGTAGATTAATGATTGTTATGAAAAAAAATTATTATGAAATGGAAGTTTCAAGTAAAAACGCTTCGGAATTATTTAAAAATTTCTCTTTTGAACTCGGTGTAGAGGCAATTGAAGAAAAAGAAAATTCTTTTATCATTCGTGATGAAGAAGATTTGCAAAATTTAGAATTTGCATTTATTGAGTTTCAAAAAGCTTTGCAAAAAAAGTTTAATACAAAAATTGATTTGCAAATTTCAAAATCTATCAAAGAAAATGCCGATTGGATTGAGAAATATCAAAAAAGCGTTGAGCCGATTGAAGTCGGTAAATTTTATGTAAGACCAAGCTGGAAAGAATCCAAAAAAGAGCTTATTGACATTATAATAGATCCGGCTATTGCTTTTGGATCCGGACATCACGAAAGCACAAATATGTGTCTTAAATTGATAGACAAATATGCCAAAGACGGTGCTACTGCTCTTGATGTCGGTTGTGGAAGCGGGATTTTAAGCATAGCTTTAAAAAAGATCGGTTTAAAAGTTGCAGCCTGCGATACTGACATACAAGCTGTTGACGCAAGTATAAAAAACGCTCAGAAAAACGGTGTAAAAATAGATAAAATTTGGAATGGAAGTATTGCTGATGCGAATTTGGCGATTAGAAACATGGACGGAGAAATTCTAAGTGAAAATTTAAATGAAAACAAAAATTTTAATCAAAGTTTTAATAAAGAGTTTGATTTTGTAATAGCGAATATAATCACAGATGTAATTTTGATTTTGCAAAACGAGCTTAAAAACAGTGTTAAAAGTGGTGGAATTTTGATAATTTCCGGTATTTTAGAAAAATACAAAAATAAAATTTTAAATGTATTTTCAGATATGAACAATTTAGAAATTTTACAAAACGGCGAGTGGGTCAGTTTTGTATTTAAAAAAGGATAAAAATGGATCAAAATAATCAAAACAATAAAAATAACGGCGGTGGAAATAATTTTTTTAACAAAAATCCTATCGGCGCATTTATCATTTTTGCTGTGATTATGATAATAATTTTTAAAGCGATGTCGCCTGAAGGCGGTGGACTTGGAAGCGAGTTTATGAATTCCGGATCGAATGTCAGAAATGTAAGTTATTCGGAATTAAAAAATGAAATTCAAAATGGCAGCGTATCTATGGTGTCAATCGGTCAAACAAATATCAAAGCTCAATCAAACGGGACAACCTACATAGCAAAAAAAGTATCCGATAATGACCTTGTGAAAATTTTAGATGAGAAAAAAATTCCTTACGGCGCTTATAATGAAAGTAATTTCTTTACGGATATACTTTTCAGTTGGGTAATTCCACTTGCTATTTTCTTTGGAATTTGGATGTTTCTTGTAAATCGTATGCAAAAAAATGTAAGTGGCGGAATTCTTGGTATAGGCAGCAGTAAAAAACTTGTTAATTCCGAAAAGCCGAAAGTAAAATTTAGTGATGTGGCAGGCGTGGAAGAGGCAAAAGAAGAAGTTAAAGAAATTGTTGATTTTCTTAAAAACCCAGGTCGTTATATAAATTTGGGTGCTAAAATTCCAAAAGGAGTTTTGCTTGTAGGGCCTCCAGGAACCGGTAAAACTTTACTTGCAAAAGCGGTTGCAGGAGAGGCTGACGTGCCGTTTTTTTCAGTAAACGGTTCAAGTTTTATTGAAATGTTTGTAGGCGTTGGCGCAAGTCGTGTTAGAGATCTTTTTGAAACGGCTAAAAAAGAGGCCCCGGCAATTGTATTCATAGATGAAATCGATGCAATCGGTAAAAGTCGTGCAGCAGGCGGTTTTGGCGGTGGAAACGATGAAAGAGAACAGACATTAAATCAACTTTTGGCTGAGATGGACGGTTTCAGTTCTGATGCAAATCCTGTTATAGTTTTAGCAGCTACAAACCGTCCGGAAGTCCTTGATGCTGCACTTTTAAGACCAGGAAGATTTGATAGACAAGTGCTTGTCGATAAGCCTGATTTTAAAGGACGAATTGAAATTTTAAATGTGCATAGCAAAGATATTAAACTTTCTAAAAGTGTGGATTTGGAAGAAATCGCAAGACTTACTGCAGGACTTGCCGGAGCCGATTTAGCGAATATCATAAATGAAGCTGCGCTTTTGGCAGGAAGAAACGAAAAAAATTATGTTGAACAAAACGATTTGGTTGAAGCCGTAGAGCGCGCAATTGCAGGGCTTGAGAAAAAATCACGCCGCATAAATCCAAAAGAAAAACGAATAGTTGCTTATCATGAATGCGGACACGCGCTTATCAGCGAAACTACAAAAGGAGCTGATAAGGTTACGAAAGTTTCTATAATTCCACGCGGTTTGGCAGCTCTTGGTTATACATTAAATACGCCTGAAGAAAATAAATTTTTGATGCAAAAATACGAGCTTTACGCGATGATCGATGTCTTACTTGGCGGACGTGCAGCCGAAGAGATCTTCATAAAAGAAATTTCAACAGGAGCCAGCAATGATTTGGAACGCGCAACGGATATCGTAAAATCAATGGTTAGTATGTATGGAATGAGTGATTTGGATATTGCGGGACTTATGGTACTTGAAAAGCAAAGAAATATGTTTTTAAACGGTGGTCAAGCGATTAAAGATTATAGCGATGATATGGCTAAAAAGCTTGATGATTATGTCAAACAAACGCTTGACGAGCGTTATAAAAGTGTCTTGGAAACTTTGCAAACTTACGCAGGTGCAATTGAAGAGATGGTAAAAGCGCTTTACGAAAACGAGACAATCGAGGGTGAAAAAGTGCGTGAAATCATTAAAAATTTTGAGATTAAAAACGGTTTTCCTTCACGTTTGCAACAAGATGATGAAAAAGGCGAGGACGATTTATGAGTGAGCAGCCGAAAATTGCATATATTTTGCCGAATTTTTTTACGGCCGCGAGCATTTTTCTAGGTATAGTAAGTGCGCTTGCCAGCATTCGAGGCGATTTTGAAAAAGCCATTATTTATATCGTGCTTTCACTTGTTTTTGATGGACTTGACGGACGCGTAGCAAGACTTACGCATACTACCAGCAAATTTGGCGTGGAATTTGACAGTCTTGCTGATGTTATAGCATTTGGTGTTGCGCCTGCTGTGCTTTTTTATTTTGCCGTTGGCAAGTATTTTGGCAGAGTTGGTGTGCTGATTATGGCTATTTATGTAATTTTCGGAGCAATTCGCTTGGCGCGTTTTAATGTAACGACAGGAACTTATGATCCAAGTATGTTTATCGGGCTTCCAATTCCTACGGCTGCGATTACGACGGCATTTTGGGTTGGTCTTTATAATGCTTACGATATTTTTAAAAATTATGAAATTTTATATCTTATATGCGTTGCCGGGCTTTCTATTTTAATGGTAAGCAATGTCCGCTATCCAAGTTTTAAAAAGTTAAATTTTAAAAAAACATATTTTATTAAAATTTTGGTCGGTTTGGTTATAGTTTTTTCTTTGATATATCTTTATCCGCTTGAAATTTGTGCGTTTTTTACTAGTGCATATGTGCTGTATGGCTTGATTCGTGCAAGTTATAATATAATCAATTTAAAATTTAAAAAAGTAAAAAGGACAAAAGATGAATAAAAATAAAATTATAGTTTTTGATACTACCTTAAGAGACGGAGAACAAAGTCCGGGCGCTTCAATGAATACAGCCGAAAAAGTGGAACTTGCAATACAGCTTGAAAAACTTGGTGTTGATGTAATAGAAGCGGGATTCGCAGCTGCAAGTCCTGGTGATTTTGACGCTATAGAGCGTATTTGCGGGGCTGTTTCAAAAATACGAGTTTGCTCTCTTGCAAGAGCTATTGAAAAAGATATAAAAGCTGCCGGTGAATCAATAAAATCAGCGAAATTTAAGCGTATTCACACATTTATCGCAACAAGCCCGATTCATATGGAGTATAAACTTAAACTTTCACCGGATGATGTAATAAAAAAAGCGATAAATTCCATAAAATATGCAAAAACTTTTTGTGACGATGTTGAATTCAGTTGTGAAGATGCAGGAAGAAGCGAAATTTCTTTTATTAAAGAAATTGTGGAAGCAGCTATAAATGCAGGAGCTACAACAATCAATTTGCCGGATACGGTAGGCTATAGACTTCCAAGTGAAATGAGTTATATGATAGGCGAACTTGTAAAATTTGTAGGAGATAGAGCCGTTATTTCATCACATTGTCACGATGATTTAGGAATGTCTGTTGCAAATACTATTGCTTGCATAAAAGCAGGTGCCAGACAGATAGAATGCACGATAAACGGACTTGGTGAAAGGGCAGGAAATACAGCGCTTGAAGAAGTCGTAATGGCTATAAAAACAAGAAGCGATGTTTTTGCACCGCTTTATACGGATATAAATTTTAAAGAAATTTACCATTCAAGTCGTTTGGTTGCCACAATCACAGGAATAGAGCCTCAACCGAATAAAGCAATCGTCGGTAAAAATGCTTTTGCACACGAAAGCGGAATTCATCAGGACGGCGTTTTAAAACATAAAGAAACATATGAAATTATGCGTGCAGAAGATATAGGTTTGGAAAAAAATTCCATTGTTCTCGGCAAGCATAGCGGCAGCCATGCTTTTAGAGATAAGTTAGTCAGTCTTGGATATAATTTAAGTGAAGATGAACTTGCTAATGTGTTTGAAAAATTTAAAATTTTAGCCGATGCCAAAAAAGAAATTTTTGATGATGATTTAAGAGAGCTTATGACGGATGAACTTGTTAAAATTCCATGTGCTTTTGAAATTATCGCACTTAGTTCAAGCGAATGTAATAAGGGGCATGCAAGTGCTGCTTTGACTTTAAAACACAATGATGAAATTTTAAAAGATTCAGCTCTTGGAAACGGTGTTGTAGATGCAATTTTTAAAACAATTGATAGAATAAGCGGTATAAAAGGAAATTTAAAAGATTATCAAGTCAGAGCGGTTTCTCAAGGAAAAGACGCGCAAGCGAAAGTAACCGTTAAAGTATTGTTTGAAAATTCATCCACAATAATAGGTCACGGACTTGATACGGATACCTTGATGGCTACTGCAAAAGCTTATATAGGCGCATTAAACAGTTATATCAGCATGAAACAATAAAAAATTATGTAATTGCAAAATTTTGCAATTACATAAATAGTTTGAATTTTAAAACAAAATATTTTTAAATACCCTTCCCAAATTTTACAAACCGTTTTATATCTCATTCTCATCATAAAACAAAGCATCAAAACTATGAGACACAGCTCCTTTAAAAAAGACTTTATCATCGTTCTTTCTTAAATATAAAATTTCACCGCTTTTTGGCATTACTTTTACAACGTTTTGTAGATTAAAATTTATAACTCCTGTTATAAAGCATGCAGCCATTCCTGTTCCGCAAGCCAATGTCTCATCTTCCACTCCGCGTTCATAAGTTCTAACTCTTAAAATTTCATCTTTAAAGCTTGCAAAATTTACATTTGCATTATATTTTTTACGTAAATTTCTTGCAACTTCTATATTAAAATCATTCAGATCTTTTACAAAAGTAACCAAGTGAGGAACACCGGTATCGTAAAAACTCCATAAAAAACCGTTTTCACTGAAATTTTCAGCTTTTTTAACAGGTTTTGTCAATTCACTTTCAACTATTGCCAGATGTTTATTTATTTCGCAAATTTCAGCATTTATAATACCGGCACCGGTTAAAAATTTCATATTTTTATTTGCTATTTTATTTTCATAAGCAAAAAGCGCAGCTGCTCTTGAACCGTTTCCGCACATATCAGCTTTGCTTCCATCTGAATTATAAAAATCCCATGCAAAATCTATTTTGTCATTATTTAAATCTAAAATCAGACTTGATATTTTGTTTGAAATTTCAGATTTATTTTTAATGATTACTATTAAACCATCCGCTCCGATTCCTTTATGATGGTTGCAAATTTTGCGAGCCAAATTTGAATAATTGTGAAAGGAGTCGCTTTATAATTTAAAAAAAAGGTTTAATAAAAATCTATTTTTATTAATTAAATTTTAAGTGTTATTAAAAGAAATAGAATTAATTCAAAAAATTTAAAGCAAACTTATAGTATAATCATAGCTTACTTTAAAAAAAGGATTAGTATGCCAAAGATGAAGACTGTTCGTGGTGCGGCTAAGCGTTTTAAAGTAGGCAAAAATAAAATCAAAAGAGGTTCGGCATTTCGTAGCCATATTTTGACAAAAATGAGCCAAACACGCAAAAGAGATCTAAGAGGTCCGCAATTTGTTGATAAGACAAATGTTGCCGCAGTCAAAAAAATGCTTTGTAAATAATTTACAAAGAAGTTGAGCAAAAAAAGCTCCAAACTCCCCTAAATTCACTGAATTTTAAGGGCAAGTCCTGAAAATCAGGCGCCATAAGAAAGGAAAAAAATGGCAAGAGTAAAAACAGGCGTAGTAAGACGTAGACGCCATAAAAAGGTTCTAAAATTAGCGCGAGGTTTTTTTAGCGCACGTCGTAAACATTTTAGAAAAGCAAAAGAGCAAGTAGAAAGAAGTTTAGTATATTCTTATAGAGATAGACGCAATAAAAAACGCGATTTCAGACGACTTTGGATTGTTAGAATCAATGCGGCTTGCAGATTAAACGACATCAGCTATTCAAAATTTATAAATGCTCTTAAAAAAGCAAATATTGAGCTTGACAGAAAAGTTCTAGCAGATCTTGCTATGAATGATGCAGCGGCATTCAGTGCAATTGTAGCACAAGCTAAAAAAGTAATGTAAAACTTTTCTCGTGCGTTTTTTTTGCACGAGAAATTTTAATTCTATAATCTATTATTTGTTTTTTTTAAATTTTATCAGTTCTCTCATTGCCAAAAAATATTTATAAAATTTAATTCATCTTAACAATGTATTTAATTAAAAATAAAATAACTTAAAAAATGACGCCGTATAAATACAAAATTTATCAATTAATTTAAATTTATAAACTTGCGTGTATTGAAAATTTTTAATGATTAAAAAAACTTTTTTAAAAATGGAATAAATATTAAAAATTTTGATACAAAAAGACAAATTTTATAATGGAATTAAATGTACTTCATCATTTTTGTGAATGAAACCCAAAGAATTTTTTGTAATAATTTAGCTAAAATGCCGGATATAAATTAGATTTAAATTTAATAGACAAAAATAGTATGATTGAAGCATCTTATGAAGCTTCTAATTTAAAACCGGAAAAACTAGAAAATCTAATTTTAAAAAGTCTACAAAATTTTAAAGAGAATTTAGAATTATCTTTTTGCCGGTACATTAAAAAGAGTTATAGAAAGCATTAAAGAATTAACAAACGATTAAACAATAATACAATAAATACTAACAAATAAATAATAAAATACAAAATTAAAAAAGAATAAAATAATAAATAATTGAAATGAATTTTGATAAAGATCGGGAATACAAAGTTAATGGTTATGAGTTGTATAATTTAAGATATATGGTAATCATTGGTGCTTCGCTAACTTATTTAATGCAAGACAAAGACTTTGTCGATGAAAATCGATGAAATTTTGATTTAGATAATTTTTTACAATTTATCAAAAAATTTGGTAAGAATATTCAAAAAAATTTACGAAGAGTGTGAAAAATTACACTTAACACAAGATATAAAATAATTAAAAAAATATAATTTACAATGGTAATTTAATATTATAAATTTAGAAAAATTAGCTCAATTTAGTAAAAGTGATTTGGATATTGCTGCAAAAAACAATGTAAAAATCTCAAAAGATTATCGTAGTCAAACTAAAATTTTAATATGCGATCAATTTGAGAACCGGTAAACAAATTGGTTTAAAGCATATAGAATAAAAAACTTAACATACCTATGTATGTTAAAAACATTATAGAAGTATGAGTGAATTATTGTTATGAAATCATAAATTAAATTTAGATATTTATACATTTTAATTTGCAGTATAAAAATTTTAAATGATAATTTCACCCGCAAAAAAGCAAATTAAATGTATATAATCTCCAATTTTTGGCTCATTTTCTTCATTCCAGTTTTCTTTTATAATTAAAATTTCGAACTCGTAATACTCGTCAATTTCACGCATACAATCAATCCTGCAAATGTAAGCTTTTTTGTTACAAAAATTAAGCTTTATTTTTCTAATAGCACTTATTTTTCCACTTACTTCGTATTCATCAATATCTCCACCACTATCATCAAGTGGCAAAAAACGAACTCATTTTGTCAGTATGCAAAGTAGTTATTTCTCCGACATCTTTTTTAAAAACTTCAGCTATTTCTTCTGTAATTTTAATTTTTACTTTTTCATCTTTTAAAAAATCTGCTCTATAAGCAACACCGTAAATTCTAGCTTTAAATTTACTATTTGGTATATAAAATTTTCTATTTTCTAAAAAATTATTGTCATAAAATGTAACTTCATTTATATTTAAACCAAAGTAAATTTGTGCTTCCGTTCCACCTTCCCAGATGTTTACTTCATAAATTTCGCCTTCATAAGTTAGTCCGATATCTTTAAAAAACGGAACAAGTGATGAAACTTTGGTAGTTGTATTTTTTTTAATCAGTCTTATACATAATCCACAATTTACATCAAAATCCGGATAAATCAGTTCTGCTGATTCTTTGTAAAAATTTGAAATTTTACTTTGATTTTTAAATTTCTGTTTGATTTTTGAGCCGTTTATAAAATTAGCTAAACTTTCAGGATTCTTTTCAAAATCAACTCCAACAACTTTAAGTCTTGAACCTAAAAAGTGATCTCTTTTACTAAGTTTTAAAAAATCCATAGCAATTCCTTTTTATCAATTTTTCAAGTTTTATATTATTGGATACTATACATTTTTAAATTATATTTAAAGTTATATTAAGATCTACTTGTATCATAGCTTCAAGCTGGAAACAGGTTTTATAAAAACAGTTTTATAAAAATTTCTTTTTACATTCAAAACTTAGATGCTTGACTATTATTTTACTACTTATTATTTAGCTTTAAAATAACTATAACTTATTTTTTTATTTTGCCATTAAATAATAATATACCAAATTTTTATAATATTTATGAATTTATATTCCACATTAAATGTGCAAATCTTAATATAAATTTTAGGGCCAGAAGACCCTAAAATTTATTTACCAAGTGTATCCTAGTCTTTTTGCGTCTTTGCAGCTTGGTTTGTATCCGTGAAAGCAAGCTTTTTGATGTATGTCGCCTGCATTATCAAGATTTTTTTCTACTCCTTCGCCTTTTTCAAACATAAAAGCCATTTTTACACAACTTGGAATATCAATTGCTTGGCAAGCTATATTATAAGCGACAATCGCGCTTGTAAAATCGCCTTTGCTATACATTTGATCTGCAAAATTTTTGCACATTTGTATATTTCCGGCTCTGCATGCGTCGCTAATAATCGGAGTGCCTTTGACTTGAACCGGTTGAACTTCGTGGTAATCTTTTATTCCGGCATTGTTATTTGCGTTTCCTGCGCCTGAGCTGCTGTTCATTGGAGTGACGCTGTTTTTTGCACCGGTTTGGCAACCGGCTAACGCCAAAGCCGCGATTAAAATAAAAGCGAATTTTTTCATTTTTATTCCTTACATTCTGCCTGTAATATAATAAGTTTCCTTATTTTCAACTTTTTTAATTTTTAGTTGAAATTTTTCAGACCAACTGAAAATGAGATCTAAAACAGCTTTTTTTTGCATTTTTCCTGTTGCGTCATATTTGATTTTAAAAAAATCATGTGTATTTGACATAGCAACATATGCATTATAAATTTTAAGTTTGTCATTTAAAGTGATAATTCTGTCAAGCTCATTATCTTCAAAATCACACTTTGACAAAATGCCTCTAAGTTGCTTTAAAGTAGCGTCATTCGCGCTATAACCAAGTGAAATTAAAATTCCTTCTTCACTCATATTTTCTCCTTTATTAAGATTGATTGTTGATTAATACATCTTCCAATATTTTTTTTATATCGCCGTCTAATATTGCTTCCGCTTGTGAATAAGCTATATTTGAACGTAAATCTTTTACTTGCTGATATGGAAAAAGCACGTAATTTCTAATTTGATAACCCCACGCTATATCGCTTTTTGGCGTTTTGTTTGATTCTTCCTGCTTTTTAAGTTTTTCAAGCTCATAAAGACGGGATTTAAGCACTTTCATAGCGCTTGCCTTGTTTTTGTGCTGATCGCGATCGTTTTGACATTGTACTACGATATTTGTCGGTATATGCGTTATTCTTACGGCGCTTTCCGTTTTATTTACGTGTTGGCCGCCTGCGCCGCTTGAGCGATAATAATCTATTCTTAGATCTTTTTCATCTATATTTATTTGTATATCGTCATCTAGTTCAGGGCTTACAACTACACTTGCAAAACTTGTATGGCGTCTTCCTGCACTATCAAAAGGGCTTATTCTTACAAGTCTATGAATTCCGCTTTCCACTTTTAAATATCCGTAAGCATTTTCGCCTTTTACTATGAAATTCACATCTTTGATTCCTGCTTCATCGCCTTCTTGAAAATCTAAAATTTCTATTTTGTATCCTACCCGCTCACAAAATCTAACATACATTCTATAAAGCATTCCTGCCCAATCTTCACCTTCCGTTCCGCCTGCTCCGGGATGAATATTTATAATAGCATTTTTATCGTCATTTTCGCCGCTAAGCATCATTGAAAGCTCTAAATTCGCAATATTTTCACTTAATTTTGCAGATTCTCTAAAAAGTTCGTTTATCGTTTCGCCGTCGTTTTCACTTACGGCTAATTCGTAAAATTCCTTCGCATCGTTTAATTCGTTTTGTGCTTTTTTAAATTTTGCTAAGATATTTGAAATTTTTGTTTTTTCTCGTCCTATTTGAGCCGCTTTTTTTGCATCAACCCAAAGTGCAGGATCTTGCTCTGTTTTTTCTATTTCAGCTAAACGCGTCATTAAAATTTTAGGCTTAATAATTGCTTCTACATTTGAAATTTTGTTTTTTAACTCTTTTAAAAGTTCGCTGTATTCGTAATTATCCAAATTTTACCTTTTTTTATTTTGAATTATAGCATTTTATTCTTATAAAGATTTTTAAATTTATAATTTGCTATAATCTCAAGTCAAAAAATATAAAAAATGGACAAGAAAAATGGAAATTTTAAGAACAACAGATGAATTGCGAAAATTTCGCGCCGCAGTTTCACAAAAAGTAGGTTTTGTGCCGACGATGGGCGCACTTCATGCAGGACATATCAGCCTTATAAAAAGATGTAAAGATGAAAATGAAATAACAATAGTTTCGACATTTGTAAATCCTACACAATTTTTAGCCGGAGAAGATTTGGATAAATATCCAAAAAATGAAGCTGCGGATATTAAAATTTGCGAAAATTTAGAAGTAGATGCTATTTTTATTCCAAAAGCGGATGAATTTTATGAAGATGATGAACCGAAAATTTCGGCTCCGAAAAGTTTATCTGCTATTTTAGAAGGAGCTACGCGCCCTGGACATTTTGATGGTGTTTTGCAAGTATTGAACAAGCTTTTTAATTTAACAAAACCAAAAAATGTATATATGGGAAAAAAAGATGCGCAACAACTTACAATTGTGCGAAATATGGTACAAAATTTTTTCATGGATATAAATGTAAATGCGTGTGAAATCGTGCGTGAAAATGATGGCTTAGCGCTTAGCAGCAGAAATATTTATCTTGATGAAGAGCAAAAAATGCTTGCATTAAAATTATCAAGATCCTTATTGAAAGCTAAAAATTTGGTAGATGCAAGCGAAACCGATATAAATGTAATAAAAACGGCTATGCTTAAAATTTTGGAGCCTTTAAAAGTTGATTATATCGCTTTTGTAGATAGAAATTTTAAAGAAATTTCTAAAATAGAGGTAGGAAATTCTATTATTTTGGTGGCCGCATACGTCGATAAAACGCGTTTAATTGACAATATTTGGTTGTAATATGCCAAAAGTTTTTTTGCAATCTTTAGGGTGTAATAAAAATTTAGTCGATAGCGAGATTATGCTTGGAGCATTGCGTGATTTTGAAGTTACGGATATTCCAAAAGAAGCTGACGTGCTTATTGTAAATACTTGCGGATTCATAAACAGTGCAAAGCAAGAGAGTATAAGAGCGATTTTAGAACTTTGCGAAATTAGAAAAAAAGGTTCTATTTTAGCAGTTACCGGTTGTCTTATGCAGCGCTATAAAGATGAACTTATAAAAGAACTTCCTGATGTTGATATTTTTAGCGGTGTCGGCGATTTCGGTGAAATCGATAAGATGATTGCTGGAAAACTCAGCAAATTTTCAGATGAAACTTTTTTACAAAAAAATGAAAATCGCGTAATTACAGGAACAAATTTTCACGCTTATATTAAAATTTCAGAAGGTTGCAATCAAAAATGTAGTTTTTGCGCAATTCCAAGTTTCAAAGGTCGCCTTAAAAGTCGTGATATACAAAATATAGTTTCGGAAGTTGAAATGCTTGTTGAGCGCGGATATTATGATTTCAGTTTTATAGCGCAGGATACCAGCAGTTTTGGAAGGGATATAGGGCTTAAAAACGGACTTATTTCGCTTATTAAAGAGATAGAAAAAATAAATGGCGTTAAAATTGCCAGAATTTTATATCTTTATCCGACTACTACAAATAAAGAGCTGTTGCAGGTAATTATCGACTCGCCTGTTTTTGTAAATTATTTTGATATGCCAATTCAGCATATCAACGATGAAATGCTTAAAATTATGAAGCGAGGAAACGGTAAAGCTGAAATTTTGGAACTTTTACAAACTATGAGAGCAGCTAAAAATTCATTTTTAAGAACCGGTATAATAGTGGGGCATCCAGGAGAAAGCGAAGAATATTTTGATGAGCTTTGCAGGTTTTTGCAGGAGTTCAAGTTTGACAGAATTTCCGTTTTTGCTTACAGTAAAGAAGAAGATACGGCAAGTTTCGAAATGAAGCAGATACCGCAAAATATAATAAAAAAAAGACTTAATAAAATAGCAAAAATAGCTGACCGTGCTATCGATGAGAGTTTCCGCGCATTAATAGGTACCGAGCAAATGGCTGAAATTTGCGGATTTAGCAGTGAAGGCGAGTTTTTTTACGGCGCAAAGCTTGCAATTTGGGATTTTGAAATAGACGGCGAAATTTTAATAAATGAAAGTGAATTGGAAAATGTTGAAGTCGGCGGACTTTATAAAATTAAAATTACTGATTTTGTAGGTGGAAAACTGCTTGCTAAAATCATCTCTTAAAATTGAGCCTGAAATTTTAGAAATTTTGCGCTTTAAGCGCGCTATTTTGGCGTTTTCACATGGAAGTGACAGCACTGCTTTATTTCATACTTTACTTGATTTAAATTTAAAATTCGACGTTGCTTTTGTAAATTATAAAACGCGCGAAAACAGCGATTTGGAGATGGTTTGTGCGCGTGAACTTTGCGAAAAAAATAATTTAAAATTTCATTGTCTTATTTCGCCTTTAAAATTTAATTTAAACGGAAATTTTGAAAACGAAGCGCGAAAAATAAGATGGAGTTTTTTTGAAAAACTTTGCGTGCAAAACGGCTACAATGTCGTCATTACGGCTCATCAGTTAAATGATAAGTTCGAGTGGTTTTTAATGCAGCTTAGTAAAGGCTCAGGGCTTGTAAATCTTCTGTCACCTGAAATGGTTGAAAAACGCGAAAATTTTACTGTTTTAAGGCCGCTTTTAAATACCGGTAAAGATGAAATTTTAAATTTTTTACGTATTAACAATCTGAAATTTTTTAATGATATTTCGAATCAAAATTTAAAATTTAAAAGAAATTTTATAAGAGCTGAGTTCAGTGATAAATTTGTAAGTAAATATGCTGAGAATTTAGCCAAAAGTTTTACGTTTTTGCAAAAAGATAAAGAGATTCTTTTGGGCGAATTTGAGTTTTCCAACAATGAATTTTTTATAATTAAAAACTTGCCGAACGCTATGAATTTAATCGATAAAGCTTGTAAAATTTCAGGAATTTTACTTTCTCAAAATCAAAGAAAAGAGATTGAAAAAAGGCAAAATTGTGTTGTTTCAGGAAAAATTTGTATTTGCAAAACTAAAACACAAATTTTTATTTCGCCTTATAAAAAGCAAGAAAAATTGGATAAAAAATTTAAAGAATTATGCAGAGTAAAAAAAATTCCGACACTTATTCGCGGATATATATACGAAAATAGGCTTTTAATACGTTTCTTTGATTGAAATTTTATTTGTGTATTCGCAAATATTTACAAAATGAATTTCCGTTTTTATAAAAATTTGTGTGAAAATCACATATCCAAGTTCGTGATTTAGTTCATCGTCGCTGTAAATTGCAATATTTTCGATAAAATCACTATCATTTGTTTTATAAAATTTATCTATCTCATCTTTTAAAATTTGCAAAAATTCACGGTCGCTATCTATGCAGTTTTCGTCAAATAACACTAAATCCGTAAAAAAGACCTCATTTTTATTTGCTATTAAAAATAAAATTTTATTTTTTGCTTTTAATGCGTAAAGTGAGTTTGTGCTGAAATTTTGATTTTTATATAAAAAATATAAAATTTTAAATAAACTCGTATGAAAATCGAACTTAATGCCGCATTTTTCATCAAGCGCGTCAGCAAATTTTTTATCAAAAGCACAGGTAAAATTTTTATCTATATTTTGGAAAATGAAATTCTCATCGCTTGCTAAGCCGCTTTGCATAAATACTTGTTGATCTTTGTCATCAATAACAACGGATGAAGTCAGATTTTTTTCGTTTAAAATTCCAAGGTTTATAATTTCGTTTTTTAAGTCTTTGTCGTTTTCATATGTTATTTTTTTGAATTTTTCATCTATGATAGCGCGGTCCGCACCTATTTTTCTATAATAAACTTCGCAATAATTTTTATTTATAAATGCCGTAAAAAATGCTTTTTTACTTTTAAAAAATCCCATTATTTTTTCCTTAATCAAAACTATATAATTTTATCAAAATTATTATTATGCTAAATTTAAAATCGTTTATCATTTTCGCCGGCTTTTAAAAGTTCGTTTTTTATTTTTTCGTTTGCGTCTTTTATATCCATATTTGCGACGCTAAAAGGTTTTGAAATGCTGAAGTTTATTTTGGAAAACGGTTTTGGCAAAATCATTTTATCCCAACTTTTAAATTTCCAAAACGAGCTTGCTTCATAATTTATAGCTACTATTTGCGTATTTTTTTTCTGCGCAATAATGGCTGCTCCGTCTGCGACGCTTTGAAAAGGACCTCTTGGGCCATCAGGCGTAATAACTATATTTACGCCATTATCAAGTTCACGAAATGCCGAAATTAAAGCGCGCGCGGCATTTTTTGAACTGCTTCCGCGAATTGCGCCGATACCGAAATGTGAAATTACGCGAGTTATAATTTCGCCGTCTTTGTGATCTGAAATCATAACTTTTGCAGGTCTTTGTTTCCAACATTGCTTATAAATAAGACTCATCATAGCAAGTCTTCCATGCCAAAATACAACTATAACCGGCTTTTTCGGAATTTCATCGAATGAAAATTTTTTTTTGCAGGTAAGTGAAATAATGAAAATCGTTAGATAAATAAGATTTTCGATTATAAAAATTTTAACGCGTTTGCTAAGCGGTAATTTTTCCATAAAGCACCATTCTAGAGGCTTTTTCTATACGAACAGGTAAAATTTTGCCAAGTAAATCTTCACTTCCTTTTACGCTGACTAAAAAATTTGAAAAACTGCGTCCTGCGACTTCGCCGTTTGCGCGAAGCTCTTCGAAATAAACATCGAAAATTTTGCCGACTTGATTTTTCATTATTTCATCTAAAATTTCATTATGACGGGATTGTAAAATTTCAAGTCTTTTTGAAGCGATTTCATTGTCAATCAAAGGCAAATTTTCAGCCGCAGTTAAAGGACGCGGTGAAAATTTAAAAGAAAAAATCTGCTCGAATTTAACTTCGTTTAAAACTTCCATCGTATCTTTAAAATCATCTTCACTTTCCGTAGGATAAGCTACGATTATATCAGTGCTGATTGACACTTCGGGGCACATTTTTCTTAAACGCAGAGCTCTGTTTAAAAACCATTCTTTGTCGTATCCTCGTCTCATATCTCTTAAAACTTTTGTAGAACCGCTTTGTAAAGGCATATGCATTGATTTGCAAATTTTTGGATTTGATGTGAAAATATCAAGAAATTTATCATCCATATGAAGCGGATGCGGACTTGTAAAACGAATCCTTTCCACCCCTTTTATTTCACTGATTTTTACAAGTAAATCGCTGAAATCCATTTTTTCATGTCGGCTGCTAAAAAATTTTCCGTAATTATTTACGTTTTGACCAAGTAAAAATATCTCTTTTGCTCCGTTTTGCACGGCTTTACTTGCTTCATTTAAAATAATTTCAGCAGGAATCGATATCTCTTTTCCGCGAGTTTGCGGAACTATACAGTAGCTGCATTTTTTATCGCAGCCGATCATTATATTTACAAACGCTTTATAAGGCGAGCCGCGAAATTCTCCAAATGCGAATTCGCTTTCATCGTAATTTATATCCGTGCTGATAAATTTCGGAGTTTTTACGGCTTCGCTGATTTTTGATACGTTTCTTGCTCCAAGCACAAAATCAACAAAAGGCGCTTTGTTGAAAATTTCTTCACCCAAATGTGAAGCTGTGCAACCGCAAACTCCGATTTTGCTTCCATTTTTTCTTACTTTATTGAAAGCGCCGATTTCACTGAAAAGCTTATGTACCGGTTTTTCACGAACGGAACATGTATTTATCAAAATAAGATCGGCTTTTGAAATATCATCCGTAAGTTTATATTCATCTTTCAGTTCGGCTACGATATGTTCGCTGTCTCGAACATTCATCGCACATCCAAGCGTTTGTAAATACAACAATTTCAAAGTATATGAACCTCATACATATATTCGTTTTCCCCAAGTCCTATTTTTACGGTTCTATGATATACGCTATATCCTTTTTTTTCAAAAGCTTCAATTAATAAAATAAGGTCTTTGTGAGAATTTTCTCTATCAAAATAAAAAAAATTTTGTCCGTTTTTTTTCACTTCTTCTTCCAGTTTTTCCAAAGAAATTTCAGCCGGTTTAGCGTTAATTTCAGTTCTTGCAAGTTTTAAATTCATCTAGCGTCCTTTAAAATTTTTTAAATTTAATATTTTAACCGAAATTCTTTAAAAATTCGTTTAAATTTTAAAGAATTTTCAAGCTACTTTTGCTAGAATTCAAAATCTTACAAATTTGAAAAATCCAATAAAAAATTTTGTAATCATTAAGGAAAAAATATATGGAAAAAATCACGGACATTATAGAATCTATCGCAAATGAAAAAGGGCTTGAAGAAGCTGAAGTCAGCGAAAAAGTGAAAATAGCGTTTATCCAAACCGCAAAAAAAATTTTTGGCGAAGACTTTGTATATGAAAGTCAAATAGATCCTGTCAGTAAAAAAATAAAACTTTTTCAAAAAGTATCTGTTGTGGCAAATGATTTTGTGTTAAAAGACGGCTTGAACGAGCAAAATTTTATAACTTTGGATAAAGCCAAAAAGATCGATCCTACAATAGAAATAGGCGATGAAATAAGCTATGATATAAACTTGGAAAAAATCGGTCGTACAGCTTCGCAAATTCTTTTTAATGAATTAAATTATCATATACAAAGGCTACTTGAAGAAAAAATTTTGAAACATTACAATGAAAAAATCGGTGAATTGGTGCACGGAAGCGTCACAGGAGTCGATAGAGAACAAACAACTTATGTAGAAGTGGATGATATAAAAGCTTATTTGCCGATGAAAAACCGCATAAAAGATGAAAAATTTGAAGTCGGAGATATAATAAATGCGGTAATTCGCCATGTTTTTATCGATAAAAATCAAGGAATAAAAATCGAGCTTTCAAGAACCAGTCCGAAATTTTTGGAAGCTTTGCTTAAAGCGGAAGTTCCGGAGATAAAAGACGGAAGCGTAATATTAAAAGCCTGCGCCAGAATTCCTGGAAAAAGAGCTAAAATAGCTCTTAGCGCAATTAGTCCTAATATAGATCCTGTCGGCGCCACCGTAGGAACAAAAGGCGTAAGAATAAATGCTGTAAGCGCTGAATTGAAAAAAGAAAATATTGATGTAATCGAATGGAGTAATCAGCCTGAAATTTTAGTAGCGCGTGCGATGAGTCCGGCAATCGCAAATTCTGTAAAAATATCGGAAGATAAGGCGATAGTTTATATAAATCCGGCGCAAAAAAGTAAAGCTATAGGAAAAAGCGGCCTAAATATTCGTTTGGCAAGTATGCTTACAGGTTTACAAATCGAGCTTGTAGAAACCGGCGAGAGCAAAAAAACAAACGAAGAGGCTATGCAAGATTTAAAAAATCTTTTTGGCGATTTGTAATATTTATCGTTTTATCAAAATTTTAAAAACGTAAAATCTTAAATAAGCCGTCAAATTAGGCTTATTTAAGCAATTTTTATTTGAATTTTAAATTCTTTTCCGCTGTTTATTAAAAAAATATCATTTAAAATTTTTATTTTCAAAACAATGTGAAATTACGCGGAAAAATATTGCAAAAATTACTATTTAAAAAAATACATTATTTATTTTATTTCGTTAAAATCTCGAAAATTTTTTTTACAAAAGGATTAAAAATGAAATTTTTCTTAAAAATTTTATTTGTTTTGTCTTTATTTTTCGGTGTCAGTTTAGCTGATGAGGTAAAATTTAACAAAATGAGTGAAAACCCCGAATTTTTACAAACCGGCGAAGGCAAAGAATTTTGCCCTATTTGTGGAATGAGTATAAAACACAATTACAAAACATCTCACGCTTCTGTTCACAAAGACGGCACAAAGACGCAATATTGCTCAATTAGATGCTTGGTAGCCGATAACGATGCTATTTTAGATGAAGTAAAGGTTACGGATGCAAAAAGCGAAAAAATTATAGATGCAAACAAAGCATTTTATGTAGTTGGAAGCAAAGTAAAAGGAACCATGTCGAAAGTCAGCAAATTCGCATTTGAAAATGAAAATGATGCAAAAGATTTTATAAAAAATTTTGGCGGAGAGATAAAAACTTTTAAAGAAGCCGTTCAAATTGCAAAAAATTCATTGGCAGCTGAGAATGTTGAACGTTCAAAGATGCTTAAGAAAAAAATGTATCCTAAAGACAAAAAAATCTACGAAAATAAATGTCAAAAAATCGATGTGGAAAAATTCTCAAAAATCAATGAATTGAAAGCTGAAGTTTTAAAATCCTGCAAAGATATCGAACCGAAAAAAGCTCAAGCCGTAACAAGATATCTATGGGACGAAGTAAAATCAAAATCGGCTAAAATAAAAATAGATGAAAAAGATCGTTGCGCGGTTTGTGCGATGTTTGTGTATAAATATCCTAATTTTATAGCTAAAATTTCTTATGAAAACGGCGAATATAAAGCATTCGACGGCGTAAAAGATATGATGAAATTTATTTTGGAGCCTGAGAAATACGGCAAAAAATCGGAAAAAATAGCAAAAATCGAAGTCAGTGACTACTATTCTCAAGGCTCAATCAACGGAAAAACCGCATTTTATGTCATCGGTAGCGATGTTTTCGGTCCTATGGGAAATGAGTTGATTGCATTTGCCGATGAAAGTGAAGCAAAAGCTTTTAAAAGTGATCACAAAGCAAGTAAAATTTTAAAATTTGATGATATAGATAAAGCCGTTATTTGCGAGCTTGACGGATTTAAATGTGAGTAAAAAATTTGCTGTTTTTTTTACTTTAATCTGTGCGGTTTTACTTGCTGAAATTTTATATTTACAAAAAACTAATGAAAATTTCGACAAAAGTGCTGTAAAATCGCACTTTGTAGCACTTACAGGTATGAATTTTTTTGCGTTTTTTGATGGAATTTCAAGATTTCCGTTTGAAGCGGAGATAAATGAAATTTTTGCTTTTTATCCTGGATTTAAAGAGCGTCAAATAGGTTCATTTACACAAAGCGGACAATACAAAATTTATGAATAATATATTTGATTATGCTTTAAAATCCGTATTTCGTTTCGGTTTTAAAAATTTAGCAATCGGCATTATTTTTGCGATTTTAGTTTTTTTAATCAGTTCGTCGATTTTGATTTGTTCATCTTTAAAAAGCGAATATAGCACAATCAGCAAAGATTTACCTGAAATTTTGGTGCAAAAATATTATGGCGGCAGAGCACATTTTATTTCACAGGACGAAATAGATGAATTTTATAAAATTCCAGGAATTTCAGGCGTTTTGCCGCGAGTTACGGGCCAATATCATTTCGAGCGTGAAAAGCTTTATCTTACGATATTCGGAATTGAAAGTTTTGAAGAATATTTTGATAAGAACATAACTCGGATAGCTCAAAATTTAAGTGATTTTAAGCCGAATTTCATGATCAGTTCGCAAAATGTATATGATGCACTGAGGGCGCAAATCTCAACTTACGGTGCACTTCCTTTTTTTGCGCCTGATGACGAGCTTATTTCACTTGTGCCAAGCGGAGTTTATAAAAGCGGCGCGGAACTTATAGATAACGATGTGATTATCACGGAAATTTCCAATGCACGTAAAATTTTAGGTATAAAAGACGACGAATTCAGCGATGTAACGCTTAAAATTTCAAATCCTCTTGAAGTGGATTTTATAGCTCAAAAAATTAGGCTTAAATATCCTAAATTTCGTGTAATTACAAAATATGAAATGGTTAAACAATTTAATCTTCTCTACGATTTTAAAAATGGAATTTTTTTAATTCTTTTAATTATTTCATTATTTAGCTTCTGTGTTATTCTGTATGATAAATTAAGCGGAATTAGAAGCGAAGAAAGGCGCGAAATAGGGATTTTAAAAGCTCTTGGCTGGGAAATTTCGGATATAATCAAATCAAAACTTTTTGAGAGTTTGATTATAAGCTTTACTGCATTTTTGATCGGTTTGGCATTGGCTATTTTTTATGTTTTTTTCTTAAAAGCGCCGATTATTTCAAATGTTTTTGCAGGATATTCGGCTTTAAAAATTAATTTCGATCTGCCTTTTGTATTTGATTTCGCCGACTTTTTTATGCTGTTTTTATTAAGCGTGCCATTTTATGTGGGAGTTAGCATAATACCTGCGTGGAAAATCGCAACACTTGACGCAGGAGAAATTTTAAAATGATAGAGCTTAAAAATGTTACGAAAATTTTTAATGAAAATAAGCCGAATGAATTTATCGCGGTTAAAGATATAAGTTTTAGCGTAAAAAAAGGCGAAATTTTTATATTAAACGGTGTAAGTGGAAGTGGCAAAACAACAGTTTTATCGATGATTGCAGGACTTTATAAACCAAGCGCCGGAGAAATTATCGTAAAAAATGAGAGCATAAATAAGCTCAGTTTAAAATTTATGAGCCTTTTTAGACGCGAAAATATCGGCTTTATATTTCAAAATTTTAATCTCATTCCGACACTGAGCGTATTTGAAAATATTATTTTGCCGGCTCTTCCTTGCAAAATTTTGCCTTTACAAAGAGCTGATGAACTTTTGGACGAGTTTAATTTAAAAAATAAAAAAAATGAACTTGCTAAAAATTTAAGTGGTGGTGAAATGCAAAGAGTTGCGATTATAAGAGCGCTTATAAATGATGCGGATATTATTTTGGCGGACGAACCGACGGCAAATTTGGACGCTTTTTTGAGTCAAAAATTTGTAGAAATTTTAAAATTTCTACAAAATAAAGGCAAAACAATTGTAATTTCAACGCACGATCCGTTTTTGATTGAAAATTCTTGCGTAAATAGCGTATTCAGGCTTACAAAATGATTTTTAAATCGCCTTTTATTTTGAGTTTTTTTATCGTTGAAATTTTTATTTTTATGTTCGCATTTTTAGCGCTGTTTTTTGCCGTAAAAATTGCTTTGAAATTTGATCCGGATTCGCTTACGCAGGCTCAATACAAGCTTGCAAATCAGTCGTATCTGGTTTCAACCGTAGTTTATTTTATATTTTTAATTAAAATTCCACTTTTTTTATTTTTTATTTTTTGTGCGGATGAAATCGCGCCTTTAATTCCAGGAGCTATGTGCGCTGTAGGGGTATTTGATGCGACAAATTACGGAAGCGCGATGTTAGCTGTAAAAATTTTAAATTTATTTTTTCTATGCAGTTTTTTATATATAAATTTTTTGGATTTTAAAGATAAAAACAGCAGTTTTACAAAGCTTAAATTTTTGCTTTTTATCGTTATTTTCGCGCTTTTCGCGCTTGAACTTATTTTAGAAATTTTGCATTTTAAAGGAATAAGCTTTAATCAGACAGTTAGTTGTTGCAGCGAAGTTTTTAGAGAAAATTATATCGGGCATACGCCGATTTATTATAAAAATGGCTTTATTTTGAGTGCTTTTTACGTTTCTTTTTTGATTTTGATCGTTTCTATTTATTTAAGATTGCGCTATATTTTCGGATTTTTCAGTTTTGTGTTTTTTTTCGCCTGCATTTATGCTCTGATCAGATTTTTTTCGCCTTATATTTATGAGCTGCCGCTTCACAAATGCCCGTTTTGTATGCTTTCTGGTGAGTATCACTATATAGGATATTTTATTTATATTCTGCTTTTTTGTGGAGCTTTGCCGGGATTTATTGCTGTAATTTCCAAAGTGTTAAAACAAAAAATAGATGATTTTTGGTTTAAAATTTCATTGATTTGCAATGTTTTACTAGTAGCTTTTTTATCGTATTTTCCGCTAGTTTATCGCTTAAAACACAGTGTTTGGTTGTAGATTATAAATTAAAGCATATTTTTAAAATACTTTGCAAAATTTAAAAAACTTATAAAATATTTTAATAGACGATAACTTTTATGCAGGTTTCGATTTTATCTTCAATTTCTCCATATTCATCAGCTAAGGTTTGTAAAGTTTTTGAAATTTCATTTTCATTTATTTTGATTTCATTTATTTTTAAATGCCATGAAACATTTTCAAAAGCCGCTTGTAATGATCTTTTGCGTGTAAATGTTTCTTTAAAAATTTCACTTTTAAAATTTATATTTTTCTTATCTAAAAATTCTGTAAATTTTTGAGTTGTTTTATACGGATTGCGCTTTTGTGGATTTATAAAATTAGCCAGCAAACTTGATTTTCGCGGATTTTGCCAATTTATATAAATGTGATTGTCTGCTAAATCGCAAAATTTTTCAAAATCATCTTCATTTTGCAAAGCAGGGCTCATACTTAAAAATGCTATATCAAAATGCTGTTTGAAATTCAGCTTTGAAAACTCACCTAAAATTGTGTTGACATTTGAAATTTTAAATTTTTTTGCCGAATTTTTTAAAATTTCAAGCATATCTTTCGAAATATCACAAGCCGTTACAAATTTACAGAATTTAGCGAAATAAAGTGAATAAAGTCCGGTTCCTGCGCCAATATCTATTAAAATTTTATCATTAAAATCGCAACCAAAATGAGATAAAATTTCAATCGCATTTTTTTGAATTTCATTTAAATCACCGTTAAATTTAGGATAATTTTTGCTTTTTTCGTCCCAAATTTCACTTGCTGCACTCATCACAAATTCCTTTTACAATTACGCTTTTTACGTGTTTTTGTGTGATTTCTGGCATTGAGATTTCTTCCATTTTGTGACAGTTTTCACATACAAAATAGGCTTTTGCGTGTTCGGCAAGTTCATAAAAACTTTTGCGATTATTTTCGCTTGAAATAATTAACCCCTTTTCGCTGAAAAGTTCTATGTTTCTGTAAATTGTAGTTTTATTGGCTCCTGTTTTTGCTACAAGCTCATCATAACTGACAGGATTTTTTGCGTGTTGTAAAATTTCTATCATCTGAGCGCGGAGTGTGGTAAAAGTGATATTGTGTTCGTTCAAAAATTCTTTCGAGTTCATAAAATTTCCTTATTTTTAAATAGTTTTTTATCCAAAAATCGGCTTATTTTACCAAAAAACAGATGAAAAAATTATATGTGATATTTAGTGTCGATATTTTTTTATAAAATCATATTTTTTGAAATTTCGCAAAATTACTGTTTTAAAATAGTTGCGATATAAAAATTAAGAGTATTTAAAACTTGATTTAGCATTAAAATATGGATATTTTAAGATTATTTGTTAAAAAATTAAGTTGAATTCATACATTTTTATTATTTTAATTAAGTTGCAACTAAGTTGCATTTGCTATAATTCCGCTTCAAAATTTTAAAAAAGGATAAAAATGAAAAAAATTTTAGTTTTTTTGGCTTTTAGCGGTTTGCTTTTTGCAAAACCAATTGTTACGACGACTATTTTGCCTACAAAATTTTTTATTGAGCAGATAGCTGGCGATGAAATTTCGGTAAATACAATGATAGAAAAAGGTGCCGATCCACATACTTATGAGCCGAAACCGTCTCAAATGAAAAATCTTGAAAAAAGTGAGCTTTATTTTTCCGTCGGAGTCGAATTTGATGAAATTTGGTTGCCGAAAATAGCTGAAAATTTTCCTGATTTAAAAATCATAAAAACCGATGATAAAATAGAAAAAATCGCAATGTCCGAGCATCATCATGACGAACATGTGAATGAAGAAAATTTCCATGACGAAAATGCAGTTAAACACCACTGCGAAACAAACGAAAAACACCATCACCACGGACTTGATCCGCACATTTGGCTTGATCCTGTTTTAGTTAAAACTCAAGTTGAAACGATTAAGTTCGCTTTAATTAATAAATTTCCTGATAAAAAGGAAATTTTTGAAAAAAATGCAAATGAATTTTTAAAAAAACTTGATGAGTTTGATAAATTCGCCGCTGCAAAATTAGGCGCATTAAAAAATAGAAATTTTATCGTATATCATCCAAGCTGGGGATATTTCGCTAAAAGATACTCTCTTAATCAAATCGCAATTGAAATAGAGGGAAAAGAGCCAAAACCTGCCGAGCTTGAGGAATTGATTGAAGAGGCAAAAGAGGAAAATGTTCGCGTGATTTTTGTAGCGCCACAATTTTCAAAAAATTCGGCTAAATCAATCGCAAAAGCTACAAATGCGGCGGTGATTGAAATTGATCAATTACCTGAAAACTGGCTTAGTGAGATGAAAAAAACGGTAGAAATTTTTGCCGAAAATTTATAAAATTTTGTTAGAATGACAAAATTTAATGTAAAAAAGGTAAAATTTTGAGCGATATCGAGATAAAAAATCTGAGTTTTAGTTACGATAAATGTGAAATTTTAAAAAATATAAATTTAAACTATGATTGCAGTGATTTTTTGTGTATTTTCGGACCTAACGGCGGCGGAAAAAGCACACTTTTTAAATTGATTTTAGGACTTTTAAAGCCCCAAAGCGGGGAGATTAAAGTATTTGGTGACAAAGCAAATCAAAAATCAAAAAAAATAGCCTATGTTCCTCAAAATATAAAAATCGCTCAAAATTTTCCGATAAGTGCGCAAGATGTCGTGCTTATGGGATTTTTGGGTCGAAAAATTTTTGGTTTTTACTCTCAAGGCGAAAAAAAATCAGCTATGAAATTTTTAGAACTTGTCGGAATGGATAAGTTTGCAAAACATCGTATTTGCGACCTTTCCGGCGGTCAAAGACAGCGTGTTTATATAGCAAGAGCGCTAGCTGCAAATGCGCGCATACTTTTACTTGATGAACCTACTGCAAGTATTGACACGGTGGGACAAATTGAAATTTACACATTACTTAAAGAATTAAACAAAAAAATCGGTATCATAATGATAAGCCACGATGTAAATCTTGCACTGAATTATGCTTCAAAAGCCGCTTATATCACAAATAAAACACTTTTTATGCACGATATTTCAAATATACAAAAAGATGAGTTTTTATCGCATATAAAAAATTCTCATCACCATTTCTGTGATATCGAGCTTGCTCTTAAAGAGTGCAGTTGCGGACAGGATTTGAGTAATAAAAGCGGTTTAAAAAAACATAAAATTTTAAATTTTGTAGGATTTCGTAAAAATGTCTGAAATTTTATCTTTAAATTTTATGCAAAATGCTTTTTTGGGTGGAATTTTAGTCAGCATAATTTGCGGCGTTGTCGGCTCATTAATCGTAATAAATAAAATGTCATTTATAGCAGGAGGCGTGGCGCATGGCGCTTATGGCGGCATTGGAATTGCCTTTTTTCTTGGAATTTCGCCGATTTTCGGTGCAAGTGTTTTTGCATTTTTTTTAGCATTAGTGATAGCTTTTATAAGTGAGCGGAATTTGGAACGATTCGATTCTGCGATAGGTGCTATTTGGGCGTTTGGAATGGCTATAGGAATTATTTTCATAGACATTACTCCAGGGTATAGTTCCGGCTTAATGGGCTATCTTTTTGGCTCGATTCTAGCTATAAATGAAGAAATACTTGCATTTATCGGCATTTGTGCCTTGATTTTTACACTTTTAATCATACTTTTTTATAGACAGTTTCTAGCGATTAGTTTTGATGCTGAGTTTGCAGGTTTGCGCGGCGTAAATGCAAGGGCATTTTATTATCTGCTCGTAATTATGATGGCTTTTAGCGTCGTAGCTTGCATACAGGTTGTCGGATTGATTTTAGTCATCGCGCTCATTACAATTCCGCCTTTTATAGCTGAAAAATTTTCCAAAAAATTAAGCGTAATGATGATTTTAGCGACTTTTATTTCTGCTTTTTTCTGCATTAGCGGACTTTTGTTAAGTTATTATTTTAATTTAACAAGCGGCGCAATTATTATACTTATAGCATCTATTTGCTTTTTTATTTCCGTTTTAATTAAAAAATAAATTTTAAATATTAATTAAAATTACTTCACGGTATTTTATAATATAAAGATTTCTAACAAATTTAATAAATTTTATTGTTTATTTATTTTTATATATTATAATTTAACGAAATTTTGAGTTATTAATAAAAAATATTGTTCCGTATTTTATTTTTTTGTAAAATATGTCTTATAAAAGTATAATGAGAGATATTTTTTAAAACAATAATTTTATATTTTAAGGAGAGATAAGTGGGTGAAATTTTAGAAGCTGACAAAGAACGAAAAATTACACTTAATGTTGACGATGAAGCGCCTTTATTTTGCTTGAAGAATGGCGAAGATGACGATGTTTGCCTAAAAGATTTTATCGGTAAAAAGGTAGTATTGTATTTTTATCCGAAAGATAATACTCCAGGCTGCACCATAGAAGCTTGTGAGTTTAGTGCAAATTTTGATGAGTTTATCGCACAAAATGCCGTAATAATCGGTGTAAGTCCCGATTCTGTAAAAAGTCATGCAAATTTCGCTGCAAAACAAAGTTTAAAACATATTTTGTTAAGTGATTCGGATCACGAAGTGTCTAAACTTTACGGCGTCTGGCAAGTTAAGAAAAATTACGGTAGAGAGTATCTCGGGGTTGTCCGCTCAACTTTTGTTATAGATGAAAACGGAAAAATCTGTAAAATTTATAAAAATGTAAGAGCAAAGGACCATGCTGCAAAAGTTTTAGCTGATTTAGCTAAGTAAATAAATTCAAATATTTTTAAATTGTTTTTTAAATTAAAATATATCAAAGGATAAAAAATGAAAAAAATTTTAGTTTTTTTAATGTTTATGTTAGGCTTTTTGAGTGCAAACTCATTAAATGAAATCAAATCAAGCAAAATATTGAGAGTAGGCGTATTTGAAGCGCAACCGCCATTTTCGCAAATAAAAGAAAACGGTGAGTTTGAAGGATTTGAAGTTGATCTTGCAAAGGAAATTGCAAAGAAGATTTTTGGCGGAAATAGCGGAACTATCGAATTTAAACCTGTTTTAGCAAGTGATAGGTTAAAGGTTCTTCAAAATAACGAAATAGATTTTTTAATTGCTACGTTTACTATCACAGATGAAAGATCGAAAGTGATAGATTTTTCAAATCCTTATTTTGCTGTAAATATCGGTGTAGTAACACGTAAAGATGATGGCATAAAAACATTTGCTGATTTAAAAGGAAAAACTATAATAGCAGAACACGGAACAACAGGTGAAGTATATTTTAGAAATCAAGGTTTTAATATACTTGGCTGCGATGGTGCCGCAAATTGCTATAAAATGCTTAAAAATACGCCAGATGCTGCCGGTTATGCAAGTGACAATACAATTGTATTAACTTATGCCGTGATAGATAAAAGCCTCGAGGTAAATATAAATAGTTTGGGTGCCAGTGATTTTCTTGGTATCGGTGTGCAAAAAGGAAATAAAGAACTTTTGAATATTATAAATGACGAACTTATACAACTAAGCAAAGAAGGTTATTTTAAAAAACTTTTCGACAATCAGATTAACACATTTTATCATGGCTTGGCAGACAAAAAATACTTTTTGTTAGATGATATCTATAAATTTTTCTTATAAAAATTGATATGCTTACCTTGCTTTTAAGGTAAGCATAAAGAAACTCATAACTTAAAATAAAGCATTAAACAGATTTGGAATTTTAATGCAAGATAATCAGCTTTAAAATTTAAAAAAATAAATATATCAAATTGTTAAAATTATTTTGTCAAAGAATTATTTTAAACAATTTAGCCGTTTTAGATAAAGGCGTAAAATTTTTTTGAAATATTATTGCGAAATCAGATTTAATTAAAAAAATGCAATAAAGATTTACATAAAATTCTATCAAAAAAAAGCGACCTGAGTTTTATTTAGCAATAAAACTTAATGCAAGGAATCGCATTTAGTAAAATTTTTTTAAATTTTAAAATAATTATTTTTCATACCTACACAAAGAGATTAAAATTTTAAGTAGTTTAATTTTAATCTTTAAGTATCAGTGATTTTAAAATTCTTTTTCCTACTTCTACGCCTGGCTGATTGTATGTATTTATGCCAAGCATAAGTCCTACAGCGCTTGTTAGAAGTTCATAATAGTAAATAAGATATCCTATTTCAAACTCGTCAAGTTTTTCAAGTGTGATAAGATCTACGCTTATTCCTTCGTTTATCAGCGCTTTTTTTGTAGCTTCACATTGGAAATTTTGCATCGCATTCATACTGAGACCATTTGTAAAATTGCAGGCTTCAAGTCCGGCAAGGCTCATATTTGGTATGTAATCAGTGAAATTTCCTTGATTTGCAACTTTTATAAATGTACAAGTTTTATCTTTCGGTCCATCCATTATCAGTTGTAAAAACGAGTGCTGATCGCGACTTCCAATAAGTCCTGCAGGTGTAAGTCCAAGGCGTTTGTATCCTACTTTTTTGCCAAGACTTTCAGCCCAAAGCTGCACATACCAATCATTAAATTTTGCAAGCCTGTCGCAATAACTGAAAACTACATTTATTTTTGCATTTTTATGAGTTGCATAATGATAAGCTTTTTGAAGTATTGTGTCGTCTTTGTTGTCCAAAAAATGTACTTTCGCAGCTTTTGCGCCTTTTAAAAGCGCTTCGCAATCAAGCCCAAGCGCGCAAAACGGCATTAATCCTATCGCACTTAATACACTAAAGCGTCCACCGACATTTTTTGGAATATTAAAAAATTTTGCTTTATTTTGAACGGCAAAATTTTCAAGCACAGATCCGGGATCTGTTATAAAAACAAAATTCTTGTCTAAATTCAGCACGTTAAAATATTTTAAAATAAGTTTAAACAAAGAAATTGTTTCTATTGTCGTGCCTGATTTTGACGAAATTATAAAAAGCGTGCGCTCAAAATTTAATTTTTTAACAACGCTTAAAAATGAAAAATTATCAACATTATCAAGGATGTGAAGCTCGGCTTTTTGCTCTGTATTTAAAAGAGCGCCGACTACCGCTTTAACTCCGACGGAACTTCCGCCAATTCCTATCAATACGACATCATCATATATTTTATTATTTAAAAATTCTTTTATTTCGCTTAAAATTTCAACTTCCAAAGGTAGATGATAATATCCTATTTCGCCACTTTCAAACTCGCTCATCATACGCGATGCATAAGAATGAATCGTATTTATATCGGTTTTTGGAAAATATAGCTCATTTTTTAGCATGAATTTTCTCATAAAAATAGTTTGTAGCTTCTACAAAACCATCTAAACTTCCGCAATCAAATCTTCGACCTTGAAATTTATATGCTATTACAATTCCGTTTTTTGCTTGTGTCATAAGCGCGTCAGTGATTTGTATTTCACCATTTTTTCCAGGCTTTGTTTGCTCTAAAATTTCAAAAATATCAGGAGTTAAAATATATCTGCCTATTATTGCAAGATTTGACGGTGCATCTGCAGGATTTGGTTTTTCCACCATTTGATTTATCATCATCACATTATCTTCGATAAATTTTCCATTTACTACACCGTAACTTGAAATTTTTTCTTTCGGCACTTCCATTACCGCTACTATGGAACAGCGATATTTTTCGTAAATTTTTACCATTTGAGCAAGTATCCCTTCGCCGTTTTCATTTACACATAAATCATCCGCTAAAATCACACCGAAAGCTTCGTCGCGTGTTAAAATTCTACCAGTATAAATAGCATTTCCAAGCCCTTTCATACTCTCCTGACGAGTAAAAGAAAATGTACATTTTTTCATCAGATCTCTAATTTCTGATAATAATTTCTCTTTGTTTGAGCCTGAAATTTGATCTTCAAGTTCATAACTTTTATCAAAATAGTCTTCCAATGCGCGCTTTCCACGCCCTGTAACAAATGCCATATTACTCATTCCTGCTTCCATCGCTTCATCAACACCGTAGTGAATTAACGGTTTTGTAAGAATCGGCAACATTTCTTTAGGTAAAGATTTAGTTGCAGGTAAAAATCTTGTGCCATAACCTGCGGCTGGAAATAAGCAAGTTTGTATCATTTCTAATCCTTGATTTAAATTTTGAAATTATATCCATTTTTTGATAAAATCAAGTAAAAAGGGCAAAATTTGAAGATAGTTTGTGAAAAATTCAGTGTCATTAATGAGATTAAAAAATCAAAATTTATTGCCGTTATTTGCCCGTTTGATGATTTTAAAGCAGAGTTAAAAAATCTGCAAAAAGCTCACATCAAAGCAACTCACATTGTTTGGGCGTATAGATATTTAAACGAATTCAATCAAATCGTTGAAAATCAAAATGATGACTTTGAGCCCAAAAATAGTGCCGGAATACCCTGCTTAAATGCTTTAAGAGGAAGCGAGCTTATCAATACGGCTATTTTTGTAATTAGATATTTCGGTGGAATTAAACTTGGAATAGGCGGAATTGTCAGAGCATATTCAAGCAGTGCAAATCTTGCTATAAAATCCGCAATTCTTAAAAAATTTGAAATAAAAAAAGAATTGAAATTTTTTGCGCCGTTTAGTGAAATTTCAAAAATTGAATATTTTTTTAAAATGCGAAATATTGAAATTTTAAAAAAATTTAATGAAAAAGGAGCTGAAATTTCAGCATTTTTAAATGAAACGGAAGCTTTAAAATTTAAAAATTTCAGTGAAAAATTAATAATTGAAATTTCATAAAGTATAAAGTTCTTTTAATATGTAAGATATTAAAATTTTTACTTGCAGTATTCAAGCCAAGACCAAACTTCTTGGCTTGATTTGTAATATAATTTTATTTATTTACAACAGGGACAGTTTTCGGCCAGCCTGCAGGTTTATTTTGAATTTTTCCGTAATATCTGTTGTCATTCAAATATTTTTTAAGAGTAGATTTGAAAATTTTAGAGTATTTGTTGTCTCTTGGAGAATCATTTAAGATATCTTCATAATCATAAATTCTATCATAAAAATCATTTGTAAGCTGATCATCAATTGTAATTCTTCCTATATCAAGAGATACACCAAGATAAACTCCTGTTACTTCTCCAGGACTTACAATCCAGGCTGAAATATCAGGTAAATCTGTAGCCGCTCCTCCTCTTTTACCTTCTACAACGCTTCCTGCTACATTAAGTTCAAGTGTGTCGGTACCGTTAAATATATCTTGATAAGATTTTGTTGTTTGAAACAACATTACAATATCACTTGTTTCATATCCTGCCTGAACTCCAACTCCAAAGCCGCGGTATTTTATAAAAAGAGGTGCAGACCAGTTTCCGTTTTCATCTTTTACACTGAAAACTCCATCTCCGTATTGAGTTGAAACTACAGCTGCACTTCTTTTTACATCCGTTAAAATTGCAACCGCTTTAGCATTTAATACTTTATCTGCAGGAATTGAGAAATTGTTGTCATGTGCAAATGAACTGATTACATTTGATGCAGCATAAAGTTCTTGATTTGCTGCTACATCGGCATTTGCTACATTTATACCGAAAAGAAGCAAAACAGCAGTGAAAAATAATTTTTTCATTTTTTATCCTTATAAAATTGAAATTTCGCTATTATAGCAATAAATTATAGATTTTTAAATAAAAAATCAACAAAATTTTAAAAAATTTGGGGAAAATGTGAATAAATTACTGATTTTAATTATTTTTGTAACGAATTTGTTTTCTTTGGAAATAAAAAACGGAGACGTGCTTATTTTAAAAGCTCCAAAAGAAATTACCGGCGAACTTTATTTAGATAAAAAAAGAATTTTTTGGATTGCCGATCCTAACGATAAGAATCAAAATATAGCCATTTTGGCTGCTAACTATCGTCAAAAAAATGATATGGTTGCTAAAAGCTTTGTTAACGGAAAAACTGAAACTGAAATTTTAAAACTTATAAAAGGAAACTATAAAAGCGAAGAATTAAAAGTTGAGCCAAAAAAGGTAAATCCGCCAAAAAGCGCACTTATTCGCATAAAAAAAGAACTTGACGAAGCAAATAAAATTTATGCTGTAACTGAAAAAAAATATTTTTTTAATGCGCCGTTTATTATTCCTTTAAGTTCATACATAACATCGAATTTCGGAAATGCCCGCACATTCAATGGAAATTTGAAAAGCTATCATTCAGGAATCGATTACAGAGCCGTTATAGGAACCGAAATAATTGCTTCAAATGACGGAATAGTGCGAATTGCAAAAGATCGATATTACGCAGGAAATTCTGTAGTCATAGATCATGGTGGTGGAATTTTTTCACAATATTATCATCTAAGTAAAATTTCAGTGCAACCAAACGAGCGTGTAAATCGCGGTCAAATCATCGGGCTTAGCGGGCAAAGCGGGCGTGTTACAGGCCCTCATTTACATTTTGGTATAGCAATAAACGGAATTAGCGTAAATCCATTAAGTTTTATAGAACAGTTTAATTCACTTGTTTTTGAACGATAAAATTTATTAACATTTTTTTCACATATTTTTCATAAAATGTATAAAACTTAAAAACAAGGAGTAAAAATGAGAAAATCTTTTTTAATTTTAGTATGTGCTTTGGCGACTTCGCTTTGTGCTGCGGATTTCAGCGGAAAAAGCAGTGATGAACTTATAAAATCTTTAAACACAAAAGATCCTGTAGTTTTTGCCGATGCAATGTTCGAGCTTCGCAAACGAGTTGGCGAACAAAATAAAATTATTTTCAAAATGCGTAGCGCAATGTGTGAACAGATGAGTTCAAAAACACCAGAAGAGCGCTTTAAATTTAAAGGCGAAGTTCATAAAGCGATGAGCGATAAAATAGAAAAACTCAGCTCAGGTGAAAAAGCCGAATTTTTTGAAAATATGGGCTTTTCAAAAAATATGAAAAACAATAAAAATTGCGGATGTAATTTTGATATGATGAATGATATGATGAACAATTGTGCGCGTGCAAATGATTGTAGGAAGATGCCAAAATTCAAGTAAGGTTAAAATTTGAACAGAATTCTTGTTTTAGAAGATGAAAATATGCTAAATGAGATGATTTGCGATTTTTTAGTCGCAAATCATTTTGAAGTAAAAAGTACTAAAAGCTATAATGAAGCGCTTGATTTGGCTTATGAACAAAATTTTGACTTATGGATATTTGATGTCAAAATAATCGGCGGAAACGGTTTTAAACTTTTGGACGAGCTTCGTAAAAGCGGGAAAAATACGCCTTGTATTTTTACAACTTCATTAAACGATATAAATGATTTAAATAAGGGTTTTTTATCAGGATGCGACGATTATCTTAAAAAGCCTTTTGAATTGGCTGAACTTTTACTCCGCATAAACAATCTTTTGAGACGAAATTTTGCACACAAAAACTCACATATTGAAAAACTGTGCGATGGACTTGCTTTTGATATTTATGAAAAAAGATTGTTTAAAAACGGTGAGCCTGTAAATTTATCAAAGAAGGAAATGACTCTTTTGACTCTTCTTTTACAGAAAAAAAATAAAAGTGTAAGTAGAGAAGAAATTTATAGCGCAGTTTGGGATATTGATGAAATGCCAAGCGAATTAAGTCTTCGTGTTTATATCAGAAATTTGCGAAAAATTTTCGGAAAACACATTGTATCTATATCAAAGGTCGGTTACAGCTATGTCGTTTAAAAAATATGGACTTCCAATCTTTGCTCTTTATATGCTTACGAGTATTATTTTACTTTCATTTTTTTGTTATTTTTATTATAAAACTTCAAATGAAAAACTTAAAATTCATATCAGCAAAGAATTAACTTCAATAATGGGTCAAATAGCTGTTTTGGCAAAATCTGACGAAATTTCAACCCTAAGTTTTAAAAAAATTGATGATGCGAAAATTTTAATTTTTGATATAACAAACCGAAATTTCATAAAAAAAGATTTTGATTTTGATTTAAACAGTTTAAAATTTAAAAAGCACAAGCATGCTAAATATTTTATGCCAAACAACGAACAGTTTTTTATAAATGACGGTGAAATTTTTTTATATGAAAATTTACATTTCAATAAGATGAAAAATAATTATATTGTGCTTCTTAGAAGCAATGAATACAGTGAAGAGAAATTGGAAATTATAAGTAAAATCGTAACTATTTTTTTATGCAGCATTTTGTTTTTTTTAATTGTTTCATATTTTATCATTAAACTTTCTTTTAGACCTTTGATAGAAAAAATAAATTCATTAAATTCTTTTATAAAAGACACAACGCACGAGATAAATACTCCGCTTAGCGTGATTTTAATGAGTATTGAGATGTTTGAAAATTATCCTGAAAAATATTTGTCAAATATCAAAATAGCCGCCAAAACACTTTCAAATCTTTATGAAAATTTAGTAAATTTAAATTTAAAAACAACACAAAATACTTTGGAAAATATTAATGTTAAAGAAATTTTAAATGAGCGAATAAAATATTTCAGTATAATGCTCGGTGAAAAAAATCTTAGCTTGAATACTGATTTAAGTGAAGTTTGGTTAAAAACGGACGAGTTTAAGTTTAAAAATATTTTTGATAATATTTTATCGAATGCTATAAAATACTGCGCCGAAAGAACTGAAATTTCTGTAATTTTATGTAAAAATTATTTTGAAATTTCAAATTTCGGAAATGAAATTTCAAAAGAACAAAAATCAAAAATTTTTGAAAAATTTACACGTTTTAATGCTGAAAAAGGCGGTTTTGGAATAGGGCTAAGTTTAGTTAAAAAATACTGCGATGAGCTTGGATTTAAAATTTCATGTGAAAGTAAAAATCAGAAAACTTCGTTTCGCGTAAAATTTTAAATTAGCCCCAAATTTGATTTATAAAAATAATAATTATACAAATAGGCACGACAAATCTTAAAAAATTTATCCAAATTGTAAAGCCTTTTTCGCCCATTTCAGTCGTGTAAAGTCTTTTTAAATCTGTTTTTCGCATTATAAATCCTACAAATATAGTTGTCATCATCGCTCCAAGCGGAAGCATCAAATTTTGACTTACAAAATCTAAAATATCAAAAAAACTTTTGCCAAAAAATGTGAATGTGGCTCCGGCGTCTTTTTGTATGGATAAAAGCGCACTCAAACTTAATACAAATACGCCTATTGCCGAAATTATGACGGCTTTTAGGCGCGAAATTTTATAAGAGTTTATAAGATAAAATACAAAAGGCTCAATCATCGAAATTGCCGATGTAATGCCTGCAAAAAACAGCGAAATAAAAAATAAAACCGCTAGAACGTTGCCGATAAATCCAAGTTTTGCAAAAAGGCTGGTTAAACTTACAAAAACGAGTCCTACACCTTGTTCGCCCGGATTCGCGTCAAATTCAAAAACAAATGTGAAAACAACAAGTCCTACCATAAGACCGATTAAAATATTTATAAAAACAATGCTTATTGAACTTTTTACGATATTTGCGCTTTCGCCAAGATTTGCCGCGTATGTCGTAATACAGCCGATTCCTATGCAAAGAGTAAAAAATGCAAGTCCAAGCGCATTTAAAACTACACTGAAATCAATCTTTGAAAAATCAGGCGTAAATAAAAAAACTGCAGCTTTGCTAAAACCGTCCATAAAGCAGGAATAAATCAACATAATAAGTAAAAGTATGAAAAGTAGCGGCATCATATAAATATTCAGTTTTTCAATTCCGCTTTTTATACCACGCGCAACGACTGCAAATGTAGATAAAAATGCAATTAAATAAAAAAACAGATTTGCTTTAAATGAGTTTGTAATGAAATTTTCAAAATTTTCTCCGGCTAAAGCTGTCGTGCTAGGCAAACTTGCAAATGAAACGGCGATATATCTTATAACCCAACCCAAAATTATCAAATAAAACGCCAAAACAAAAATTCCTGCAATCATAAAAAATCCTGCGAATTTCCATTTATCGCCATTTTTCGGCGCAAGAATTTTATAAGCATTCACGGGATCCTTGCCGCTTAATCTTCCCATCGCCATTTCTGCTAAAAATACGCTAAAACCGATAGTAAGCGTAAGAATTAAATATAAAAATACAAAAGCGCTTCCGCCACTGCTTCCTACAAGAGTAGGAAATTTAAAAGCATTACCAAGACCTACGGCGCCGCCTGCCACTGCTAAAATAAAACCTATTTTGCTAAATTTTTCATTCATTTTTTTGCCATTTTAATAAAATTTTAAGCTGGAATTTTAGCCGATTTTGGCTTAAAATTTGTTTTTTATAAATATTGATTTTACGTGAAAACTAAATTTTGTAAACCTAATTTTTAAGAAATTTTGCTAAAATCGCGGAATGAATGCTTTAAATTTAACACTTATTTTTGCTTGTTGCGAAATTTTAGATATTTATTTTAATCACAAAAATAATGTTAGCGAAATGCTTGACGGATATGTTCAAAAATTCAAACAAAACAGTGTGCTGTTTTTTGCTATGCAGTTCAGCTTTATTTTTCTTACTTTTTGCGTATTTTATTTACAAATCGGAACGCTTTTTATTTTGCTGATTTTTTATTTTTTAGATGTGATAAGCAAGATTGTGTTTATAAAAAAAATCGAAAATAACGATCTTGACGATGAAACAAAAAGAATTTTGGATAATGGTATGGAAATTCCGCTTTACGTTCGTTTTGGTCTGTCTTTTATGATGTGTTATCTGTTTTATATTTGCATTATCTGGTGAAATTTTAACATTTTAAATTATTAAAAATTTAACTGCGCGCTGAAATTTTAAAAATTACAAATGAGAAAAATAATTAATATAAATTTATCAAGATATCAAAGTTTTTATCAGGTGATTTATTATTAAAGCGGAAATTTTTAGATAAGTTTTATTTATTGTGTTTTTGATTTTCAGACAAGTATAAAATAAGCAAAAATTATTTTTAATAATTTAAAAAGCCCTAAAGGCTATAGTTTTAAATTTTTATCGGCTGTTTTTGAAATAATAAAAATTTATAAAAATGCTTTTTTGCCGATGTTTGAAATTTGAATTTAAATTGAAAAATATTTTTATGCAAAATAGAAAATTCAATTTAAAATTACTTTTTATACAAGTTTATTTGATTAAATTTAATTGCTTGAAATAGTTTAAAAATTCTTTTAATTTTTTAATGAAATTTATATATAATTAAAATCAGGAAATTTCAAAAAATTGTTTGATTTTATCGCGCATTTTTTCAGCGTTTGTTATTGTGTTTATTTCGCATCGAAAATTCGTAGCGTCCGCATAGCCTTTTGAATATTCGTGCAGATGTTTGCGAAATATCACCGCTCCGTGATCGCCGTAAAATTTTATCATCTCATCGAAATGAGCTAAAATTATCTCTTTTTTTATTTTTTCATCAACCGCAACTGTTTTTTGATTTTTTATTTCATAAAATACCCAAGGATTGCCGATTGTAGCCCTTCCTATCATAAGAGCGTCCGCTTTTGTCAGGTTTAAAATTTGATTTGCATTTTGTGAGTTTATGTTGCCGTTTGCTATAAGCGGAATTTTTACTGCGCTTTTTGCAGCAGCGATTGCTTCATAATCAGGTTTTGCCGAATATCCTCCGGCTCTTGTTCTAGCGTGCATTGCTATAAAATCGGCTCCTGCATTTTGAACGGCAAGCGCAATGTTGACCGGATTTTTTGTATCAAAGCCAAGCCTTACTTTTGCGCTTGTATATTTTTTGTTGCTTGTTTTTTTGATGATTTCTATTAGTTTTGAAAGCAGATCCAAATTTTGTAAAAGCGCTGAACCGGCATTTTGTCGCACTACTTTTGGTACGGGACAGCCGCAATTTAGATCAATTCCGTCAATTCCGTCAATTTTATTTAAAATTTCAACTGCTTGTTTTATGATTTTCGGATCGCTTCCTGCGATTTGCACAAAATATGGTGTTTCATTTTCGCTTTTTTTTATCATTTTTAAAGATTTTTCAGAGCAAAAAACAAGAGCGTTCGCACTTATCATTTCGCTAACGGTAGCATCGCAACCAAAGCGTTTGACAACTGATCTGAGCGGAAGATCGGAAAAACCGGCAAGCGGAGCTAAAAAAAGCGGATGATTTTTAAAGGAAAACATAAAATTTAAGGGCTTAAAAGCCCTTTTTTGATTTATATTACTAGCGAAGCCGGGACTTTTTTGCCGTTGTCGCGCAAAAATAGTAAAAGCTCGAATTTTTCGTGCTCACCGCTATCGCTTGAGTTTATTTGTTCTCTTAATTCATCTAACATTCCGATTTCGTAAAGAACATAAAGATAAGCTTCATTTGCATTTGAATTTTCGTTTTTAAGACGTTCAAAGATTGCTTTATAAACATTCGGTTCAAAAGATTTTTCCAATTTTTTAGCTAAATCCAAAAAGTTGTCTTCGGTAAAATTCTTATTATTCATAAGTTCAAATAGGTCATCTTTTGAAATTTCAATTTTACTATTTACAAATCTGTTTAAGATTATGTTTATTTGATCTATTTTTTCAGGCACGCCGTGTTTTTTTATTTCCAAAAATGTGTCGCTTTCAAGTAGAGTTTTATATGCTTCGTCATTTAAAATCTCTATCGGTTCTTTTTGTTTTAAAATTTCACGCGCATAAAGTGGGTCCGCTTTAAGCTTATTTAACTCATTTTTGATATAAAGTTTGTTCGTGCGTGGAAGTTTGTATTTTTTAAGCTCAATTACTTCGCCGGAATTGATTTTTTTTATATCTTCCACAATATTTTTTAAATTTTCATTACTGATATTTATTGCTCCGAAATTCCATGGGCTTAGTGTTTGTGTAATTTCGCAGGCGTCTTTGAAATAATCGGTTTTAAACTCTTTATTTGTTTCAAGTCCTAGCAAAACTTCTTTGCTGAGTGCTTCATAAGTTTTCATATCTTTGTTTATGGCTCTTCTTGCGCTATAGTATGAAATAGAATTGAAAATCAAATGTAGAATCGCTAATATTGCATAAATACCAACCGCTAGAGCAAACCAGAGTGCAATCGGCAAATTTAACTCAAATCCGAAAATATTTAATGTATAGCTGCCGCTTTCTTGTGTAAAAGCAGCGACTGCGACTACACCTATATAAATAAGCGAATATATAAAAAACTGTTTGATTTTCATTTTTGCTCCTTTATTTTTTTTGTTTTTCTATGATCTCTCTGCATGTTATACAATATCTTGCTTGCGGTTTTGCTTTTAGACGATCTATGCTGATTTCATCTTCGCACATTTCGCAAATTCCGTAAGTGCCGTTTTCTATTTTTTTTAGGGCAAGTTCAATTTTTTCCAATTCATAACGTTGCTTTGAGCTTAGCGAATATTCCAAATTTGAATCTGTATTCATACTTGCTACATCAAATTCATCGGCAGCATTATTAGAACGTAATTCAGCAACCTCATTTACCGAATCGTTTATATTTTTCTTTATTTGTTCTTTTCTTTCTTCAAGAAGCTTTCGAAAAAATTTTAATTCCGTCTTTTTCACTATTATCCTTTATTTATGATATGGATGGCCCGCGTTTATGCAAAGTCCTCTAAAAATTTGTTCAAAAAGCATAAGTTTGGCAATTTTATGAGCCAAAGTCAGCTTTGTTAAACTTATTATTTTATCCATTTTTTGCTTAAAATTTTCACTTAAACCGTATGCGCCGCCGATAAAAAATGAAATTTGACTGTTTTTTGATAAAATTTCAGCAAATTGCAAACTATCAATCATTTCGCCTCGCTCATCAAGTGCAATTAAATAGCCTTTTTTATGAGCGAAATAAACTTCATCGTATGATTTTAATGCTTCGTCTTTGCCGATACTTTGAGCCTTTGCAATTTTTTGATTAAAAAATACATTATCTTTCAGGGCTGCAAATTTTTGTGACATTTTTATGTATTCCGCTATCTGCATTGCGAAATCATTTTTATTTTTTTGTATCGAATTTACGAAAATTTCACTCATTTGTATTTTGCTCATCGTCTATTTCGGCAACTTCTATTTGATTGTTGTGAGTGAAAAATGTAATCATATCGCTGATATATTTTTTCATTTCATTTCGTTCCACAATTGCATCAATTAAACCGTGTTCAAGTAAAAACTCGCTTGTTTGAAAGTTTTCAGGTAAATCTGCGCCTATTGTTTGTTTTATAACTCTTTGTCCTGCAAATCCTATAAGAGCTCCCGGTTCTGCTATAATAAGATCTCCAAGCCATGCAAAAGAAGCGCTTACTCCACCCATTGTAGGATCGCTTAAAACTGAAATAAAAGGAATTTTTGCTTCACTTAAAATTTTAATTGCAGCTGATGTTTTACTCATCTGCATAAGTGAAAAAGTGCTTTCTTGCATTCTGGCACCTCCACTTGCGCTTATTATTATAAGAGGTTGATTTTTTTCCAATGCTCTTTTGGCTGAGCGCACGATTTTTTCACCTTCAACAGAGCCCATGCTTCCGCCCATAAAAGCGAAATCAAAAACACAAAGTTGAACTTTTATACCGTTTATTTCGCACTCACCACTAATGACAGCGCTATTACCGCCTGTTTTTTCACTGCTTTCACTGACTCTTTTTTTATATGATTTTTTATCGACAAATTTTATCGGGTCAAGCGGCGATAAATTTTTATCAAATTCTTCAAAAGTTTCGGTATCTGCTAATAAATTTATTCTCTCTTTTGCTGATAAACGCATATGATGTCCGCATTTCGGGCATACGCGGTTGTTGCTTTCCACTTCCTTATGATACATCAAAGAGCCGCATTTAGGACATTTTATCCAATGCGACGGTGCTTCCTCCGGCGTACTTTGTTTGCGAGTAATTTTTGAAAAAATATCTCCAAGATTCATTTTTCAAGCCTTTAAAATATAAAATTTTTTGATTATACCCAAAATTTCTTATTCTAAAATTTAAAGAAATTCGGGGTATAAAATTTTATATCGCTTTTGGTGTTCCGCTTCTAAGTGACGGATTTTTTGAACTGATTATCCATTGTTTTGCAAAGATTATTGCAAAAATTGTCGTTCCTATAATGTATGATGTGCATTCATCGTTTATAAAATCAAAATATTTTACACATATATTTGGAACTAAGCAAAGAGGTGTGATTATAAGCATTAAAATACGTTCAATTACATTGCAACGTGTTACAAGCCAACCTTGCAGCGCGCTTGAAAATGCAAAAATTCCAATCAATGCCATTGAAAAAATAAGTAAAATAGTTAAAGGATCGCTTATCCAAACGATTGTCAAAGGATCATACGGATTGCCTACTGATTCGATTAAAAGCAATTTGTTGTTGAAGAAAAATGCAAATGGTAAAATCGTAGTTCGTAAATCATAAAAAAATCCTTGAAGTCCGACCGTAACAGGATTTGCTTTTGCAATTCCGGCTGCTGCGTATGCCGCAATTCCAACAGGCGGCGTGTCATCGGCTAAAATTCCAAAATAAAATACAAATAAATGCACGGCAATTGCAGGAATTATAAAATCATTTTTGCCTGCAAGCATTAAAATAACCGGTGCCACCAAACTTGAAACTACTATATAATTTGCTGTTGTTGGAAGCCCCATTCCTAAAATCAGGCTCATTACAGCTGTTAAAACTAAAATCAATAAAATGTTGTTTCCTGCAAGCTTTTCTACTACATCGGCTAGAACTTGACCAATTCCTGTTAATGAAATTGAACCTATTATAAGTCCTGCAAGTGCTGTTGCAACAGCTACTGTGACCATATTTTTAGAAGCTGCTACCATAGCCCAAAAAATATCGCTAAAACCTCGCAAAAAATCGGCTTTTGTAATTTTTTCGTGAATGATGAATTTTTTTAACGGATCTTGAATTATCATAATTATAAAAATAGTGTTAATAGCATAAAATGCTGCAGAAATCGGTGATTCTTTAGCGATTAACAATATATAAAGCAAAACCAGAATCGGTATTATGTAATGAATTCCGCTCAAAATAATTTTAAATTTTGAAATTTCACTTTTAGGACTGCTTTTTAAGCCTAATTTACAACTTTCTAAATGTACAATAAAAAATAGACTTGCATAACACGCAAAAGCAGGAATAACCGCTGCTATCATTATATTTGTGTAACTCATTCCTAAAAATTCGGCGATTATAAAAGCTGCCGCTCCCATAATTGGCGGCATAAGTTGTCCATTTACTCCTGCTGCAACTTCCACAGCGCCGGCTTTTACGCTGGTAAGTCCTGCTTTTTTCATAAGCGGAATCGTAAAAGTTCCTACAGTTACCACGTTTGCAGTAGAACTTCCGCTTACCATTCCTGTTAATCCGCTAGCGATTACGGAAGCTTTTGCCGGACCGCCGCGAAATCTTCCTAAAAGCGAAAAAGCAACATTTATAAAGTATTGTCCTGCTCCGGCTCTTTCCAAAAGTGAACCGAAAAGTACGAATAAATATATAAAACTTACACTAACACCTAAAGGGACGCCGAAAATACCCTCTGTTGTAAGAAACATATGACCTGCCAGTTTGCTTAAACTTGCTCCTTGGTGAGCAATAATATCAGGCATATATTGTCCAAAATAGCAATATAATAAAAATATAAATGCGATTATTCCAAGTGCAGGCCCCATCATTCTTCTACCGGCTTCAAAAAGAATAAAAATCGCAATTAACGATACTACTATATCTCTAACAAGATAGTCTCCAGGTCTATTTGCCAGATCATAAAATTCTATAAAAGGATAAAGCGTAGCCAAAACTCCTATAATAACCAGTATCCAATCATACCATGGAATAAACGAATTGGCGCTTTTGTGAATTTTAAGCGGAAAAAGTAAAAAAATAATTCCGAGTGCAAAAGCTAAATGAATTGAACGTGCTATTGTTGTATTTAAAGGGAAATAAGCTATATAAAGCTGAAAAACCGCCCATGAAAAACAAACGATAGTCGTTATCCAAAATAGAATTGGTGAATCAAATTCACGACTTTTTACTTCTAAAACTTGCTCGTCTTTTTTTGCTTTTTCCATATAATTAGCCTATTTTAAAATTCCTTCTTCTTTAAAAACAGCTTCGGCAGCCGGATGAAGTGGCGCTGAAAGTCCTTCTACAAGAGATTCTTTTGTAACTAATTTTAATGCCGGATGAAGTTTTTTGTATTCGTCAAAATTATCTAAAATAGCCTTAACTACGGCTCTAACTGAACTGTCGCTTTGATTTTTTGTTGCTACTAAAACAGCTTTTACACCGATTGTTTGAGTATCGTGATCTACGCCTTTGTAAAGATTTGCAGGTATTACGCCTTTTGAAAAATAAGGATATTTCTTTAAAAGTTCGTTAATTTGCGCGTCTTCAATTCCTATTAAATCAATCGGTATCGAATTTGAAGCATCTGTAATATTTGCTGTTGGATGACCTACAACATAAAAATATCCGTCAATTTTTTTATCTTTTAAAGCCATTGGACACTCTTGAGCGGTTAATACACCTCTATGAGCCAAATTTTCAACATTAAATTTATAAGCGTCGAAAACTATTAAACCTGTGACTTCATTTCCACTTCCTGGATTTCCGACATTGATTTTTTTGCCGCTTAAGTCATTGTAAGATTTTATGCCGCTTTCTTTTGAAACTACAAAAGCAAGCATTTCAGGGTAAATTGAAATAACGGCGCGTAAATCTTTATCTCCGGCGCCTTCAAATTTTCCTGTTCCGTTGTATTTATCATATACTACGTCGCTTTGTACGAAGCCGAAATTAAGTTCGCCTTTTAAGACGTTATTTACGTTATATACGCTAGCTCCTGTCGATTGAACCGAGCATTTCATGTTTGCGTTTTTATTTACCAAACGACAAATTGCACCACCAACCGGATAATAAGTTCCTGTCATACCGCCTGTGCCGATAGAAATAAACTCTTTTGCTACAAGAGAAGTGCTTGCTATAAGCAAACTGGCAATAATTGCTGAAATTTTTTTCATACTTTTTCTCCTTAAAATGAAATGCAGGTATTATACAGTTTTTTGTTTTTACTTTTATTAAAATTCTATGTTGATTTTAAAATTTAAGATATAAGACCGTTTGGTGTAAGTGTGTAGAATTTAGTAACTACGCACTCCAAAAATGCGCGGTCATGCGAAACTATGATTATACTTTTTTCAAGTTTTTGTAAAATTTTTGTGAGCCTTTTTTGCATATTTTCATCAAGTCCGCCGGTAGGTTCATCAAACAGCAAAATTTTCGGCTCCATTACCAAAACTCCTGCAAGCGCAACCAGCTTTTTTTCGCCGCCGCTTAAATTATATACGATTTTATCCTTTAAATGCGAAATTTCAAGTTCATTCAGCATAAATTCTGCACGCTTTTTTGCCTCGCTTTGACTTACGCCGCTTGCAAGCAGACCGAACGCAATATCATCAAATACGTTAGGGCAGATAAATTGCTCGTCGCTGTTTTGAAATAAAAAGCCGACTAAGCGCCTGTATTTGCTGTAAATTTTAGGATCATTTACATTTTCGTGAAAAAGCTCGATATCGCCGTCAAAATTCGCGTTAAGTCCTGCTATGATTTCCAGTAAAGTAGTTTTTCCTACGCCGTTTGCGCCGATAATTGCGATTTTTTCTTTATGTCCTATACTTAAATTTAAATTTTCAAACAATGTCCGTTCACCTATTTTTGCAGTTACGTTTTTAAGACTCACAGAACAACTCATAAAATTTGACCTTTCTTTATAAACACACAAATTATAGTGATTAAAAGCAAAATTTCAGCAAAATTTATTTTTTGCGCGCTGCCAATGATTTTGAAATTTCCGTTAAAATTTCGCACAATCAGCGCTTTTTGTAAATTTTCGCTGCGGTTTATAGCGCAAATAAATAAAATTCCAACGATATTTGCATAAGTTTTAAGTGAGAAAATATCGGTTTTAGCGATAAATGAGCGTGCTTTAAGAGTTTTTAAAATTCTTTTGAATTCTTTTTTTAAAGCGTCTATAAATTTTACACTGAAAAATAGTAAAAATGCGAATTTAGCGCAAAATTTTATCTCCGCGATACCGGAACAAATTTCAAAAATATTAAATTTATAAAACAGTAAAAGAGTAAAAAATATAATTAAATTTGCCCTAAGCGCAACCAAAATCGCCATTTTTGTTTGTCCGAAATACCAAAAACTAAGTGCTATTAACGCTATAAAGATATTTAAAAATAAAATTTTAACGGCAATTTTTGCAATCAGTTTATAATTTATCAAAGAAACAAAAATCACAGGCGCAAAGAACGTGGCGTAAATTTCGCTTTGAAGCGCTATGAAAAATGAGTAAAAAATCGTTGCGATAAAAGCTAATTTTGGGCTTATCATCTCTTTTTTTTGACAAAATATATTACGCCGAAAATTAGCAAAATCGATAAAATAGATGCGACGAATTTTAAAAATTCCATCTTAAAATCAATCGAGTTTTCAAAATCTTTTTCAAGATCCTGTTTGTTTTCTTTTGTAGTATTTTGCTCGTTTGCATTTTGGGCGTTAAAATTTTTAGCGTTAAATTCTATCTTTTTTTGATGACCGGTTCCACCATTTACAACTATTTCAAAATTCTCGCTTGGAATTTTAATGCTGATTTCGCCTTTTTCATCCAATTTATAATCTTTTCCGGCTATTTTTACATCGCAATTTCGGCAAGGTGATTTAGCTGAAAAATAGCTTTTTACAAATACTTCATCACCGTTTTGTTTGGCAAAAATATAAAGTCCGTGTGCATTTAAAATTCCGCAAAATAGGGCTAAAATTATAAAAAATCTCATTTTAAAACTCCGGGTTTTATTTTTAGTATAAAACTGACTGCAAAAAGTGTGATAAATCCTTCAATTACTGCTAATGGAATATTCATCGCAAATACGGCAAATGCAAGCGCTTTAAGTTCTTCTCCGTTTAAAAAAAGTGTAAGAGCAAGTAAAAATGCCGATATCAAAATAGCTAAAAATCCGGCTAAGAAAAAGCCTACTTTCGGTGGCGAAATTTTAAAAGCTATAAACTTCATAAAAATTGCCGGAAATCCCATTATAAGTGTATTTACGCCAAGTGAACTAAGTCCGCCGAATCCAAAAACAAGCCCTTGAAAAAATAGTCCTACAAATATCGCCAAAAAGGCATTTGTCCCCAGCATAATTCCTATAAGTCCGCTTAAAATCAGATGCACCGACGTTACGCCGAAAAGTGGAAAATGTATGAAACTAGCTACGAAAAAAATCGCTGAAAATGCCGCTACTTTTGAAATTTCGTCTGATTTTAATTTGTATAATAAAACGCTCACCGCCACACCTGTTACAGCCCAAGCCGGGATAATAATTTCAGGTCTTAAAACGCCTTCACTGATATGCATTTATGTCCTTTCTTTTTTAACTTCGGCATTGTAGCAAAATTCACTGCAATTTCGTTTGAATGTCTCGTTATACATAATTTAAATAGCGCGGATATTATGCCTCCGCGCTTTGGAGTAGTTGTGCGAGGAAAAATTCCTCTATAAAACAAACTAAATTTTTAATTTGCTTTATAGAGTGATTATTAAATAATTTATATTTTTTAAAACCATGACAAAATATTTTGTTTATCAAGAGTTTTTAATGAATATTAACAAGTTTCAAGTTTTAAGAAAAACCGCCATTTTAAATAATGGCGGTGAAATTTCAAAAATAAAATTTAGAAATTTTCACTAAATTTTATTTTATATAATCTTTCGTTTCTATCCAAATAACTCCGCCAAGTTCGATAGGATAATCTTTTCCGTCTTTTTTGATTGTTTCATCGTCTTCAATAAGTGCGGCAAAACCCCACCAGCCTGTAAGCGGCATTGTAAAACTGAACTCACCGTTTTCATTTGTCATAACTTCTTGCGTTACGTGGTCGTCAGTAGGAGCTTTTAAGCCGTTTTTGTTATAGTATTCGACTTCTACCGGAATATTTTTAGCAGGTTTTCCTTTATAAAGAACTTTCGCGCTGAAATTATTGCCTTTATAAAGTCCGTATGGGCGAGTTAGCGGCACAATTTCAGCTTTTAAGCCGATTGGTTTATTCCAGCCTTCGCCACCGCCGAACGCATTTACAACTGTTTTTGTGATATGTTTTATAAAAGTATTTTCCGCAGGTTCAAAATAAGGTGCAGGCTCAACAAAAAATTGATATACGCCAGGTTCGTTTATAATATAATTTGCTTCATAAAAAGTAAAATTATTTTCACTTTTTTTATCGGCTTTTATGTCACTTTTTTTGCCGTCAAAAAATACGCCGAATTTTGCACCATCGCTCATACTCATTAAATTTTGTTCAAAAGGATGATTAAATTTATATGTTATTTTCAAGTTTGCATTTGCTTCATCGCTTACACTTGAACTGCTTGGTAAAACCATTTGAAAATGCGCATTTAAGGCACTTGCAAAAACTAAAGAACATACACACGCTAAGAAAAATTTAAATTTCATAACATTTCTCCAAAAAAAATATTATGAAAATAATAACCTAAATATTATTAAAAATAAATAAATACTATGAAATTTATAAATTTACTAAAATTTTGTAAAATACATTAAAAATGAAAGGATAAAAAATGCCTCTTTTAGATAGTTTTAAAGTAGATCATACAAAGATGAAAGCTCCAGGGGTTCGTCTTGCAAAAGTTATGCAAACTCCAAAAGGTGATAATATAAGTGTTTTTGATTTAAGATTTTGCCGCCCAAATCACGAAATTATGAGCGAAAAAGGCACACACACGTTAGAACATCTTTTTGCAGGTTTTATGCGCGAACATTTAAACAGCAAAGATGTCGAAATAATCGATATTTCGCCTATGGGTTGCCGTACAGGATTTTATATGAGTTTAATCGGAAGACCTAGCGAAACGGAAGTTATAAAAGCATTTGAAAATTCTATGAAAGATGTTTTAAAAGTTACATCACAGGACGATATACCTGAACTTAATAAATTTCAATGCGGAAGCTATAAAATGCACAGTTTAAGCGAAGCAAAAGAAATTGCGCAAAATGTTTTAAATAAAGGCATTTGCATAATTAAAAACGATGAAATAAAGCTTGAAAATTTTTAAAATTTCAGTTTTTATCTTTGCCATAAAAATTTTCTTCCAAAACCAATGGAATTATCCGTAAATTTCAGCCAAACGATATGAATTTTGAAAATTTCCGGTTTCATTGCCAATGCAAACGGGAATTTTTTAAAGTAAATTTTTTTCGCTGTTTCATCCGCCGGACTTAAAATTCCATTAAATTGCACACCTTTTATTTTTCCTATAATTCTTGTATCAAGAGCTACCGTTCCGCTTACTTTAGGATTTTTTATTGAAATTTGAATATGACGCGTTTTGCTGTCACTTGCAATAGCAAAAAATCTGCTTTTTTCATCGTAAGCATAAAATGCACTAAATGCGTAAGGTGTATTATTTTCACATACCGAAATGCTAAGAAGCTTCATTTTTTTTAAGAATTTATCAAAATTTTCCATTTCATATTTTACTATTTTTTGTTATAATCCTGCCAAAAAAAGGAAATAAATGCAAAATTTAGATAAACTTCACACAATGCTTGAAATGCAAAAGAGATTAAATGACGAAACAAACGGTATAGGCTGGGAAAATGGTTATACAAAAGAAGGCAAAATTATAAGCTGGAAACGTTGTGTTTATATGGAATGTGCCGAACTGATTGATAGCTTTGCGTGGAAACACTGGAAAAATATAGCCGAACCTACAAATACAGAAAATGTAACTATAGAAATTGTCGATATTTGGCATTTTGTGATGAGTATGGTTTTAGAAGATCAAAAATTTGAAAAAGATATTTCAAAAATGACGACTGAAATCAGCGCAATCAGCGGATTTGGTGATTTTTGCGGTGAGGCATATGATATAAATGAATACAGCATTTATGAAATTATAAATGATGCTGAAATTTTGATACATCAAACAAGCGGTTTTATGATTGAAATTCACGAACTTTTAACGAATTACTTTAGACTTTCGCTTAAATGCGGTGTAAATCTAGATATTTTGTATAAAAAATATATCGGCAAAAATGTGCTAAACAAATTTCGTCAAGACCATGGCTATAAAAGCGGAAAATATAAAAAATTTTGGAATGAAAAAGAAGACAATGTGGTTATGAGCGAAATTTTGCACGCAGGAATTTTGAGTGAAAAAGAGATTTATAAAGCGCTTGAAAAAGAGTATCAAAAGGCTAAGTAATTAAATTTTACACGATTACCAAAAAAATAGAATTACTGAATTTTTAAGTGAAGATAAGGCTTATCAGGTAAAACAATCAGTTATAGCAATTGGCAATGGAGGGCTTGCAGAAAAAATGCAAGTAAATTCACACAAAATGCATTTTAAATTTTTATCCGTTGCAGCAGGCGATTTTATATTTGCTTATATAATTAAAAGATTCGGTTTTTAGCAGAATATTTGTTATCTATATTTTAAGATTATACTCTTTACTTAATTTATCAGGAAATAAATCTATTAAAAAATTTTTTAATAAACGGCAAATCCTAGAGCGTTATTAGCATCATTTCTTGCATTCAGTGCAAATTTTAAAATTTCACTAAGATTTTTAATCAAACTTTTTTACTAAGTTCAAATTGCTGTTTTTATAATTTTTATTTATACAGGCGTAAATGTATTTCTTTGAAATTTTATAAAATTTAAAAATAAATTGTGTGTAAAAAAAATAAAATTATTTTTATTTTGGAATTTAAAATGGACGGATATTTTAAAATTTCAATAAAATTTATTTTAAAAATTTACTAACTCGGATAATCGTTTTTGGCTCGTAAGATAAAAATACTTTATGGCTAAAACATTACAAAGATGAATTTTTTAATCGCAAAATTAAAAATTTTTTTAAAATTTCAAGTTATAAAAATATGATTAAAGATTTGCAGCGAATTTTATTAAAATAAAAATTATTTTAAATTTTAAAATTTATAAGAAAATTGTAAGCCGAAATTTCGGCTTACAAAAGCGCCTTTTTAAGGACATCATCTATTGTATCTACAGCGGTAAGAGTGATATCTTTTTTTACTTCATCAGGCAAATCCGTCAAATCCTGTTCGAAATTTTTACGCGGAATCAGCACTTCTTTTATTTTTGCACGATGCGCAGCGATAAGTTTTTCTTTTAAACCGCCGATTGCAAGAACTTTACCGCTTAATGTGATTTCGCCTGTCATTGCAATGTCAGCGCGAACTTTTTTCTCGCTTAAAATAGAAGCTATTGCCACGCTCATTGTTATTCCGGCACTTGGACCGTCTTTTGGAACCGCACCTTCAGGGACATGCAAATGCAAATCGTAGCAATTATAAACTTGTAAATATTCACCTTTTTCATCTTTTTGACAAATTTCAGCGGGTATTTTTATTTTTTTGTCGTCTATTAAGGTTTTAATTACACTAAATGCGATTACTACACTTTCTTTCATCACATCGCCAAGTTGGCCGGTGAGCTTTAAATTTCCTTTACCTTTTATTTTTATGCATTCTATCTTTAATACATCGCCGCCAACGCTTGTCCAAGCCAGCCCGTTTACTATTCCTATTTGATCTTTTTTTTCAACTTCATCTATTTCATAGACTTTTTTTTCTACGAATTCGTCCAAATTTTTAAGTGTAATATTTACTTTTTGTGTTTCATTTTTTAAAATTTTAATTGCGCTTTTTCTAAAAATTGAAGCAATCAGACGTCTTAAATTTCTTACTCCGCTTTCTCTTGTATATTCTTCAATGAGCTTTTTTAAAGCCGTTTTAGTTATTGAAATTTCAGTATTTTTTAAGCCGTGTTTTTCAAGTTCTTGAGGCAAAAGATAATTTTTAGCGATTTGAAATTTCTCTTGCGGTGTATAAGAATTTAATGCTATAAATTCCATTCTATCACGCAACGGCGCCGGAATTTGTGAAATATCGTTTGCTGTTGCTATAAAAATTACTTCACTAAGATCGATATCAAAATTTACGTAATAATCTCTGAAAGCGTGATTTTGCTCAGGATCTAAAATTTCAAGTAGAACAGCCGTAGGATCGCCTTTATAAGAGTTTGCAATTTTATCAATCTCATCAAAAACGATAACCGGATTCATCTGTTTTGCATTTATAAGTCCTTGAACCACTCTTCCAGGCATTGCTCCTACATATGTTCTTCTATGGCCTCTTAATTCATTAACATCTTCAAGTCCTCCAAGAGCAATGCGGACAAGTTTGCGTTTTAGCGCTGTGGCGATAGAATTTGCAAGACTTGTTTTACCGACTCCTGGAGGTCCATAAAAACATAAAATTGCGCCGTTGTTTTTTTTGTCGTTTATGTCTCGTTTTTCAAGCAGCTCTCTTATGGCAAAATACTCTTCTATTCGCTCTTTTGGCTTTGTTAGTGCGTAATGATCCTTGTTTAACTGATGACTTACCTGTTTGATAGATAATTTTTCTTTTGAAACGATTTCAAACGGAATTTCCAAAACCCAATCCAAGTAGCTTTGCACTACGCTTGCATCGGCGGAATCAGGATGAAGTCTTGAAAATTTATCAATTTGTTTTTTAATCTCTTTTTTACCGTCTTCACTTAAAAATTGCTTTTTCTTTTCAAATTTTTCACGATATTCTTTGATTTCGTTTTCACGGTCGTTTTCATTACCAAGCTCTCGTTGGATTTCTTTTAACTGCTCTTTTAAAAAATATTCTTTATTGTTTTTATCTATTTTGCTGTGAACTTTACTTTTTATATCTTTTTCAAGGCGATTTATTTCTATTTCACCGTTAATCAGATCGATTAAATTCAAAACTTTTTTTTCTAAATTTTTTTCAGTGAAAAACTTAAAAGCAAGCTCTTTTTTTATTTTTATCGTGCTTAATATAAAATCGCTTACTCTGCTTAAATCGTCGTTTTCTTCAATTGCTTTTAATGCATCGGAAGAAAAAATATTTGAGCTGTTTGCGAGAATTTTTATTTTTTCTTTTAATACACTGCTTAGCGCTTCTATACGTTTTGGAGCAGGAATTTCTTCTTCAAAAATTTCAATGTCGGCTAAAAGCGGTTCGTTTGAAATTCTTTTTGTAATACGAGCTTTTGCCAAGCCTTGAAATAAAATTTTGATTTTACCATCAGGCATGGAAACTTTTCTCATTATATTTCCGATTATGCCGATATCATAAAAGCTGTCGAAATTTCTGCTACCGCTGAAATCCGGTTTATTTACCGTAAGTAAAACCATTGAATTGTTTTGTGCGGCTAAATTCGCCGATTTTATGTTACTTTCGTCTTCCAAAAAAAGCGGAATAATCATAAACGGATATAAAATTTCATCGTCAAATACAATAATAGGTAACTTTTCGTGTACTTCGCTCATTTAATGTCCTTATTCAAAAATCACGCGGTACCATGGAGATTCCGGCTTTATTGTATCGGTTCCGGCTACCGGTGAAGTTCCGATTCTTTCTTTGTAAATTTGAGCTGATTCATCTCTTCCTGTTTTTTCATATAAATTTTTAATACTTTTATTTAACTCATTCTCAGCTAAACGAAATTTTATAAGCATAGTTTCCAAAAGCGGTTTGTATTTTGTATCAGGATATTGCATTAAAAAATTTTGAATTTCCACTATTGAGATTTGAACCAATTTTTGATTTCTGTTCGGTTTGTTGAATGAGTCGAAATTCGACTTTATTTTTAGAAATTTAGCATATTGAATTTTATCATCCGTGCCGTATCTTCTTATATATTCGTCAAGATAGGTATTTGCTAGCGTATAATCTTCTTCCATCGTGTGAGCTTGAGCCAGTATTAAAGTCATACTTTCAAGTAAAGGAGAGCCGATATGTTCGCTTGAAAATGAAACATAATGCTCATCGGCGGCTTTCAGATTTGAATCTTTTATATCTTTTATAATCAGATTAAACCATGCTTGTGGAGCAAGATTGTAAATTTCATCGCCTTTTTTTGCGCTGCATCCGCTTATAATGGCAATAAAAACTGCAAAAATAAGAAATTTTTTCATAATTTTTCCTTGTTTTTAATTTTTTAATCTTTGATTTTATAATATTTAATTTAATAAACAACTACAAAATTTGTTATTTTATTATGAAATCGCTAAAATATTCTAAAAATTTTGGGGGATTTATGAAAATTTATATACTTGGAAACGGCGCAATGGCGAGCGCTATGGCATATGGAATGAAAAATAAATATGAAATAATAATTGTCGGCAGAAATTCAGAAAAACTTTCATCTTTACGCAAAGCCGGTTTTAAATGCGAAATTTACGGAGAAAAATATGATATAAGCGGCAAAATTATAATTTTAGCTTTTAAGCCTTATGCTCTTAGTCAAATGAGTAAAATTTTAAGCGGAAAAGCTGAAATTTTAATAAGCGTAATGGCTGGAATAACTTTAAATGATTTAAAAATTTTAAAATCTGATATAAGTGTTGTTTGTATGCCGAATATCGCTGCTAAATACGGCTCTTCAACAACACCTTATTTTTCAGATTCCAATGATTTGCGAATTGATGAAATTTTAGGAAGTTTCGGCGGTTGCGTCAGGCTTGAAAATGAAAATGATTTAAACGCGGCAGGCGTGCTTTCAGGTTGCGTTCCTGCATATTTGGCGCTTGTAGCGGAAGCTCTTGCTAATGGCGGCGTAAAAGAAGGACTTAAAAAAGAAATTTCTCAAAATTTGGTAAATAAAGTTTTTGAAAGTTCGGCAAAACTTTTGGAAAATTTTCATCCGGCACTCTTAAAAGAGCAGGTTTGTTCTCCTTGCGGAACTACGATTAAAGGGATTTTCGAGCTTGAAAAATTTAAAGTAAGAGCTGCTTTTATGGACGCTGTTGAAGCAAGCTGTTCTAAAAATAGCACAAAATTTTAAATTTCAGTTAAAAAATAGTATAATAGCAAAGTTATCTAAAAAGTTTAGATAAAATTTTAAAACTAAGGAAACGGTAATGAGAAAAGCTTTTACGATGATTGAGCTTATTTTAACCATTGTTATTTTAGCGATTGCTACAATGGCGATACCGAATATGATTGCTCAAACGGCAGAACTTAATACTTTTGCTTTAAAGCAGGAGCTTGCGCTAAATGCTAAAACTGTAATGTCACAGATTGTTAAATTTCCATGGGATACTTCAGCAGACATATGCGAAGTAACAAATAAAAGTATAGGAAGTGTTAATTATTCTATAAGACACAATGTCGCAGCACCTGTAGACAATAATGCAAGTAAGTTGGATGGTATAGTAGAATTTGATCCGGTTAAAAAAAATGTGAAGTTTGAAAAATATAATAATAACACAATAACCAATATGAATGATTTTGATAAGTTGTATTGGGAATTTGACAATACTGTAACAGACAACACATCAAGAGGAGATTTTATATTGCATACCAGAGTTTATTCTCAAATTTGCTACGTAGCAAATCCTTTTGATGAAAATTGTGTAGGAGATAGCACAAATATTAAAAAAATAACCGTTACGGCTGTGGATCAAAACGATCCTAACAACTATGTAAAAATAAGATATTATGCTTTTAATATCGGTTTTACTGATAAATAGGCGGTGCGAATAATGAAAAAAGCTTTTACACTTATAGAACTTATTTTTGTTATAGTTTTGTTATCTATCATTTCTATGTTTGGAGCTGATTTATATGTAAAGATTTATAATTCATACACAAATAATAGAGCTACAAGCGATTTGGAAGGCGAAACTGAAAGAACGCTCAATATCATTACATCTCTTCTTAGAGATAGAGTAAAAAAAACTGTTATAGGTAGAGCGACAGATAATGGAGAACACCCTGACGGAGATTTTGTTTATTTAGATCAAGTACAGGAAGAACACGATGTGCTTGAATGGATAGGCAAAAGCACGGAAACTCAATATATCGGTTCTGCTAATAAAGGTTTATTAGGATGGAGCGGCTTCGATATAAAAATGATTGTGCCGTCAGGTGATTTTGTGATACAAAGTCCGGGCAGCAGTTTAAAAAATGCAGAGAGTATATTAAATTCACTTAATGCCGGCACTAAGAGTTTTGGAATTATTTTTAATGATGCTGAAGTAGATGCAAACTCTTTCGGATATGATCATAAAACATATAATCATACAAATATAGGAACAGTAAGCATTACAGGTAATGACACAATGCAAATTAGCGGATTAGCATCTAGAAACAAAAATAGATACTTTTTAGTTCATACCGCTTATGCCATTGTACCTGTTCTAGATAATAATGCTGCAAATGTCAGTGTCAGTGTAGATGGAGGCAAGAAGATAAAAAGCAATACTTATAATTTATTGTTGTACTATAATTTTCAACCTTGGGAAAATGAGAATTATATAAAAGGTAACAGTGTAATACTTGCCAAAAATGTTACTATGTTTAGATTTACATATGACAACAATTCGGTTGCAGTCAAACTTTGTATGAGAGATAATAATAGAAATTTTGATGCTGAAAAACTTGATTTTATAGTATGCAAATCACAGGTGGTGGAATGATGAAAAAAGGATTTAGTTTAATAGCGGCAATATTTTTTATAATATTGATTTCAACAATAGCTTTGACTTCGCTTTCTATTGCGACTATGAGCGCTAGAGAAGCACCTAATATTTTGTTGAATCAACAAGCGGAACTTTTAGCAAGAAGTGCTACAGAGTATGCTATAATGAACATTCAACAAAACGATTATAATAAAGGTTGCCCTGACAGCGTAAAAGAAATTAATTTAAATTACCCAAGTAAAAGTCCTATATTTAATGTAAAAGTGCAAATTTATTATTTAAACAGTGCATTGCCTTGCGATAAAAATGTTATCAGTCATACCACATTAACAGATAATGATAAATTCGCTTCCATAATAGATGTTCATGTAGCTTCTGTAGGAAATATAGGTTCCGCACCTATAAAATTTTCTCGTAGAACATTACAAATCCCATGATAAAGGAGAAACAATGAATTTAAGCATAACAGGAAAACAATTTGAACTAACAGATAGTATCAAAAACTATGTAGAAAGTGCATTTGAAAATTTAAATAAATACGGACTTGATATAATTTCAGGTCGTTGTGTTATTTCAGCTGATGAACGAAATGGCAAAAAAGGTTTTATTGTTGATTTTCTAATAAATCTTGCTAAAAAAGATACAATTGTAATTAGACACAAAGATAAAGATCTTTACGCTGCTATTGACAGTATAACTAATCGTGCAAGCAAAATTTTGCGCCGAACACATGATAAAAATACAACTCACAAAAACAAAGATGATAAAAAACAAAATGCACTTGATGAAATTTTAAAAAATAATGAAGCGGTTGAATCTATTGAGGTCGATGAAATTATTCCGACCGAATTGGAACTTTATAAACCGCTTGAAATAGATGAAGCGCTTGAAAAACTTAAATCAAGTAGTGATCAATTTTTAGTTTTTAATGATATCGATGCGAAAATGCGCGTAATTTATAAACGTAAAGATGGTAAATTCGGACTTTTTTAAAATTTACAGCCGCGATTAATTCATTCGCGGTTGTTTATTTAAAAGATAATTTAAATTTTTTAATTAGAAAATATTGATTTTAAAAAAAATACTATTAAAAATAATAATTTTGCTAAAGCAAAATGCAAGTAATAAAATTTTACAAAATTTAAATCTATTTTTAAGAAAATTTAGCTAAAATTGCCATTTACTAAAATTTATAAGGACAAAAATTGTTTGAAACTATTAGCGAATCTTTTAGAGCTGCTGTAAATAAACTTCGTATGATTGATGACGAAAAAGCTTTAAAAAATGCACTCAATACTCTTAAAAAAGCACTTTTAAAAGCGGATGTACATCATAAAGTAACAAAAGATTTTTTAACATTAGTAGAAAACGATATGAAATCCGGCGTGGTTGGTCAAAAACAATTTTTGGATTCAATAAAAAATAATCTCACCACAGTCCTTACAGCTCCTGGGAATCAAGGTTTTGTGTTTGCATCTCAAAATCCTACAGTAGTACTTATGGCTGGACTTCAAGGTAGCGGAAAGACTACAACTACAGTTAAACTTGCAAATTATTTAAAACTTCGCAAAAAAAAGGTATTAATAGCAGCTTGTGATTTACAAAGATTAGCTGCTGTAGAGCAACTTCGTCAACTTTGTGAAGCAAATGAAATTGAACTTTTTTATATAGAAAATGAAAAAAATCCTAAAAAAGTAGCAAAAGAAGCTATCTTAAAAGCGAAAAAAGGTCTTTATGATGTGCTTTTAATAGATACTGCTGGAAGGCTTGCTATTGACGAAGAGCTTATGGATGAGCTGAAAGAAATTAAAAAAATCAGCAATCCTGATGAAATTTTTTATGTAGCTGATGCTATGAGCGGACAGGATGGTGTCAGAAGTGCTGCAAATTTTAACGAAAAGCTTGGAATTTCAGGCGTAATCTTATCAAAATTTGATGCTGATACAAAAGGCGGAGTGGCTCTCGGTATAGCTAAACAATTAAATATTCCGCTTAGATTTATCGGTACCGGTGAAAAGATTGCAGATTTTGAAGGTTTTATACCTGAGCGTATAGTCAGCCGAATAATGGGCGAAGGCGATTTGGCTACTTTAGTCGAAAAAACCAGTGCTGTTTTTGATGAAAAAGATGTAAAAAAAATCGGTAAAAAAATTCGCAAAGGAAATTTTAATTTTAATGATTTTATAAATCAACTTGAAAGTGTTAAAAAACTTGGCAACATGAAAAATCTTATCGGCATGATTCCTGGAATGAATGGAATCGCTAATCAAATAAAAGATATGGATCTTGAAAATTCAAAAGAAATAATTCACATAAAAGCAATGATAAATTCTATGACTCCGGATGAGCGTGAAGATCCGAACCTTTTAAATAATGCTAGAAAAAGAAGAATTGCAAGTGGCGCCGGACTTTCGCAAGTTGAGGTTAATAAATTTTTGAAGCAATTTTTAAATGCAAGCAAAATTGCAAAAAGATTTAGTGGAAAAGGCGGAATGCAAAATCTCTCAGCAATGCTTCATAAACAAAACTTCCCAAGATAGGGAGTTTTAAAATGCTCATTATGGTGAGTATTTTAAAACCAAAAATTTTAAGGAGAAAAATATGGCAACAGTCGTTAGACTAACAAGAATAGGACGTAAAAAAAGTCCATTTTATCGCATTGTCGTTACAGACAGCAGAAAAAGACGAGATAGTGGATTTATAGAAACCATCGGATATTATAATCCAAGAATGGAAGAAGAACTTAAATTTGATGCTGACCGTCTTGCATATTGGAAAAAAGTCGGAGCAAAAGTAAGCGATAGAGTAGCAAAAATTACAAGTAAATAGTTATGGTTGAAGATTTTTTAAAACAATATGCAATGCTGATTGCAGATCATCCTGAAAAAGTGCGAACAGAACTTATTAAAAATAGCGATCATACGGAAATTGTGATTTTTGCGGATAAATTTGATACCGGCAAACTGATAGGTAAAAACGGCAGAATGATAAATGCAATCAAAACTGTGATAATCGGATATAAAGCCAAAGATCCGGTTACTTACAAAATTACAGTTAAAGCAGCTGATGCTTAAAGACGATATGCTTGAGGTTGCACTTTTAGGTAAAACGATTGGCCTAAAAGGTGCAATAAAGCTTCATAATAGAAGTGATTTTCCTTCACAATTCAAAAAAGGTGCAAAATTTTATTTAACGGATGGGGAAATTTTAGAAATTTTAAGTTTTAATAAAACAAATTTCGTTGCCGTATTTAAAAACTATGAAAATATTGAATGCGCCGCTAAATTGACAAATAAAATTTTATATCAAAGCAAAGAAATTACTAAAAAAACCTGTAAACTTGGAAAAGATGAATTTTTCTATTTTGAAATTTTAGGGTTGGAAGTATTTGAAAATGAAGAAAAATTAGGCAAAGTAGCTGATATTTTTGAGGCCGGAAATTTTGTATTTGAGATTGCGACCGATGAAAAATTAATTAAAAAAGGTTTTCCTAAAATATTTTATTTGCCATATACCGATCATTTTATAGATAAAATTTCTATTGAAGAGGGCAAAATTTTCAGTCGTTTCGGTTTTGAAATTTTGCAAAATTCGTGAATTTTATATTTATTACACTTTTTGAAAATTTAATTCGTCCATACTTTGATGATTCAATTTTAGGTCGTGCATTAAAAAACGAAAAGATAAAAATATATTTTTTTAATCCGCGCGATTTTACAGCAAATAAATATAAAAAAGTAGATAGCTATATGATAGGCGGAGGTGCAGGACTTTTAATAAATACTGAACCTTTAGCTGAAACAATAAAAGCCGTGCTGGAAAATTTTAATGAAGTAAGATTTATTTTCCCGACACCTGCTGCTAAAAAATTTACGCAAAATGACGCAAAAAGGCTTTCTAAATATAAAAATTTATGTTTTATCTGTGGAAGATATGAAGGTATTGACGAGCGCATTGTGGAAAAATATGTAAATGAAGTTTTTTGCTTGGGAGATTTTATTTTAACAGGCGGCGAACTTGCAGCTATGTGCTTTACGGATGCAATAGCACGCAATATAAAAGGCGTGCTTGGAAATGAAAAATCACTTGACGAGGAAAGTTTTGAAAATTTACTTTTGGAAGCACCTGAATTTACTAAACCTGATATTTTTGAAAATTTATCAATAAATTCAGAGTTTTTAAAGGGAAATCATAATAAAATACAAGTTTTAAAAAATCAAATGGCGAACTCGAAAACAAGATTCTTCCGCCCAGATATGTTCCGTAAAGTCATCGCCAAAAAAGGAAAAAAATGAGAAATAAATATATAGAAGCTTTTGAAAATGCTCAAATTTCAAATAAAAATGTCCCTGATTTTCGTGCCGGCGATACTTTAAAACTTGCTATTCGTATAAAAGAAGGTGAAAAAACCAGAATTCAAAATTTTGAAGGAATTTGTATTGCAAGACGCGGTAGCGGCGTTGGTGAAACTTTTATCGTTAGAAAAATCGGTGCAAATGGCATTGGTGTAGAGAGAATTTTCCCAATTTATAGTGAAAGTTTGGAAAATATTGAGGTTTTAAGAAAAGGCAATGTTAGACGCTCAAAATTATTCTATCTACGTGATCGTCGCGGTAAAGCTGCAAAAATTAAAGAACTACGAAAGTAATTTAATACAATTTCCGCAAATATATGCGGAAACTACCTTTTTATATTTTTTAAATCCTCAATAGATAATTTTAGTTCACTGCTTTTAAGTAAAAAAATAAATCATAGTTGAAATTTGCTGATTAGTTAAAAATCAAAGCAACGACTTAAAAATGAAGTGCAATTTAAGATTGTTAAAACTGTAAAAGTGAAAGAGATTAAAAATTATAGTTTTTAAAATGTATATTAAAAAATTTTAATTAATTTAGAAATTTTAGATGCCATAGTTGTGAATAGAAATGCAAAAAGTTTGAAAGATGTGAAAGAAATTTTGTATCATTGTAATATTTAATTAAATATTACAAACTCCGCATTTGGCGGTAAATTTTATAAATAGTAAATTATTTTATTCGGTGTAATTTTCTAATTTTTATTTATTTGTTAAAAATAAAGTACTGAAAAGGCGTAATGTTTTATTCTGATAAAAAATACATAATGACAAAAACGGACCATTCAAAAAAAATAAGACTGGAACGTATAAAAATTTTATAAATAGCTTTTTAGTCACTTTATGATTGAAACGGCTTTAAGCAAAAAAAATATAACTTTTTACAAAAAGTTGAATTAATATAAAAAGCTGCAAATTACATAGTAAAATTTAAGATAAAAAATTTATAAAATTTAATAAAAACTTATTATAATCAACATAAAAATCTTTTTAAATATTCATATGTATTTAAAATAGCACAAAATAGATTTTGCATTAAAAAATTTAATTTTTACCATAAATACAAAAAACTATTTTGATATTTAAAATTTCACACATTACGGCAGCTAAAAATGCATTGAAAGTTTGTTAAGCAAGAGTTTTTAATTAAAAAAGTATAAAATTTAGCATTACCGCGTATAAAAACTTTCTGCGTTTAAGTTTGATATATTTTAAAATAAAATCAAAAACAATAGTAAAAAAATTAAAATTTAACTCAATATTAAAAAAATAAAATAAAATAAAAATCTTTCCAAAAACAACTCACCTTAAAACTAACTTTATTTTTCAAAAAAAAAGAGTTACACGTACGTATTTTTAAAAAAAATTATATTTCGGTTTTAAATTTTTTCCTTTTTGTTATAATATCCAAAAAATTTTTAAGGAATATCTATGAAATTTAGAATTTATTATGAAGATACCGATGCGCAAGGAATAGTATATCATTCAAATTACTTTAAATTTTGTGAAAGGGCAAGAAGTGAAGCTTTTATAAAATCAGGTATTGATATTTTTTCAAGCAGGGCTTATTTTGTAGTAAATAAAATAGAGGCTAAATTTATCAAATCAGCTGTTTTCGGAGATATGATTGAAATTAAAACAGGTGTCGATTCTATAAAAAAAGCAAGCGCTGTAATCAGACAGGATATTTATAAGGTACAAAATTTAAAAGGAGAAAACATAAATGAACTGATATTCAGTGCGTTTATAAATGTTGTATATATGAAAGATAAAAAGCCTTCAAAATTTGATGAAAATGTGCTTAATTTCTTAAAAAGTTTTTAATGGAATCGCAAGTTTAAAAATTTATATAATACGTGCCTAATTATATAGGGCGCGAACGCCCTACAATGTTTAAATTTTAAAAAATTCGTTTATCGACTGGAAATGCCGAATCGTTAGGCATTACGGTTTTATTCGTGTTAATTAAATTTACGGTTTTGCTGTCTTTTAAAGAAAAACCGCCGCCAAGTGCTTTATATAAAGCAACTTCGCTTGCATATCTTTCATAATTCGCCATACTTAGATTGAGTTTGGCGCTAAGCAAATTTCTTTCGCTGTCAAGAAGCTCTATATGATCGCTGTATCCGCTATCATAACGAAGTTTTGCCGCGTTATAAACTTGTTGTTGTGTGGCAAGCAGATCTTTTAAAGTTTTTGTTCTAATATCCGAGTTTTTTACGCTTACAAGTGCATCTCTTACATCACCGAATGCTGTTTTTAAAGTTTTATCGTAATTTATAAAACTTGCATTTTGATCAAGATTTGCCAAATCTATTCGTTTTTTTGTTCTTCCAAAATCCAAAAGCGGTCCTACAAGTGAGCCGCCGATGTTCCACGAACTTGCATTATTTACAAAAAGTCTATCAAACTCGGTGCTTGCAAAACCGAAAGCTCCTGTTAAAGAAAAACTTGGAAAATAATTCGCTTTTTGAGCGCCAACTAAGAAATTTGTTGCCTTCAAACGCCCCAAAGCACTTGCAACATCAGCACGATGTAAAAGCAAATCACTTGGAATTCCTGCCGGAATTTTAGGTAAAGTAGGGAATGTTTGGCTTGCTTTAATGTTATTGTGTAAAATTTCATCATAATTTTTACCTGTCATTATAGAAAGTGCAGTGTTTGTAGCATTTATTTGCGTTTTGGTCGCTATCAGACTTGCCGTAGCGCTTTGGACTTGAGCTTTTGATTGATAATATACGATATTGTTTATTGCTCCGGCTTTTAACTGATTTGCTCTGAAATTTGCCATTTGCTCATATGCTGCAAGAGTTTGCGTTAAAATTTTCTCCTGCTCTTTTAAACTTAAAAATTTAAAATACAGATTTGCTACGCTACTTGCTATACTAAGGCGCGCATTGTCATAATCATAAATGGTAGCTTTAAAATTTGAATCCGCAGCATCTACGCTGTTTCGCACTTTTCCCCATAAATCAAGCTCGTAATTAAGTCCTGCTCCTATTTGATAAATATTTGCATGATTTGAATCTGGAGCTTGTGGAAAATTGTTTTGTCTTACAGCTGAGCCGCTAAGAGTAAAATTCGGCAAAAATTCCAATTTTGAAAGTCCAAGAGAAACTCTTGCGTATTCGATATTATTTAATGCTAAAGCCAAATCGGAATTATTTTTTAGCGCCGAATCTATAAGCATATTTAAATTTTCATCATTAAAATTTTTCCACCAAAAATCATTTATATTGCTGCTATTAAAATCAGCTTTAAAATTTGCCGAAATTTGCGGCGTTTCAGGTTTAAAATTGCATCCTGCGAATAAAATCGCCGTAATACAAAAAGCTAAAATTTTACGCATTTTCTTCCCTCCTGATTTTTCTTATTCTTTTTATTTCTTTTGTGCGTGATAGTTTTGCTTGCCAATTATTGAAAGTTTCAAGCAAATAGAAAAATAACGGCACAAAGAAAATAGCGATTGTAGAAGCCGCTATCATTCCGCCGATTACTCCGGTTCCAAGAGAGTGTCTTGATGCAGAACCGGCTCCTGAGCTTATTACCATCGGTAAAACGCCGAATGCAAACGCCAAAGATGTCATTACAATCGGACGAAAACGAAGTCTTGCAGCCGCTATTGAAGCTTCTATTATATTTTTGCCTTTTTTGTGCTCCGTCATCGCAAATTCTACGATTAATATAGCATTTTTTGCTCCAAGTCCGATAAGTAAGATTAATCCTATTTGGAAATAGATGTCATTAGTAAGTCCACGTAAATATGTAAATAAAATTGCACCGAATACCGAAAACGGCACAGCTGTCATAACGGCAGCCGGCATCAGCCATCTTTCATATTGAGCCGCTAAAATCAAATAAACGAAAATTAGACCGAAAATAAATGCTGTAGCACCTTTACCGCTTGATTGCACCTCTTGATAAGAAGTTCCGGACCATCCAAGAGTGTATTCGTTAGGAAATTCTTCTTTGAAAACTTGTGCAATTGCATCAATTGCTTGACCTGAAGTATAGCCTTCTGCAGGATCTCCCATAATTTTTGCGGCAGGAAAGCCATTGAATCTATTTACAGTATCAGGTCCAAGAGCATTTTCAAGTTTTATTAAAGAATTTACAGGAATCGATTTTCCATCGTTGCTTTTTACAAAAATCGCACGCAAATCATCAACTGAATTTCTGTATTCACCTGCAGCTTTTACGTTTACTTTAAATGTTTTTCCAAGAAAGTTAAAGTCATTTACATAATATTGTCCAAGCATCGTATTTATTGTCATATACAAATTTTTAATATTTACATTAAGCATTTTTGCTTTTTGAGTATTTACTATAAGTTTATATTGCGGGAAATTTGTATCAAGCGTAGTTCGCACGCGTACCAAATCGCCTCTTGCATTTGCTTTGGCAGCTACTACTTTCATATCTTTTTCTATTTCGGCGAAACTTTTTCCAGTTGTGTTTTGAGCGAAAAGCTCGAAACCGCCTGTTAAAGAAAGTCCATTTATTGGTGGTGGATTTAATACAAATGTAGTTGAATTTCTATCTTGCGAAAATAAAATATTATATTTTTTATTTATAGCAAAACTGCTTTGATCTTTTTCTTTTCTTTCACTCCAATCTTTAAATTTTAAGAATATTACTGTTGCATTTTCTCTAAGTCCTCCGGCAAACAGATCATATCCCATCATAGCGCCAACCGCATCTATAAGCGGATTTTTCAGAAGTTCGTCGCTTTGTTTTTTTATGACATTTTCCGTTCTTGTGATTGTAGAAGCGGGCGGTAGTTGGCTTACCGCAATTGATACGCCTTTATCTTCTTCCGGTACAAGGCTTGCCGGCACCATTGTAAAAAGTCGCCAAGTACAAAAACACAAAATTGCAACTACAATTAAAGAAGGAATTATGTGTTTTAATATTTTTGCCACACCTGCTGCATAAATATTTGTGCTGATATCAAAAATTTTATTGAACCATTGTGAAATTTTTGGTTTTTTGGCCATATCGCGTCTTAAAAATTTTGCACAAAGTGCTGGAGTTAAAGTAAGTGCTACAATACCTGAGATACAAACAGAAATAACAAGAGTTAGCGCAAATTGTCTTTGTATTATTCCTACAAAGCCCTCGATAAAACTTGCAGGCAAGAAAACGGCACACAAAACTAAAACTATTGAAATAATAGGCGCCATAATTTCTTCCATTGCCTTTTCTGTAGCTTCTATAACGCTGATATTAGGATTTTCTTCCAAGTTCCGTTCTACGTTTTCCACAACTATAATTGCATCATCGACAACTATACCGATAGCTAATATCATTGCGAAAAGTGTTATTAAATTCACCGAAAATCCGACTGCATAAATTCCTGCAAATGTTCCGATGATAGAAACCGGAATTGCTATCATCGGTATTATTGTAGAGCGCAAATTTCCTAAAAAAAGATACATAATGATTAGTACTAAAACCAAAGCCTCAATAAAAGTCTGGAAAATTTCTTTCATTGAGACTTTTACGAAATCGGTAGTGTTGTAATTTACATTATAAGTTAAATTTCCGGGAAAATTTTTAGATAATTCTTCAATACGTTTATTTACCGCATCAGCTGTAGCAATTGCGTTGCCGTCCGTTTGCATAAATACTAACATAGGCATCATATAATGTCCGTTTATTAAGTTATTTGACATGTAATTTTCACTTCCAAGTTCTACATTAGCCACATCTTTTAGTTTTAGAGCAGAACCGTTCGGTAAAGATTTTATTATGATATTTTCAAAATCAGATACTTTTACAAGTCTTCCTTCCGTCCTTATTGAAAAAACGTATGCGCTATTACTGTTTTCAGGTAATTCGCCTATTTTACCTACTGAGTATTGTGTATTTTGTTCGCTTATAGCGTTTATTACATCGGATGTTGTAATATCATATTTATTTAGTAAATCAGGTTTTATCCAAACGCGCATAGAGTATTTTTTGTCTCCTACTATAAAAGCCTCACCTACACCGTTTACGCGTTTTATTTCGTCCACTACATTTATAGTTAAGTAGTTACTGAGATCTATAATATCCATTTGACCGCTCGGATCATAAAAACTGATAACTTCAAGTATTGAATCGCTTCTTTCAAAAACGCTAATTCCTTGCCTTGTAACATTATCAGGTAAAAGTTTGCTAGCAAGATTTACGCGGTTATTTACGTTTACTTGTGCTATTTGCGGAGAAGTGCCAGTTTTAAAATAAATACTAAGTCTCATCGTTCCTGCCGAACTTGAAGTGCTTTGCATATATATCATATCTTCTACGCCGTTCAGTGCATCTTCAAGCGGCGCAGCAACGGTTTCAGCTATAGTTTGAGCATCGGCTCCAGGATACGAAGCGAATACATTTATTTGAGGAGGAGTAAGATTCGGATATTCTTCTATCGGCAAGCCGCGTAAACTTACAAGTCCTGCAAGTGTTATTATAATAGAAATAACGCAGGCAAAAACAGGTCTGTGTATGAAAAATTTTGAAAACATTATTTATTACCTTCAACAATCTTAACAGGAACGCCAACTCCAAGTTTAGCAAAGTTGTCTATTATAATTTTATCATTATCGGCAAGTCCTTCGTAGATTACCGACCAGCCGTTATTTTGAGATTGTATTTTTATATTTTTACGTGTCGCTTTATTGTCTTGAACTACATATACAAACATTGTAGTAGCATCTTGTTGTACTGCATATTGTGGAATTTTAAAGCCGTTTTTTTGATATAGTCCGCTCATTACAACTTTTGCAAATGCTCCTGGTAAAATTTCAAAATTAGGATTTGCAAATACGGCTTTAGCATCAACCGAACCGGTGCCGTCATTTATAACTTTATCTATAAAACTAACTGTTCCATTATAATCTTTGTTATTTAATTTAAGTGTTATAGGCGCGCCTTTTTGTTCCCATTCGCCACTATTTAATTTTTCATTTATACTTAAAGTATCAACTTCTGAAATCGCAAAATCAGCATTAATCGGATCCAGTTTTGTAAGTCTTACAAGTTTTGAATCGTTAAGTGAAATATAAGCACCGATGTCTTTGTAAGGATCGCCTGTTACACCATCAAAAGGTGCAATTATTTTTGTGTATCCAAGATCTATTTTGGCATTTGCCAAATCCGCTTTCGCTATACCGTAATTTGCAATCGCCGAATCATACTCTTTTTTACTTATCGTATTACTTTTATGAAGCATTAAAGCACGTTTATAATCAAATTCCGCTTGTTTAAATCTTGCATTTGCGCTGTCGAAAGCCGCTTGATATTTTTCAGGGTCTATCACAAAAAGTTCATCACCTTCTTTTACAAAATCTCCGGCTTTAAAATTTTGTTTTAAAAGAGTTCCAGGTACTTTTGCTATGATATCAACGTTTTGTTCGCTGATAATCTTTGCCGGAAATTCAAAATTTATCGGAATTGCACCCATTTTGGCTACAAAAATTCCAACCGGGACGGCTTTTTTTTCTCGTTGTGCAGTTTGTTTTTCGTCGCCGCAACCGCTTATTAGCGCAAAAATTAGGGCGCAAAGTGAAATTTTCAATATTTTGTTCATATAAAGAACCTTTCTAAAAATAATTTTTAATTTTAAAATTTTGTAATTCTAATTACAAAAATTCGCTTGATTTTATAAAAAAATGTTAAATTTGTCAATAAAATTTACGCTTTAAAAATTTATTTCAAATGCCCATTTAAAAATAAATCAACTATTTCTTGTATTTGCTCCGTCTGTTTTGTTTTATCGATTTTTTCTCCGAAAAACATAGCGTTACAAAAATACGGCTCTCTTAGAATAAAGCAGAAAAAAACGCCAAGTTTGTGGTGATTTTTGCATTTAAATTTATTTATATTTTTTAAAAAAAAGTCATCTAAAATTTCATTTACTCCTATAAGCCCATTTTTCAAAAATATTCTTCCATGCGGCGTAATATTGTCGCGCAAAATGTCCGAAAGCATGAGACGATAGAATTTTATAATTTTTGGATTAAACATTATATTTAAATAAATTTCTCCAAATTTTGTTAAATATTCACGTATATCGGTTGAATCGTTTAATTTTAATTTATCTTCAAATTTACGACGAAATATCTTGCTGTTTTCATCCATAACGGCTTTAAAGAAACTTTCTTTATTATCAAAATAATTATATATGGTAGATAAAGAACCGCCGCTTTTTTCTATTACTTCATTAAGACTCGTTGCTTCAAAGCCTTTTTCCAGGAAAACTTCCAAACCCGCTTTAATAATCTTTGAAAGTCTATCGACTGATTTTTTTGTTTTCGGTTTTGTGTTTTGCATATTTTCTCTCTAAAAATTTTGTAATCAGAATTACATATTATATAAATTTTGTAAATTTTGAATAAATGATTTCAAAAATTTAAAATTTTTAAAAGTTGAGTGTTATAGACTAAATATTTATGATAAAATTTTAATTAAACTATTGACAAAAAATGAAAATTTTCGTATAATTTCATCACTCAAATAAATAGAGTGCTAAAAAATTTTAATAAAAGGATGAAAGTATGAAATTTCAACCACTTGGAAAGCGTGTTTTGATTGAACGCGAAGAAGAGAGTAACAAAACAGCTTCAGGCATTATTATTCCTGATAATGCTTCAAAAGAAAAACCATCAACCGGTAAAATAGTTGAAGTAGGAACAGAGTGCGATTGTGTAAAAGCGGGTGATAAAGTAGCATTTGCGAAATATTCAGGCAGTGAGCTTACACTAGGCGATAAAAAATATCTTATTTTAAACTTGGAAGATGTTTTAGGAATTATTAAATAAATAAAGGATAAAAGAATGGCAAAAGATATTATTTTTTCAGATGACGCTAGAAATAGACTTTATGATGGCGTAAAAAAATTAAACGATACAGTAAAAGTTACAATGGGACCAAGAGGTCGTAATGTTTTAATTCAAAAAAGTTTTGGCGCTCCGGCAATTACAAAAGACGGCGTGAGTGTGGCAAAAGAAGTTGAATTAAAAGATACAATAGAAAATATGGGCGCAGCTCTTGTTAAAGAAGTAGCAAACAAAACAAACGATCAAGCAGGTGACGGAACTACTACAGCTACAGTTTTAGCGCATGCTATTTTTAAAGAAGGTCTTAGAAATATAACAGCAGGTGCAAATCCAATTGAAGTAAAACGTGGAATGGATAAAATTTGCGCTGATGTTGTTGCTGAACTTAAGAAAATTTCAAAACCTGTAAAAGATAAAAAAGAGATAGCGCAAGTCGCAACTATTTCAGCAAATTCAGACGAAAGCATCGGTAAATTAATCGCAGATGCTATGGAAAAAGTAGGTAAAGATGGTGTAATCACTGTCGAAGAGGCAAAATCAATCAACGATGAATTGAATGTAGTTGAAGGAATGCAATTTGATAGAGGTTATTTAAGCCCATATTTCATCACTGATGCGGAAAAAATGCAAGTTGAATTAAATAGTCCGCTTGTTTTGCTATTTGATAAGAAAATCACAAATCTTAAAGATTTACTTCCTGTGTTGGAGCAAGTTCAAAAAACAGGCAAACCGCTTTTAATTATTGCTGAAGATATTGAAGGCGAGGCGCTTGCGACATTGGTTGTAAATAAACTTCGCGGCGTTTTAAATATTTCAGCTGTTAAAGCTCCAGGATTTGGCGATAGAAGAAAAGCAATGCTTGAAGATATTGCGATTTTGACAGGTGGAACAGTTATAAGCGAAGAGCTTGGTAGAACTCTTGAGAGTGCAAGTATTGCAGATCTTGGAAAAGCGGAAAGAATATTAATCGATAAAGATAATACTACAATCGTAAATGGCGCCGGTAAAAAAGACGATATAAAAGCAAGAGTAGATCAAATAAAAGCTCAAATTGCAGTTACATCAAGTGATTATGATAGAGAAAAACTTCAAGAAAGACTTGCAAAATTAAGCGGTGGTGTAGCGGTTATAAAAGTTGGCGCTGCGACTGAAACTGAAATGAAAGAGAAAAAAGATCGTGTAGATGATGCGCTTTCAGCTACAAAAGCAGCTGTAGAAGAAGGAATTGTAATCGGTGGCGGAGCAGCTTTAATTAAAGCCGGAAATGCAGTAAAAGAAAATCTGAAAGGCGATGAAAAAATCGGCGCTGATATTGTAAAAAGAGCACTTTTTGCACCGCTTCGCCAAATTGCGGAAAATGCGGGATTTGACGCAGGCGTAATAGCAAATGCAGTAAGCATAAATAAAGAAAAAGCTTATGGATTTGATGCTGCATGCGGCGAGTTTGTAAATATGTTTGAAGCAGGAATAATCGATCCTGTAAAAGTTGAACGTGTTGCGCTTCAAAATGCCGTAAGCGTGGCAAGCTTACTTTTAACAACAGAAGCAACAGTAAGCGAAATCAAAGAAGATAAACCTGCAATGCCGCAAATGCCTGATATGGGTGGCGGTATGGGCGGAATGATGTAATTGAATCATTCTTTTTTTAGTAGGCGTGGCACTTGCCACGCCTTTTTTATTTTATAAAATATTTAAGTTGAAATTTATGAATATCTCTTGGAACTAAAATTTTGAGAGTTAAAAATAAGATAAGTGATATAAATACAAATTCAATAATTTCAATCAAAAATAAAATTTTATGTTGTTTCATCTTTTGAAAAAATTTTTTACCTGCTTTAAAAACTTTAAAAAGTAACAGCGAATGGGATAAAATTCAATATATCGTTTTATGGTGAAATAAATACCGAAAAATCTACGATTATATAAATTTTCAGACTGCATTTTTATGAAAAATAAAAATACAAAAAGATAAATTTTTATAGCAAGATGACGGTATAAATGATTTTGTAAGAAAATATTGATTATGGTTTTTTATATATAATAATGACTAAATTTTTTACTTTTATATATTTCTGAAATTAATTACAATGAAAGTGAAGTTCAAAATAAAATTTTTAAAGCTTTCCAAAAAAACCGAAGTTGTTTTTTATGCAACCGGCTTAAAATCATCTGAAAACGGAATAATGCAAAAAAAAAACACAACTTAGATTTTCAAACTGATATTTATGCAGCATATAATAAAAGAATTAAAATAACGGATTAGTTTAAAAACAATAAACGATGATGAAAAAAATGATACTGCAAGATTTAGATAAAAAAATGTATTATTTTTTTAGAAAAACACTACAAGTGGCATAAAGTTATAGCTGCACTTAAGATTTTTTCAGCAGAAATTAAAATCACATTTTACAAAATAAAACAAGAAAAAAATTTAGTTTTTTAAGACATTTTCTTTGCTATAACTAAATTATAAAACTATGCTAACTTAAGCCAAGCTGTGCTCCGGATAATTTTTTTATCTGTAAGTTTTGCATTTACATCAAAATCATAATCTTTTTTAAGATGATGAAATTTATATCCTGTAATCTCTCCAAAAAGCGGCAAAGTTTTGGTATTTTTGTAGTGATTATTTATGATTTTTGAAATAAACTCAAGTTGTTCCTTTAGACTTTTAAAACAAAGTTCATCTTTATTAAAATAAACATACCTATATCCTTGCATAAGAGCGATTTTAAATATAGGCTCATTTTTTCTTTTAAAGTCAGTATCGATATAAATATAACTATTTTTATATTTTTGGAGCTCATCATTTAGTTTTTGTGCGTTTTCAAGCTCAGCGTTTATGTCAATTTTATAAATACTTGCCAACTTTAATACAAGCTCTTTTGAAGTATAAATGTAGTCATAATGTCCGTCTCGCAAAAACTTTGCCAAGCTTTTCGCGTTTGCGACTTTATATATGGCTTGATGAAATTTATCCATATTTTTATAGTCTAATAATTTAGCTAAATTTGAACTGTCTTTTAAATTTAAAAGAGTTTTTTGAAGTGTTTGAAATGTCATTTATTATCCTTTTTTGCCGATACATTTTTTGCTGAGATAAAATTTTAGTTATGTTTTATTAACAAATTGAAAATAATACTAAAAATACATTAAAATATTTAAGTCAAAATTTATAAAATGAAAATTTAACAAATGTAATCATAAAATACAAAAAAGCTTCAAAATTTATCACGTATAGAACTGTTTCAAAGTGATGCTAAACAAAAGATAAAAGGACAATAACGAGCGCTTAAGATAATAGATTATGTTATAAATAAACAAAAAGGTTGAAGTAGAAATGCAACAAAAATTATATTAGTATAATTTTATATGTATTTATAGAATTTTATAGGTTTGTAGTAACGGATGAAATAGTAAAAATCGGCAGTGTGGCAGATAAATATTTTTCAAGCTTTAAAATTTAAACATTGGGGAGATGCAAATTTGGCGAAAAAGAATTAAATGGCGTATTCGTTTTTAGGAATTGTAATTTAAATTTCTGATAGTAAAAAAAGTATGAAAAAGAGAAGAAATTTTACAAGTTATAGATAATGATGATTTTATATCAAATTTCTTTCCGCAATATGATAGTTTGTCTGTTTAGTTGCAGAATATAGCAAAGTTACAAAAGATATGAAAGAAAAAAATGATAAGCTTATATCTCGGCAAAGAGATGGTAAAAATGATAGAAGCTGAAATTTTAGAATAGGTTAAAATTTAAAAATCAGAAGTTTTAAAAGGCGAACATTTAAATTCGCCTTTTTATTTATTTATTTTTCACTATAGCATTTATTAATTCATATCCTACTTGAATGTGTTTATTTGACGGTAAATTCATAGCCAGTCTATTAAGTACATCGTTAAAATCATTAAATAAATAGTTTGCCAAACTTCCAGGATTCGGATTGATTTCATTTAGATAAACTTCATTATTTATAACAAAAAAGTCGCAACGAATAATCGCGCCGTCAAATTCACCGTAGTTATAAACTCGTCTAAACGCCTCTTTCATATTATCTTTTACGGATAAGCCCAGATTTGCTTCTTGAGGTTTTCCTGAGCGTGAAAAATCCATATATTTTTGAAAATAATCCAGAAATTTATCTTTTTGCGGTTCTTCAATGATAGAAAATTCTATCTCTCCGTCTATTTTGCAACCGGCAAGATTGTATTCTTTTACATCTTCTATATATGGTTCTATAATGGCGCTACTGTCAAGTTCAAAAGCCGTATCGATAGCGTAACTTAATTCATTGTGATTTTTAACTATTTTTATGCCTATACTGCTTCCTAGGTGAGATGGTTTTACGATTAGAGGATATGGAATGCTAGGAAGAGTTGAACTTTTAATAATTTGATATTCTATAGTTTTAATACCGGCGGCTTTAGCTAAGTTTTTGGTAAGCTCTTTATCATAGCTTATTACGCTTGCTTCCAGTCTTGGTCCTATAAAAGGAATATTGAAAAATTCCAGAAGTGAGGCTAATTTACCGTCTTCTCCATCGCATCCGTGGATTACATTTACAAATACATCAGCTTCTACGCGTGTTTTTGAAAACATTCCGTTTACGTAAAATCCATTGCTTGCTATTGTAAGCTCTTTTGCTTTTTTATATTCACCACTGCTGAAATAGTTTGCAATCATATTTTTCGGTTCTATCAAATAAAAGTTGCGATCCTGATCGCAAAAAACATAAGCGCATTCTTTTTTTATTACTTTTTTAAGCGAAATTGCGGAAACTATACTGATTTCATGTTCATAACTTTGACCACCGAAAATAATTCCAAATTTCATTTTTTCTCCTTTTCTATGCTAATTTTTTAAGTGCCTCTTTTATTAAATCGGCTGTATTTGTACTTTTGCAATTAAGTAAAATTTTATTGATTTTATCTCTTTTAAATCCTAAATTTTCAAGCGCGCTGATAGTTTCAATTTTATATTGTTCTCCGTCATTTGCAAGCTCTATTTTTGCGTCGCTTAATTCAGCTATTATTCTACGAGCCGTTTTTGGTCCGATTCCAGGAACCGTTGTAAGAGTTGCGGTGTCACCATTTATAATAGCTCTCAAAAAGTTATCGCTGCTTAAACTTGAACAAACAGCCATCGCCGTATTCGCACCGATACCGTTAAGTTTTATGAGCATTTCAAACATTCTTTTTTCTTTTTCATCTAGAAAACCGTAAAGTAAATCAGCATCTTCGCGTAAAATTTGAGCTGTTAAAAGTTCTATTTTTTCGCCTTTATTTATTCGTGCCGAACATCCAAGCGAAATGCTGATTCCATAGCTAACTCCGGTTACTGTTTTTAATACGCAAAAAGTCGGTTCTTTTTTTGTTATTATGCCTTCTACTGCAACTATCATTTATATTGCCTTTAAAATTTCATTTATTGCAAGATTTAACGCATCGTTCAATGCATTAAAAATAGTTTGATTTTGCGGGGTTTTCACAAAAACTTTTTTTGTTATTATAGCAGATTTGCGTGCGTTAAATGCGTTAAAAATTTCATACCCGAGCGTAACTACAGCTTCATCTTCATAAACTCCCATGGTTATGATTTTTACTTTAAGGCGTAAATCATTTTCACGCGGCGCAAAAATCGGATTTAGTCCGCAATTTGAGAAAACAGCGTCATTTATGGCTTTATAAACCATATCGCTTGGCATTGTTATAAATTTTGCATCTTTTAGATATCGCGCTTTATGCAGATAATCAACTACTAAAATATCTCTTTTTTCGACAAGACTTGTTGCTAAAATATTTGCTATATAAATATTTTTTGTTTTTGCATTTTTATTTATACATGTATTTTGCATAAATTTCAGTTCATAATAAGTATAAGGTTTACTTTTTTGTTTTAAATAGCAGCCGCTAAGCAGCGGTAAAATAGCTAAAATAATTAAAAATTTTCTCATTTCGTATCTCCTGTATCTTTGAAAAAGAACTCATACGGATTGTCTTCAAGTCTGAATAATGCACTTTCAAACTCAATCAAAGCTTTATTAAATTCATTCAAAGTCGTTTGTGCATCGCTTAAAGTCGGATTTAAAATTTCGCGGATATTAAAATCACCGTTGTCTATACGAGCTGAAATTTTATTTTGTGTTTTATTTAGATTGTCTATAAAATTATTGAATTTTTTTGCAGAATTGTCCATTGTTTTTTGAAATTTTATAAACTCGTCAATAGCCGTATATATATTTTTTGTCAATTTTTCATCATTCAGTTTTTTGCTGAAAGTTTCAAAATTGGTTAAAATTTTATTAATTTTATCAATGTTTTGATTTGATAAAAGCATATTTATTTTATAAATCGTTTCACTTACCTGATCGCTTATTACTTCCGCTTTTTTGCCGATTTTATCTAAAAGAGCCTTATCAAGAGAAATAATCGGTTTTTTTTCATTTTCATTAAAAATTTCGCCGCTTCCTTGCGTTATATTTATAAATGAAATTCCGCTTATTCCTTGAGATTCGACTTTTGCTATACTGTCTTTTGAAATCGGAAGTTTATCTTTTATAGATAATTCAATTTCTATTATCGCATTTTTCATATCTATAAAATCTATTTTTTTGACGATTCCTGCATTTACTCCGATAAATTTTACATCGGCTCCTTCTTTGATTCCAACAGGAAGCTCTTTTGTATGGATAAAGTATGAGCGGTATGTTTCGTTTGCTTCGGTTCTAGTGAGCATCCACCACATAAAAATACCCAAAAACGCCCCTATAAGCATAACAAAAAGTCCGACTATCGTGTAAGAATTTCTATTTTCCATTTTTACCTCATTTCAAAAAGTTCGCGCAAAGGATTGTTTTTAAGCTTTTTGGCGCCTGCTAAAACACCTTCATATATTATTTTGTGATTATCGATTATCAAAAATCTATCCAAAATTTCAAAAATACTGTCAATATCGTGCGTAACCATTACTATTGTAACTCCAAGAGTATCTCTAAGTTCGCAAACAAGGCGGTCAAGCGATCTTGCACTTAGCGGATCAAGTCCTGAGTTCGGTTCGTCCAAAAATAAAATTTCCGGACTTAAAGCAAGCGCTCTTGCCATTGCGACTCGTTTTTTCATACCGCCGCTTAATTCGCTTGGCATTTTTTGTGCATCTGAAATTTTAAGACCGACTTTTTCAAGCCAAAAAAGCGATAAATCATTTATCTCGTTTTCATTGAATTTTGAATATTCTCTAAGTAAAATTCCGACATTTTCTATAACATTCATAGAACTGAAAAGTGCTCCGAATTGAAACATTACGCCGCATTTCAGTTGAATTTCAAGTCTTTTTTCGGCTTTTAAAGCCCATATGTTTTCTCCGAAAATTTCAACTGTTCCGCTGCTTGGTTTTTTAAGAAAAATCATAGTTTTCATAAGCGTTGTTTTGCCGCTTCCGCTTCCGCCCAAAAGTCCGTAAATTTCGCCTTTTTGCACGCTGAAACTTACATTGTCGTGCATAATAAAATCGCCAAAAGCTGTTGTAAGATTTTGCGCGTTTATGATATTCATATTTTCAGCTCCGAAAACATAACGGCAAAAAATGCATCCAACGCTATTACCCAGAATATAGCATTTACAACGCTTATTGTTGTGTATTCTCCGATACTTTGAGTGTCGTTTTTGACTTCAAATCCGCGCAAACAACCTACAATCGCAATTATCGCGCCGAAAAACGGCGCTTTTACAATCCCGACCAGAAAATGTCTGATTTCAATCGTGCTTTTAAATCGCTCCAAATAGTCGGCAAAAGATATTTCCAAATAAGCATCGCAAACTATCATCTGAGAAAAAATGCTGACGGCATCAGCTAGAAAAATCACAAAAGGCGTTATTATAATCATTGCTAAAATGCGCGGCATACAAAGAAAATAAAACGGATCAAAGCCCATTGTTTTCATCGCATCTATCTCCTCTGTAATTTTCATAACACCGATTTGAGCTGTAAAAGATGACGCCGAACGGCCGGCAATTACGATTGCTGCTATAAGAGGTGCAATTTCTCTTAGTGTAAGCATTCCCATTATGTCTATTATATAAATGCTTGCGCCAAATTGCGCCAACATATCCGAGCCTATGTAAGCTAAAACTATTCCAACTAAAAATGCCGTTAAAGATACGATAAAAACAGCATCTATTCCTGCATCTTTTGCGCAATTACTCATTTCTTTAAGGCGCATTTTTTTTGGTGTCAGTGCGAAAAATTTTATAAAAAATTCACCCATAAAAGAGGTTAAATTAGTTAGATTTTTTTTCGCGTCTATTGTAGCGATACCAATTTCATTTAAAGTTTTTATTATAAAATTTATATTTTTCTTATGTATATTTTCGCTAAAATCGGCATTTTCAAGCGTTTTAAAGATTTTTTTTATTTTTTCGTTTTCATTTATTATTTCATAATTTGCTTTTATAAGTGATTTTTTTATAAAAACGGCAAAAAAATAGTCAAAATTTTCTACGTCTTTAAAATTTAATATTATTTTTTCACTGTTTTTTATGGAATTTTTCACTATATTTTTAAAATTATGTGCGATTTTCGGATTTAATTTATAATCAAAATTTCCATTAAAAAAAATATTTAAAATTCCATTTTTATGCTCGTAATCCAGCACTTTAACTCCAAAAAATTTTGATGAGTTCCGATTATAATAAAATTTGGTTTAGCTTTTAATAAATTTTTGTACGATTATTCTCATAGAAAAACAAATCATAAAATTGTTTTATATAATATTTCGACTCTATAATATAAATTTTATTTTTTTTAAAAACGGTAAAATGGATTTATTCTGTGTTTTTTTTATTTGTAAAAATAACGCCGATTTTTAAACTATATTTAACTGGAAATTTTATACAATAAAAAGTTTTTATAAATCAAGGTTTATCGGTGTTTAAAGGATTTTTTACAAATAGTTTCGGTATTTTAACTTCGCGCATTTTAGGCTTCGTTAGAGATTTAATGACAGCCGGAATTTTAGGGGCCGGGATTTGGAGCGATATATTTTTCGTAGCTTTTAAACTGCCAAATCTTTTTCGCAGACTTTTTGGCGAAGGAAGCTTTACACAAGCGTTTTTACCTGGTTTTGTAGCTGCACGTAAAAAAGGCATTTTTGCCGCTTCAGTACTTATAAAATTTGTAATTTTCATACTTTTTTTAACTTTTGTAGTTTTTTTATTTACCGCATTTTTTACAAAATTTTTAGCTCTTGGATTTGACTTTAAATCTGTGCAAATGGCGGTTCCGTACGTAAGAATAAACTTTTTATATCTTATTTTTATTTTTGCAGTTACGCTTTTTGCTTCACTTTTGCAATATCGCGGCCACTTCGCAACTACCGCATTTTCAACGGCTTTGCTAAATTTATCTATGATAACGGCACTTTTTTTAGCCAAAGGAAAAAGCGATGAAGAAATCGTGCTGTATCTAAGCATAGGCGTCGTAATCGGCGGATTTTTGCAGCTTCTGGTACATATAATCGCTTTAAAATTTACAGGAATGCTTAAAATTCTGCTTGGAGGATTTTCGCACCTTTTTAAAGGTGAAAAAGCTGACACAAAAGGTTTTTACAAAAATTTCTATCATGGCGTGATAGGATCTTCCGCGCTTCAAATAAGCGGCTTTATAGACACTTGGTTTGCAAGTTTTTTGGCGTTTGGATCAATTAGTTATTTATATTATGCAAACCGTATTTTTCAGCTTCCGCTTGCGCTTTTTGCTATTGCTTTAACGACTGCGATTTTTCCTAAAATAAGTAAATTTATCAAAGCGCACGATGAAAAAACGGCGCTGAATTTTATGAGTAAAAGCTTTTATTTTCTATTTGCTCTGCTTGTGTTTTCCACAATCGGCGGCATTATGCTCAGCTTTGAAATAACGTGGCTTCTTTTCGAAAGAGGCGAGTTTACGCGTGAAAATACGGTTGAATGTGCATTAGTGCTAAGCGCTTATATGATAGGGCTTGTTCCGTTCGGATTGGCAAAACTTTTTTCTTTATGGCTATATGCAGAAATGAAACAAAATATCGCCGCTAAAATTTCAGTTCAAAGTCTGTTTTTAAATTTTGCTTGTTGCGCTATTTTAGTTAAACCTTTCGGTGTGGCAGGATTAGCGCTTGCAAGCTCAATTAGCGGTTTTTTCCTATTTTTTATGAATATTAAATTTTTTGGTTTTAAAAATTTTTTAGCTATAATAAATCGCAAAAAAATTGCTTTTATTTTTGTAATTTGTATCGTTGAAATCGCGATTTTATGGATATTTAAAAGGTTAATAAATGGTTATTTTTGATAGTGTTGTTAAAAAAAAGCTTGAATTCATTCCTTTAGAAAATGATTTTGTGCGAATTTACGTTTGCGGACCGACTGTGTATGATGATGCGCATTTAGGACATGCAAAAAGCGCGATTAGCTTTGATTTGCTACGTAGAACTCTTGTAGCGCTCGGTTTTAAAGTAAAATTTGTTAAAAATTTTACCGATATTGACGATAAAATTTTAAAAAAGATGGAAGATAGCGGTAAAAGCCTTAAAGAGATTACGGAATTTTACATTTCAAGGTATTTGGACGATATGAATGCTTTAAATGTGCTTAGGGCCGATATCGAGCCGCGCGCTACAGAGTGCATTGACGAAATTATAGAGTTTGTGGAAGAACTTTTGGATAACGGCGCCGCATATAAGATTCAAGGGGACGGTATTTATTTTGATACGAGCAAAGACAGCGATTATTTAAGTTTAAGCGGTAAAAAAGATAGCGACGAAAACATAGCAAGAGTTGCTTCGAACGCGCAAAAAAAAGATGAAAAAGATTTTGCACTTTGGAAATTTGACGAAAAATATTATAAAGCGAAATTTGGCTGCGGGCGTCCCGGTTGGCATACGGAATGCGTCGTAATGATAAAAAAATATCTTACTGATAATAAACAAAAATATTTAATTGACATTCACGCAGGCGGAATGGATCTTTTATTTCCGCACCACGAAAATGAAGCCGCGCAATGTCGTTGCGCCGAGCATAAAAATCTTGCAAAATACTGGATGCACAACGGTTTTGTGCAAGTTAACAATGAAAAAATGAGTAAAAGTCTAGGGAACAGCTTTTTTATAAAAGATGCCCTTAAAATCGTGCCTGGTGAGGCATTAAGATTTTATTTGATGAGTTCTCATTATAGAGCAAATTTTAATTACAGCGTGAATGATTTATTTTCAAGCAAAAAACGACTCGATAAAATTTATCGTCTTAAAAAACGTTTGCAAGGCGCGAAAAAAGGTATTTCAGATGAAAAATTCAAAGCTGAAATTTTAGACGCTTTAAGTGATGATTTAAATACATCTTTAGCTCTTAGTATAGTTGATTCTATGGTAAATAGTGCTAATGAACGGCTTGATAAAAATCCAAAAGACAAGATGAAAAAAGGTGAAATTTTGGCGAATTTGGATTTTGTAAAAGAGACTCTAGGAATTTTATATACGGATGAAAATTTATATTTTCAATTTGGCGTTAGTGAAACAAAAAAGGCTGAAATTTCTGATTTAATAGCGCAAAGAGATGCTGCAAAAAAAGAAAAAAATTTTGCTCTTGCCGATGAAATCAGGGAAAAACTTGCCTTGCAAAATATCACGCTTATGGATACACCAAACGGCACCGTTTGGGAAATTTCAAATGAAACGGACATAAAATGAACGGACTGAAAGGTATTTTAAAAAGATTTAAACATTATTTTGTAGAATATAAACTTTTGCTGTTTTTTATGATGATTGCAATGATATTTGCAAGTGCTGCAAACGGTCTTATAGCATGGCTTGTCGAGCCTGTGCTGAATAAAATTTTTATAGAAAAAAATGAAAATCTGCTTTACATTTTGCCTTATGCAATCATTGCCGTTTATACGTTGAAAAGTGTCGGATCTTATTTTCAAACATACCTAAGCTCATATATAGGTCAGGATATAATTAAACAGATTAGAAATAAGCTTGTGGATCGTCTTTTAAGCCTTGATATGAAGTTTTTTAATGAGTTTAGAACAGGCGAGCTGATTAGCAGAACGATAAACGATATTGAGCGCATTCGTATGATTGTAAGTTCGATGATACCTGATATGTTGGTTCAAATAATGTCTATAATAGGACTTTTAATCGTTGTAATTTATCAAAATCCAAGACTTGCTTTTTTCGCCCTTGTGGTTTTGCCGATTGCTGTTTATCCTCTTTCTATTCTCGCAAAAAAGATGAAAAAAATCTCTAAAAAATCGCAAGAGAAAAACTCTGATATAAGCTCCGTGCTAAATGAAATTTATTCAAATATTGAAATTGTAAAAGCAAGCAATGCACAAAATTTGGAACTCAATCGCTTTAAAGATGAAAATCAAAAATTTTTTAAGCTGAATGTAAAAGCTACAAAAACAAATGCGCTTGTCAGCCCGATAATGGAAATAATCGGCTCGATCGGTATTGCTATTATCATTATAGTGGGCGGTCTGGAAGTTATAAACGGCGCTATGGATATGGGAAAATTTTTCTCATTTACGGCTGCGCTTTTTATGCTTTATCAACCGATTAAAGCACTTTCATCTATTTATAACAGTCTTCAAGATGCAATCGCTGCCAGTGAGAGAACTTTTGAACTTTTGGATTTAATCCCGTCAATCATTGATGGAAATAAAGAATTTCCAAATGCCGCAAATACTATAATTTTTCAAAATGTCAGTCTGAAATACAACGAAAAAACAGCACTTAAAAATATAAATTTCAGTGCTAAAAAAGGCGAAATGTTTGCATTTGTCGGAAACAGCGGCGGCGGAAAAAGTTCAATTGTAAATTTACTTATGAGATTTTATGATGCCGGCAGTGGAAATATTTTGGTAAATGAAAGCGATATAAGCGAGTTTAGTTTGAAATCTTTAAGAGATAATATCGGACTTGTTACACAACGCGTTTATATTTTTAACGATACAATCGCAAATAATGTGTGCTATGGCGGCGTTTTTGATGAAAACCGTGTAATAAATGTTTTAAAAATGGCAAACGCATACGATTTTGTGTTAAATCTGGAAGATGGAATTTACACAAAACTTCAAGAGTTCGGCGCAAATTTAAGCGGTGGACAGAGACAACGAATAGCAATTGCAAGAATGCTTTATAAAAATCCTCAAATTTTAATTTTCGATGAAGCTACATCGGCGCTTGATAATACAAGCGAAAAAGCAATCAGCGACGTAATAGAAAAAATAAGAGACAATAAAATCATATTTATCATCGCTCACAGACTTTCTACGATTGCAAACGCGGATAAAATAGCAGTCGTAAATAATGGCGAAATAGCGGCAATAGGCACCGATGAAAGTCTTAGTCAAAGCTGTGAAATTTATCAAAAATTAAAAGGTAAATTAAGTTGATAAATTTGTTTTTAAAAAATTCTTTGGTAAAATTTTAAATTTGTTAGCATAAGATTGGAGAATAATGTAATGTATAGCGCTTTAAAAAGTGTTTTATTTAATTTTGACCCTGAAACCGCTCATAAAATCGGTTATTTTGGTATGAAAATGTGGGATATGCTGCCAGGAGTCGGCAGTTTGGTGGCTAAAAATTTCACATATAGCGATGTGATTTTAGAACAAAATCTTTTTGGACTTAAATTTCGTAATCCAATTGGCATTGCAGGCGGTTTTGATAAAGATGCGACAATGATTTTGCCGTTATTTGAGCTCGGATTTGGACATTTGGAATACGGCACCGTTACGCCAAAACCGCAACCGGGAAACCCGAAACCGAGAATTTTCAGACTGATTGAAGATAAAAGTATCCAAAATTCTATGGGTTTTAACAGCAAAGGTATGAATGTTGTTTTGAATAATGTAAAAAAAGTATATCCGTTTCGCATTCCTTTAATCGCAAATATAGGTAAAAATAAAGTTACGCCGAATGACGAAGCTTTGAAAGATTATGAAGTTTTAATAGAAAATTTTAACGAATATTGCGATCTTTTTGCTATAAATATCAGTTCGCCGAATACCCCTAATTTACGTGATTTACAAAATGAAAATTTCATAAAAGAGCTTTTTTGTATGGCAAAAGAGAAGACAAAAAAGCCGATTTTTATAAAAATCGCGCCGGATATGGATATAAAAGATGCGATAAATTTGTGTGTCTCATCCGTGCAAAACGGCGCCAACGGCATAATTATAAACAATACTAGCGTAGATTACTCGCTTTCTCCAAATATCAAACAGCAAAAAGGCGGCATTAGCGGACAGCTGATAACGGAAAAATCGCGCAATTTTTTTGCACAAATTGCAAAAGAGATTTACGGAAAAACGACTCTTATAAGCTGTGGCGGTATTGATAGTGCCAAGGAAGCTTATAAAAGAATAAGACTTGGTGCAAATTTCATTCAAATTTTTACAGCATTTATCTATGTAGGTCCAATACTTTGCAAAAAAATAAATAGTGAACTTGCCGAACTTTTACGAAAAGACGGCTTTAAAAATATATCCGAAGCTGTTGGAGCGGATCTTAAATAAATGCTGCCTGAATTTAAAAAAATAATCTTAGATAACGGATTCGAAATTTATCACATTCCTTGCAATGAAGGCTCAGGCGTTATTAGCACTGATATTTTTTATAAAGTCGGCTCAAGAAACGAGTATATGGGAAAAAGCGGTATCGCTCATATGCTTGAGCATATGAATTTTAAATCTACTAAAAACCGTAAAGCAGGGGTTTTTGATAAGACTGTAAAAGGCTTTGGCGGTATTGATAACGCATCAACAGGATTTGATTATACACACTATTTTATAAAATGTGCCAACTCAAATTTAGATATTTCCTGCGAGCTTTTTGCCGATATTATGCAAAATTTAAATCTAAAAGACGAAGAGTTCAAACCTGAAAGAAATGTTGTGCTTGAAGAAAGACTTTGGCGCACAGATAATAATCCTGCGGGCTTTCTTTTTTTTCGCCTTTACAACAGCGCTTTTATATACCATCCGTATCATTGGACGCCGATCGGTTTTAAAAAAGATATAGAAAACTGGACAATTGAAGATATTAATGATTTTCACGCGAAATTTTATCAACCGCAAAATGCGTTTTTGGTAATTGCAGGTGATATCGATGAAAAAAGCGCATTTAAAAGCGCAAAAAAACATTTTGAAAAAATAAAAAACAGCTCCGACATTCCTGTTAATTTTTGTAAAGAACCTACTCAAAATGGTGAAAGAAACATTATAATTCATAAAAACAGTGAAGTTGAAATGATAGCTCTTGCTTATAAAATTCCGCCATTTAATCACGCCGACCAAAATGCGCTGTCCGCTGTGGAAAACATTTTAGGAAGCGGCAAAAGTTCAGTTATAAGACGCATTTTAGTTGATGAGAAAAAACTTGCAAATGATGTTGAAATTTATAATATGTCAAGCATTGATGAAAATCTTTTTATCATTTTTGCTGTGGCGAATTTTGGCATAAAGGCTGAAATTTTAAAGAGTGAAATTTTAGAAATTTTAGAAAACCTAAAACAAAAAGAGATAGAAGATGAAGCGTTGGAAAAGGTTAGAAATGCGTTAAATTCTCAGTTTGTATATTCGCTTGACAGCGCCGGAAAAATTGCAGACATTTATGGAAATTTTATCGCTATGGGCGATATAAGCGTGCTTTTTGAATTACCGCAAAAAATTCAAAATTTAACCAAAATGGATATTAAAAATTGTTTTTTAAAATATTTTGATAAAAACAGACTTACAAGTGTAATTTTAAGAAAGGAATAAAAATGGAATCAACTCTTATAAAAGGCTCTATGGTAGCCATTATTACGCCGTTTAAAAATGGCAAAATCGATGAGGTCGGTTACGAAAAACTCATAAAAAGAGAAATTGCAAACGGCATAAATGTGATTGTACCGGTCGGTACAACCGGCGAAAGCGCCACGCTTACACACGAAGAGCATAGAGTTTGTATTGAAATTGCCGTGGATACATGCAAAGGTACGGATGTTAAAGTTTTAGCAGGAGCCGGAAGCAACGCAACTCACGAAGCCATAGGTTTGGCTAAATTTGCTCAAGATCATGGAGCGGACGCTGTTTTATCCGTCGCGCCGTATTATAATAAACCAACTCAACAAGGATTGTATTTGCATTATAAAGAGATTGCAAACTCGGTTGAAATTCCGGTTTTGCTTTATAATGTTCCAGGAAGAACAGGTTGCGATATTAAGGCGGATACTGTAATTCGTCTTTTTAGAGAATGCAAAAATATAATCGGTGTAAAAGAGGCAAGCGGAGATATAGATAGATGTGTTGATTTGCTTTCTAGAGAGCCGCATATGACCGTAGTCAGCGGAGAAGATTCTATAAATTATCCGATATTGGCAAATGGCGGAAAAGGCGTGATTTCAGTCACTGCAAATCTTTTGCCGGATTATGTCGCAAAACTTTGTGATTACGCACTAAAAGGCGATTTTGTAAAATCTCGCGAGATAAACAATGAACTTTATGAATTAAACAAAATTTTATTTGTAGAGAGCAATCCTGTGCCTATAAAAGCGGCGATGTATATTGCAGGACTTATCGAAACGCTTGAATATCGTTTGCCGCTTTGTGAGCCTAGCAAAGAAAATTATAAAAAAATCGAAGAAACAATAAAAAAATACAAAATTAAAGGGTTATAATGGAAATGAATAACGAATTTAATGGAAAAACGCTGGTAATTAGCGGCGGAACAAGAGGAATCGGAAGGGCGATAGTCGAAGAATTTGCGCAAAACGGTGTAAATATCGCTTTTACCTACAATTCAAACGAAGAGCTTGCAAAAAAACAATGCGAAGAGCTTGAAAGCGAATTCGGCATAAAAGCAAGATGTTATGCGCTAAATATCTTAGAGCCTGCAACCTATAAAGATCTTTTTTTAGAGATTGACAATGATTTCGATAGAATTGATTTTTTTATTTCAAATGCTATTATTTCAGGACGCGCAGTAGCCGGCGGATACACGAAGTTTATGAGACTCAAACCTAGAGGATTAAATAATATTTTCACTGCAACAGTTGATGCCTTTATAGTTGGTGCTCAGGAAGCCGCAAAAAGAATGGAAAAAACTGGTGGCGGTTCAATAATCTCAATCAGCTCGACAGGAAATCGCGTTTATATAGAAAATTATGCAGGTCATGGTACTTGTAAAGCTGCGGTTGAAGTTATGGTTAAATATGCAGCGTCTGAACTTGGTAAAATTGGAATAAGAGCCAATGCGGTGTGTGGCGGACCTATTGATACCGACGCTCTTAAAGCTTTTACAAATTATGAGGAAGTAAGGGATAAAACCGCGCAACTTAGTCCATTGAATAGAATGGGTAAACCAAGTGATTTGGCAGGAGCTTGTCTATTTTTATGTTCAAGCAAAGCAAGCTGGGTCACAGGACATACTTTTATAGTAGATGGCGGAACGACTTTTAGATAATGCTTAATTTACCGAACATTTTGGCGATTTTACGCGTTTTTTTGGCGCCTTTATTTTTTTATCTTTTGATAATAGCAGGAAGCAACGAAATTTCAACTTCGAGCATTCATACGAGCTGGATAAATTTTGCAGCCGCTTTTGTGTTTGTTATAGCTTCCGTGACTGATTTTTTTGACGGATTTATCGCAAGAAATTGGAATCAAATCACAAAGTTTGGCGCCATTATCGATCCTTTAGCCGATAAAATGCTGACATTAGCAGGATTTTTAGGGCTTATGTATATTGGAAGAGCAAATCCATGGGCGGTTTATCTTATTTTGATAAGAGAATTTTTTATAACCGGATTTCGCACCGTAATGCTTAGTGAAAATATTGAAGTTTCTGCTTCTATGGCAGGAAAAGTTAAAACCGTGTTTCAAATGATAGCAATCGGTTTTCTTACAATGCAGTGGATTTTCGGCTCTATTTTGCTTTGGATAGCAGTTATTTTGACTGTTTATTCAGGTTTTGAATATATCAAAGCCTACGCAAAATTTCATAAAGTGATAAAAGAAAACAATTAGGAATAATTGGCTAATTAGCCTGAAAAGCGTGAACGGATATTTTAAAATTTTAAATGAAACAATAAAATAAAAATTTGACGGATTGCAGCGGATTTCATGCGGCTAAAATTTTACCTTTACAGAGTGGATTTTGATGAGATATAAAAAGTCGTCAACTAGAAGTAAAAAGCGGTAAGAAATGGGCGAAATTTTAAATAAAATAGCGTTAAATTTACAAAAAACGCAGAATCTGATTTTATGATTTTGCCACAAATACAATACGCAAAGTGGCGTATATCACGTAAAAAAAATCTAAAAATTTCACTTTTTCAATATGATATGTGATTAGTTAAGTAAGCGCTAAACGAACAAAATATTAAAACAGCAGCGTTTCTTGATAACTATTTATATAATGAAACAAGATTTTATATCTAAAAATTTAAAAAAGAACGCTTTTAAAGTTGTTGTGTAAAATGAAGCGGAAATGTAAAAAACAAATGAAATTATTTATAATGAGCATCGTGAGCGTAAAATTTCTGAAAAATCACGCGAATTTTGCAGTTCGGTAATATCTCGTCTTTCGCTAAATTCTTCACCACTTCCATAAAATTCATCATTACCGTTGCCACCGAAGAGGACATCGTCTTTGCCGTTACCAAACAAACTACCTTGTGCGTTTGGCATAAATGGTCGGGCATAGACTGTGCCATCTGGCATAGTTACTTGTAAAAAGCCACTTTTAGTAATGGTAACCCAGTCTAGGCTGTCGATTTGCTCATTACGATACCATTGTTTAATTTTGGTAGCAGGGTCTATACCTAGTGCAGTTGCTCCAATCATAGCTAAATTAACCACAGGACCAACTCCTGGCATAAAACCAACGCCAAGTAAAATTAAATCAACACCAGCACCAATTAGTGTTTCGATTTTATCTTCATCATTAGCATTTGATATTACTACATTACCTACGCCAGACACAACACCAATAACGGCAGTAGCGACACCACCTGCTTTTTTAAAATCACTTACTCGTTCTCCCAATTTGGCAAGTTGATATTGGCTACTATTAGAGACAATATTCCAACTTTTATTTATTAACTCAATAAATTCGGCTTTTGAGTAATTTTTTAAAAGCTTTCTTTCAGCTTCATCTAAAATTTTGTTTGCATATGCAACACTTGACATGTTTTCTCCTTTAAAATAAGTTTAATTTAATAAATCTTTATCTTTAAACCAAGATATAGGCAGAAAAAATTTCTTTTCTACCTTATCTAAACTCTTGCCCGTTTTAACCAATAAATATTTTTTGATTTCATTATATTGTTTGTCTGAACTAACCATAAAATTAAAAAATTTGCCGTCTTTATCTTGTAACCAAATGACATCGTAAAAACTATCTTTTAAACCGCCATATTTATGATGAATTATAAATTGTGGCAGATATAAGACTATAAAAGTAAAAAGTGATATAAAAATCAGTATTTTAAATTCGCCTCTATATATAATTAAAGCTAAAACAAAAACGAAAAATAATCCACAATAAATAAGAATAGCTTTTTCTATTTTTTCACCAATAAAACCATTTGGCAACATTGATGAAATACTTTTTGTTGTATTTTTCAAGTGAGATATTGCAATTCTTTTTTCAATACCGTTTTCTAATTTTTTAACTATATAATCATTGTAAAAATGAATTTGTGCGTCTTTTTCAAGGTTTCTAAAAGTATTTTTCAAAGTCATATAAGTAAGAAATGGGATAATAAAAAGTGAGTTACCATTGCTATAAACAGTGTCATATTGAGAAAAAAATATTTTCCTGATTATTAAAGCAAGTCCTAATAAAACTAAAAAAATGATACTTAAAAACTTCGTATTTGATAATTCATCTTTTATAACAATCGGATTTTCATCATAATCTCGCAAATTTGATTTTTTAACATTTGGCTTATTGTTTAAATTTTCGTTTTCCAATTTTAATCCTTTTAAATAAAATTTCCTTGCAAATTCAAATTCAGGTCGTATCGCGTTTATCTACGATACGAAATTTTGTTTTTAAATTCACAAATTTAAATTTACTCTTGTTTTAAATTTATGCAACAAGTAAATTTAAATTTATAAATTCTCTATAATCATCTATTATAGTTTCGTTTCCTGCTTGTGCTAGTTTTGCTTTGACGATTGATTTATCTGTTACTACACTTGCACTTACTTCAAATTTTCTATCTTCTTCTTTGATTGTATTTCCATCCCAAGTATGAGTATAGGTTTGTTCTATATCTCCTTCTTTAAATTTAACCCTTTGTCCATTTATGATTAGTTCTAAAAACTCATCTTTTTTTAGTGCTCTATTTAGAGTTATTTTAAATTCCATTGAGTGTTTACCATTGTCACCATCGGTTGATTGATTGTTTTCTATGGTTACTACTATATCATCTGCATCGACTAAGACTATACCTAAATCATTGCTTATTTTACTGAAATTTTCTATTGTTATGCTATCGTTGATTATAAGATCTGAGCCTTTGAGTTCATACTTTGTGCCGTCTTTGCCTTTGTAAATTTTAGGGCCTTTTTCGATTTGGGTGCCACCTGTGAGTTGAATGTTTGTATAAGATAAAATACTCTGCCTTTGCCGTCGCTATCTTTTATAGTATCGCCGTTATCTACAAAATAATCGTCTTTGCCAGCTCCACCGATGAGTATATCTGAGCCAGCGTGACCGTTTAATATATCATTACCATCGCTTCCGAATAAGACATCGGATTTACTGTTACCTGTTAGCATATAACTTCCTGCAATATCTACCAATGGTCTTTCATATACTGTGCCATCATGCATAGTGATTTTTAAAATTCCTTTTTTAAGCATTTCTAGGTCTGGCAGGTCTGTGGTTGTGCCACGAAGTTCTTCTAATTTCTTCTTAATTAACTGACTTAAACTAGCTTCTTCAAAACCAGTAGCTTGATTAATTAAATTTCCAATATCCATACCGGCACTAAACCAACCGATTAAAGGTGAGTATTTAAGTCCTAGTTTTGGTATTATATTTTTCTCTACAAAATTTTCTGTAAAAACCGAACCAACATCAATTCCCAGTTCTGATAATACTGTTAGTCCATCATATCCACTTAGTTTGTTTTTTGGAGCATTAAGTGCCGCATTTATATAACCTGGTCTTTTACCCCATTTATCTTTCATGGCTTCTGTCCATTTTTCACTGCTTTTGAATTTTGTTAAAATCTCGTCTATTTTAACGCCATCAGCTAACGCTTCTATAATGAGTTTTGTTGCATCTGCATTTTTCAACAATCTCTCATAAGCTTTATTTAGCTCAACTTCTGCCTTTGATACTCTTTTGCTTGAATCACTCATAGCATTTCTCCTTTAAAAATAGATTTTTTCAACATTGTCAATGTTTATGTTGTGTAAATTTAAAAAATACTTTTTAATTTCGCTATATTTGCTATGGTTGCAAATTATTAAAGAGTAATATTGTGGTAAAAAATTTCCAGCACTATAAGGTATAAAATACGGTTCTGTTAGTGCTATTTTTGGGAACATAGTAAAAAATCTATCGCCACTTTTACCAATAATCAGATAAAGTATAAAATTTGCTAATACAAACCCTAAAAATCCAAATATTAAAAATCCAATAAACCATAAAATTCCCATACCACTTATCAAACCAAAAGCAGCTATTCCAAAAATAATTAACTTCGATTTAAAGCTTTCGTTGTGTATAGAATACACAGTAAATGGTCTATATATATTTTCCTTAATTTTATCCAACTCTATTTTTCGCTTCAATTCTAATTTTTTGGAAAATGCAGTTTTTTCATAAAATTCAACGGTAAAATTTTTTATTGAAATTTGAGTTTTCTTTGGATTGTTTAGAATAAATACAATAATGCAAATAAACAAAATCATACCAATAATTATTGAATTTACTAAAATAATTTCATTAATATTTTCACCATCAAATAATGCTTGTATGTTTGTAGGTATTGAGGCTCCAAATAAAAGTGGAATAAGCACAATAATTGCATTATGTAAAATTTCATAATCGTATAAAATTATCGGCTCTTTATCATAATCCCTTAAATTGTTCTTTTTATTAAAAATATCGTTTTTAAAATTTGTATTTTCCAAAATTTAATCCTTTTTATAAATTTTACTTGCAAATTTAAACTCACTCAGCATTATTTAATGCTGAATTTATTGATTTAAATTTACAAATTTAAACTTACTATTGTTTGAATTTAAAATTCAAGCAATCAGTAAATTTAAATTTGTAAATTCTCTATAATCATCTATTATAGTTTCGTTTCCTGCTTGTGCTAGTTTTGCTTTGACGATTGATTTATCTGTTACTACACTTGCACTTACTTCAAATTTTCTATCTTCTTCTTTGATTGTATTTCCATCCCAAGTATGAGTATAGGTTTGTTCTATATCTCCTTCTTTAAATTTAACCCTTTGTCCATTTATGATTAGTTCTAAAAACTCATCTTTTTTTAGTGCTCTATTTAGAGTTATTTTAAATTCCATTGAGTGTTTACCATTGTCACCATCGGTTGATTGATTGTTTTCTATGGTTACTACTATATCATCTGCATCGACTAAGACTATACCTAAATCATTGCTTATTTTACTGAAATTTTCTATTGTTATGCTATCGTTGATTATAAGATCTGAGCCTTTGAGTTCATACTTTGTGCCGTCTTTGCCTTTGTAAATTTTAGGGCCTTTTTCGATTTGGGTGCCACCTGTGAGTTGAATGTTTGTATAAGATAAAATACTCTGCCTTTGCCGTCGCTATCACGGATAATGTCAAGTGTTCCTGCATTGTATGTATCAAATCCGTCGCCACCGATGAGTAGGTCGCTACCATTACCACCTTGAAGTGTGTCGTTTTCGTTACCACCGAATAAGACATCGTTTGTCCAACCATTACCGCCTGTGAGAAGTCCGCTTGGAGTTACGCCGTAAGGGAAAAATGAAGCTGATAGTGGTCTAGCATATATTGTTCCGTCAGGCATAGTTACTTTTAAAATATTTTTTTCAATAGTAACTGATTTTGCACCAACTAACTTTGCAATTTTATTGTTATTGTAATCTGCTTCACTTTCATAAGCTAAACTTCTGTATATATCTTTTAATTTTGTTGCTGGGTCAAAGCCTGTTAATGTCAAAGCAATATTTATAACTTGTCCAGCCGGTGTAAGTTCCATAAGCGTTAATGCTACATCGACACCAAGACCCATAACTGTTTCGACAGTATCTTCGTCACTAACATTACTTATGAGCACATTGCCACCAGCAGTTATAAATCCAACAACACCAGAGCCAAATTTGCTATTATCCAGTGCGTTTCTATAATTTTTATAGCGTAATGCTAAACTATCGTCAGTTATATTCCAAGCCTTATTTATGCTATTCATAATAGCATCTCTTGTTTTTAAATCCGTAGATAGATAATTTTCAACCCTATCTAAAATTTGTTTAGCTGCTGCTTCATTTTTCATTGTTTTTCTCCTGATTTTTTTAAATCTTTTTTATTAGCTTCGAAAAGCACCGTTCTTTTTCTTTCTGCATTGTCTAAATTGATTTTAAATTTTGTCCAGAAATACTCCTTTAATTCAAAATATTCTTTATCATTTGAAATCATAAAATTTAAAAAATTCCCATCTTTTCCTTTTACAAAAAGGACATCATAAAGCCAAACTGCATTTTTTGCTTTCTCTTTATAATGAATTATAAATTGTGGAATTAGCATTAAAAAAATTAGCCCAAATGCAATGGCTATTATTGCTAGAATTTTTATAATATCTTGTGTAAATACTAAAAATAAAAAATACAATGAAAAGCCAAAATATGCCAATTTATTTTTAAATACAAAAAAATCACTTTTTGGGAGTATAGAGTTTATAGTTTTAACAATCCTTTTAATTTCACAACAATAAACCCTTGAAACTAAAATATTATTTTCTCTTTTCTCAATATATTCATTTGTTAAAAATACTTTTGCTTTCGAATTTAACTCTTTCACAACACCTACACCAACAAAAACAAGCAGACATAATAAAAAAATTTTCATACCAATATAATTTTCGACAAATATTATATAAGCTAATACAAAAGTTCCAATAGATAACGAAATAGCACCATATATGTTAGCATTGTCTTGTATGACTATCGGCTCTTTATCATAATCCCTTAAAATTTTGCTTTTAGAATTTTGCTTGTTTTCTAAATTTTGATTTTTCAAAATTTATCCTTTTAATAAAATTTCATCGCAAATTTAAACTCACTCAGCATTGTTTGATACTGAATTTATTAAATTCACAAATTTAAACTTACTTTTGCAAATTCAAAAATTCAAGCAACAAGTAAATTTAAATTTATTGATTTTACTTTATCACTTAGTTTTATTAATTCGTCTGTTTCACTTATACCATTGGAGTTTTTATCTTGCCAAAGAAGTAAATTTGTAAATTCTTTGTCTTTTTCATCGATTATGCCATCGTTATTGCTATCAAGCTCTTTTAAGCTTTCAAAGCCATTTTTTGAATTTGGATTAGTGTAGGCATAGGCGTTATTTGAGATGCTCTTGTTTCCAAATAGCTCGCTACCATTATCGATTGCGCCGTTGTTGTTTTTATCAATGGTGATAAAGGCGTCATTGTTATCTATCCAGCTTGTAGCCTCTTTAAAGCCGTTATTATCAAGGTCAAAATTTATCTTATAGTCTAAATTTGTGCCTTTTATGCCATCATTATTAAGGTCTATTGCAAGTGGATCGTAAGTTTCTGGCTTATCATCGTTTGGATCTTTGTCGTCGTCTTTGATGAGACCTTGACCTGAATTTTTAATTATCGCTTTGACATTTGATTTATCTGTTACTACACTTGCACTTACTTCAAATTTCTCATCTTCTTCTTTTAAGTCATCATCTTTCCAGGTATGAGTATATTTTTTCTCTTTTTCTCCTGATTTAAATATTATCTCTTTGTCATTTACTTTTAAGACTAGCGTTTCGTCTTTTTCTAATGCTCTATCTAGTATTATGGTAAATTCCATAGTTTGGTCTTTTTCTACTGCACTTTTATCTGATATGGTTATTAGGATTTCATCCGGGTCGGCTAGGACTATGCCAAGAGAGTTTTTATCTTTGGAGTAGTTTTGGATAGTGATAGAGTTACTTCCTTTACTTACTATTAGTTCGCCACTACTATTTATTTTATATTTTTCTCCGCCTTTTCCTACATAGGATTGTTCTTTTTCGTCCCATTTGCCACCTTTAAGATGAGTTCCGCTAAAATGAACGCTTCCTTTGTGGTCGGTGTCTCTGATAATATCGCCATTATCTACATTATAAGTATCATTACCTGCACCGCCTAAAAGTATATCATAACCGCCATTTCCTTGAAGTATGTCATTTCCATTGCCACCAAATAATACATCATCTTTACTGCCACCTGTGATTAAACCGCCGTGATATTTATCTAGTAATGGTCTAGCATATACTGTGCCATCAGGCATAGTTACTTTTAGGTAGCCGTTGGTGATGGTAATATCTTTTACACCTAATTTTTTAGCAATATCAGAACTGTCATCTCCCGATAAATATCTATATGCTTGTTTTGAAAAATCACCTAAACTCATACCAGTAACAGACGAGATAAAACTAGATACATATACTCCTGCTGGTCCAGCAGCTACACCGCAAACAAATCCTTGCACTAAATCACCAGCAACACCAGATAAAAAATTCTCCAAAACTTTCACCTTTTGTATCGCTAAACACATATTCACCAGCAGTTGTAACAAATTTTACAATTTTTCCACCTGGTAATGGTGTTTTTTTATTTTTCGCATCTAAATACATCGCATCAACTACACCGCTAAAATATGTAACCGGCTTTTTATTTTCATTTACCATATCAATAATACCTAGATTTCCAACAGCTTGTTCTACTGCACTCAATACTTTACTAGCTTCTGCAATTTTTGCTTCGCTCGTCGCGTCTCCTTTTTAAAAAAATTACTTATCATCAAGCCAAATATGGCATTCAACTTTATCAATATCAATATTTTTTATTTTTATAAAAAATTCTCTCAATAACTTATAATCTTTGTTGTTTTTTATAATAAAATTTATGTTTTTGCTATCTGTATAAATAACTAAATAATCGTAAAATATAAGCCTAAATTCTCTTTCAAAAATCAAAAAATATAAAAATTTGCAAATCCAAAAAGAAAATATTCCCACAAATAATATAGCTAGAATTTGATAATTACTCATAGAAAAATTTTTAGTTAAAATCAAAAAAATAGTCAAAAATATTATTAAAAAGGCAATTATTGTAGAATATGGGTCATATTTTAAAGCCATTTTGTAAAATACATTTTGATTTTCAAGCCATTTTCTATCACGCAAAAAGTATGTTCGTTTTATACTTATAATATCATCTAAAAATATTGTTTTTATCACCTTTTTATTTATATTATGTGTTATTCTTGTATTTGTTAGCTTTATTAAATGCTTGTTATTTCGGTTGCGAATATAATCAAGCATAAATGGCAATCCAAAAATAGGAAAAATAATAAAAAGTTGTCTAAATCGAGTTTCATTAGGCTCATACAAATACATACAAATCATAAAAATTAAAACACATAACCCAAAGAAAGCTATAAAAAATTGTGTTTTATTTTCTATAATTATCGGCTCTTTATCATAATCTCTTAAATTTTTGTTTTTATTAAAAATATCATTTTTAAAATTTGTATTTTCCAAAATTTAATTCTTTTTATAAATTTTACTTGCAAATTCTATCTCACTGGGCATTATTTGATGCTGAATTTATTAATTTAAATTCACAAATTTAAACTTACTATTGCAAATTCAAAAATTCAAGCAACAAGTAAGTTTAAATTTGCAAATTCTGCTTTATCGCTTAGTTTTATTAATTCGTCTGTTTCGCTTATGCCGTTGGAGTTTTTATCTTGCCAAAGAAGTAGCTTGTCAAATTCAGCGTCTTGGCTATCTATTATGCCGTCATTGTTGCTGTCATAGCTTTTTAGTGTTTCAAAGCCGTTGTTTAAAGATGAATTTGTGTATGAGAAAGCACTATCTGAGATACTTTTATTTCCAAAGAGTTCGCTTCCATTATCTATTATGCCGTTGTTATTTTTATCTATTGCTAGAAGTGCATCATCGCCGCTTACCCAACCTGTGGCTTCTTTAAAACCATTATTATCTAAATCAAAATTTATAGTATAATTTAGTGCGTGTGAGTTTATGCCATCATTACCCAAGTCAATCACAATCGGAGAATATTCACGCTCTGGGTCAGGGTCATCGTCACGGTCGTCGTCTTTGATGAGACCTTTTGCAGGGTGAATATATTTTACATTTAGATTTTTAGAAGTTCCACTTTGTAAAACAGAGCCACTTACTTCAAATTTTCTATCTCCGTCTTTGCTTTCGTTTCCGTCCCACTCATAGATATAAGCATTATCTTTTTCTTGTTCATTTTCTGTAAATTTAACCAATTGTCCGTTTATGTATAGTGTTAAGTATTCTCCTGCTTCTAATTTTCTATTTAAACTTACTTTAAACCCTAGCGTATGTTTGCCATTACCACCCTCATTTGCTTGATTGTCGTGTATGGTAACTACTACATCTTTTGGGTCTATTAGTATTATGCCTAAATCATTATTGTCTTTATTAAAATTTTCTATGACTATATTTTCTCCCATATCACTTACTACTAATCTTCCGTCATCGTGGAGTTTGTATTCGATATAATCATCTGAAATATAAAGGTCTCTGTCTTTATCATAAGTTCCGCCTGTTAGTTTGTGTCTGTTGAAATGAACTGAGCCTTTGCCGTCGCTATCACGGATAATGTCAAGTGTTCCTGCATTGTATGTATCAAATCCGTCGCCACCGATGAGTAGGTCGCTACCATTACCACCTTGAAGTGTGTCGTTCCAATCGCCACCAAATAATACATCGTTCATATAATTACCAGTTGCTAAACCATATCTTCCTTTAAGCGGTCTCATATATACCGTGCCGTCGTCCATAACTACACGGAGAAATCCATCTTGTGTAATATAGTCTTTATATTTATCTCCTTTTGTAGCCCAATCGTAAATTTCTCCTGCTAGGCTTCCTATATCGTAGCCGAAGTGGGAGGCAATAGTATTTAATCCATCTATGGCTTTTACTGCCACTTGAAAAGCTCTACCCATAGGCGTAATTTGTGCTACAAATAACACAGTATCAATTGCTAAATTTAGAGCTGTTTTTACGCCAGCTTCCCCATTTGCTAAATCTACTGCTATATTTCCAGCCTGTGTAACTAGGAATAAGCCACCTTTCCCGTGTTTCATTTTTTCTAAATGTTCATCAGCCAATATATCAATTGTTTTACTAGCATCATTTATAGCCAATTTGGCTAAATTTACTTCACCATTTCTGATAATACCAGCTTCTTCAAGCATTTTTTCAACTCTGTCGAGTTCCGCTTTCGCAACTAATTCTCTACTCATTTGTGTCTCCTTAAAAATAAAGTTGTTATTAAATTTTTCATTTTAAATTTTGTATATATTTATATTTAACCTACTTAAAAAATACTCTTTAAGTTCGTTGTATTCGTTATTGTTTGCAATTACGACAAAAATGACTTCATCTTGTGTTTGAATTTCAAGCGTATCATTTAGCCAGTTTTTCAAGCCACCACTTTTAATATGGTAAATAAATTGTGGAAGTAGAAACCAAACAATAATAAAAATAAATGCTAAAAAAAGAATAATTAATCCCAATGGCTCTTTTTTGACAACAATAATTCCAAAAAACCATATAAAAATAAATATTGCAATAATAATTACAACAAAAATATTTCCAAACATTATTGCTTTATCTCCATATTTATTTCTGTATATCATTTCTTTTCGAGCATCTGTATTAAAAATTTGCTTTATTTTCTGAATTTTTAAAATTTGGTATAAATTGATTTTTATATCGATATTTCCGTCATTTGTCTGTCTTATAAAATCTTTTGAAAATATAAATTTGCTGTTTTTGTGAGTTTTGTATCTTTTAATACTTGATTGTAAAAAAGGTAACCAAAAAACTATATTAAAAATTTTTATATGCCACGAACCAGTTGGTAATAATAAATTTACAACAATAAAAATAATGATAGTAATAGCCCTAATAAATTCGATACTCACATCGTGGTTTAATAAAACAATCGGTTCTAAATCGTAGTTTCTTTTAGCGTTATTTAAATTTTTATCAAATTTTTTTTTATTCCAATTCTCAAAATTTTCCATATTTCAATCCTTTATGTTTAATTTTCCGTCATTGCGAGAGTTTGAAAAACTCGAAGCAATCCAGTCAAACGGCAAAGCCGTTTATTAAAAAGCAAATTTGCAAATAATAAACGCCTATCGGCGTTGCTGGATTGCTTCGTTCGTTTCACTCACTCGCAATGACAAATTTCCTTGCAAATTCAAATTCAGGTCGTATCGTTTATCTACGATACAAAATTCTGTTTTTGAATTTACAAATTTAAATCTACGCAACTAGACTTAAATTTATAAACTCAATATTATCCCCACCATTAGCATCTATCAAAACATTTTCTGCGTTTGCTTCGCCGTAGAGCGTGTGGTTTGTGTTTGATAGATTTAATGGATTTCCTTCGATTAGGACTTTGTTTTGATTGAATTTTATTCTGCCTTCGTCGCATAGCCACGAATTTAGTCTTACTAAATCTTTTGTAACCATACCATTGAGTTGGGCTATGGTTGAGAGAGTATCGCCTGATTTGATTTTATAAATTCCTTTTTCGCCTAAGTCTAGGTATTCGCCTACTTTTATAAGTATATGTGATAATAAAAACGATACTTGTGGAATGTTTTCTATGGCATTGCGAAGTTCTAAATTTGAGAGTTCTTTTATGTTGTAGGTTTGGGAATTTATGGTTAGGGTTTGGATTTCGTCGTGCTTCATAACAGCCTGTATGATTTCTTTTTCTTCTTCTTGTTTTGAAATATCTGCTTTGATTATTATTTCTTTTAGCTTATTAGATGCAAATTGTATTTCAAAATCCATTGTTCCAAATGCAGGTGGTGGAGAAAACAATTTTTGATAACCATTTACTATATCTATTGCAGATACATTGCCATCACCATCTGGATCAAAATAATCTACAAAATTCATCAAACCATTATTTATTAAACCATTTTTAACTTGTTCGAAAAAGTCGCTATTGGTAATAATTTCATCATAAAATCTATCGGCATTTGCAACATAGGTGTTAAATAAATTTGAAAATTTTTCTCCCAAATTTAATTCAGCCAAACCAATGTAAGTTATAAAAGCAGCGCCTGCCTTTATTTCACCTTTAACTTTATAGCTTTCTACTTTCTTTTGCACCCCAAAAGTTATCGCAAGATTTAGCATATCTCCAACTGCTCTACCTGTCCCTTGATAGTGGTTATCGTTCGGATTTGTTACTTGATTTTTTAAATAAATCAACTCCACCCGACCAAAATGTCATAGTTGTAGAAGCTATTTTATTATCTATTAAAGCACTTCCTGCACTAACAGCACCCATTGCCAAATTATACATTTGTTCTACTGCATTTTTTGCAATCTCAACTGCCGTTAAAGAACTATTATTCTCATTGTTTGTTGTGTTATTGTTTTGTGTAGTATCACTCATGCTATCTCCTTTTTAAATTTTATTATCAATGTTTGACTATAAGTCCAAATTTTAATCTAAACTAAAAAATCTCCTAAGTTTCTTTTTAAAAGTATCTTTTGGAATTTCTGTATCGCTAAAATCATCGCTCCAAATTTCGTTTTTATCTTGAAACCAACCGTCATTTTGAATATGTGGGATAAATTTTGTTTTGTTTTCTATCTCAATATTTAGCGATTGAAAATATTGTAAAAGTTCGTTGTATTCTTTCGTTGAATAGACATTTACTAAAAGATAATTTCTATTTTTGCACCTAATGATAAAATTCTTTTTAAGTAGCCAAAGTGGTTCACCGCTCTTTTTTAATTTATAAATTTTATATGGCAAAACAAAAATCAAATATAAAACCAAATGCTTCATATAAAGCACTATTTTACCAATATGAACGCCTATGCTCGATTTTTTGTATAGCTCATAAGGTGTGAAATAATGAAATCTGCCGTAATTTGACTGCAATTCGCAAACCACGCAAAAATACACCTTTTCTAAATTTAATGCAGGGTTTGGAATAGTTTTGTTTTCGCTTATGTATTTATTTTTAGAAAATAAATCAGAAATTATATAATCTCTTGTGCTTGTGATTGATTGTTTTGTGAAAGAAAAGTAGCTTTTGTTTTGTTGTTTGTATTCTTTCATTGTTATGAAATTTTTTATAGAAACAAATACGAGATAGACAGCAATAAATAAACCAAATATATTTATATTGGTAAAATTATCTGCAAAAATTACAATATAAGTAAAAAACAATAAGCCAAATAAAGACAAAAACCAAAATAGATAAAACAATGAAAACACCGAAAAATCACCTATTACAATCGGATTTTCATCATAATTTCGCAAATTTAATTTTTTAAAATTTGATTTGTTTTCTAAATTTTCGCCATTCAATTTTAATCCTTTTTTAAATTTATATTTTGTTAAATTCAAATTCAGGTCGTATCGTTTATACGCGATACAAAGTCCATTTTCAAATTTACAAATTTAAACTTACGCAACAAGTAAATTTAAATTTGTAAATTTGTTATCATCTCCGTCATCACCACCAACATTATCATCGCCGTTTCCTGCATATATAATATCATTACCATTTCCGCCATTTATAGTGTCGTTACCATTTCCTGTGCATTTCCTAATGGATTATCGATATTACCCAATGCAAAAGATAGCCCGTTCCAGCATTTTGACATAATATCCAAAGCTTGTTGCTTGCTCATACTACCTAAGAGCATTTTTTCTGCTCTATCCAAAATTTGATTAGCTTTCGCTATTCTGCTGTTTGTTGAACTCATAGTTCATCTCCTTATTAAAAAATTTGTTACTCAAAATCTTGTTTTTTAAATTCAAAAAGTGCTGTTATTTTCTTTTCTACTTTATCTAAATTTTTACCAGTTTTTATTTGAAAATATTGCTTTAATTCTTTATATTCGCTTTCATAGCTAATCATAAAATTCAAACAATTATTGTTTTTATCTTTTATAAACAACATATCAAATAATGGGTCAATATTTTTATTTAAATGATAAATTATTTGTGGTAACAAAATTAAAAATAAAATTAACCCAACGAAAAATAAAGAAGTTAAAATACCAAATTTAACAAATATTCCAACAAATAAAATCAATAAAAAAGCAATAGCCGATTTTGTTCCCAAAATATCCAATGTGTAATTATGTGGTATTGAATAATTTATAGTTTTTAAAATTTTTGAAACTTTATTTGTATCTATTTCAGAATATATTTCTCCATTAACTTGTTTGCAAATTTTAGCATTATAAAAATATATTTTTGCATTTAAATAATCTTGTTTTATATCGCTACGCAATCTAGCTATTACAAAAAATGTCATATATATGCTACGAGCAAATTCACCAGTAACTATAAACTTAATAATGCAGGGTATTAAAATAATTACTATTTGTATTATAATAGAAAATTTTATACAATCAATGGTCTTATCGCAAATAACAATCGGATTTTCATCATAATTTCGTAAATTCGCTTTTTTAACATTTGTCTTATTGTTTAAATTTATATTTTCCAAATTTAATCCTTTATATTTAATTTCCTGTCATTGCGAGAGTTTGAAAAACTCGAAGTAATCCAGCAACGCCGTCAGGCGTTTATTATTTGCAAATTTGCTTTTAATAAACGGCTTTGCCGTTTGACTAGATTGCTTCGTCGCTTCGCTTCTCGCAATGACAAATTTTAGCAAATTCAAATTCAGGTCGTATCGTTTATACGCGATACAAAGTCCATTTTCAAATTTACAAATTTAAACTTACGCAACAAGTAAATTTAAATTTGTAAATTTGTTATCATCTCCGTCATCACCACCAACATTATCATCGCCGTTTCCTGCATATATAATATCATTACCATTTCCGCCATTTATAGTGTCGTTACCATTTCCTGCGTGAATAATGTCATCTCCGCTTAAAGCGTCAAATTCATCATCGTTTGGAGTTAGATAGAATGTATCATTCTCGTCTGTGCCTAGTAGTGGAGCGTTTTTTAGGATTTCATTTAAATTCCACTCTGAACTATCTTTAAATATAATCTTTTCGATAGGATTGTTTGTGTTTGCATTTGTGTCAAAGAAATTTTGGTTTATGGAATTTGATGAGTTATTATTTTTATTAAAATTTAAATTTTTATCTTTTAAATTTGTATTTTGATTATTTACAGTTTTATTATTGTCTAAAGTTTGAGAATTTAAATTCTCTTTGGAATTTTCTTTTTGCCTGTGAAGTCTATCTAATACTTCTTTTATTTTTTTATACTTTTCATCATCTTGCATTTATTGCCTTTGAAATTTTGGCTTTTTACTCTTTTATCAAAAATAAACTTTAAAATTATAATCCGTTTGTCTTAAATCATAATAATCAAAAGTGATTGTAATCAAACCGTCTTCAAAAGTAATAGTTTAAGCTTTGTTTTATAATAGATTAATAAAAGATCATTTTTTGCTTTTTGCAAAGTCTATATCATTTATACTTTATCTTTAAATATATTCTATTTTCTCAAACTTTTTAAATTGTTTCGGTGTGAATAAAGAGAAGTATATTCGCGCTTTTTGCAAGAGCTTGATCAAAAAATCATATAATTTTCAAAATTTTTTAATTAAAATATATGCGGCAAATTTTTGCAAACAAATCGCATTATATAAAAATGCGTTTTCTGGCGGCTTTTTTGTGGCGGATTTCAAAACCGAATTTAGTCAAAATTTAGAAAATTTTGCTAACCTTACGGGCAAAAAATTAGCAAAAAAAGGATAATTTTGAAAAGTATAATTTTTACAATCCTGCTTCTTGGGGTTGGTTTTTATTTTTACGGTATCAACTTTATGGTGACCGTTTTATCTATCTCTTTTCTGATATTTTTTCACGAATTCGGACATTTTATCGTTGCAAGACGGCTTGGTGTAAAAGTAAATGTTTTCAGTGTCGGTTTCGGCGAAAAAATTTGGGCGAAATCATGGCGCGGCACGGAATACCGGATAAGCGCGATTCCGCTTGGAGGATATGTCAGTTTAAAAGGACAGGAAGATTTGAAACCTGAACTGAAAAATTTTGATAGTGACAGCTACAATTCAAAAAGTCCGTTTGAGCGTATTTTGATACTTTTTGCAGGACCTTTTTTTAATATTTTGTTGGCATTTTTAATTTACATTGCACTTGGATTTATCGGTGTTGAAAAACTTGCACCTAAAATAGGTCATATAGCAGAAAATTCAGCCGCATCCACTGTAGAATTAAAGAAAAACGATGAAATTTTAAGTATAAACGGTGAAAAAGTGCAAGAATGGGATGATATCGCCAAAAACGTGGCATTAAAACCTTTAAATTTGGAAATTTTACGAGATGGAAAAATAATAAATGTAGTTTTAACGCCAAAAATTGGTGAAAAATTAAATATCTGGCGAGAAAAAATTCAAACGCCACTGATCGGAATTTCGCCAAACGGTGAGTTTGTAACGATTTATCACACAGGAATCAGCTCTTTAAAGTTTGCTTATTTACAAACGATTGAAGCTTCGAAACTCATTGTGATTGGACTTGAAAAATTTGTAAGCGGAGCAGTTTCTCCAAAAGAAATGGGCGGAATTGTCGCGATTACGGATATTACGTCAAAAGCTGTAAGTTTTGGAATTTCGCCGCTTTTACTTTTAATCGCTCTAATTTCAGTGAATCTTGGAATTTTAAATTTATTTCCGATTCCTGCACTTGATGGCGGGCATATATTTTTTAATCTTTATGAGCTGATTTTTAGGAAACCTGTCGGTGAAAAATTTTTTACACGTGCTACATATGCCGGTATATTTTTACTTTTTGCGTTAATGATTTTTACTGTTATAAATGATTTTTTTAGAATTTTTGGAGTATATGAATGAAATTAAGTGAAATTTCGGATAGAATTGAAAAAGCGCGAGCAGGCGCTAATATATGGGAAAATGTTAAGCTTTTGGCGGTTAGTAAAAATGTGGATACAAATGCGGTTGAAAATCTTTTTTCGCAAGGTCAAATCGATTTTGGCGAAAACCGTGTACAGGAATTAAAAAGAAAATGCGAAATTTTGGTAGATTTACCGCTAAAATGGCACTTTATCGGCACATTACAAAAAAATAAAATAAATCAATTGATTACGTTAAAGCCTGTTTTATGGCAAAGTTGCAATAGTTTCGAACTTGCAGTCGCGGTTGATAAAAGGCTTGATTATCGCCTTGATACTTTGCTTGAAATAAACGTTGCAAATGAAGATTCGAAAAGCGGAATTTCAGCGGATGAGGCTATAGATACTTACAGAAAAATCAAAGCCGAATGTAAAAATTTAAATTTAGTAGGCGTGATGAGCATAGGCGCTCATAGCGATGATTTAAAGGAGATAATAAAAAGTTTTGAGCTAACTTATAAAATTTTTGAAAATTTACAAAAAAGCGGCGCTGCGATTTGTTCAATGGGAATGAGCGCCGATTTTGAAACCGCGATAAAATGCGGCTCAAATATGGTAAGGCTCGGTAGAATTCTGTATGCTTGAAATTTTAATCTATGATAAAAATATCATTTGATTTTTTAAAAATATAAAATTTAGAAGTTGTGTTTTCAAAAAAGTGTAGAAATTTATAATTGCCAGTTTGACAGCGATGCCAATTTTAAAGGCTGTATTTTTAAAAAGAGCTGATTTTTAATTAAAGCTGATTTTTCAAAATAAAATAAATTTATAGTAAAACTGCAATTTCTTCAAATGTAAAATTTAAAGATAATACGCATTTTTATTGATTACATTTTTAGAATGTTTTGTAGATTTTAGCGGAAGTGAATTTTATAAAATCACTTTAGTTCAAGGTGCAAATTTTAAAAATATTATGAACTTTTTAAACACTGTTTTTAACAAGTTTTTTCAAAATAAGTTTTATAAATTCCGATTTCAAATATATAAAGTTTAAAACAATTAAAAAATATCATAAGGCAAATATAATCAATCAAATTATGCTATAAAAAACGTTTTAGCTTAATCTGATGGTAATTTAAGGCTTTAAAATTTCATAAATCAAAACTTTATGCCTGAGAAATAGAACTTGAATATAAAGCTGAAAAATAAAAAAATATTTACATTGATAAATTTTACTATGCTTCATTAGAAAAAAAATAAACGAACATAATACTGATTTTCAAGAATTCTAAATTTTTACCGTTTGTATAATTATAGTTTTTTTCGGTTTCATTCTTTTTATTTTAAATTGCGATTTTTTGATAAAGTAGTAATATCCTTTAACTTTATTTTTTCAGCTGATTTTATAACGTGTAAAAATGAAAACTTGCAGAATTTATGGTAAGTCAAGATAAAAAATTAGCCGAAATTTAACGTGAAATTTATTATTAAGATAATTGAAACTGTGAAAATTTTTATGATTATATTTCAAAAATTATTAAAAAATATGAAATAAAATAAAAGTTGCAAGAAATTAAGTTTATTTATTCGATAATGTTTTATTTCGTTTTTGTATTTTTTACAAAATACGGCGCGTATAAATTATATAATAGCTTTTCAAACACTTAAGGCGTGAAATTCACGCCTTAACATTGCTATTTGATAGCTATTTTCTTGCTTTCTTTTGCTTCAACTTTCGGAATAAAAATTTCTAAAATTCCGTCTTTTTGTTCGGCTGTAATTTTATCGGTGTCAATATCGGTATTTATCGTAAAACTTCGCTCGAATTTACCGAAATAACTTTCGGTTCTTTGATAGCCGTTTTCTTTTTTTTCATTTTTAAACTTTCGCTCACCTGAAATTGTTAGCATATTTTTGTCAAGTTCTATATCGACATCTTCTTTTCTAACGCCAGGTAAATCCACCTCTATATAGTATCCGTTATCATCTTCTCTTGTATTTACAAGCGGAGCGAAAACACCGTTTTTCTCAAATGACGGAAAATTAAAGAAGTCGTCATTCAATGCCTTTAAGTTAAAAAATGGTCTGTAAGTTGAAATTTTCATCTCAAATCCTTTCATAAGTTTTATTAAAAAAATTGAGTGTATTATACTAAATTTTTATCATTTTATCAAGTATTTATTAGCACTTTATGTATAATAGTGCTAATAAGTTTATAAAATTTAGTAAATGTTTGATTTAAAAAATCCTAAATTTCATAAAACTTTAAGATGGCTTTAAATGATAATAAGATAAAATCACGTCTAGTTCTTTTGTTGTAAAAAAGACGATTCCGGTAAAAAAGAGGTATAAAAAATGAGCGATATTATCGCATATAAAGTAGATGGTGAGATTGTCGATACGCAAAGTTTCAAATCTTTAAAAAACGTTAAAAATGCTGAAGAAATTTATTTTGATAATAGCGAAGACGCTTTAAAAGTTATTCGCCATTCGTGTGCGCATCTTATGGCGCAAGCTATTTTGGCACTTTATCCGAATGCCAAATTTTTCGTAGGTCCTGCGATTGAAGACGGATTTTATTATGATTTCAGAGTGACGAAAGAAAATGGCGAAAAGCTTGGAAAAGAAGATTTGCAGGCAATCGAAAAGAAAATGAAAGAATTTATTGACGCCAAAGAGGAAATAGCTAAAATTTGCAGCACAAAAAGCGAAATAGCAAATGAATTTAAAAATGATGATTTAAAACAGGAAGTTTTAAAACGCATTCCTGATGGCGAAGTAAGTGTTTATAAGCAAGGTGATTTTAAAGATATTTGCCGCGGTCCTCACGTACCGAATACAAAATTTTTGCGATTTTTTAAACTGACTCGCGTAGCCGGCGCTTATCTTGGCGGAGATGAAAAACGCGAAATGCTAACTCGCATTTACGGTACGGCTTTTGCCGATAAAGAAAATCTGAATGAATATTTAAGAATTTTGGAAGAGGCTAAGAAAAGAGATCATAGAATAATCGGTAATGAAATGAAACTTTTTACATTCGATGATCAAATCGGTGCAGGACTTCCTGTTTGGCTTCCAAACGGTGCAAGAATGCGCTCAAAACTGGAAAAAATACTTTTTGGCGTTCATAGACGTCGTGGATATGAGCCTGTTCGCGGACCTGAAATTTTAAAAGCAGATGCTTGGAAAATTTCAGGACACTATACAAATTATAAAGAAAATATGTACTTTACAAAAATTGATGAGCAAGAATATGGCATAAAGCCGATGAATTGTGTCGGACATATAAAAGTTTATCAAAGTGAAATTCGTTCTTATCGCGACTTGCCTCTTAAATTTTTCGAATACGGTGTTGTTCATAGACATGAAAAAAGCGGTGTAATGCACGGACTTTTTAGAGTGCGCGAATTTACACAAGATGACGCGCATATTTTTTGTATGCCAAGCCAAATTAAAGAAAACGTGCTTGAAATTTTGGATTTTGTAGATAAAATAATGAAAAATTTCGGTTTTAGTTATGAAATGGAAATTTCAACAAAACCTGAAAAAGCAATAGGCGATGATAAAGTATGGGAAATAGCTACAAATGCACTTAAAGAAGCACTTGATGAAAACGGCTTTAAATACGGAATCGATGAAGGTGGTGGTGCATTTTACGGACCTAAAATCGATATTAAAATAACCGATGCTTTAAAACGAAAATGGCAATGCGGCACAATTCAAGTTGATTTTAATTTACCGAGCCGTTTTGATTTGGGATATATCGATGAAAACAATGAACGAAAACAACCGGTTATGCTTCACAGAGCAATATTGGGAAGTTTTGAAAGATTTATAGGTATTTTGATAGAGCATACTGCTGGAGAACTTCCATTTTTCATCGCGCCAACAGGAGTTAGTATAATTCCTATAAATGACGCACATCTTAACTATGCAAAAGAAGTTCAAAAAGCTTTGGCAAATTTGGAAGTTGATAGTGAAATTTTAAGTAAAAACGAAACTCTAAATAAACGTATTCGTACAGCCGAAAAAGGACGGGTGCCAATGATTTTAGTTTTGGGAGATAATGAGGTAAAAAATAGAAGCGTGGCTCTAAGAGATCGCAGAGCACGCGCTCAGTCGAACTTATCGCTTGATGAGTTTTTGGAATTTGTAAAAAATAAACTAAATGAGGTGAATTTTTGAGTAAAGGAAAAGAGGTTTTTTTAAACGAAGACATTAGAGCCGCAGAGCTTCGTTGTATAGGTGATGACGGCAAAGCATACGGTATTTTACCAAGAGAAAAAGCGCTTGAAGTAGCGTATCAATCGGGACTTGATTTGGTTTTGATAGCTCCAGATGCAAAACCGCCGGTAGCAAAAATTATGGATTATAAAAAATTTTGCTACCAACAAGAAAAAAAGCTGAAAGAGGCTAAAAAAAAGCAAAAAGTCATTGAAATAAAAGAGATTAAATTTTCCGCTAAAATCGCACAAAATGATGTAAATTATAAAATCAAACATGCAAAAGAATTTTTAGATGATGACAAACATGTCAAACTCCGCGTTTTTCTAAAAGGACGTGAAATTGCGACGCCTGAAATCGGCGTAAATCTTTTAAATAAAATTTGGGATGAGTATTTTGAAGGAAATGCAACCAAAGAAAAAGAACCGATTATAGAAGGCAGATATGTAAGCATGCTTGTGACTCCAAAAAAAGTGTAGGCCGCTATATTTTTAATTATCAAATTTTGAGAAAAATGATTTTTAAATCGTTTTTCTCACGCCCATAGTAATTAAAAAAATTATTATAAATTATAAAATTTAAAAAATAGCATAATTTATAATAATAAAATGTCAGTTTATTCGTAAAAATTTAAATTCATTTTAATCTTCAATTCTGCTAGCTTGAGACTAAAGTATTTTTATTTAAATGTTTAGATTATTGATTTTACAACAAAATTCGCGTAAAATTTATGTAAATTTCTTAAACATATTGCGTTTTTTAAGTTTATTTTATCAAACAATAAATGATTTAAAAATTTTACTTATTTTTTTATATAAAAACAGACATAAATTTTGTTTATATAACAAAATCACTAAATATTTATTAACTTTATTATAAAAAATTAAAAATTAGAGTATTTCTAGATGGATATTTTTTATCTTTCGGCACAATTTTAACAAAATAAATTTATGTAAAAACTTGTGACAACATACAACTTAAAATATAGTTAAAATGTTATTTAAAAAAGCTTGGCTTTTTTCGCAATAACTGTAATAAATTATGAAATAGAAGCATTAAAAAACTAAAAAAATAGTTAAAATTTAACTGATGTCATATTTACAAAATATCATTAAATCGGTAGCAGTAAAAACTACCAAGCATATTATAATTGCAGGTAAACCTATTCGTCTACTGAAACTTTTGAAATTTTAACTTATATTAAAATTCAGTGAAATTTATTTAAATTATAACTTCAGAAATCACTAAACCCCAACTTATAACTGCCAAAATTATACTCAAACACACAGCCGATGAAGCCGTATCTTTTGCAATCTTTGCAAGAGGATTAAAATCCGGCATTACCATATTTACAATACTTTCTATAGCCGAATTGATACATTCTAAAATAAAAATTAAAACAATAACAAAAATTAAAAACAAATGCTTGCTCAAACTGATATCCAAAAAAAATGAAATAAAAATAAAAATCGTTCCCAAAACAACTTCAATCTTAAAACTTACTTCATTTTTTATCATCCACGCAAGACCATCCAAGGCATATTTTGTATTTTTAAAAAAATTATATTCAGGTTTCAAAATTTTTCCTTTTCGTTAATAATATCAAAAAAATTTTAAGGAAAAGCTGTAAAATTCATAATTTCAAAAATATATAACTAAAATTTTACAAATTCGCCATTTTCTATTTTAAAAAGAGCAGGGGGCCAATTTAACGCATGATCTTTAATTTTATTTTTAAAAACGCTTTTGTGTTTTAAATTTATAAAACCGTTATAAAAATAATCAAGTCCAATCATCGATGAATAGGCAATCCAGTCATATTTTAGATTGATATTGAATACATTTGCAAAATTTTCTATTGTTGGCGGAATTTCATCATCAATCGAGTTTGCAATAATTAAATTTTTAGTTATTTCGCCATAATTTAAAATTTCAGGCGTAAAGTTTATCTGTGTAGAAAGGATAAGTTTTTGATTTTGTAAATTGTCAAGTATGATTTTGGCATTATACGGTGCTAAATTTAGCACAACGCCGGAATTTTGCGGTACTTTATCAAGTTCTTTTAAAAACGTGAAATCAAAATTTGAGCTGCGTAAAATTTTGACAGGTTTAATCTCATCGTCAAAATATTCATTTAAAATTTCACTTATATAATTTGTGTCGCTTATAAAATATATAGGCTTTTTTGCGATTTTTGAAAGCGTTTTCGTTTGAGAGCGGTAATCGATTCCGCCGTATATAATGTTTCCGAAACTTCCAAAACTTTTAGGCAAAGTAGGAATATAATAAAATTTTCCAAAAACGGCATTTTCATCTATAAATTTTGCTCCTTTTGAGCTTACTGCCGCTATTATTATAGAAGCTCCATCTTCGTTTATTTCGTCCAACGCTTTTTGTAAAGAGCTTTCATTTTCGTCGCCGCAATAATAAACTTTTGCATCCATTTCCAAATTATTACTTAAAATGTAGGCAAAAATTCCGTTTTTTACACTCTCACCGTAAGATCCGACCGCTATTTCAGGTATCAAAATCGCTATTTTGTTATTTGTTTGAAATTTCAAGCTGTCATCTATAATCCACGATTTTTGTGAAATTTCAGTTAAATTTTCTTCATTAAAATCTTCAGCTTTTATAAACGCAAAAGCCAAAAATAAAAAAACAAAAAATCTCATAAACTTTTTCCCGCTTTTTTAAGATCTGCTTTAAAAAGTTCTATTTTGCTTGGATTTAACGCGATAAAATGCATATCGAAAGTCGGCATAAACTTTACATCTCCATCCATAAACATAGAGCCGTGAATTAGTGAAATATCTGGCATTTGTTCATTTCTTAACACGATTTTTGAAACTATTGCTCCAAAAAGCAAAACGATTTTCGGTTTTACCAGTTTAATTTCATCAAAAATATACGGACTGCAATTTACAATAGTTCGCATACTTATATCATTTGGAGCAGGGCATTTTATCAAAAAAGTCGTGTAAATTTTATGAGAACTCAATTTACATTCGTCAAACAGCTCAAGAATTTTTTTTCCGAAATTTCCGCTGTAAATTTTTCCGTTTTTTTCATCGGCTTCGCTTGGACTTAAAAAAATAGCCATTATTTCACTGCTTTCGCTTCCTTGTGGCAAAATATCGGCACTTTTTGATTTGCATAGTTCGCAAAGATTACAGACTTTTATTTCTTTCATCATTTCATCCAAATTATCGAAACTGAACTCTGGTCGGTTTAGCAAAAAACACTCATCTATGTAATCGTAGCCAAAAAGTTTGTAATAATAAAGTCTGTAAATAAGTGAATTGTTATTCATTTTTTTGCTGTAAAACCTCTGTCAAAGCCTGCCAAATCTTTGTAAAATTGTGCTTTAAAGCCGTTTTTTACGAGCTCTTTTTTTAAAATTTCTTTTTGATCGTATCCTATTTCGCAAGCTAAAAATTTAGTGCGATTTGCACTTTGATTTATTAAATTTATTAAAATTTCACTTCCGTTTTTTCCGCCTATCAGTGCAGTTTCCGGTTCTTTTAAAACATAATCGTCAAGCGGATAATCTTGCGCGATATAAGGAGGATTCGAAACGACAAGATCGAAATTTCCTTCAACATTTTCAAATAAATCGGAAATTTTAAAATCAATTTCAACACCATGAAATTTGGCATTTTTAATTGCCGTTTTTAAAGCTTTTTTGCTTATATCTACGGCCAAAATTTCAGCATCTTTTATATTTTTTTTAAGCATAATGCTTATAATTCCGCTTCCTGTGCCGATTTCTAAAATTTTAGGCGCTTTAAAATTTTTTAAAATTTCAAGTGATTTATTTACTAGAATTTCCGTTTCAAATCTTGGAATAAGAACGCTTTCATCCACAAAAAAAATTTCTCCAAAAAACTCAACTTCATTTGTGATGTAAGCAAGCGGTTTACCGTTTTGAAATTTTTCTATAAACTCCCAGAATTTTGAGTTTTCATCAAGCTCTTTATCAAGATTTAAAATCAGATCCGTATCGCTAAATTTCCTGTCAAATTTTAAAATTTCGCGTGCTGTAACTTTTGAGTTTATACGAGCGCTTGCGATTTTTAAAGCGTCAGCGATTCTCATTTAGCTCTTGTATCCGCTCAAAAAGGCTCGGATGTGAATTATAAACGGCTGAGTATAAAGGATGAGCAAGCGGAAAAGATTTATTTTCGCTGCCAAGTTTTTTAAGAGCGGAAATCATATCATCGGCACTTTGTGAATTAGCGCCGAAATTATCCGCGCCGAATTCGTGCGAGCGGCTTATTTTAGCAATTATCGGCTCTAAAAATGTTTGTAAAATCGGCAAAAATAAAATCATAAAAATCAGCAAGCTTGCGCCGTTTGAAAACAAACCGATACTGTTTAAAATATCAAAATTTAAATTTCCAAAAACACCAAAAATTATGGCAAAAACAAAAAATTGAAGCACAATGTTTTTTAAAATATCGCCGTGTTTGAAATGTCCAAGTTCGTGTCCAAGTACAGCTAAAATTTCATTTTGTGTGAGTTTTTGAATCAATGTATCGAAAAGCACAACTCTTTTAGTCGTTCCAAATCCGCCAAAATAAGCGTTTAATCTTTTATCTCTTTTGCTTGCGTCAATTACAAAAACACCACTGCTTTTAAAACCGCATTTTTGCAAAAGTCCTTCAATTGACGTTTTTAATTCGCCGTTTTGTAAAGGCGACATTTTGTTGAAAATCGGTGCTATTAAAGTTGGATAAATCAAACTTACGATTAAAACTAAGATAAAACTTAACATAAATCCATAAATCCACCAAAATTTTCCCAAATTTTGGATACAAAATAAAAGTGCAAAAATTACGATTCCGCCAAAAATCAGGGTTAAAACAAATGATTTGATGCTGTCTTGTATAAAAATTTTTGGTGTGATATTTGAAAAGCCGAGTTTTTTGTCTTTATAAAATTTCTCATAAATGTTTAAAGGAAGTGATAAAATCGCGCCGCATATCAAAAACGCTAAAACCAAAAGTGTTTCGTTTAACAATTCATTTTTAAAAATTCCGAGGTTAAAAATGAAATTTTGTAAAATTTTAAGACCTGTCAAAAGCCAAAAAAGTGCTATAAAAAATTCATAAAAATACGAGAAAATTTGAAATTTCTGATTTATTATCGCCACATTTGCAGCTTTTTTATAATCCGTTTCATTTAAAACTACAGCCGGTTCGTTAATTTTCGCTTTTACAAAGTTTAGTTGCAAAATAGCTAAAATAAGGCGATAAAGTGAATAAATAGCATATAAAAAAATCAGTAAATACAACATTTTTAGCCTTTGTTAGCTTCTACAAGCGACAAAATTTCAAAATATTCGTTTTCCATTTGATTTAGTGTTCCTTTTTTCTCTTCAAGTTCTTCAAATAGCGGTTGAAGACCTAATTTTTGATAGATTTCAGGTGTAGAAAGCGCGTGATTCAGCTCTTTTATGCGCGTTTCGAGTTTTTCTATTTTATCCGGATATTCGTTTAAAATTTTATTTTGTTTGTAGCTGAGTTTAAAATCTGAACTTTTTTGTTTAACTTGTTTTTCAGTGTCTTGAACGTTTTTTTCGAAATCGTCAATCTCTTTCATTTCATCTTCTATTTCAAGATATTCGCTGTATTCAAGATGTGATTGTTCGATTTTACCGTTTCCTGTAAATATCCAAAGTTTGTTTGTGATTTTATCTACAAAATATCTATCGTGGCTGACGATAAGTACCGCGCCGCTGAAAGATAGCAGATAATCTTCCAGAATATTGATTGTAGCGATATCCAAATCGTTTGTCGGTTCGTCCAGAATTAAGCAGTCGTGTTCTTCTGTAAAAAGTTTTGCAAGCGCCAGACGATTTTTTTCTCCACCGCTTAAAGTAGCCACCGGCTTATCCAAAAATTCTTTTGGAAAAAGGAAGTTTTTAAGATAGCCGTAAACGTGCATATAATGTCCTCTAACCATAATATGGTCGCCGCCGTTCGGGCAAAAAATTTCTATTAAACTTTTATCATCGCTGATATTTGTTCGTTGTTGATCGAAATATCCGATTTTTAAGTCGCCTATTTTTATTTCGCCGCTATCGATTTTGTTTCTGCCGAGAAGAATTTTTAAAAGCGTGCTTTTTCCAAGACCATTTGCGCCTACAATGCCTATCCGTTCTCCTTGTAAAACTCGTGCGCTGAAATTTTCTATAAGAGTCTTTGAAAAAATTCTTTTTGTTATATTTTTTAATTCAAAAAGCATTTTTTTGCGGTTTTCACCGCCGGTTCCGCCTTTATTAAAGCTTTTTACTGCGCGTTCAAGTTCAAGTTTTACACGGCGAATCGTGCCGGGATTTTTTTTGGCTTCTTCCCGCATTGCAAAAATTCGTTCTTTACGTCCCTCGTTTCGTTTAAGACGAGCTTTTACGCCTCTATGAAGCCATTCTTCTTCATATCTCAGCTGTTTTATAAGAGTTTCATGTGATTTTTCAAGGCTTGCCAAAATTTCCTGTTTTTTATGCAGGTAATTTTCATAACCGCCTTCAAAACTGCGCAAAGCGCCATCTTCAAGCTCAACAGTTCGTGTAGCCAGTCTTTGTATAAAATATCTGTCGTGACTTATAAAAACAATAGTTTGTTTGGAATTTAAAAGCATTTCTTCCAAAAATTTAACCATATAAACATCAAGGTGATTTGTCGGCTCATCAAGCAAAAGCACGTCGGGTTTTTTTAAAATGAGTGCTCCAAGAGCAACGCGGCGAATTTCTCCACCTGAAAGTGTGCAAACTGAGCGATTTTCATACTCTTTTAATTTAAAATTTTCCAAAACGCGCTCAATTTTTGCGTCAATTTGCCAACCATCTTTACTGTCTATAAATTTTATAAGATCGTTTTGCTTTTGAATAAGTTCTTTGTTATCAGGATTTTGCGAGAGTTCGTTTAAAATTTCCGTGTATTCGTTGATTTTGTCAAAAATTTCTTGCAGTTCTTTTTTTAGTGCATCGCGCACGGATAAATTTTCATCAAATTTCGGATTTTGCGCCAGCATTTGGATATTTATGCCGTTTTGCACGATTACTCGACCGCTATCGGCTTGCATTTCGCCGCATAAAATTTTCATTAATGTGGATTTGCCGCTACCATTTTTGCCGATTATAGCTATTCTTTCTTTATCATTTACACTGAAATTTACGGTATCAAGTATGACATTTGCGCCGAATTTTTTTGAAACATCAATAAAATCAACAAGAGCCAAAGAATTACCTTTTAAACGAAAAATTTTATTATTTTACACAAAATTTATTAAAAATTTAATGAATTTTTGATAAATAGTTCAATATTTTTAATTAATTATTAAAGATATTTAAGTACATTTTTTATTTATCGGCAAATAAGCATCGGCATAAATTTTAAAACATAAAATAAAAGCTCAGTTTAAAATTTAGCCGTATTTTTATCATTTTACTGCGACAAGTATTTTAAATGACAAATTTCAAAAACGTGTAAATTTATTTATATTTTAAAATTTGCGTTTTAGGTTAGCCGCTTTTGCGCCATGTTTTAAAAAACTACTTTTCCCTGCTTTCAATTTCTGTAATATTAAGTTTTATAAATTTATAACTAGCAACGATTAAAACAAACCAAATCACAAGCATAATTATAGATTTTATCATCTTTATCTCCTAATAAGCGACATTACTTTTTTCAAGTTCTTTTTTACTCATTTTAGTTTTATCCATATTTTTCCAAACATAAGCTATATAAGCAAGGACGAACGGAATAAAAACCGAAATATAAGCCATTGTTTTAAGTGTATAAAAGCTGGAACTTGCATTATAAATACTTAAAGAACTGTTTAAATCGGCGCTTGACGGGTAAAATACATTTCCGCTCATTCCAAGGCTAAAAAATAAAAACGTAACTGCGAAAATGACGCCGATGCCCCAAAACCAAATGCCTTGAATACTTTTTGTAAAAGCTCCTTTATAAATTCCAAAAAGAGCCGTTAAAACGGAAATTATCAGCCCGAAAAATATAAAATAATGATTAAAAAAATTTAAAATATAGTGAAATTTTTTCGTAACTACAACGCCGTTTTCTACGCAAAATCCGTCTTTTAAGCTTATCCAAACTAAAAAAGCGATGAAGAAAATTACAAAAACAGCGGCATCTTTTTTAAGAAAATTTCTGATTTTTTTTCTCATATAATCTTCGTTTATGTGGTTTATAAGATACATCGAGCCGCCGACTCTGGCTGCAAAAACTAATGTAAAACCAAGCAAAAAATTAAAAGGATTAAAAAGCGCTTCAAGCCCTCTAAGCGGATTTTTCCACGCTACAAAATTTCTTGTATCAAGGCTAAATTCGCTTCCGCTAAAAAATGTGCTTAGCGCAACACCGATTAAAAATATTCCTAAAAAGCCATTTATCAGCATAAAAATTTCATAACATTTTTGCCCTAAAAAATTATTTTCTTTTTTTCTGTATTCGTAAGAAACGGCTTGAATAATAAAACAAAAAAGTATCGCCATCCAAACCCAATACGCGCCCCCGAAACTTGTAGAATAAAATAACGGAAATGCTGCAAAACACGCTCCGCCAAACATTACTAATGTAGTAAAAGTTAATTCCCATTTTTTACCGATTGAATTTACTATCATATCTTTATTTTTCTCGTCTTTGAATGAAAAAAGCAGCATTTGTCCGCCTTGAACAAAACTCATAAAGACAAAAATTCCTGCAAGCAAGCTTATTATAAACCACCAATAAATTTGTAAATTTTCATACATTTTAAAATCCTAACTTAATTTGCTTTAACATTATTTTGATTTCGGCTATAAATAGAGTCGTAAACAGCACTGCAAAAAGGAAAAATGAAATTTTGATATTTGCGGAAGATAAATTCGTAGCTGCTACGCCAACCGGCATAATATCTTGTATAGCCCATGGCTGGCGTCCGACTTCGGCCACAATCCATCCAAGCTCGCAAGCAATCCATCCAAGCGGAATACTAAATACGCAACACCAAAGAATTTTCCTGAAATTCTCGATTTTGTTTGCCATACTCAAAAACATTACCACAAAAAAAAGTCCTATAAAATATATTCCAAGAGCCGCCATAACTCTAAAACTGTAAAATGTAAGCCCGACAGGAGCTATGGCATCTTTTGGATTATTTAAATAACCGTAGCCGAAATTTTGCATATTACTTTGCAAAATTTCTCTATATTTTTTAGCCGAATTCGTATCACCGTTTTCTTTTGCAATTTTATACTCATCAAGAGCTTTTATAGCTTTTTTTCCGCTATCGATTCTGCTTTGCATAGATGGAATTTTATGAGTTTCATTTCCGTTTATCAAATCGTTGATTCCAGGAGTAAAATTATTTATTCCTCTTGTTGCCATAAGTCCCAAAAGATACGGTGCTTCTATTTGAAATAAAAACGGATCTTCATTATTGTCTATTTCTTTTTTAGGATTTAAAATTCCTACGGTTACAATCGCGCTATTTACTTCTCCATTATAAAGTCCTTCCATGGTAGCCAGTTTCATAGGTTGCTTTTGGGCTACTTGATATGCGCTTTCGTCTCCGCTGAATAAAACGAATAAAGAGCTTAAAAGCCCAAAGCTCGCAGCAACTATAAAACTTTTTTTAGCCATTTGGAAATTTTTGTTTTTAAGTATAAAATAAGCACTTATTCCAAGAACAAAAAGTGCTGAGGTAATGTATCCACCGCCAACCGTGTGTAAAAATTTGCTGATTGCTGTCGGAGAAAGAGCTATTTGGGTAAAATCCACCATTTCATTTCTTGCAGTATCCGGATTAAACGCCGTTCCTACCGGATTTTGCATCCAGCCGTTTGCCACAAGTATCCAAAACGCACTTAAATTTGATCCGATAGCAACGCACCATGTAGAAAATAGATGAAATTTTTTACTTACTTTATCCCATCCGAAAAACATTACGGCAAAAAATGTAGCTTCCAGGAAAAATGCGAAAAGTCCTTCTATCGCAAGTGGCGCGCCGAAAATATCTCCTACAAACCAACTGTAATTTGCCCAATTAGTTCCAAACTCAAATTCCATTATAAGGCCTGTAGCAACGCCGATAGCGAAATTTACAGCAAAAAGTTTGAGCCAAAATTTAGTTATTTTTTTCCACTCTTCGTTTTTACTTTTTACGTAAATCGTTTCCATAAATGCTATTATAAATGAAAGCCCTAAAGTCAAAGGCACAAACAAAAAGTGGTATAAAGCGGTAAGTGCAAACTGAGCCCTTGACCAATCAACCGACGCAAGTTCTGTCATTTAACATCCTTTATAAGATTTTCGTAAACAAAATTTATTTTTTCATTTTTAGAGTCGAATTTTGTATTTATCGTTTCGTTAAAGAAAAGCATTTTAAATATAAGAATAATTACCGCAATTTTGATTAAAACGATAAGCCATAGCGTTTTACCAAGTTTCATATTTCTAAAACCGCCGATATAAAATTTTAAAATTTGTTTAAAAGACATAATGAAATAATAACGTTTGCATTTAAATATAAAGTTATGAGTAAAATTTTGTCGGTTTAAATATAAAATTTCAAAATAGCACCTTTTTTTTGAAATTTTTAGTTGGAATTTTGCGGTGAATAATGAATTTTATTAAAATTTCTAAAGTAATTTTATAGGATATTTCGACTGAAAATTTTGCTTATAATTTTGCTCGCTTGCTTAATTTAAATTTTTAAATTCCAGGTTGTTTTTTACCGTTTCGTAAGCCTTTTTGGCTCTAAGATTTGGATTTTTGGCAATAAATTTTATATTTTTATCAAATGCGCTTGCGTTAAAATCATTCGCAAGATATGTTTTTATTACCTTTTTGTTGTTTTGAAAAACAGGATTCACCCAAAGCGGATGAAATTTTATGTCGGTTATTTTTGTGGTATTTTCATCTTTTGAGATTAAAATTTCAAACGCAACACCTTGTTCGGTGCGAATGTTTTTCAGTGTTTCAAGGCGCTGATTTGAGATAAAATTTCCACACGAAAAAGCGATGAAGCCGCTTGATTTTGTAAAATTCTCATCCGTTTTTATAAAGTTATTTTGCAAATTTTGTGTAGAATTTTCATCGTTATTTTCATTTTTTTGATATAACATAGTTTCTTGAACTACGTGCGGATGATTGCCTATTACTACATTTGCACCCCAATCTACCATCTTTTTTGCCAATTTTTTTTGAAAATCGTTAGCTTTATTTTGATATTCATTTCCCCAATGCGCGTAAATGATGATAAAATCGGCGCCAAGAGATTTCACCTTTTGCAAATCATCTTTTATCTGCGTCTCATCCAAGAAATTTAAAAGCGATTTTTCTTTTTTATTCAGTGAATTTTCAAGTCCGTTATAGCCGTAAGAATAAGCTAAAAGCGCCAAGTTTATGCCATTTTTGTCTATAAAAGCGAATTTTTCTCCTTCGCCGGTTCCAAAAGGCACAATTCTAGCTTCTTTTATAGACTTTACGGTTTCAAGGACACCGCTTATTTTTGTATCAAGAGCGTGATTATTTGCGGTGGCAAGCGCGTCAATGCCTGCGTCTTTAAGGGCTTTTAGCGCCTGTTTCGGCGTATTGAAAAGCGGATAACCGCTAAATGAGCGTTTTTCATTTACTGTAGTTTCGAAATTTCCTATGCTTACATCTCCGCTTTGCAAAAATGGCTTTATTTGCTCAAATTGCGGTGCAAAATCATAATCTTTGCCATTTTTTGCACTTGAAATTTGAGGCGAATGAAACATTATGTCGCCGACAGCGATGATTTTTAAGTCAGCCGCAAAAAGTCCTGAAAAAAGAAAAACCAGTAAAATTTTTTTCAAAAATAATCCTTAAAATAGAAACTTAATTATACAAAATTTTATGTAAATTTTAAATTTTGGCAAAAATAGATTTTGATTGAAAATTCGCTTTGCGTGTAAAAAATTTTTGCTTTTATTCCAATTTGAAATTTTTAATATGGAAATATAATTTCAAAAGTCAAACAGAAATTTTTCGCGATTTTTGCATTGCCGAATTAAAACGAATCATTAATTATCTTGCTTGCTATACCCAATTCATAATGTAAAATAACCGGAATTTTATAATTATCCTTAGAACTTTTATCGCGAGCTATTTTTTATTTATATATTTCCAAGTATAATCAAATTATTTTCATATTATTAGGAATTTTTTCCGTTTCATAAATAATTGATTATACGATTTTATACGTAAATTCATATAATCAATTATTCCAATGATTTAACGATATTTTTATATGCAACGATTAAGTCAGGAAAAGATAGTAATCGGAACCGTTTTTATTGTGAAAGACAATAGCAGTATCAAAAATCGTCATAAATTTCAACGTTTTTTCAAAACTTTTTTATCTTTTAAATAGCGGAAAATGTGGTGCTGCGTTATTTTATTTTATCAATCAACCGAGGTGATGTGATATTTAATATATCATCAATCATTATAAGTTTATAAAAATCTCTTATTTTGCTATAAGTTTTCTTTATTTCATCACCAATATTTATATCTTATTTACGGACTGCATGACTTAGCCGTAATTATATCGTTTTTCTATTTGTAGTGACTTGATACGGCTTTTTATAAAGCAAACTGAATATTAACGGATATAAAAATTGATAGAATTTTTGATATAAAAAATCGGTTCTCTGTTTTTTATAAGTTGATTTTAAAATAGTTTTTGATTCAATAATGGCTGCTTTAAGGTCAAATAAATTTTTGCATTAATCCGCATCAATATTTTTTAATTTTAATAGATTCGTTTATTGTTCGATTATTTTTATCATTTAATCTTTTTCGCTGTTTTTATTGAAAAACCGCCTAACTTTTTACAATCATAAATATAGTTAGGAATTACGGTATTTAAAAAGAACGGTTTTTGCCTGTATTTATCGAAGTAACTTTAATTCCAATTGCGGTGCTCATACATGATTTGCTGAAATTAATTGTAAATCCGAGTGAAAATTTAATTCTTTTTCTAAATTTTAATTTTATTTTCATCATTTTAGTTAAGCGATTTTGTGTTAAAAATTTATATTAATATGGTTTTATAAAATTTCGGTAATCGAAAGTTTAAATTAGGCAAAAATTTATTGCCTAATTTAAAAATTTTCGATTATTCCCATTTAATCGTTGCAGGCGGCTTGCTTGAGATATCATAAACTACGCGGTTGATTCCATCGACTTCATTTATGATGCGACGGCTTATATTTTCAAGCAGATCATATGGCAGTCTTGAAAAACTTGCTGTCATTCCATCGCTTGCATCGACTACGCGAATACAAACCGCATTTTCATAAGTTCTATTATCGCCCATAACTCCAACTGAGTTTACATTTAAAAGCACACAAAATGCTTGCCAAGTTTTTTCATACCAACCACTTGATTTAAGCTCTTGTCTTAACACAACATCTGCTTTTCTCAAAAGCTCAAGTCTTTCGTTTGTAACCTCTCCCATTATGCGTATTGCAAGTCCAGGTCCAGGGAATGGATGTCTAAAAACTAAATCACGACTAAGCCCAAGCTCAAGTCCCAAGGCTCTAACTTCATCTTTAAAAATTTCCCTTAAAGGCTCAATTAGTTCAAATTTCATACTAAATTTCACTAAATTTATTGGTTGTACTCATAAATTTATCAAATCAAAATACAAAATAATTTTGCAATAAAGAGGATTTTTATATCACTCTTAATTGGTATCGAAAATAGAACAACTATTAAAGAGATGAAAGAAGAAAGAATAAAAGAAAATTTAGCTTAATCACAGTAATCGCAATTTAAATTGTGATGCTTGAAAGCTAAATTACGAACTTCATTAGGAAGTTTTCCCTTGTATCTTTTGTAATAAATGGAAAATTTACTATGAGATGTGTATCCAACAGACTCAGCTATCTCCTTTATAGGAAGCTCAGTATTTAAAAGAAGAGTTTCAGCTACATTCATTCTTTTCCTTTGGGTGTATTCTGTAATGCTTTGACCATATTTTTCTTTAAACAAATTTTTTAATTTTGTTCCACTCATTTTAGATATTTTTTCAAGTGTTCTTTGGTTTATATTCATTGAGAAATGATCATCTAAAAATCTGGCTACATCTTCAAGTGCTTTATCATCATCAGACTCAATTTTATAATTTTTTCTATTTAAGTAGGTATCTATTACTATACTTATCCACTCATTTGCTTTGGCTTTAAAGAAAAAATCAGCAGCAGGAGTGTCCATCTTACAATTTAATATTTCCATTGCCACTTTTTCTAATGACTTTGTAAGTATTATTTGATTTGATTGAAGTAAAGCCCTATAAAATGATTCTAGGTCAATGTTAATGGATGATAGGTGTTTTTCTAGAAGTTCTTTTTTAAAGCCTATAGAAACAGCAAGATAATAGCAGTTCTCGTGCAATAAAAATCGAAAGTCATCTTTTATATTGTCAAAATCAAAAGTGCATAATGAGTTGGCTGTCAAAGTTTGATAAGGATTAAATTTCTCGCCGTTTGCACTTATAATGTAGCTAGAGTATATCGAAACATAGTCTGCCATACTATAAGTGCTATTTTGAACTACCTCTTCTCTGATATAAAAATCATGTATATCAATAATAAATCCATCTCCTTCATAAAACCAATACAGGCCTTCCGCATAGGTTGAATCCTCTTTACTCCAACAAAATGTATGCCCTGCACTTGAATATTTCTTATTGTTTTTACACTCATCTACGTTCATATATTCTTTTACAAAATTATAATAAGCCATAATAACTCTATCCCTTTTAGACAATATTCCAATTAGCCTTATTAATTAAAAACTATTGTATTTGTATTATAATCGATGTATAATAAAAAATCAACGATAACTATTGTCAAAATTTATATCTAAATGAGATATTAAAGAAAGGGGAGATGATTATGAATATTTATAAAAAGCTATTTGCTTATGTAGGGGATAAAAAATATCTTGGAGCTTTTGCTATAGCTTTTTCTGTTATATCTGCAGTGCTTACAGTATATGGATATTATTTAATCTACAAATTTTTAGATAATTTAATAATTAATTCAAATTTATCTGGCGCAGAGAGTTTAGCGTTAAAATCAGTCTTTGCATTAACAGGTGGAGCAATATTTTATTTTGTTTCAGGAATGTTTTCACACGTTTTGGGATTTAGGCTTGAAACAAATTTAAGGAAAAGAGGGATTGATGGCCTAGAGAAAGCAAGCTTTAGGTTCTTTGACTTGAACCCTTCTGGAAAAATTAGAAAGATCATAGATGACAATGCCGCACAAACTCACCAGGTGATAGCCCACATGATTCCAGATAGCTCTCAAGCAATAATTACACCTTTTCTTGTGCTTGTGCTTGGTTTTATAGTAAGTATAAGAGTAGGCATCACTTTACTTGCTCTTACAATAATCGGAAGCGTAATTTTAGGAGCAATGATGGGCGAGGGAAGATTTATGAAGATATACCAAGAAGCCCTATCTAAACTAAGTGCTGAAACTGTCGAGTACGTTAGAGGAATGCAAGTTGTAAAAATATTTAGAGCAAATGTAGAGTCATTTAAAAGTTTCTACAAGGCAATAAAAGATTACTCAAAATATGCTTATGATTATTCCCTATCTTGTAAAAAGCCTTATGTTTTGTATCAGTGGTTATTTTTTGGTCTAGTTGCTATCTTAATTATTCCGGTTGTCTATTTTATGACTAGCTTAGGTAGTGCCAAGATGATATTGCTTGAGCTTATCATGATTTTATTTTTATCGGGAGTTCTCTTTGTTTCATTTATGAGAATGATGTGGTACTCCTTGTATATTTCTAAAGGAAATTATGCAGTAGACACTTTAGAGGCGCTTTACAATGACATGCAAAAAGATAAATTAGTGCATGGCAATCTCAATAATTTTAAAAACTTCAATATTGAGTTTGACAATGTAAGTTTTGCTTATAATGATAAAGCTGTCATTGAAAATTTATCCTTTAAATTAGAAGAAGGAAAGTCCTATGCACTAGTCGGTTCCTCTGGATCAGGTAAATCAACAGTAGCAAAACTTATATCAGGCTTTTATAATGTCAATGAAGGAAGCATAAAGATAGGTGGCATACCAATATCTAAATATTCTAACGAAGCCCTAATTAAAGCTATCTCCTTTGTTTTTCAAGATTCGAAATTGTTTAAGAAAAGTATTTACGACAATGTAGCTTTAGCCAATAAAGAGGCGAGCAAAGATGATGTTATGAAAGCCCTGAAATTAGCAGGATGCGATCTGATATTAGACAAATTTCCAGATAGAGAAAATACAGTCATAGGCTCAAAAGGAGTTTATTTATCTGGAGGAGAAAAACAAAGAATTGCAATTGCTAGAGCAATTTTAAAGGATTCGAAAATTATTATTATGGATGAAGCATCGGCGTCTATCGATCCAGATAATGAGTTTGAACTGCAAAAAGCTTTCAAAAATCTTATGAAGGATAAGACAGTTATCATGATTGCTCACAGACTTTCTACAATTAAAGATCTTGATGAAATACTTGTGATGGATAATGGAAAAATTATAGAAAGAGGCTCTGACAAAGAGTTAATGTCAAGAGATACAATATATAAGAGACTTCAAGAGATGTTTAACAGTGCAAATGAATGGAGGGTTTCAAATGAAGGAGTTTTATAAAAAAAGATTTGCTCTTACAGATAGGGGAGCTAGAAATTTAACCAAAGCAACACTATTCTCATTTTTTGTCTATTGTATAAATATGCTTCCTGTAATAATACTAATGTTTTTTGCTCAAGAAGTATTGGAGAATATCGACAAAAGCAGTGGTTTTTATATAGTATTTTCAGTTTTGACCTTGATAGCAATGTATATTTTGCTTTCTATTGAATACGATAAACTGTATAGCACAACATATCAAGAAAGTGCTGATTTAAGGATAAGAACAGCAGAAAACTTATCAAAACTGCCTCTATCATACTTTTCTAAACATGATATTTCTGATCTCTCGCAAACAATAATGGCTGATATTGAGGGTATAGAACATGCAATGAGCCACTCGATACCAAAAGTTGGTGGTATGGTACTCTTCTTCCCGCTAATATCTGTAATGATGTTAGTAGGAAATGTAAAAATGGGCTTAGCTGTAATTATTCCATCGCTCTTAAGCTTTATCTTTATACCTTTATCTAAAAAATATCAAGTTAAAGGGGAGAAAAAATATTATGACATCTTAAGAGAAAACTCAGAAAACTTTCAGGAAAATATCGAAATGCAAATGGAGATTAAAGCATATGGCTTATCAGAGGAAATGAAAGAAAAGCTATATGAAAAAATGGATAAAAGTGAAAAAGTACACTTAAAGACAGAAATGGGGATTGTTCTAACTATGTCACTTTCATCAATATTTAGCTTTATATCTCTTGCTGTTGTGATATTTGTTGGCGCAAATTTAATTATTAATAAAGAGATAAGTGTTCTATACCTTATAGGATATTTACTAGCGGCTATGAAGATAAAAGACTCTCTTGATGCATCTAAAGAGGGCATGATGGAAATATTTTATTTAACGCCAAAGATTGAAAGACTAAAAGAAATTCAAAATCAAAATCTCCAAGAGGGCAAAGATTATAAGTTAAAAAAATTTGATATTGATCTAAAAGATGTTGAATTTGCTTACAATAAAGACGCAAAAGTTTTAAGGGGAGTTAGTTTTAAAGCAAAGCAGGGAGAGGTCACTGCTTTGGTAGGCGCAAGTGGCTGCGGTAAAACAACTATCTTAAAACTTATATCAAGACTTTATGATTATGACGAGGGACAAATCCTAATCGATGGCAAAGATATCAAAGAGATATCAACAGAATCACTTTTTGACAAGGTTTCAATAGTTTTTCAAGATGTGGTTCTTTTTAATCAAAGTGTTATGGAAAATATTAGGATTGGAAAGCAAGAAGCAAGTGATGAAGAAGTTAAAAGAGCAGCAAAACTTGCCAATTGCACAGACTTTATAGAAAAAATGGATAAGGATTTTGATACAGTTATTGGTGAGAATGGTGCTGAGCTATCTGGTGGTGAAAGACAAAGACTATCAATAGCAAGAGCTTTTTTAAAGGACGCACCAATATTAATATTGGATGAAATAGCAGCAAGCCTTGATGTAGATAATGAGAAAAAAATTCAAGAGTCTTTAAATAATTTGATTAAAGATAAAACAGTTGTTATCATTTCACACAGAATGAAATCCATAGAAAATGCGGACAAGATTGTAGTTCTTGAAAACGGAAGAGTAGAAAACGAAGGTAAGCATGAAGAGCTTTTACAAAAATCAAAAGTTTACAAGAATTTAATAGAAAAAACAAAAATGGCAGAAGAATTTATCTATTAGAAGGATTAGAATGGACAGTAAAAAATTAAAAGTAAAAGATATAGATTGAGTCGTCGCGCTGTATGGTTGAATTAACTCTTTGTTTTAGGCTTAATTGTTGAAAAATTCATAGTTTTGAATTTGTATTTTTCACAAGAACTATCAACTTTTGATGATTTGGCTTTAAGACAGTTGATAAAATAGGTAAAATTATTGATATCACAAGAACAGCTATAGACAAAGAAAAATATTTGGAAGAGTATAAGGAGCTAAATATTTTATTTGAATGGGAAAAGTAATAAATATAGAAGAGGTGGTTAAGCAATCCCATCTCTTTTTCATAATAATTTTCATAGTTTTTTCTACTGAACAAAATCAGTTGTAGTTCTCAATCCTCTATAACCATTGAAATTTACAAGGTTTTTATTTTTTTGCAACTATTCCCATTCGATATGTCCATTGATATCGTTTTGTATAAATGGCATAAAATCAGGGATTTTATTATCAAATTTAGCCTTATTATCCGTTTTATTTCTGTTTCTCCGATTTTTTGCAAGCATATTGCAAGCACAAACATATTAAAAGTAAAGAAGTTGTATCCTAGTATAAAGCTATTCAACTCTTTTATCATTAGTTGAAATAAAGTTTCTCATCATTTCTATCGAATCCTTTAACTCTGAAAGATTAAATCTTCTGTTATTTTCATTTTCTGGATGATGTATTTGATGCCTTATATATTCTGTTAAAGTCAGTTTTTGGGTAGCTATCGACCCATCTTTTTTCAACTTTTTATAATCAATCTCCTGTTTACCAGATTTATAGTCGTTAAGCCAACCCTGCAACTCAATAAATCCATATAATTCATTGTGATACTCTTCTGTTATCTCTCCAAAAGCCATGTAATTTACTTCGTTTAGCGATGGATAATGTAATTGTCCAGGAGCAACATTTTTGACTTCTTTTTTTTGTTCTCCATCTTTAAGCAATCTTAAATTTGAAAAATCCAGTCTTTTTACAATATTAGGACTATGTGTAGTTAACAATATCTGAGTTTTTGGCAATTTCGCTAATTTTTTCAAAGATTCAATTAACTTATACTGATTATTTGTATGTTGAGAGGTTTCTGGTTCTTCTATCGCATATATAACATTTGCATTTTCGCTATTCTCTGCTCTTCTTTCAGCCTCTGCTCTAAAAAAGTTCAACAATATCAAACGTCTTACTCCACTTCCTCTTTTATTTATAGGAATATTCTCATCTCCAGATATTGAAACATTTTTGAAAACATCTTGCCACTTTAGGTTCTTTGCTGCAGGAATAACTGGATTTAAAGTATTTGCAATTTCCGAATCCATTTCTCTTATTTTTTCTAAGGTTCTATTAGATACTTCTTCTATTTTTTTTCTAACTACTTCTGCTATTTCAGCAAGACTATTTTGTAAACTTTCTTCACTAATAATTTGTTTTACTGCTTCCTTTAATGGATCCTGTATTTCATTATCTGAGTCACTATTTTTTCTATCTGATTGGAAAAGTGAATATACTGGTAAATATAAAGATATTTTATCCCAAATTTTTTTTGCATCTTCTTTTGTGACATCAAGTTCAATTTCATCCAATTGCAGATCATTTGAATACTTTGCCCATATTTCTTTTCTCATTATTGAGTTAACACTTAAGTCACTATAGTCTATATTTTCTTCTTTAATTATTTTTTTTAATTCTGAGTTCTTCTTTAATAATAAATCTTTACAACTTTTATTTATTGGATGGTTCGCTTTTATATATACTTTTGCTGCTCCACCATTTTGAAACTTTTTTACTATCTCTAATTCTTTGTTTTTATTCAAAAGATATTCATCTGCAAGTGATGTTTCAACAGATGAATCTATTACCACCTTGTCTGGTAGATCGCAAAAGCATATGCTTATTACTGTTTCATATTCTCCATTTTTTGATTTAGCTATATTTACATCTGTTTTATCAATTTTTACAACGCCTTTGCCATCATTGAAAAAGATATCCAATGCCTCTAAAATTGTTGATTTACCAACATCATTTTTCCCTACTATAACAGTTAAATCATCAAAATTCACTATTATTTCGTCTGAGTAACCTCTAAAGTTTTTAACTTTCATCGATTTTATTTTCATATTATATCCTTCTCTAAACAATTGAATTAAACTCTATATTCTTCTGTAACTTCTCTTACCAACCCATCATGCCATTCTTGTATATCCATTTCTAATGGCATTTTGTAATACTTATCAAAAACTTCATACAGATATTTATACTTAACCCTATTTTCTATTATTTGCTTAAGTACACTTGTATTCATTGAAATAATCTTCATTCCTGTAATGGTCTCTTCATCTCTTGTATAGGGAATTATTTTTCTATATCTGAAATCAGAAACGACATTCTTATCCAGATAAGTACTTACAAACAAACTGTAATCAAATGGATTATTAAATCTGATTCTATAATCTCCTAAATGTCTTGAAACAGGCTCCATTTCCATTCTTCTTTGATTATTTTCATCTGCAATAGTTGCTTCAAGCAATAATGAATGTTTAGGATAAGAAGTGCATGCTTCATATTCATATATAATATCTGCATAACCTCCGGCTGCATGTGTCTTAGGCAATAAATTTGCTTCTAATGATAATTTCATGAAATCTAAATATTTCCCTGTCTTTCGCTTACCTTGTACCATATAATTCCCAAAATATATTCAAAAATAGTATGTATTGCAGCCTCATCTGTAACAAGTTCTTCAATCCTTTTATCATCACGTTTCTCAAAACAATTTAGTAACTCTATAAGCACAGAATCATTAAATTTCTTATCAATTAAAGTGTTAAATCTTCTGTATCTTTCATCATTTACATAAGTTGCAGCTTGTTTGGGACTCTTAATTGTAATTCCTAAATCTTTACTTAAAGCTGCATATACTTTGCTAATATCTAACTTGAATGCTTCTGATATAGTTTCAAGTGGGGCATCAGCTCTGAGATTATTATCTCTACTAAAAGTTTCTGTATACAGAATATCAATAATTTTTTTAAAATAATACTTTGGAAGCATATCCAACTTAATCATACGATCTTCAAAAATTAGAGCATCTGTAATATTAAAATATCTTCTATTTAAATCAAAATAATCAGATAAAGTCGCCATTGCTTTAAAAACATGTAAATATTTGAAAAACACTTCTTTTAGTTCTGTTTCATTTTTACAGTTTATAAATGGGCATTGTTTGTGAATTGAAGACTTCCCATTTTTTCTTACAATGCCAATATTGGTTGTTTTAAATAGTAAACTTCTCCACAATGTTCCAGGTTTTTGATTTATATTCTTTGCAGAATTTAATAGTGATTCATAAATGTTTTCACCATCAAGTATAGTACGGCTTGTCATAGCTTCTGCTTTTACGATTCATTCCCACTAAACATATTAGATTTTCATCAACATCAGAGGCTATAAATTCTTCCCTAGCAAGTTTATAGTTTTCCATTTGCATAAGCCTCTTATGAATTATTTCTTCCGGCAAAATTTTACCTTCTCGATATAATTTAATATCAGATATGATTTGTTTTGCACTTTCGTCATCTCTAATTAGCGGAACAAAATAAGTAAACTCGTCATAACTTAAAAACTCAAGTTGCGTCAGGCACTTTACAACCGCAATAAACGGTCTAACGATACTACCACTTACATCTATACTTGTTTTAAGAAGCTGTTTTAGATAGATAAAGCTATCTCTATTAATATTAAACACATTATTGGTTTCAAAATCCCCACTACTTGTTATTTTAAGGAGTTCTCTTCCTGCATCCGTAATCAATCTATCTTCTGTAATTAAACCAATATCAACCAATCCTGATGTTTTTTCTCTGGCATCTTTGCCTTTTCTTTTTGCTTCTCCTGTTAGGAAAGCTCTATCTTTCATAAAATCATAATATTTTTCTTGCAATTCATTGTTCCAATTCCAGTTAGATTTCTTTATGATTTCATTATAAAACTCATATATATTAAAATCTATTGACATCAAACCTCTTAATAAAAAATATATATTTTTTTATTACAAGATTAAATATAATTACAATAAAAGTATATTTTTAATTGTATAATAATTTTATAAATCTTGATCAACTATGATGTCTAATTGATTTTCTATATATTCTGGATTTACACCTTCAATAAACTCACTCAATTCATAAATAATAGAACAGAATTCACAATATACATGATATCCTTTTTTAGTAAATTCACCATTTTGTTTAAAAACTTTGAATTCTTTTCTATAAAATCTTTTCAATAAAGTCTCTAAATCCATAATATAATCTACCTATATAATGATTTTATTTTCCTGTATTTTTGTCATATTTAAATATTGATTTGATATGGAATCATAATCAACAAAGGAAACTATATTTTTTATTTGATCATAGATAGATTGACTAATTTTATCTTCAAATTCTGCTTTTCTTCTACTATCTGCAACAATAAAAAATTTTGAACGAAAATCTTGTAATTCATAAAATTTATTCAAAGAATTGATAATATTTGTTGAATGCTCAACTTCATAAAAACAACTTGGCAAACCTCTTTCATTAAACCATATTATATCAACTGTACTAGCTCTTCTAATTATATTATCATAAGTAAACTTTGGTATATCAGTGATTGATACTATATCTGATAATTTTTTCTCCATGAAAAATTTATTCTTATCTTGTGATGGTATATATGTCTTCAAATTCTTCATATTGCCAATTTCAACAATCAACCCCTGGTAATATGAATGTTCAAAGGCAGCTTTAGTGTTTTTATCATCTTTTTTTATCTTGAATTTTTCAAGAACTTTATCTTTATATTCTGTCAAAGCCCATAATCCTGATTGAATTTTAAAAAATTCTTCTCTTCTTTGAAGATAACATCTTATACTAGCAAATGGTGTTTTTGTCTTCCAGTTAGATGTATCTACATTCTGATTCAAATAAGCTAAAGTGGCATATCCATTATTATTTTTCATGGTTTCTATTATATCATCTACTTGGGTATGTACTTTCTTCATCTATTCTTCTCCTCCAATAATGTCACATAATATTTCTTCATAATAACTAAACACAAAATCAATATATACTGTATATCATCCTTTTCAATAAGTTCCTCAAATGCTTTTGTAGCTGTAATCATGCAGTAATCACTTTTAAGTGAAGTCCTATCCATCTTCATTGCAACCCCATAAACTTCAGGTTTTTCCCATCTTGCCACATTTTCAAGTAAATGATATGCATCACAATACTGCCTTGAATTATATGGAGGATCCAAGTACAACAAATCACCTCTAATACTTTTAATAAGTTTATTTGCATCTAAGTTATAACAAATATTATTAGAATTTACCGTTTCTTCAGGTAATAAAACATTCAATACTAATTTTTTCTCAAAATCAACATTTTTTCTATATGCATCGTAGTGTCCAACTGTGTTTGCAATCTTATCCATTGCATATAGAAGCGATGTAATCAATATTGCATATTCCTTAAAATTTATTTCTTTATTTTTATACTTTGCTTCTATATCTTCTCTTATATATCCTATCTTGCTACAATCATCAGCAGAAAAGAATGTATCTGCAAAATTTTCTCGCATATAATTATTTTCTTTTGTTTTAACTTGATTATAGTCGTATATAAGCTCAATTATCTTTTTGCTTGAATATTTTTCATATCCAAACCAGGCATAATTGGAAATATAATTACTATACAGTAAATCATTTGTGATAAGCATTTTGTCCTTAAAAGTATTTGCAACTGCACCAGTTCCACTGAATATATCAACAACAATATTTACATCTTTACAATTTTCATCAACTGTTTTTCTTATAAAATCAGAAAGAGAATATTTATTTCCTAAATATCGTCTATTGTTTATGAATGACTGCTTTAATCCTAATTTAGATATTAAAAAATCTGTGTCATCATTATCTTGTATACCATCTATATGCAAAAATCTTCTTATAATTTTAACTGTATTTTCATCCCACAAATATTTTCCTGTATCACTTCTAGGAATAAAAATATTTTCTTTGGCTATTAATTTATACAAATATGACTCAGAAATATCTAATTCCCTTATTATATCAGCAACATTGAGATTCTCCATCTTTATTTCTCCTTGCCATATTTCAATCTATTTAGTAGACAATATAACATATTTTATCATTTCAGTTTTTCAGCAAAAAATCAGAAGCTAAATGCATCAAAAATATTGTGCATAACACTCTTCGCATATCACCATGACTCCTTATCGCTATTCTACATATAACTACAAATTATTTTTCCCAACATTTTTAAGTGCTTGAACATAACTAAATTCTCCTAATTCAGTATTGCCAATTTGATATTTATCGCCTATTTTTCGAATGATTTCATATCTATTCATTTCATTGCCTCTCATACTCTATGATATTTTAACTCTATACTTAAAATTTAAGAGCCTTAAAATTATAGTTTTGTGTATTTTTATAATTTTAAAATTTATTACGATATTTTAACATATCTTTAAAATAGATTGATCAAATTTAGATTTTATTAAAGAAAAAAGACCGCCGATGAAATTTAGCGGTCTAAATTTGACTAATAAGCTTTAACTACTCCCACTCGATCGTTGCAGGTGGCTTGCTTGAGATATCATAAACTACGCGGTTGATTCCATCGACTTCATTTATGATACGACGGCTTATATTTTCAAGCAGATCATATGGCAGTCTTGAAAAACTTGCCGTCATTCCATCGCTTGCATCGACTACGCGAATGCAAACCGCATTTTCATAAGTTCTATTATCGCCCATAACTCCAACTGAGTTTACATTTAAAAGCACACAAAATGCCTGCCATGTTTTGTTATACCAACCGCTTGATTTCAGTTCATCGCGCAAAATCACATCCGCTTTTCGTAAAACGCAAAGTTTTTCAGGTGTGATTTCACCTAAAATTCTAATTGCAAGACCTGGGCCTGGAAACGGATGACGATAGACCAAATCAGGACTAAGTCCAAGCTCTGTTCCAAGTTTTCTGACTTCATCTTTAAAAATTTCTTTTAGCGGTTCGATTAGTTTAAATTTCATATCTTTTGGAAGTCCGCCGACATTGTGATGAGATTTTATCGTTTTTGAGCTGCCTACAACGCTGCTTTCTATGATATCCGTATAAAGTGTGCCTTGTGCCAGATATTTTACATTTTGATGTTTTTTTGCTTCGCGCTCGAAAACTTCAATAAAAGTTTTTCCTATGATTTTGCGCTTTTCTTCAGGGTCTGTTATGCCTTTTAAACGTCCTAAAAACAGCTCGCTTGCGTCTATGCTGATAAGTTCAACGCCAAGTTTAAGTTTAAAAGTCTGCTCGACCTGTTTTGCTTCGTCAGTTCTTAAAAGTCCGTTATCAACAAAAACCACGATTAAATTTTCTTTTATGCAATGCGCCAAAAGTGCTGCAACGACAGAACTGTCCACGCCACCGCTTACAGCGCAAAGCACTCTATCTTTTCCGACTTGTTTTTTTATCTCTTCGCATTTGATTTTGGCAAAATTGCCCATATTCCAAGTGCTTTCGCAGTCGCAAATATATTTGGCGAAATTTTTTAGAATTTTATCGCCACATTCGCTGTGAGCGACTTCAGGATGAAACTGTAAAGCGTAAATTTTTCTTTTTTCATCGCAAAATGCGCAAAACGGCGAATTTTCACTAACCGCTATCGTTTTAAAACCATCAGGCAAATTTTCAACCTTGTCGCTATGGCTCATCCAAACGATTTGTCCGTCTTTTGTATCTTTGAGCAGTGCATTTTCGCTTACGAATTTTAAATTTGATTTTCCATACTCTTTTTTATTTGTAGGTGTTACACTTGCGCCAAAATGATAAGCGATAAGTTGCATTCCATAACAAATACCAAGAATCGGCAAATTCAAATTAAAAATTTCATCATTCGGAAAGTAAGCGTCTTTTGCATAAACACTGGCAGGTCCGCCGCTTAAAATCAGACCTTTCGGATTTTTTTCTTTGATTTGTGAAATTTTAGCATTAAACGGCAAAATTTCGGTATAAACGCCTTGTTCGCGAAGTCTGCGCGCGATCAACTGAGTGTATTGAGAACCAAAATCTAAAACAATAATGTCAGAATTTTTCATAAATTTTCCTAAAAATAAATTTCGAAAAAGTATAGCAAATTTAATATAAAATTCGCTTTATTTTTCCATTTGCGTTTGATTTGTGTCACTATTTTGAGGTTGAGAATAAAAAGGCGGCTTTTTATAACCGCAACCAAAAACGAAAACTAAGATAAAAAATGATAAAATCGCCTTATGAAAAATCTTAAAACTGCAATCAAACATTTTATAAACGGTCCTTTCAATGATAAATGGCAAGATAAAGAGCGATTTTTAAATTGTTTTCTTGCTGAAAAGCGAGCATTAATCGACTTTATCTATGTAAAAAAAGAAAATGATACCAAAAAAGTTTTAATGGTTGCGCTAACTCATCCTTTTGCGAAAAAAGAATTTCAACTTGACAGCAATATAAATATGTTTAAAAAAACTCTTAAAATTTATCAAAATATACATCCTGATTCCATTTTTGAAGGCGTAGATGAGATAAAATTTTTTGTCAGCAAAAAAATAAAAATAATAAAAAAAAGGCGTGAAAAGATTGTAAAAAATTTCAGAGCACCTGTGTATGTTGAAAAAAGCAAAGGAAAATTTAAAAATAACGCTATTAATCCGGAGCTTCACACACTTTTTGAAAATTTAAGGAAAAAAATCATTGCTAATAGATGAGATAAAATCGTTACCTAAACAAAGCGGTGTTTATGAGTATTTCGATAAAGACGGACATTTGCTTTATGTTGGAAAAGCTAAAATTTTAAAAAACAGAGTTAGAAGTTATTTTTCATTTACGTCAAAAAACAGTGCTGCGAACGGTTCTTTGCCATCAAACCCGAAAGTAAGTCCCAGAATTGCAAAAATGATAAGCGAAGCCGTGCATTTGGAATACATCGTAACGCCAAGTGAAAGTGATGCTTTAATACTTGAAAATTCATTTATTAAACAGCTCAAACCGAAATACAATATTTTATTACGCGACGATAAAACTTACCCGTATATTTATATAGATTTAAGTGAGAAATTTCCAAGATTTAAAATTACGAGAAAAGTCATAAAAGGAACAAATATAAAGTATTTCGGACCATATTTTAAAGGAAGTCGCGAAATTTTGGAAGCTCTTTATTATCAATTTGCGCTTGTGCAAAAAAACGGTTGTTTAAAATCTAAAAAAGAGTGCATTTTTTATCAAATAAAGCGTTGTAAGGCTCCTTGCACGGGTAAAATTTCAAGTGAAGAATATGTAAAAATAGTTAATGAAAGTATAAAATTTATAAAAAATCCTGAACTTTTACTGCCGAATTTAGAAATTTTAATGCAAAATTACGCACTTGGTGAAAATTTTGAAGAGGCGGCTAAAATTCGCGATATGATAAATACGATAAAAGATATAGAAGTTCGTGTGGAAGTTGATCTTGCAAGGCTTGAAGATTTTGAAGTAATTGCAATAAACTCATATGCAAATTTGGTTGCTGTTGTTCGTTTTAGCGTGCGAGACGGCAAAATTTCAGGTTCAAAATGTAATATTATAAATTTTAAAAACCTTACAAAAGACGATTTCAATGATATTTACAGACAGGCGATTTTGGAAATTTATCCGGAAGGCGCTCCTGTCGGGGCAAATAAAATTTATACTTATGATGATTTTGAAGACAAAGAACTTGTTGCTAAAATTTTAGAAAATAAACACGGACGCAAATTTCAAATAAATAGCCCGAAGATAGGCGAAAAAAGAAGAATTTGCGAAATTGCATTTAAAAATTGCGAAATAAATATTCAAAAACATTTAAAAACGCACGATTACGGTTTTTTATCTGAATTGAAAGATTATTTTGATTTGCAAAATTTGCCTGTAAATATAGAAATTTTTGATAATTCTCATATGTTTGGAAATACACCTGTCGGGGCGATGGTTTGTTTTAAAGACGGTAATTTTTATAAGGAAAACTATCGCCATGCACATTTGAAATCAAACAATGATTACGATCAAATGATTGAATTTTTAACTCTTAGGGTTAAGCGTTTTGATAAAATTTCACCGCCTGATTTATGGGTGATAGATGGTGGAAAAGCACTTTTGGATTTGGCAGGTCAAATTTTAAAAAGTGTCGGTGTAAATGTAGATGTGATAGCTATTTCAAAAGAAAAAATAGACGCCAAAGCTCACCGGGCAAAAGGCGCTGCAAAAGATAAAATAGTTACAATAAACGGAACTTTTTCGCTTTCAACATATGACAAAAAGTTACAATTTTTTCAAAAACTGCGCGATGAAGCGCATAGATTTGCAATTTCATTTCATCAAAAAAGCAAGCGAAAGCAGGATCTCACAAGCTCAAAATTATTAAAAATGGGCGTGAGTGCAGGAAGTTTAAAAAAACTGATTGATTTTTTCGGCTCTTTTGAAAAAATTTATGAAGCGGATTATGATGAAATTAAAAATCTTACAAATAAAAAAACTGCCGAAATTTTATTTAAAAATTATTAAAAATTCCCAAATAAAAGCTTGCTTTAAACTTAAAATGAGTAAAATTACCAATTAGAAGTTTTACCTAGCTTAGGTATGGCTTGATTTTAGTTTTTTAAAAAAAATTTAAGGATAAGTCCATGAAATTAAGCACAAATAGTTCGCTCTTTATAATAAGTGCGGTTCCGCTTATGTTGATTTTCGTGTTTGCGTCATATTTCTTTTATAAATCTTTCGCAGATTATTCGAAAATTCAAAGTCTTACAACTCAGTTTGATAATTCTAGAGAATTAAATAAAGTTCTTGAGGAATTAGGTCGTGAACGTGGTTTGACAGCTGCATTTTTGGGTAGCGGCGGCGCCATAGGAAGCGGTGAAGTTCTAAAAAAACAAAGAGTTACTACAGATACCGCTATTTCGACGTTTAAGCGTAAAGCAAGTGAATTTGAAGAACGTGGAAATTTTTTGAGCCAATTGCTTGGTTATAAAAACGAAGAATTGAAAAATAATAATGCAAAAATTTTATCACTTCTTGGAAAATTACCTGAAATAAGAACGGTTATAGATCAAAAAAAACCAAGTTTCGTAAATTTGTATGACGAATATTATAGAAATATTGACATTCAATACGCTGTTTCGCAACAAGCTATTTCTAAATTTTTTACTCAACCTGATATTTCTACGTGGGCCACAACACTTGCTAATACTTATTCAAGTCTTATGAATACAATTTCAGAAAGAGACTATGTAATAGAAAATATCGTTGCAAGCAGATCTATGAATACAAAAACAATTCAACGCTGGAAAGATTTCAGTAATGCAAGCAGATTGCCTGTATATACATATTTACCTGCATCTAACGCAAAAAATGAAATTCAAAAAATTCTTGACAATGTAGAAACTAAAAATATTTTAAACGATACTGATAGACTTGATTTGCTTTTGCAACAAGATGCGCTTAGCGGTCAATACCGAATGTCATTTATTGAGTGGTTTACTATTATGACACAAAAATATAATATTACAAAAGAAATTATTGTAAAAATTGATTCCGAGCTTAATAAAGTTGCTATTGCAAATGTGGCGGCAGGAAAACAAATACTATATATTTCTGCTGTTATTTGGGCTTTTACATTAGTTCTTATATTTTTCTCAGCCAGTGTGTCAAGAAAATTTTCTAAAAACGTTAAAGAACTCGGTAAAGTTATCGGTCGTATCGGTGAGCTTTCAAATCAAGAGCAAAATATTGATATTCAATCAAGCGAAGGAATTACAAAGGCTTACGGCCTTATACAAGATGCTTTGGACTTGGTTACTTATCAAAAAGAAGCAGCCGAAGATGCAAACAAAGCAAAATCTATTTTCCTTGCCAATATGTCGCACGAAATCAGAACTCCGCTTAACGGTGTTATCGGTTTTACAGAGCTTTTAAGAAATACAGAGCTTGATGAAGAGCAACAAGATTATGTGGATACTATCGAACAATCATCTGAAAACCTACTTACAATTATAAATAATATTTTGGATGTTTCTAAAATCGAAAGTAACAAAGTTGAGCTTGAAGATATCTTATTTAATCCTATTCAAGATTTTGAAAGTGCGGTTGAAATTTATGTTGCAAAAGCAACTGAGAAAAATATAGATATTTTATTATACATTGATCCTACTTTGATTCATCACCTATACGGCGATATCACAAAGATTAAAGAAGTTTTAATCAATTTGATGTCAAATGCCGTAAAATTTACACCTGAGGGTGGTATGATTGCAGTAGAAATTGTCAGAGTAAAAAGTGATAATCCAAATGAGGCAACTGTAAATTTTAGTGTTGAAGATACTGGAGTTGGAATTGCGGAAGATAAATTGGTTAATGTATTTAATGCTTTTTCACAAGCCGATTCTACAATTACAAGAAAATATGGCGGAACAGGACTTGGATTAACAATTTCATCTAAATATGTTGCTATGATGGGTGGAAAGCTAGAAGTTAAATCGACTTTAGGAAAAGGAACAAGATTTTACTTTACACTTACATTTAAAGAAACACAAAAGACAAATGCTGAAAATATGTTTGATGGTATTAAACAACTTAGTTGTGCTATGTTTGCTGAGCAAAGCGATGTAATGTTTAATAATATTTTCAAAAATTATATTGAACACTTCGGTGCTAAAATTTCAATTTTCTATGATAAAAATGAATTTTTAAATAGTGCCGATAGTGGAAAGTTCAATGTTCTTGCAACTAGATTTAAAAATTTTGATAGTATTAAAGATAGCGTAAAATTGCCATTATTATTATCTTTAAAACCGAAAGAACTTCAAAGTATAACTATAACAAATCCGAATGTATTTACAATTTCAGAGCCTGTAAATGTATCTAAACTTGTAAAAGTCGTAGGTAGAATTTCAAAAGCAGGCGCAGTCCCAGGTTTAAGAGGTGATAGTGGATTTGAAAGCAGTAATTTAAAAGATATCATTCAAAATAGTCTTAAAAAACAAGGTGAACCTGAAATAAAAATTAGTGAACCGGTTGCAGAACAAGTTATTGAAGAGGTGTCTGAGCCTGAAATTTCTGTTGTACAAGAAGAAATTAAGCCTCTTGATATATCTTTAGATGATAATTTATTTTCACAAAAAGCAGTTGAAACTGAGCCTGAGACTTTATCGGCTGAAAGTGAACCGAAAATTGAAATTCCAGTTGAACCTGTTGTTACGGAACCTGTAGTACATGAACCTGAAATTAAAGTAGTAAATGAAGTACAAAGTGACGAAGAAGAAGCAGCTAAATTTGATGAGCCTATTAGTTTGGTTATTCCGGATGAAACTTCTAAAGTAAAAATTGAACCTGTTGTTGAATCTGTTAAATCACAAGAACCTGAAGTTGTTACTGAAGAAGCTGTTAAACCTGTTGATTTTGAAATACCTGTTGAAAAAGTTGCAGCTGAATCTGAAATAGTCGAGGAAAAAATTCCGGAACCTGAAATAATTAAGTCTGAACCTGCAATAAAAGAAACGATAAAACCTAAAACTAAAGTAGTTACAGAATATGTGGATAAAACTGAAATAGTTGAAGAAACTATAATGGTAGATGAAGAATTTGAAGAGCCTGTTACTACTTATGAAATCGTTGAAAAACCTGAAACTGTGATGGTAGAAGTGGAAGAGGAAGTAATAGAAGAAATAGACGATCCAAATGCGGCATCTTCAGGAGTAGCAGGTGGAGGAGATGATGTACCGCTTCTAAAACGTACATACAATGCAAATATTTTAATTGCAGAAGATAATGAAATAAATCAAAAACTTATGAAACACACATTGAGCAGTTTTAAAGCAAATCTTACAATAGTTGAAAATGGTCTTTTAGCTTTAGAGGCTCGTAAAAGCGGCGATTTTGATTTGGTATTTATGGATATTTCAATGCCTGTTATGGATGGAATTGAAGCTACAAAACAAATCAAACAATACGAACAGGAAAATAATTTAAAACACATTCCAATTGTTGCTGTTACTGCAAATGCATTAAAAGGCGACAGAGAAAGATTTATGTCACAAGGGTTGGATGAATATTGTACTAAACCGATTAAAAAGGATATTTTAGCTTCTATGCTTGATATGTTTATTAAAAATAAACGTTCTGATGGTGCAGGTGCGGCTGCTGCTACAAATGAACCACCAAAGAAAATAAAAGTAAAACGCAAAATTAAAAAACAAGTGCCAAAAACAGTTATTAAAAAAGTTAAAGTTCCAAAAACAGTTATTAAAAAAGTTGTAAAAAAAGTTCCTAAAGTTGTAAAAAAAGAGATAACTAAAAAAGTTCCTGTTCAAAAAGTAGTAGAAATTCCGGTAGAGCAAGTATCTACAATAGACACTTTTAGCGAAAATTTAAATAAAACTTTAAATATTAAATCGGATATTGAGCAAAAAGTTGAAAGCAAACCTATAAATGCTGAAATTTTTAAGGACGTGCTACTTTATAAAAATAATCCGATTGAAAATCGTATTTTTGCTAGTATATTAAATCATATGGAACTTAGCGTAGATATGGTTGAGAGTTTTGATGAATTTGTTAAAAAAGTCAAAGAGAGTGGTTACAAGTTATCACTAATTGACGATAAGGTGCCAAATTTTGATGCTTCATTACTACAAAATTCTATTGATTTAAGTCCAAGTGACATTAAGTCTGTTGTATTTACCGATAATGTAAGTAAAAATACACTTAAAGGTAAGTTTAATGATGTTATTAAATATGGCATTAACAAAACACAACTTGAAAACATTGTAAATAAATATATAGGATGAGAATATGAGAAATATTAAAGTTTTAACCGTTGACGACGATAATATTAATTTGAAGTTGTTGGAAGTTATGCTAAAAAAAACAGGTAAAATTGATGAAATAATTAAGGCTTCAAATGGTCTTGAGGCTCTTAGCATACTTGATCAAAGAGATGATATTGATTTAATTTTACTGGATATTGTTATGCCCGTTATGAACGGGCTTGAGTTTTTGGACAATATGCATTCACGAGAAAAAATATCACATATACCGGTTATTGTTTTAACAACAGATGAAACTGCCAAACATGAAGCTTTTAACAAAGGTGCATATGATTTTATGACTAAGCCGGTTTATGATAAAGAGCTGAATCAAAAACTTAATGATGTTATGAGCATTATTGAATAAAACAGCTTTTTTAACTTTTGTTTAAAAAATTTGCCTCAAAAAAATATAGTTTTTTGAGGCTTTTTTTATTATTTTAATTCAATAGGAATTAAAAATTAGTTTATATTTTTAAATTTATATCATAAAATTTTATTATATATTTGTCCTTATAGCTCAGCTGGATAGAGCGCAAAATTCCTAATTTTGAGGCCGTGAGTTCGAATCTCGCTAGGGACATGAATACTCATATAATACAAGCCTGTTACATCATAATTATGAAAAGTATTTGTAATTAGTCAAATTTTTATTATTACAATGATTAGGATAATTAAATAATAAATTACATGTTAAAAATTTGAACTATTTTACTCGCATGATACTTGTCATTATAATTAATTATATATGAAATTATAATGAGTTAAAAAATAAAAAGTATTTATATAAAATCCAATAAACAAATATATAAATAAACAAATAATCTAACAATCATATAAAGTAAATATTTCAAATTTTATTGAAGGATATAATGCCAGGAGCAGGAAAATATATAACTTATTTCTATAGTTATGATAAAATTTTAGAAAAATACGCTGTATAGATAAGATTTTGGTTAATTTCATTTTGTAAACTTAAAGTCTGTATAATAAAATGATAGATTTAGCAAGTCGTAGGTAAAAAAAAGAAAATAAATCAGTTTCCTAAAATTTTATTAGTAGATAAATATCGAGATGAATTTTTATATTATCAGTGTATTGTAAAAATAAAAATCACACATAGCTATAATACAAAGTTTAACAAGTTAATTTAACCAAAAAAATATAAATTAAAGAAACTTATAAAACCTTAAAGCAACATACAAAAGACTACTAAGTAATAATAATTTAAATAAATTTTTAAATCATTTATTCTTATATATAAAAAAGTGATGGATAATTTTGCATTTAAATTAAACTTTTTACAAATTACCGCCATTTTAAAATCATTTTCTTGCTTTTATCTGTATTTACATTTTTTAAATATGGCTTCAATGTGTCTATTTTATGTACTGGATATACAAATTTAAAAATTGTTATATTTTTAATCTGAAATATTTATTTATAAAAGCATTGAAAGTTTCTCTAAAACTTGTATGACTTTTACTTTGTTTATGTTAATCTTTAATAAAATATTAACCTTTTTAATAAGCCTCTTATTTAAAGCAGTCGTTGCTGTTTTGGTATATTATTCAAAACATTTTGTCGCCAGGATTTTATTGCATATGTTTATTATAAAAAGTGCTAAATCGCTGGAAATTCTTAAATCAAATTGTCTGTGCTTTTTTCCTTTTCAGTTAATCAAAGTGTAAATAATACTTTTTATTTTTATTAATTTTTAAGTGTAATTTCATGTAAAAGCTCATTTTATAAGCATTTTTACAAATTTCATTCAATTATATTTCCTGTAAAATATATTAAACTTCGTAAATCACTTATATGATAGATCCAAACTAATTCATATGTTGTTTTAGATGCAGCCTTTGTCTTATTTATATTATAAATATCACTATAATTTATTCCACCTAAAGAATTTTGTTTTATATAACCATTAACGGTAACATACCTTAATAAACTTCTAATCATTAGAAGCGAATCTTTAAAATAACTATATCTTTTGTTTATTATTAATGGCTGTAAGCAAGTTTTTAACCAGGTTTAGATTATTTATTGAATTAATCGGTTTGTTTTTTTAGATATAAATCGAAATTTTTAAGCATATGATTATGCTTTTTAACTGTTGCAGGTGCTAAAGCCTTCGCTTTTAAATATTCATCACTTATTAGTTTAAGTGATTTTTTAGTAGGCTTTTGAAAGTCTGTAGATATTTTTTTAGCAATTTGGTAGGCTTTGGAGTAATCGATCTCTTTACAATTTCCAATGCTTTTACTATCTTGCCCATATTTCTAAAACCGGTTGTTATTGAAGATTGTTATATTTTTTTGGATACTCTACTTCTAAACCATAGATTTACTTCGGAGTTTATTAAGATTTTAAAATCTTTTTTATTGTATTTGGCTTTATAAGATTTTGGATCGTTAATTATTTATCAATCGTCACCTTTATCATTCAGTTTCTTTTTTTATAAAACTTTAATAAAAATTGCAATTAAATTTCAAGTTTTTTTAGGTTATGAGAGATAATGAATCAAATTTATAATTTTTTTGGGAGATTTTTTAGTTAATTTAAACTTATATAGTGTTTTATTGATTTTTATTATCGCTTTTCAATATGATACTCAAATCATTAACTAAAGTGATCAGTTATTGTTTTAGTTGATATCATTAACACTTACTATACATTAAAAGAAGCTTAAATGGTGCGACCAGCGAGACTTGAACTCGCACACGCGAAGCGCACTACCACCTCAAGATAGCGTGTATACCAATTTCACCATGGTCGCAATTAAAAAAAATAAAAAGAATTAAAAATAAAAGCCCCGTTGCGGGGCATAAAATTTATTTTGCAGCAGCTGCGATTGTTTCTGTAAGCAATGGGTTTGCATAAAGCAAAATAAATACAATAACAAGAGCATAGATAACTTGTGCTTCAATCATCGCAAGAGAGATATACATTGTAGTTGTAAGTTTGCTTGAAATGCTTGGGTTTCGAGCCATTCCTAAAATTGTAGCATTAGCTGCAATTCCCATACCTATACCACCGCCGCATGCGGCAACGCCAATAGCTATACCAACGCCTATTGCTGAAAATGAAGCAATTTGTGCATAAATGCTGATCATATCACCATCAGCAGCGAAGGCAATGCCAACTAGTGCAAAAAATAAAACAAGAATTTTCTTCACATCTCATCCTTTAATAAAGTTTCAAAATTTAAAACACACTATTCTAGTTAAATTTCGCTTTGAAATTGTTTAAATAGCACTAATTTTTTATTATCCTGTATTGTTAAATTTTCAAATTACTATTTAAAAAAATAAAAATTTGCAAACAATTTTTAAAAATTTGATGGATTAAAATTTAATGTTTCACTGCAATTTTATCTCATTTTTTCAATTTTTCTAAAATCAGGCATTATTTTTTTTATAAAGTCATAAAATTCTGGTTTATGGTGTGGAAAAATTAAATGTGTCATTTCATGCAAGACTACATATTCTATGAAATCAAGCGGTTTTTCTGCAAGTTTTGTTGAAAAATTCAGATAGCCTTTTTTAGTATTGCAACTTCCCCAACGTGTATTCATTTTGCGAAGTGTTACGCGATTGATTTTTTTATTTATGAATGGTTGAAATTTTTGTATAAAATTTAAAATTTTTTCGCGTAAAAACTCTTTTTTAAAATTTTCCAGGCTTGTTTTATCAAAGCATAAAATTTCATTTTCTGAAATTTTACAGCCGTCATGACCAAATTTCACATCAAAAGTTTTTCCTAAAAAACGCGCTTTACCTGGTTCAAGTTTATTTTTTTGAAATTTTAAAAGTGCTTTTTCTATCCATTTTTCATTTATTTGCAATATTTTTAAAATATCGTTTTTATCGTAAAATTTCGGTGCACTTATTATAATTTCTCCATTTTGTGAAATTCTGATATGAGCGTATTTTATTTTTTTAAAAATTACGTAAACTTCATTGTTTTCAAAATTCAAACTAATTTTTTGCTTATCCATCTTTTGCTTTTCCAGCGCCAAGTGTGAGCGATTCCTCTTAACCATTCATCGGCGCAAAATCCTATCCAAACGCCCAAAATTCCAATCCCTAAATGAATTCCTAAAAAATATCCCAAAGGAATGGAAACTCCAATCATAAAAATCAATCCCATATAAAATGGAAATCTGGCATCCCCGCTTGCTCTAAGCGCATTTACGAAAATGATATTAAAGCTTCGTCCGATTTCAAGCACTATTGTTAGATAAAATAGCGGCCTCATCGTATTTGAAAGCTCAGGCGTGAAATTTAAAATTTGCATTATTTTTTCTTTTGAAATAAATACTAAAAATATGAAAAGTGCGGTAATTGCAAGTGCAATTTTTAAAGTTTTGAATGTTTGATTATATGCTTTTTCACTTTCGCCGGCTCCTACTAAACGTCCTACGATGACTTCGTTTGCCATGCTTATCGCGCTTGCTGCAAAAAATATAAAAGCTGAAATTTGAAAATAAATGGTTTGAGCCGTTAAACTTGATTTTCCCATACTTGCTACAAAGCCGAAAGCGATCATATATTGAACTGTCCAAAGCAAATTTTCTCCGGCGCTCGGTAATCCTACTGATAAAATTTTACGTAAAATGTTTTTGTTGAAATTTAAAAAAAGAACTAAGTAAAAGCGAACGCGCACTATTTTTACGGCAATTATAAAAAATAAAATAATGCCGCAAATTCTACCGAAAATAGTAGAAAGCCCTATACCAAAAAGTCCTAGATACGGCATTCCAAACGGTTCAAAAAGTGCTACATAATTTCCTATTATTGTGATGATATTCATAAATATCGCTACAAACATAATGTGATTTGCATATCCGTATACGCGAATTATCGCAGAAATTACAATAGCTATCGCATCAATTGTAAAAACTACACTTAAAACGCGCAGATATACGCTACTTTCATGTAAAAGTTCATTTGGAACTTGCAAAATTTTAAGTAACAAATCGGAAAAAATAAACACAAAAATTCCGCAAAAAAAGCCTAGAACCGCATTGAATGCAATGCTCATATGAATTGCTTTTAAAGCTAGGGATTTGTTTTTTGCGCCAATAGCTTGCGAAACGAGAACGGAACAGCCGACACCTAAAAAACTGAAAATTGTAATAAAAAGCATAAAAATTTGATTTCCCGCGCCGAGAGCGCCTATTAAATGAACATTTACGCGTGAAATCATATATGTATTTATAACAACTGTCAAAAGTCTGAGTGACATCTCGATATACATTGCTATTGAGAGTTTGAATAACGAAAGCTCTTTCATATTTTCTTTATTTTCTTTAAAATAATGTTTGAATTTTTTGAATTATATCTAAAAATTTATTATTTAAAAATTTGATTTATATTTACCAAATTTTAAGCGGATTTTTTGTAAAATGCGAAGTTTATTTCAACAAAAGAGGATGAAAAATGAAAAGAACTTATCAGCCGCATACTACGCCAAAAAAGCGCACTCATGGTTTTCGCGAGCGCATGAAAACTAAAAACGGCAGACGTGTAGTAAATGCTCGTAGAGCAAAAGGTAGAAAAAGATTGGCAGCTTAGGTGAATTCGGTCCTATAAGCGATAAAAAGGACTTCAACGAGATTTATAAACTTGCTAAAAAGTGGCATTGCGATGTTGCAGTTGTATATTTTTTAGAAAATACAAATAAAAGATTGGCTGTAATTACCGGTAAAAAAATAGGGAATGCAGTCGTAAGAAATCATTCACGAAGAGTTATAAAATCTATATTTTATAATCTTAGAAATGAAATTAGTTGTGGAGAATACATTTTTATAGTGAAATCTAAAATTTCACAAACAAACTTTTCACAAATTGAAAAATCTTTAAAATGGGCTTTAAAACGCTTAGGAGCAATAAAATGAAAAATATTTTTATGGCTGTTATAGAATTTTATCAACGTTTTATTTCGCCTGTTTTACCGAATAGTTGCAGATATTATCCCAGTTGTTCCGAGTATTCGCTTCATGAATTTAAATTCAATAGTTTTTTTGGTGCATTTTTTGCCACTGTTTTACGTATTTTGCGTTGCAATCCGTTATTTAGAGGCGGTATTGATTATCCGCTTGTAAGGCTTAAAATTCAGCACCAGAAAGCAATTTTTAAAATTTGCCGAAGTGAAGTAAAATTTTGGTTTGTTCCGTGCAAAAGCGGCAAATTTTATGTTATAAAATCATTTAAAAAGGAAAAATAGTGGAACAACTTTCAGTTCAAAAACGAATTTTTATAGCCGTACTTTTAACTTTCGCATTTTTTATAGCTTATGATTATTTTTATCTTTCAAAATTTCAAGTACCTGAAAATAATGCTACAGGTGCACTTATAGATAAACAGAGCCGAAATACTGAAGCGCTTGTAAATGAAGCACCAAATGCGAAAAATGATAAAGTAGCGCCTGCTAAAGCCGTAAATAAAAGAAATGTAATAACACAAATTAAAGGCAAAATCGCAAATTTCAGCATAGATGACCTGGGACGTATAAATTCTTATGTTTTAAATGAAAGTAAATATAAAAACGATGATAAAATGCAAATAGATTTAGTTGATTTAAGTAAAAGTCCGCTTCCTCTTGAAATGCGTTTTAGCAATCCTGATTTAAATGAGCTTGCTTTTAAAACTCCTTACGTAGCAAGCGCATCAAATCTTGATATAACAAAAAATGAGCAAAATTTAGTTTTAACTCAAAATTTGGGTGATGTATTAGTTACTAAAAATATAACGTTTTATCCTAACGGAAGTTATAAAATTTCAGTTCAACTTAATAAAAATGCGGAATTTTTTATATCTCCGGGCTCTCGTCCAAGTATAGTCGTAGATGGTTATACGGTTCATGGAGTTTTGATAAGAAAAGACGATGAAAGTCTTAAAATGTTTGAAGACGGCGATGTGGATAGTAATGAAAATATTCAAAATGCAAATATAGCCGCCGCTTCAGACAGATATTACACAACGTTTTTTTATGATTTTACAAATAAATTAAATCTCGTAATCAGTTCAGATAGTGACAAAGTATCTCAAATTTTTGCCAAAGCGGACAAAACATTTGAGGCGGGCGGTTTTATAGGACCGAAGCATTATGATTTATTAACAGGAATCGATAAACGTCTTAGTGACGTTATCGAATATGGTTGGTTTACCTTTATTTCCAAACCGATGTTCGGCTTTTTGAAATGGCTTCACAATTATACTGGAAATTGGGGTTGGGCTATCGTAATTATGACTTTAATCGTGCGTGCGATTTTATATCCTTTGAGTTATAAAGGTATGCTTTCTATGAATAAGATGAAAGATCTTGCGCCTAAGATGAAAGAGCTTCAAGCACGCTATAAAGGTGATCCTAAAAAACTGCAAACTTCGATGATGGAACTGTATAAAAAGAATAATGTAAATCCGATGGGCGGATGTTTACCGATTTTGCTTCAAGTTCCTATATTCTTTGCAATTTATCGTGTTTTATTAAATGCAATTGAATTGAAAGGCGCTGAATGGGCATTTTGGATACACGATTTATCTGTAAAAGATCCTTATTTTATATTGCCTATAACAATGGGTATTCTTATGTTTTTACAACAAAAAATAACGCCTACAAATTTTACAGATCCTATGCAAGAAAAAATTATGAAATTTTTACCTTTGATTTTTACGTTTTTCTTTATGGCGTTTCCTGCAGGACTTACGCTATATTGGACGGTAAACAATCTGGCATCAATCATACAACAATATACAATAAACAAAATGTTTGCTAAACACAAAGCGGCAATTAAGGAAGAAAAAAATGAAAGTAGAAGCTGAAAATTTAGAAAATGCTTATAAAAAGGCGGCTGAAAAGCTGAATTGTTCCGTAACAGAGCTTGACATAAAAGTTATTCAATATCCGAATAAAGGTGTTTTGGGATTATTTAAAAAAAATGCGGTTATAGATGTAAAAGTTGAAGATAAAGTGCGGGAAGTAGCTAAAATTTCAACCGAAAAAAAACATAAAAATGAGCATAAAATTCCTGCGGAACATAAAAAAAATCATTTCAAAAAAGAAAGACAGGAAATTACCGATGAATTACTGGCTGAAGTAAAAGATGGCGCAATAAAGCTTTTCAGCAATGAGCTTTTTGAAATAAACGTGATTGAAGTAAGCAAATATGACGATAATACAATTTATCTTAAAATAGACGGCAACGACGCCGCACTTTTAATCGGAAAAGAAGCTCATAGATACAAAGCGCTTGCTTATATACTTCAAAATTGGATTAATTCAAAATACTCATTGAATCTTTTTCTTGAAATTTCGGAATTTTGCAAAAATCAACTTATAAATCTTACGAAATATCTTGACGATTTGGCCGAAAAAATAAAAACGGACGGTAAAGGCATTACAAAACCGCTTGAAGGTGTATTTTTGAAGTTCGCGCTTAAAAAATTGCGTGATGAATTTCCTGAAAAATATGTATCTGTCAAACTTGGAAGAAATGGAAAATTTATAGTAGTAAACGATAAAAATAAAAATGAGTGAAACTATTGTAGCCGTCGCAACCGCTCATGGAATTGGCGGAATAAGTATCGTCAGGCTCAGTGGAGAAAATGCACTGAGCCTTAGTGATATTTTAATAAATAAAAACCGCAAAAAAAATAAAACTCAAAATTCCGTTTCCAGCTCTCAAAACAGGATACAAAATTTTAAAAAAATCAATTTAAAACCGCGTTATGCCACACTTTGCGAGCTATATGACAATGATGGAAATTTTATGGACGAGAGTGTTGTTATATATTACAAATCCCCAAATAGCTTTACCGGCGAAGATATAGTGGAATTTCAAATTCATGGCGGATTTACGCTTGAAAATCTGATAATGGACGAACTGATAACAAACGGCGCAAGAATTGCAATGCCTGGAGAATTTAGCAAAAGAGCGTTTTTAAATGACAAAATGGATCTAAGCAAAGCTGAAGCTATACAAAGTATTATTTTATCGCGTTCAAAAAGCGCCGCTAAAATTTTAGCCAGAAATTTGCACGGTGAACTTAAAAATTTTGTAATTGATTTGCGTAAAGAAATAGTTAAAACTATGGCATTTGTTGAAACTTGCATTGACTATGCCGACGACGATTTGCCAAATGACATTTTGGATAAAATACAAAATTTATTAAGTGAAAATATAACAAAAATCGATGAAATTACTCAAATAAGTGCGTCAAGACGCGGATTGTTAGAAGGCTTTAAAGTAGCCATTATAGGCAAACCGAATGTCGGAAAAAGTTCTATTTTAAATTCACTTTTAAAATTTTCTCGTGCTATTGTAAGTGATGAAGCCGGAACTACTCGCGATAGAATAGAAGAAAATTTGCAAATCGGTTCACATTTAATTCGCATAATTGATACGGCAGGCATTAGAAAAAGTGAAAACAGTGTCGAAAATATCGGTATTTCATATTCCATAAAAGCCGCAAACGAAGCTGATATAATTTTAGCTGTTTTTGATGCTTCGCGAGAATTTGATAAAGAAGACGAGAAAATTTTTGAAATTTTACAAAATCAAAAAGATAAAAAGATTATTAAAATTTTAAATAAAATTGATCTTGCTTTAAAATTTAAAGCTGGAAATTCAGATAATTTTTTGAAAATTTCAGCTAAAAACGATACAAAAATTATCACAAAAGTTTTAAATGATTATTTAAATTCTCAAAATTTTGACGGTATAATGCTTAGTTCAAATCGTCAAATAATGGCATTTTCAAATGCCGGAAAAGCTTTAAAAAGAGCGCAAAATTTATTAAATGAAAATTCTCTTGAACTTTTTGCATTTGAGCTGAACATCGCTATAAAAGAAATTGCAAGCATTTACAAGCCTTTTGAGCGGGACGAAATACTTGAGTCTATGTTTAGCAACTTTTGTCTTGGTAAATAAGAAATTAAACATAAAAGTAGTAAAATAATAAATTTAAATAAGGATTAAGTTTTGCGAGAGAAAATTGAATATTTTATAGTTTTATCCGTAATTAAAATTTCAAAATTTTTACCGAAATTTGCGGTTTTTGCATTATTAAAATTTTTTGCGATAATATTATTTTGGGTTTTAAAATCTCGCAGAAAACTCGCCATAAACAATATTTTAGCAGCTTATAAAGATTTTGATTTTAAAAAAGCGAAAAGTTTGGCAAAAGCAAATTTTATCAGTATTTCACAAACCGTAGCAGAGGTTTTGCTTCTTATAAATGATCGTATAAAATTGGACGATGTTATGCAAAACGGCGAATCAGCCGTAAAAAAAGTAAAAGAGCTTACTAAAAATAACAAAAACGGAATTATTTTTGTGACGGCTCATTTCGGAAACTGGGAATTTTTGGCGCATTATTTTGCGACTAAAGGCTTTCCTGTATCGGTTGTAGGAAGATACGGAAACAATTCTTTGATTGAAGATAATATCACATTTCCGTTTCGTCATAAGTTCGGCAATGATTTGATCTATAAAGATGACGCTATGAGAAATATGATAAAATTGCTTAAAAACCACGGCAATTTAGGTATTTTAACCGATCAAAAAACAGGAAATTTTAAAGCCGAATTTTTTGGACGGAAATGTTATACTACAAAATCCGTCGCAACATTGTTTTTGAAATTTAATCCAGTGATAATTCCAATTTTTGCGAAACGTATAGATAAAACGAAATTTGAAATTATTGTGGAAAAATTTCCTGAAATTCCTTCAAATTTATCTAAAAATGAAGCCGAATTATTTATTACTCAAACTTGCAACGATATTTTTGAAAATATAGTCAGAAGTGCGCCGGAGCAATGGTTTTGGATGCATAATCGCTGGAGAATGGATGCATGAAAGCTCTGATTTTAACGGATTTGAGAAAAGGTCATGAAAATCAAAGCGTTGCATTTTGTGAAATTATGGGTTTTAAATATGAACTTTGCAATGTTTCTTACTCAAATAAATTTTTTAAATTGCTAAGCTATGTATTAGATTTTTTTGGAATTTTAATAAAAATTTTTAATATTCAAAATAAGGATTTTCAGAATTTTGATCTTTTTGTAGGCGCAGGAAGCCAAACTTATTACGCTTTAAAGTTTTTATCCAAAAAATATAATAAAAAAAATATCGCTTTAATGTATCCCAAAGGCTATAAAAAAGACTTTTCGTTTATCATAGCAACCTCACACGACAATCCGAAAAAAGCTGAAAATATAAAAATTTTGCCTGTAAATTTAAATTTTTTGAAACCTCAAAATTTTTATAAACCGTCAAAAAAAGCGATCGGTTTTATAATCGGTGGAAATAATAAAAATTTTATCATGAATGATGAAATTTTAGAAAAAATTGATGAAATTCGTGATTTTTTTAAAGATTATGAGTTTTTAATTACAACTTCGCCTCGTACTCCAAAAAAAATAGAGAGTGCATTGATGCAAAAAAAATTTGATTTTAGCGTGATTTACAGCAAAAATCCTATAAATCCGATTTCCGATTTTCTATCCGGTTGCGAATTTGTTTTTATTACAATCGACAGCGTTTCGATGATTAGCGAAGCTGTTTGCAATTTTAGTGCAAATATCGCTATTTTACCACTTTCTAGGCGAAACGAAAAAGAAAATAAATTTGACAGATTTATAAAAAATTTGCAAAAAGGCGGATATTTGCAAATTTACTCATCGCCAAAAAATTTACAAAAAACAGCAAAAATTAATTTAAAAAATTTAATGAAAGATATAAAATTATGAGAGTTGTGCAAATTTTACCGGAGCTCAATGAAGGTGGCGTTGAGCGTGGCGTAGTCGAGCTTAACCGTGAATTTGTGAAAAATGGAATTGAAAATTTTGTGATTACAAAAGGCGGAAAATTAGCCGGTATTATAGAAAAAGACGGTGGCAAGTTAATTTTACATGATGTTTGCTCGAAAAATATTTTTACAGCTCCTGTAAGGATTTTAAAACTTCGCAAAATTTTAAAAGAGATAAAGCCGGATATTGTGCATATAAGATCGCGCGTGCCTGCTTGGATGGTGCATTTTGCAAAACCAAAATGTAAGATAATAAGTACGGTTCATGGAGCTAATTCAGTAAATTTTTATAGTAAAATAATGGTAAAAGCAGATAGAATCATTGTACCTAGTAATTTTATAAAAGAGTATATTATTAAAAATTTTAATGCTGATGAGAGTAGGATTTCAGTTATCTTTAGAGGTGTAAATTTAGAAAATTTTGATGCTACAAAATTTGAGAGCAAAGAGAAATTAAGAAATGAATTTGGTTTAAAAAAAGATGATTTTATTATAAGTTGCGTTGGTAGAATTTCAAATTTAAAAAACATTGAAACAATTATAAAGGCCATAAAAATCCTAGAAAATGAAAATATTAAACTTCTAGTAGTAGGTGGAGTTCACCCAAAAAGAAAAAAATATTTTGAGTTCTTAAAAAAACTCATTTGTAAATTAGATCTCAAAAAGAGTATTATTTTTTTAGGAAGCATTAGTGAAATTGCAAAAATTTATGCTCTTAGTGATGTTGTAGTTAGTGCATCTATAAAGCCTGAAAGCTTTGGAAGAAGCGTAGCTGAGGCAATAGCTCTAAACAGACCAGTTGTGGCAAGTAATCATGGGGGCGTAAAAGACATAATTATTGAAGATGTAAACGGATATTTTTTTGCTCCACTTGATGAAAAAGAACTCGCACAAAAAATTTTAATGGCAAAAGATCTTAAATTTGATGGCTATTCTTATATAAAGAGTAAGTTCTCACTAGAAAAAATGTGCAACGAAAATTTAAAAATTTATAAGGAGGTTTTAAATGCATGAGTATTTAATTGGCTTAAAAGAAGACAAATATAAACTTGCTTTTAATATTATACTTTTTATTTGGCTTTGTAGTATTCCTTTTAAGAATGCCATTTATCAAATTTCAACTGTTTTGGTTTTGCTATTTTTTGTAGTGCATTTGATTATAAATAAAAACTACTCTGTTTTAATTGAAAATTTTAAAAAAACTAAAGTTTTAGCTGTTTTTGTTGCTTTGATTTTGCTTAGTATGTGTTTAGCAAACATCTTAAATCCTGAACTTTTAGCCAAAAAATCTTGGCATCATATAATTTCATTTTTTTATAGATATGTTTTGGTTTTTATAGCTTTAGCGTATTTTTACAGGCTTAAGTATTTTGATAAAAAAGTATTAGTTGATGTCTTTTTATTCGGACTTTTGTTTGTAGCAGCCATCGCAATTTTTATGCTAATTTTAAATCCAGATATTGTTTTAAATTCAAACGCAGCCTACAATGGCGATTATGGTCTTAAAGGAACTTTTGATAACAGAAATGCCATGGGACTTGCTATGAGCTTAGGTGTTGTCTTTACTCTTTTTATTTTAAAAGACAATATAAAAATAGGATTAGTCTTACTTGCAATTTTTGGTTTTTGTATGCTATTTTCTTTTTCACGTTCAGGTTGGGTTGCCGGTTTTTTTGCATATATCGTTTTTATCGCGTTTTATTTTAAACAGCTTAATAAAAAATTTTTTATAGCTGTTGGAATTTGTATTTTAGTGCTTATATGTTTGTATTTTGGTGTAGATAGTTTGCAAGATAGGGTAAATTTGCTTCTTCAAGGAAATTCCAGCCATAGAACTGATATTTGGAAATTTGGACTTACTCAAATACCAAATAATTTATTTTTTGGCCACGGTGTTAGTTGTTGGAGAAATTTAAATTTACCGGCTTATATAGCAGTACATACAGGACTTCATAATTCCACTTTAGAAATATTACTTTTTACTGGAATATTTGGTTTGGTGGCATGGATTAGTGCTGTTTTAACCGTATTTTATCAAATTTTAAAAGATAAAAATTATATATATTTGTCTTTACTTGTATATTTTGTAGTTATTACACAGTTTGATTTTAGTGTTTTTGACTCAAAAGAACTTTTTAGCGCTGTAACTATTTTTATGTTTTTAGTGTATTCGGATAAATTTAAGGCTAAACTTTGCAAATAGTTATTATATTATTAATTTTTACAATATTAATTAGTTTTACAATTTTTTCGCTTCGCTTTTCTTGGTGGAGAAAAAATATCACTTATGAATATCCTCGTGTTTTGATGTATCATATGATAAGTAAGCATTTGCCTAAAAATAAAAGCAAATTTAACCGTTTAAGAGTAGAGCCAAAAGAGTTTGAAAAGCAAATCAAGTGGCTTAGCAAAAATGGTTTTAAAAGTTATTTTGTGCGTGAAATATCAGATGATCTACCACCAAAATCAGTAATTATAACTTTTGATGACGGATATAAAGATAATCTCACAAATGCTTTGCCAATACTTCAAAAATACGGTTTTAAAGCTACAATTTTTATAGTTTGTAACCGCTTTGATAAAAATTGGGCGACGGATAAAGATCTTAAAAAATCAAGCGATGAATTAAACAATGAAAAAATGTTAAGTGACGAAGATGTTAAAAAACTTTTAGAAAGTGGTCTTATTGAAATTGGCTCTCATACTTTAAATCATGCAAATTTGCCGAGTCTAAGCTATAAAGATAAACAAAATGAAATTTTAAACTCAAAATTAGAAATTGAAAAAAAATTTGGTATAACTTGTGAAAGCTTTGCTTATCCGTTTGGTTTTTACGATGAAGAAAGTATGCAACTAGCTAAAGAATCCGGATATAAATTTTCTGTTACGACAAACAATGATGTTTTAAAAAATAGATACTCAAATTATGAAATTCCTAGAATCATGATAAGTGGTAGAGGAAATATACTTCATTTTATTTTAAAAATAAAAAAAGGAAGAAGTAGGTGAGAGTTTGTTATTTCTCTTGTTCAAATATTTTTGGTGGTGTTGAAAATATCATTTTGCAAACATTAAATAAGCTTTGTAAAAGTTATGAGGTAGCTCTTATCTTACCAAAAGGTGCTAATTTTTTAAATAAATTTGATAAAAGAGTAAAAATTTATGATTATAAAAGCTACGATAAACGTTACAATATATTTTTATATTTTGAGATTATGAAATTTTTACACGAGTTTAAGCCGGATATTTTACACACTCATGGGGCAAAAGCTACGCAAATGGGCTTTATTTTAAGTAAATTTTTAAAATTTAAGTTTATTGCTACAAAGCACAATAATAGAAAAGGTAAAATTTTTAATAAAATTAAAAATGTTATGGCTGTTTCAAAAAATGTCGCAAATACTATAAATCATGAATCAAAAGTTATCTATTTTGGTATAGATAAGCAAAATATAAAGCCGAATTTATCAAAAACTTTTACCATTACAGCTGTTGGTAGGCTTGATAAAATTAAAGGTTTTGATATTTTGATAAATGAAGTAAAGAAGCTTAAATTTAACTTTGTTTTACAAATTGTAGGTGATGGTTTCGAAAGGGAAAATTTGCAGAATTTAATAAATAGTCTTAATTTAAAAAATAAAGTTAAACTTCTTGGTTTTTGTCAAAACATTCCGCAAATTTTAGCAAATTCAAATTTACAAGTTATTAGTTCCATAAAAGAAGGTTTTCCACTTACGCTTTTAGAAGGTCTTTTTTACGCTCCTATTGTAATTTCTACACCAGTTGGTGGAATAATTGAAATTTTAGACGATGAATTTTTAATAAACCATGAGAATTTAAGTGATAAAATAGATGAAATTTACATGAATTATGATGCAAAAGTTGAAATTTTTAAAGAAAAAAATAAAAATATAATTGAAAATTTTAAATTTGAAAAATATATCTTAAATTTGCAAAATTACTATGAGGAAATTTATGAAAAATCTTAGAATTGTTCATTGTGGTATTTTTAATGAATTTGATGATGGAAATTTTTTTTATGGCTTAGAGCGTAAAATTTCGCATGGACTTCATCAAAACGGTCATTTTGTATATGATTTCAGTTATAGAGACTGGGAGAGAAATTTAAGATTTTGCGGCATTAAAAACAGCGGCATAAAAAAGATGAATCAAAAACTTATTGAAATTTGCAAAAATATAAATGCCGATGTTTTATTTATCACAAAGGCTGAAAAGATAGAAAACGAAACTCTTTTAGAGATAAAAAAGGCACTGCCAAATATAAAAATTGCGATGTGGTATGTTGATCATCTAGAAGAAAAAGCTGAATTTTTTGAAAAATTTAAGATAATTGACGCGTTTTTTTATGCAAATGCACTTAAATTAAAAGAGCTTTCAAATAAGTATAAAAATACACTTTTTTCATTTTTTCCAAATATTTCAGATGAGGCTTTTGAGATCGATTTAAATTTATCAAAAACAAATGATATCATTTATATAGCAAGAGATTATAAAGAAGATAACCGTTATAAATTTGCTTTAATGCTTCATGAGTTTTGTAAAAAAAATAGCATAAAGCATAAAATTTATGCAAGTTTAGGGAACAAACCAGTTTTTGGATATGATTTTTTAAAAGCCATAAATGAGAGTAAAATTGCTATAAATTTTAACAGAGATGATGAGTTAGATTGCGAGAGCTCAAACAAACTTTTGGGTGCAAGTGATAGAATGGCACAATTTTTAGGTTTTGGGGCATGTACTTTTTCGCCGGTTATTACAGGATTTGATAAACTTTACGAGCCCAATAAAGATATAATTTATTTTAAAAATTTTAAAGATTGTAGTGATAAGATTTTAGCAATTTTAAAAAGTAACGAGTGGAAGCAAATTGGTAAAAATGGCAGAGAAAAAACATTAAAAATCGCAAATGCAAAACGCGTAACTAAATTTATGCTTGAATTGCTTTTTAATAAAAATTTTAGTCAAGACTATGAGTGGAAAGAATTTATATATAAAAATGGAGAATTAATTTGAAAATTTTACAAACACTTCAATGGATTCAATTTGCCGGAACTGAAAAAGTTTGTGTTGATCTATGTAATGAGATGAGTAAAAATCATGAAGTAATTTTACTTTCAAATAAAGATATAACACAAAAATTAAATAAAAATGTGAAATTTATAGAGTTTAATTTTGATAAAAGTCGTTTTAATCCATTTTTTTTATATAAAACTGCTAAATTTATAGAAGAAATAAATCCTGATATAATTCAATGCCATAATGCAAAAGAACTTGAAATTATGAAATATATGCAATTTTTTTTAAAGAAGAAAATTCCAATCGTTGCCACAAGACATAATGCGGAATTAAAGAAGAAATATGCTTTTGCTAATCTTGGGATAGCTGTTTCTGATGAAACTATGAACTATATGAATGCTAAAAAAAATATTCTTATAACAAATGGCGTGAGTAAAGTAAAACCTAATTTGATAAAAAATGATAAATTTACAATTTTAGGTGTTGGTAGGCTCGCACCTGTTAAAGGATGGGATCTTTTAATAAATGCTGCCTCAAAGCTTAATTTTGATTTTAAATTACAAATTTTAGGTGAAGGTGATGAAAAAAGACATTTGCAAGATTTAGCCTCAAGACTTGGCATAAAAGATAAGGTTGAATTTCTAGGTTTTAAAAATAATGTGGCTGATTATGTAGCAAGTTCTGATTTACAAGTTATAGCATCTGTTACAGAGGGGCTTTCTATATCGCTGATAGAAGCCATTTTTTATGCAAAAATTTTAATAGCCTCAAATGTTTCAAATCATGAAAATCTTATTGGTAAAAAATTAGTTTATAATAGAGATGCAAAAATTTTAGCTGATAATATAAATGATATTTATAAAAACTATAAAGAATATCAAGATGAATTTGCAAAGGTAAAATTAAAAAAAGATAACTTTAGTATAGAAAAAATGACACAAAAATATATAAAGGCATATGAAAATTTGATAGAGGATTTTAAAAAATGATATTTATTTGTATTTTATTTTTTGTTATTTTTATAGCTTTTTCTCTTCGTTATAATTGGTGGCGGATACCTGCTGGAAATGATAAAGTAAGGGTTTTAATGTATCATAGCATTGATGAGCATTTTGGTGATAAGTTTGATAAATGGCGAGTAAAACCTGAGGATTTCGAGAGGCAAATCGCTTGGATGAGTAAAAAAGGTTATAAATTTTTTACTTTAAGTGAAATTTGTGAATTTCTAGATGATAAAGAATTTCCAAAAAAATCAGTTTGCATTACTTTTGATGATGGATATGGTGATAACTTCACAAATGCTTATAAAATTTTAAAAAAATACGGCGCAAAAGCAACTATCTTTCTTATTCCAAATCAAGATGAAAATTACTGGGAAGCTAAAAATACATCACATATTTCTAAAATGTTAAATAAAGAGCAAATTTTACAGATGAGAGATATCGTTGAGTTTGGTGCTCATACAAGTACGCATGCAAATCTTACTGCAATTTCAATTCAGCAGGCAAAAAATGAAATAGAAAATTCCAAAAAAGATGTTGAAAATATAACAAAAAAACCTTGCTTGAGCTTTGCATATCCTTATGGTAAATTTAATAATGAGATTGTTGATTTAGTGGATGAAGCCGGATTTAAAAATGCTGTAATTGTAAGGCGTGGAGTTTTTGATATTAAGGATGAGCGTTTAAAAATTAAAAGAATAGGGATTCTTGGCACAGAAGGTTTTTTTGATTTTTGGCTTAGATTTACACGTATTAGAAATAAATTTTAAGGATTAAATTTGATAAAAGCATCTGTTTATGCGATTGTGATGAATGAAGAAAAGCATATCGAAAGAATGCTCAAAAGCGTGGCTGATTTTGATGAAATTATCATCGTAGATAGTGGAAGTACCGATAAAACGCTGGAAATTGCAAAAAAATATACGGATAAAATTTATTTTCATAAATGGCAAGGTGAAGGCTTTCAAAAAAACTACGCGTTTAATCTTTGTAAAAATGAGTGGGTATTAAATTTGGACGCTGATGAAGAGATTGAGCCGGCTTTAAAAATCGAAATCGGGAATTTTATAAATCAAAGTGAATTTAACGGACTGGATATAAAATTTCAAGAGTATAATATGGGCTTTATTGTTTCGCCGTTTGTAAAAAAGAACACACATATAAGATTTTTTAAAAAAAGTAGTGGAAAATATGAAAATATGGGTGTTCACGCTCAAATTTCAATAAATGGAAAAGTAAAAAAAAGCAAATATTCAATACATCATTTTAGTGATAAATTTATATATGAGCTCGTTGTAAAAAACAATAATTATTCTACTTTAAGAGCAAAAAGCGATTTTGAAAAAGGCAAAAAACCGAATTTTCTAAAGCTTATTTTTATATTTCCGTTTATGTTTTTTAAATCTTATTTTTTAAGAAGATCTGTTTTTAATGGAAAAAGAGGCTTCATAACGTCTGTAATAAATGCTTTTTATGCTTTTTTAAAAGAGGCGAAACTTTATGAAATTTCATATTTAAAGGAAAAAAATGAAAAGAAATAATATATCAAAAAAACACATAATTTCTATTTTAATAGTATTTTTTGCAGGATTTTTGCTTGGTCTTACATATTTCAGTTATCGTCATTTCGGAAATTTTACAGCTGCTCAAATGATTTTTCATTTTGTCAGCGATATCGGTGATACGCTTAATGAATACAAAACTTCCATTAGAGAAAAAATTATAGTTCCTGCGTTTGTAGTGGCTTTGCTTTGGTTTTTGGCTATTAAATTCAGTCAATTTTTTAAAAAACACTCTTTGAAATTTTCTTTTGCTTTTTTGATTGTTTCTTTAATAGTAGCAAATGCTAAAATGAGTTTTTATGACATTTTTTCATATTTTTTTGTTTATTCGGATATTTATGAAAAAGAGTATAAAAATCCTGATTTCAGTAAAATTTCGCTTAAAAAACCTAAAAATTTGATAATCGTTTATGCAGAGAGTTTGGAATTAAATTATAGTGAACTTAGAAACAATAGAAAAATAGATATTACAAATTTAAAAGAGATAGCAAAAAACGGAGTAGTGTTTAATAATGGTCATAAAATGTTGAATAATACAGGTTGGACAGCAGCAGGGCTTTTAGCTTATAACTGCGGTATTCCACTTTCAATAGTCGGAGATAAAAATGAAACATATAAAAAAATGACTTGTCTTGGAGATGTGCTTGATCATTTCGGATATGATCAGGAGTATCTTTTAGGAAGTGATGCGACTTTTGCAAATGCAAAAGAATTTTTTATAACTCATAAAATAAAAGTTAGTGATTTAAAATCTATGAATTTAAAAAATGATTTTGGATGGGGAATTTATGATGATAAAATTTTTAAAATTGCAAAAGAAAAACTAAACCAAAAAGCAACATTGCATAAACCTTTTGCTTTTTATATTTCTACTATAAATATGCATTTTCCTGGAAATAAAAGCCCTGGCTGCACGTCAATGGACGATAGATATACTGAAAGCATATCTTGTACTGACAAGGAGTTAAGCGAATTTTTAAAATGGATAATGAAACAGGATTTTTATAAAAACACATCCGTAATTGTTTTAGGTGATCATTTATCACAAGTGCAAAGATATTTTAAAAGAAGTAGTGATAGAAGAATTTTTAATCTCTTTTTAAATTCAGGTTTCAGCGGAGTTGATACAAATAGAAAAGTCAATCATTTTGATATGCTACCAGCAATTTTAGAGAGCATAAATATAAGCGTTGATGCTTTCGGGCTTGGTAGAAATCCTACAAAAAATACTCCGTTACTGCTTGAAAAATATGATTTTGATGATTTAAATAAAGAAATTTCGAAACGAAGCAAAATGTATAACAATGAATTTTTGGATAAAAAATAAAAATATTACGGTAATTTTTTTTGCTTAATCACTGTTTTTATTTTTAATAATAAAAATGATAAATTTTAAGCATTTATTTGTTAAAATTCGGCGAAAACGAGGGAAAATATGTTAAATTTAAAAGATAAAATCATAGCTGTTGTTGGGCTTGGATATGTTGGAATGCCTTTGCTTAACGCATTTTCCAAAAAATACAAAACAATCGGATATGACATAAATCAAAAAAGAGTTGAAGAGCTTAAAAGTGGCGTAGATAGGACGCTTGAATTAAATAACAGTCAGTTAAAAGAAATGGATACTTTTTATACTACTGATATAAATGATCTAAAATGTGCAAATATATTTATCGTGACGGTTCCTACGCCGATTGATTCTAAAAATAAGCCGGATCTTACACCACTTATAAAATCAAGTGAAAGCATAGGAAAAGCGTTAAATAAAGGTGATATAGTAATATATGAAAGTACAGTTTATCCTGGTGTTACTGAAGAAATTTGCGTACCTTGCTTGGAAAAAACATCAGGACTTAAATTTAATATTGACTTTTTTTGCGGATATTCGCCCGAAAGAATAAATCCTGGTGATAAAGAACACACTGTATCTAAAATTTTAAAAGTTACAAGCGGCAGCACGCCTGAAATTGCCGATGTTGTAGATGCGCTTTATAAAAGTATAATAACTGCAGGAACTTTAAAAGCAAGCAGCATAAAAGTAGCAGAAGCGAGTAAAGTCATAGAAAATACTCAAAGAGACGTAAATATTGCGCTTATAAACGAGCTTGCTCTTATTTTTGATGCGATGAATATTGATACGAATGAAGTTATTGAAGCGGCTTCAACTAAGTGGAATTTTATCAAGTTAAAACCAGGGCTTGTCGGAGGTCACTGCATAGGTGTAGATCCGTATTATCTCACATATAAAGCCGAAGAGCTTGGATATAAACCGAATTTAATTTTAAACGCAAGACACATAAATAATTCAATGGCAGGTTTTATAGCAAACAAAACTATAAAAACAATGATAGATAACGATATTAAAATTAAAGGCTCAAACGTTCTTGTTTTGGGTGTTACATTTAAAGAAAATTGCCCTGATTTAAGAAATACAAAGGTTTTAAATATAGTGGAAAATTTGGAAGAATATGGCATAAATGTAGATATTTATGATCCTTGGGTAGATACAAATGAATCAAATATCACTTTCAATCACGAAATTATCGCAAATCCTTTCAAGAATAGCAAAAAATACGACGCTATAATTGTAGCTGTAGCTCATAATGAGTTTAAAAATTTAAAAGATAGCGATTATGATAAAATTTTAAATCAACATATCATAATTGATATAAAAGGTATTGTAAATAAGCCGACTTGGAGATTATAAAAGGAAAAAAAATGGATCAAAAAACAATCAAAGCGCATAAAATAAGCGATAGCGAGTATAAAAAAATTTTAGAAATTCTAGGACGCGAGCCAAATCTTTTGGAACTTGGAATTTTTTCTTCAATGTGGAGTGAGCACTGCTCTTATAAATCAAGCAAAAAATATTTAAACGGTTTTCCTACAAAAGCGCCTTGGGTAATTCAAGGACCTGGAGAAAATGCAGGAGTTATTGACATCGGTGATGGTATGGCGGCTGTTTTTAAGATGGAAAGTCATAATCACCCAAGCTATATTGAGCCGTTTCAAGGAGCCGCTACTGGCGTTGGCGGAATTTTAAGAGATATTTTTACAATGGGCGCAAGAGTTGAAGTTAATATGAATTCGCTTCGTTTTGGCGATGTCATTGGAGACAGTAAGGTAAATCGTTATCAAAGATATTTGGTAAAAGGCGTTGTGGGTGGTATTGCGCATTACGGAAATTGTATGGGAATTCCGACAATCGGTGGCGAAACGACATTTGACAGCAGTTTTAACGGAAATATTTTGGTAAATGCCTTTGCTCTTGGTATCGTAAAAAGCGATGAAATTTTTTACGGTAAAGCTGAAGGTGCAGGAAATCCGGTGATTTATGTGGGAAGTAAGACAGGTCGTGACGGACTTGGCGGAGCCGTTATGGCAAGTGACAGCTTTAACGAAGAAAACAAATCACTTCGTCCAACTGTACAAGTAGGCGATCCTTTTGCCGAAAAACTTCTAATGGAAGCATGCCTTGAACTATTTAAAAAGGGCTATATTATAGGAATTCAGGATATGGGTGCGGCAGGTCTTACATCAAGCAGTTTTGAAATGGCAGGTAGAAGCGGAAGCGGTATGATAATGCACCTTGATAAAGTTCCGATGCGTGAAAACGAGATGACGCCTTATGAGCTTATGCTAAGTGAAAGCCAAGAAAGAATGTTGATTTGCGCAAAAAAAGGATGCGAAGAAAAGGTTAAAGAGATTTTTGCAAAGTGGGATTTGGACGCTGAGGTTATCGGTGAAGTAACAAATAGTGGAAATATGGAGCTTTTCTGGTATGGCAAAAAAGTAGCCGACGTGCCTATCGCGCCACTTAGTGAAGCTGCACCGATTTTAGATCGTCCCGTTAAAAAACCTGCTTATTTGGATAAAATTGCAAGTGGAAATTTGTGCGGTTGCGGTGTAAGTAAGATTAGTAATAAAGAAGCTTTTGATAAAATTTTTGCAGAACCTGAAATTTTAAATAAAAATTTTATTTATGATCAATATGACGCAAACATCGGCACAAATACAATTAAAAAGCCTGGATTTTTGGGAGCGGCCGCGATTCGTGTCAAAGAAAACGGCGTAAATCTTTGTATGGCGATGGATTGCAACAGTAGAATGAACTATATAAATCCTAGAATAGGAGCTGCTTTGGCGGTTGCCGCTAGCGGTCGTAAAGTCGCTATGAGCGGCGCTGTGCCGTTAGCAATTACGGATTGTTTAAATTACGGAAATCCGCAAAATGAAGAGGTTATGTGGCAATTCGCGCAAGGTTGCGAAGGTATAAAAGCGGCTTGCAAAGCTCTAAATACGCCTGTAGTCAGCGGAAATGTAAGTCTTTATAATGAAACCGATGGCGTAAGCATTCAGCCAACTCCTGCTATCGTTATGGTTGGAACCGCTAAAAATGCGCTTTTGCCTAGCCATTTTACAAAAAACGGTGTAAATGTATATCTGATCGGTGATACAAAGGGCGTTTTTGCAGGTTCTTTATATATGAAAGTTGTAGAAAATCGCATAACAGGAACTTTACCTGAGATTGATTTTATAAAAGAGCGCGCTTTGTGGGATTTGGTAATAGAAGCTAACAAATGTGAAATTTTGGAATTTGCAAATTCTGTAGGCGTTGGCGGTGTCGCTATAACATTAGCCAAAATGGCTTGTATAGAGCAAATCGGCGGAAATTTCGATATGATTGTAGATGATGACAGAGATATTTTCGATGAGAGTTTTTCGCGCGCAATTGTTGGTGTAAAAAATGAAACTGAATTTTTAAAACTTGCTAAAAAGAGCGGCTTAAAGTTTACAAAACTCGGTGCAAGCGGCGGTGAAACATTTAAAATTAATGAAATCAGCGTTAAAATAAAACAACTTGCCGAGATTTATTTTAATAAGTTTTCACAAATTATTAAAGGCGAAACATTTTAAATTTTAGGTAATTTATGCATTTTATCGTCTTTTTAATTCTGTGTTTTATTTTTTACAGCGCAGTTTCCGGTTTTTTACAAAGTTTAGCTAAAAATGGAAATTTCGATAAAAAAAATTATGAAAATTTAAACTTTAACGAAGCGAAATTTATTATCGCTTTGGTGGCGAAAGTCGCTAAAAGCGACGGTAGAATCAACCATGAAGAAGCCGATTTAATTAGCGCGCTGTTGGATGATTTGATCTCTCATTTCGGCGGAGGAAAAACTGAACGGGACGCGCTTAAAGAAATTTTTAATTTTGAGAAAACAAGCAATAACAAAGCTTTTAATATCGCTTTTGAGTATCAAAAAAGTTGCAAAATTTCACAATCAAGAAAGCTTGAAATTTTAAATTTTTTATTTAATCTTGCTTATGTGGATGGTGAATTCAGCAGCGCGGAGCGCGAAATTTTAAATGAAATTTGTGATGGATTTGAATTTAATGAAATTTTAAAAAGAGAAATTTTTGATAGATTCGAGATATTTTTCAGGGCGCGAAATTTTGGAAATTTCGGTTATGAAAAGCATTATGAAAATTCAAATGGTTATGATGATTATAAATCGCACCAAAAATCGCCTTATGAAATTTTAGGCGTTAGCGAAAATGCCGATTTTAACGAGATAAAGGCTAAATATAGAGAACTTGTGAAAAAATATCATCCGGATATTTTAATGGGAAAAGGTGCAAGCGAGCAAACTATCCAGGAAGCGACTAAAAAGCTGCAAGAAATCAATGAAGCTTATGAAATTTTGAAAGAAAAATATGGGAAATAATTTTAGGCAAAAAGATTTTGTTTTAAAAGCTTTTGAAAAAATCGGTCCGATGGCTACGCTTGGCGAACTTTATGATAAAACTGACATATCAAAATGGGGAACAAAAACTCCATTTGCTACAATTAGAAGAATTTTACAAACAAATAGCGAGTTTTTTAAAATTCAACCGGGTCTTTGGGGACTTATCAGTCAAAAAAATGAAATATTAAAAAAAATATGTATAAAAAATACAACAAAAATAGTTGATAATAAATTTACACATACTTATTATCAAGGCTTAATTACCGAAATAGGAAATTTAAGAAATTACCAAACTTACATTCCATCACAAGATAAAAATAAAATTTATATCGATAAACAACTTTTTTATAGCGCCAAAATGACTAAAATTTATGATTTTACATATCTCGGAATTTTAAAATTTGCTAAAACTGTTGACGTTATCTGGTTTAACGATAGAAAAATGCCTGATTCTTTTTTTGAAGTTGAACACACTACTGATTTTAAAAATTCAATCAATAAATTTTTTGAGTTGCAGGATTTTAAAGCAAATTTTTATGTCGTGGCTAAAAAAGAGAGAAAAAAAGAATTCGAAAATATTATAAACAGTAGTATTTATTTGCCTATTAAAAAGCCGGTAAAATTCGCAGCTTATGAAAGTATAGTTAAGAAGTTTGAATTGCAAAAAGAAAGTTTAAAAGTTAAAAATGGAATTTAAAAAAATTTTAATAAATTTAAAAATAAAATTATGACGATTATAAAAATATTTATCTATAAATTTTTAAAGGAGATAAAATGAGAGCACTTATCAGCGTAAGCGATAAAGACGGCGTAGTAGAGTTTGCTAAAAAACTTGAAAATTTAGGTTTTAAAATTTTAAGTACAGGCGGCACATATAATCTACTTGTAAAAAATGGAATCAAAGCGACAGAAGTTAGCGAATATACGAAAAGTCCTGAGATGTTTGAAGGTCGCGTAAAAACTCTTCATCCAAAAATTCACGGCGGAATTTTGTTTAAAAGAGATACACAAAGCAAAGAGGCGAAAGAAAACAAAATAAAATCTATCGATCTGGTTTGCGTTAATCTCTATCCGTTTAAAGAAACCATTCAAAAAACAGATGATTTTGATGAAATTATCGAAAATATCGATATCGGCGGTCCTACAATGGTAAGAAGTGCGGCTAAAAATTTCAAAGATGTTTTGATTGTAACGGATAAAAACGATTATAATACGGTAGCTGAAAAAATAGCTGCAAAAGCCGATGATTACGAATTTCGCAGGAATTTGATGATAAAAGCTTACGAACATACAGCAAGTTATGATTCTATGATTGCAAACTATATGAATGAGCGCTTCAATGGCGGTTTCGGAGCTAAAAAATTCATTTTTGGAAAAAAGGTTTTTGATACAAGATACGGCGAAAATCCTCATCAAAAAGGCGCTTTGTATGAGTTTGAAGACTTTTTCAGCAAAAATTTCAAAGCATTAAAAGGTGAAGCGAGTTTTAATAATCTAACAGATATGAACGGCGCCGTTTTACTTGCTGCAAGTTTTGGAAATGCTCCTGCCGTAGCTATTTGCAAACACGCAAATCCTTGCGGTTTTGCTATAAAAGAAAACCTGCTAAGCAGCTACAAAGAAGCTTTAAAATGCGATCCTGTTAGCGCATATGGCGGTGTAATAGCGATAAATGGAACTTTAGATAAAGAGTTGGCGTTGGAACTTCACAAAAAAGGCACTTTTATGGAAGTAATAATCGCTGCAAACGTTACTGATGAAGCGTTAGAAGTATTTAGCGATAAGAAAAGAACTAAAATTTTTACTCAAAACAGCGAATTTTTACTAAGATCCGACGAAAAATTCAACTTCAAACATGTTGACGGCGGATTTGTATATCAAGAAAGAGATTTTGTAAAATCAGATGAGGTTACAAACGCAAAATGCGTTACAAAGCGCAGAGCCGGTGAATCCGAAATAAATGATATGAAAATTGCTTGGCAACTTGCCGCACTTACTAAAAGCAATTGCGTTGTGTATGTAAAAAATTCCGCTTTAGTTGCGATTGGAATGGGAATGACAAGCAGAGTCGATGCGGCGCGCGCTGCTGTGGCAAAAGCTAAAGATATGGGAATAGATTTAAACGGTTGCGTACTTGCAAGCGAAGCGTTTTTTCCTTTCAAAGACAGCATTGAAATTGCAAATGAAGTCGGCGTAAAAACCGTTATAGAACCTGGTGGAAGCATACGGGACGATGAAGTCATAGAAGCTGCCGATAGCTTTGGAATGGCTATGTATTTTACCGGAATAAGACACTTTTTACACTAAATTTTAAGCCGAAATTTCATTAAATTTCGGCTGTTTATTTTTTAACTTTAAACCAAAATTTAAACTATTCATTACCGCTTCAAGATTTTTTGAAAAATAAAGTTCAGTGTATAAAATTTTGTATTTTCTGTAAATTTTAAAAAACTTAATATTACTCGCTTGGTTATTTTTTAAAAATTTAATAAAATTTACATCAAAATTTTATAAAAACATTAAATAAGTTAAATTTTAAGTTAAAAAATAATTAAATATTTCAAAGTAGAACATCAGTAAGTTTTTGCAAAGTGATTTTTTGATAAAATTTTATATTTTTTGAAAAAGGAAATTTTATGATAAAAGCAATTTATCTTTTTTTGATTGCATCTTTGGTCGGCGTGGAGATTAGTATCGGAGCGTTCGTGGCTCCTACGATTTTTTTCCCGGACAATCTTATAGGAAGTGGCGTACTTACGCATTTTCAAAGCGGACAGTTAATGAGTGCTATTTTTGTAAAATACAATAAATTTTTGATTGCGATTTGTGTAATTTCGTTGATTTTTGAAATGGTAAAGTTTAATAATAACAAAAAACTTTCATTTTACAACCGCTTTTCAACGCTTATGATTGCTTTATTAAATCTTATTTTGGGGCTTTTATTTGTGCTGTTTTTTACAGATTATATACTTTCAGCTCAAAATAACGGCGCAGCTGCAACTGTTACGACGCAATTTTTGCAAATTCACAAGGCCAGCGAATGGTGTATGAAAATAATGATGATAGCTCAGGTTTTTCTGTTTTTTATGAATTTTTCGCGTGAAAAAGAGCCGAAAAAGCAAGATTTAGGCGAAATTAAGGCTGATGAAAGCTCAAAAATTTAATTTTTTTAGTTATTATCAATAAAAATTTTTAAGAAGGATAAAATGATGAGAAGTCAGTGGCTGAAAAACAGAAAAAATGATAAAACTCCAACACAGATGTATTATGCAAAAAACGGCATAATAACGGAAGAAATGCGTTATGTAGCTAAAATAGAGCAAATGGACGCTGAAATTTTAAGAAGTGAAGTTGCTCGCGGTAAAACTATAATTCCTGCAAATATAAATCATACAAATCTCGTTCCTATGGGAATCGGACGAAGTTTAAAATGTAAGATAAACTCAAATATCGGCTCATCAAGTGTAAGCTCGGGCGTTGAAGAAGAGGTTGAAAAACTTAAAATTTCCATAAAATACGGCGCCGATACGGTTATGGATTTAAGTACAGGCGGTGATTTAAATGAAATCAGAACGCAAATAATCAAAAACTCTACCGTTCCAATCGGCACTGTACCGATATATCAAATCATTCATGATGTCGGCTCCATCGAAAATTTAACAATTTCTCAAATGCTTAAAACGATTGAAAATCAAGCGATTCAAGGCGTCAGTTATTTTACGATTCACGCCGGTTTTTTGCTTGAGTTTATGCCGCTTGTAGCAAAGCGTAAAATGGGAATAGTAAGTCGAGGCGGTTCATTAATGGCTACCTGGATGATGAAAAACCATAAAGAAAATCCTTTTTTTACGGCTTTTGATGAAATTTTAGAAATTTGCGCAAAATACGATGTTTCTCTTTCTTTAGGAGACAGTTTACGTCCAGGATGTATATATGACGCAAGTGATGCCGCTCAAATAAGCGAACTGAAAATTCTTGGCGATTTGGCAAGAAGAGCTTGGACAAAAAATGTGCAAGTTATGATAGAAGGTCCGGGACACGTGCCTTTCAATGAAATTGCTTCAAATATGCAACTTGAACGTGTGCTTTGTGATGATGCACCTTTTTATGTGCTTGGGCCGCTTCCTACTGATATCGGAGCAGGATACGATCATATCACAAGTGCGATTGGCGGGACTATGGCTGCATTTTCAGGCGCTTCAATGCTTTGTTATGTTACGCCGAAAGAACATCTAGGTTTGCCTAATGCTAAAGATGTGCGTGAAGGTATAGTAGCTCATAAAATCGCAGCTCATATAGCGGACGTGGCTCTTGGTAAAAAAGGCGCAATCGAAAGAGATCATGCGATGAGTGATGCAAGATATAATTTTGATTGGAATAAACAGTTTGAGCTTAGTTTGGATCCGGATAGAGCAAAAGAATATCACGATGAAACGCTGCCACAAGAGGTTTTTAAAGAGGCTGAGTTTTGTTCTATGTGCGGACCGAAATTCTGTGCTTACAAAATAAGTCGTGAAATCTCAAAAAATTCATGCGAATTTTATAAGGAATGCAAATGAATAAAGATAAAATTTTAGAAATTTTAAAGAGTGTAATTTACCCGGGTTTTAAAAAAAGTATAGTTGAGTATGGTTTTGTAAAAGAGATTGATTGTAAAGACGGCATAAAAATCGTGCTTGAAATCGTATCAGCAAATCCTAAAATATCTCAAGATTTAAAAGATGAAATTTTAAGCAAAATTCCAAATGCCGATGTTATTATAAATAAGCCGAAAATTGAACCTGAGCATTCAAACAGCAGAAGTGGCCGCAATATCGCGCCGCAAATTAAACATTTTGTTATGATAAGCAGCGGAAAGGGCGGAGTTGGTAAAAGCACGACAACGTTAAATTTAGCTATTTCAATGGCAAAACTAGGCAAAAAAGTAGGACTTCTTGATGCTGATATTTATGGACCTAATATTCCTAGAATGATGGGAGAAAACAACGTTCAACCTACTATTATCGGACAAAAATTAAAACCGATTTTAAGCCATGGCGTTGAGATGATGAGTATGGGAATTTTGGTTGAAGCAGGTCAAGGTCTTATCTGGAGGGGCGCTATGATAATGAAAGCTGTGCAACAACTCTTACAGGATGTAGCGTGGAGTGATTTGGATGTGCTTTTTATAGATATGCCGCCAGGAACAGGCGATGCGCAAATTACAATCGCTCAAAGTGTGCCGGTTTCAGCAGGAATTTGCGTTACGACGCCGCAAACTGTGGCGCTTGATGATTCAGCGCGAGCGCTTGATATGTTTGAAAAACTTCATATTCCGTTAGCAGGACTTATTGAAAATATGAGCGGTTTTATTTGTCCGGACAACGGCAAAGAATATGATATTTTCGGTCATGGCGGTGCTGAAATTTTGGCAAAAAAATATAATTGTGAAGTTCTTGGCGAAATTCCTATTGAAATGGCGATTAGAGAAGGAGGCGATGATGGAAAACCGATCAGCTTTTATGCTCCAAATTCCGTCAGCAGCGAAAGATATGCCAAAATCGCCGAAAAACTTATTGCGGTTTTGGAAAAAATAGATAAAGAAAATTTAGCTTCAAATGCCGATATTCAGCCGACAATGCACTAAAAATTCAGTCTTTTTAAGATGAAATTTTGTTGTTTTTTAAAATTTCTTGCGTCAAAAAGACGGCGCGAGAAATTTTTTAAATCTTAAAGTAAAAGCTAAAAAAATTTAAAATATTTTTAAATTTTACTTCTCATAAGTATTTTTCTTGATTTAATTAAAATATTAAATTTGTTGTTTCGGCTATTATTTTATAATATTTTTTATATGCGTTTAAAAATTTTAAAAACATTATAAAAAAAACGGAGCGGAATATATAAGAATAAAATAATCTCCGGATTTTAACCGCAATCATAAATGGCTTAACCATCAAGTTTGAAACTATCAGTATCTCTCATATTATTTACTTTTTTATATTATAAATTCGCGATTTTTTACTGAATACAGAAAATTTTAAGAAAAAGAAATTTTACTGAAAAACGGTATAATGTTTGAAGTTTTAAATATAAGAAAAACGATTTTTAAAGGGGAAAAATGCTTAATCTTACACCTGAAAATGCTCTAAAATTCAAAACTGAAGCCATTACTACGGGCATTGTCGCGCAAGACTTTGTGTAGCGCAAAAATGCAAAAATATAGATAAATACAGTGATTTCAGAGAAGATTTAAAATTAAATTTCACCGATAATTTTATTAAAAAATATTTAAATTTAGAAGTTATTGATGACGCGCATAAATTTTGTGAATGGTTTGACGCAAATGTGGAATTTTTAAGTTGGGATGAAATAACAGAAAAAATAATTGAAACATTACATTTAAAAAATAATAATATTTAATAAATATTTTAGCATTTTTATTTTGCATTTATAAATATCCATAATAAGGCATTTTAAAAAAAATATAATTTATCAATATTTTTTTTGCACATTAAATTTGAATTCGCTATTTTTTGTTTTAAAACCGTTTATCTGTAAAAATATCGCTAATTTTATATCCGATATTACGTAAAAATTGTGCTTTATGATACTGTAAAAGTGTCGATATAAAAGACTTTACGAATTTCAATTAAAAAAATTACGGACTAAATGATTTGAATGAAATTTTAAATATAGCGGATATTAAAATTATCTTTAAAAAAGGCAAAAAATCTTATGAAGTCGCTAGAAAAATTTTAAATGATGATAATAGGCTTATGGCTTTAAATTCCACAAGTAGCGCAAACGCAAGAATGTCGTTTGATGATTTGATTTGCGAGTGGTCTGATAACTTGCTGAAATTTTTGTAAAATAAATCTAAAATTTGTGTAACCGGAAATTTCAGCTTGATTTGATATAATCTTCAAAAAAATAAAATTAAGGTTAAAAATGTTTGTAGATAATGTGAAATTTCACACTAAAGCCGGAAAAGGCGGAGCCGGATGTGTCAGTTTCAGACGCGAAAAATTTATTTTGTTTGGCGGACCTGATGGCGGCGATGGCGGCGATGGCGGTAACGTTTATTTTAAAGCGGATAAAAACTCTCACACACTTTCAAAATATAAAGGTAAAAAACTTCTAAAAGCAGAAAACGGTGCAGGCGGAGAAGGGCGTAAAAAATTCGGTAAAAAAGGTGCTGATTTGGTGCTTATCGTGCCGCCCGGAACTTCTATTTACGATGATAAAACAGGTGAACTTCTTTTTGATTTGAAAGAAGACGGCGAGAAAGTTTTGGCGTTAAAAGGCGGAAAAGGCGGGCTTGGAAATGTGCATTTTAAAAGCCCTGTAAATCAACGTCCTGAGTATGCGCAACCTGGACTTTCAGGTGAAGAAAAAGATATCAGACTGGAGCTTAAGCTGATAGCTGACGTTGGACTTGTAGGATTTCCAAATGTCGGCAAATCTACTCTTATTTCAACGATTTCAAATGCCAAACCTGAAATTGCGAATTATGAATTTACAACTCTTACGCCAAAACTTGGAATGGTTGAAGTTGATGAGTTTTCAGGTTTTGTGATGGCGGATATACCTGGAATTATTGAAGGAGCTAGCGAGGGGCGAGGGCTTGGAATTAAGTTTTTAAAGCATATTGAGCGCACGAAAATTTTACTTTTTATGATTGATATGTCGAATTATCGCACTTTAAAAGAACAATTTAATGCATTAAAAGAAGAAAGCACGAAATTTTCTAAAAATTTGGCAAATAAATTGTATGCGATTGCGCTTACAAAGGCTGATACGGTAGAAAACACCGATAAAATGTTGACTGAATTTTGTGATGAATTCGGATTTGGAAGCAGGCAAATTCCAAATGAAAAAGGTGAGTTTGATAAAACAAAACCAGTTTTTGTAATGCAAATTTCAAGCGCAGCAAATAAAAATATAAAAGAGTTAAAATTTGCCCTTCTTGAAATTTTAAAGGCGCAAAATTGAAACGAATTGTAGTAAAAGTTGGCTCTCACATACTTAGTGACGAACATAAAATAAGTGAAAGTCGCGTTTGCGGTTTGTGCGATTTTTTGTGCGAACTTATGAATAAATTTGAAGTGATTTTAGTAAGCTCAGGCGCTCAAAGTGCCGGTAAAATAAAGTTTGATTTGGAAAAAACAAATCTTGTAAATCGCCAAATTTTAGCCGCTGTGGGACAACCTTATTTAATGGAAATTTATAGTCGTTTTCTTTCTAAAAACGGAATTTTGGCTTCTCAAATTTTACTTACCGCAAGCGATTTTGATTCCAGAAAATCGACAAATCACGCGAAAAATCTCATAGAAGGGCTTTTAAAACATAAAATTTTGCCTATTATAAATGAAAATGACGCGACTGCAATTGCAGAAATTGTTTTTGGTGACAATGATAGACTTAGTGCTTCTGCGGCACATTTTTTCGGTGCCGATTTGCTTGTGATTTTAAGCGATATCGACGGATACTACGACAAAAATCCGCGCAAATTCAGTGATGCTAAAATACGCGAAAAAGTATCTGAAATAAGCGAAGACGAACTGAATCTTACATCTGAAGCCGGAAGCGAGTTTGGCACAGGTGGTATTGTGACAAAACTGAAAGCTGCGCAATTTTTACTTGAAAACGGCAAAGCGATGTTTTTAGCAAGCGGTTTTGATTTAAGCGTGGCAAGAGCGTTTTTGCTTGAAAATCGCCAAATCGGCGGCACGCTTTTTAATGCTTAAAGGAAAAAAATGAAAATTGTTTTTATGGGAACGCCAGAGTATGCAACTGCTATTTTAAGGGCTTTGTTTGAGAATAATTTTAAAATTTCAGCTGTTTTTACGCAGCCTGATAAACCTGTCGGCAGAAAACAAATTTTAACTCCGCCGGATGTGAAAAAATTTTTACTTGAAAGTCACGCTGACACACCGATTTTTCAACCTTCAAACATTAAAACGCCGGAAATTGCAAAAAAAATCTGTGAATTTTCGCCTGATTTTATTGTAGTGGCGGCTTATGGACAAATTTTGCCGCTTGAAATTTTAGAAATTTGTCCATGCATAAATTTACACGCTTCGATTTTGCCTAAATTTCGCGGTGCAAGCCCGATACAAAGCGCGATTTTAGAAGGTGAAAAAATTAGCGGCGTAACTGCTATGAAAATGGGAGCAGGGCTTGATGACGGCGATATTTTGGGATTTAGTTTTTGTGGAATTCAAAAGCTTGATGAGAGCGAAGTTTTTCATAAATTCGGAAACGTTGCCGCTAAATTATGTATTAAAATTTTGCAAAATTTTGACGATATAGCACCTTTAAAACAAAAAAACGTTCTTTCAAGCAAATGCAAAAAAATAAAAAAAACAGACGGACTTGTAAAATTTAGCGATAGCGCTGATGAAATTTCGGCAAAATTTTCAGCTTTTAAAACGTGGCCGGGAATTTTTTTGGAAAATGGTACGAAACTGCTTGAAATTCGAAAATTTTCAGATGAAAAAAAAGAGTTCGGCAAAATTTCACATATTACAAAAGATGGTTTCACGCTTGCTGTAAAAGACGGTGAAATTGAAATTTTGAAGTTACAGGAACCTAGCAAAAAAGCTATTTTGGCGCGAGATTTTATAAATGGAAAGAGGCTTAAAATTGGTGATAGAATTTCTTGAAACTTTGCCGTCTACGCAAAGCGAGCTCATTTTACGGATTAAATCCGGTAAAGTTTTCGGCAAATATGCACTTGTCGCGGAAGAACAAAGTGCCGGTTTCGGAAGCCGTGAAAATGAGTGGGTAAGCGGCAAAGGAAATCTTTTTTTGTCGTTTTGCTTGAAAGATTGTGAAATTGCAAGTGATATACAAAAACAATCTCTTAGCATTTATTTCGGTTTGATTTTGCAGGAATTTTTAAATAAAAACGGTTCTAAAGCATGGTTAAAATGGCCGAATGATATTTATATAGGTGAAAATAAATGCGGCGGAATTTTAACTTCAATAGTTAGAAATTTTATAGTTTGCGGCATAGGATTAAATTTAATAAATGCACCGGAAAATGCCGAAATTTTAGATATAAAAATGAAGCGGGATGCCATAATTTACGGCTTTTTGGAAATGGTGGAAAAACAAATTTCATGGAAGCAAATTTTTAGCAAACTTTTGATAGAATTTGAAAAATCAAAAAAATTCGTAGCTACGATTAACGGCAAAAAAGTACCATTAAGTGAAGCTATTTTGTGTGATGACGGCTCGATTTTGATTAATGACAAAAAGGTGTATTCTTTAAGATGAGTGAAATTATTACAATTGCAAATCAAAAAGGCGGAGTCGGCAAAACTACAACTGCTGTAAATTTGGCATCTTGTCTGGCAAATAGCGGCAAAAAAGTACTTCTTATAGATGTGGATCCGCAAGCTAATGCTACAACCGGACTTGGATTTAGCAGAAACGATTATGAATTTAATATATATCATGTTTTTTTGGGCGTTAAAAAAATCTCTGAAATACTTTTAAAAACCGAAATAGAAAATCTTGAATTGATTCCATCAAATATCGGGCTTGTAGGCATTGAAAAAGAATTTTCAGATATGGATAATAATTATAAAACAATTCTTAAAAATTCATTGATGGAAGTTGAAAAAAATTATGATTTTATCCTGCTTGATACACCGCCGACACTTGGAAATATAACTGTAAATGCGCTTATTTCAAGCAATAGTGTAATAATTCCTATTCAATGCGAATTTTATGCGCTGGAAGGTCTTGCGCTTATTTTAAATACCATAAAATTTATCAAAAAAACAGAAAATAAAGATTTGCAAATTTTAGGATTTTTGCCTACGATGTATAGTAATAATAATCTGGCGAAAGAAACTATAATAAATTTAAAAGAGCATTTTGGCGATAAGCTTTTTAAAAATATGAACCAAAAAGATGAGTTTATAGTTATTCCTAGAAATGTAAAACTTGCAGAAAGCCCAAGTTTCGGCAAACCTATAATATTATACGATCCGAAATCAGTCGGTGCAAATACATATAAAAACCTCGCAAGATTAATAATAAGGAAATTTCAATGAGTGGAAGAAAAAAAGCTCTTGGACGTGGGCTTGATGCTATTTTAGGCGATGTCGAGCTTACTTATACAAAAGAGCTTCAAAGCGGAAGAAACGATATAGTAATTGAGCTTGAAATAGATAAAATAAAACCAAATCCGTATCAACCGCGCAAAAATTTTGATGAAGAAGCTCTGAAAGAACTTAGCGAAAGTATTGAAAGACACGGACTTATTCAGCCGATTATAGTTATGCAAAAAGGAGATGAATATCTGCTTATAGCCGGAGAACGTCGTTTAAGAGCCACAAAAATTTTAGGCGATAAGACTATAAAAGCGATTGTTGCTGATTTTGCATCTCAAAATTTAAGAGAACTTGCACTAATAGAAAATATTCAAAGACAGGATTTAAATCCAATTGAGCTGGCAAATTCTTATAAAGAGTTGATAGATGAGTATAAAATTACGCAGGAAGAACTTTCAGATATAATTAAAAAATCCCGCACCCAAATAACAAATACTATTCGCTTACTCTCACTTAGTGATTTTACACAAAAAATGATAGCAAATAATAAAATTTCTCAAGGGCACGCTAAAATAATGGTCGGCTTAAATCCGGAACAGGAAAAACTTGTTGTAGATACGGTAATAGGACAAAAATTAAGTGTAAGAGAAACTGAAAATTTAGTCAAAAAGATTAAAGAAAAAAATTCGCCGAAAGTTGCAAAAAAAATAAATGATGAAGTTAAAAATTTTAAAATAGAACTTGATAAACTTAAAACTAAACTTGAAAAATTCGGCAAAATTAGTATAAGAAATCGAAAAATTTCAATAGAATTTGATGAAATTTCGCAAATTTCAAAATTTATTGAGAAATTTTAGCAAATTTTTTGAATTCATATTGTAAAATACAAAGTTTCGTAAATTTTTTAAAGGAGAGATAATGTTTGAAGTGAGTTTTCCGGCAATGGTAATGACCATTGTGGTTTTTCTGGCTTTAATATATTTTTTAAATCAAAAGCTTTATAAACCGCTGCTTGCATTTATGGAAGAAAGAGAAAATTCTATTAAAAAAGATGAAGAACTTGCAAATCAAAACACTTTGGATCTGAATATAGACAAAGCGGAGCTCGAAAAAGCTGTGAGTGAAGCAAACATGAGCGCAAGTCAAATTAAAAATGAAGCAATTCAAAAAGCAAAAGATAAAGTTGACGAAATTCTGTCTAAAAAAAGAGTAGAATTACAAGCTGATTTTGATGATTTTATGAATGATCTTGCTAAACAAAAAGATGAAATTAAAGCTGGATTACAAAGTAAAATACCTGAATTTCAAAATAGTTTAAAAGCGACTTTGTCAAAGATTTAAGGTAAAGCGATGAATAAATTTTTATTTTTTATTTTTGTTTTTGTCGGAATTTCATTTGCAGGAGATGATACGGCAACAAAAGATTATGATATAGTTTGGCGAACAATAAATTTTGCAATTTTCTTCGGAATTTTATTTTATTTGATAAAAGGGCCTATAAAAAATGCTTACAATGCAAGAATAAACAGAATTTCAAGCAGACTTGAAGCGATTCAGACAAAGCTGAAAGAATCAAAAGAAAAAAAGGAAGCTTCAAAGAAAAACCTTGAAGATGTTAAACAAAAATGTGTTGAGCTTATTGAAACAGCTAAAAAAGAGGCTATTCAATTGGATGAAAAAATTCAACAGTCGGCTCAAATTGATATTGCTCAAATGCAAAAAAGTTTTGCAGAGCAAAAAGAATTTGAAATAAGACGTCTCAAAAAAAGTGTTACCGCTGAAATTTTGGACGAACTTTTTAATGAAAAAAGTGTAAATCTTTCACAAAACGAGCTGATAAATTTAGTTCAAAAAAAGGTGGTTTGAAATGTCTGAAAATATAGCAAAAAGATATGTAAAAGCATTGATTGAAGTTTGCAAAAAAGATGAATTAAATGATGTTTTAAAAGGGCTAAAAGCTATAGTATCCGCTTTCAGCGTTGCAAAATTTAATGATATAATTAAATCACCTACAGTTAGCAAAAAAGATAAAATTTCACTTATACTTTCTTTTTTGAAAGAACCTAATGTAAAAATTGAAAATTTACTTAAAATTTTGATGAAAAACGGCAGAATTTCTCTTTTGCCTCAAATTTATGATGGTATCAAAGAAAGCATAGCTTTGTCAAATAATGAATATCAAGGTAAAATTTACACAAAAGAAAATTTAGATGAACCTACGATTAAATTACTTGAAACGAATTTTTCTAAAAAATTGAATGCAAATATAAAATTTGTTTGTATTGCGGGAAATTATACAGGTGTGAAAATTGATATAAGCGATCTTGGGTACGAGATAAGTTTTTCAATTGACAGATTAAAATCAGCAATGAGTGAATATATATTAAAAGCAATTTAAAGGAGAGCGCGTGAGTGCAAAAATTAAGGTAGATGAGATAAGTAGTATAATCAAAGAACGAATTGAAAACTTTGAGCTAAATATCAATATCGAAGAAACAGGCAAAGTCGTTAATGTCGCAGATGGCGTGGCAAGCGTATATGGTCTAAAAAATGTAATGGCAAATGAGATGGTTGAGTTTGAAAATGGCGTAAAAGGTCTCGCTCTCAATCTTGAAGAAAATAGTGTAGGTGTCGTTATTTTAGGTAGTATAAGCGGAATAGTAGAGGGTACAAGTGTAAAAAGGCTTGGTAAACTTTTAAGAGTTCCGGTAGGAGATGCTTTAATAGGTCGTGTTGTAAATGCATTAGGTGAGCCGATTGATGCAAAAGGTCCTATAGAATACAGTGAAACCAGATTTGTTGAAGAAAAAGCTAAAGGCATTATGGCTAGAAAATCGGTTCATGAACCGCTTCAAACAGGTCTTAAAGCAATCGACGCTCTTGTTCCGATCGGTAGAGGTCAAAGAGAGTTAATTATCGGAGACCGTCAAACAGGTAAAACAACAGTTGCTGTTGATACTATCATAAACCAAAAAGGACAAGATGTAATTTGCATATATGTAGCAATCGGTCAAAAACAATCGACAGTTGCTCAAGTTGTGAAAAAATTGGAAGAGTATGGCGCTATGGATTATACTATAGTTGTCAGCGCAGGAGCCAGTGAGCCTGCTGCACTTCAATACCTTGCACCATATGCAGGTTGTACAATGGGTGAATATTTCAGGGATAATTCACGCCATGCTTTGATTATTTATGATGATCTTAGCAAACATGCCGTAGCTTATCGTGAAATGTCTTTGATTTTGCGCCGTCCACCTGGACGTGAAGCTTATCCTGGAGATGTTTTTTATCTTCATTCAAGATTGCTTGAAAGAGCAAGCAAACTTAGTGATGAACTAGGTGCTGGAAGTTTAACAGCGCTTCCTATAATAGAAACACAAGCAGGTGATGTTTCAGCCTATATTCCTACAAACGTTATTTCAATTACAGACGGGCAAATTTTCCTTGAATCCGGATTATTTAACTCAGGTATCCGTCCTGCTATCAATGTCGGTCTTTCAGTTAGCCGTGTTGGAGGTTCCGCTCAAATTAAAGCCATTAAAAAAGTATCCGGTACACTCCGCCTTGATCTTGCACAATACCGCGAACTTCAAGCATTTGCACAATTTGCAAGTGATTTGGACGAAAGTAGTAGAAAACAACTTGATCGTGGTCAAAGAATGGTTGAAATTTTAAAACAACCACCTTACAGTCCGCTTCCGGTTGAAAATCAAATTGTTATTATTTTTGCAGGAAGTCGCGGATTTTTGGATGATATACCGGTTAGTGCGATAGGAAAATTTGAAAACGAGCTTTATTCATTTATTGAAGCAAAGTATCCAAATATATTTGAAGACATACGAACCAAAAAAACGATTGAAAAAGATTTGGAGGAAAATTTAGCAAAAGCGTTAAATGATTTTAAAATGACTTTTTCCGTCAAATAAGGTTAAATTATGGCAAATTTAAAAGATATAAAGTTAAAGATAAAAAGTGTAAGCAATACCGAAAAAACGACAAAGGCTATGAAGCTTGTATCTAATGTCAAGCTTAAAAAAGCTAAAGATTTCGCTAAACAATCGAAAGCTTATGCTATTAAAATTAACGAGCTTTTAAGCGAAATTTCCGCTAAAATTCAGGTAAATATTAAAAGTTTTGCCGATGATAAATTTTTTGATACCAATAGAGAAGTAAAAATAGTGGATATTATTTTTGTTACAGCCGATAAAGGACTTTGTGGCGGTTTTAATATTCATACAATTAAAAAAGTTAAGGAAACTATTGAAGAGTATAAATCAAAAAAAATAAAAGTTCGTCTTAGAGCTATAGGAAAAAAAGGTATTGAATACTTTAATTTTCAAGGTGTAGAACTTTTGAAAAAGTATATAGGTTTAAGTTCGTCTCCAAGTTCTAAAAAGGCTGCTGAAGTGATATATGAAGCTATTAATGATTTTGAAAACGGAAAAACTGATAAAATTGTTTTAATACATAACGGCTATAAAAATATGATTTCGCAAGAGATGAAAGTAAATGTTTTACTTCCTGTTGAGCCGCCTACTGCCAATGAAAACAGTTATGTAGGTTCAAATATGGAATTTGAACCAAGTGATGGCGGAGACAATATAATAAGAACTTTGACGAAAAAATATTTCGAATACAGTATGTATTATTCGCTTATTGATTCGCTTGCAGCTGAGCACAGCGCCAGAATGAATGCGATGGAAAATGCGACAAACAACGCGAAAGAGCGTTTAAGTCAATTGAATTTGGAATACAATAAAGCTAGACAAAGTTCAATTACCACTGAGCTTATAGAAATCATCAGTGGTGCGGAATCAATGAAATAAAGGAGAATTGATGAAAGGTATTATTTCGCAAGTAATGGGTCCTGTCGTAGATGTGGATTTTAAAGATTATTTGCCAAAAATTAACGAAGCAATTGAAGTCAAATATGATGTAGAAGGCATTCAAAAAAGACTCGTACTTGAAGTAGCGGCGCATTTGGGAGATAATAAAGTGCGCACAATTGCTATGGATATGAGTGACGGCTTACGTAGAGGTCTTGAAGCTGAAGCTTTGGGTGCACCTATCAGCGTGCCTGTCGGTAAAAAAGTTTTAGGTAGAATTTTTAATGTAACAGGTGATTTGATTGATGAGGGCGAGCCTGAGGATTTCGAAACTCGCTGGTCAATTCACAGAGATCCGCCAAGTTTTGAAGATCAAAGTACAAAAAGTGAAATTTTTGAAACAGGTATTAAAGTTGTAGATCTTCTAGCACCTTATGCAAAAGGTGGAAAAGTCGGACTTTTCGGTGGTGCAGGTGTCGGAAAAACAGTTATTATTATGGAGCTTATTCATAATGTTGCTTTTAAGCATAATGGATATTCGGTATTTGCAGGCGTTGGTGAAAGAACAAGAGAGGGAAATGATCTTTATAATGAAATGAAAGAAAGCGGTGTTTTGGATAAAGTTGCCCTAACTTATGGTCAAATGAACGAGCCACCGGGAGCAAGAAATAGAATCGCTTTAACAGGTCTTACAATGGCTGAATATTTCCGCGATGAACTTGGGCTTGATGTACTTATGTTTATTGATAATATTTTCAGATTTTCACAAAGCGGTTCGGAGATGTCTGCGCTTCTTGGAAGAATTCCATCAGCCGTTGGTTATCAACCGACTTTGGCTAGTGAGATGGGAAAACTTCAAGAGAGAATTACATCAACCAAAAAAGGTTCAATTACATCGGTTCAAGCTGTATATGTTCCTGCAGATGACTTGACAGACCCTGCTCCTGCAACTGTTTTCGCACACCTTGATGCAACTACCGTTTTAAATAGAAGCATCGCTGAAAAAGGAATTTATCCTGCTGTTGATCCGCTCAATTCAACTTCAAGAATGCTTGATCCTCAAATTGTCGGTGAGGAACATTATAAAATAGCTCGCGGAGTTCAAGCTGTGCTTCAAAAATATAAAGATTTGCAAGATATTATTGCTATTTTAGGTATGGATGAACTTAGTGAAGAAGATAAACTTGTAGTTGAACGTGCAAGAAAGATAGAAAAATATCTATCACAACCATTTTTCGTAGCTGAAGTTTTTACAGGAAGTCCTGGAAAATATATTAGCCTTGAAGATACAATCGCAGGATTTAAAGGAATTTTGGAAGGCAAATATGATGATTTACCTGAAAATGCTTTTTATATGGTTGGAAGTATTGACGAGGTTTTAGCCAAAGCTGAAAAAATGAAAGCATAAAAGGCAAAATTTATGGATAAGTTATTCTTAGAGATTGTTACACCTGAAGGTGAAATTTTTGCAAATGATGTAAAATCGGTACAAGTTCCAGGTTGTGAAGGCGAGTTTGGAATTTTACCAAGACACGCTACTTTGGTGACTACTCTAAATGCCGGCGTTATCGAAGTTATAAATTTAGATGGCACAAAAGATATGATTGCTATTGATGATGGCGGTTGTATCAAGGTTGCTGAAGATAAAACTACTATTTTAGCTAATGGCGCAGTTTATATCGGCGGTAGTAATGAAAGCGAGATTGCAATTTCTTTGCAAAAAGCAAAAGAGTTGGTAAAATCAATGTCATCAAATACAATAGTTTATGCAACTACTATAGCAAAAATAGATGAGCAAGTAAGGCAAAAATAAGTGCAATCATTAGATATTTTTTTGAGTTATATAAATAGAAGTTCTTTTATTACACTATTTGTACTTACTTGGCTATCTATTTATTTTATTTTTACGCTTACAATTTTGATTTCGAGGTATTTTGGATTAAACAGTTGGCAAAAACGTGAGCAAAATGCCTTGGAATCTTTGCTTATGGGAAGACAAGCCAGTACTTTAAATACGGTTTTAAAGAAATTTTTAACCGGTCGCGTTACAAGAGAAAAACTTGCAATTTGTCAAGGTATGGCAGAAAAAAATGCTACAAGCGGACTTACCTGGCTTTCTATTATTTCATCTACATCGCCGTTTATCGGACTTTTTGGAACGGTTATAAGTATACTTGATACGTTTTCTAAAATGGGAGCCGGAAATTCAAGCATAGCTGTTATAGCTCCTGCTATAAGCGAGGCACTTGTTGCTACAGGTTGTGGAATTTTTGTGGCGATTCCTGCGTATACGGCGCATTTACTTATAAAGCGCAAAGCTTATGAAATTATGAGTATTATAAATCGTTCAGCTGACATTATTATTTATTCGGCACAACAAAAAGAACAATAATGTGGAATTATGATGAAAAGCCTGAGCTTAATATCACACCGCTCGTTGATATTATGCTTGTGTTACTTGCTATTTTAATGGTGACTACTCCTGCTATCATATATGAAGAAAAAATAAATCTTCCTGATGGCTCTAAAACGGAAACTTCACAAAGTACGAAAGAATTTTTGATTTTGCGAGTCGGGGATGATAAAATCATACATATAGATCAAAATTCAATGAGTTTTGGCGAGCTTTCGGATAATTTACTTCATATCGCAAATTCCGGTATGTACAGTAAAGAAAAACCTGTATATATTCAAGCTGATAAAAAATTGTCTTACGATGATGTTATGTTTGTGCTTAAAACACTCAAACAAATGGGCTTTTTTAAAATAGCACTTCAAACAAACGGATAAAAATTTGCGAAATTTTAGTAATATCGGTGCAAAATTTGATAATTTTACATCATTTTTGCTCGCTACGCTTATATATTTTTTGGCAATTTTGTTACTGATATTTAAAGCGACTTTTCATGATTTAAATCAAAATTTTACAGATGATAAAAATGCATTTATGGATATTATAGCTATTGATATAGATGAAGGCGTTCCAACCAGAACAGCAAAAGAAGTTGCCGATTCACAAGAAAGTGAAGCCGTTAAAACTTTACCACAAGAAAAAATAGAACTTGAAAATTTAAAAGTTCAAAAAAAGCCGGAACCAAAAGTAGAACAAAAACCTATAGAAAAAGTTGAAGAAAATATTGTTAAGCCTGAACAAAAAGAAATCGAAGAAATTAAACCTGAAAAAAAAGAAATTAAGCCTGAATCAAAAGAAGAAGCAAAAGACCAGGAATCTAAAAAACAAAATTTGAATGATCTTTTTGCTGCGACAACATCTAATAATGAAAAACTTACTAAGGCTACATCTGAAGTAAAATCAAAAAAAACAGGCGCAAAACAAAGTAAAGGAGCGATTTCGGATAAAGATGCCGGTAAATCGCAACTTACAGGAATTTATGATGCCTTTAAGGGCGGTGTTCGCAAAAAATTAACGACTCTTTGGTCAAGATATAATGGCGGAAGTAATAATGATGCGCTTGTCAGTATCACTATTTCCGCTGACGGAAAGCTTAAAAGTTATGAAATTTTAGAGCTATCTTATGATAGCGAGTTTAATCAGAAATTGCGTGACTTTATGGAAAGTCTTTATAATCAGGATTTTCCAAAGCCGCCAAATAACGAAGAATATACATTTAGTAAATTAAAATTAAATACACAATTATAAGGAGATAGAATGAAAAAGTTATTGTTGCTTTTTACATTTTGTGTGAGTTTATTTGCGTATGTTGATGATGCTACGATGACAATCACAAACAAAGGATCAAATTTGCCTAAGATTGTAGTTCAAAATTCATCAATGATTGCAAATTCGTCTTTAAATCAAAAATTTTTTAAACTTATGGTAGGAGATTTAAAAGTCGGCGCTACATTTGAAGTAAGCGATGAATATTTTGAAAGCAGCTATGACGGCGATTTTCGCACAAATATATCAAGCGACAGCGGTACAGCGTTAATAGTTAGATATGCTCTTAGCGATGCTTCACCTATGAGTTTAAAAGCAAAAGTTTTGGATGCAATTACAGGAAAAATTTTATATGAAAACAGTTTTTCGATAGAAGATAAATCCAAATTTCCGTTTCTTGCTCATGACGCCGTTAGTGAAATAGTCAAAAATTTAGGATATTCAAATGTTGATTGGATGAGAGAAATGATACTTTTTTCACGTTATACAAGCGCAAAAGAGAGCGAAATTCTTATAGCTGATTATACATTGACATATCAAAAAACAGTTGTAAGAGGTGGATTGAATATATTTCCAAAATGGGCAAATAAAGCACAAAATGCGTTTTATTATACATATTATATAAATAAAAATACACCTGCTATTTTTAAATACAATCTTTCAAACGGAAGTAAAAGTAAAATTTTCACAGGTAGAGGTATGACAATAGCAAGCGATGTAAGCGATGATGGAAGCAAGCTTTTGATTACAAATGCCCCAAAAGACCAACCGGATATTTTTCTATATAATCTTAATAGCGGCTCTATGAAACAAATTACGAATTATCCCGGAATTGATGTAAATGGAAATTTTGTTGATAATGATAGCAGAATTGTTTTTGTTAGCGACAGACTTGGATATCCGAATATTTTCGCGCAAAGTATAGATGGCGGAAATGTCGAGCAAATGGTTTTTCAAGGTAAAAATAACAATTCAATCAGCACACACGGTAATTATATAGTTTATTCAAGTCGCGATGGCGGCGGAAGCTTTAATATTTATTTGATTTCAACAGGCACAAATCTTATTCGTCAACTTACAGCAGACGGCAAAAATATGTTTCCAAGATTTTCAAGTGACGGTGGAAGCGTGATGTTTATAAAACATTCTAATTTTGGCAGTTCTATCGGAATAATAAGAATAAATGAAAATAAAAGTTTCCAATTCCCACTAAAAATCGGGCAAATTCAATCAGTTGATTGGTAAAACTTATATAATTTTCAAAAAAATATGTTATAATAACGCGCAAATTTATTGAAAAGGATGTAGAAATGAAACATTTAGTTTTATTATCAGCAGTAGTTGCCGCTCTTATGGTGAGTGGTTGTTCTAAAAAAACCCCTGAGGTTAATTCAAATTCAGCAGATGCACTTGCTACTTTGGCTTCAAAAATTCAAAGTGAAGTAAATACAGTTTATTTTGATTTTGATAAATTTAATATCAAAACAAGTGAACAAAGCAAAATTAGCAATAATGCAGCGCTATTCAATCAAGCAGGCGCAGAGTCTTTAACTGTTAAAATAGAAGGAAACTGCGACGAGTGGGGAACTGATGAATACAATTACGCTCTTGGTCTAAAAAGAGCAACAGCTGCAAAAGACGCTTTGGTTAAACAAGGTGTAGCTGAGAATAGATTATCAGTTGTAAGTTATGGCGAAAGCAATTTAGTTTGCACAGACAAAACTAAAGCTTGCGACGCTCAAAACAGACGTGATGAATTCAAAGTAGGTTTCTAATTTGAAATTTATTAAAATTTTGGTCGTGGCAGCTTTTGCCGCGACCTTTTTAAATTCAGAGGAAGTTTCCGTTTTTGATATGGGAAATATTAACAATGAAAATCCTCAAGGTCTTACAGAAAATGAACAGGTACTTCTTAAGAATCGCCAAAAAGTAGCCGATGTAGCCACAGGACTTGACAATACAAATGAAAGTCTTGAAGGACTTAAAACCGTTTTAGAAGGCACAAATGCTCAAATTGCCAATCTGGAAAATCGTGTAGCCGATCTTGAAATTCGCACAAAAGGCAAAGTAAGCAAAAACAGCGATTTAGAAAGTATAAAGAAGGATATCACATGGTTAAAATCTCAAATCAAAGAGATAAATGCTAAACTTGACGGTGTTAATGTAAAAAAAAACTCTAATGAAGTAGAAAAATCTGTTCCAAACAATGAAAATTCTATAAAAACACAGAATTTTACTTCTAAAAAAGAAACTGAAATTTTAAAAGAAGCTGAAAAATTATACTCAAAAAAAGATTACAGCGGTGCAAAAGAGTGCTATGAATATTTAGTTTCTAAAAATTATCAACCTGCCAAATCAAATTTTATGTTAGGTGAGATTTCTTATTTCGGTAAATCTTACGGCGAAGCAATAAAATACTATCAAACAAGCATTTCTCACAGTCAAACACAACCATATACGCCAAAACTTCTATATCATACAGCCATAAGTTTTGACAAGATCGGCGATACAAACAGCGCCAATAAATTTTATAATGCGCTAAAATCAGCGTATCCTGATTCAAAAGAAGCAAAATCTTCACCGAATAGAAAATAGTGTTACTTACTGAAATTTAGATTTTCAGTTAAGCTGTAAAAAATTTAAAATTTTTTTTAGTAAAACGGGAATTAAAATTTAAATCCGATACCGCAATTTTTTAATAGAAATTAATATATCAGTTTTTTGCTATGAAATTATTTAAAAATTTGTTTTATAAAACATTATTTAAAAATTAATTAATAAACCATTAATTTAATATGATATTTACCACCTATTATTCTTTTATAGTGATATCCATCATTTATATTATTTTTACCTTTATAACTTTTAATATCTTTATCAGTTAAATCTAAAACTTCTTTATCTTGTAGTCTTTTTCTAACCTCATCAATAGGCATTTTTCTAGCACCCATTTTTAAATATATATGTTCTACAGCCCCACTACACTCAATCCAAGCATTTCTATCTTTTAGTCTTAAATCATCTTTAACAATATTATACATTGACTTTTTACCCTCTGGAGTGCCATTTGTTCCTATATATTGAACTTTACGCCCACCCCTTTTAAATGTATAAATAAAAACTGATAAAATTTCATTATTCTTTATTTCGAGTTTCCAAAAGTCTGAATCTGAAATTAAGTTATCTGGATTTTCTAAACCTGCTACTCCGCCAATATCTTTATAAGAGTTATAAAGAATTTCATAGACTTTATCTTTGTATTTTGAAGTTTCTCTATCATTTCCTGTTAAAACATTAACAAATTTTTCATTTAGATTTTGATTTTTTGAAAAATCATTAAATATTGAATTTTCGTTTATTGGTAAAGTTTCATCAGGTATTAAGTCTATTGAGTTATGAATTTTTGTAAAATACTCAAATGCCTTTATTAGTCCTCTTTCTAATGAATCTTTGTCCGGTCTGTGAGTGCCTGGAATTCTTGTATAGTTTAAAACGCCATAAAATTCTGCTGAAAAATTATCTTTAAAATAATCATAAAAGTCAAATAATTCATCTGATTTGGCAAACATCCCAAAAGTAAGTTGCCTATTAAGTCCTCTTAAGTTTATTTTTTTATTAGAATTTAATGTAAGATTAATAATAGATGGGTCTATACAAGGATTTATAAGTATTTTAAAATTTTCCGGTCTTTCTAAACTCATTGCATAATAACCACCTAAACTATGTCCAATTACAATATCTACATTTTTTGATAATTCGTTTATTTTTGAAATTGTTTCATCATAATTTAAAAGGTTAAAATTTGGTGCAATTATTTTAGTTATTCCAAAATCGTTTAAAACTGATTTTATATTACTTGCGGTTGTACCATTACCTGAACTATTAAACCCATGAATGATAAGAACTCTTTTTAATTTTATATCATCTAAGCATTCTTTAAAGCTTTGCATTTTTATATTTCCTTTTTTTAAACTTTCAAAATTAAATTTTATTTTTATTTTACCATTAAATTCAGATATTTTTTCACATTCACTTATCATTAAAATTATTGTCCGTTTTTATAATTTTATTTACTATATTTCTAAAAATATTACAAATTTCAGCTATTTTTAATGCTTATATATCTAAGCAAAAATATCTAAAATTTCTCTAAATTTAACCTCTGAAATTCTTCAACGATAAATATAATTATTTTTCATCCTTGATATAATATCTTAAAACTACCTTATTAGAGATTAATGTTGTGTTGAAACTGAAATAAATAAAGCCTTATATGCTGATTACTGATAGTTTTAATTTACTTATTTATGATAGAATTTTTCGTTTTGAATTTTAAATTAGGAGAAAAAAATGGCAAATAATCGTGTAATATCGATGTTTTATGAACTAAAAGATGCAAATTCCGGTGAATTTTTAGAGAGTAATTTTAAGGCGGATCAAATATCGTTTTTAACGGGAAAAGATCAAATTTTAAGCAAACTTGAAGATGAGATAATAGATCTTGCTGAAGGCGCTGAAAAAATCGTTCGAATTTCTGCAAAAGAAGGTGTTGGAGAATATGATGAAAGTGCAGTGCAAGTTTTACCAAAAGAGCAATTTGCAGGTATTGATTTAAAAGAGGGAATGGAACTTTTTGGTGAGAGCGAAGACGGACAAACCGTGCGTGTAAGCGTAAAATCAATCGGTGAAGATGATGTTACAATTGATTATAATCATCCTTTTGCAGGTCGCGATTTGGAATTTCGCGTTAAAATCATGGAAAATAGAGAAGCCACTGCCGATGAAATTGCAATGGGCGTGCCTGAGGGCGTTCATACTTGCGAATGCGGCGAACATCATCACGAAGATCACGAATGTTGCCACGCTCATCATCACGAAAGCGGCGAATGTTGCGGCAAGCACCAAGAATAAATTATGAAATACGCATTTATTTTTCCTGGACAAGGCTCTCAAAGCGTTGGAATGGGCAGAGAATTTTATGAAAATTTTATAGAATGCAGAGAACTGTTGGACGAATCAAGTGAATTTTGCAAAATTGATTTTAAAAATTTGCTTTTTAGTGAAAATGAGAAGCTCGATATTTCTGAATTTACTCAACCTGCGATTGTTTTAAACTCTTTCATGGCTTTTTTGGCACTACAAAAAACAGCTGAAATTTCGCCTGTTTTTTCACTTGGACATTCTCTTGGCGAATTTTCGGCACTTGGTGTAAATAAAGCTTTGGATTTCAAAGACACAATTAAACTTGTAAATATACGCGGAAAGCTTATGCAAGAAGCGTGCGAAGGCAAAAACGCATCTATGATGGTTGTTATCGGGCTTGATGATGAAAAAGTTACTCAAATTTGCAAAAACGCAAGAGAAGACGGTAAATCTGCTTGGGCTGCAAATTTTAATTGTGATGGACAAATCGTTGTTGCAGGAAACAGAGACGATCTTTCAAATTTAGAAAGTGAGTTTAAAGCAGCAGGCGCAAAGCGCGCTATGCTTTTAAATATGAGCGTAGCAAGTCATTGTCCGATATTAGAAAGCGCCGCCAAAGAGTTGGTTAAGTTTTTAAAACCGCTTTTGACATCTGAATTTGCCCCTGTTGTTTCAAATGTTACATCGCAACCTTATAGCACAAAAGATGAAGCGATTTCGCTGCTTAAAGAGCAACTTATTTTGCCGGTGCTTTATAAACAAAGTATTTTAAATATCGAAGACAAGGTTGATTGCTTTGTGGAATTCGGCGCAGGCGTTTTAAAGGGCATAAACCGCAGAATTACGAAAAAACCGACTTTTTCGATAAATGATCTTGATTCTTTGGATAAATTTTTAAATTTTAGAAAGGAAAATTTATGAAAATAGCGATTTTAGGGGCAATGCCTGAAGAAATCGATCCGTTTATTGTAGAAATTCCAACCCAAATAGATTATTACGCAGGCAATAAATTTTACAAAGCCGAGTTTGCAGGGCACGAACTTTTTATAGCATACAGCAAAATCGGCAAGGTAAATGCCGCAATAACAGCTACCTTATTAATTGAAAAATTTAAAGTTGAGGCGTTGCTTTTTACGGGCGTTGCAGGAGCTTTGAAAGATAATTTTAAAATAGGCGAGCTTTTATATGCCACAAAACTTGCTCAACACGATTTGGATATCAGCGCATTCGGTCACCCGGTAGGTTATGTGCCGGGAAATGAAATTTTTGTAAATACCAGCAAAAAACTTAACAAAATCGCTGTAAAAACGGCAAAAGATTTAGGTTTAACATTAAAAAGCGGTGTTATAGTAAGCGGCGATCAATTTATTTGCGATGACGATAAAAAAGCGTGGATTGCAAAAACATTCGGCGCCGATGCCGTGGAAATGGAAGGCGCCAGCGTGGCTCAAGTTTGCAGCGCTTTTAAAGTACCGTTTTTTATTATGCGGGCTATCAGCGACGTAGCGGGACACAAAGCTGAGATTAATTATGATGAATTTATGGAAAATTCCGCAAAAACAAGTGCTGATTTTGTTTTAAAGATGATAGAAAAAATATGATTAGCAAAAAATTGCTTAGAATAGTCGGACAGACAAATGCAAAATATAAAATGTTTGAAGAGGGCGATAGAATTTTGCTTGGGTTGAGCGGCGGTAAAGACAGTTTGGTTTTAGCGCATATTTTAAAGCATTTTAACTCTGTAAGTCCGCTAAAATGGGAATTTAAAGCAGTTACTTTAAGCTACGGGATAAATGAAAATTTTGAACCTTTAAAAAAACATCTTAAAGAATTTGAAATTCCGCACGATATCATCGAAAGCAATATTTTTGAGTTCGGTAAAGAAAAAATTCGTCCAAACACAACATTTTGCAGTTTTTGCAGCCGTATGAGACGCGGATATCTCTATTCTTACGCGCTTAAAAACGGCTTTAACAAACTTGCTTTGGCTCATCATTTAGATGACGCTGCGGAGAGTTTTTTTATGAATTTAGGCTTTAACGGCGCTTTAAGGACACTGGCGCCAAAATATAAAGCGGAAAACCAAATAGTGATTATCCGTCCTCTCATTTTGGCAAGAGAAAGACAAATCAGAGATTGCGCCATAAAAAATGAAATGCCGATAATAAACGAAGAAGAGAGCTGCCCTGCTAAACTTTACGGTGGCAAAATGCCTACAAATAGGGCAAATACAAAACTTCGCCTACAAGCACTTGAAAAAGAAAATCCGAAATTTTTTATCAGTTTAAAATCGGCTTTTGAAAATTTGCATGCGGATACGTTTTTTTAATGAAATTTAAATGTTTGTTTGACGCAAGAAAATTTAAGCTATTTTTTCAATTTTGCTGAATATGTAAAAGTTTTTATTTAAATTTGAAAATTTCAATTTGTTAAAAGGAATAAAATAGTGCATTTTTGTTTGGAATGGTAAAATCTATGTATTTCTTAAAAACAGAAGATTGTTTAATTTAAATTATTTCGTAAAAAATTATTTTGCATCAGGCACAGTGTGTAAAATTGTAAATAGCTATTTTATAGCGTTTTTATGGTTATAAATATTTTTTAATAAAATAAAATTTAGAGGTAAAAATGAGACAAATTTTTATAACGGCAACTGATACCGATATGGGTAAAACTTTCGTTACAACGGCGATTTTAAAAGCTTTTTTGGATGCTGAATTTGAAGCCGTCGCCATAAAACCTGTTCAAACAGGCTGTGAAATTAAAAATGGTAAAATGGAAGCACCTGATGTAAGCGTCTATAAAAAAGCGAATAAAAACAATGATTATGAGCCGCTTTATGCATTTAAATTTCCGGCTTCTCCGCATTTTAGTGCCTCTCTTGAAAATTCAAAAATTGAACTTGATAAAATTTTAACTTATGTAAAAGAGTTTGAAAAAAAGCACGAAATTTTGCTTGTCGAAGGTGCGGGCGGACTTTTTGTGCCATTAAACGAGAACGAAAATTTTATAGATTTAATGCAAATTTTAAATTATGAAACCGTTTTGGTATGTAAAAATGTGCTTGGAATGATAAATCATACGCTTTTAAGCATTGAGGCACTTAAAATGCGCGGCGTTGATATTCGCGTTTTGGTTGTAAATTTTCACGATGAACAAGATACGATTGCAAAATCGAACTTAGAGTATTTAAAGGCGCATTTTAACGGTATTATCGTTGTTTTAAACAAAAATGAAACGCTAAAAAGCGCAAGCGAAAAATTTAAAATTTTAACCGACAATGTTCCAAAAAAAGAGCAAATTGATTTAGAATTCGATAAAAAGCATCTTTGGCATCCTTATACTTCGGCTCTAAACCCGCTTAAAGCGCATGGCGTGAAATTTGCCAAAGGAAATAAAATTTACACGGATGATGGTTGTTTAATAGATGGAATGAGTTCCTGGTGGTGCGCTGTAAATGGTTATAATAACGCGGTTTTAAATGAAGTTGCGATTTCTCAGATAAACAAATTTTCTCACATTATGTTTGGCGGTCTGACTCATGCACCGGCTATAAATTTAGGTAAAAAGCTTCTTGAAATTTTGCCTGAGTTCGATTATGTTTTTTACTGCGACAGCGGTTCTGTAAGCGTGGAAGTTGCGATGAAAATGGCGCTTCAATACCAACAAAATTTTGATAAGAACAAAACGAAGTTTTTAACAGTTTTAGGTGGTTATCACGGTGATACATTTGGAGCTATGAGCGTTTGTGATCCGGTAAATGGAATGCATTTTTTATTTAAAGATTTTCTAGCGAAAAATTTATTTGCACCGCGTCCGAATTGTCCTTTTGACAAGCCTTTTGATAAAAAATGTTTAAGCGAATTTGATGAAATTTTCAGCGCTCATAAAGATGAAATCGCTGCGATTATTCTTGAGCCGATTGTTCAAGGGGCAGGCGGAATGTGGTTTTATCATCCGAAATTTTTAGAGCATTTGCGCGATATTTGTGATAAAAACGGTATTTTACTGATTTTTGACGAAATTGCTACAGGATTTGGACGAACAGGTAAAATGTTTGCTTACAATTATACGAATATAGTGCCTGATATAATCTGTATCGGAAAGGCGATGACGGGCGGTTTTATGAGTTTTGCCGCAACTTTGGCGAACAAAAAGACGGCTCATGGTATAAGTAAAAACGGCGGCGTTTTTATGCACGGACCGACATTTATGGCAAATCCTCTTGCTTGCGCCGTTGCGGTTAAAAATATAGAAATTCTGCAAGACTCAAATTTAGAGCAAAACGTTTCAAGAATAGAAAAAATTTTAAAAGAAAATTTAGCCAAATGCAAAGAAATAAGTAGCGTTGCTGATGTACGTGTTTTAGGTGCTATCGGCGTTGTAGAGATGAAAGAGTGTGTAAATGTCGAAGCTTTACAGGAATTTTTCATACAAAAAGGCGTTTTTATAAGACCGTTTGCTAAAAATATTTATATAATGCCACCTTTTATCACGCCGAATAATGATCTTTTAAAACTTTGTAACGCAATTTATGAAGCTATAAAACTTAAAAAATTTCAATTTTAAAAGGCAAAATATGATTATTTTGATTATTTATGCTGTTTTTCTTTTCGGTATAGGTTTTTGGGATTTTAGAAAAAAAGACGGGCTTGAGGGATTTTTAGTGGCAAATCGTAGTGCAAATGCCACTAAAATCGGATTTTCAATTATGGCGAGCTGTATCGGAGCCAGCGCTACGATAGGACTTGTGGCCAATGTGGCGAAATTCGGATTTCCTGCTATTTGGTGGCTTTTAGCAGGAGCTTTCGGACTTAGCATTTTGGCATTTGTTTTTGCTAAAAAACTTCGTAAAACCGGCGCTTTGACACTTCCGCAGATTTGCGAAGTATATATTTCAAAAGAGGCGAGAAAAATAAGCGCCGTCATTATAACTATCGCGTGGTTTGCCATTTTAGCGGCTCAATTTATCGCAACAGGTAAAATTTTAGCGGCTTTTGATGTAAATAACGGTGTAATTATAGGCGCTATCGTTATCGTCATCTACACGATGCTTGGCGGTCAAAAAAGCGTAATTAAAAGCGACGTTTATCAGTATTTAATCGTTATTATAAGTTTGATTGCAGTGCTTATCTGGATGTTGATGCAGCCCGTTAATCTTTTTTCAAATTTAAAAATCGAGTTTGTGAATGACAAATTCGGCTACGATTTGATTTTTTACTATTTGCTGATTCAAGGGCTTGTTTATATCATAGATCCTGCGCTTTTTTCGCGCATTTTTAGTGCAAAAGACGAAAATACCGCGTTTAAAGGCGCGATTTTTGGCGTAGCCGGAATGGTTTTTTCAGCATTTTTGATCGTTATTATCGCTTTCGGAACAATTTCTTTAAATGATTCAAAAAGTGGAGAATTGCTTACAACGACGCTTTTTAATGCACTTCCGCCGGTACTTGGAATTTTGCTTCTTTTAGGACTTCTTAGTGCCATTATAAGTTCGGCCGATACCTGTCTGATTACAGCTTCAAGCATATTTTGTTATGATGTTTTAAAAAGCGAAAATATCAAAATTCACAGAGTATTTGTTTTGATTTTTGGAGCGATTTCATATGTTTTAACTATTTTTGGTGAAGAATTCGGCATACTGGATTATCTATTCGCTGCAAATGATATTTTTGCGACGGGCGTTGTTACGGCACTGTTTTTTGCCATTATTTTTAACGGTAAAACGGATAAAAATATAATGTTGCTTGCTATGGTTTGCGGTGGAGCTTGCGGGCTTACAGCAGCAATCAGCGGTGATAAAATTTATAGTTTTATCGGCGTTTTTACGGCAAGCTTTTTTAGTATTTTAGCATTTTTAAGGGTAAAATTTGGACAAAGAAAGATATATATTTGAGAAATTTTCAGATAAAAAAAACGGAGATGACGGGGCTCTCGTAGGAAAATGGGTTTTTAGCAAAGATTTATTTGTTCAAAATATCCATTTTAAGAGATCTTGGCTTAGTTTAAGACAAATTGCCGTAAAAAGTATGCTTGTAAATATTTCGGATGCCGTCGCTATGAATGCGCGCCCGAAATATGCACTTTTAGGACTTGAGTTGCCAAAAGAGATCGGCATTAGCGAGATTGACGAACTTTGCGGCGGTTTTTTGGATATTTGCAAAAAATTTAATATAAAAATTATCGGCGGTGATACGATTAGCGGCGATAGAATTTCTATTTCGGTTACAATTATATCAAAGACAAAAAAAGCCGTTTTTAGAAAAGGCGCCAAAATAGGTGATTTTATAGCTTTTACAGGAAATTTGGGAAGCGTGATTAAAGATTTCGGAATTTTGGAAAATGGCGGAAAAATAGATGAAAACTCAAAATTTATAACACCTGATTTAAAATCTGATTTTTTTTATAAAGCTGCCAAATTCACTACTTCCGCGATGGATATCAGTGACGGACTCAGTCAGGATCTTTCGCGTCTTTTAGAAAAAAACGGCGCCGGAATAAAATTTTTAAAAAATTTAAGCAAAGATGAGCTTTTTAGCGGCGAAGAATATGAAATTTTATTTACTTTTGCAAAGAAAAACAGAGATAAAATTCTAAAAATCGCTAAAAAAACAGCGACTAAAATCACAATTTTCGGCGAAATAGCGGAACTTAGCGCCGATACGAAATTTAGTGATTTATCGAAAAAGCACCATTTTGAATGATCGGATTTTTAAATTTTAAAATTTAGTATCTTAAATTTTATTTGAAGTTTAAATAGTTTTTCATCAGATATGAAAAGTGAGAATAATTTTGAAATTTCTGATACAATTTGCATATTTTAAAAAGGAAATAAAATGGATATAAAAAATTTAGAAAATTTGCTTAAAAATGAATCCTGTTTTTTAAGTAGTGATGGCAAACTTCTAAAATCAAAAATAAAAGAGTGTGCACTTAAATATGATAAAATTTTGATAGATTTACTCATAAACAGCAAATTTAAAGAGCTATTTTTTGAAAAACTGCAAAATGATATTTGGATTTTCAAACAAAAAACTTTTATTGATTATATAGATGATAAAAATTTCCTGCTTGACAGTTATACAAAATTCAGTAACAAAATCGGTCTTAGCGTTTCAAATAAATTTTTGTCACGAAATGATGATGTGGTGCTTAGTTTTCCATTCAAAGACTGCGTTTTAAAAGGGGACCAAAGCAGAGATGACGATAAAAATAATGAGTTGTTTTTTAACGAAATTTTGGCGAGAGATGAAATAAACCATTTTTTATAGAACCTAAAGGCAACAATTTTCTAAAGCAGGATAATTGGAAAAATAGTTTTTTACTTAATATAGAATCTAATTTTGAAATTGACGATAAGAATTTTAAAATAATCGGAGTGAAATTTTATAATAAAGCAAATGAAAATGATTTTATAGATGATTTTAAAAGTAAAATTAATATTTTTTGCCGTTGAAATTTATTATTTTTAAAAAATCAGCGATAAAAATAAAAATATTTTTATCGCAATATAATAGATTAATTTACTTTAAATTTTCCGTTAAAATTTTCTATTATTAAGCTTGATATAACTATACTGCGCGGATTTCAGTATTATCTCAAAAAATTTATTTTTACAATCTTTTACTTTAAAATTTTATTCAGTGTCAATTAAACCAAAATGTTAAAATTTATTTAAAACGGCTATTTGGCAAAAAAACTGAATTAAATTTCAATACGGAAAGTTTTTATCCATTTTACAAAGTGATTTTTATCAGTTTTCACTAGATTTAGACATTTTTTCACACTTTATTAAAATTTCAATTTATTTGATTTTCTTAAATACTTTAAATTTTAAATATTTTTGTCGTTTTTCATTAAGATAAAAAGTCAAATTTCTTTGATTTTAGTTTCTAAAAATCTGAAAGATTTTCGTTTTTAAAATCAGTTTAAATTTAAAATGCCGACGAAATTTCAATATTAAAATTATTAAAATAAATTAAATTTCAGATTTTTATATTTGAAAACTTAAATTTCTTTTCCTATTTCAAATCCGAATACGTTAAAATCGTTTGGAATTTTTGCGCGAAATTTTAAGTCTAGAAGTTCAAGTTCATAAGCGTGTAAAAACATTCTTTTCGAGCTGTTTTTGGCGTATTTTTCATCGCCTATTATTCCAAATCCGGCGTTTGAGAGATGAACTCTTATCTGATGAGTTCTACCTGTATCAATTTCTATTTTCACAAGAGATTTTTTACCGCTTATCATCAGTGGAAAAATGCGCGTGATCGCGCTTTTGCCGTGAGGCGAAATCCTTGAAAATGCACCTGTTTTTCCTTTAATCGTTAAAATCGGCTCATCAAATTCCATCTCTTCGCTGACAATGCCCTGAACGATTGCGATATATGTTTTTTTAACGCGCATATTTTTAAATTCTTTTATGGCACGCTCTTTAAATTCTTCATTTTTATAAAGCAGCACAATGCCGCTTGTTTCTTTATCAAGGCGATTTAGAAGTTTAAATTTAAAAATTTTTTCCAATTTTTCACTTACAAAAAAAGGCGGCTTATTTACTACTAAAATATCGTCATTTTCAAATACGATAGCCGGTTTTGCAACTTTTTGCACGCTGAATTTTGTATTTTCACTCATTTCGGCTCGCGCAACCTTTAGAATTTGTCCCTTTGCGCTCACCAGACCCGCATCAATCAAGTCTTTTGCTTCATTATTTGAAATATTTTCCTGTTTAGCTAAAAGTTTATATGCTTTTTCCATTTTTTTCCTCGATTATTTTTTTGATTTCGTCTAAATTTGATATGTTTAAAATTTCACTGCGACGCGATTTTTTTATGGCTTTTGAAATTTCAGTCGCTTCACAAATTTCTATGTTTTTTACAATTCCATAAAGCGCTTTTTGGTTATAAAAATATTTTCCGCTTATGATTTTTGCGCCAAAATATGCAGGCTCAATAGGATTGTGTCCGCCTACATTATTTACAAAACTGCCGCAAAGTATCACGACATCGGCAATAGCGTAAAAATTTACAAGTTCGCCCAACGTATCAAGCAAAATACACTCGCTTTTTAAATCTGAATTTTGACTGAATTTTTCAAATTTAAGAGCATTTTTTTTTGCATATTTTGCTAAAATTTCGCCAGCTTTTTTAAATCTTTCAGGATGTCTTGGCGCTAAGATAATTTTATCGTTTTGATTTATTTCAAGGTTGTTTAAAACAAGTTCTTCTTCGCCTTCGTGCGTACTTGCGATGACTATTAAACGCTCTTTGAATTTGGCATAATTTTTAGTCGGCTTACTGAAATTCGCACTTTTTATATTTCCTGTAATTTTAATATTTTCAGCTCCCAAAATTTCAAGACGTAATGCGTCTTTATCGCTTTGAGCCAGCACCAAATCAATATTTTCAAATACTTTTTTATAATAAAACTTAAAAAATTTATATCTTTTAAAACTTCTATCACTCATTCTGGCATTTAAAAGCACTACAAATGTGCCGTTTTTTTTTGCACTGCGGACTAAATTCAGCCAAAGTTCGGCTTCAAAAATTACTAAAATTTCGGATTTTTTTAACCAAAACGGCAAAAAATTTTCAAACGGCAAAAAACGCACATTTTTGCAAAATTTCAAGGCCGCGTTAAATCCGGTCGCTGTTATTACGGAAACACTGAAATCGTTAAATTTCAAAGCTAAGTTTTTAATCGCTACAGCTTCGCCTAAGCTGCAAACGTGAAAATGAATTTTAGCGGGTTTTAAAGGTGGATTTTTTATTAAAAAAAATCTTGCAGGCAAGCTTTTGCGGTATTTACGCGCCATACTTGCCAAAAGTAAAAACGGCGCAGCCAAAAGCCACGCCAAAAAAGTGAAAAGTGTGTAGAACACTAGGCTTCTTTATATAAAATTCTGCCGCAATACGGGCAGGTTACGATATCGTCGCTTTTTACGACGGCTGAATAAGTTTTATCGTTTATTTTCATAAAACAGCCGTAGCAGGCTTGTTTACGTACAGGTACAACAGCTGTATTTCCAGCCCACTTGCGTATTTTTTCGTAAAATACAACAATTTTTTCATTTACATCTTTTAATAATTTTTCTTTTTGCACGCCGACTTTGTTTTTATCTTTTTCTATTTTTTCAAGTTTGCCTGATACACTTTTTTCAAGCTCTTTATACTCTTTTTCAAGCTCTGTTTTTTTGGCTTCAAGCTCTGTTTTTTCTTCGCTTTTGCGATCTTTTAAACTTTCAAATCGTTCAATTTCCTCGTTTGCGGCTTCAAGTTGTTCTTTTGCTATTTCTTCTTCCACGCTTAGCGCTTTTAACTCTTTTTCAGTTTTTATCGAGTTTGATTTTTTGTTTGCATGTTTGATTTTTGTTGCAAATTCGCTGATATGAGCATTTGTTTGCACGATTTCGTTTTTTAAATCGGCTATTTGAGCTTCTATGTTTTGCATATCGTTATTTATTTCATCTATTTGAGATTTTTTTGCTTTTAGTGTCGCATTTACTTTTTTTATTTCCGGCTCAAAAGAATCGAGTTTTTTATCAAATTCACTGAGTTGGACCAGTTGTTCTAAATATTTATTCATAATTTTCCTTTAAATGTATTGAAATGGATTTTTTGAATTGCTAATTATAACTTGACTTTTAAATTTTTGCAAGAAAGGTGCGAGAGAGAGCCCAAAATAGCGCTCACTTTCAAAATGGTTGATGTCGATTAAACTAATCCTGTTTTCCAGACTTTGCAAAGCTGTGTGATATTTCAAATCTCCCGTTATAAAACAATCAATGTCTAAATCATCAAGCAGCTCGCTTCCACTTCCGGTGCAAAACGCGATAGTTTTTATCTTTTTTTTGCTGTCCGTAACGCGTAGATTTTCAAGCTCGAATTTCTCTTTTACATCTTTGCAAAGCGCGCTGAAACTTTCAAAAGGAGATCGCATAAATATTAAAAAATCTTTCTTGTCATAAATTTCATAACCTAAAATTTTTGTGGCTACGAATTGATTTAGCACGCATTTATCAAAATTCGTATGTACGGATATCAAAGATATATTTTTCTTTATCATTTTATATATTAAATTTCCTGGAAATTTTAGCGGATTTATAACTTTTATGCCACCAAAAATCAACGGATGGTGCGTTATAAAAAGCGAATTTTCCTCAGCATTTTCAATCAAATCGCTGTCCAAATCAAGACTAAGATAAATTTTGCCTTTTATCTGTGTATTCATTTCACCAAGCAAAAGTCCGCTGTTATCCCAATTCTCCTGCATTTCAAACGGTGCAACACTGTTTAAAATTTCATAAATTTCAGCTATTTTCATACATTTCCTTTTTTATCTTTTTTTTGATGAAATTTGAGCTGAATTTTTGCTGTAAGCAAGCGCACATCCTTTGGCAAGTTCTCTGATTTTTAAGATATAATCTTGTCTTTGAGTCACAGAAATCGCGCCTCTTGCATCCAAAACGTTGAATGTGTGAGCTGCAAGCATACAATAATCATATGCAGGAAGTGCTAAACCATCCAATTCGACGCCGTCTTTAATATATTTTTGCTCTAAAATTCTTTTACACTCTTTAAAGCAGTTGTCAAATTGCGTAAAAAGCATTTTAGTATCGGCCAGCTCGAAATTGTATTTACTGAATTCAAACTCGCTTTGTTTATGCACATCGCCGTAAAGCACTTTGTGACCGCCGTTATCATCCCAAACGATATCATATACGTTGTCAATATCCTGTAAATACATAGCAAGTCGCTCCAAACCGTATGTAATTTCGCCGCTTATCAGTTCGCAAGGAATGCCGCCTACTTGTTGAAAATATGTAAATTGAGTAATTTCCATACCGTCAAGCCAAACTTCCCAACCAAGCCCCCAAGCGCCAAGAGTTGGGCTTTCCCAGTTATCCTCTACAAATCGTATATCGTGGTTTTTAATATCGAGTCCTAAAATTTCAAGACTTTTCAGATAAAGTTCCTGAATGTTATCAGGACTCGGTTTTAAAATTACTTGAAATTGATAATATGCACCAAGGCGGTTTGGATTTTCACCGTATCTACCATCTGTAGGGCGGCGCGAAGGTGCGACATAAGCCGCTTTCCAAGGTTTTTTACCAAGACTTCTTAAAAAAGTCGCCCAGTGGTAAGTTCCTGCGCCTGCAGGCATATCGTAAGGTTGTACTATAATGCAGCCTTGTTCATTCCAATATTTTTGAAGCGTCAAAATAATCTGTGAAAATGTCATTTTTATCCTTTTTATTTAATTTATAAAGTTTTTTTAAAGCATTTATTTTTTGCGTCGTAAATCTTATGATAAGATAAAATAGAATCTTTACTTTTATTATCGGCGTTTTTAAGGTAATTTACAGCATATTTGATAATTCCTTTAGGTTCAACAATTGCACTTTTGATAAATCTATTTAAAATAGCCTCAATACGCTTTTTAAAAAGATATTTTTTTAAATTTGTAATTTTCGTATTTACCAAATTTTATTTACCTTTAAATTGCTTTATATAAATATGTAAAATATCTATCGCAGCCGGTGTAACTCCGCTTATTTCGCTTGCTGCAAAAAGAGTCGGCGGATTAAATTTGTTTAATTTTTCTATGATTTCGTTGCTAAGACCTGAAATTTTACTGAAATCAAGTTCGGTCGGAATTTTAGTATTAAGCATATTTTTCATCTTTGCGACTTCATCTTTTTGCATTTGAATATAAAAATAATATTTACATTCAGTTAGAATTTCGCTTAGTTCATCGTCGCTAAAATCAACAAACATCGAATCGATTTCTCTAATTTTTTCTGCACTGAAATTTTTGCCGCCTACGATTTTTTGCCAAGTTGTATTTTGGCTGATAGCATCAGCTCCAAGGCTTTTCAGTTTGGCAAGATTTTCTTTATTAGGTGTTATCACGTTGTTTAATAAGAAATTTATACCTTTTTGTATTTGCGCTTTCCGTCTTGAAATTTCATCAAATTCATAGTCTTTTATAAGTCCTATATCATGTCCATATCCTGACAATCTAAAAATTGCGTTATCTTCTCGCAAAAGCAGGCGAAATTCAGCACGCGATGTAAACATTCTGTAAGGCTCTTTTGTCCCTTTTGTAACTAAATCATCAATCAAAACACCGATATAAGCTTCATCTCTTCGTAAAATTAAAGGTGCTTTATTTTGTATGTCAAGAGCGGCGTTTATACCTGCGATTAGCCCTTGTGCCGCGGCTTCTTCGTATCCTGTTGTGCCGTTTATCTGACCTGCCAAATAAAGACCGTTAATTTTTTTTGTTTCAAGCGAATGTTTTAATTCCGTAGGTTCCACAAAATCGTATTCTATCGCATATCCGTGTCTTACAATTTTTGCATTTTCAAAACCCTTAACCGAATGCAAAAACTCTACTTGTACATCATAAGGCAAGCTTGTAGAAAGTCCGTTTAGATAGTATTCACTGGCTTCTGCTGTTTGAGGTTCGACAAATACGTGATGTCTGTCCCTATCTGCAAATTTGTTTATTTTGTCTTCAATACTTGGGCAATATCTTGGCCCAATTCCATGAATTTGTCCTGTAAAAAGTGGAGCGCGATCAAAATTGTTTCTTATTATTTCGTGCGTTTTTTCATTTGTGTAAGTTATATAGCAAGGAATTTGCGTTGGATTAAAATTGCCGTTTTCATCAAAATTTTTACTTAAATTTTTGGTAAATTTTTCAATTTCATTTGCAAAAAATCTTGTTTTAAAGCTGAAAGGGTGAGCTTGTGCATCGCCGTTTTGAAGTTCTAACGCACTAAAATCAATCGTTTTAGCATCAACTCTTGGGCAAGTTCCTGTTTTTAATCTACCCATTTTTAAGCCTAAATTTTTTAAACTTTGACTTAATCTGATGCTTGGAAATTCTCCGACTCTGCCTGCACTTAATTTATTTTCCCCGACATGGATAAGTCCGTTTAAAAAAGTTCCTGTGGTTATTATTAAACGATTTGTTTCATAAACATTTCCCAAATGCGTCTTAACGCCAGTTATTTGGTCATTTTCAGTTAAAATTTCAGTTGCAATTTCTTGCGAAATATTTAAATTAGACGTGTTGAGTAAAACATTTCGCATAAAAATTCTATATCTATCCATATCTATTTGAGCGCGCGAACCGCGAACCGCAGGACCTTTGCTTTCATTTAGAGTTCTGAACTGAATACCTGCAAAATCAGTGCAAACGCCCATTTGACCGCCAAGCGCATCAATTTCTTTTACCAAATGTCCTTTTGCAAGACCGCCGATTGCAGGATTGCAGCTGGCAGCTCCAATCTGTTCCGCTAAAATTGTAATTAAAAGTGTTTTTGCACCCATTCTTGCAGCGGCCAAACACGCTTCTATTCCGGCATGTCCGCCACCTATTACGATTATATCATATTGCATTTTTTTCCTTAAAATCAAAATTTTAATTATATCAAAAATTTAATAAAATTTAGATATAATGAATTAAAGGAAAAACAATGGATTTGCAAAAAATAAAAAATCAAATTTTAGACGGGCGGAATTTATGTATAGAAGATGCTTACGAGCTTGAAAATGCGCCGTTAAATGAACTTTTAGAAGCTGCAAATGAAGTGAGAGCTAAATTTTGCGGAAATTATTTTAACTTTTGCTCCATTATAAATGTAAAATCCGGAAAATGTTCTGAAAACTGCAAATATTGCGCGCAATCGGCACATTTTGATACAAAGTGCGAAATCTACGATATTTTGCCTTTTGAAAAAATTATGCCTCTTGCAAAATTAAATGATGATGCTGGTGTTGCGCGTTTTTCGCTGGTGGCAAGTGGAAAAGGATTACATAAAAAGGATGATTTGCAAAAAGTTATAGAAATTTATAAAAAATTAAAGAGCCATACCAAATTTCATCTTTGCGCCTCTTTCGGTATCGTCAGTAAAGAAATTTTAGCCGAACTTAAAAAATCTGGCGTAAAAACGTATCATCACAATTTGGAAACTTCTCGCAAATTTTTTCCTAAAATTTGCACCACTCATACCTATGATGATCGTATAAATACGATAAAATCAGCACTTTGTGTCGGTCTTGATGTATGTAGCGGCGGAATTTTCGGTCTTGGCGAGAGTTTAAAAGATCGCATTGATATGGCTTATGAACTGAAAAATCTTAAAGTAAGCTCCGTGCCGATTAACATTTTAACTCCTATAAAAGGCACACCGCTTGAAAATTCCGCTCCGCTTTGTGTAGATGAAATTTTGCGTTCTATTGCGATTTTCAGGCTTATTTTACCGCACGTTTTTTTGCGTCTTGCAGGCGGTAGAAATAATCTTAAAAATAGTGTCAAAACAGCGCTAAATGGCGGTATAAACTCAGCAATTACGGGTGATTTTTTGACAACTTGCGGAGATGTCGCGCAAAGTGATAAAAATTTAGTTAGTGAATGCGGATTTGTTTATAAAAAGAGTTTTGATGTTTAACGGGTTGATTAGAGAAATCGCTGAAGTTATAAGTTTTAGTGGAAATTTTTTAAATTTAAAGGCAAAATACAGACCTGATTTAGGTGATAGTATATCTGTAAACGGCGCTTGCTTAAGCGTTGTAAAACTTTTTAACGACGGCTTTTGCGTAGAGCTTTCAGCCGAAACGCGTAAAATTTTGGCATTGGAAAATTTTAAAAATAGAGTTCATATAGAGCCTGCTATGTGTTTAGGAGATCGTATAGACGGGCATTTACTTCAAGGTCATATTGATTTTATAGGCAGTATAACGAAAATAAACAAAAACGAAAACGGCACCGATTTTTTTGTACGTTTAACGCCTGAAGCTATGAAATTTGTAGCAAATAAAGGATCTATCGGAATCGATGGTATCAGTTTAACAATAAATGAAATAATGGATCAAATAAACGAAATTCGCCTTACAATTATTCCGATAACGATGAAAAACACGCTATTTGGTGAGTTTTATATAGGTAGAAAAGTAAATGTAGAAACCGATCTTTTGATGCGATATGTAGCAAGAGCACTAAATTTTAAAAAAGGGTTAACTTGGGAACAGGTCGAGCGATTTTCAAACCTGTTTTAAATACCGAACAAGCTATTTTAGGTTGGAGCAACAAAAATTGCGGAAACTTGGCAATTCACACTAACGGCGATATCAGCAAAGCTTTAAAAAATAGAGAAAATTTGGCTGAAACGCTTAAAATAGTGCCTAGAAATTTAATATTTTTAAATCAAATTCACAGCGATAAAATTTTTATTTTAAATGAGAAAAATTTGGCGTATTATTATAAAATTTTGGAAAATTTTAATGGAAAAAACTTTGAAATCTTTCCTGCATTTGATGCCGTTATTTCAAATTTAAAAGGCGTTTGTGTTTGTGTTTTACTGGCTGATTGCACTCCGATTTTGCTTATTGATGAAGAAAAAGGCGCAGTTGCAGCAATTCATGCCGGCAGAAAAGGTGTGATGCAAAAAATTGTAAGTAAAACGGCACTTGAGATGAGTAAAAATTACGGTTCAAAAATTTGCAATTTACAGGCTTTTATAGGACCGAATATAAAAGGAAGCTGCTATGAAATTTCAGATTTAAATCTCGGTGAGTTTGAAAAATTTCGTTGTGCGCAAAATTTAAGGAATTTTGATATGATTGAAGCTATAAAAGCCGAATTTAGCGCACTTTCAATTACAAAAATACAAATAAGTAAAATTTGTACGCATTGTGATGAGAATTTTTATTCATATCGTAGAAACCATACTAAATCGCGTTTTTGCGCATTTGCAATGTTAAAATAAAAAATAAATTTTTAGCGATTAATTTTATGTCGCATCAATAAATTTTTTAAATCATAAAAATGTATTTTTTAAAAGTTTTAAAAAGATGCGATTATATTCTGTTTTCAAAAGCTGTTTTTATAAAAAATTATCTTAACAAAATTCGTTAATAAATTTAATTTTATTAGAGTAAAAAATCTTTAAATATAAATGTATAGAATTTATAATTTAAGTTTAAAAAAGTGCGAGTTTGAATATAAAATTTCATTAAAGGATAAAAATCCGCGTAGTTATTTCGGTAAAAACTTAAGAGTAAAGTCGATTTAAATTTTATATTTTGTCGGCAATTTAAAATTAGTATTTATAGTGAAATTTTTAAAATTTCACTATAAATTTTTAAAATTCAGCTTTCTATATATTTTTTAAGATCACGGCCGACTTTCGGGTGCTTTAATTTTTTTATGGCGCTTGCTTCGATTTGGCGAACACGTTCGCGAGTTACACTTAGTTCTTTGCCGATTTCTTCCAATGTTCTGTCGCTTTCATCGTCTAAAAGTCCAAATCTCATACGAATTACCGCTCTTTCGCGCTCATTCAATTGATCCAGAACTTTGTCTATTTGTTCTTTCAAATCGTTTTTCAAAATTTGATCAATCGGAGAAATAGTTCCTTTATCTTCTACGAAATCGCCGAATTTTCCGTCGTCTTCGTTACCGACAGGAGCTTCAAGGCTAATCGGTTCTTTTGTTATTTTAATTACCTGTTTGATTTTATCGATGCTAAGCCCAACTTCTTTGGCCAAAATCGTGATATCGGGCTCTTTCCCGTTTTCTTGGACATATTTTCTATTAATTTTATTTATTCTGTTTATAGTTTCAATCATATGGATTGGAATACGGATTGTGCGTGCTTGATCGGCAATTGCACGACTTATTGCCTGACGAATCCACCAGGTAGCATAAGTAGAAAATTTATATCCTTTTCGGTATTCAAATTTATCTACAGCTTTCATAAGTCCGATATTTCCTTCCTGAATTAAATCTAAAAACGGAAGACCTCGATTTGTATAGCGTTTAGCGATGCTTACAACAAGGCGTAAATTAGATTTTGCCATCAAAGATTTTGCTTCATCGGAAATTTTCTTACCGCGTTTTATCTGTTCCAAAATTTGTTTTAAACGATCCGGATCGATGTTAAATCCCTGTTTGCTAGCTTCGCGTGTTTGGAAAAGTCGTTTTATATCCATATATGTTGAAACGGTTGTATTTTCAAATACCATTTGAGAAATTTCATCTTTTGAAAGAGAAATTATATCTTTTAAAATTTCTTCGTGCCTTTTTCTGTGATCAGGCAAGTTTATAAGCGGAATTTTATATTCAAGCCGTTTTAATTCGCGTGCAAATTCGGTATCGCTTTTTAGGGCCTTTTCAATTGATTTTACAATTTCGGTTATCAGTTTGCTGGTAGGTCCCAAATCCATCAATTTTTCTTTTAAGATTTTCTTTTTAAATGTAAGATTTAATTTTTGAAGCAATGTTTTTTTATTCATATCAAAAATATCCGACTTATTTTTGTCAGCATATTTTACCCAGTCTTTTTTTGCTTTTTCAAGCGCTTTAAAGCTTTTCATTACTTTTTCAGCTCTCTTATCATTGCGTCTTGAAATTTTAGCTTTTTTATTTGCCACGTTTTCTTCTTCATTCTCTTCGTCTTCTTCGATTTCTTCTTCGTTTTCTTCTTCTTCATTTTCATCGAAATTTTTGAAAAGTTCTTTTACACGGCGTTCACGGTTTATAAGCGGCTCTTCGTAAGCCAAAATAAAATCAATTAAAAAAGGTACCGAACAAAATGCGTCAATTATGATATCTTCGCCAAGTTCTATTTTTTTACTGATTTCGATTTCTTCTTCTTTTTTTAGCAGATCAACTGCGCCCATTTCTCGTAAATACATACGTACAGGACTATCAGAGCGGCTCCATTCCAAAAGTTCATTATCACTTGCGATATCAAAATCATCGTTTTTTTCAAGCTCGCTTTTCGCTTTTTTTTCACGTTCTTTGATACGCTTTAAATCTTCAATATTTTTTATCTTTGCAATTTCTGCCGACGAAATAAGCTTGATTTTAAAATTTTTCGCCAAATCTTCAATTTTTTTTACTTGAGTGGATGTTGGCGCTTTATCAAAAAATTTAATTAAACGCTCAAAAGTTACATAATTTTTTTGATTTTCACTGAAAAATTTCTCGATTTGACTGAAAATATCTTTGGAAGTCGCCATAAAATAAGCTCCTTTTGTATTTTAAAAAGATTTTACTATACCATATAGTTTATAAATTTTTAATAAATTTATTAAATTTTCAATCAATTTATTATAGAATACAACATTGATTTTAAATAAAAAAGGCATTTAATTGAGCGTAGATATTTTGCTTATTTTAGAAAATATCGGCATCGCCTCGGCTGCAGTGAGCGGATTTTTATTTGCGGTTCGCAAAAAATGCGATTGGCTCGGAATTTTTATAGCTTCTTTTTTGACGGCTTTAGGCGGTGGAATTTTGCGTGATATGATAGTAGGCAGACCGATATATTCATTTACGCATTATTTGCCCGGTTTGAACGTAATTATTATGATTATTTTTTGCGGTGTTATGAAATTTTATAAAGTCAGCAAGCATGAAAAAATCGAAAAAAAGCCGCTTTTTATTATGAGCGATGCCATTGATCTGGTTAGTTTTTCTATTGTCGGTGCGATGGTTGCTTTACATTATGAATATAATATTTTCGGAGTTATTCTGTTGGCATTTTGTAATGGAGCCGGAGGCGGTATTTTACGAGATGTTCTTTTGAATGAAATACCATGGATGCTTCATACCGGGCTTTACGGTACGATAAGTATGCTTGTAGGGTTTATTTATTTTTTTATGGATAAATTTGGCGCTACAAATATATATTTTATTATGTTGCTGTTTACTGCAGGTGTGATTTTCAGGATGTTTGCATATTATAAATCTTGGCATTTGCCGGAAGTGAGGTATGAAAAATGAGTTTTTTGATGAATAACTATGTCAGAGCAGATATTGCTTTTGTGCGTGGTAAAGGCGCTAGAGTTATTGATGATAAAGGACGGGAATTCATTGATTTTGCTGCAGGAATCGGCGTAAATTCTTTAGGACACGCAAATAAAGCTGTTGTAAATGCAATTTGCGAACAAAGCGGTAAAATTCTTCACAGTTCAAATTTATATAGAATTTTGCCTCAAGAAAGAGCGGCGCAAAAGATAAGTGAACTTTTGAAACGCCATACTTATACGTTTTTCTGTAATTCAGGAGCCGAGGCGAATGAAGCCGCTATAAAACTTGCAAGAAAATACGGTACCGAAAATTTCAAAGAAAAAAAATATGAAATTTTAACTCTTAAAAATTCATTTCACGGTCGCACAATGGCTACTTTAAAAGCTACGGGACAAGATAAATTTCATCCTGATATTTTTGCTCCTTATATAGACGGTTTTAAATTTTTTGACGATATTGATGAGATAATTTCAAACATTGATGAAAAAACTGTTGCCGTAATGATAGAACTGATTCAAGGAGAAGGTGGAATAAAGCCGCTTGAAGTGGATAAAGTCGTAAAACTTGCGGAGGTTTTAAAGGAAAAAAATCTACTTTTAATAACCGATGAGGTTCAATGTGGTGTTTATCGCACGGGAGCATTTGCGACGTCTCAAATTTACGGTATAACTCCTGATATTATTACATTTGCAAAAGGTTTGGCCGGCGGCGTTGCTATAGGAGCTTGCGTTTGTGATAAAGACATTTTTGCTCCAGGCGATCACGGTAGCACTTTCGGTGGAAATTTTCTTGCGACAAATACGTCTTTGGCTGTTTTAAATGAGCTTGAAAATTTACAAAAATCAGGCAAACTTGCGCGAAGAATTTCAAGATTTGAAAAAAAACTTAACAAATTGGTTGAGCTTTATCCTGAAATCTTTGAAAAACGCGTCGGCCTTGGACTTATGCAAGGCCTTGTGCTGAAAGATGCAAATAATCTTTCAAAAATTTACACAAATGCCTTAAAACACAGAGTTTTAATTTTAAAAAGCGGAACTGAAACATTAAGATTTTTACCGCCTTTAAATATCAAAAAAAGTGATATTAAAGAGGGAATATCGCGTCTTTGTAAAGCACTTGATGAAATTTAGCGATTATTTTGAGGCGTGGCTGAATGGAAATTATTATGCTAAAGCCACGCCTATCGGTAAAAAAGGCGATTTTTATACTGCTGTAAGCGTAGGCTCGCTTTTTGGAATTTGCATTGCAAAAAGAATTTTGAAATTGGCAAATAATTTTGAAGGTAAAATTTTTATTGTGGAAATCGGTGCAAATGAAGGCTATTTGCTTGCCGACATTATACAAGGAATTTTTACGTTCAGTCCTGAAAGGCTTGCGAATTTTGAGTTTGCGATTATTGAACCGCATGAAAATTTAAGAGACTTACAAAATAAAAATTTTAAAAAAAGATTCGGCGATGAAGTTAAAATTTCGCATTTCAGCTCGTTTGATAAAGCGAAATTTAAAAATGCAATTTTCATAGCAAACGAACTTTTTGACGCCTTTAAATGTGAAATTTTAGACGTTGATAAAATTCTTTTTGTAGAAAATCACAAATATGAATTTAAAAAAGCTGATGATGAAATTTTAGATTTTGCGCAAAAATTCAAAATTAAAAAAGGCGAAATTCCGCTTGGTTATTTTGATTTTGCAAACGATATGCGAAAAAGTGCCGAAAATTTTGCATTTATAGCGTTTGATTATGGTCAAATGCGCGCAAAAAATGATTTTTCGTTAAGAGTTTATAAAAAACATGAAGTCTTTGATTTTTTTGAAATTGAAAATTTAAGTGAATTTTATGGCGTCAGTGATATTACATATGATGTAAATTTTGAAATTTTAAAGGCGGCTTTTGAAGAAAATTCTTCTAAAATGTTTGATTTTAAAAAGCAAAGCACAGCTCTTGTCGATTTTGGCGCCGTAGAAATTTTGGAAATGTTTTTAAAACATTCAAAAACCGCATATGAAAATGCAAAACTTCAATTAAACCACCTGTTAAATGAATTTTCACGTTTTAATATGATAGAGTTTAGGGGGTGAAATGAAAATTTGTGTAAAATGCAGCTGTATCGTGCTTCAAAAGACTTTTGAACTTTTTTTGGATAAATATCTTAGCGATGAAAATGAATGTGATTTTGTCGTTACTGATGATACCGAAAATACGCAAAAGAAGGCATTTTTGGTTGGAGAAAATTCCGCTTATCTAAAGATTCCTTTTTCGCCCGAACAGCTTAAAGATGCCTTGAGCGAATTTTATTTTACAATTCAAAATTCTCAAAATTTCAGCGTGTCAAGCAGTTTGGAAAGTCAAATTTTAGAAAAATTTGAAAATTTTAAAGCCGAAATTTTGGAAATTTTAAGGAAAAATAATGCTTAATGCGGTTATAAGCAGCGGAATTTTTCGCGGGAAAAAACTCACGCTTCCAAGTCTTGCAACTACAAGAAGCACAAAAAATATTGTAAAAGGTTCGTTTTTTGATACGATTCGTTTCAAACTTAGCGGACGCGTTTTTATAGAGTGCTTCGGCGGGAGCGGTGTTATGGCGCTGGAAGCTTTAAGCAACGGTGCAAAAGCTGTAATTGCAATTGAAAAAGATAAAAAAGCTTATGAAATTTTAAAACAAAATTTTATTAAAATTACGGGCGCTGACTTTGGTGAAAATCGCGCGATTTTGGGTGATTGCTTCGAAAAATTACCGCAATGCCTGTCGAAATCGGAAGATGAAATTATTCTTTATTTTGATCCGCCGTTTGAAATCAGGCGAGGATTTGATGGAATTTATGATAAAATTTTGACTTTAATGGCCGATGTAAGCGAATTTAAAAATGTAAAAATGATTTGTATTGAGCATATGAGCAAGATTAAAATTCCAAGCGAAATTGCTGATTTTGAATGTATAAAAATGCGTAAATTCGGGGCTACGAGTTTAAGTTATTTGGAGAGAAAATGAAAAATTTAAAAGAGCTTTTGGATTTTCATGCAAATCTTAAAAATTGTGATGAAAATTTATTTAATGCGCCAGATCCTTTACAAGTGGCAAAAGTGCAAAATAACGATATTATAGCGCTAATTTGCGCTCTTTTCGCTTATGGAAATGCAGGACTTATTGTAAAATTTCTTAAAAAACTTGATTTTGATTTGCTTAAAAAAAGCGATGAAGAAATAAAAAAGTCTATGAACGCTTTGAAATACCGCTTTGAAAATTCTCGCGATACGGCTGAAATTTTTATAACTTTGAAGCGTTTTTCGCAAAATTTCAGTATTGAAGAAGAAATTTTAAAAGGTATGCAAAACAGCGCTCAAATCATTGACGGCATAAATAATTTGATAAAAACGATTTATTCGTTAAATGATTATCGTTCGCAAGGTTATGAGTTTTTTTTCGGTCACACTTTTGAAGACGAACCTAAAAGCCCGTATAAACGCTATAATATGTTTTTGCGCTGGATGGTGAGAGATAGCGACATTGATTTGGGGCTGTTTTCCAAAATCGATAAAAAAGATTTGCTTATTCCGCTTGACGTACATACACACCGTGTCTGCCTTGCTTTAGGACTTTGCAAACGAAAAAGTTATGATTTTAAGTCTGTTATGCAAATCACTCAAAACTTGCGCGAATTTGATGCAAACGATCCGATAAAATATGATTTTGCGCTTTATAGATTGGGTCAAAGCGGCGAAATCGGCGAAATTTTAAAAAATTCAAAATAAAAAAGGTAATAAAATGGAATTTGAGATTTATCACTATATTTTATTTTTTGTAGCCGCTTTTTTCGGCGGCTTTATAGACGCTATCGCAGGCGGAGGAGGGCTTATTTGTTTGCCGGCATTGCTTGCAGCCGGAATTCCGCCACACGCGGCTCTTGCTACAAATAAACTTCAAGGAGTATTCGGCACTTTTACGGCGGCTGCGAATTTTGCAAAAAAAGGTTTTGTAAATTTTTCAGAAATTTGGGTAGGAATATTTTGGACATTCGTAGGAGCCGTCATCGGGACTACTTTGGTGCTTTTCGTAAATGCCAAATTTTTGAATTATATAATTCCTGTTTTGCTTTTTGCAATTTTAATTTATACAATTTTTTCACCGAATCTTGGTGTAAATGAAGTTAAAGCGAAAATGAGTATAAAAGTATTTTATACTGTTTTTGGAGTTGTACTTGGTTTTTACGACGGATTTTTCGGACCAGGAACAGGTTCATTTTGGACTTTTGCACTGATCGGTTTATTGGGACTTGGTATGAAAAAAGCGGTTGCGCATACAAAAGTTTTAAATTTCGTCTCAAATATAGTATCTTTGGCAGTTTTTTTAGTAGGCGGACAAATTTTATGGGTTGTAGGACTTTGTATGGCGGCAGGTCAAATACTTGGCGGATATTTCGGATCGAATCTGGCTATCAAAAAAGATGCAAAATTTATAAAAGCGATATTTCTTTTTGTGGTATTTTTGACGACTTTGAAACTTGTTTATGACTTTTATTTTAAAGCCTGATTTTTAAAGCAAAATTTAACGATTTGTTTGATAAAATACTGAAATTTTTATGTTTAAGGTTTGTTGATGTTAAAAGATATTTTTCTTTTTTGGGGTTCGTTGTTCGGTTATGATCACACGGCGATTTATATTTTTCACTTTCTTTTAGTTGTGGCTATTACGATGTTTATAGCAGTTGCAGTTACTAAATCTATGCGCTTGGTTCCACGTGGTCTTCAAAATATTATCGAGGCATATCTTAGCGGCGTTATAGCGCTTGGTAAGGATGCTATGGGTAGTGAAAAACTTGCAAGAAAATATATGCCGCTTATCGCAACAATCGGTTTTATTGTATTTTTAAGCAATATAATCGGATTAATTCCTGGTTTTGAAGCACCTACAGCCAGTTTAAATCTTACGCTTTCACTTACACTTTGCGTATTTTTTTATTATCATTTTGAAGGTATCAGAGAAAAAGGTTTTATAAAATATTTTGCCGGTTTTTGCGGTCCTGTTAAAGCTATAGCTCCGTTTATGTTTGTGATTGAAGTTATTTCGCATCTTTCGCGAATTATTTCATTATCATTCCGTCTTTTCGGAAATATTAAAGGCGACGATCTGTTTTTACTTGTTATGCTTACACTAGCGCCTGTTTTGGTTCCTATGATACCTTATGCGCTTTTAAGCTTTATGGCTATTTTGCAAGCTTTCATTTTTATGGTTTTAAGTTACGTTTATTTGGCTGGTGCTGTCGTAGTAGACGAAGAACATTAAGATTTTTTATTTTAATACTTGAAGCGCACGTTTTTTTTGTGCGCTTTTTTTATTGGGTTATAATATCAAAATTTTGAGGAATTTTTGGAATAAAAGTTTCGTTTGGAATTTTGCCGTTTTTATCTACATTTGAGAAATTTAATACAATTTTATTATCAAGTTTATCGGTATAGTTTATGCTTTTTAATTTATCATTGTCAAATTTTATAAAATACTCTATTCCGTCAAATTCGGCTTTGTAAGAACCATTTTTTAACTTTGCATTTTTTAAAATTTCAGCAACATTCGGCGCTTCCTGTACTTTTGTCATTATTGCCTGTTCCAATTCAGGTTCGATTATTACGATGCGATCCAAACTGAAATATATATCTTTTAAATTCGGACTTTGATAGTGCCAAAATGTATGATTTTTTGTTGTTTTGAAGTTGCCTGTATATTTTATCATAGCTTCTCCGCTTTGTACGCTTTGAGTAAAATCTGCACTAAGTGTTTCAAAATCAAGCGGACCGGCATTAAGATTTAAAGCGCAAAAAAATAAAACTATTGATTTTTTCATAAATTTCCTTTTAAAATTTGCGGTATTTTAATTTTAAATTGTAAATTTTAAAATTGGCATTTATTTTTATTGGTACTTATTTTCATATAAGTTTTATTATCTTCCAATAGATAAATTTCATCGATTTCTTTGATAAATGTGGAAATCGGCGCATAAATTTCATCATAACAATATAAATCATCTAAAAAGATTTGTTTTATTTGTGAAACTGCTGCAACTTGATCTTTGTTTAGCGGATCAAAGTTTATTTGTTCGCCTTGTTTTAATTTATAAGTAAGTATAAATTTCTCATTTTCACATTTGAAACCGATTAGACTTTCAAAATTTCGGGTATTTTTTGGCAAATTTTGATTGAATTGCTTTGTAAATTTTTGTCCGAACTCACTTTTGCAAAAATCGCTTGAAAAGCACAATAAAGGTAAAAATAAAATTAAAAATTTTAAATTTTTCATTTTCTCTCCTAGAATTTAAGTGAACTTACTGTTTGTTTAAAAGTTGTCAAATTTTGCAAAATTTCATCTTTATCACCGTAAATCAGTGCGTAATGAAATTCACCGATATTTTGCAATGCGCTAAGATTTGAAAATCTAAAGTCTATTTTCAATTCGCCGAAATCTTCGTTCCAAGGAGCGCAAATAACGATATTTGAGCTGAACTCGCTCCTTAAAAACCACGCGGCTTTTACAAAAACATCTTTGTCTTTTTCGACTAAAAATGCGTGATAAGTTTCGCCAAATGGATGAATTTGTAAAAACTTATCTACAAAAATCGGCTCAAAATGAGCTAAACTTTTAGTATCTTTGATTTTAAAAACAATTTTATGTTTGTTTAAAAATGATATTATACCACAAAGTTCAGGTAAAAAAAACCTTGAAATTGATAAATTAGGATAATAAATTTCGTCAAAAATGAAACTTGTAAAAAAAATAGAACCTTTAAAAAGCAGTTCATATTCAAAATTCTGTAAGATTTGTTCAAATTTTCCACCGAAATTTTTCAGTATTATTTCATCGCTGCATAAAAAAATCGTCTCATTTTCAATTTCATAAACATTTAAAAGCAGTTCGGCTTCATTATCAGGAGCAAATATTAATTTTTTTGGAAAACTTAAAATTTTAAATAAATCTTTTTGTAATTCGCTGATTTTCACGAATTTTATACTTTTTAACGCTATGAAATAGGTTATCAGGCGAGAAATTGCAAGATTTATATCATTTACTTTTATGTAGGCGATTTCGTCGTCGCCCGTTAAATCTAAATTTTTATCAAAAATCACCGCATATGCGCCGTTTAAAACAGCTGTTTTTATATCGTTTTGCGTGGCGTTTAAGGCGATAAATGCAAGATTTTTGCAGTTTTTGTGCGGAGTAAAAGTAAAACCGGATATTCTGCTAATCGCAGGCGTTCCTAAAATTTCGCCGAAAACCAGTCTATTTAGATTTAAAATGTCCATTTATCCTATCACAGCTCCATTTTTTGTGTTTGCGTGAGTACCGATTAAAGTAAGTTTTCGTTCGCCATTTTCAGAACTTTCCGCGCTTAAAATCATGCCATCGCTTATGTGTCCGAAAATTTTAGCCGGTTTCAGATTTGTCAATACGCAAACTTGCTTACCGATTAGCGATTTCGCTTCATAAAATTTCGCTATTCCGCTTATGATTTGGCGTGGCGCACTTTCGCCAAGATCTATTTTAAATTTCAATAATTTTTCGCTGCCTTCGATATTTTCGCATTCTAAGACCGTGCCTACTTTTATTTCGCATTTTTTAAAATCATCTATTTTTATTTGTGTCGATTTTTCAGTATTTTGCTCTTTTGTTTTCGCTTCTTCTGTAGGTTTTGCCATTAACTCATGTTCCATTTTATTAAAAAGAGGCTGCGTTTTTTGCGCTAAAAAATCCAGCAATTCGCCATTTACGATAATTTTATTATAAATGGCGGTATTTATTTTAAAATTTAACGCAGTTGCTATTTTTTTTGCAGTTTGCGGCATTGCAGGGCTTAATAACACAGCGACTTTTGCTAAAATATTTGCAACTAAAGCTACAAGCGCGAGCGCTTTTTCATTTTCGCCGTTTTTAATCATTTTCCAAGGTTCATATTTTGTGATACTTGAATTAGCAAGATTTAATGCTTTAAAAAGCTCTTCCAAATACCTGCTCGTAGCTACTTCTTCTAAATTTTCAACAGCATTTTTTAAATAGTTTTTTGTCTCATTCATCTCATCTGCGTAAAATTTCAAAACATCTTTTGAGTTTATTTTAAAATTTGAATATTTTTCGCTCATACCGATGATTCTGTTCAACAAATTTCCCAAATCATTTGCAAGTTCCGAGTTTATGCGTGAAATAATCGCTTTTTGGCTAAAATCGCCGTCTTGTCCGAAAGGAACTTCGCGCAATAGAAAATACCTGAATTGCTCCAATCCGTAAGCATCCGCCACCTCTTTCGGATTTACGACATTGCCTATCGATTTACTCATTTTTTTACCGTCTCTTGTCCACCAGCCATGGGCTGCTATGTGTTTTGGCAGCGGAAGCCCCAAACTCATTAAAAATGCAGGCCAATAAACGGCGTGAAAACGTAAAATATCTTTGCCTACAATATGAATTGTGTCATTCCAAAAATCCATTTTTTCGCCGTTTTGTGTATATCCAAGTGCTGATAGATAATTTATAAGCGCGTCCAGCCATACATACATTACGTGTTTAGGATCATTAAGCTTTTCCGGTAATTTTATACCCCAATCAAAACTCGTTCTTGTGATTGAAAGATCTTTAAGTCCGCTTTTTACGAAGCTTATGACTTCATTTTTTTTGCCACGCGGTAAAATGCAATTTTCTTCATCTTCATACCATTTTAGAAGTCTGTCCGTGTATTTTGACAATCTGAAAAAATAGCTTTCTTCTTTTATAATTTGAGTTTTTTTACCGCAATCAGGGCAATACTCTCCGTCAATCAGTTGCGTTTCAGGGAAAAAACTTTCACAGCTCACACAATAATATCCTTCGTATTCGCCTTTGTAAATATCGCCGTTTGCGAACATAATTTCAAATGCGTTTTGAGCGGTTTTTATATGATATTCATCGGTTGTTCTTATAAAATGATCGTAGCTGATGTCAAAATAATCCCATAAAGAGCGAAATTTCGCACTTACTGCATCGGCATAAATTTTTGGAGAAGTTCCATGTTTTTTAGCGGCTTCTTCTATTTTTTGACCGTGTTCGTCAGTGCCTGTCAGAAAAAATGTCTCGTATCCCTGCAATCTGTAAAAACGTGCCAAAGTATCACAAATAATGGTTGTATAAGCGTGTCCTATATGTGGAATATCATTTACATAATAAATTGGAGTTGTGATAAATTTTTTCATTTTTGTCCTTTAATTTTCAAGTGCCGAGCTGTCGTCGGTTTTTGTGATGTCGATTTTTGTGCCGGCTAATTTGTCAAAAGTCGCTTTTACATAATCTTTTCTTATTTTACATTCTAAAATTTCATCACATTGACTGCAACTTTTGAAATTTTTGTTTTGTCTACATTCAAGCAGTGCTTTGGTTTTTATTTTAAACTCGTTTTCAAGGTTATCCATAAATTTCGTGCAGCCTTTCTATTTCATATTTTGAGCCAAAAAAGCAAGGTGTTGTCTGATGAATTTTTGAAATTTTAATGCTGAATAAACTTTGTGATTTACCGTCGCTTGTGGCGCCGCCGGCTTTTTCATAAATAAATGCGAAAGGTAAAACTTCAAAACTTACACGAAGTTTGCCGTTTGGATGATCGCTTGTGGCCGGATAACTGAAAATCCCGCCTTTTTTCATTAAAATTTGATGTAAATCCGCCACCATTGCACCTGAATATCTTAGTCTGTATCCTTCATCAAAAAGACTTCTTATAAAATTTCTATGAGTTTGACTCCAATTTTTTTGAGTCGCTCCGGTTGCATTTAATTTGCCTTTATTTTCCAATTTAAGTTCATTTATAAATGCAAAATTTCCGTCTTTTTGAAGTCTGTAAAATTTCGGTGCATTTCCGTCTGTAAATACCATTTCAAGGCGCGGACCGTATATTATATAAGCTGCAGCCTTTAAATTTTCAGCTTTGATTTCGTTTTCATAAATTCCGAAAATAGAGCCTACGGCAAAATTTACATCGACCAAAGATGAGCCGTCAAGCGGATCATAAGCTATGATAAACTTAGCGTTTTCGTTAAGCACAAGTTCATCTTCTTTTTCTTCGCTGACAAGAGATTTTACACTTGAAATTTTACGAAATTCGGCTTCTATAATCGAGTCACTCTTTACATCCAGTTTAAGTTGCGTATCGCCTGTCGAGTTTTGATGATTTGTGTAGCCGAAATCCGCATATTTTACTTCTTCGGAGATTTTTTTAGCTATTATTTGCAGTGTTTTAAATATTTCATTCATTTTTTATCCTTTTTTTGTAAAAAATTTTATTTTACTGATTTTATACTTTTTTTGCGTTTTTATTTATCCATTCACAAATGCCTGAATAATCATTTATATCGAAATTTTTTATACCGAAATCACCGTTTAAATCAGTAGCAATTGCATTTGAAAACGGCAAATAACTCTCATCTATTTTATCGCGAAATACGCTAATTCTAGGAAGTGGAAGCGTTTTTAGTCCTTCAACCAGAAGATAATCAAACTCCGCAATCATTGAAATAACCGAGCTTAACTCCATATATTCTTTACAAAAATATGTTGTTCTTTTTGGACTCATCACAACCACATCAGCGCCGATTTCGCTAAATTTAAAACTATCTTTTCCTTCGACATCAAAACTTGCTTTGTCTTTTGGATCGTGTTTTATTATTACAACCTTGTATCCTAAGTCTATAAAGTTTTTTGCTACTTTTCTTATTAAAGTGGTTTTGCCGCTGTTTGACGGACCTGAAAATGCAACTGCAAGTCTTTTCATAAATATCTTTCCTTAAATTTTCGGATTATATCAAATTTAGCCTTTTAAAAACTGAATTTTGATACAATTTTGCGAAATTTTAAAAGGAAATTGGATGAAAAATTTAATATTTTGCGTAATTTCAGCTTGCATTTTTACGGCTTGCAGTACTGAAAAAGTGGCCCATGAGCCACTTAAAAACGAATTTATGGCTTATACTCAAAAATTTGAATCAACAAAAGCGGGAAATAGATATTTGGCTATCGCTTCGTATTTAAATCCTGTATTTAACGAGGTTCGAAACGAAAAAGAGGATGAAATTCTGCTTCTTAGCGTTTATCCGAAAGATGTTTTGATTATCCCCGGTAGTGTTAAATTAAACGGTAATAAAGCTGATATTGAAATTTTAGATGAAAATTCAGCTTTGCTTGAAAAAACGGCTTTTAAACTTCCATATTCAGCAAATTATAAAATCACAGCATCTTGTGAAAACAAAGATGATTTGGTACTGACCTATAAAACATCAAATGATTTGAACGCAAATTTCAAGTTCCGTAAAATTTCAAAATCGTTGTATTGGAATCCGAAATTAAAATTAGACGATAAAAAATAAATTATTTAAAATTTTGTTGAAAATATAAAGTGGGCGATTGTAAAAAATTACATTATTTTAATTTTTAAAAATTAAAAGTTGAGCTTAAAATTTTTTAGCTCAACTTATATTAAATTATTTACCCTTAACGCTAACTGTTTTCGGCCAGCCTGCAGGTTTATTTTGAATTTTTCCGTAATATCTGTTGTCATTCAAATATTTTTTAAGAGTAGATTTGAAAATTTTAGAGTATTTGTTATCTCTTGGAGAATCGTTTAAGATATCTTCATAATCATAAATTCTATCATAAAAATCATTTGTAAGCTGATCATCAATTGTAATTCTTCCTATATCAAGAGATACACCAAGATAAACTCCTGTTACTTCTCCGGGACTTACAATCCAGGCTGAAATATCAGGTAAATCTGTAGCCGCTCCTCCTCTTTTACCTTCTACAACGCTTCCTGCTACATTAAGTTCAAGTGTGTCGGTACCGTTAAATATATCTTGATAAGATTTTGTTGTTTGAAACAACATTACAATATCACTTGTTTCATATCCTGCCTGAACTCCAACTCCAAAGCCGCGGTATTTTATAAAAAGAGGTGCAGACCAGTTTCCGTTTTCATCTTTTACACTGAAAACTCCATCTCCGTATTGAGTTGAAACTACAGCTGCACTTCTTTTTACATCCGTTAAAATTGCAACCGCTTTAGCATTTAATACTTTATCTGCAGGAATTGAGAAATTGTTGTCATGTGCAAATGAACTGATTACATTTGATGCAGCGTAAAGTTCTTGATTTGCTGCTACATCGGCATTTGCTACATTTATGCCGAAAAGAAGCAAAACAGCAGTGAAAAATAATTTTTTCATTTTTTATCCTTATAAAATTGAAATTTCGCTATTATAGCAATAAATTATAGATTTTTAAATAAAAAATCAACAAAATTTTAAAAAATTTGGGGAAAATAAATTAAATTATTCGGCAGTTAATTTTATAAATTTATTTTTTTGTTTTAAAATTTTCTGTAATTAGTGCTGTAAATGTATATAAAAATATAGATAAAATATTGAATTAAATAAACGTGAAAATAAATTTTTTACAGCAAATTTTACATTTTATAATTTTATTTAAATTTTTATATTTCTTTTGTTATAAATTTGTTTTCAATAAATATTATAATTTTATGGAAATTGTAGAGTTACAATTTTTTCGTGTCATTTAGCCATAGTTTAAACTATGGCTTTTTGTTTTTACAATAAGTTCGAAGAGCTAATGACCTTTAAAGATAAAATCATATAATCACGAAAATTTAAAATTGATGTTAAACTTTATGAACTGTCAGCGTTTGCACTTATTGCTATTAATTACAATAAACACACAATTATTATAAATATGTTGTTACATTTTTTTTAAAAAAATCTATTTGAAAAGCCCTAAATCGGAGTATCTAAAAAATATAATGGTGGAGGTGTGCGGGATTGAACCGCAGTCCAAAAACAAATGACCAAAGCCTCTACATGTTTAGTGAAAGCGAAAAATCTCGCTTACAAATTACTTGCTTTCCAAAGTAAAATTTGCAAGCAAAGGCAAAAATTTCAGTTTGCACTTAGCCAAAGCGCAAAACCAAGCTGTTTAAATTACTCGCACGCTACCTAAACAGCATCAGCAGCAGCAAGGCTCAACTGAACTTACGCTATTTTAGCGTAAGCAGGAGCGAATTTCGCGTTATTTGCGTTTAAATTTAGTTTGGAATTTTTACGCTGATTCCGCAGCGACATGCCACCGTGACCTATCTGCTCCTGTCGAAACCAAGTCACCCCCATTGAAAAGTTTGCGATTTTACTTAAAATACAAAAAATTGTCAAATTTTTAAGACTTTTTTAGCTAAAATCTCCTAATAAATTTAGGAGTAAAAATGAAAACAATAACACCCAATGCAATTATTGCTAAAAAAAATATGGAAAAAATAGTTATGATAACAGCTTATGATGCGTTGTTTGCGAAACTTTTTGATGAATATGTGGATATTATTTTAGTAGGTGACAGTTTAAATATGAGTTTTAACGGTCAAAAAGATACTATAAATATCGGTATGCGTGAGATGATTTATCATACAAGAGCCGTTAAAAATGGTGCAAAACATGCTATGGTTATTTTAGATATGCCTTTTGGCGCCGTTTCGGATAAAAAAACTGCATTGAAAAATTCTATAAAAGCATATAAAAAAAGCGGTTGCGATGCTATAAAAATAGAAGGCGGAGCAGATAAAGCGGATTTGATTTTTCATTTAACAAAAAATGCTATCGCAGTTTGCGGACATATCGGTTTAAAACCGCAAATGGTAAGATTTGAAGGCGGATATAAAGTAAAAGGTCGTGGCGGTGAGGCTGAAATTTCGGCTTTAATTACGGATGCAAAAGCACTTGAAAAAGCGGGAGTTTTTGCTATTGTTGTTGAAGGCACTTTAAGCAGTGTTGCCGAAAAAATTGCTAAATCTGTGCAAGTGCCGGTAATAGGCATAGGAAGCGGTGTAAATGTCGATGGGCAAGTGCTTGTATGGTCCGATATGCTTGGATTTTTCGAAGAATTTCATCCAAAATTCGCCAAAACTTATTTAGATGGCGCCTCTATTGTAAAAAAAGCAGTTCAAAACTATGCTGATGAAGTACGAAACAGCATTTTTCCAAGCAAGGAATTTGAATATAAAGAGTAATTATTTTTAATCAATAATTGATTTGTTTTTGCAAATAGTGGCGAAGTTTAATAAAATTTTAGGTAATATAGTATTCTAAAATTTAAAAAGGGAAAAAGATGAAAAAAATTTTTATAATTTTAGCAATATGCGTGCTGAAATTATGTGCTTTTACAGATAATACTTCTAAAAATTTTACAGATTTTCTTACACAAAAAGATTCTTATGTACATAGCGACGAAAAAAAGTATAATGACGGTTTTGTTAAATATAGCGAAAAAAAATATGATGAAGCTGTTAAAATTTGGGGCGATCTTTGCGATGATAAAGATATGAGAAGTTGTGTAAATATAGGTTTTTTATATGATAATGGACTTGGTGTCAAAGCCGATAAAAACAAAGCAAAAAAATTCTATGAAAAGGCTTGTTTCGGTGAAGATTGGCTAGGTTGTAAAAATTTAGCCATCACTTATTTTAAAAATCAAAATTTTAGTAAAGCAGCTGAAATTTTTGCTAAAGGTTGCGAGCTGAAAGACGGTTTTTCGTGTGCAAATCTTGGGTATCAATATGAAAACGGCGATGGAGTCGCCAAAGATGAATTAAAAGCGATTGAATTTTATAAAAAAGGCTGTATTTATGAAGATGGTTTCGCGTGTCTGAATTTTGGTGTCAGTGAGGCGAATAGAAATAATTTCAATGAAGCGCAAAAACTTTTTAAAAAAGCTTGCGAGCTTGGTAATAAAAATGCTTGCGATTACTATAAACAAATAACAGACGATGAATTTAAGAAAGCGCATAAATAGTTAAAATGGATAGAATTGTAGAAATAGAAAAAGCCGATTTTGAAGAAGAAATAGAAACTTCGCTTCGTCCTACGAGTTTCGATGATTATATCGGTCAAAGTAAAATCAAAGAAAATTTAAAAGTTTTTATCGCCGCTGCAAAAAAGCGCGCAGAATGCCTTGATCATGTTCTTTTTTACGGTCCTCCAGGACTTGGAAAAACTACTCTTGCTCACATAATCGCAAATGAAATGGGAGTCAGTATAAAAATTACGGCCGCGCCAATGATAGAAAAAAGCGGTGATTTGGCTGCGATTTTAACAAATCTTGAAGAAAACGACGTTCTTTTTATCGATGAAATTCATCGTTTAAGTTCGGCTATAGAAGAGGTGCTTTATTCGGCTATGGAAGATTTCAGACTTGATATTATTATAGGTTCGGGTCCTGCGGCGCAAACGATTAAAATCGACATACCGAAATTTACATTAATCGGTGCAACAACGCGTGCCGGAATGATTTCTGCGCCTTTAAGAGATCGCTTCGGAATGCAATTCCGTTTAAATTTTTATACATCGGATGAACTTGCCAAAATAGTTCAGATCGCAGCTGTAAAACTTAATAAGGAGTGCGAAAAAAACGCAGCTTTACAGATTGCCAAAAGAAGTCGCGGCACACCTCGCATAGCTCTTAGATTATTAAAAAGAATAAGAGATTTCGCTGAAGTGAATAATGAAAATATCATAAATGAAAATCGCGCAAAATCAAGTCTTGACGCGCTTGGCGTGAATGATTTAGGTTTTGATGAGATGGATTTGAAATATTTGGAAATTTTAGGTTCTACTAAAAATCGTGCACTCGGTCTTTCTACGATTTCCGCAGCTTTAAGTGAAGATGAAGGCACGATTGAAGATGTAATAGAGCCATATTTACTTGCAAACGGTTATATAGAAAGAACTGCAAAAGGTCGTATAATAACTGCAAAAAGTTGCGAAATTTTAGGAATAAAATACAAAATGACACAAAAAGGACTATTTGATGAAGACCAGTAAAATTTTTTTAAGCGGCGTGATTTTGATTATGCTCGGTTGGGTAATCTATCTTTTTCAAAGTTTTTTGCTGGCGATTTCAATCGGTGTACTTATAGCGGTTTCTACTGCCGGATTAAATGAAAAAATTTTAAAATTTACCAAAAATCGTCAAATCGTTTCGGCTGTGCTTACGACAGTTATTTTATGCGTATTATTTTTTGTGCCTTTTATTTATGCGATTGCGGAAATTGCAAAAAGTCTTGCAAATATAGATGTAGCTTTGCTTGACAAGACTTTAAGCTATATTAAAAATTATGAATTTTCATTACCGAATTTTGCTAAAAACTTTGAACCTGATATAAAAAGTTTCATTGCAAATTTGAATTTTGAAGGAATTATAAAACAAATTTTAAGCTATGCTTCAGGTATAGCAAAAAGCAGTGCGAATTTTGCTTTGCAGATGTTTTTGATAATTATTTTTTACTTTTTTACCAATCTTTATGGAAGAGACATTTTAAATTTTTTTAAAAAAAGTATTCCTATCGCCGAAAATGAACTTGACTATATGTTTAAGCAAACTTCAAATACAATGAGCGTTGTGTTTTATTCTACTATTTTAAACGCCGTTTTGCAAGGTTTTTTATTCTCAATCATTGCCGCAATTTACGGATTTGATATGATATTTTTTGCGATTTTATATGCGTTCTGTTCGCTTATACCTATTATCGGCGGTGCTTTGTGTTGGGCTCCGCTTGGACTTTATGAGCTTGCAAACGGCAATTTTAGTGCGGCTGTGATTATTTCACTTTACAGTATTATAGTTATTTCCACTATCGCGGATAATTTTATAAAGCCTGTAATTATTCGTTTTATAAATTCAAAACTTGTAGATAATCCGGCGAATATTAATGAAATTCTGATTTTTTTCGCGATGTTGGCAGGAATCGGCACTTTCGGTTTTTGGGGTATGATACTTGGACCTGCTATTTTAACTCTTTTTGTTTCGGTATTAAATTTGTATGTTGATTTTTCGAACAAAACGGAACATAGAAAAACGAAACACTAAAATCGTAATTATTAAAATTTCGGCTATTTAATAAAAATTTACAATTTCACATAAGATTATTGAATTCAAAGTAAAATTATAGTAAAATTATAGAAAAAATTTGTAAATATATAAGTATTTGCAACTATAAGGGGTTTTAAATGAAATTTCTTAAAATTATTTTACTCGGTTTATTTCTTTGTGGAAGTATGGCATATGGCGCTTGTGTAGGACTAAAACCAAACCAATTTAATCTGCAAAACGGAAAAACCGTCAGCGGTTATGCTGCAAATAGTAATGTGTATTATCTCACTTACAAGGCGGAAAATACAGGCAGGATTACATTGCAAATTACCAATTCTCATCCTGTTCCTGTTAATTGGAAGATAGGTGTCAGCCAAACAAATGGCGATTGTACTAATATGCAAAATAAAGCGAAAGATCCGTTACTTTCAGACGCCAAATTTGATGTCGAAAAAGACAAAATTTACTATATCTATATGGTCCCGGGAACGGAAGGTTTTAATTATAATGCAAAGATTAAATTTATACCGAATACTGCAGGATATATCACATGCAAACAAGGCGGCAACGGCGGTGAGTTAAAACCGGGACAGGAAAATATAATCAATGCGGATTCAAATAATCTCACTTTTTATTATTATAGACCAAATCAAAACGGAACAATGTATTTTCCGAAATTTGACAATATAGAAGTGGCTATACTTAAAAATTATGTTTCAAATTGTGATATGGCTAACTCTATGTCATATTATAAATTGGATGTAGGAAGAACTATAGAACTTGAAAACGGAGAGGATTATTATATATATTTCAAGAAAATTGCCGGTAAAAATGATGTAAATAATGGAAGAATAATTCCGAAATTCCCTTATAGTAATAGTGGCAATGTTATTGTGCCTGATGAAGATAAACAATGTGATTTGATGAAAGAATTTACAAATTTCAAGTCAGATCTTAATTGGCCTGATTGTAATGACGGACCTCACGCATTTTGTATGAATTTTGAATCGTGGTTGCCTGCAAATCGATATTTACCAAACGGTTACATTAAATTAAAACCTTTTTCTGATGGAAAACTTGTAGCAAAAAATTTGGATCAGGCTACAAAAAATACGAGATTTGAAATAACGCAAATTGCTCCTACGGGCAATCGTTGTCCTATCAGACATGAAGTTACTGAATATGAAGTAAAGCAAGGCGAGACATATTATGTACTTATGAATTATGCTGATAACGGAAGATATCACTATGCTTTGGACTTGATTCCAAAAGGCTCACCAGGCGGTAATCCAGGAGTTTCAAGTTGTAAAGATATGATAGGAATACCTTCTACCGTATCTACAGACAACGCGCCAAATTGTGATCATGGTTTTTGTAAAGAAATAAAAACTACAAATACTATGAACGGATACTTTAGAATAATTCCTGATTCAAACGGTAATTTAAGTGTAGGCACTGATAATTCAAATGTAAAAGTATCTATAAGTAAAACAGGACCTGTCGCAGGCGCCGTGTGTCCTGTAGAACCTGTAAAAAGCAGTGATTCTTTTGATAATGCAAAAAAAGGTGAAATTTATTATGTATATGTAAGCGGTGCTACAAGTGAATATAATATTTATGCCGATATAAAAAATATATGCGCAATAAAACCTTATATAATTAAAGATAGAATTACAAATGATATAACAAAATATGTTGAATTGATATCAGATGATAACAAAACAATCAATTTTGATTCAAACTATTTGAAAATTTCTATTCCGAATACGATAGCTAAAGATTTCAGTATGACGGTATCAAGTCCTACAAATGCTATAAAATTTGGAGACATAAGCACACAAAATGAAGATAATTGTAAAAATGCTTCACAAAAGAGTGTTTCATATACGTTTTTACAAAATTTCAAAGGCGATTTATATATTCCTTTCGGCGGAAGTATCAGCAAAACGGATAAACATATTCAAATAAAATTTAAATCGCCGAATTCTCCTGCAAATACGGATGAAGCGAATTGGAATGATACCGATTTATGTTCAAATGCGCTCTCAACAGCTTTAATCAGCAATGATACAAAAATTTTATCACTGAATAGAATTATAGATGGCGTAGAATATAAAAAAGTAAATTATAAATTGTCTTATATAACGCTTGATTTATCTCAAGTTAAAAATGATAGTTCCGTTATAGAAATAACATCGCCGAATGGTCAAATAAAATTCGGTGATTTTAAATTGAATGATACTGAATGTTCACCTGCTTCATTAACAAGTTTAAAATTCAGTATGAACTCAATAAAGAATTATGATAAACAAATCTACATACCTATATCAGGCAGTTCTACCGGCGGAGATGATATTAAAATCACAGTTAATTCAAATTTAGATAACAACAAAAAATGTTTTGAAACTTTCAGAAGAGCAGGCATATCTACTTCAGGAGTTGTTGCAAACTATGATAAAACACGAAATGCATATATTTTTAGTGGAATATATGATTTTCAAACAGACAAGAGCAGTCCGTTTAAATTTGAAAGAGAACATTTTTTCAAATATCATGCAGATAGTAACGGAACCATCGAAGTTAAGGCTTTTAAATTTGAAGATGGAAAACAAGGCGCTGAAGCAAATGATGTTAATTTATATATAACAACTAAAAATCCTGGTTTAAATGATTATGAAAGTTGCCCGGCTACAAGTAATCTTAAGAATTTAATGGTAACAGAGGGCGAGGATTATTATATATATTTTGACAATACAAATAATGACGTAGATATGCGATTTATAGAGCTTAAATTTACTCCTGATAAAACACCCGATCATAATAGTGGTGGAACAGATGTAAATGGAGGTACCGATCAGACGGGTTTGATAAAGCCTGAAGATGTTGAAGTCAAAGAAAAGAGTGAACCTTTTGGCAATGCGTATCCTGCCAGATTTAAATATATCACAAATGTTGATTTTCAAGTGGATGATAAAGGTGATAATGACCCGAGCAATGATACTATACAATATGTAACTATGAAAGACGATACAGGCGGATATTTTGATAGAGCCAGTATAAATGGAAACTATGTAATAATAGGAAATCGTGTAAATAGCTCTAACGGCGTAAATTTCGATAGAGCAAATATGGGAAATTTAAGAGAAGATACCGGATTTAGAACAAATAGCAGTCGTGCCAAAATAAAACTTCCACCGAATATCAAAGCAAAAGATATAAAATATGCAAAATTGTTTTGGAGCGGATTATTACAAGAAGGAAGAAACAGAAGTAATAGTTGGACGAATTGCGGTAGCAATCCGTCTGATAGATATTTAGATTTTAAAAATTATCTTTTAGGTGAAATAAAAGGTTATGACAGTGCAAAATTTAGAATAGCTAACGAAAATATCAAAAGCACGGATTTTGTGTCAAGACCGAATAAACAGACATATTATTTCGGTTCTACGGATGACTGCGGTGGTTGGAATTTTTCATATACGGCTTCTGTGGATATAGTAAACGAAATCAGAGAATATGTAAAAGCTAAAATAGAAAATTCAGCAACAAATAAAGAAGCTGAATTTGATTTTACAGCAGGAGATATATTATTTTCAACAGGTCCTACTTCAGGAATGAGTTTGCTGACAGGTGGTGCCGTGTCGCCTGGTGGTAATATCATAAGAGGTAAATATGGCAACTGGGCTTTGGTAATTGTATATGATAAAGGTAATGATGCCCCATCAAAAGGTGAAGATTATTATGCTTATTATAAACCTAGAAGCGTTGTAATATATAAAGGCTTGGGTCTACAATCGGCACCGAGCGGTGGTAATTTACTTAGTTTTACTTCGGGTAATGGCAATCAGTATGCTACCAATGATATAAATAAAGTTACCGCAAAAAGTACTTTGACTATGACTTTTGACGGTTTCTTCACTCCTTTTGCAGATAAATATAATACAAAATTAAGTATATACGGATCAAGTGGAAGTAAAGAAAATACCGGTGAAATGGTTGCCGCCAAATCAATGGATGAAAATGAATACAGCTATAAAAATTTGTATAATGAAGCAAATCCTTCTATGTTTAATAATGATAATACACTAGTTAATTATTTTGACGGTAAAGGACAACTTAACGGAACAACAAACGATTTGATAGTAGATTGTGCAGGAGGGGCTTCAACAGATTCCTGCGATTATAAATTCAGTGAGATAGTAGGGCAAAAAGGGGAGCTTGGTTTTGATATAGATACATACAATCTGAACGGACTTGGCATAATGAAAAGAAATAATACAGGAATAAATTTAAAAGTAATGACATATTGGGTTAGTAGCGGTAATTGGTCTGCAGCTGATGTATTTATACCTAGTGTCGTTGCTTTTTCAACAGATATATATGTTCCTGAACTTTGTTATATAGATAGAGTTTATGATGCCAAAGGCTGGTTTAACTGGTATAAGTATAAATATGATGGCGATAAAGATGAGGTAACTGAAGAAGAAGCAGCCGAGACTTCTATTAAAGATATAGTTAAAAAGCCGGATCCTGTAGAAAAGATAAAAGATATAAGGCAGGAAAGAAAAACTGTTATAGCCGGTCAAGAGCTTTACTACAGAACAATATTTTTAAATCAGGCCAAAAATGAAACAGCAGCGCAAAGTGTCGTTATAACTGTAGATACTAAGGATAATACCTATACAAAGAATTCAGTAGGTATAGATAATATGCATAATTCTACAGATATATATGAAAATAAAAATACGGTATATTTGCGTGATAATGAAACGGGGTATTATGATAATATTCTAAGAACAGGCGGAGCTATAAAAGCGGATCAGGTACAATATATGGATTATAGAGATCGTTCGCCTAGATTGTATCTTGGAAAAGGTGCAGGAGATATTATAGGCGGTATACCTAACGGCGGAGATTTCACAAGGTTTGATAAAACAAACTATGCAGCTTTTGCCGAGTTTAATGCTACAGTTGGAAATTCATTTAAATTAAGTGCTATAGAATACAAAGTCGGATATGTAGTAAAAAATGATGGTGGTGAAATTATAGCCGATTTGAGAAAGCACCCTGTAAAGATAAAGAGATGTGATGTAGATAGTGATTATGAAAAAGAAACTAGAAAAAATGTAAATACTATTTTGCCGCTGGACGGTTTAAAAATAGTTAATCAAAATGTATCAGAAGCATTGCGCCCTAAAGATGGCAATATAGCTTTAGAGCAGGACGAGAGACTTTATACTCAAGTCGCTGAGTTGCCTTTTAGAGTAAATCTTGTATTTTCACCGAATTTATATGCAAGCAGAAATTTCGATGAATTATGTTCTTTATTCGACGGAGTAACTGGAAATTGTTTAATTTACGATGCAGAAAAGATTAAAACTGAAGCTGATAAAGGAGTAGATTTCGGAGACTTCTTTGAAAAAGATGCTAACGGCAATTTTACAGGACTTACAAATCAATTTACAAAAATGCCTTTTGACGGCGATGTATATGTGTCTGTAGTCACACTTGATGCGGCTAAATCATATGCTGATAAGAATGGCGTTTATTGTAAAAATCTTAAAGATAAAGATAAAGTAAAATTTTGTGTAAGCAAAAATCTTACAGATGATAAATGTGATAAGTATGATACTATAGATTATCGCATAGGCACCATAGATAAAAATAAGGTATTGTTTGAGCCGTTTTCGGTAAGTTTGCCTGATGCTTTTGACAGAGTTACTTTCATGGTGTCATACAAACCGTCTAAAGAATTCGGTATCGGTAGTGGAGTCGGATCTATTTTTACGACTATACAGGACTTACAAAAAAAGAAAGCTGACAAAACTATAACAGACGCTGAAAAAACTGAGCTTGAAAATGCATTGAATAAAATAGATAAGATTCAACAAATCCAGGATGCACTTGGTGTTCCTGTTAGTGATGACGGCGTGTTCAGAGTTTGCAAATCTACATTTTTTACCGTTCGACCTGCAAGTTTTACGATAGTAAAACCTACAGGAAAAAAAGTTACGGACGAAATGTATAAAACAGCTTTAAACGGTTTTGACAAATTTGCCAAGTTGGTAAATTTTAGCGGAACAGGCGATATAACAAGAGGAAATAATGCCATAAGCAATGATAAAATTTTAAGAATAGCAGGAGATTATAAGGAAAACAAAGATGTGATGTATAAAATTTATCCGCAAAGTTATCTTAATAACCCTGTTGTAAATTATTATCATATATTCGGCGGTGATTTCAACAATAGAATCAGTTTACGTGGCGGTTTGGATTTAAGTGATTTTGGTAAGTATAAAAAAATCATAAATACAAAAACAGGAAAGCTTGAAACAACCAAGATTACAAAAGATGTCGTTAATGATGATGTCATTATAGAAGATAAAAATGCTCTTGTGCCTTTTATTTCAAACGAATGTGTAAAACATATGGATTCTACGGCATTTTACGGTCTTAAAGACGGAAGAGTGAATGTTATAAGCAGTAAAGGACTTTCAAATGATAGTTGCAATAAAGCTATACAATATAGGAATTTTAAATTTAACGGCAGAAAGTACAAATATGAAGGCAGTGGAATAGATTTAAATGTCAAAGCCGATTGTGCTGATAGATATCGTTTTGGCGGCGATACAGTTCTTGGTTCAAGAATTTGGGATATAAACGGCGTTCCTTTAAAAATTCAATTTGACCTTAGAAATTTACAAAGTTCAATCGATGATGATGGACAGGTATCTAACGCTGAAAAAAAGAAAGCCCGAATAAATCGAAGTTGGAGATATCTACTTGATCAAATAAACGGTGGAGTATCATCAAGAGACAGCAGACCTGGATTTATCAGTATTCCAAGTGCTAGTAGAGACGGAAAAAGTAATGGTACTGATGCGAAAGACCTTAAAGACGAAATGTTTAATTATTTCAATGTCGGCGATGTAAAAGTAAATATAGTAGATAATACATTTACAAGGCAGGATCAACAATGGATAAAATCTATAAGTACTAATAAAAGACGCCCTGATAGAGGACCGCTTTGTGTATTGAATTCTACAAGCAATGCTCACACGAAAGCAAGCGACGAAAATGGTTACATAAAACCTGGTATGGTAGGTTGTGATACCACTATGGCAGACAATAAATTCCTTGTGCTTAGATATCAACCGAAGAAGATTGATGTTTCTATAAGTGATTTGCAAAATAAAAATAGTATTCCTAACACAAAAGGTTTTACATATTATAATGAACCTTTTACAGAACTAAAGACATTTGATTACGACAGAAAAGATATTTCATCTGTTAATAATGCCGTCGTTGACGCCGAAAATACACAACTTGCAAATTTAAATATATTTGCTATGGCACTTATAGATGACAATGTTTTTGACAGTATAGATGCGAACGGAGTTACGCTTGCTTCGTTATATGATGGCACAGTAATTCGAGGACATGTATTGAGCGGTTCTACAGCCGATATTCCTTATGATGTTCCAAGGTGCGGTTTTTCAAATAATATAAATTTCAGCTTATTATTTGATCCTTTTGCGGATGTAAACGATGACAGACATACGGCTAATGCCGGTTTAACTACACAAGTATCCAGAAATCAAACTATTTGTTACGGTTATGACGGCATAGGAAATTGCTTGAATATAACAACACCGAATTTTACACAAATGAGTAAAGAAGAGTGCGAAAAAACAGGAAATTTTGATATTCGTTGTATGATGAGCGTAAGCAGAGTAAATAAATCAAATATTTTACAAAGCAATTTTCCTGCAGAGTCTAAACCTTTCGCATATCCTATCCAAAATGCTATAAGTTATTATTCAGATTCTTTGACAAATAATTTTAATATCAATTCTTTCAGAACTGCAAATGCCAGTGGTATTTATAGTAACAAAAGCAGTGATTATACCATTTTGGCTCGTGCTTTTAATAATGGTGTTATAAACAATAAACCTGTTGTTTATATGAATTTTGATAGACCGCAAAAAGTAGAAAAAAATAACTTTGACGGGCAATTCCCTGTATTTTTGACTATTGAAGATTTTGCTTTGGAAAATTTACACATCGCGGATAGATTAAAAACGCCAAGTTTTGATACTGACTATGATTTAGTAAATATAGATAAGAATAAGCTTATCAGCAGTCCGGGTACTTTTACAGGTGCGCCTTTCGATAAAAGCAACGGTTATGAAAGTATAAAGATAGGCAAAGGAGCCGAGATATCATCTATGTCACTCGGTGCATATGCACAACAATATTTCAGAACAGCATGCCCTGCAAGTCCTGTAGCTTGCGAAAAAGCTGCAAGCAAGAATATTGCAAAAACTGAATTTTTAAGACAAAATCAACCTTATGCGCTGTTTGTATATGGAGCTTTACATTTGGATGATGCCATAAAACCGGGTATAGTTTCATTAAAACATGGTGGAGAAAAAAATTATCCGTATGATAGAGTTAAATATGAGATTGAGACAAAAACAAATCCTGACGGTTTAGAAAAAAATTTATATTCTGTCGTATTTTGCAATAAAATTAACAATTGCACCGGCATACCGAATAAAATTGCCGGCTATGGAGTAACAAATACTCTATTTACTGAATTGGCAGCTGATAGAAATTTTCCAACAAGCGGAAAAATAGGAAACAGATATATGGTAAATATTTTTGATAACAACAATGTTGATGTTTTTGAAAAGTATCCTTGGGCAGGTCGTACTACAAATAATCCTCAAACCAATCAAAATCCAAGAGCCACTGAATCTCTAGTAACTGTTAATTCTATTATGAATAGAGGTGTAGAAAGTATAAATATAGGATATGACAAAGATAATGATAAAGGTGAGAAAGAAATAAGATTTATGGTGCGTCCTTGGCTTGAATTCGCCAATGAAAATGATAGATATCTGTTTATAAATTCAGGTGATTTTCTAGGTAAAAATGCTAGACCTCAATATTTTAATGCATTTAATATAGAAGTATTTTCTATAAATGGAAATTGGGGCGGTGAAGGCTCTATAAAAGGTATAGATTCTAAAAAAAGCGTCGAAACAAACAAAGAAAATAGCGATTATGTCGGAAGTTTCAGCGGAGCAGATAAAGAAAATAAATTCAAGCATGAACCTAAAGGAATTGACAAAGATGGCATTAAGCGCAGACGAATGGATTGGTAATCTGTTTGCCGCTATTATTTATTTAAAGCCACGATTTTGATTTTTATCGTGGCTTTTTTAAATTTAAGAAGTTATATATCTTTTTAAAAATCTTTTTTACTATCTTTATACTTAAAATATCGATTTTTTGTATTTTTCAATTTTTCACTATTTATTACGTAAAATAAGTTTTAATTTAAATTATTAAAAATTAAAAACTAAAGATAAAAAAAATAAATATAGTTAGTTTGAAAATTTTACAGTTTAAAATTAAAAATTTTTTTGTTTTTATAAAAATAGTAAAAATTTCTAAAATATTTACAGAAACAAAACAGATATGAAATTTTAATGTTAAAAAATTAGCGATAAAATGTATAAATGCAATCAGATTAAATAAATTTAAATGTATAAAAAGTTGCAGTTTTGATTTAAAAAGAGCAAATTTAACAAATGTTTGTATCAAGTTTATATTAAAAATTTCACTAAGTTGTTGAAGCCGAATTTTAATAAATAAATATAATAAACAGCTTTTTTATATCATGCTATTTTTAAATTTTTATAATAAGTAATTTAATAATTACCAATTTTGTTAAAAAACTTATGACGTGCCTAAATTTTGCTTATTTTATAATTCATATGAAAATTTAAATAATTGAAATTTCAGTTTTCAGCCAAAAAAATTAATTTCGGCATTGCTGAAATTTATATATTTTAAATTTCTCGTAGCTGCTTTTTATAAATTTAATTAAATTTTACATAAGCATAATGTATTTTTACAAAATGCTATTAAATTATTGTTTTAAATAATTTTTATAAAATTCCCAAACCTTGCCGTTTTTTAAAGCTTTCATTATTACAGGTTTGGCCAATACCGGACTTGAAATTTTATCCGCACAATACATCGCAAACATTGCGTTTAATAAAACTATGTCAAATTTCGGACCCGTCAGTTCTCCGCGCAAAGTCGCTTCCAGAATTTCGGCATTTTCTTTACTGCTTCCGCCCATAATTTCGCTGTGAAATGCTCTTTTAAAACCGAACTGCTCAGGTGTAATTCTATATTCTATTATTTTTCCGTCTTTAAGCTCGTGAATTAATGTCTCATCGCAAGTCGTAATCTCATCCATTCCATCCATTCCATGAACTACAAGAGCGTGTTTTCTGCCAAGTTTTAGCAATGTTTGAGCCATCAGTTTATTGACTTCTTCCAAATAATTTCCCATTATTTGATTTGTGAGTGCTGAATTCGGATTTAAAAGAGGTCCTATGGCGTTAAATACGGTTCCTATTTTAAGACGTTCTCTGCACTCTTTAACTTCTTTTGTAATAGAATGAAAATGTGCCGCGTGAAAAAATGCAAGTCCTTTTTTGTGAAAAATTTTGCGAATTTAATCCAAATCGCTTATAAGTGGCACTCCGATAGCACCTAATGTATCGCTACTTCCGGCAAGACTTGTAATTGCTTTATTTCCGTGCTTTGCTACTTTTACTCCAAGAGCAGCCACTATAAAAGCGACTGTAGTTGAGATATTTATTGTTTTTAGATGATCTCCACCAGTGCCTACTATATCAAACATAGGCGTAGGATCTTTATATGTTTTTGAATATTTAAGAATATTTTGAATAAATGCCGCAAGAGAATCAGGGTAGAGTGATTTTTCGCTTATTAAAACCAAAAGTCCTGCAAGTTGAACTATATCATAATCTTTTTCGTGCAAAGCTTTGCAAATAATACTGTAATCGTCACTATCAAGCGGAAAGTTCTTTTGAAGTTTTATCATAAACGGTGCAAAATCAGTCATTTTATCTCCTTTTATCTAAATTTCATTTCTTATAATTAAACTTTTAGGAAGTTTAAAATTTTCAATTATTTCGCGCTCTTTTTCACGCATTTCTCCATTATCAGTTTCGTGATCAAAACCAAGTATATGCAAAAATCCGTGCATAAAAAGCAGTGCTATTTCATCATTTACGTTGTGTCCAAGCTCGTTTGCTTTCCGCTTTGCCAAATCCAAATTTATAACAACCGAACCTATCGGAAAATCGCCGTAATTATCAATTTTTGAAAATAGTGGAAAACTAAGCACATCGGTTGTTTTATCTATTCCTCGTTCAGTCAGATTAAGTTCTTTCATTTCATCGCTGTTTACAAAAACCAATTCAACATTATAAGAGCCTAAAAATTTATTTATATCATTTAAAATTTGTGGAAATTCCGTTTCGCAAATAACCATTTTATACCTTTTTTAAATAAAATTTCATATAATTTTATCAAAAATTTTACGAAAAAAGGATAAAAAATGAAAGCGGTTTGTGTAATTAGCGGCGGAATGGACAGTTCAACGGCTGCATTCATTGCAAAAGAGCAGGGCTATGAAATTTTGGCTTTGCATTTTGATTACAATCAACGAACAATGAAGAAAGAAAGAGAGTGTTTTAATTTGATTTGTGATGATTTGGGCGTAAAAAGTCGTGAAATTTTGGATGTAAGTTTTATAGCGCAAATCGGAGCGAACTCTTTAACCGATAAAAATTTAACTATACAAAAAACAGGCGTAAAAAGCGGAGAAATTCCAAATACTTATGTTCCTTTCAGAAACGGAATTTTTTTATCAGTAGCGGCGGCTTTTGCTGAAAAAGAGGGCGCCGATGCACTTTTTATCGGCGTTGTAGAAGAAGACAGCAGCGGATATCCGGATTGCTCGGAAAATTTTATAAAAAAAATAGAAAGTGCGATAAATGCAGGAACTTCGCCAAATTTTAAACTTGAAATAAAAATTCCGCTTGTTCATTTAAGTAAAACTCAAATTGTAAAAAAAGCTCTTGAAATCGGTGTGCCGCTAGAACATACGTGGAGTTGCTATGAAAGAGAAGATAAAGCTTGCGGATTTTGTGACAGTTGCCGCTTAAGACTTAAAGGTTTTAAAGGCGCAGACACGAAAGACACAATACCTTATATTTAAAAATTTTTATATTTTATTTATTAAATTTTTATTAAAAAAATTTGAAATTATGCTTAAATTATGATACAATCACGCCAAAATTTTTACACAAGGAATTACAATGAGAATTTTAATCGTTGAAGATGAAATTACATTAAATAAAACCATTGCTGAGGGTTTAACTGAATACGGATACCAAACCGACACGTCAGAAAGTTTTAAAGACGCTGAGTATTATGTAGGTATTAGAAATTACGATTTGGTATTGAGCGATTTGATGTTACCTGATGGCAACGGAATAGAACTTATAGAAGCTATAAAAGCTAAATCACCGCGCACATCTGTTGTGATAATATCTGCCAAAGATGATAAAGAAACAGAAATAAAAGCGCTTCGTGCTGGAGCTGATGATTATATTAAAAAGCCGTTTGATTTTGATATTCTGGTTGCGCGTTTGGAAGCTCGTTTAAGATTTGGCGGCACAAATGTTATAAAAATAGATGATTTGGTTATTGATCCGGATGAAGAAAAAATAATATACAAAGACCAAGAAATCGAGTTAAAAGGCAAACCTTTTGAAGTTTTGACACATTTGGCGCGCCATAGCGATCAAATCGTAAGCAAAGAACAACTTTTGGATGCGATTTGGGAAGAACCCGAGCTTGTTACACCGAATGTTATTGAAGTTGCAATAAATCAAATTCGTCAAAAAATGGATAAACCGTTAAATATTTCTACAATCGAAACTGTTCGCCGAAGAGGCTATAGATTTTGCTTTCCAAAAAAAGCTTAAGATTTAAATTTATCACGCAATTAATCGTAGCTTCTGCTATGTTAATTGCTGTATTTTCGACCATGCTTTATCATTATATAAAGATTACCACTTATGAAAGTGTGGTCAGACAAATGCTGATTTCAGCTGATAAAATTTCAGAAAAAAATCCATCAAATGGAGATTTAAGTGAATTTTTAGTTAAATTAAATCTTAAAAATTTCACCGCTTCCGTTCAGGATGGACAAAAATTGGAAAAACCCGAATTTACAAAAGAAAAAGTTGCGGATAAAATATTTTTGGTTTTACATTATCCTTACGGTGCAAACCGAAATTTAATCTTAAAAACCGATATTACTATTTATTATGAAATTGTAAAACAAATTTTAACCGATATAATAATGGTAAATACAGTGATGATTTTTCTTGTTCTGTTTTATGCGTTTTTCTTATCTAAAATGCTTTTGATGCCTATAAAAACAATAAATACAAAGCTTGCCGGCATAGATGAAAAATTCTTACGTCCTGTAGAAAAAGATGAGTGTCCACTTGAATACAGGTCTTTATTGGAAAATATAAATCGTTTAATAGAAAGAATTAAAACTTTTGTTCTCTATCAAAAAGAGCTTTTTATCGGTATAGCGCACGAACTTAAAACGCCGCTTGCCGTGATGAAATCAAAAAACGATGTTACACTTATAAAGGAACGAGATAATGCGCGCTATATTGAAGCTCTTAAAGTAAATAACGCTACAATCGATAGTATGAATAAAATGATAAGTCAAATTTTACAAATCGGTCGTCAGGAAGGTGCTCAATTTGAAGAATTAAAAGAGATTGACATTATTGAATTCTTACGTGAATCGACAAATAATTTTAAAATTTTAGCAAGGATGGATGATAAAGATATTATCACTGATTTTAAGCCAGATAGTCTTAAAATTTCAGCGCAATCAAATCTTTTAACGCACATAATGCAAAATTTCGTTCAAAATGCTATAAAATTTTCACCCGCCGGAGGCGATATTGTTATAACTTCCTGTTTAAAAAATTCACATTTTAAAATTTGTATTATAAATGACGGTGAGAGCATAGACGAAAGCGTAGATTATTTTGCGCCGTTTAAGCGCTTCGGCAAAAAAGACGGCGCCGGACTTGGACTTTTTTTGGCTAAAGGAGCCGCACAAGCTATGGGCGGAAGTGTAAGTTTAAAAAATAGAGATGATCAAAAAGGCGTAATTGCTACATTTGAGATGGATATAAAAAAATAAATTTTTACATAAAAATAAATGCTCTAAAAAATAGTTTTCAACAATTAACTTTTTAAAATTCAAGCAATTTTATATTTTAATAAAATTTGACAAGTTTTACTGCGTTTTGTATCCAAACTTTTACTGTTTCATATTCGGACTTAAAATTAATAAAAATTAAGTCAAAATTTTAATAAATTTTAAGCTTTTAAACTGCAAAATTCAATAAGTTGAAAACTTATATTTAAAATAAAATTATTTACTATTTAAAACAAAATTAAAAATGTCTACGTGGCTTTGTTTTTTATGGTTAAATCCTTGATATTCAAAAAAAATACAAAATTTTGATGAATTTCAAATAAAATAAAGCTAATTTGTAGTATAAGCTAACTTTATTTTTACAAAAGGCGGAAAAATGTCGTTAATGATCACAAAAGATTGTATTTGCTGCGATGCATGCAAAGACGAATGCCCTGTCGGGGCTATTTACGAGGATGAACCAATTTATGTCATAGATCCTGATTTATGCTGTGAGTGCGTGAATGATTATTCTGAACCTGCTTGTATTGTAGAGTGCCCTGTAGAGTGCATCGTGCCGGATCCGGATAATGTCGAAACGCTTGAAGAGCTGAAATATAAATACGACCATTTTGCGGGAAAATAATGCCTAAAAGAGTTGCTGTAATCGATCTTGGTTCTAATTCCATGAGGCTTGCGATTTTTGAGCGCACAAGCAGGTTCGGATTTTATATTCTTGCCGAGCATAAACTTAAAATTCGTCTTGCAAACGGTGCTTATGAAAATGGCGGAATGCTTCAAATGCCTGCTATGCAAAATGCTTTGGAGGCATTTTTGGAGTTTAAAAGTCTTATAAAAAGCTACCGCGCAAATCGTGTGCTTTGTGTCGGAACTTCCGCGTTAAGAGACGCGCCGAATAAAAACGTTTTTATAAATATGGTAAAAAAAGCCGCAAATATCTCCATAAGAGTGATTGATGGCACCAGTGAAGCGAATTTCGGAGCTATTGCAGCGTTAAATTTGCTTGCAAATTTTACAGATGCCACTACGCTTGACATAGGCGGAGGTTCCAGTGAACTTGCTTGCATAAAAAATAAAAAAATAGTAGATAAAATTTCATTAAATATAGGAACTGTCCGCTTAAAAGAGCTGTTTTTTGATAAAAGAGATTTAAGCGGACTTGAAGATTTTGTTAAAGAGCTTATCGATAAAATTCCAACTGACTTTAAAAATGAAAATCTTATAGCAATCGGCGGAAGCGGACGCGCACTAAGTAATGCCATTATGAATTTACAGGAATATCCGCTAAAAATCGTGCATAATTTTATTTATGATTATAATACTTATAGAAATTTTATGAGTCAGATTATAAGATCAAAAGCGATTGATTTAAACAGATTTCCTATTAAAAAAGATCGATATGATACTATTCGTGAGGGTGTATTTATTTTTAGGCAAATAGCTGATTTTTTGGGCGCTAAAAAAATTATTACAAGCGGAGCAGGTGTTCGAGAAGGAGTGTTTTTAAGCTCTATTTTAGGGCGTGGCACGCGTTTGCCGGAGAATTTTAACCCAAGCCTTAAAAGTCTGCAAGATAGATTTAGCGTAAAAAATAGCAATAATATCGCCAAATATGCTAAAAATTTATTTGAAATTTTAAGTCCGCTGCATAAACTTGATGAAAAATACAAATATTTGCTTACGAATGCCGCTAAAATTTGCGAAATAGGGCTTAAGGTAGGATTTTATGCCAAACATCTGCATGCAAGTTATCTTGCATTGAATGCTTTAAATTATGGGTTTAAACATGACGAAAAAGTGCTTATAGCGGCAATTATAGCGCTTCACGGTAAAAAAGAGCTTGGCGTGGAATTTAATGATATAAAAAAACTTTTGCCAGGCGAGAAAATTGTAATTTGGCTTAGTTTTTTGCTTGAATTTGCGAGAATTCTTAATGAAAATAGTGATAAAATTTTTGCTCTGAACTATAATAATTTTAATTTAAAAATTGTCGGTGCAAAAGAAAATTTAAATTTAAAGGAAAGTATAAAAAAACTTCCAAAACCCGCTATTTTTGCTATAAGTTTAGTATAAAAATATTTTAAGCCAAAATTTAATTATCAAGTTGCTTGATTATATTTTAATAACAAAAATACTGTTTTTATAAAATATAACAACGTCAAAAAAATATTAAAAACTTGCCGATTTTTTAAAAATATACTTGAAATTTTAAAAATTTTAATTTAAGGCATAAATTTTCAATCATTAAAAAATTTGTAAATATTTGAAATTATTCTCTACGCGGTGAAAATTTTTATGCATTTTTTTATACGATTTGGCTTATTATTTTTATAAAATTTTTAAATTTACAACTTAAAATTTTGAGTTGATTTACAAAATTTTTTGCATAAATTTTGTATTAATCTGTGTTAATATTTTAATAAATTTAAACAAAACTATTTTAAAATTTAAAAAGCTTTTTATTTCAGTAAAATCCGTATTTATGACACTTGCAACTATTATTTCATCTATGACAATATTATAACTTTGCATAAAATATACACAAACAGTACCACAAAACAGCAGTAAAATTGCTAAAATTTTTGTTAAAAATGGATTAAAAACAAAAAGTAAAATTGTAAAAAATACTATAAATATTTTTGTAGTAAAAATAAAATTCGAATTTTGATAAATATAATTAAAAAAGCTGAAATTTAATACGGTAATTGTCAAACTGAAAATAACTGTAAATTGTACAGATAAAATTTCTAACTTTTTATTCTATTTGCAGTCATAAAAAATTCTCTAATTAAAAATCTCGTTATTGTATCAAAAAATATTTAAATGGTGCAAAAGCACCATTTTTAATTAGAATAATTAGAAATTTAGGCTTTCGGCCCATTTTTCAGCACGACTTTTCCAATCGCTGTCGCCTTTAAAATCAACAACAAGACCGATAAATTTGTCATTTATAAATGAACGGGAAAAATTAAATTTATATCCGTTTGCATCTGTCGCACCTATAATTTTTGCTTTTTTTAACACCGGCAAAAATGCGCTAAGCCCGCTACAAAAGTCATTTCCGTGTCTTTCTTGATTTCCTACACCGACAAGAGCCACTTTTCTTCCATTAAAATCGGTTTGATTTAAAAGTCCTAATTTATCGTCAAAATTTGCAAAAATTTGTCCGTCACCATGTGTAGAGGCGGCAAAAATAAAGCCATCATGTGAGTTTAAATCATTTTCATTAAGATTTTTCGCCTCAATTACATCCGCTTTTAAAATATCGGCAATAAACTCTGCAACTTCCTTTGTATCACCACCTTTTGTAGCATAAGACACTAAAATTTTACTCATTATTTCTCCTTAAAATAAAATTTGTTATGATTTTAGTCAAAAAAGATAAATATTTTTACTTTAATGCGTATTAAAATGTATTTCGAAAGTATTTTATTGATATTTTTATGATTGATTAAAATTTGATTGTGTTGAAAAAACAGTGGCTCCGGATGCTGGATTCGAACCAGCGACCAAGCGGTTACTTAAATGCCTATATATCAGTGTTTTAGACTACTAATCATCTCTTTAAGGTTCAAAATTTATGTTCCTTAAATTTTCCCAAAAACCATCTTATGTAGTTCTTAAACTACTTTACAATACAAAAAATTAATTAAAAAAAGGCTTAAATGTTACAAATATTTTTAGCAATTATTGCAATACTTCTAGGATTTACTGGAATAGGTTTAATAATATTACTTAGTTTATTCACTAAGCAGATATTATTAGGTTTTATAATATTAGTTATATTCATTTATGGAGTATATGAATGGATAAGAGATAAATTAGATGGATTTTAAAGACTAGATATGAAATCTAGTCTTTTATAATTAAAGTTTAATTTCCTTACCACTTAATATCTCTAAACCATCTGGCATAAATGCTAAATTCATCATATTTTCAAGAAGTTCTATAGGATTATTTACATAAGCTCCTAAAACTCCATTAGCAGCTTTTCTAGGTAAGAAAGCTTCATAAGAGTTATCTATATCTAAGTTAAAAGCTTGATCTGCTAATTCAGTACTTCCTAACATAAGCAATACATTTAATGGATGTTTTTCTAAGTTTTCTTTTAATACTCTTTGCATTCTAGTAGGAAATTTAATAAAATAAAATACACCTATATCTTGTAAAAACTTCATCCATTTACTTGTAGGTAAATCATAGTCTATAAAATTATCTCTAAGAACTGGAATAATATCTTCTGATTTCATTCCTTGATTAAGCATATTTTGATATACACACCATCTAGCTACAAAATCTGAATATTGAGTTATATCATGTAATACTTTAAAAGCTTTAGTACCTTTATTAATATTAGTTATATCTATTACATCTTGTAGTATTGAAGGCATCTTATCATAAGTATTATTTAAAATAAATTTCTCTAATTTAGAATCTTCATTAGTTTCCAGATCTTCAACAATATTTGTAAAAATCCAGCATCTATTAATGGTGTTACTGGATTCTTTTTTAAATTCTCTTTTATTACATCTATACTTTCTTGTACATTATACCCAGCTTCTTTTTTAATTTGCAATTTAATTAATTTACCCCTTTCATTTCTATAATCTTTTAAAAATCTAACACCTTGTAATTGCATCTTAACACTATCTATTGGATTAACTCCAAGAACAACACATTGCATAACATTAGATATAATATTTCCCATAAATACTGCTGGAGTTTTAATAACTATTTTAGCTTTATCTTTCATTGCAACTAGTTTTAATATTTCTTCTGCTATTTGAGAAGTAAATTTCATTGCTCTATTTCTACTGCTTTTATATAATTCACTATTAGTAATACTTAAAGACTTAAATCCAAACAATCTAACAAGCATATCTTCTCTAATAGGAATTTCTATTTTTTCTTTATCATTTAATGGATCATTTTTCTTAAAATAAGCTTTTAATTCTTCTCTCATTTCATAAGGTATCATTCTATATAAAGTTCTTATTTTAGGATCTTTAGAATTAGGAGAAAGTCTAACTATAGGTCTTTGTGGTTTAGTTTTATCAAAGCTTTTATCATATTCTTCAATGATTAAATCTGCAATTTGTTTATTATGTGCTTGAGAATATACTTTATCAGCCATAATACCATACATTGAACCTACTGTATCAAAAATATCTCTATCTAAACCTAGGTATTTTTCTTTACTTTTTTTAGACATTACATATCTAAAATCATCAATATAACCATAATCTGCATAAATAGGAACTATACTTTCATTATTGTTATTTAATTCTAAAGTATTTCTATTTCTATAATCTATTCCTTTAAATAATAAATCATAATTTTGTTTAAATACTTGATTTTTAAACTTATCAGTTTTCTCATTAAATCTTTGAGAAGCTTCATCTACTCCGAAATTATCAATATCCATTTCTAATATTTCTTTAAAAGTAGTTCCTCTACTATTACTATTTATAAGTCTTGTAGCTGTTCTATTGTAACTTACTTCTGGACTCCAAGTATTAAGAAATATTCCTCTACCATCGTCTAATTTTTCATTTACAAGTATATATCCTTCAGAAGCTAATTTATCAGCATTTTTAACATAATCTATTTTTAAATCAACTTGTGATTCATAGTTTTCAGCAGAATATCCTTTTAATTCATTTCTAGGATTATATTTAAAAATAGTTTCTCTTGATTGTTCTTTATACTTTTTAAGAGTATTCAATAGATATTTTACATCATCGTTTCTATCATTAAAAGTATCTTTTAGAAAATTAAAATCTCCTTTATTTATATTCTCTAAAGCTAGTAAAGTAATATACTTATCATAATTTTCTATTAATGATTGAGATATATCAAAACCAGAAGTAATTACTTTATCTTTATCTAATCCATCAAAATTTAAAATACTGTAAGCATTTAAAGCTATTCCATTACCTAAACTTTTACCAGTTAGCATAAATTCTGCTAATTCCATAGCTTTAATTGATAAATATTTATCTATATGTTTAGTCATTTCTGGAATTATTTTATAAGTTTCTTTAGCTTCTTTAATTACTTTATCAAATAAAGCTTCTCTCATAGCTTTAGGATCTTGTAAAGCTTCTTTTAATTCTTCCATAGATAAAACACTTAGATCAGTATCTAATATACTTCTTCCAAAAGATTGAGCTTCTTCTTTAGAATATTCTTTACTCATTATCTCTTTTAAAGCTTGGCTATGTTGATATTTTAAAGTATTTCTATAAGCATCTATTCTTGAACTTTTAGCTTGTAATTCTTGAGCTTTTCGTTGAAATTCATCTGGTTTTGTAAAATCATCTATTAATGACTGAATAGAACCACCATATCTCCATATATTAGGATATATTTCAGCCATTAAATCTCTCCATATATTTAGAGCATCTTTATCATTGTACATTAAAAAGAGATTTTTAAATATATTCTTTAATGATGTAATATGTCCTACTTTTTTAGGATCGATTTCTTGAAAAGTTTTACCTTTAGATATTTTATAATCTGCAAATAATTTACCTATTTTATCATACCATTTATCATTAATAGGTTTTAAAACATTATCCATAAATGATTGCATTGCTAATTTAATTTTAGAATCTTTAGCATTCATATTATTGTTTACTCTAGCTATTTCATAAGTAACATATTCTAATGAAGCTAACATATTCATATCATTACTTTGTTTTTTAATATCTCTATCAGAAAGAATATTTAATATTTTACCTAATACATTCTATAGTAGTTTTAGTATTTGTATATTCAAAAGAACTAGCATTAATAGTCATATTCCCATCATTAAACCATTGATGACCATTTTCTTTTTCATATTTTTTTATATCTAATCTAAGCATTATAGGAGAAGGATCAGAAAAAGAATAATAAGTAGTAGTTCTAGCGAATACTTTCATTCCAGCTAATTTAAGTTTTTTATTAATAGAGTTATATTCTTCAAAGAATATACTTAGATTAAGTCCATATTGAATATATCCGTGATATATTCCTTGATTTTGTTCTTCTACAGTAGATTTAGAAAAATCTTTAACATTTACATAAAGATATAAACCACTTGCATTAGGTTCTACTCCAGTAAAACATTCTTTTGTAAATGTTTTATTAGCTACATATCTCTTTACTCCAGCTATTCTAAAAGCTATATTAGGTCTATTTTTATATTCTTTAGCTGATAATGGAGTATTAAATGTTTTAAACTTAGTTCTATATCCTTTTAAATAATTAACTCCATAAATAGGTCTATACTCATACCTAGTTCTATGTTCTCCCTCTATAGTAACAAGTTTTATATCCTATAAGATATGCTCCATTTGGTAAAGTGCCAGATCTTTCATAAACTGCTTTTTCTGCTTCTGTCAGTTTCCTTACACCATAAACTGGTTCAATTTCATTATATGGTTTAAATCCATCACATAATTTATCAAAATACTTTAAAACAGCTTTTAAATACTGTACATAAAATCTATTACTTCTATTAGCTTTTATAGTAGCTCCAAGAAGATTAACACATTGATAAATCTCTGCATATTTAGTATTTTCACTATCATTAAGTTGCTCTATAATATCTTTATCTTCTTTTTCTTTCTTAGAATATTTTAATTTCCATTTTCTCTTATATTTAGCTCTTTCTAAAGCTAATCTCCAATATTTATGCTCTTTAGGTTCTTTTACACCTAGTTTTTTAGTACCATTAGGTATTTCAGATCCTTTTATAGGATATACAGCACTTAATCTTTCTAATAGTTTTTCACTTGTTATAGTGTATTTATCAGCTACATAAGCTAATTTTTTAATTCCTAAAATATCTTTATATTCTATGTATATTCCATTAGGATCTTTTTCTTTTCTTTGTAGATATGTAATTAAATAAGTAGGTACTTTTATAGTTATCATAGATTGAGCATATTTATAGAATTTCATTCTAAATTCTCTATCATGTTTTTCTATTGGAGTAGATAACGCTTCTTTAATAGTATTTTGAAGACTTTCGACAATATTTTTAGGAATATTATTACTTGAAAAGCTACTCCAAAATTCTTTTTGAATTTCCTCTTCAGTTTTCATCATACCTATCCAAGTATATTTAGCACTTACTTTAATAGTTGTAGAATCTTTTTCTTTATCTATAATATCTATGTGTAATTGTTCTTCATCTACTTTTTTATTTTTATCATAATAATCTACATCATATTTTTCTTTTAAATTATCTCTCAAAGGTTTAAAAATAGTTTCTTCCATTACATTATTAACATCTAAGTCAATATTTAAATCTTTCTTTAAATCTAATTGAGCAGGTTCTATAGGTGGTGTAAGTGATCCATTAGGAGAGTTAGGTGTAGTATTATTAGGTACTCTATTTAAAGCAACAGCTTTATATCTATCTAAATCTACTAAATAAACTATGTCATCTTTTATAAAAGTAAATTTATCATAATTAAAATTATATTCTTTTAAAGCAAGAGATAATATAACTTTTTTTTCTAAGAATGGATTAGTTTCAGTAGTTGAAAGTATTTCTTTAATATCTGGAAATATCTTTTTAAATTCCTCTATATCTACTTTTATTGTTTTTTTCCCCAAGCTCATAATGAGGTTTTGGAGTAAAAGTAAAATTAGGAACTTCTAAAACTTTTTTAAGTTCAACATTTTCGTTTTCATCTTCTCCAAAAGGCACATCATCATCTATTATGTTTGGGATGTGAGATGCTTTTTGATCTAGATTTTCTTGAATAGAATTTACTATCTCTTGCAATTTTTGAATATTTTGTTTATTTTCTTCAAGCTCACTTTTAAGTTCAGTTATATCTTCACCATTTCTTGCTTTTATGCCAACTTCTTTACTTTTTGTGTTTTGAAGTGCTTGAAGATTTTCCAACTCAAGTTTTTTTGCTTTTAAGTCGTTATAAACAGCTAAAAGCTCTTTTAATGCCTCTTTGCTTACTTTTTTTGCGATGAGTTTTTTATTAAACTCATCAAAATTTGTTTCTATTAGTTTTAAATTTATCATAGTTATTCTCCATAAAATCGATATTTTATCGAAATTTTGATTTAAATAGGCTAAAATTGGAGATTTATTTTATTTTTTAATATTTTGAAATCTTTGAATAATTCCAACTATTTTATCTAAATCTTTTTTAGAATATGGTACTGAAATAGTTATTTTCATGTTATTTGAGTTGTCTATTAACTCATACCATGATTTTACTTTTTTTATGGTTATATCTTTTAAATTCATAGTGTAATTTTTTTTGTAAAATCCAAACTCCATGCTTTTCGTAATTTTACCATTATAAATAGTTATTTCTTTATTCGCTAAAAGTGAAATTGGGAAAAACATTACCCCTATGAGTATAATAACTTTAATAAATCTTTTGCCTTCTTCTTTTTCGGGCGTTAGTTTTAAAAATCCATTTTCGCATTTTGGATCATTTTTGTCTAGACATTTTATTTGTATTTCACCCTCGTATGAGTAAATTCTGCCATGTTTTGAGTCTAAATTTCTAAGTGTTGCACCATAAAATTGGTATTTTTGTGTTTCTAAAATTAATTTTATATATTTATCATGATAAATTCTAGGAGGTTCAGTGATTGTATCATAAATAGCATAGGTAAAAAGTATAAAAATAAAAAGCGAAAGTGAATAAGAGAAAATTTTTATTGGATAAAAAATTAACTTTGTGCCTTTTACTTTCCTAAAAGACACAAAATAAAACAAAAAAAGACCAAATATAACTGTGACGAGAATTAAAATTAATAAAACTCGCATCTAAATTTAAAACTCATCAAATTTTTATCCGGCATATTGAAAATATACAGCTAAAAAAACAATAAATGCCGATAAAATAAGCGCTAAAGGATGTATATCTCCAAGTGGGCTAGGGCGCTTAAGGATGAATTTAAAGCTTAAATTTGTAGCAACTGCGATAAAAATAACAAATGCTAAAAGCACTTTTATCATAAAAAATATCTGTAAATTTGAGTTAAAGTATCCACCAGCATTGCTTCCAACCCATCTTGTCATCATAAGTCCACCAGTTAAAAGTAGCAGTAAAACACAAAATGGCATTATTTTCACTCCACTTGAAGTGATAGCTTTTTTCATTTTTTCACCAGTTTGATTATCAACTTTTTTTAAAGCCATTTTAAAAACAACAACATCAAAAAATAGATATCCCACGAAAATTATCGCACAAAATAGATGAACAATCTTAGCGTATTCATATACTCCCATCATTTCTCCTAAATTTTAAGTTAAAGCCAAAATTATAATAAACTTTTATAAATGTTTTATCTATAAATTCCACAAATTTTTATTTTCCAAAAATTTTTTATCGGCACTGCTTTTATTTCCCTCGTAAGTATTTCCCACAAAGATAAATTTAAGATCATTTCTGTTTTTTAAAAGCTGTGCTGCTTCATAAAATATCTTCAAGCAAAATATCACAACAAACAACGTATAAAAGCTCCTTATTTTGCGAATAAATAGGAACTGCCATAGTAACTTTAAGCTTGCTATCAAAAGTGTCAGGATATGGCTCACAAAGATAAGCTTTTTTTTCTTTTACAGCTTTTTATAATATGACTTAGTGCTTTTATCTTCACCTTTAAAAGTGTTTTTTACACCCTTAACAGAAAAAACTAAATTATCACTTATTTGATAGCCATTTTTATCTAAAATATAAAAAGTATCATATCCCATAAGTTCATCTGAGATATCTTTACAACTTTTTAAGATTTTTTCTTCATCTATATCTTCACTAAAATTTGGTAAATTTTGACTGAAAATATAACTAAGATAAGCTTTTATTTTAGACTTTGTTAGTTTAAATTCTTCAATTTCTCTAATTATCAAATACTAATCCTTTTTATTAAGTGCGTGAGAAAATTCAGGAACTATTTCGCAAAGTTTAGACTCTATATCTTTTTCATCCAAATTTAAAAGTTCATTAATTTGCAAATTCAATAAATTTAGGTCATATTTTTTAGAATTTGTTACAAAAATAGATTCGAATTTGGTCTGCTTGTCATTTTCATCAATTAAAAGTTCTTCATAGAGTTTTTCACCAGGTCTAAGACCTGTAAATACAACCTTTAGATCAGTTCTGTTTGCAAGTTCAAGCATCTTTTTAGCAAGATCAGCTATTTTAACCTGTTTTCCCATATCTAAAACAAAAAGCTCACCACCTTTTGCAATACTTGCGGCTTGAAGCACAAGCTGACAAGCCTCGCTTACAAGCATAAAATATCTTACTATATCAGGATGAGTAACAGTTAAATTCTCACCATTTTTAATTTGTTCTTTAAATTTTGGTATCACACTTCCACTGCTTCCCAAAACATTACCAAATCTTACTGCAACAAATTCGGTTTTTGAGTTTTGATTTAGCGCATAAAGCTCACAAATTCGCTTTGTTGTACCCATTATACTTGTTGGACGAACGGCTTTATCTGTTGAAATTAAAACAAATCGCTTGATATTATATTTATTACTTAAATCTATCATATTTTTTGTACCAAGAATATTGTTTTTAACGGCTGATTTTATGTTAAACTCACAAAGAGGCACATGCTTATAGGCTGCTGCATGAATAACAATATCAATATCAAACTCTTTAAAAACTTCGTCTTCAATATCTTTTAAATTAATAACACTTAAAAGCTTTAAAACATTTTTCTTATTGCTTTTGGTGATTTCATTTATTTTATAAAGGTTAAATTCACTGTGATCAAGCATAATAAGACGCTTTACACCAAATTTCAAACATTGTTTGCAAATTTCACTTCCTATCGTTCCACCAGCTCCTGTTACCAAAACCACCTTTTCAAACATAAATTTTTTTACAATATCATCATTTAAATCTTTTGGTTTTCTAGCAAGCAAATCCTATCTTTGATAAGATATGGAATAAAGAAGATTTGGATGAATTTGATAATGAAAAAGATGCTATGAGTATCTTATTAGATATGGCATTATATTCTTTAAGAAAGAAACAATATGATAAAGCTATTGAATATTTAAAGTATATGAAAAATGGTGGATATAAAATAAAGGAGTAGTAAAAAATGACATTTAAAGAACTATTGACTAGATTTGAAGAAATGGAATGGAGTGATAATATATTATTTGTAGATGAAAAAGATAATGAGAAGCTGTATAATAGCTGGATTACCTTGGTGTAAAGTTGATTATAATCAACAATTACATAAAGATAACTATGACAATAGTTATATAGTTAGAATAGATGATAAAGATTTTGCAATAACTAAGAGAATTACTGAAGATGATATTATTTAGTATATTTTAACAAGTAAATCTTTTAACCTACTATCTAAACTAAATAAGAAATCCTGATACCAACTAATAACTTCTCTAGTTATATTAATATCATTAGATTTCATATAAGTTCTAGTTATTACACTACCTACTTTATGAGATAAAGTTGCATCTATATAATCTACTGAAAACTTACCATAATTTCTACAAAATGTTGCTAATACTTTTCTAAATGAGTGATTAGTAAATCTAAAACTTCCTTTAATATTCTTAGGTTTAAAATCTTTAAGAGCTTTATTAATACTTTCTGTAGAGATTGTTTTAATAGGTAAATTAGATACTGCTTTAGCTAGTAAAGGAGTAATACCTAGATAAAAATCTTTATTAGTTTTCATCTCATTAGCTTTAAAGTATAAAGTATTTTTACTAATGAGATGATTAGAAGTTAAAGAGGAAATATTTATAGCTCTTAAGCCTAAGAATAGGTTTAAAACAAGTCTAGAATGAACTTCGATAGATAGGTTAGGTTTAGTAATTATATAGTCAATTAAGGCTTTTAATGAGTCTATATCATCTATCCAAGAATATCCTATTGTCTTAGGAAAAGAGTAGATTTTAGAGATAGGTATAGTAAAAGGATTAGGAGAATCTATTAATCCTTGAATGTTAGCATAATCATGTAAGGTTTTAATTAAATTATAACTTCTTTTAACTATTTCATATTTTCCTTGAGAGTATGGAGTAGATAATGTTTTTATGAGATTAGATCTAGTGATTTTATCAATAGGTATATGAGAAATTGATTTAAGATATGAGAAAAGATTATTTTTAATACTAATAGTCTTTTTAGATAATGTTGTAGAGTATGTTTGTAAATATTTAAAGTAGATATTAGCTAATGATAAATCATAATTATTAGCTATGTATAAAGCTTCATCTAAAGACATATCAGGAAATCTGCCTAATTTTTTAGTAATCTTCCCAGTTGTTCCCAGATAAAAATCTTTATACTTTATAACTCTTAAGATCAAGTTATTAGATAATTTAATTCTTTGTTCTTTAGTTGATATAACTATGTTCTTAATATCTTTATTAGTCATTAGATATTCCTTATTGATAAAAATTATTAGGAATATTAGGGAGCTAATTCTTAAAGATTTTGATTAGTAGAATAATAATATATAGGGAAAGTAGATTTAAAGTTTTCTTAGTGGCTCCGGATGCTGGATTCGAACCAGCGACCAAGCGGTTAACAGCCGCCTACTCTACCGCTGAGCTAATCCGGAACAAAATGGTGCGGATGAAAGGACTTGAACCTTCACGCCGTGAAGCACCAGATCCTAAGTCTGGCGTGTCTGCCAATTTCACCACATCCGCATATTTAAAAATGAAATTGCAATTTTATCATAATAATCTTAATAATTTATTAAATCAGTAGTAATAAAATTTTGTTATAATAGCGCCAAAAAAACGGAAAATGTAATGATAAAATTCCCTAAAATAGATAAAATTTCGGACAAATTCGGTGAATGTTTCAGACCTGAAATTTTACGAATTTCGCGTGAAATCATAGAAAGAGAGCGAAAAAAAGCAATTAAAGGCGAAAAGTTTTTAAATGAAAGTGAAATTTTTGATGAAATTTCACGTGAGTATGAAAATTTTAAAAATTTAGAGTTAAAATCTTTAATAAACGCCACAGGTATCGTAATTCATACAAATTTTGGAAGAAGCGTGATTTCACCTGAAATTTTAGATCGAGCCGGTAAAAATTTGGAAAATTATACAAATCTGGAATATGATCAAAATATCGGTAAGCGTGGCAATCGATATGATTATACGGCAAAACTTTTTTCACTTCTTTTTGACGCACCTGACGCACTTGTCGTAAATAATAATGCAGCTGCTGTATTTTTGGTGCTTAATACTTTTTGTAAAAATAAAGAATGCGTTGTCAGTCGCGGCGAGCTTGTGGAAATCGGCGGAAGTTTTCGAATTCCTGAAGTTATGATAAACTCGGGCGCCATCTTGCATGAAATAGGCACTACAAACAAAACAAAATTGCAGGATTATGAAAATGCGATTTGCGAAAATACAGCGCTTTTGATGAAAGTTCATCGTTCAAATTTCGCTATCAGCGGTTTTACTGGCGATGTTTATATGAATGAAATTTCAAAACTTGCCAAAAAGCGCGGACTTATAGATTATTTTGATATCGGAAGCGGTTTTGTCTATGATTTGAATTTCAATCTCACAAAAGATGAGCCTAAAATTTCAGATCTTTTGCGCGCTGGAGTTAGTTTAATAAGTTTTAGCGGAGACAAACTTTTTGGCGGGGTACAGGCAGGAATTATTTTAGGATCACGCGAGCTTATTTCAAAACTTCGTAAAAATCAGCTTCTTAGAATGCTTAGAGTTGATAAAATCACTCTTTCACTCTTGGCAGAGACGATAAAAGCTTATATAAATAAAGAATTTGAGCTCATTCCTACAATTTCCATGATAAACGAAAGTGAGCAGAATTTGCGCAAAAATGTCGAAGTTGTGGCTCATATCTTAAGCGAAAATAAAATTTCATTTGAAATTTGTAAAACCGAAACGTTCGTTGGCGGCGGGAGTCTTGCTTGCAGAACTTATCCAAGCGTAGCGATTGCATTCGGCGGCATAAAACCTGAAATTTTGGAAGAAAAATTTCGCAAAAACGGCGTTATAGGAAGAATCGAAAATGAAAAATTTTTACTTGATTTTAGAAGTATTTTTAAAAAAGATTTGAAAATTTTAGCAAATAAAATTTTGGATATTTTCCATGAATAGTCTGATAATCGGTACAGCAGGTCATATTGATCATGGAAAAACAGCTTTAATAAAAGCTTTAAACGGTTTTGAAGGCGATCAAAATCCAAATGAAAAAGTTCGCAAAATTACTATAGATCTTAGTTTTTCGCATTTACAAAATAAAAATAAAAATATCGCTTTTATAGATGTTCCAGGACACGAAAATTTGGTCAAAACAATGATTTCGGGGGCCTATGCGTTTGATGCGACGCTTTTAGTCGTAGCAAGCGATGACGGAATTATGCCTCAAACAAAAGAACATTTGCAAATTTTATCAATTCTTGGGGTTTCAAGAATTGTGCTATGTATTACAAAATGCGATTTAACGGATACAGTGCGTCAAAAATACGTCGAAAATGAAGTTAGAAATTTTGTTAAAAATTTTAAAAATCTTACGATTTTAAAAAGTTTTTTTATAAGTATTAAAGATTTGTCCGGCGTTTCCGGTTTGCGCGAATTTTTATTTACCATTGAACCTATAAAACGCGTCGATAGCGAAATTTTGCATTATTATATAGATAGAGTTTTTTCTTTAAAAGGTTTCGGAACAATTGTTACCGGAAGCCTTATAAGCGGAATTTTGCGAAAAAATGAGAAAATATACAACTGCGATTTGGATAAAAGTTTTATTGTAAAAAATCTTCAAATTCATGATGAAAATGTCGAAATTGCAAGCTCACCAAACCGTGTAGCAATAAATTTGGATGCCAAAACCTCGGAGCTTGAAAAAGGACAGATTTTTAGTAAAAAAGGTTTTTTTCGCGGATTTAATGAGTGTGATTGCGTTTTTTACGGTGAAATTTCTCATAAACAAAATGTCATTTTTTGTGTCGGTTCGCGTCAAATAGCTGCAACAGCACTTATTTTAAGCGAAAATGGAAATGAAAAATTTATAACTTTTAAGTTTGAAAAAGAAATTTTTGTAAAATTTAACGAACATTTCGTAGTTTTAGCGTCTTCTCGCGTAATAGGTGGAGGAGATATTCTAAATCCTGTTACCGAGCCGCTTAAAAAATCGCAAAAAATTGCTCTTTTATGTGAGCTGAAAGATAAAAATTTCATTAAGGTTTTTGAAATTTTATCATCTTCTCACAAACATGGATTTGGTCTTATTTCGTCATTTCAGCGCTTTGATATGACGCATGAAAATGCTTTGAAAATCGCACGAAATTTAAAAAACGCCATAACGGATGAAAGCTCGCTTTGTATTTATGATAAAAGCGCCGCTGTAGGCGATTTAAAGGATTTTATAAATTTTATCGTTTCAAAGAATGATAGGGCGGTTATTTCGGCACAAAGTTTAGCTTTAAAAATTTCATGGGCAAGTCCGTTTTTGTGTGATTTAACTTTAAACGAACTTATAAAAGATAAAATTTTACAAAAAAACGGAAATCTTTTTATAAAATTCGGAGCCGATTTTGATGAAATTACGCAAAGTCTGGAAAATAAAATTTTTGAAATTTTAAGTTGCGGCGGTATCGCGCCGATTGCACCTTACAATATTTACGACGAGCTTGAAATAGATAGAACCTGTGGCGACAATGCGATGAAGAAACTTACAAAAGCCGGTAAAATCGTGCGAATTACGCACAATGTATTTTTAACCGATCAAAATTTGCAGAAACTAATCAAAAAAATGCGCTCAATTATTGCTTCACGTGGCTTTGTAAATGTCAGCGTACTGAAAGATGAACTTGGTATCAGTCGTAAATTTCTGATTGCATATTTGGAATATCTGGATCTTTTTGATGATATAAAAAAAGACGGTAATAATCGCATTTTTAAGTGATTTTTAAATTTTAAGAAATGTTTGAATTTCAGTTTTACTTGGCTGCTTAAATTTTTATTTTCTATTAAGCGTAAAATTCATTTGCAAATTTCGTATTTTCTACGAAATTTGCTGAATTTCAGTCTATTTTTAAGACGCTTAAAAATGCTTCGCTCGGCAAATTTACCTTTCCGATTGATTTCATCCGTTTTTTGCCTTCTTTTTGTTTTTCGAGAAGTTTTCGCTTTCTGGTTATATCGCCGCCGTAGCATTTGGCGGTTACATTTTTGCCCATTGCTCGGACATTTTCGCGCGCTATGATTTTATTTCCTATACTTGCTTGAATAGCAACTTCAAAAAGTTGTCTCGGCACGATTTCTTTCATGGCTTTTACCAGATCTCTACCTTTTTGAAGCGCTTTATCGCGTGGAACTATTATAGAAAGAGCATCTACATTTTCGCCTGCGACTTTTATATCAAGTTTTATCAAATCACCCTGTTTATAATCGATCGGTTCATAATCAAAGCTTGCGTATCCTTTTGTGCCGCTTTTTAATTTATCGTAAAAATCCATTATTATTTCATTTGTAGGAATATCGTATTCAAGCAAAACTCTATCGCTTGTTATATAATCCATTTTTGTTTGGATACCGCGGCGAGAATTCAGTAAGGTTATCAGATTTCCTAAAAACTCTGCCGGCGTGATAATTGTAGCGTGTGAATACGGCTCTTTTATCATTTGTATATTGCTTATAGGCGGAAGTTCACTTGGATTGTGAATTTTCAGCATTTCTCCGTTTGTAAGATAAATTTCGTATGTTACAGTTGGCGCTGTAGCTATTAAATTTAGGTTAAACTCTCGTTCCAAACGTTCTTTTATGACTTCCATATGCAAAAGCCCCAAAAATCCTACACGAAAGCCAAATCCTAGTGCCAAAGAAGTTTCCGGTTCATAGCTTATAGAACTGTCATTCAATTTTAATTTATTAAGCGCATCGCGTAAATCTTCGAATTTATCCGTTTCTATCGGATAAATTCCTGCAAACACAAACGGCTTTGCACGTTCAAATCCACCAATAGGCGTGTTGGCTTTATTGTTTGATAAAGTAATCGTATCTCCTACACTTACGTCACTTACATTTTTTAGACCAAGCACCACAATTCCTATTTCGCCGCTGCTTATTTTTTCTGTTTTAATAGGTGATATCGGATTTGGATACATAAGATCAAGTACAATATGCTTTTTTTCAGTTCCCATTATGAAAACTTCATCGTTTTTATGAATTTCGCCGTCATAAACACGAATAAGTGCGAGTGCACCAAGATAATTATCAAACCAGCTATCGTAAATAATAGCTTTTAAAGGCTTTTTTGGTTCTATTTTCGGAGCGGGGATTCGTTTTATTATAGCTTCTATTAAATCTTTTATGCCGATGCCTGTTTTTGCACTGACTTCAATCGCATCGGTGCAATCTATACCGATAATGTGTTCAATTTCATTTTTTACACGATCGGGGTCCGCATTCGGTAAATCGATTTTATTTAATACAGGAATAATTTCCAGATTATGTTCTATTGCTATATAGACATTTGCAATTGTTTGAGCCTGAACGCCTTGACTTGCATCGACTACCAATATCGCACCTTCGCAGCTTGCCAGGCTTCTGCTTACTTCATAACTGAAATCAACGTGACCTGGAGTATCTATAAGATTTAGTATATATTTTTTGTCGTTCATTTTGTATTCAAGACGAACCGATTGCGCTTTTATTGTAATTCCTCGTTCGCGTTCTATATCCATAGTATCCATAACTTGTGAGCTCATTTGCCTATCTTCTACTGCGTTGCATTCACTGATTAGACGATCGGCCAATGTACTTTTTCCGTGATCTATATGAGCTATAATGCTGAAATTTCGTATATTTTCCAAATTTTACCCTTTTTAATAAAATTTTTATTTTACCGAAAATGGTGTGAAATTTTGTTTAAATTTTATTTGTTTTTGGTAAAGCCAAACTTTTTGCGGTTTTGCTGAATTCTATCAGATCTTCGATAGTTTGGACATACCAAGGAAGTTTTTGTGTGCAAAATTTAAAAATTTCATAACATGACAGTGCATCGCTAAAAGCTCTATGATGTTCATTTTCTATACCAAGAAGCTCTTTTAAAGAGCTTAAGCCATATTTTTGCGCGGCAATAGTGCGTTTTGCAAGATCAATAGTATCGATTCTGCGGTTTAAAAGTCCGCCAAAGCCGATTTTTTGCAGGCTTTCACTTATAAAACCGTAATCAAATTTCACATTGTGCGCTACAAAAACGCTATCGCCCAAAAAAAGTCTGAAATTTTCAAGCACATTTGAAAGATGCGGAGCGTTTTTCAAATCGTTTGTGTGAATTCCTGTAAGTTCTACTATATTTTCAGGGATATTGCTTGCGTATACGAATGTTTTAAATGTGTTTAAAATTTCTTTTGCACGTACTTTTATTGCGCCGATTTCGATGATTTGACCTTTATCGATTCCGCCGTTTGTCTCAATATCTACAAAACAGAAATCGGCTTCATCAAGTGAAATTTCTCTACTTTTCAGCGTAATTTTTCCGTTGTCAAGTTTGATTATTTTTATTCCTAAAAGTTGCCACATTGAAAAATCTTTCGGATCGAAGTCAATTTCTCCGGCTCTTTCGCATTCCATAGCAAGTGCGATGAAATCGTGATAATTTATGCTTTTTTTAGCTATTAAATCAATTAAATTTTGTGTTTTGCTCTTTTTCAAAATTTGGCCTTAAAGTTTAAGCGAAGTTATGGCGGCTTTGTAACTTTGAGATGAAAATACATAATTTCCGGCTACTACGATATCAACTCCAGCTTCATCAAGTTCGGCTACATTTAGACCATTTACGCCGCCATCGACTTCAATTAAACATTTTGCATCGGTTTTATATATAAGTTCTCTAAGTTCACGCGATTTTTCAATTATCGAAGGGATAAATTTCTGACCGCCGAAGCCCGGATTTACGCTCATTAAAAGCACAAGATCCACTTCTTTTATAATATATTTTAAAGTTGAAATTTCGGTATGAGGATTTAGTACAATTCCAGGGCTGATACCGTTTTTGCGAATATGATCTATAAGGCGCAAAGGATGATTTTCGCTTTCTATATGAAAACTTAGAAATTTTGGTTTTAAAGGTATAAAAAGATTTGTAAAAAACGTATTGTCATCAACCATAAGATGAATATCAAGCGGTTTTGTTGCAATTTTTGCTACACTTTTTACGACAACAGGTCCGATTGTAAGATTTGGCACAAAATGTCCATCCATAACATCTACGTGAATAAGATCGGCTCCTGCTTCGCAAACTGCTGTAATTTCATCATTCAGTTTTCCAAAATCGGCCGACAGAATACTTGGTGCTACATACATCAAAATTTCCTTAAATTTTAAAATTTCAAAATTCTATCAAAAAAGAGATAAAGAAAAGTAAAATTTTAAGTAATATTTGAAGTTTTTTTAGATATAATCATCGTTTAATTTAAATTTAAGGATTACATAATGTCAAGAAGATGTGCAATTACCGGAAAGTCTGCGATGAATGGCCATAGTGTCAGCCATGCAAACAACAAAACAAAAAAGAAATTTGGCGTAAATCTACGCACAATTCGCATTAAGTTGGAGGATGGCTCTACAACAAAAATTAAAGTCGCAGCTTCAACTTTACGAACGATGAAAAAAGCGTCAAAATAATTATTTGACGAGCAAAAAGTGTCTTTTTTAGACAAATTAAAAAAATTCTTCAACTGGTCCGGCAGTTCCAAACCGGACATAAATTTCAATTCAGAAATTTACAAACAACTTACACCTTTCAGACTTCCTCTGATTTTCATTGTCCTGATGCAATTAATAGGCACATTCGGTTATGTTTATATTGCAGATTTTTCACTTGTAGATGCATTTTATCAAGCAGGTATGACTTATACGACATTGGGTTTTACGGAAGTGGCGCCAATTCCGCCTGCCGGCCGAGTTTTTACGCTAGTGTTTGTTTTAATGGGCTTTGGTACTTTTTCATTTTGTCTTGGTGTTGTTGTGGAAGTTATAAAAAAAGGTGCTCTTTTGCATCTTATAAGGGAGACAAATATGATTTACAAAACAGCCAGATTGAAAAATCATTTTATAATTTGTTATAATAACGAATATTCGCTTGAGCTTTCGCATCAATTTCGTGAAAATCATATACCGTTTGTTATAATTGATAATGATCCGAATCTTGATAAAATAGCGGAAACAAATCATTATCCGTATTTTTTTATCGGAGAACCTCATTTGGAAACTTCGCTTTTAAAAGCACATATTTCAAGCGCAAAAGGAGTTATAACTTTAAGTCCGAATTTAGCTGATAATATTGCTATTATTTCTCTTGTAAGACTTTATGAAAAAGAACTTGGAAGAGATAAACCTTATTATTTGATGACAAATGCGAATTGCGATGCCGATGCGCAAAAATTAAAAAAACTTGGTGCGGATTCCGTTGTGCTTCCTTCAAAACTTACCGCTCAACGTCTAACTGCCGTAAGCGTGCGTCCGGATATGGAAAATATATTGGAGCAGTTTCTTTATAAAAAAGATTCGCCGATTGATATAGAAGAAATTTTAGTTGATGATTATTCCTGGGTCAGATTTAAAAGGCTCAAAGAAACGCATTTACGAGAAATGGTAAATGCCGATATAGTAGGTGCAAAAGATCAAAATGGAAAATTTACACCTATGCCAAATGGAGATTTTCTTATCGGTTCAAATATGCATTTGCTGGTAATTGGCACTGCAGAAGGTATCCGTCAGACAAAACGACTTATAAATAGCAAATACAAGCCTCAGGAGATTTATTATGTTTGATATTATTCCACTTAAAAACGGACTTGAAAATGTTGAAGGATTTTATTTTGACGGAATAAACTCCGGATTTAAGAAAAATGGAAATGATCTTGGTTTTATTCGTTCGGATAAACCGTTTTTAGTGAGTGCTATTTTTACGAGTAATAAATTTAAAGCCGCGCCGATAAGACATTTTATGCGATATGAATGCGGTTTCAAATCAAATTTTATTCTTTTAAATTCTAAAAATGCAAATTCTATGACCGGTAAAAAAGGTATTGATGATATAGATGAAATTTTTGCAAAGCTTGGACAAAAAATCAGTTTAATAAATCCGATAATGAGTTCGACAGGAGTAATCGGTTATCGTCTAAAAAAAGATAAAATTTTAAAAGCGACTGAAAATTTTGATTTTACGGCTCGCAATTCAAATGGAGCGGCTACTTCCATAATGACAACCGATACAATAAAAAAGGAGCTTGCTTTTCGCATTGATTTGGATAATGGCGAACATTTTAATATAGCTGCGATTTGTAAAGGTGCCGGAATGATAAATCCTGCGCTTGCCACTATGCTTTGTTATATACTTACGGACGCTGAAATTTCGCAATCAGATGCCGATGAACTGCTTAAAAAAGCTGTCAATCAAAGCTTTAATTGCGTCAGTGTGGATGGAGATACATCTACAAATGACACTGTTATGATTTTAAGTTCTTGCACGCGTGCATATGATAAAAACGCATTTGAGACAGCTTTAAATTTAATAACAAAAGAGCTTTCTTTACTTTTAGTAAAAGACGGCGAAGGCTCACATAAACTTGTGGCTTTTGAAGTCAGTGGTGCGGCAAATATTAATGAAGCTGAAAAAGCGGCTAAAGCTTTGGCAAATTCGCCTTTGGTAAAAACTGCGATTTTCGGCGAAGATCCCAACTGGGGAAGAATCGCTTCAACAATCGGCGCAAGCGGCGTGATTTGCGATGAAGAAAAACTTGTTATAAAATATGATGATGTGATTGTTTATGATATAAATCACCCCGAACTTGACGATGAACGAGAAGAAAAAGCTCATAAAATCATGCAAAAAGATGAGTTTAAAATTTCATGCGATTTAAGTATCGGAAATGCTTGTTTTACAGCTTACGGTTGCGATTTGAGTTATGATTATGTAAAAATCAACGCGGATTACCGCTCGTAGTGATCGGAATATAAAATTTTAATGATTTTTAAAATTGGATATTAAATTTTTCGTGCTTTATTTTTAAAATTTTAAAACGCTTTTTTATTATTTATAAATCGTAAAAATTTTTAATTTTATAGAATATAAATAAGAAAATTTTAAGTTGCAAATCAGCTCTAATATGGCTTAATTAATTAAATTTTCATTTGTAGATTTAGATAATTGTCAAATTAAAGCTTTAAAATCGAATTTTTAAGTGTAAGAAGATAAAAAATTTTTTTAGCATATTTTGTTTCTACATTATTTTTTGCACTAAACAGTTTAAATCTAATCATTTGAAATCTTTTAAAATTTCTTCGTAAATTTTATAGAATACAATTTATTATAGTCTGTATGAAAAAGTATTTTTTTTACTGAAATAAATTTTTATTATACGTAAAATCTTATTTATATGTATCTTTAAATTTCACATAATTTTTTGCAGAAAGCGTTATAGTGTTTATTTCATCATTTGTAAGTTTTCGCACAAATTTCGCAGGCGAGCCGATTATTAGCGAATTCGGCGGGAATTTTTTACCTTTTGTGATTAAACTTCCTGCGCCCACGATGGAATTTTTACCTATAACCGCACCGTCCATTATTATTGCGCCCATACCGATTAAACAGTTTGAGCCGATGTGACAAGCATGAATTATTGCACTGTGCCCGATTGTGACATTTTTTTCTATAATGCATGGATATCCGGTATCGGTTATTTTACCGGTTTCGTCAATTTCACGATGCCAAACATGTAAGCAGGCAAGATCTTGAATATTTGAGTTTTCACCGATTTTTATAAAATTCACATCTCCCCTGATTACTGCGCCAAACCAGACGCTTGCATTTCTTGCAATTTCAACTTCGCCGATTATTGTCGCATTTTGCGCTATAAATGCACTTTTATCTATTTTTGGGTGTCTGTTTTCAAAATCTGAAATCATTTTTTACTCCTTAAAACTAAGAATATTACACAAAATTTGCTTTACATAAAAGTAAATTTTAATTATAATAAAGATTTTTAAAAAAGGAAGTTGATGAATAAATTCGTAATTTTTATATTTTTTGTGCTGATATTTTTTATTTTATCTCCAAAAATAAGCATGGAATATCTTATTCACAGTTTAAAATATTGCGCGTTTTCAGCTTTAATTTTACTTTTTGCAAGCAAGCTTTTTAAGAATAAAATTAGCTATTTTATAGCAGTTCTATCACTTTTTATATTACTTTTCATTCCGTATTTTTTTACATTTTTTGATGCTGTTTTTAAGACAAAACAGTTTTATAATACGCAATTTTCAGTTCTTTGTGTGGCTCTTGTTTTGACATTAGCAGGCTCAAAATCTAAAATTTCAGCTGTTTTTATTGTTATTTTAAGTGCGGTTTTGCCCTTAATTTATCTCGGGTATTTTTCTTTTGCTTTAAAACCTTTCAATCAGCCGGCTTTGTTTGCGATGCTTGAAACAAATAAAAATGAAGCATTCGAGTATTTTATGGATAATAAAAATATTTGGACGTATGTATCTGTTGTTTTTGTTTTAATGGTTTCATTTTTATTTGTAAAATTTTGCAAAAAAGCGGAATTTTCATTTAAAAACGGAAAAATTCTTACTGTTTTTATTTTAATAATTGCTGTTTTTAATAGTTATAAAGAGTGTTGGTTGCTTAAAGAGCCTTTTTTTATCGATGAGATAAAAGCACAAATTCGTATGCAGGAAAATTATGCAAAAAACGCACAAAAAAGAATGGACTTGTTAAAAGACTCTGTATCATCAAACGATGATGGAGTTTTTGTGCTTGTTATTGGAGAGAGCGAAAATAAAAATTTTATGAGTGTATATGGGTATCAAAAGCCGACTACTCCTTATTTAAATAGGTTAAAAAATAGTAAAAACGCTATATTTTTTAGTGAGGCTCACTCAAATTATACTCATACTGTCCCTGTTTTAATTTATGCATTGAGCGCTAAAAATCAATATGAAAATATGGATGAAGATCTGGCGCCTACTTTAATTGAAACAGCTAAAGCTGCCGGATTTAGCGTATATTGGCTTTCAAATCAGGTAAAATTCGGCGCTTTCGGTGAAAATGTATCAAAAATTTCAATTCCTGCAGATGAAAAAATTTTTACCAGCGACTTTGACGATAAAGAAAAATTTGATGAATCCTTATTAGAACCGTTAAAATCGTTAAATTTAGCTAAAAAATCTTTAATAATCGTACATTTGCTCGGTTCACACAGTACTTATAAAAGACGTTATCCTAAAAATTATGAAAAATTCGGCACAAGTCGTCTTGAAGCATATGAAAACTCAATTTTTTATAATGATGAAATTTTAAGACGTATAATAGAAATTTCTAAAAATTTTAAAAACTTCAAAGCGCTTGTTTATATGAGCGATCACGGCGAAAATCCTGTAAAAGCTTCGCACGATGCTGTAAATTTTGTTTATGGAATGTGTCAAATTCCGTTTTTTATATATTTTAATGACAGCTTGCAAAATAGTGATATTTACGCACGTTTAAATAAAAACAAAGATGAATTTTTTACAAACGATCTGCTTTACAATGTAATGTTGTCTTTGATGAGTATAAAAACTCATATAAACACTAAGACAAACGATATTTCAAGTGAGTTTTACGATAATAACAAAAGTAGATTTTTAACGCTTCATGGTAAAATTAAAATTTTGGATGCTAAAAAAATGGATAAAAAATAAAATTTAATTTATTGTTGTGATTTTCTCACAACAATAAATTTATATAATTCCATACAAAAATATGATTGCAATTACAATCGGCAAGAAAAATTTAACGTAATAAAACCAGAATTTTGCCAACGATTTATTATTTAAACTTCCATTATTTGTTATTTCATCTATCGCTTCATTTTTTAATACAAAACCTACATAAATGCATGAAAATAGCGCCGTTAGGACGAAAAATATATTTGCGCTTACAAAATCGAATGCATCAAAAACACTTTTTCCTAAAATACTTACATCAGAAAGAGCGTTACTGCTTAAAATACAAGGGATATTTCCTAAAATAAAAATTGAAATGAGCGTTAAATTTGTGGCGCCGACATGCGAAATTTTAAAATTTTCCTCTATGTAATTTATTATAACCTGATAAATCGTAATTGAAGTTGTGATTGCAGCTATAAGTAAAATAGCAAAAAATGCAATTGCCACAAAATTTCCGAAAGGTATATTTGAAAATGCTATCGGTAGGCTTTTAAAAACCAGTGATGGACCGCTGCTCGGTTCAATTCCGGCACTAAAAAGAGTTGGGAAAATCATAAAACCGGCTAAAACCGCTATAACTGTATTTAAAACAACTGTAATAGTAGCAGTTTGGACTAATTTTTCACTTTTATCCAAAAAACTTGAAAGTGTAATCATTACGCCAAAACCAAGAGAAAGTGCGAAAAAGACTTGTCCGAGAACGTCAATTAAAAGTTTTGGAGTGATTTTGCTAAAATCCACGCTAAGATAAAATTTTATTCCTTCGGCTGCGCCGTCCAGTGTCAAGTTACTGATGATTACCGCTAAAAAACATAAAAAAAGTGCAGGCATTAAAAATTTAACGAATTTTTCTATTCCGTCAATTATTCCTTTTTTTAGGATATACCAATTAATAAGAACAAAAAGCGCCGTATAAAATCCGACCGTTAAAGCATTTTGTTCAATATGACTTTTATAAAAATTGCTTGTGTAGGCAGCTTCGGTTATTTTAGATGATAAATCAAAATTTCCTGTTATTATATTTGAAATATATGTCATTACCCAGCCGCCAAGAACCATATAATAAGCCAAAATTCCAAATGAGCCGACAAGACCCATATATCCTACGATTTTCCATTTTTTTGAAATTTTCGTGCCGTCTTTTTTAGGATGTATAAACGCATCTACCGAATTTTTGAGCGCCCGTCTACCGATTACGTTTTCTACCAGAATCATCGGAATTCCAAGTATAATCATTGCTATGCAAAATACCAAAACATAAGCTCCGCCGCCATTTTCTCCGACTAAATACGGAAAACGCCATGTGCAGCCGAAACCTATGGTTGCACCGGCAACTGTAAGTATATAAGTTAATTTATTTGTCCAAGTTTGTCTCACTTTTCAAATCCTTATTTTTTTATAATTTATTTTTAAATTTAAAATTTTGTCACTGCAAGCTTACAGAAAATTAGGATTTATAACGTTTAGTGTATTTTTCTATTTTATGCTTTACTGTGGCGGTAATTTTTCAAGCTTTTTAAAATTTCAAAGTTTAGAGGTCTGTTCTTTTTTTAATTTCTCCAAAAATTCTTCTATATTGTATTTTTGGCGATACGTTTCGCTCATTAGATGAACGATAATATCTCCAAAATCAATTACACTCCATTCATCGCTGCTTTCTATGCCTAAAAACTTTTCGTTAAACGGTTTTAATTCTGTTTTAAGCTCCTCAATCAGTGTTTCTCCATGCTTTGCGGCAAGCGTTGTAGCGATAACAACAAATTTCGCTATATAATCGCGATTGCTCATATCGATTATTTCGACATTTTCAGCTTTTTTATCTTCTAAAATTTTGGCGATTCTTTCGGCTCTTTCCACCATTATTTTTCCTTTATAAAATTTAATAACTTCTGATTTTATCTTTTCCGGTATATTTTCAAATTTTCCGGCTCTTATAAGCGAAGATGAAATATTATCATTTATATTGATTTTTTGCAAGTGTTTTGACACTTTTTTGTCATTTCGTGTAGCAACTATAAATTCCGTTAAATTTTGAAGTTCTTCGTAATTTTGCCATTTTTTCAAATCTTTTAAATTATCAGCGCCTATTATAAGATAAAATTTTTTGATTTTTGGAAATTTTGATTTTAGAAATTTAACGCTTTCTATCGTGGCTATCGGCCTTCCATGTAAAACTTCAAAATCACAAATTTCGGTTTTCGGCAAATCTTGCCATAAAATTTTACACCATTTCAGGCGCAAAACAGGCGGAGCTGAAAAATCTTTTTTAAAAGGATTGATAAATGTCGGCATAATAATAAGCAAATCTATATTTAAGTTTCGCAAAATTTCATGAACAATTTTATCATGCGCGCTATGGGGCGGATCAAAACTTCCGCCAAAAAGTGCAATTTTTGAAATTTCTTTTTTCATTTAACGATTTTTAACCCAAAATTTAGTAAAATTGGCATTATTATATCCAAAATTAAAGGAAAGCTATGATTAAAATTGCAATTAACGGATTTGGTAGAATAGGCAGATGCGCAGCCAGAATCGCATTAAACAGAGATGATGTCGAACTTATAGCGATAAATGACACGGCAAAAAGGGATCTTACAAGATATCTGCTTCAATACGATACGGTTCATGGCGAATTCGGTAAAAAAGTAGAAGTTATAAATGACGATTATATCAGCGTTGATGGCAAAAAAATAAGAGTTTTCAGCACAAGAGAACCCGGTGAACTTAAATTTGCAGATCTCGGTGCTGAGGTTGTGCTTGAGTGTACAGGCGCTTTTCTCACTACTGAAAAATCGCAAGTTTATATAAATAACGGCATAAAAAAAGTAGTAATGAGTGCGCCGGCTAAAGATGATACGCCAACTTTCGTAATGGGCGTAAATGAAAAAACTTACGCAGGTCAAGATATTATATCAAATGCAAGCTGTACAACAAACTGTTTGGGGCCTGTGGCAAAAATACTTGATGACGAACTTGGAATTGAAAAAGGATTGATGACAACAATTCACGCTTATACGCACGGACAAAGTCTGGTTGATGTAAAAGGACGAGATTTTAGAAGAAGTAGGGCGGCTGCTTGCAATATTATTCCAACAAGCACCGGTGCTGCAAAAGCTATAAATTTGGTGCTTCCGCAACTTAAAGGCAAAATGCATGGACAAAGCGTTAGGGTGCCAGTTCCGAATGTTTCTATGGTTGATTTGAATGTGCTTACAAAAAAAGAAACTACAAAAGATGAGCTTAACGAAATTTTCAGAACATATCAAAACGGTGATATGAAAGGTATTTTGTTTGTTGATGATGATGAAAGAGTTTCAAGTGATTTTTGCACGAATCCTTATTCAAGTATCGTAGCAGGTGATCTTACACAAGTAATTTGCGGCAATATGATAAAAGTTATGAGCTGGTATGATAATGAATGGGGATATTCTAACCGTCTAATCGACCTTGCTGTTTATGCGATGAAACATTAAAAAAAAAGGACTGAAATGGGCGAAATTTTATCCGTAAAAGATATAAAATTTAAAAAAGGCGAGAAAGTTTTTATAAGGTGTGATTTTAATGTTCCGATGGATGAGTTTTTAAATATCACGGACGATAGACGAATAAGAGCTGCCATTCCTACTATAAGATACTGTTTGGATGAGGGCTGCAGCGTAATTTTAGCAAGCCATTTAGGACGTCCTAAAAATGGTTATGAAGCAAAATTTTCACTTGAACCTGTAGCAAAAAGATTAGCCAGAAGAATGAATCGTGAGATAAAATTTGTAAATGACGTAATAGGTAAAGAAGCGGTTGAAGCTGTAAAGAATTTGAAAGAAAACGAAGTTTTGCTTTTAGATAACTTGCGTTTTGAAAAGGGCGAGACGAAAAACGATCCGGAATTCGCTCAAAAACTTGCAAGTTATGCAAATTACTATATAAATGACGCTTTCGGCGTTTGTCATAGAGCTCATGCTTCGGTTGAAGCGATTACTAAATTTTACGATAACAAACACAAGGCTGCCGGATTTTTACTTATAAAAGAGGTAAATTTCGCAGCCAATCTTACAAAGCGTCCTGTTCGACCATTTGTGGCGGTAGCTGGCGGAAGTAAAGTAAGCGGTAAGCTTCAAGCTCTTAAAAATCTACTTCCAAAAGTCGATAAACTCATAATCGGAGGCGGTATGGCTTTTACATTTCTTAAAGCTATAGGTTATGAAATAGGAAATTCTTTGCTTGAAGAAGATTTGGTTGAAGAGGCGTTAAATATTTTGCGCGAAGGAAAAAGACTCGGTGTAAAAATTTATATTCCTGTCGATGCAATCGTGGCGCCTGCTATATCACAGGATTCGGTTATGAAAAATGTTACCGTTCAAGAAATTCCGGCAGGTTGGATGGGACTTGATATAGGACCTGCCACAATTGCGCTTTTTAGAGAAGCTTTATCAGATGCGCAAACCATTTGGTGGAACGGACCGATGGGTGTTTTCGAAATTGATAAATTTGCACGCGGAAGTCTTAGAATGAGCCATGCAATCGCTGAAAGTAACGCGACTACAGTTGTAGGTGGAGGCGATACGGCAGATGTAGTAGAAAGAGCCGGAAACAGCGATGAAATGACATTTATCTCAACCGGAGGCGGCGCAAGTTTGGAACTTATTGAAGGAAAAGAACTTCCTGGAGTTAGGGTTTTAACGATAAAAAACGATGAAATGGAGTGTTAATGATAGTTGCAGCAAATTTAAAATGTAATCATACAAGAGCAAGTTTTTTAAATTTTACAAAAAAATTAGACAATTTTTTAAGCGGCGAAGCTTCAAATTTTAAAAAGAATGAAATTTTAATTTTTCCACCAAATACGGCATTTTGTGATCAAATTTCAAATTTTACTCAAGGGGCGCAAAACTTTTTTCCTTGTGAAAACGGAAGTTTTACAGGTGAAATCGGCGCTGATATGTTAAACGAGTTCGGTATAAAATCAGTACTTATTGGACACAGCGAAAGGCGTGTGATTTTTAGTGAAAGTGATAGAATGGTGCTTGAAAAGTTTAAATTTGCCAAAAAGCGCGGTTGGCGCATTATTTTTTGTGTCGGCGAGAGCGACATTGTGCGAATGAATGGAAATTACAGAGAAGTTTTAAGTGATCAACTCAGCGAAATAGATTTGGATTATGAAAATTTAATCATTGCTTATGAGCCGATTTGGGCAATCGGTACCGGAAAAAGCGCTAAAAATGAGCAGATAGAAGAAGTGCTGGAATTTCTTGCAGAAAAAACCGAAGCGCCGCTTTTATATGGTGGAAGTGTAAATCTTAAAAATATTTCTCAAATTTCAAAACTTCCTCATTGCAGCGGCGTTTTAATAGGAAGCGCAAGCTGGGAAGCTGAAAATTTCATTAATTTGTTAAAGGAATTGCAATGATTTTAAAAGGTAAAAAAGGGCTTATAGTCGGCGTCGCAAACAATAGATCAATAGCTTACGGCATAGCAAAAATGTGCCGTGAAGAAGGAGCGCAACTTGCTTTTACATTTTTAAACGATGCGTTAAAAAAGCGAGTGGAGCCGATTGCAAATGAGCTTGGAAGCGATAAAATTTATGAACTTGACGTAAATAACGATGAACATCTGAAAAATCTTGGCGCAAAATTGCAAAAAGATTTCGGCAAGATTGATTTTGTGCTGCACGCTGTTGCTTTTGCACCAAAAGAAGCGCTGGAAAATGATTTTTTAAGCACACAAAAAGATGCTTTTAACGTAGCAATGCAAACTTCCGTTTATTCGTTGATTTCTCTTACAAGGGCTGTTTTGCCGCTTATGAATGAAAACGGCTCGATTCTTACTTTGACTTATCTTGGCGGAGCAAAATTCGTACCGCATTACAATGTAATGGGCGTAGCAAAGGCGGCGCTTGAAAGTTCTGTCAGATATTTGGCACACGATTTAGGAACTAAAAAAATTAGAGTAAATGCCATAAGCGCAGGTCCTGTAAAAACTCTTGCAGCAAGCGGAATAGGCGATTTCAGAATGATTTTAAAATGGAATGAGCTGAACGCGCCGCTTAAACGAAATGTCGCTATTTTTGAAATAGGAAAGAGCGCGGCTTATCTTTTTAGTGATTATGCAAGCGCAGTTACCGGAGAAATTCATTACGTTGATTGCGGTTATAATTTTATGGGTATGGCGGATGCCGTAAAAAATAGCGACGGCGAAACAGTTTTGGCATGGGACGATGCTAAATGAAAAACTATATTTGCGTTTTTGATTGCGAAACAATTCCTGATGCCGATGTTTTGGCTGAAATTTTGACGGACGATCAAAAAAGCGAATGCTACGATGAGGTTTTTTATGATGAAAAATGTGAAATTTTAGATGAAAAAGAGCTTTCAAAACTTACAAAAACAAATAAAAGCAAGTTAAAAAGCGAAAAAAAATTAAATCATAAAAAAATTTCGCTTGCCGCTCAAAAATTACAAAAAGAAAAAACAGGAAGCGAATTTCTACCGATTTGTTTTCATAAAATTGTCTGTATAAGTGCAGTTTTAGCTGATGAATTCGGCAAATTTTTAAAAGTTGAAACGCTTGAATACGGCAAAAGTGAAAAAGAGCAAATCGAGTTTTTTCTAAATATGATTGAAAAGCACAATCCGCGCCTTATAAGTTATAACGGACGCGGCTTTGACCTGCCGATGATTATGCTTAGAGCAATGCGTTATAATCTTACTTGCCATGCATATTTTGAAACGGCAAACGGTGAACTTAATAAAAATAAATGGGAGAATTATCGCTACCGATACAACGAGCGATTTAATATGGATCTGCTTGATTTTGTAAATGATTTCGGTTCTGCAAGAGGCGGATTAAATCTTGATAATATATGCAAAACTTTAGGACTTCCAGGCAAATACGACGTTCATGGAGATCAGGTTTTGGAGCTTTTTTATGATAACAAATTGGACAAAATCAGCGAATATTGCCAAAGCGATGTGTTAAATACATATTTGCTTTTTATAAAAACAGAGCTTTTGCGCGGAAATTTAATTTTATCCGATTATGCCGATTGTATTTCAATTATGAAAAAATATTTATGTGAAAATTGTGAGCAAATGGGTTATTTCAAGCCGTTTAATGATTTTTTGGAAAAGGAGCTTATAAATTTTGAAAATTTATAAAATTTTAATAATTTTACTATCTTTTTTTTCAATTCTAAATGGCGAAAATTTAATGCTTCTTGGTGAATATAAAGAAGGCATTGACGTAAAAGGTTGGGTTGTAAGCGAAAAATATGACGGAATTCGCGCCGTTTGGGACGGTAAAAATTTAATCAGCAGAAGCGGTAAAAAATTTAATGCACCAAAATTTTGGCTTGAGAATTTTCCGAATTTTAAAATAGATGGCGAACTTTGGACAGCGCGAAATGATTTTGAAAATTTAAGCTCTATTGTAAGAGATAAAATTCCGGATAAAGAGTGGAATAATGTAAAATTTATGATTTTTGATGTGCCCGATGCCAAAGGAGATCTTTTTTCACGTCTTGAAGTTTTAAAAGATTTTTTGGATAAAAATCCGAATAATTTTATTAAAATTATTAAGCAAATTTCTGTAAATTCAAATAAAGATGTTAAAAAATATTTTAATGATGTAATTCAAAAAGGCGGTGAGGGCGTTGTTGTGCGCGATCCTAAAGAGCCGTATGTAAATAAACGCAGCAATAAAATTTTAAAACTGAAACAATTCCACGACGACGAATGCGAAGTCATAAAAATAAATATGGGAAACGGCAAGTATAGCGGTAAAATGGGCTCTTTGAGTTGTAAAAATCTAAAAAACGGTGCTGTTTTTAAAATCGGCTCAGGTTTTGATGACAAATTAAGGGAAAATCCGCCAAAAATAGGCGATATCGTAACATACAAATTTCAAAATTTAACCAAAAACGGCAAACCGCGATTTCCGGTTTTTTTACGTATAAGAGATGATTTTCAGTAAAATCTAATAAGGAGAAAAAATGAATATTTTAGTGACAGGTGGTGCCGGATATATTGGAAGCCACGTTGTTAAGGCGCTATTGGAAGAAAATAAACACGAAATTACAATCATTGATAATTTTGTAAAAGGTTCAGAAAAGGCGATTGACGCCCTAAGAAAAATCAGTGAGTTTGAACTTATTCAAACCGATCTTGAAAATATAAGTAAAATTGAAGAGGTTTTTGCTACCCATAAATTTGACGCGGTTATACATTTTGCTGCATATATCGAGGTTTTTGAAAGCACTCAAAAACCGCTGAAGTATTATCTGAATAATACCGCAAACGCTATGAATTTAATCGCTTTGTGTGAAAAATACGGCGTCGGAAAGTTTATTTTCAGCTCTACTGCAGCTACTTACGGCGAGCCGGAAACTTCTCAAGTTACCGAGCAAAGCTTACAAAATCCGATAAATCCGTATGGAAAAAGTAAATTGATGACGGAATGGGTTTTGAAAGATGCCGCTTTGGCAAATCCGAATTTCAAATATGCGATTTTAAGATATTTTAATGTGGCAGGAGCAAGTTCTGATGGACTTTTAGGACAAAATTATCCAAATGCCACGCATTTAATTAAAGTTGCCACTCAGACAATTTTAGGAAAACGTGAAAAAATGGTAATTTTCGGTGATGACTATGATACAAAAGATGGAAGCTGCATAAGAGATTATATTCACATTGAAGATCTTGCAAGCGCGCATTTGTCAGTACTTCGTTATTTGCAAAACAATGACAGCAATATTTTTAACGTAGGATACGGCACAGGTTTTAGCGTAAAAGAGGTTGTAGCTGCGGCAAAAGAGGTGAGCGGTGTGGATTTTAAAGTCGAAATCGGTGCCAGAAGAGAAGGGGATCCTGCTTGTTTGATAGCAAACAGTGATAAACTAAAAACTTTAACTGATTGGAAACCCGTTAAAAATGATTTGAAATTAATTATAAAATCAGCTCTTGAATGGGAAAAGAAAGCGTAAAATTTGTAGTTTAAGGGCTTATTTTTTAAGCCCTTTATTTGATTTAATAAATTTTTTAATTTTTGTATGCCACGCACGGGGTCATTTTTCAGACAAAATCATTTTAATTTAGTAAATTTTTAAATTTTATACTAAAAAATCAGCAGCTTATTTAAATTTTGATACATAAATTCTCAAACATATTGTTTTTATTGATAAATATAAAATTATTTTAAATAGATAAAATTTAAGTTCCGTCAAATTATTTTAAACATTTCACAGACAAAAATATATATCATTTTGAAATTTCATATGTTAAATTTAGAAAAATTTTAAAGCATTTGTGAATAAATATTAAATCTGTTAAAATATCCGAATTTACAAAAATTTTAGAAAAAAAGTTTATGTAGGACTATAATTTTAAAGATTTTAGTGTTAAAATTAAAAAAATTGATTATTTTAAATGAATTGGCGACAATGGAGTAATTTACTTAAATGATAAACAATTTATATTTTTTAGTTGATTTAATAAAAATACTATAAAGATGAGTTTATAAATGCAAAAATCATATTAATCGGATAAAAACTTAAATAGATTTAATGGTAAAAAATATAATTTTACATTAAACTTAAAACAGATAAAATAGATTAAAATATTTATTAAATCGCTGCTTGAAAATGCAAGATTAAACATAAAAGTATATATTTAAATGAATATTTTGTGTGATGTGAATCAGTAAAATTCCATAGTTTGTATTTTTTTTCTATCTTATTTATGTGAAATTCCAATTTTTGCTGTAAATTTTATCAATCTACGAGCCGTTTTTGCATATATGCGTTATCTGCAAAAAGCCGAATATCAGTTTAAAATATTCGGCTTTTAATTAAGCAGGTCTTACTGAAATTTGACGACCTTTTTCATCATAAGTATATATCATGGTTCTTGTTCTTACGGTAACTGTTGTGGAGGTATTGCTGACTGACAATGCTCCACTTACCGGACGGGAGTATAGAAGTCTACCACCAGCTCCATAAACTCTTAAAGTTTGACCTTGAAGTGACACATAGGCTATCATTTTAACTCCTTTATTTTAGCTTTTATAGAATTTAATTCATTTTCATAACTTTCTTTTAAAAAACGGATATATCTATCCAAGATGGTTAAATTTTGATATTTATCCCAGTTTTTTATGATATCTTCTAGCTCTTTATGTCTTCCTGTAAAAGTGCTCCAGTCTATTTGTGCCATTAAATTTGTATGCTGAAATTTAGGATAAATTTCTTTTACTTTTTCAAAATTTATATTTTTTGTTAATGCAAAATCGCTTAATTTTTCATTGAAATAATCATCTTTGAATTTGTCGCTTAACTCTTTTAAATTTGATGGTTTTATATCATCTTTTTTAAAAAGATTTTCTTTTGCTTTTTGTTTTTTTTGAAAGTATATAACTACACCTACTACAACTGCACAGATTAAAAGTGTTGTGGCTATTTGACTATTTTCCATAAATTTCTCCTTCCATATTTTCAAGTTTTTTCATAAAATTTTCTTTAATTTCTTTAAAATTATTTATGTTATTTTCTTTTTCATTTAAATTTGTGATAAGTTCGTTTAGCTCTTTTTCATTTAAAGTTCCTTTTTCTTTTATATTTTCTAAGTCCTTTTGATTGTTAAACAATACAGTTTTTATAGAATTAGGCACTTGTGCACATAATTTTTCTCCAAAACTATTAATATTGTTTAAAATTTTTTCTTGTAATTCTTTTTTGCTTTCATCAACCATTTCAATTGCAAAATCTCTAACTTTTGGTATGTAGGTTCTAGCTCCCTGAAAGACAACTCTTTTTAATAAATTAAAATTTTCAAAAGCAATATCCTCTAAAATATCTCTATTTATAAAATCAGCGTCAAAAAACTTACTAAAATCTCTATAGATATCAAAAGTATCATATCTAAGAGTTTGTCTTAAAGACTCCGAGTCAAAAGCTTCAAATTTACTCATCTCATTTATAAATTCTTCAGTTTCATTTTTTGTATATTGTTTTATATCTTCCATTGCTTGACTTACTAGGTCATCCATTTTTAACTTTTCACTTTCAAGAGCATTTTTAATATCCCATTTGATATTGTTTTTTAATTCTGTAATTCTTCTGTAGTTATTGGTTTTTGAGGCTATAGTATTTTTAATGTCATTAAATTCTCTATCTATATCTTTATTTAAATTTTTAATTTTTTGAGCTAAATTATCGTCAATATTATTTTTAAAATTATCTTGCATTTTAGTAAGTTTTTTTCTAAAATTTGTTACTTCAGCAAGTGCTTTACTTGTCTCATCTTTGCTTTTTTGATTTTGAGATATTTTCGTTTCAAGAGCGTTTATTTCTGTATTTAAAAATACCTCTTTTTTCTCAAATGCATCTTTTATAAAGTTTATATTTGAGATGAGTAAATCTTTACCTTTATTTTGAATGATCTTATCGCTTACTAAATTTTTCAGCTCATTAAGCCCGTTATTTTTCCAAAACTCAGGATTTGCTTCATCTTTATACCAAAGCTCATCTTCATTTAGCAAAAATCCATTTTTTTCTTTTTCATCTAAAAGTGCGTAAAGTCCGGCGGTAAAGACAAATGAACTGGCTTTATTAAATACCGTTTTTTGATAAGTTTCATTTTTTTTATTATTTTCAAGCAGTTCTTTTGCCTCATCAAAATTTCTTAAAACATCTATTTTGTTTATAGCAACTATTCTTTTTGAGTTTTCAAGACTTAGTAGATATTCATTTATAAATTTTATATCACTTTCATCAAATGCTCTTCCGGCATATGTTGCATATATAGCAGCATCACATCTTTTTATCCAATCAAGTGTAATTTTACTTCTAAAGATATTTGGATCATTTGTCCCCGGGGTATCAACCACAACTAAGCTTTTTAAAATTTCAGCCGGATAGTAAATTTCCACGCTTTTTACAAATGGTGTATAAACTCCGCCTTTTGCGACATATTCTTTTAAATTTGATATGTCATCTTCTTTTGTCTGATTTAGAAATTTTATATAAGAGCTGTTTTTAATATCAGGTTCTATAAAATTTTTAAAATAATTTACCTTTTTATCATCAATTTCGGTAATTTCGTTTTTTAGCTCTTGCCACTCATCTTTTGTATAAAAGATAGCTTTTAGTTTTTTATCACTTCCATATCTTATCTCTGTGATTTTAGCAGTGTATGGCGTATCATCACTTGGGAGTATGTCATTACCAAAAATCAATGCATTTAAAAGTGTTGATTTACCGGCTTTTATCTGACCTGCAACGGCTAGGATAAATTCCTCTTTTTGTAAATTTGAAGATTTTTCTTTAAGAGTTTCTTCGTTTACATTATTTAAATTTATGGCTTTATTTTCAACAAGTTCGCCGTAAATTTCAACTAATTCGTCTTTGCTTTTTTCAAAAATTTCAAGCATTTTCAGTCCTTTCGTCTAAGATTTATCAAATTTTTGGTTTTAACTTTTTTTATGTATTTATCAAAAATAAATTTGGCAAATGTTTCTTTGTTTTGTTTGGAAATGTTGTTATATTCTTTAATCAAATTTCTTTTAAAATTATCAATATTAATTTTAAGTTCATTTGTTAGGGCATAGTATTTTATTTTATTGCAAATTTCTTCGGCTTTTGATTTTACAATTTTTTTATTATGTATTTTATAGTCTAAATTTTTAAGCAAATCTTTTACGATTTTTTCAAATTCATTTGCTTTAAATTCAGTGTTTAAATAATTATTTTGAAATGAAACTATTTTATCAATCGTTTTGTGTAACTCATCTGTTTCTTTAGTGATTAATTTTTCATAGCTATCGTTGTAATCTTTTACTGAGTTTTGAATTTTTTCATAAAAGATTTTTTTGTAATGATTGATATATTCTTTTTCTTTTTTTACTAACATTTTGTCTCTATAGTATGTTTTTGCATTTTTTTCATATTCAAGCTCATCATTTTTATTATTAATTTTTTGCATCGGTTCAAAATAAAATTCTTTATTTAATTGATTTAAAGTTTCAGAAGCAAAATAGTGTAAATTGTCATTCAGTTTTTCTTTTAATTCATCTATATTTACATTTATATCTCTATTTTGTTCTAAAATTTCACCTGCTAATGAGTTTATAACTTTTTCTATTTCTGCATAAAATCTCTTTTCATCTAAAAAATAAAACCTTGTTTTATAAATAGTATCGCTAAAAAAGCCAATTTCCTTAGCTGTTTCTTTATCTTGTATATCTAGGCTATCAGTTATTCTATTTATAAGCGTTTTATATATAAAATTTAAATTTTCCATATTTTTTATATGAAGCTTGCTTTGGATATTTTTTGTTATATCATTTTTTATAGTTTGGATTAATGACTGTAAGCTAATGTCTAAATTTGTATTAAATTCCTGTTTTTCATTTTTAAAACGATCTTTTATAAATTTGTCTTTATTTTTGCTGATTTGGTTAAAAAATGAAAGTATTTTATTTTTTTCATTTATAAATTCATCTTTGTCTAATTTTTTACTGTCATAAACGAAAATTTCTTTGTATTCGAAGTTTTTGAGAATTTCTTCTTTTATTTTTTTTCTTGCTGTTGGCGATTTTTTATTAGCCCTATTTAAAACAGCTATAAAATACGCGTCTTTATTTTGATTTTTTATTTCTAAAAGTTTTTTTTCAAGTTCATGTCTAGTTGAGCCTTGATTTATATCAATAACTACTAAAAGCACATCAACAGCTTTTGCTTTTTCCATAGTAAGTTCTGTATCGCCCGGATTTTTTGCATTTTCAAATCCTGGAGTATCATAAAGAATCACATTTCTAAAACTTTCAAATGGATAAAAATATTTTATATCATAAGCTTTGCTTTTTGTGTTTTGATCTTTATGTTGGGCTAAATTTTCATATTCGCTTTGAGAAATTTCATCCCCATTTATTAAAATTTTAACTTCATCTGAGTAGTAAAATGCAGTAATCAATGAAGTCGTCGGGTCATTTCCCTCAGGGCATAATTCTTTACCGATAATTGAGTTTATGAAGCTTGATTTTCCGGATGAGAAGTCACCTATGACGGCAACTTCCGCTTTTGCTATTTGGTTTGAGTGGATTACTTCTTTTGCGATTAATTTTTTTGCGTCATTTTTTAACATTTCAATTAATTCAGATTGATTACCAACACCGGCATCATTTGATAGATCATGTAAAAATGAAATATAATCGATATATTTTTTAAAATCATCGCTTAAAATTATCATATTTGATTCCTTGTTATATTTTTCTTAAATTTGAATTCATTTTTAAGTATATATCTAAAATCCGTAAGACTTCTATAAAAAATGAGTGAATAAAATTTATCCGGATCATTTGTAGGGTTTTCTTCGGTTTCTTTTCTTAAATCTTTTAAAAAATTTTCTATACATTGTTTTAATATTTTTTCATCATAAGAGTAATCTTTTAAAATTCTTTTTGAAACTTCAAAAACACATTTTGCATGATATTTTTTATTAAGTATCATATCTTTGCCGTCTTTTCTAATCGGCTCGAAAAGCAGTTTTTTGTAAGATAGGCTTAGAGCTAAATAACTTGGCATTAAAGTCAGTTTTTCGTTATCTAAAATAAAAAAAGCAATTTTTAATAATTTATAATCAAGTTCGCTGTGAATTTCATCTATATATTTTGAAATTATCGTATTATAGTCAATGATCGAGTGATTTATACGCATTTGTAAAAAATTTGTCTCTGACATAAAATAATCAACATAATTTTCTTTTACGGCTTCTATGATTTTTTCTTTTTCATCTTGCGGATAACTATCCAAACCAGGTATTTGTCTTGCATATCTGTTTAATATAGCTAATGTATCCATTTCATAATATTTTAAATGCTGTGTAGAGCAAATGGATAAAATCTCTTCATTTATGTCAATGCCTTTGTTTTTATTTTTTATTAAATCTATTATAAGTTCTTGAAATTTTTCAAATTCGGTATCAAACTTTTCCGTTTTTAAATAAAATGTGTAATTTTCTAAAAAATTATCTTCATCGGTGTAAATTTTATCGATTTGGATATCAGGATCATTGCAAATTATTTTTGCCTGATCTTCAAAATCAGGCAAAAATTCTTTTAAGTCTTTATCTTCCAAGCAATTCAATAATTTTTTTTCATGGTTATCATATTTTTGTTTGTCTATATCATCGGCTATGATATCTAAACATACGCTTAATTTTTCTAAGAATTTTTCTTTTTCCAGCTCCAAATTTTTGGCTGTATTTTTCAAATGAGAAATTTCTTTTGCAATTATATCTTTTGCTTCATTTATCAAATTTTCAAGTAAATTTTTAACCTCATCAGCCTTTACATCATCTGATAAATCATATAAAAAAGAGATACAATCAATGTATCTCTCTAAATTTTCGCTTAAATTTTCCATTTTTTACCCTTTAGGCTTATGAATTTATAAAATTTTCAAGCTCGATTATAGTTTCTTTCATATCATTTCTAGTCTTTTTTATCTCGTCTATTTTTTTACTTTTTAGAGCAATTGTGTCGCTTATACTGTCTTTTGTAGTTTGAAGTTTGTTTTTTAAAGGCTCAAAAATTTGCTCGTTTGAGACTTTATTGATATATTCTTTTGTTAGATTTATAACCACTGCAGATGCAGCTTTTGCAACCTCTGGTTTATTTTTTGTAAAAAGTTTTTCCAATTGTCTTATTATGAATTTACTGGCGATTTCAAATTTTTGTAATATTGTTATAATAATTGCTACGACAGGTTTTGGCAATTTTTCGCTAAGTTTTTCGCTAAGAACGAAAATTATTTTGTTAGCTATATAAGGAATAGTATCCATCAAAAATTTTTTAATATTCTCATTTAAATTAAGGTCTTTTTGCATATTTTTAAAATTACTTATATCTACATTTTCCACATTAAATGTAAAATACTCATTAAAATAATTTTTTGTATTTTCTTCTATGATTTTTATCATACTTTCAAAAAATTCCTGTGTTTTTCCATCTTTAAGAAGATCTATATCGTTTAAGCATTGTGAATAAATTTTAGTTTCCAAACTTTGTATAAATTTATCAAGTTTTAAATATTGGTTTTGAATTTCATCTTGGATTTTATCTTCTTCTTTTTTGATGTTTTTTAGTTTTTCATCAAGCTCGTCTGTGTTAAAATCAATCAACTCAACTCTTTGTTTTAAAATTTGAGATAATTCCTTTGAAAATATTTTCGTATTTTTGGCTATTTTTTGTTTTTTAATTTTTGTGAATTTAGAGTAAAAATTGTCATTTATTAAGTTTAAAAGTTCAGTATTTGGCTCTTTTGTGCTTGTAAAAACTATTTTGTCTTCTAAATTTTCAATATTTAAATCTTTTAGTTGCTCTAAAACTGATTTTTTGATATTTTCTCTTGTGTTTTGTGGTTTTAAATCGCTTTTTGTAAGGCAAAATATAAGGTTATTTTTTATATCTAAGTTTTGTGAGATAAAATCAATTACTGATTTTGTAAGTCCGCCTTGATTTATATCTTGGCATATAATAGCGCATTCAAGTCGTGGTAGATAACCAAGCGTTATATCAAAATCACTTTTATCTAGACTTGAAACTCCTGGAGTATCTATAAAGACAAAATCGGAGTTATTTACTCTCTCTCTCTCTCTCTCTCTCTCTCGGTGGCGGCTGAAATATTTGCAATTAGATGAAATTTTCCATCTTTTGTTTGTAAATTTGCAAACTCATCTTCTGAAATTTCACTTATTGTATCGCCATCTTTTTTAAAAAACTCATCTTTGTTGCTGAAATTTATCTCAACCACCGTTTTTGTCGTAGGAAGTGAGTTTATACTTAATAAATTTCTATCTAATAAAGAATTTATAAGACTTGATTTTCCGCTTGAAAACTCACCTAAAAAACCAATTTCTATCTTGTCTTCTAAAGATTTTTGAAACCTTTCATTAACGCCGTCTATGTCAAATTTTTGACAAATTTCTGATATGGTCATTTTTTCTCCTTTGAATAAAATTATTTATAATAACTTTTTAATTTTACAGGAAGTTTTTTTGTGCAGCGTTTTTTGTTTTATGGCTTTTATTCATTATCTGAATTATAATATTTTCCAAAAACATATCACGCTTCATTCATAAAATCACTTCAACAGCCAAAAACCAATCAAACTTTAAAGTCATTCGGTTAAAGAGAAAATTCGTCTTTTTCTGACTGCGATTTCGGTATTTTCAACCTTTTTACCATTCTCAAAAACTTTTTTAAGACTTCAAATTTTTACAAACATTCTTATTTTTATAAAATTTTATAACTTTGCAATTTTATTAAATTCCTGACAAAATTTTTATTGAAATTTTTTATAAAATTAAGAAATTTAATAGATAAAATATTAGCATTAAAATAATAAAAATATATTAAAATTATTGATTTTAAGTTAATATTTCGATGTTGCTATAATTTTATCAAGCTTGCATAAGTTTATAGCTTATTTTTTTGATTTATTATCAACTGTTATTAAATAAAATTCGGCAAAATTAGTAAAAGTAAATTAAAAAGAGAAAAAACAGAAATCATAAAAAATTTTTTTCAACCGAAGAATAAAATTTTATTTTTCGCTTTTAATTAAGTTTTTTAAGATATAAGATAAAATATTTTTTATGTTTTTGATGTATTTATTAAAATTTAAATTTTACTTCTGATGTTTTCTTTTAATCTGCAAATGCAGATTAAAAGAAATATTTTATTTGACGATTTGCGGACACTTTATTTTTTATTTACGAAGTCTTTGCATTCCTGTGTATTCCAAAAAATACTTGCCGCTTTGTAAGTGTCGAAATCATAAACTATTTTATATTGGCATATCATATCTTTATCGGCGGCTTTTTCTTTAAGATTAAAAAGATAATCCCACTCTACGACATAAGCAAGTCCTGCTGCAAAATGCGGAGTTCCGATAAGTTTTCTTATCTCATCTTTACTCATTCCTGTTTCGATTTTTCTTATGTTTTCCAAATTTACGCTCAAAGCTTTGTTGTAAATACTTTTTTCAGGTTTTGGAAAAGTAATTTCATTTTCACTCATTATGCCGTTTCTTGGCACTTTTTCGCTTGATTTTGTGGTACATCCCTGTAAAATAAATACTCCTAAAACTGCTAAAACTACTAATGAAAATTTTTTCATATTCTATCCTTTTATAAAATTTTAAAATAAAGAACCAAACGTTCTTTATTTTTAATTAAAAATGGAAGCCGACAGATACTGCGGCTCCTGCATTTTCTTGTGAATCATAACTTGCACTGCCTTTTACTACCCATTTTCCATCATCACTCATTTTTGATAAGCCGATTGCCATAGCCGACTCACCGTCATAAAAACCGCCTCCTAAACTGACCATTCCTTTTCCCGGAATTGTAGATTGTGGAAGATTTCCTATAGCCATAGCTGAGGCTGTTCCTGCGCGAGAATCTTTTTTGTATTCGTCAAGCTTTCCGTAAACATTGTTTAGTCCCGCTTTGAGTTGTCCTACAGTAGCTGCGTCTGAGTTTAGAACACCAGGAGCGACATTGCTTATAGTTCTTTCATGTCCAGGAGCTCCTACTGATACTGTGTTGCTTCTACCATTATCTTTCGATCCACCGGCTATAGAAACTGAGTTTTTACCAGTTGCTTTTGGTTTTTCTTTAGCCCAGTCATCTTTTTTATCACTTTCTTTTACTCCACTAGCACCAACAGCTATATTTTTTAATTGTCCCACAGTAGCAGCATCATCATCAGCTTCTCCATCGGCTACTTTTGTTATTTTATTACCACCATTATTAAGACCATCTTTGGTAAGTTTAACATCACCATTTTGAATAGTATCTTTTGTGATTTTAACATCATCTCCAACTTTTAAACCGTCTTCATCAAGTTTTGCGTTATTAAGTGTTATAGAACCATCTTTTAGATCTAAATTTTTTGAAAGCTTTATATCTAAATTTCCATCTTCTGTAGCTTTTGTTTTAATGTTTTTATCACCTTTTATAGTTAAAGTTTCGTTGCCATAAATATTATGCTTTCCCTCATCTCCTTTAAGTTTGTATTTTCCTAGTGTTTGATTTACTGTGCCATTTAAATTTGTTGTAAAGTTTTCTTGAAGTTCTTTAAGCTGACCCTCTGTAGCAGCTCTACTTACATCATCGGTTGTTCCATTCCACTTTGTATTGCTAAGACCTACTATATGCTGTCCTTTATCATCATTTTTAATAGTAATGCTTTTATTGTTATTTTCATTTGATAAAACTATTTCATTTTTTGAAATTTTAGCTTTTATTTTATCATCTCCAATTTCTATTGTTTCATTATTTATAGTAGTTTTATCTGCTACAGCATTACCATTTTTATCATATTTATTAAATTCAGCACTTTGTAAATCTTTAAGGTCTTTAGCTAGACTTATTTTTTTAGAGTTACTAGTAGTACCTTCTTGTTCAACTACTATGTTTTTATTGTCTCCTTTTATATCAAAAATTTTACCATTTAGATTTTTTTGTATTTTTTCTAGATCGGTTTGTTTTGCAAAAGTTTTATCACTATAATCTTTTAAAGATTTAAGTTGAGCGACATTGACTGCATCGGTATCATTAGTTCCTGCTGCAACATTTGTGATTTGACGAGTTAATTCTGACAAATCATTACCTTTATTATCCTTATATCCTTTAGCTCTACCAACCGATACTGCTCCTAGCCTACTTGTCCAAGCAGCAGTATCTTTATCATCATTTTTACCAACTCCAAAATATTTGCCCTCTTTACCTGCTTCAGTATCTGCTATAGAAAGTGCACCTAAAGCTACAGAGTTGTTTATATTTGCTTGTGATCCAACGCCTAAGGCTAGAGAATTTTTCTCTTTTGCTATTGAATGAGAGCCGATTGCGGTTGAAAAATCAGCTTGCGCTTTTGACTTTTCCCCTAAAGCAATTGATAAATTTCCTTTAGCATCTGTATGATGACCTATTGCTATAGATGAGTATGCTCTAGAATAGTTTTGATTGCCTATTGCGATTGACTTTTCGCCAAGAGCTCTAGCTCTAGCACCTAAAGCTGTAGAGTGTTTTTCTGTTGCTGTTGCTTCTACTCCAATAGCTGTTGCTTCATCTTTTGAAGCTTCTGCTGAATGTCCTAAGGCATTTGATTCATAACCTGTTGCTTTTGCACTTTGACCTATAGCGACGCTTCTTGAAAATTTGCCGCTTCCATCTAATCCACTAGCTTCTGCATTACCACCTATTGCTATTGAGTCAAGTCCTTTTGCTTTTGAAAAATAACCTATAGACATAGATTTATCATATGCTTCTGCTTGATAACCCATAGATATTGAATTGTTTCCTATAGCTTTTGCTTTTTCTCCTATACTTATTGAATTTATAGAATCTGCGTTTGCATTATTGCCTACAGCAATTGCTGAATTACCTTTTGCTGTAGTATCTGGTCCAATGGCTATGGCATAATCACCTGTGGCACCCTTATTATCAAAATTTCCTTTATCTTCTTTTGATTTTACAGAGAAATATTTTATATTACTATTTGTAGAGCTTGAATTTTCTATGCCTTTAATCCATTGAGTTAAACTTGTATAGTCTCCACCTTTGCCATCTTTTGAGATATTAATATCATTAAATGTTGGAGTTTTAGCCATAAGTAAATTTATACTTCCATCTTTGTTAATTGAAGTGGCTAAGTTTTCGCTGCTTAGAAAATCATTTAAGTTCTTATTGCTACCTGTAAGTTTAAAGCCGCCACCTACTTTTATAATTCCACCAAGTTTATGAGAAACATCATTTCCCTTTGTTATATCTGTAGCATTATAATTAGCTCGTGTATGAAAGCCTTGATTGGCTAAAGACTTGATTTGAGCGACATTGACTGCATCGGTATCATTAGTTCCTGCTGCGACATTTGTGATTTGACGAGTAATATTGTTGGCTTTATCACCTACAGATACCGCTCCTGCTGTGCTTCTCCAAGCAGAGTCTGTTTCTTTGCTTGGATTGTTAGTTGCAAAGTCAAGGCCTGTAACTCCACGACCTGTGCTCGCTACTGATCTTGCACCAAGTGCAACAGAGTTATTTTCTTGCGCACTGGCTTGATAGCCCAAAGCTATAGAATTGTCATTTGAAGCTTTAGCCTCATGTCCTACTGATATGCCATAACTTCCTTGAGTATTTGATTTTGTCCCAAGTGATATTGCATGGTCCTTGGCTGCCATAGATCCATATCCTAAAGCTAAAGAGCTTGAACCTAAGGATTCAGAATTATATCCTATAGCGATATTATTTTGGTTTGAATTTTTAAGCTTATATTTTCCATTATCTTTTTTGTAGTATTGTTTATAAGTATCAGCTAATGAGTTATATCTACTCTCATCAAGCTCTTCTTCAAGACCTGCTTTAGCCTCATATCCTACTGAGACTGATTTTTCTGAGCGTGCTTTAGCCTCATATCCTACTGAGACTGATCTTTCTGAGCGTGCCAAAGCTCCATATCCTACGGCAGTGCTATAGTTAGCCATGGCTTTCGCCTTGCTTCCTAGGGCTGTGGAATCATTCCAAAGAGCCTTAGAACCATAACCTAAAGAAACTGCATTAGAACTCATAGATTCTGCACCAATTCCTATAGCAACAGATCTAATAGAAGTTGCTAATGAGTAGGTACCTATAGCTATATTGCCTCGATCACTTTCAATATCAAAAGGTTTTAGTTTATACCCGTTTCCATCTTTTACATAATAATTCTTTTGTAATCTGCCATCTAACTCATCATACTCTGACTGGGTTAGCTTTTCACTTAAGCCAGCTCTTGCAAACTCTCCTATTGATATAGAGCTATATGCAGAGGTATATGTATTTTTATCTCTGCCGTATGTAACTGCGTTACTTCCAATAGCTACTGAATCATTAGCGTAACTTCTAGCCTGATGACCTATAGCGCTTGAATACCTTCCTTTAGAATATGCAGCTTCGCCTATGGCACTGGATTGGTTTAAAGATTGTGCCCCAAATCCTATAGCATTGGAATGCGTACTAGCATTAGCCTTTTTTCCTATAGCATTAGCAAATTCTCCAGAGGCTATTGCTTCCCAACCTATAGCAGTGGATCCTTGCTCACTTCCTGTGACTTTAGCACCTTGTCCTAATGCGATACTAACTCGCCCCTCTGCTGTTGCCCCATATCCAATACCAACACTATGTTCACCAAGCGCTTTTGCAAAACTTCCAAAAGCAGAAGATTCTAACCCTGTAGCTTTTGAGTTTTGTCCAACTGCTACTGAGTGGTCTTTTCCTGAAGAATCTGCACCAAATCCTATAGCAATAGAGTGCTGTCGTTCTGCCTTTGAGTTGCTACCTAAAGCTATAGCCATGTGTCCAGTCGCTCGTGCATCATTTCCAATAGCAATATTTCCCTCTCCAGGACCAGATACGCTTGGATCTCGCTTAGCCCGAGCACGTACTCCTATAGCAATGCCACCCCCACCTGGCTTTGTATCATCAGCATATGCACCATCTCCAAATGCTATGCTTATATCATTAAAATTTGATAATACTAAGATTTCAGACTCATTTACTGGATTATAACCAATTTTAGTTCTATATGTTCCAGAGTAAGTTCTTTCAACTTCAAATAATTTACCATCTCGTATGGTATATAAACTGCTTGCAAACAAAGCATTTGCAGCGCAAATGCTTATCATCATAGATAAAATTTTTCTCATAAAAAATAACTCCTTATTTTTTTCATATAATACCATAAAATTTTTTAAAAAATAACTTTTGTAACTAAAAATTTTTGTAAATAATTTTTTTATATAAGTTAGTTTTTTATTTATTTTAATGAAATTTAATGAATTATAAAATTTTATAATTATTTTTATTTAACTGAAAAACTTATAATTTTTAAATTAGTTTAAATATTTAATCAGTATTTTTTAATTATTATATATTGTTAGCTTTTGTAAATTTAAAATACATTAAAATTTTTTAATTTATTAACTCATAGTTTAAGATTATTTTCTTGGATATTTAAAATTTAGTTGTAATGATTTTAATCAGGTAATGTAAATTTAAACGCTGATATTTTTAAAGTAGTGTAGGTAATTTTTTTTTGATTATTTTAATTTTTATAGCTGATGTATTAAAATATGTAGTGGTGCCCGGAGCCGGAATTGAACCGGCACGAAGTTGCCTTCGCCAGATTTTGAGTCTGGTGCGTCTACCAATTTCACCACCCGGGCGCAATAAATCATATAAAATTTTGTTAAAAGATGGAATTATAACTAAAAAATTTTAAAATTTGATTAAAATAAAAAAAGCCCCAAAATTTTGGGGCAATAATAATTTTAAAAGATTATTTCTTTTTGCATTTTCCGCTTTTGCAAGATTTGCTACCTTTTGCAGCTTCAGCAACAGCTTCTTTAAGTTGTTTACCAACTTTAAATTTTACAACTTTTGTAGCAGGTGATTTGTAAGTTCTGTTTGTACCTGGAACTTTACCTTCTCTTGCTGCACGCTCAGCCAAGCCGAAAGAGCCGAAACCGATGAAACTGATAGAATCACCTTTCACAAGAACATCTGAAATAACTTCCAATGCTGAATCTACAACTTCTGTTGCAACTTTTTTTGTTGAGCCGGTTTTCTCGGCTACTGCTTGAATGAATTCTGCTTTTTTCATTCTAAATCCTTTGTATTAAAGTTTTGTAATGCCATTATAAAATATTTTTAACAAAAAAACAATACTTTTTTGCCTGAAATTCGCACTTTTATAATAAATTTTACAAAATTTTATTAAATTTGGTGAAATTTCAGCTTAAAATTTTATAAATTTATATAATTTTATATAATATTTCGGTTCGGTTCTGTATTTTATGAATTTCTATAAGTTTTAAATCCGTAAAATTAAAAGCTATAATTTTTTTATTGTTATCGAGTTGATTTTGTGCGATTTCTTTTAAAATTTTACCTCTGAAATATTTTGCAAAATGGCTGATTACCTTTCCATTTTTAATAAATTTCATAGTTAAATACTCTTTTTTAATATCATAAAATTTATTATAAAATCCTGCTCTTAAATCAAGTATATCATCATTTTCGATAAATTTATCAATGTTTTCGCTAAAATTTTGTTTATAAAAATTTTCTATATTTATATCGCAAAATTTTTCACCTTGTTTAAGTTTATAGTTCGGTATGGCATTTTCGGCAAGAATCGGGCCGAAAAGATTTGAAAAAATTATTACGTTTTTATCTATGAAATTTTGTGCTTGTTTATTTAAAGAGCGATATTGCAGAGCTTTATAAGCTACACCGTTATAGCGCAAAATCGCTTTTATCGTGCCTAATTTAAAAATTTCATTTTTGTAGTGCAAAATTTCAGTTTCTTTTTTTAAGCCAAAAACACGTGAAAGTTCTGTTATAGCGGCATTTTGCACAAAATTATCATAAAGTTTTAAAATTTCAAAGCGTTTTTTATAAAGTTCATTAAAAATAAAATTTTTATAATTTATAGGTGGCAAGTCGGAAAGAGAAATTTTATCTTCCGCCGGACTGAAAAGAATCTTCATAAGATTTTCCAAAAAAGTGGTGCGCCCGGAGGAATTCGAATCCCCGGCCTTTTGAACCGCAATCAAATGCTCTATCCAGCTGAGCTACGAGCGCACAAAATAAAATGTGCATTCTACACAAGTTTTCCTTAAAATAAGCAAAAATATAAATTTTTTTAAATTTAAACTTTTCATAACTAGAATTATATTATCATTACATTAAAATTTTTAGAAAAGGGCTGAAATGATCCATAAAATTCTTATCGCAAATCGCGGTGAAATCGCGGTTAGAGTTATTAGAGCGTGTAGAGATCTGCACTTAAAAAGTGTAGCTATTTACACAAAACCGGATGCTGACTGTCTGCATGTAAAAATTGCAGATGAAGCTTATGAAGTCGGTGCGGAACCATTGAAAGGTTATCTAGATCCTAAAATCATCGTAGAAACAGCAAAAAAATGTGGAGCCGATGCGATTCATCCGGGATATGGATTTTTGAGCGAAAATTACGATTTTGCAAAAGAGGTTGAAGATGCAGGACTTACTTTTATAGGTCCAAGACCCGATGTAATTCGCAAAATGGGAAATAAAAATATAGCAAGATATTTGATGAGAAAAAATGGAATTCCGATAGTTCCGGGAACTGAAAAATTAAATAATGAAACTATGGATAAAATAAAAGAGTATGCTCGTAAAATCGGTTATCCTGTTATTTTAAAGGCAAGCGGCGGCGGTGGTGGTCGCGGAATTCGTGAAGTTTGGGATGAAAAGGATATGGAAAGTTCTTTTGAAGCTTGTAAAAGAGAAGCCAAAACATTTTTTAATAATGATGAAGTTTTTATGGAAAAACTTATCGTAAAACCTCGCCATATAGAATTTCAAATATTAGGTGATAATTACGGAAATATAATTCACCTTTGCGAGCGTGACTGCTCTATACAAAGACGACATCAAAAAATAATTGAAATTGCGCCTTGCCCAAGTATAAGCGATAATCTAAGAAAAGTAATGGGTGTAACCGCCGTGGCCGCTGCAAAAGCCGTGGGATACTCAAATGCAGGAACAGTTGAATTTTTGCTTGATGATAATAACGATTTTTATTTTATGGAAATGAATACAAGAATTCAAGTAGAACATGGTGTAACCGAAGAAATTACCGGAACAGATTTGGTTGTAAGACAAATAAGAATTGCAAGCGGTGAAATTTTGGAACTTGAACAAAGTGATATCAAACCGCACGGATTTGCGATAGAAGCTCGTATAACAGCTGAAAATGTTTGGAAAAATTTTATTCCTACTCCAGGAACGATAACAGGATATTATCCGGCTCTTGGTCCATCAGTGCGAGTTGATAGTCATATTTATAAAGATTATAAAATTCCGCCGTTTTATGATTCACTTCTTGCAAAACTTATCGTAAAAAGTACAGGATATGATTTGGTTGTAAATAAGCTGGAGCGTGCACTTAAAGAATTTAAAATCGAAGGCGTACAAACAATTATTCCGTTTTTGCTTGCTATCAGCAAAAGCAGAGAGTTCAGACGCGGTTTTTTTGATACAAGTTATGTGGAGTCGAATTTACAAAAAATACTTGACGCAACGAACGATCCGATGAATCCGCAAAAAAAAGATGATGAAGTAGTAGCTGCCGTTTCCGCGGTAATGCAAATGATAAATGAGAAAAAATAATGAATGATTTTTTTGACAGTTTAAAAGATATAAAAAAAGAGCTTGAAAAAGATAAAAAGCCGAAAAAAACAAAATCGCAGGTTACTAAACTTGAAAATTTCGATATCAGCGAAGATGAAAAAGTTGAGTTTAAAAGCGAATTCGATTTACAAAAAGAGAGTATCACATCACGTGAAAAGCGCCTGCAAAATGAATTTTTAGCTTATATAAAAGGCGAAAATATTAAAAAGATTGATAATTGATATAATTGGAGGAAATTAATGAGAATATTTATTGTTTTAATTGCTTTTTGTTTGTCGGCTTTTTGCGAAAATTTTGAAAGTAACAGTTCTTCGCAAGAGAGATTTGAAGTACAAAAAACAAAAAGTTGGGGTGAACATTTACTAAAAGGCAAAAAACCGCCGCTTAATGAATATGCAGCTTTTTATTTCAGCACCGATTCGCCTGATAAAGTATATATTCAAAGTGTGAAAGATGTTACTGTTCGTTATGCTTTTAATGAATTTAAAGGCATTGATTCTTCTAAATTTGCGGCATTTTGGGCAGGTGAGTTTGAATTTAAGGAAGACACTTTAAAAAGATTGGTTTTTAACGATTCTGTGAAAGATTTGAGAATTTTTATAGATGGAAATATTATATTTGACAGCACTGAAAATATGAGCAAAAAAGATCTTACATATAACTTTACAAAAGGCAATCATACAATAGAAATAGAAATGATGAACCATTGGCATACGGTTGATTTTTATTTCGCATTGCGAGATATGGTGAAATATTTTTCTCAAAACGATATTGCGGAAAAAATTAATAAAAAATGGAAAAATTTTGAAATTTTCAGCGTTTCTGTTTATGAAAGCAGCGAATTTGATAGAAAAATTGTTCTTAATTTGGATCAAAAATATAAAAAGCCTGTTTTGTTACTTTTATCATCTTACAATAGTGCTGATTTTCAAATTTTAAATCCTTATGATAATAAATTAGCATTTATAGTTTTTAATAAAGATAGTCGTGTATTGTATGATAAAAAAGATGGCGAAATTTTTTATTCGGATGATAAAAGACTTCCTTATAGTTATAAAGTTGAAGATTGTTATTGCATATCGAGAATGGGTTTGCATTGTTCTAAAAACAGCGACATAATAAATGTTAATGAAAAAATTAAAAAAATTTACGGTGTAGGACTTAGCGGCATAAGCCATAAATATTCTGCAGCTTCTTTTAAAATTCCTGAAAAAATTTATAATCAGGATTTGATAGATGAAGTAATGGATGCAAGACAAAAAATGGAAAAATTAAAAATAGATTGTCAAAAAGAACAAAGCTCAAATTTTAATGATGTTTTTAAATAAAATATTAAAAAATAAAAGTCTATTTGATTTATAAATCAAATAGACTGATTTTTAAAATTTCAGTTGTTTTTTTGATTTCTTTTATTTCAGTGGTATCGCTGAAATAAAACAGTCTATATGCTCATAAAAATTCTTATTAACTCCAAAATCATAAATTTTTACATACCATTTTCACAAATATTTATATTGTTCGTAAGCGCTGATTATATTATTTTAAAGCTGTTATTTTAATATAATAAAATTTATTCTATGGTCGGTGTCGTTAAAAATTTATCTGAATTTATCGGTTTTATATTTTTTGCTTAAAATGTGGAGTTTTTTGGATTTTATAGGAGTTTCATTAACGTCGTAAAATTTTGTATAAAAGTATATAGGTGCATATTTTTCAATTTAAGATAACTTCAGTATTATATTGCTAATATAAATTACAATAAACTTTAAGAGTATTGATTATTTATTATTTCGACAAGATGAAATTTTTTATATTTGGAGTAATTAATTTTTTTATATTTTTTAAAAAACTCATTTAGTAAAATATATATGATAACGGTTTATAATTCATCAAATTGCAGAATTCGATATGAATTATCATTGCATAAAATGCACTACAACGCTTTACTTTATGTAAAATTTTTAAAAATCGTTTGTCGTAATTATACCTTAAAATTTTGCGTTATAACTTCACTGTAAAGTAAATAATCGCTGGTTATTTAATGTGTGTATTTTTGATTTTAGATAAATTTATAATTTCAAAAGCCTTTAATAAGCAAAATTTTATTATAATTCTGTAATTTTCCCAAGGTAAATCATCTATGCAAAAACTTAAATTTTATTTAAACCACGAAGCAAGCGGCGGAATTTTAATTATTATCGCAACGATTCTTGCATTAATTTGTCAAAATATGATTTTAACGGACTTTTACAACCATTTTTTGCGTATAGAATCAGGCATTATTTTTGGTGAATATAAAATAATAAAACCGATAATTTTATGGGTAAATGACGGACTTATGGCGGTTTTTTTCTTTTTTATCGGTCTTGAAGTAAAAAAAGAAATTTTAATCGGCGAATTAAGTTCGCCTAAAAAAGTTGCTTTGCCGGTAATTGGCGGTATCGGCGGCGTAGTAATTCCTGCACTTTTGTTTTTGGCTGTAAATTTTGGCGATGAGTTTGCAAGACGCGGTTGGGCGATTACCACTGTTAGTGATACGGCTTTTGCTGTTGGGATTTTGCTGCTTTTAGGAAGCAAGGTTCCGTCATCTTTGAAGATATTTTTACTACTTTTGGCGATAATTGACGATATTTGCGCGGTTGTAATCGTGGCATTTTTTTATACAAGCGAGCTTTCGAATTTTGCAATTTTTATGGCAGGAATTGGAATTTTGATTTTTTTAGTTTTAAATATTTTAAAAGTAAATAAAATTTCATTTTTTATTGCCGCCGGAAGTTTTTTATGGGTCAGTTTTTTGGAATCAGGAATTCACTCTACAATTGCAGGAATCGTAGCATCATTTTTTATACCTTTAAAGCCGATAAAAGGCTATTGTATGCTTGACGATGTAAAGCATAAATTAGAAGGGTTTATTACATATCTTATTATGCCGATTTTTGCCTTTGTAAATGCCGGAATCGCCTTAAACAGTGATGCTTTTTCAAATTTGCTTCATCCTGTTTCAATCGGTATAATTTTGGGACTACTAATCGGCAAACCTTTCGGAGTTTTTATTTTTTCTTATGTGGCGATAAAATTTAAATTATGTTCGCTTCCTACTGGATCAAATTTTAAGCAATTTTTAGGGCTTGGATTTTTGACGGGAATTGGCGCCAGTATGAGTTTATTTATCGATTCTATAGCATTTATGGATAGTGATCAGTTTGCTTATGCTGATAAATTAGCTATTTTAATAGCTTCATTTTTAGCAGCTTTTATCGGTTGGAGAATTTTAAAAACTTCCGGTAACAAAAATGAAAATTTTGAAACAATAAAAGAAGCTGAAACTACAAATTCAACAGCTGAAAAAATCGAAGATATTGATGAAAATAAAAATTAGTTTCTGTCACAAAAAATATAAAAATTTTAGTTAGAGAGATTTTTTTGAGTTTTTAGTTAAATTTTTAATTTTATTATGAATTTCTAAATTTTTTGCATATAAATTTATATTTTAATGCATTCTGTAAAACTTCTTCATTTTCTTCTTAAAAAAAGTGCAGGTAGAATACATAATTTTGTAACATTATTTTAAAACGCGAAGCGAATTATTTAAAAACTTTTTTTGAATTTTTTATTATTATTTTATTGATTTAAAATTTTAAAAGTAAATTTGAAATAATGTTTTATTTATTGTCAAAAAAATTTTGGATATAAATTTTTTATCTTTGTCATTCGTTACTTTTATTGATATTTTAGTAATGCAAAAATATCTAAATTGATTATAAAAGATATTTGAAAAATTAAAATTTTTAAGCAGCAAATAAGTTAAAATTCGTATAATTACCATTTATTTTCGTTTTAAAATTTAAACGAAAATTGCGAGATTGCGTTATTTTCAGCGCAAAAGCGTGGCTTATTCGTCTAGTGGTTAGGACACTGGCCTCTCACGCCGGCAACAGGAGTTCAAATCTCCTATAAGTCAAACTTATATTATTTTATTATATACTTGCATTTTAAAAATATATAAAATTTTACTCATATTATATTAAAGCATTTAAAATTTTTAAATTAAACTTTCATATGTATAGCTCTGAGAGTTGCGATATTTTACCAATTTTTATAAATTGTATAATTAAAATTATTACATTGTTTAGTCTGGAATTATAATTCACAGTTTTTGAAAATTAAAAATTGTAACAATCTAATACATAAAATTTAAATTATCCTATTAAATAAAAAATTTTATATTTTGCTGTATAAGACAAAAAACTTGAAATTTTCAGAGATAGCGGAAGTTTACTTTTGACTACTACTGTAGTGGAAGTAGGAATTTCACTTCCACGCCTTAGTATTATTGTAATTGTAGGAGCTGAAAAAATGGGACTTGCTTCACTTCATCAGCTTCGCGGTCGTGTAGGACGAAATGGCGGCATCGGATATTGTTATCTTTATACTAAATTAGAAAGTATTCCTGAACGTCTGAAAGAATTTGCAGCAACGCTTGATGGATTTAAAGTAGCGGAAATCGATTTAAAAAATCGTCAGGCCGGAGATTTACTTGACGGCACAATTCAACACGGCGAAACATTTAACTATTTCGATTACGATGAAGATATCGCACTGAAAGCAAAAGAACGTCTTAAAAAATTTAAAATTTCACAAAATGATGAGATGAAATTTTAAATTCTACACTGTAATTTACAAATTTCATATAAAATAAATTTATTATGAAATTTCAAAATATCCTGACATAATAAAATTTCAACTTTTCATATTTGATGATAAAATTTTATAGTTTTACAATGAAATTTAATTTTTAAAAAGTATTTTTTGCAATATATTTTAAATATAAACATTAAAAAACTTGCAAAAAGATGTGCGCAAAAAGCACACATCTTATAGACTACGCATAAAAAAGATAAGTGACAAGTGTCAAAATGACAGCGCATGAAAGACAAAGCGCTACTCCACACTTAATCATTTCTATTTGTTTTATGTGTCCTGTTCCAAAGACTATCGCATTCGGCGGTGTAGCTACCGGCATCATAAATGCGCAGCTTGCGCCAATTCCAATGATAATAGTCAATGTTTCTTTCGGAAGTCCGACTTCTGCGGCAACCGATGCAAAAACAGGTAACAAAAGTGCCGCACTTGCGGTATTACTTGTAAATTCGGTAAGTGCAATTACAAAAATTGCAACTATAAAAATTATAATTATTTTTGGAAGACCTGCAACTACGCCAGCTACAGTTTCTCCAAGTACTTTAGAAGCACCTGACATCTCAAGTATCGCACTTAGCGCTAAACCGCCACCGAAAAGTAGCAATACGCCCCAGTCTGTATTTTCAGCGATGTCTCTCCAAGTAGCTAATCCTAAAACTACTATAAATGCAGCCGCTAAAAGCGCAACCAATCCATCAGCTATTTTAAAGCCGACAAGCCCTGAAATAGGTTTAGCTAAAAGCCAAAGCAACGCTGTACATACAAATACGATTGTGGTTAAAATTCGGGCTCTGTTCCATGGAATATATTCCGCTTCAAATTCTATTTTGCGGTTTAGATTAGGTCTAAGCACGAAATACAAAATAATAAACATAAGCGGCATAAATATTATTACCATAGGAAGTCCGATTTTCATCCAATCAACAAATGTAAAATTTAAAGCTTGTCCTGCCAAAGCATTTGGCGGTGAACCGACCATAGTGCCAAGTCCTCCTATACTTGCAGAATATGCTACGCCCAAAAGCACAAATACAAATGTACTTCTGTCTTTTTCTTTGTCAACCGCGCCTAAAAGTCCAAGTGCAAGTGGAAGCATCATTGCCGCTACGCCAGTATTTGAAACCCACATTGATAAAAGTGCAGTTACAACACAAAGCGAAATTACGGCAATTCCAAGATTGTTTCCGGCAAGCGATATTATTTTAACGGCGATTTTTTTGTCCAATTTTTGGATGTGCAAAGCAGTAGCTAATGCAAAACCACCGAAAAATAGATAAATCGTAGGGCTTGAAAAACCGGCAAGTGCATCTTTGAAGCTTAAAGCTTTAAAGCTTCCGTCTTTGGCATATGAGCCTATGCCGATTAAAATCGCAATTATCGGCACCATAAGTGCTGTAATTGTGATGTGAACGGCTTCGCTGACCCATAAAATCGCTATAAAAAATAGCATACAAAGACCTTTATTTGTGTTAGCCTCATAAGGCAGCACGTAAAAAAGTCCAAAAGAAAGCACTGCAGCAATCAAAATAATAATCACACCACGAAGCGGAAACGATTGCATATCGCTTAGTTGTGCATTCGGATCTACAGGCTTTTCGATTATTTCACTCAATTTAACTCCTTTCAAAATTTTCGTTATTATACATTTTTTTGAATTTAAAACACTTAATAATATTATTTAAATTAAATTTTTAAATTTTGTTTAAAATTTTAAAAATTTGAAATGTATTTTTGTGAATTTTTTGATATTTAAATAAAATATAAATATCTACAAAATATGGTTTAAAGGCATTTTTGTTAAAATATTTTTATTTTAACAAAAAATTTTGTTTCTTTAAAAACTATAATTTAAATTATAAAATTTATATAAAAATGTTATAAAGTGAAATTTAAATTCATATTTTTAATCTTTTTTCCACCGTTATTAAATGTTTTTCTTATAAAGTTTTTTAATAGATATTTTTTATAATAGGAACTGCATTTTTACAAAGTTTATCGCTCGGTTCTATTTATTAAAGATTTATCAAAAGAAAATTTCAATTTTGCATTAAAATTTTCTTTTAACGAAAAATTAGATATTTTTGATTATTTCTCGTACTGTATTTTCTATTTTTTTGATTGAGCTTATTTGCACTTTTTCATTTATACTGTGCGCACCAAAGATATTCGGACCTATGGAAGCTACTTTAAGATTTCTATTTTTTGTGATAAATACGCCACATTCAAGTCCTGCGTGAATCGCATAAAATTTCGCATTAGGCGAAAATTTTTGTAAATTTTTCAAAACTAAATGCGAAAAATCGTTAATTTGCGGTTTCCAAGGTTTTGAAAAATTTTCAAAACATACTTTAAAACCAAGTCTTTCACCTAAAATTTTTGTTTCAAACTGTAAATTTTCAAGTTCATTCATAGCTCTTGCGAAAATTGAAATTTTAAATTGTCTTTTTATTTCTTCGCAAAGTGCGATATTTGCGCTACTTTCCGGTATGTTTAATGTATTGTTCCAAGCGCGAACGCCTTGAGAAAAAATGCAGATAAAATCTAAGATTTCAGTACTTTTTTCATAAATTTCATATTCGTCAAAATCGAAAAATTCCGCTTCTAAAAATTCAGGTACTTTTGAAATTTCGTTATCAAAAACTGCTTTACACATTGCATTTACAGGAATTGAATTTATTCTTTCACCGCCTTTAAAATTTACTATGCTTCCGCTATTTTCGCGGATAAACTTAGCCAAAGATTTTATTGCATTCGGTAAGTTTTTATCTATTTCGCTTCCGCTGTGTCCGCCCGGAAAATTTTTTGTTTTAAATTCGTAGCAAAAACCTTTTTTTAATTTACGGTAAGTATCGCAAAATGCCAAAATATCAACTCCACCTGCACATCCTACGCATACTTGTTCATCATTTTCACTGTCAAGATTTAAAATTTTGTCACTTTTGATTTTATAATCAAAATTTTGCACGCCCCAAAGTCCGACTTCTTCGTCATTTGTGAAAATTACTTCAAGATTTTCAAACTCATCCATCATTTTTAAACTTATTGCTACGCCGATTCCGTCATCTGCACCGAGGCTTGAGTTTTCTGCTTTTATGAAATCATCTTCGAATATAACTTTTACCGTATTTTCTGAGCCGACTTTTACCATATCGTAGTGGCTTTGAATGCAAATTTCGGGTTCGCCTTTTTTTGCATAAATATTTCCGCTCTTATCAATCTGTGTTATAAAATTTCTTTTTTTACATTCGTCAATCAGCCATTTTGCAAGCTCTTTTGTATTTCGGCTGGCATGCGGGATTTTGCAAATTTTAAGAAAATAATCAATTACATTCATTATTTATCCTTTTAAAATTTTTAAAATGATAGTATAACGCAAAAAGGAAATTTTATGAACGAAAATGAAAAAAAACTTTTAAGTGATATTGAATGTTTGCCGAATGTTGATTGTAAATGCGATTTTGGCGATATTGTGCGAGCTTTTGCGGATTATAAGATAAATGACGAATTAAAATTTAAAGTGCGACAAATAGCTCTAAATTTGCGTCCGTGGCGAAAAGGACCATTTGAAATTTTAGAAACTTTCATTGATAGCGAGTGGCAAAGTTTTATGAAATTTAATCTTTTAAAGCCTTTTATGGATTTACAAGGAAAAAAAGTAGCCGATATCGGTTGTAATAACGGTTATTATCTTTTTAGAATGTCTAATTTAGGAGCAAAAAAGCTTATAGGATTTGATCCGGGCGTGCGGACTTTTTTGCAGTTTCGTTTTTTGGAACATTTTTTAAAAAGCGGTGTGATTTACGAGCTTTTAGGCGTTGAAAATTTGCCTGATTACGGTGAGAAATTTGACAGCATTTTTTGTCTTGGTGTGCTTTATCATAGAAGCGATCCGGTGCGTGCGTTAAAAGAACTTAAAAGTTCGTTAAATAGCGGTGGCGAAGTATTTTTGGATACTATGTTTATAGATGGCGACGACGAAATTTGTCTTTTTCCACGTTTAAGTTACGCAAAAATTTCAAATATTTATTTTTTGCCGACTATCAGGACTTTGCAAAACTGGTGTGAAAGGGCGAAATTTAAAGATTTTGAAATTTTAGCCGTAAAAGCGACGGACGAAAATGAACAAAGAAAAACCGATTGGATTTACGGACAAAGTTTGGGCGATTTTTTAGATCCGTTTGATAAAACGCGCACTATAGAAGGTTATCCTGCGCCAAAACGTGTATATGTAAGGGTTAAAATTTAAATTTTATTTCATTCGCATTATGTGCGATGATAAAATTTTTAAATAACTTCCGTTTTGCAAAAATAATTTATGTGAATTTCATTTTTTCTTTCAAATATAAAAATTTAATGAATTTTTATATTTTTAAAATTGCAAAAATTTTTATTTATTGTGAAAAAATGTATTTTTGTAAAAATAAATGATAAAATTTATAAATTTTTTATAAAATTTTTGTAAAATTCCAAAGTTTGTAGAAAAGCAGTTAAAATTTTGTCTGTTAAGATAAATATTGAATTATATTTTTACAGCCAAGTATCAAAATTTTATAATTTTATAGAAAAATAGTGTAAAAATATAACTTAAAAATAGATTATTTTATAAAAAATAAAATCTTATAATTACTGTTTTAAGGTATTTTAAGACGCTTTTTAAATGTTTGCTATAAATAATTTTTTGTGATACAATACATTTTTAAAAATTTTTGATAAGGATAAAAAATGAAAAAATTCTTAATTTTTTTGGTTCTTGCGTTTAGTTTATTAAACGCCAACTCACTTAATGAAATCAGATCAAGTAAAACATTACGTGTTGGCGTTTATGATGCTCAACCGCCTTTTTCACAATTAAAAAGTAGCGGTGAGTTTGAAGGATTTGAAATCGGTTTTGCAAAAGAGATTGCAAAAGGTATTTTCGGAGAAAGCGGTGGAAATGTCGAATTTAAAGCTGTATCAGCAAACGATAGGATAAAATTCCTGCAAGATAATAGCGTTGATTTAGTCATAGCTACATTAACAATCACTGATGAACGGGCAAAACTGGTAGATTTCTCAAATCCTTATTTTGCTGTAAATATTGGGGTTTTGACGCGTAAAGATGATGAAATAAAAGAATTTTCCCAATTAAAAAATAAAATTATAATTACCCAAAAAGGCGGAACTGCCGAGGATTATTTTAAAAATTTGGGTTTTAATGTAATGACTTGCGACAACGGAGCTGCAGGTTGCTATAAACTTTTAAAGCAAACTCCAAACGCCATAGGTTTTGCAGATGACGTTACAGTAGCACTTGCATATGCCGTGATAGACAAAAGCGTTGAAGTAAATGTTAAAAATTTGGGTGCAAGTGATTTTCTTGGTATCGGTGTACAAAAAGGAAATAAAGAACTTTTAAATGTAGTTAATGATGAACTTATAAAATTGAGTAAAGAAGAATATTTTAAAAAGCTTTTTGATAATCAAATAAATACATTTTATCATGGTTTAGCCGATAAAAAATACTTTTTACTGGACGACATCTATAAATTTTTCTTATAAAATTTATAGATGCTTTTTTAAAACACACAAAAGTTCGATAAAAAGAATTTAAATTTTACAGCAAGGCGGCTTATCATTAATATCTATAACAGAAATTAATGATAAACGCCATTTGCATAAAAATATTCACAAATTATCAATAATAATTAATGCTACACATATAAGATGAAATAGTTTAAAATTTATCTTAGCCGTTTATGGTATACAATTTTTCAAATTTGGCGGTTTGGATATAAAATAAATCAGGCTGTAATAAATAAAGATTTTTTGTTTTTTTTGTAAAAATGATTTTCTTAACAGACGGCAAAAAAAGATTTCTATAGATACGAAACCATAAAAAATTGTTATAAATTTTAAAAGACAATAGAGCTTTTTTGATGGTATTTAGCTGCAATTTTTAGAAGCTTTACATTTAACGATTTGAAAACGATAACTAACGCAAATGTATTTGATGTGAAAATATAGGTAACACAAATTCACAAATATTTTAGCAGTGCGAGTTTGGAAAAATGTTTTTAAAATAAATCTAAAACTTTTATTAACGATGTGAAAATCAGGCTTTAATTTTTAAACCCCCAATACTATAAAGACAGATACTTTTTTATTAACAATATAATGCGGTTGTATTTATTAAAGTTTTTTAAATTTCGCTTATTTTGTCGAAATTCGCTTTGATTTTTGCGGAATTTTGAGCGATTTTATTTGATATATCGTTGAAATTTTGCGAAATTTTCACAAGTTTATTTATTAATTCGTTTTGCATTGTAAATTACGACGAAAGAGTGGTAATTGCATTTTTTATTTCATTTAAATTTTGACTTATCATTTCGTCTTTTAAAAATAATTTTATATTAAAAAGCATTGCAAGCAGCGTTGTCGGCGAGCTCAAAAATACGGCTTTAGCGTTTGCATATTCTAAAATTTCTGTAAAATTTTCACAAACATAAACGAAAATAGCTTCGCTCGGTAAAAATAAAACCGCGTATTCTGCAGTAAGAGGTGGCAAAATGTATTTTGAAGATATATCGTCGATATGTTTTTTCATATTTTTAATTAACTCATTTTGTCCTTTTTTCAGCTCGTTTTCATCTTTAGCCGTTATTATTTTTTCGTAGCCGCTTAGCGGAAATTTTGAATCAATTGCAAGAATTTTTGTGTTTGAAATTTTGAAAGCACAATCGCAAATTACGCCTGTCGGAAGTTTTTTTTGCATTTCGTAAAATGAGCTGTTTTCTCCGTAAGCGATTTTTATGACATTTTCAAGTCTGAACTCTCCAAAATTTCCACGAAGTTTTTGATTATTGATTATTTTATTAAAATTTACAATTTCTTTTTGTAAATTTTCGCTTATTTGCGTAAAAGTATCTATTTTGGCGACTTTTTGCGTCATATCTATAAAATTTTGATTTATTGTTTTTAAGTTAAAATTTAAATTTTGACTATTTTGAGAAATTATCTGATTTAGATTTTTATTTAAGTTTAAAAACATAGAATTTAACGCGATATTTTGTCTATTTATCTGCTCTTTTTGTAAAAATATAAAAATGGCGAAAATAATTAAAATTAAAATAAGTAAAGCTAAAATAATATAAATTAAATTTTGCATTTTTACTGTTTCTTGCTTTTTGCGTCGGTTTTTACCACCATTTTGCCTTTTTGCGAGAATTTTTCAGGCAAAATTTCATCTTTCGGTAATACGTTTTTAAGTTTAAAAGGATCCAGAATTTCATGTTTGTAGCGTAAAAATTCAAGTTTATTTTTCAATGCTCCGTTTTCTTCCGTAAGAACATCGTGTTTGATATGCAAATCTCCTATATCACGGCTTAAATAATAAATTTCATTTCTAATGTAAATCGTAGGAAGTGTAATCAAAAAAATTACACCGGCAATTAAATATGCATTTATCAGCTCAAAAAATGTAAGATTTTTTTGTTTTTTTCTTGCCTTGTCAATATTTTCTAAAATTTCGCTATTTGCTTGCATTTTTACCTTTTTATTTCAAAGACGCGTAATTTGGCGCTTTTTGCGCGAGAATTTTGTTTTAGCTCATCAGCGCTTGCCGTAATTGGTTTTTTAGTCAAAATTTTTCCTATTGCGTGATTATTTCCACACTCGCAACGCTCAAAAAATGGCGGACAAATGCAGCTTTGCGCCCATTTTTTAAACCTGTTTTTTACAATTTTATCTTCAAGTGAATGAAAAGTGATTATAGCTATTTTTGCATTTTGTATCGCTGAATTTTCTATTGAATCCAATAATTTATTTAACTCGTCAAGCTCTTTATTTACTTCTATGCGGATTGCTTGAAATGCAAGTGTAGCTGTGCTTATACTGCGATTTTTAAAGTTTGATGTTCCGATTATTGTTGCAAGCTCTTTTGCGCTTGTTATCTCTTTGTCAGCTCGATAATTCGCTATTTTGGCAGCAATTTGTTTTGCGTTTGTTAGTTCTGCAAACTCATAAAATATACGTTCTAAATCTGACCTGCTGTAATGATTTACTACAAATTTCGCATCAAGGCTCGCATTTTTATCCATTCTCATATCAAGCGCATCGCTTTTCAAACTGAATCCGCGATCGTTATTATCGATCTGAAGACTTGAAACGCCGATATCGGCTAAAATTCCAACGACATTTGATAAATTCAAAATTTCATTTGTTTCCAAAAAAGGTAAAAAATTTGAAAAGCCTGATTTAAAAATTTTAATTCTATTTTTAAAAATTTCAACTCTTTTTTTACTGAAATCTAAAGCCTCGTCATCTTTATCGCAAGCAAAAATCCGTATGTTTTCATTTGCGGATAAAATCGCGCTGCTATGCCCTGCAAAACCCAATGTACAATCAATCAATAAACCTTGCAAATCTTTAAAAATATCTACAACTTCATTCCTTAAAACAGGAATATGCGGAATTTCCAAATTTTCATCCTTTTTAATTTTATTTTTAGTATAATATCAAAATTTCTTGTAAAAAAGGTCAAAAATGAATATTGATTATTACGCGGAAAAGATGCAAAAAATTTCTCTTTCTATGTTTAGAAAAAGTTTTTTTGGTATTTTTCATGGCTCTATTTCTGCAAAAATTTCGGATAATCAATTTTTAATAAATAAAAAAAATGCTATTTTTGATAATTTTTCAAAAGATGATATGGTGCTGCTATACACAAAAAAAGACTATCGCTGGAATGACGCCAGTATCGATAGCGACATACATTTGAACATATATAAAACTATAAAGGAAGCTAAATGTGTTTGTTATGCTATGCCACCTCAAACAGTTGCTTATACGCTTAAACATGATTTTGTAATTCCGAAAGATTATTTCGGTTTTGCAGAATTCGGAAAAGTCGAAATTTATGATATTAAAAAATTTGATGATTGGTATGAGCGCGCTCCAAGTGAAATTTCTCACTATATGTTTGAAGAAAATACTGATGTAATGGTAATAAAAGGCTATGGAATTTACGCTTATGCAAGAAATTTAGGCGAACTTGCAAAAAAAATAGCAATAATTGAAAATAGCTGTTATATTTTAAATTTAGAAAATTTTTAAATAAATTTAAATTTTTTGCTAACAAAAATTTAAAAATTGTTAGTAAAAAATGCTGAAATGCTGGTGTTTTCAAGGAAAATTTAAGTTTTTTGTTAGTATAATATCAGCGATTTTGTTATTAAAAGGTAATTATAATGATAAATTGGATGCAAAAGCACAAAAAATCCTTAATTCCTACCGTCTGGATCAGCACGATAGCTTTCGTAGGTGCGGGATTTGTCGGTTGGGGTGCTTATGATTTAAATAAAAGCCGTTCAACTTCAGTAGCAAAAGTCGGCGATACGGCAATTAGTATAAAAGAATTTCAAAATAAATATAGTGAAGTATATAATTATTTAAAAAGTATCAGTGACGGAAAATTTACGGATGAACAAGCCAAAAAAATGCATCTTGATGAAATGGCAATAAATGCTTTAATACAAGATGCGATTTTGTTAAATTTTGCAAAAGATTTAGGCATAAATGCGAGTGACGAAGAAGTTGCGCGCGAGATTATAAATTCTGATAATTTTAAAACAGACGGCAAATTCAGCAAAAAACTTTATGAAAACGCTATGAAAAATGCCGGATTAAGCCAAAATGAGTATGAAAAAGAGCTTAAAAAAGTAATTATTTTAGATAAACTTAAAAAAGCAATCAGTATAAAACCTAATGCCGATGATATAGAAATGCTGACAGCAAGCGAATTTATGCAAGATAAAGTAGAAATCGCTATTGTGGATCAAAATGTAAGCACAATAACTTTTAACGATGATGAACTTAAAGATTTTTGGGAAAAAAATAAAAGTAAATATTTAACGCAAAAAACTTACGAAATGGACGCTTATTTTGTAGAACCGGAAAATAAAAATGTTGATGAAAAAACTTTGCGTGAATTTTTTGAAAAAAATCGTGATTTATACAGAAACGAAAATGATAAGCTTATGAGTTTTGAAGAAGCTAATGCAAGCGTTTTAAATGATTATTTGACAGATTTTAATAAAGACGAAGCTATTAAAAAATATTTAGATGTAAAAAAAGGCAAAATTTTTACTAACGAGAAGTTAGTCTTAAACGATAACGATGAAATTATAAAAAATTTGCAAAATATGAAAATAGGGGAGTTTAATAAACCTGTAAAATATAAAAATGGAAATTTAATAACAAAACTTACAAAAATAAATGAGCCGCAAATTATGGAGTTTGATGCAGCTAAAAAATTAGCAGGTAGTGATTTATTTAAAGCTAAAAAAGCTGAAGATTTAAAAAAATTAGCAGAAAACAGCTTAGGAAAAGTTGCGATGAAAGATATCGGTTTTGTTTCAAAAGCAAGCGAAAATACAACCAACGGAATTCTAAGCAACGAAGAATTTGCAAAATTTATTGGTTCACTCTTTGCAAGCGATAAACAAGATGGATATGTGTTATATGATAATAAAGCTCTTATTTATAAAATCACGAGCCAAACGCTTGATAATCCTATGAGTGCAAAATATATCAGTGCGCTTGAAAGTTCACTTTCAAAACTAATCAATACAAAATTACAAGAAGATCTTATTTCCGTTTTACAAAAACGATACGAAATACAAAGATATTATAAAGGTGGCGGCGTTGAGTAGTTATATTCTTGGGCTTGATATCGGTTCTATTGATATAAAAGCCGTAATTGCCAAATCCGATACAAACGGATTGTCAATTTGCGGTTTCGGCTTAGCGAAAACAACCGGTGTCAAAAAAGGCGTTATAACAAATATAGAACAAGCCTCAAACTGTATAAGAAAAGCTGTTTTTGATGCTACAAATACGGCTGGAAGACACTACGATAAAGTTGTAGTTTCTATTTCCGGAGCTTATACAAAAAGTGTAAAATCTCAAGGCGTTATAACAGTGCCTGATAATGAAATCAGTATAAATGAAATAAGACGAGCTATGGAAGTGGCGAAAGATACTGCTAATGTTCCGAATAATTATGTAAAGCTTCAAATTTTACCTTATAAATTCAAAGTTGACGAACAAGACGGTATAGAAGATCCGCTTGGAATGAGTGGAATGAGACTTGAAGTTAGCACTCACGTTATTATAGTGCCTGAAAATTCCATAAAAAATCTTACAAAATCGGTCGAGATGGCCGGAATAAATATTGATAATATAGTTCTTTCAGGTTATGCTTCAGCAATTGCGACGTTAAATGAAGATGAAAAAGAGTTGGGAGTTGCTTTAATAGATATGGGTGGAGCTGTTTGTGATATAGTCGTACATTTGGGCAATTCGCTTATGTATAATGACATTTTGCCATTCGGTTCAGCTAATATTACAAGCGATTTATCAAGCGGAATTCATACTTCTCTTGATTATGCTGAAAAGATTAAACTTAACTTTGACGATCTCTCAGTCAACGGACAAAGCGATATAAACTTACCTGAGCTTGGTGAAAACGGACAAACAAGAAATGTCAGTTTGGAAGTTATAACTCAAATTTTATTTTCTCGCATTCAAGAGATGTTGGTGGAAATTTATAAAAAAATATCAGCAAGCAGTTATGAAAACAAAATCGGTGCCGGTATTGTTTTAACCGGCGGTATGGCAAAACTGCCTGATGTAAAAGAGTTGACAAGAGAGATTTTTAGCGGATTTTCAATTCGTGTGGCAAAACCGCGTAATTTAGAAGGTTTGCATGAAATTTCTCAAGATCTATCAAATTCTTGCGTTATAGGACTTTGTCTTTATGGAAGCGGAAATTTTACACCTTATGAAATTGATTCAAATGGAGATTTGAAATTTAAAGGTGATAATAAAATACTTTTTGGAAACGATGTGGAAAATGAGTTGAACGGTGCTTTAAATGATAGTAAAAGTGATGAAAATACAAAAGAAAATTCGAAACTGTCATTGCCTGATAAACAGGATAGACCTAATACGGTAAAGCGAATTTGGAATTATATAAAAAGTTTGTATTGTTAGGAGAAATTTAAATGAAAGGTTTTAGCGTGGAAGAAAATAGCAGTGTTTATGGTGCTAAGATGAAAGTAATCGGTGTAGGCGGCGGCGGCGGAAATATGATAAACCATATGATTCGCGAAGGTTTTGTTTATGATAAAGTAGAGCTTATCGTTGCAAATACTGATGCTCAAGCACTTGATAAATCAGAAGCAAAAACAAGAATTCAATTAGGCGAAACAAAAGTCAAAGGTCTTGGAGCAGGCGGAAAGCCTGAAGTTGGAAAAGAATCTGCTGAAGAAAGCTATGATGAAATTAAAAATCAACTTGATTATGCGGATATTGTGTTTATCGGTTCAGGTTTTGGTGGTGGAACAGGCACCGGCGCGGCTCCTGTTGTAGCACGAGCTGCTAAAGAAAATAAATCTCTAACAATCGGCATTGTAACAACTCCTTTCGCTTTTGAAGGCTTAAAACGTATGAAACAAGCCAAAGCTGGTATTGAAGAACTTAAAAAAGAGTGTGATTCTATAATAGTAATACCTAATGAAAAACTTTTAAGCCTGGTTAACCCGAAAGAAGCAGGAATAAAGGATTGCTTTAAACTCGTAGATAATGTATTGATGAGAGCCGTTAACGGTATGGTTTCGGTCATTATGAATTCAGGTAAAAGTGACGTAAATGTAGATTTTGCAGATGTAAAAACAGTAATGTCACATCGCGGTATCGCTATAATGGGTGTAGGCGTAAGTGAAGGAGATGAAGCTGTAAATGAAGCGTTAAAAGATGCTCTTCAATCACCTCTTTTGGATGATATTTCAATTGACGGCGCAATGGGTGTTTTAGTACATTTTAGAATTAACACTAAATGTTCTCTTTTGGAAATAAGCAAAGCTATGACTATGGTTCAAGCCGCTGCAAGCGATGAAGCGGATATTATATTTGGAACTACAACGGATGAAAGTATTGAAAATAACCGCGTAGAGGTTACTTTGATTGCTACAGGTTTTGAACCTCCTAAAGCAGGCGAAAAAGATGACGGAGGCAAAGAAGAGCCGCATGATTTCAGAAAAGATTTTATAAAAAAAATGAGAGCTGCAAGCGGTAGTGATTTTACAAGCGATGATTATGATGAGATGGATAGAGAGCCTGCTTATACACGAAATAGAATGGATTAAAAATTATAAAATTTCAGCTCTTTACGGGCTGAAATTTTGCGAGTTAAAATGAGACGACAAGATAGAAATTTAACTGATATTGAAGCTTTTGAAATTATAGATAAATCTCAATTTGCAGTACTTTCATGTTTTGATTTCAGAAATGAACCTGAAATTTTTACAATTCCGATTTTAATCGTTAGAAGAGGCAAAAGTATCTTTGTTCACGGTGCGAAACTTGGAAGCAAAGCTGAAATTTTTAAAGATAACACTCCTGTTAGTTTTGTTTGTGTTAGTTATGCGCATGTTCCTGAACACGATATTTCTTATCTTCAAGATATAAAAAAAGATTATAAAAGACTTGCTGGTGAAGTTTTTACAACAGAATATAAAAGTGTAGTAGCAAAAACAAAAGTATATAAAATAAAAAACGAAAATAAAAAAATTGAAATTTTAAAACTTCTTTGCGAAAAATATACACCAAAATATATGGATTTTTTCGCAACTGCCGCAATTCCTGCGCTAAGTAAAATAAATATTTACGAATTTAAAATTTATGAACTGAGTGCAAAAGCGAAAATTTTATAAAAAATTATTTTTTAAACATAATTTAAATTTCTCTAAAAATATTAAAAAAGGAAAATTTTATGAGTTTAGCTTTAGATTACAGACCGGATAAAATTGACGATATATCAGGACAACACGAAATTAAAGCAATTTTTAGAGAATTTATAAAAAAGGAAAAAATACCGAACTCTATTTTTTTTGGACCTGCCGGAAGTGGTAAAACCACTCTTGCCAAGGTTCTGGCTAATGAGCTTAATTATACATTTTATGAACTTGATGCGTCAAATTTGAAAGTTGAAGATATTCGTAAAATTTTAAATATGCATGAAAATAGTCTTTACAAGCCGCTGATTTTTATTGATGAAATTCATCGCTTAAGTAAAAACCAACAAGAAATTTTGCTTATTCCACTTGAAAATCAAAAAGCCGTGATTATAGGCGCTACCACTGAAAATCCGCAATTTGTTTTAACAAGCGGTATTCGCTCGCGCTGTATGTTTTTTGAGTTCAAGGCGCTTACAAATGCCGATTTGTGCGAACTTTTTGAAAAGGTGCAGAAATCTTTAAATTTTACCATCGATAAAGAGGCGAAAAATTATTTGATCTCTTCAAGCGGCGGCGATGCAAGAGCTATGTTTAATTTGCTTGATTTTGCACTTTTAATTGATGAAAATATAAGCTTAAAGACATTAAAAACTCTTCGTGCAAATAGTATTGCTGAAGGCGCAAACAGCGATGATACGCATTATCAAATAATCAGCGCTTTTATAAAAAGTATCAGAGGAAGTGATATAGACGCTGCGATTTATTATTTGGCCCGTATGCTTGAAAATGGAGAGAGTCCTGATTTTATAGCGCGCAGGCTTATGATACTTTCCGCAGAAGACGTCGGCAATGCAAATCCACATGCTTTAAATATAGCTGCAAGCACGCTTTTCGCTGTTTCAAAAATAGGTATGCCGGAAGCCGGAATTATTCTGGCTCAATGCGTGGTTTATTTGGCAAGTTCGCCTAAATCAAACTCAAGCTATAAAGCGATAAACGGCGCGATTGATTTTGTTAGAAATAACGAAAATTTTGCTGTTCCAAGCTATTTGATAAATACTTCCAAAGAGCGTGAAAACTATCTTTATCCACATGATTTTGGCGGTTGGGTCAAACAAAATTATACAAGCAAACCTGTAAAATTTTATGAAAGTAAAGGAATAGGCTTTGAAAAAACTCTAAATGAGTGGATTGAAAAAATTAAAAATAAGTAAAATTTAATAACACTTCAAAAAATATAAATTGATTTTTATAATTTAATATTTTGAAATATTAAAAAAAAGGTAAATAATGATAAAAAGGGGCTTTGCGCCTATTTTTGATAAAAACTCAAAAATTTTGATTCTTGGAAGTATGCCTTCGATAGCTTCTATAAAATTCGGATTTTATTACGGGCATAAAAATAACAGATTTTGGAAAACTTTGGCTGCAATTTTTGATGATAAACTTCTGGGATCGCGAAATTTGGAGCAAATTATGATTTTGGATTTGCAAAGTACTGAATTTTCGGCACAACAAAATTTTAAACAAACAGAGTCTAAAAACAGCGAAATTTATGCGAAATTTGCAATAAACGGAAAAATAAATGTGCATATAAAATATAAAATCGACTTTTTGCTACGTGAAAAAATCGCACTTTATGATACTGTAAAAAGCGCCGATATAAAAGGATCAGCGGACGCTTCAATTAAAAATTACAGAGCAAATGATTTGGATGAAATTTTAGAAATAGCAGATATTAAAGCCATTTTTGCAAATGGTAAAAAATCTTATGAAGTTGCTAAAAAAGTTTTAAACAATGATAAAAGGCTAATGCTTCTAAATTCCACAAGCAGCGCAAATGCTAGAGTTTCGCTTGATGATTTGATAAACGAATGGTCGCAAAAAATATTTAAATTTTTATAAGGTATTTCGGATATTTTCTTTAAATTTGAGGTGTTAAATTTAAAAAATTTCAAACTGAATTTTGTTTTTGAACTAAAAGAAATTTTAAACTTTTTTAAAATTTAAATTTCGATTTTACAGTTTGAAATTTTAATGATTTTAAACTGTAAAATGATTTTTATGATTAAATGCTGTTTTTAAATTGCCAATGTTTGTTTGATACTTATCCGCTCTTGAATAAAGTTTGTAAAGCTTATAGAATTTCGGTTTATTTATAAGAATTCGCCTGTGAATTATTATAAATTTTTATTTTTTGTTTTTAGACGCTGTATTTGTAAATAAAAGATAATTTCACATTTCGTTTTATTACAGTTTAAAATTTAAGAATTTTAAAAATTTAAAAAAGATAAATAATTTTTTTAATTTAAATTAAAAAAATAACAAAAAAAGAAAAAAGTTGAAATTTTAAACAATTAAAATAAACATTTCCCCTTAATTTTAAGGGGAAATGTTTGAAAATTTTAAACATTGAAGTAAGAAACGTTTAAAATATAATCAAAAAACAGACAACATTTAAAAGTAAATGTGGAGTGCAAATTTTTACCATCCATACAAATCTAAGATTTGCACTAAGTTCATCTATCTTACCGCCCATTGCTCCAACACCAAAGCTTATATTTGATAGAGGTTTTATGCTATAAATAACACCAAGTTCACCTCCACCACTAAAGCCTTTATTTGTACTTTCTATAGTTTTATTTATATTAGGTGCATAGGTACTACTTTTGCCATCAAGCTCATATACAAGTCTTGCTCTTGCATATAGATTTGTATCTGTATTTGTCTTATAGTAAGCTATACTATCAAATTTAATTCTTTTTGATGAGACATCTTTGATATTTAAAGTTTCACCATTTATGTCTAAATCATAACCATCAACATTTGAATAAGCATAGCCAAGTCTATTTGTTAGCATAAATCTATCAAAGTAAGAATCATGTCCTAAAAATGCTCCAAGAGAGTAAAATGTAGAGTCTTTATTAATATTTAGATTATCGTAGCCTTTTAAGGTATATTTGTTATTTAACTTACCTATTTTTGTATAAGAGTCTATAAAGAAGTTATTTCTTAAATCAAATCTTGCCAATGCTCCTACTGCATAAGCTTTTATTTTACCATCATTTTTATAAGAGTTTATACTTCCATCATAATCTGCATAAGATTATTCAAAAAATCCACCCATTAATGCATTATCAGCTCTACTTGCAACACCTACATCTATAATTGCTCCATTTACATCAGTATCGCTTTTACCGATATTACTTTTATATCCTTTTACATATCCAAAGCTTATGATATTATCGGTATTTGCAGATACGTTATTATCAAGCATTGCTATGTTTGATATATTATCACTCATTAAATCACTCATTTGATTTACAACATGAGAACTTACCGAATTCGGTATTAATGTATGATTTATCTTAGGGTTAACTTTAGGAGTGATAGGCTTACTAGGCTCTGGTGTTGGAGTTGGAGTTGTTGATTCAATTTCTCCAACTTCTAAATATAAATTACTTTTATCTTTGTTTAACTCTACATTATAAATTGTACTAGCTCCTACTTCAGATACAATTGATTTAGTAACTTTAGTTAACTCTTTACTTTCTATTTCAAGGTCTTTATCTATAGCTTGTTTTTCTTCTAAAGTATCTTCATCAATAGAAGCTTTTTTAATAATGTAAATTTTTTCTTTTGGTTTAAGATTTTTTATAACAGCTTGACTTTCTCCTTGTTTTACATAAGGATTTACTTTTACACTGTTTAAAACTGTATCTTCATCTTCTGTTAATTGAAGCACTATATCATCCGCTTTTAAACCTTGTGGAAGATTAAAATTTGCTTCATCAAAGTTTTTAATATTTCCTGCTATCAGATCCTTACCGGTAACATTTAAGGTATTGCCTAAAATTGCTTCTTTATTAACACCATCTGAAAATCCACCATGGATTACACCTTTAACTAAAAAAGTGTTTACCTAAAGCTAAATCTCTTGCTGAGTTATGAAATAAATTTACAGTGTTATTTATAGCAGTGCTTTCATTTGAGTAGCCACCATAAACATCACCATCTATATTTGATGAAGTTATTGAAACGGTATTATTAGTTGCATTATTTGTTGATGCTCCGCCGGCAATTGCAAAATCTATATAGGGATGATCTTGTTTAGATATTTTTGATGAGATTATTTCTACTTCATTTTTATTGGCATCATTACCATAGCCAAAAAGCCATGAATCTCCGCCAATAATCGTACCTTTTACATTTGATGAAGTAATTTTTACTATATTTTCTTCAGTGACTATAGGTTCTTCGTCTGATGCTGCTACTCCGGAGATAATCGTAGCGTTGATTATGTTTGACTTATCTATTATTACTTCATTGTTTTGGGCTTTTCCTAGTGCTGTTCCACCTATTATTTGAAAATCCAAAATTTTGTTATCAGATATTAATTTTGATGAAGATATATTTATTCTATTATTTGAGCTATTTCCTTTGTTTTCATTGATTGTTCTTCCACCTACTATAGTTAATTTACTTATATTTGTTGAAATAGAATCAATATTTACTTTATTAAAATTTGTATTTCCTTCCCAGCTATCTGCTCCAAATATACGAATGTCCCTTGTTATTGTACTGGGCATTTTTGTAATATTTATATTATTATATGAAGCATCACTATTTTCAGACATTCCACCGATTAGATTTACTACATAGTTACTTGTGGCAATACCTGATAATTCTACATTTAGAGTATAGCCTTTTATTTCATTATTTCTATTTGCACCTGCAGCATAGACAACATTTTCTTTTATGCTTACTTTATCAAGAGTTATTTCTTTGGTCGACAAATTTCCTGCATTATGATTAAATGTAGGAAACATAAATGGTGGATTTATAACTTTAAATTCACTCTCTGATCCAAAAGCAGCACTATTAAAAAGTGCCAATATAAAACTCATAGATATAAAACTTTTTTTGAATATTGAATTGCCTAAATAATTAAATTTTAAATTTTTTATATTACGCTCTTTTAATTGTTTTTTTTGGAAGAATTGCTTTGAGTACAGATTAAATTATAAAAAGACCTTTGTTTCTCTCTCTTGCAGAAAATTTTTCATAAAATCACCTTTAAAATGAATTTTTTAAATTTTGTAAATATATTAAATTATTATTAAATAGCACTATTTTTTATAAAAAATAAGACAAAAATTTATTAAATTATTTTAATAAATTGCGCTGATTTTAAATATTATTTTATTTTTCTAAAAAGTGCAAAACCTATTATAAACAGTATATAAAAAGCAAGTGAAAAAATCTGAGATATGCTTATAAATATACTAAGTATCGCGATGGCAATATGTACAAAAACCGCAACTAAAAATAGCCAGACGCCTGAAATTTTAAATAGAGTAAAATATATTAAAATTTCAAAAATAAGCCAGCAAATTCCAAATATTGAAATTAAAATTAAAGCGACTTTCATAAAAAAATCTGCATTCAGTGGAATAAAAGTTCCAATTTGCGGAAAAAGTAAAAACAGTAAACATAAAATCATTAAAAATAATGACCAGGCGTATAGTTTGGCATTTCTAAAAAGAGTAGGGCGATTTGAAGCTGTAGCAGCCAAATAAAATGCCTTTAAAAGCGGTGAAATATGTAAAAAATAGACCAAAGCGCCTATTATAATAATCAAACTAAGTCCTGAATAAAGCGGGCTTGCAGTTATTGTATCTACATAAGGCAAGTTCAAAATAAATATAATTATTTGATTTAAAATTTGCGGTGCGAAAATTTTAAGCATTCCGAAAATTCCAAAAAATATAAGCGGTAACGCATAAGCCAAAATTCCGGCTTTTCTAATTTTTCCTGCATAAATTTGTGTTTCTATACTTGATTTACCACTATTTGTGGCAAACTCGAAAAGCGGCATATTTTGTTTATTCATACCGTTTGTTTTTGATGATGGAACATTTTGAGATTGATATGATTTTTTTGAGTTTTCTCTTGCTTTAGCAAAGTATGCATTAGCGTCAAATTTCGGTTTTGTCTGATTTATCTGTTCGTTTGAAGCGACATTAGGATTATGTGAAAATGCTGAATATTTCGACTTTTCGTTTTCAGCCGCTTTAGCCTGCATTTTTTTACGCATTTCTTCAAATTTTTTAGCCACGTCCGACATTTCATGTTTCGGTTCGTTTGTATTTTTGACTGTATCAGCTTTAAAATCTTGAGAAAAACCGGAATTTTGTGCGCCTGCAAAATTTTGATTATTTGATGTATTTTGCGCTATATTTCTATTTGATTCCAAATTTTGCGTGTTTTGCGTTGAAACCGTTTCTTTTTTATCTGCTTCTTGAGCTTTTTTTTGGGCAAAAAGTTCGGCTATTTTTGTTTTTGAAGTACTTTCAAAATTTTGTTTTTCACTACCGCCAGTCTGATTTTTAATATTTTCATTTCTTTTTTTGTTTTTACCGAAATTAAGAGAATAACGAGCTAGATTATCTTTTGCGTGTTTTGATTCATATTCTGCCCGTTTTGCAGCTGCTATAAGTTCTTCTTCAGCCTTTCTTTCAGCCTCTTTTTGTGCAGCTTTTTTTCGTGCTTCTTCTTCGGCAGCTTTTTTCGCCTCTTCTTCAGCCTTTTTTTTGGCTTCGTATGCTTCCTGCTCTTTTTGTTTATCCGTTTTAAGCATATCAAAGCTGAACCATGAATTTGATTTTTTGTTTTCTTTTATTTGTGAAGTTTTATCATTTGAGATAGATTCAGCTTTCAAATTTTGCTGTTTTGATTTATTTAACCGGTTTTCGTTTTTACTTTTTGTGACTTGCACCTCTACCGCTTTTACGCCCGCCATTTCAAAACTGACTTCATCGCCGATTGAAGCGTTTGGACTTAGTAAATCAAGAGGTGAGAAAAAATACTCTTTTCCGCCTGATGTAATTATATTTTCTGCTGTTATTGTCCCTGTTAAAACCATTTTTTACTCCACTGTAACACTTTTTGCAAGATTTCTAGGCATATCCACATCATTTCCAAGACGGATTGAAATTTCTAAAGCTAAAAGTTGTAAAATTATCATCATCTCGAAAAATTCGCACATAGGATGGTTGAAATCTCTTGTTTTTATAAAATCATCCGCTAAATCAAACTCAAACGGAGAAATTGCCAAAATATAACTATCACGTGCCGCAAGCTCTTCTACATTGCTTTTTGTTTTATCATAAAGAGAGTTTTTAGGCATAAGTGCGATTGTAAAAAGTTTTTCATCGGCAAGCGCGATAGGACCGTGTTTCATTTCGCCACTTGGATAACCTTCCGCGTGAAGATAACTTATTTCTTTCAGTTTTAAAGCACCCTCAAGCGCTAAAGGATAAAAAATGTCCCGTCCGATAAAAAAGAAGCCATGACCGTGTAAATAGTGTTTTGACATTCTAAAAATTTTATCTTGAAGTTTTCGATCAACGTTTAAAATTTGTGAAATTTTACGCATTGCCAAAATTTCACTGTTTTTATCTTCCATACTTAAAACTTTGCGCTCATTTGCAAGATATACGCAAAACATCCAAAGTACCATAACTTGCGTTGCAAAAGCTTTTGTAGAGGCTACGCCTTTTTCAATTCCGGCTCTTGTTAATATAGTAAAATCTGCCGTTCGAACGATTGAACTGTTATCGACATTACAAATTGCAAGCGTTTTTACACCAGCTTTTTTAGCGATTTTAAGTGCTTCAAGAGTATCTGCCGTTTCGCCGCTTTGGCTTATTACAATAAAAAGCGAATTTTTATTCATAAGAGGTTTACGGTATCTGAATTCGCTTGCTATTTCAACTTTTGCACGAATTTCTGCAATTTTTTCAAGCATATAACTTGCCGTAAGAGCTGCGTGATAGCTGGTTCCGCAAGCACATAAAATGATTTCGTTTATACCGCTGAAATCGGCGTCTTTCAACTCTTCAAAATAAATTTTGTCTTCTCTTATTCTTCCCATTAAAGTTTCGCTTATAACTTGTGACTGCTCGTAAATCTCTTTTTCCATAAAAAAGCGGTATCCCTCTTTTTGTGCGAAACTTCGGTCTTGTTTGAGTTCTATAAAATTAGGTGTAATTTTTTTTGTGTTGTTAAAAATTTCGATTTCGCCCATCTTCGCCACACCGTAAACACCGTCGTCAAGATAAGTAACATTTTGCGCTATTCCTATTAAAGGAGCGTCAGAAGAGCTGAAAATCACTTCATTTTCGCTATTTTTTCCGATTATCAAAGGAACTGCGTTTTTGGCGAAAAATATACATTCAGGCGCAACTTTTGTGATAAGCAAAATTGCAAAAGAGCCTTTTAATTTTTTTACGGTTTCACCAAAAGCTTTAAATGCATTTTTCTCTTTTTTATTTATTTTTTCAAATAGATGAACGATTACTTCGGTATCTGTTTGGCTAAGAAATTTTACGCCGTCATTTTCAAGCTCTTTTTTTATCTCTGCATAGTTTTCGATGATTCCGTTGTGTATAACAAAACTGTATTCGCCAAGATGCGGATGAGCATTTAATTCAGTAGGTTTGCCGTGCGTCGCCCATCTGGTGTGTCCTATGGCTACGCCAAAACCGCTGCTTGTGAAGTCTTTGGTTTTATTTCTTAAATTTTCAAGTTTACCGACTGCTTTAAAATAATGGATGTCACGTCCGCCTTCGCCGCACATTACAGCGATTCCGGCGCTATCGTAACCACGATATTCAAGCTCTTTTAAACCATTTAATATAATCTCTTTTTTTTCTTTATTTCCTATATAGCCTACGATTCCGCACATAAATTTATTATCCTTTTTAACTATTTTATATTTCAAAAAATTTCACATGTAATTTCAATTTATATTTTTTAACTTTGTATTATAGCAATTTAAACTGATAAATCGAAATTTTTTATCAAATTTTCGTAAAATTCGCGCTCTTTTTTATAATTTTGTGGGAAAAGTGCAGTTTTGTAAATATATAAAATTTTAATTTGAATTTTATTTTCAAAGCTAATTTTCTCGTTTTTAAGAATTTTAAGACCGAATTCGCTCCGAATTCCTAAAATTTTACAAAATTTAATAAATTCGTTTTCATCTTTTGAAATAAGCAAAACTTTAAGCAAATCCTTGCTGTTTTGGCACAAATCAAAATATACCGCATTTGCAAAAAAATCATTGAAATTTCCTAAATTTCGCAAATATTTCACATCGCAAAATTCTTCTAAATTTTCTACGAAATTTTCACTTTTAAAAGCTCTTTTAAATTCGCTGTAATCCATTTTAAAACCTATATTTAAGTCTAAAATATTATAATAGCAGATATTTTAAAATTTTAAGGTTAAAGATGGGCTTGATAGAAAAGTTAAAAAGCGGTGATAGACTGAATTTCAACGATGGCGTGAAAATGTATGATATGGATCTGTTTGAACTAGGCACTTTTGCAAATGCGAAACGGGAAAAGATGCACGGAAAAAAAGTTTTTTTTAATGTCAATCGCCACATAAATCCTACAAATCTTTGTAGTGATGTTTGCCTGTTTTGCGCATTTTCAGCGCACCGTAAAAACGAAAAAGCTTACACTATGAGCCACGAAGAGATAATGTCCATCGTAGATGAGAGCGTAAAACATGGTGTAAAGGAAATTCACATCGTATCGGCGCATAATCCTAATGTAAGCTGGCAGTGGTATTTGGAAATTTTTAAAATGATAAAAGATAAATATCCGTTTTTACATATCAAAGCGATGACGGCTGCAGAAGTTGATTTTTTGAGTAGAAAATTCGGCTTTACTTACGAAAAAACTCTTAAACTTATCGAAGAATACGGCGTCGATTCAATGCCTGGAGGAGGCGCTGAAATTTTTGACGAAGAAATTCGAAAAAAAATCTGTGACGGAAAGGTAAAATCAAACGAGTGGTTTGAAATTCACAAAATTTGGCACAAAATGGGACATAAAAGTAACGCAAATATGCTTTTCGGGCATATTGAAAAAAGAGAGCATAGAATCGATCATATGCTTCGTTTGCGTGATTTACAGGATGAAACGGGCGGTTTTAATGCGTTTATTCCTTGTGTTTATCAAATTTATAATAATTTTTTGCATATCGAAAAATCTCCCGGTTCGGTTGAAATTTTAAAAACTTATGCGATAGCGCGTCTGCTTTTGGATAATATCGCGCATATAAAAGCATATTGGCCGACAACTACGTTAAAGCTTGCAATTACAGCTCAGGAATTCGGTTGCGATGATATGGACGGCACAATTGAAAAAGAGAGCATTCAAAGCAGTGCAGGAGCAAAAAGTGCAAACGGAACCAGCGCAAATAAATTTATAGAGCTTATTAAAAATGCAGGATTTATTCCTGTTGAGCGCGATAGTATGTATAATGAAATCAGGACATTTTGATGAAATTTTATAGTTTTGATGAGTTTAATAAGGATGTGCGTAAAATTTCAACGCAAATAAGAGATGAATTTTCGCCTGATGCTATCGTTGGAATAGCGCGCGGCGGGCTTAGCTTCGCTCATGCGATTTCAAACGCGCTCCATCTGCGCACAATTTTCAGCATAAATTCCATCCATTACAATGAAAATCAAAAACTTGATACCATTGAGGTTTTTAATATTCCGGATTTAACGAAATTCAGAAAAATTTTGCTTGTTGATGATATCGTAGATAGCGGCGAAAGTTTAGCTGAGATTATTGAAATTTTAAAGCGGAAATTTCCTGAAACTGCATTTAAAACAGCGGTTATTTTTTATAAATCTCGTGCACTGGTTAAGCCTGATTTTAAAATTAATAAAACGGATGAGTGGATAAATTTTTTCTGGGAAAATTATGAGTGTGAATGATGGATAAAAAAGAGCTTTTTGTAATGTATTTCTGCGTCGTTCTTACGATGTCGGTTATGTATGCGACGCAACCTTTACAACCGCATTTTGAAGAAATTTTGCAAATCAGCAAATTTCAAGCTTCTCTTTTTATGACGGCGACTTTGATTCCTTTGGCTTTTGCATCAATTTTTTACGGATTTTTACTTGAAAAAATTACGATTAAAAAGGCTCTTATTGTCGCTTTTGGCGCTTTTTCGGTGCTGGAGTTTATATTTGCTAGCACTTCAAGTTATACTTTGCTTCTTAGTATTCGTGTTTTACAGGGATTTATCGTGCCTGTGGCGCTGACAGGAATTGTCAGTTTTATCTCGCAAAACTCATCTTCGAAAAAAATCGCAAGTGCAGTCAGTGCATATGTAGGAATTACTATTTTAGGCGGTTTTTTTGGCAGACTTTTAAGCGGAATTTGCTCCGATTTATTTGGCTGGAGAGTATTTTTTTATTTTATTTCTCTTATGCTTGCTTTGGCTGTTTTTTTGCTTTGTCGTATAAAAGGGGATGCGGTTTCCGGATATTCAAAACCGAAATTCAGGACAATTTTACAAATTTTTGAAATTCGTCATAATTTTTATACATATTTAGCCATTTTTTGCATCTTTTTTGTGTTTCAAGGCGTTTTAAATATTATGCCTTTTGAACTTTTAAGATTGGACGGAAATTTTAGCGGCTCAAAAATCGGTTTTATGTATTTCGGATATATCATAGGAATTCTGGTTTCATTTAACGCGGCTAAAATTGTCAAATTTTTTGGAAACGAAATAAAAGCCATAATGGTCGGCGCGATAATTTTTACTGTTTCGATTCAAATTTTACGCATTGAAAATTACGGCGTAATTTTTACTGGAATGCTTATTTTTTGCCTTGGCAGTTTTATCGCACATTCCGTTGCAAACGGCTTTATAAATAAACGAGCGCTATCTCATAAGGCGATTTGCAATGGACTTTATATAAGTTTTTATTATGCAGGCGGCGCACTTGGAACATTTGTGCCTGGATTTTTTTATGGAATCGGCGGTTGGGGATTATTTTTGAGTGTATTAACTGTCGTACTGTTTTGCGCTATATTTTGTATTTATAAGTTGAAAAAATATGAAAAACGAGAAATTTTATCATAATGAATATATAGTTTTACCGATTTTGTGCGCTTTTGAAGCTTTATTTCTGATATATGCGATCAGTAATCTCAGCATCAGTTTTTATGAGGCTGAAATTTTTTATGAAAGCGATTCTTTGGTAGGCATTATAACAAGGGCTTTTACAAAACTTTTTGGACAAAATGATTATGCAGTTAGAGCACCTTTTATAATTTTGCATTTTATAAATTGTATTTTACTTTATAAAGTGAGTAAATATTTGCTAAAACGCCGTTTTGATCGCGTTATCAGTGTAATGCTTTATATGATTTTACCAGGAACATTAGCCAGTTCGATTTTGGTAAATATGGCAGGAATCATTATATTTTTTACACTTTTACTTATATTTTTTGAAGAAAAAAATTTAAAAATTCCATTTTATATAATACTTTTTATAACGGCATTTATAGATAAAAGCTTTTTTATTTTATATTTTTGCTTTTTTATTTATGCATTTTTCTATAAAAAAACTTTTATGGCAATAGTTTCAATAGGGCTTTTTGCGTTTATGATTTCTTTTTATAATTTGGGATTTGAAGGAAAACCGAAAGACTATTTTTTGGATACTTTAGGCGTTTTTGCAGCGACTTTTTCGCCTATAGTATTTTTGTTTTTTGTCTATACGATCTATAGAATTTGGTTGAAAGACAGTAAAAATTTATTGTTTTTTATAGCTACTACGACATTCTGCGCGACTCTTCTTCTATCTATTCGTCAAAAAACAGCTCTTGAAATGATTTTGCCATATTGCATTATTTCTACACCTTTGATTATTCGCGCGTTTTTTAATTCTTATCGCGTGCGGCTTCCTGTATTTCGCAAAGCACACAAATTTTTTGCTATTTTGGCTTTATCGGTACTGCTTATCAGCTCTGCTCTTATAATTTTCAATCAATCATTATATATGATATTTTTTTCGCAAAAGCCGCAAAAACATTTTATTTATAAATATGATGTTGCAAAAGATTTGGCAAAATCCTTGCAAGATATAAACGTAAATTGCGTAAATTCGGGCGATGAGGAATTAAATTTAAGGCTTAAATTTTACGGTATAAACAAATGTGAAAAAGTTGAAATTTCACAAAAATTTATAGAGAATTTTGATAAAACAATTGAAATTTCAAAATATAATGTGCGAATTGCAAAATTTTATGTTAAAATGATAAAATAAATTTTATAAGTAAGGTTTAAAAAATGAAAAAAGCTTTTACAATGATTGAACTTATATTTATCATCGTGGTAGTCGGAATTTTAGCAGCTGTTGCGATTCCTAGGATTGATCGCGATAATTTGATTGAACTTGTCGATCAGGTTACTACACATATACGATATACTCAACAACTTGCAATGATGGATAATGTATATGACGGCTCTGATGAACATTGGTATAGAGGGTATTGGAGAATTCAGTTTAGCGACTCGGCAGATGGTGGGGATGGCTGGAAATATTCTGTTTATAAAGATTTACCTGGTTATAGCGGAAATTTAAATAGCGAAAGAGAAGTTGCTCGCGATCCGCAAAATGAACAAAGATTTCTTACTTCAGGAGCAAGCGGTTTTTCGGCAAATACAGATTCAAAGAAAATGAATAAAAAATTAAATCTAAAAAATACCTATGATATACAAAAAATAGATTTTGATAAAAACTGTGGAGGTCAAACTATTGCATTTGACAGTAAAGGTCGTCCGCACGGTGCGCCGCAAAATGCAAAGAATCCTTACGATAAGGTGTTACATACACCATGTATAATAACTTTTACAGATTCGGGCGGCAGATCTATACAGATTGCAGTTCAGCCTGAAACAGGTTTTATCAGCGATAACCGTGCAGAAGCAATTGAAAAAAATTGGAAAGCCGGAAACTTTAAAAAATTTGATAATAAAGAATTTTAATTTATTTTTTTCAAATAAAAATATAAGTGAGAATATAAAATTTTATTTTTTGAAAATTTAAAACCTAATTTATCATAAACCGCTTGTGCTGTTTTATTATTTTGTTCTACTAAAAGCGAAAGTGGTTTATGTCTTTTTACAGCAATCTCAAATGCGAAATTTATAAGTTCTTTTGCAATGCCACGTCCGCGAAATCTTTCGTCTACAGCAAGCGAATCCAAATAAACATCGCTACTGTCGCATTCCGGAATAATTTTATATTTCAGACCAAGTTTTTGTATATTTTCATTTAATGTGCTATCCAACGATTTAATTTCATTGCCGTCATAAATGACGATGGCTCCAACTATTTCGTTATTCTTCACATATACGTAAGTGTTTTCAAAACTTAAACGATTTTTTTGCATTTTAAAAAAATCTTCATATACTAAAAAAGCGCTTTTAAGATCTTTTTGTCCAGTGAGATCATATATCATATCGTCCATTGCCAAATACAAAAGTTTTGTTGCGGCTTTTGCGTCTTCTATTTTTGCTTGTCGTATCATTCAAGACTCCAAATTTATAAAATTTTTCGGGTATTTTATCACAATAAACGTAAAGTTTTTTAAAAGTTTGCTTAAATATCGCATTATGTGAATTAAAAATTCATAAATTTAAAAAAATCGGTGTTTATTATAAAAATTAAATTTATGTTTTTTTTGATATGCAAAATATTTTTTAATTGAAATTTAGAGATTTATCTGATTTTTATTAGCTTTTTGTCAACCAAGCGATAAACGCTGGAGCATTTTTGTGCCAAATTTTCATCATGAGTAACTAAAATCAAACCGCCATCTTTTTTGTTGATATAATCGAACAATACGTCAAATACATCATTTGCAGTATCCTTATCAAGATTTCCGGTCGGTTCGTCCGCAAAAATTATATTTGGGTTTTTGTGAAGCACTCTTGCGATTGATATGCGTTGTTGTTGTCCGCCTGAAAGTTCGCCGATTTTTTGCTTTAAAATTTGTGAAATTTGAAGTTTATCCAAAATTTCATTATCAATTTTTTTATTTACAAGTTTTGCAGCCAACTCTATGTTTTCGTAGGCGGAAAAACCTTTAAATAAGTAATGTGATTGAAAAATTATACCAAAATCATTTCTTCTGATTTTAAGGCGTTCATCAGAACTGAGTGAATATATTTCGCGTTCATTATAAAAAACTTCGCCTGAGTTCGGTTTTAAAAGTGTAGATAAAATATGAAGCATAGTCGATTTTCCACAACCGCTGACGCCAAGAATTGCTATACTTTCGCGGTTGTGAAGAGTGATATTTATATTTTCAAAGAGCGTATATTCAAACGCATGGGTTAAATTTACGCCCCTTAAAAGTTCCATTTCTAGCCTATTTGAGCAGCGACTTCAGCTGCGAAATCCTCTGACTTTTTCTCCAAACCTTCTCCTACTTCATAACGGATATAATTTGTAATAGTGATTTTACCGCCAAATTCTTTGCTTTTTTCATCAATAACCTGTTCAATTGTCTTTTTATCGTCCATTACAAAAAATTGTCCTAGAAGTGTAAGACGTTGATCAAGTAAGGTATTATCCGCCAAAAATCTTTCCAGTTTTCCAGGTATTATTTTATCCCAAATTTTTTCAGGCTTGCCTTCTTTTTTTAGTTCGGCTCTAATTTTTTCTTTTTCTTTTTCGATTATTTCATCGCTTATTTGAGCTCTGCTTGCAAATTCAGGTATATGATTTAGCGGTTTTCCAAGTCGTTTTAATTCTTCATTTTCTTTTTCAAGTTCAGCTTTTAGCGCGGTCAGCTCGCTTTTTAAAAAATCAGGATTAAATTCTTTGTAGCTGATTACGCTTGGTTTCATTGCTGCTGCATGCATGCAAAGTTGATATATAAAATCAGCCGCTTTTTTACGATCGACATTTTCGCAAGTCGCACTTATTATAACGCCTACGCGTGAGTTCGAGTGTAAATATCCATTTAACACTCCGCCGTTTGCATTTATTGTATTAAATCTGCGAACTACTAAATTTTCACCTATTGTCGCTATTTGATTTGTAATAAAATCGCTGAATTTTTCACCGTTTATCAGGCTGTTGTTTAAAGCTTCTACATTTGTTATATTGCTATCTTGAATATGTTTTGTAGTGTTGTTTACAAAATTTATAAATTTATCATTTTTGGCTACAAAATCCGTTTCAGAGTTTATTTCGCTGATTGTAGCTTTGCTGAAATCTGAATTAACTAAAACACAAACTAAACCTTCACTAGCTAATCTGTCCGCTTTTTTAGCAGCTTTACCAAGTCCTTTTTCGTGTAAAACTTTAATCGCTTGCTCCATATCTCCATTAGCTTCAACAAGGGCTTTTTTGCAATCCATCATTCCAGCTCCGGTTGATTCCCGAAGATCTTTTACCATTTTTGCTGTTATTTGCATTATTCTTTATCCTCCGGAATTTCGAAATCTTCTTCGTTCATTGCCTCGTCTAAAATGTCGTCTTTTTCTTCTTGTGAAACTTCATCCTGTTCTTTATTTTGAATTTCTTCTTCACTATCTTGATCTCTTAATGCTTTTCCTTCATTTATAGCTTCAGACATTTCTTGACAGAAGAGTTGAATTGAACGAATCGCATCATCATTACCTGGAATAGGGAAATCTACAACATCAGGATCACAATTTGTATCAAGTGGTGCTATTACAGGCATACCTAGACGATTTGCTTCTTTTACGGCAATTTTTTCTTTTACGCAGTCTATCACAAAAACCATATCAGGCAAGTTTTTCATATTACGAATTCCACCAAGATAAAGCTCTAATTTTGCTTTTTTGCTTTTTAACATTCCTGCTTCTTTTTTTGTTAAAAGATCCATTGAACCGTCTGTTTCCATTTGTTCTATAACTTCAAGTTTTCTGATTGATTGTTTTATTGTGTCGAAATTTGTAAGCATTCCACCAAGCCATCTGTGATTTACATAAGGCATTTCGCATTTTTCTGCAAACTCTTTTATAGCTGCACCAGCTTGTTTTTTCGTTCCTACAAAAAGTATTGTTTTACCTTCAGCGGCCGCATCGCGAACGATATTGTAAGTATATCGAAAATAGCGGATTGTTTTTTGCAAATCTATAATATAGATACCTTTTCTCTCGCCAAAAATAAATTTCTTCATTTTTGGATTCCATCTGCGAGTTTGGTGGCCAAAATGCACACCGCATTCCAATAAATCTCTCATTGTTACCATGAGTTTCTCCTTATGGGCGTTAGCCCGAAATTTAGTTTAATTCCTCCGCATACATTAACGAAATTTTTTTATAAAATTTAAAAATTTCGCAACCGAAATTTAGGATTTATGCGTGTGAAATAAAGTGTGGATTATATCTTTTTTTGACTAAATTTCAGCTTTAAAAATTTTAAACAGAATTTGGCGAATCATATCCGTAAAAAATCCTAAAAAGAAAACGATAAAAACAGATCTGAAAAGATACAAAATGCTGTCATCTCTGCCCCAAAAATCGTTCGTATGCAAAATTTCACCGTATAAAAACGGTTTAAATAAAAATGCCTCTTGGAAAAGATAAATTCCAAAAACGGCGGAACTGAAAAACATAATTGTTTTTGTTGTTTTTTCACTAAAAATTATTCCTTTTACGCTTAAAAATATTGCAATGCTGGCAATTAGCGCAAGAGGAGCTGTATATTCGCATTTGTTTACAATAAATTTATCTATAAACCACGAAATATCTCTAATATAAAAACATCCCCAAAGTGCAAACGTTGCAAGCAGATATATGCCGACACTTTGCCATTTTTTATAACGAGGTGCATTCAGGCTTAAATATCCGCCGACGAAGTATAAGCATATAAACCATATCAGATTATATCCACCTACAAGTTGCGTAATTTCATCAACATTGAAGCGTTTTGCGGCATATGAAAATATAAAAACACCGATAAGAATGCAGTTCAGTTGTCTTTTACTTGAATTTAGTAAAATTAAATTTAAAAGCGGTGAAATTAAAAACAGAAGTGCATAGCTTGTAAAAAACCAATATCTGTTGCTTGTAATCGGAAAAAATGTAACTAAAAAATCATAAAATTTAAGATCGGCTCCAAAATAAAAAACAGCCACCGCTTCCAAGAAAAATCCATAAAACAGGACGCTAAACCAAAGCGGAATAAGTTTTGCGGGACGGAATTTCGAATGTATCATAAAAAATCCGGTAATTATTACAAAAATATTTACGGCAATCATAAAAAAAGCATATAAAAGGCGCAATATAGAGAGTTCAAAATCGCTTGCGGCATGTCCTAAAAATCCTCCGAAATTTAACATATGAACGCAAGTTATTAGAAAAATCGCAAAAATTCTAAGCAGCTCAATTCCGCCTTCACGTTGCTTTTTGGCTTTCGGTGTTGTTTCGGTCTGCATATTTTTCCTTATTTTATAATTTATTTAAATTTTTAAGAAATATTTTAAATTTTGTATTTTTACTTGTTTTTTAAAATTCTAAATTTCAAAATGATTTTGGCACGAGCAGTGTAAACTTCCATGTTGGCGAATAAAAACTCTTGCGTCAACTCCTATAATTTCGCGATTTGGCAAAGCTTTTTGCAAACTATTCAGCACTATTTTATCATTTTTATCATTGTATGTCGGCACGATTAGAGCGTCATTTACAAATACAAAATTTGCATAAGTAGCAGGTAAACGCATATTTTCATAAAAAATCGGCTTTGGAATCGGAAGCTCTACGCAGTCAAAACCGAAACTTAAAATTTCATCTTTCATTTTATTCAGCTCATCATAATGCGGATCGTTTTTATCTTCGCAAACAGAGAATGCAATTATGTTTTTATCTATAAATCTTGCTAACGTATCGATATGAGAATCTGTATCGTCGCCTTGTATAAAGCCGTGATTCAGCCAAAAAATTTTTTTGAGTCCGAAAATTTCGCGCAAACGTTGATCAAGTTCGTCTTGAGTAAGATTATTTCTATTTTTATTTAAAAGGCAGGTTTTTGTCGTAAGCATATATCCGTTGCCGTTAAAATCGATACTACCGCCTTCTAAAATCAAGTTTATATCTTTTAAATTTCCGCCGATTTTTTTAAAAAGCGTTTTATTTACGGCATTATCTTTACTGCTTTGAAATTTGTCGCCCCACGCGTTAAAAATAAAATTTAATCCTACGATTTCGCCGTTTTCTTTTATATCTATAGCTCCAAAATCACGAATCCATGTGTCGTTAGTATCTATTTTGACAAACTCCACATTTTGTAAATCGGAGCAAATTCTTTCAAAATCAGTAAAATTTGGAGCTATTGTGATGACTTTTTGAAATTTCGATACAGCTTTTATAAATTTTCTATAACTAAGTGAAATTTCGTCCAAATAAGCTTTCCAGTCCGTATTTTCATGTGGAAGCGCTACAAAAAGAGCACTTTGTTTATGCCATTCACCAAATGTTTTAATCATTTTTCTGAAATTTTATCCGTTTTTGTTTCATTTAAATTTTCGTTTGTGTCCGGTAATTCATTTGAATCTTCATGTAAATTTTCATCCAAAATTTCTTGCATTTTAGAACGAGTTTTTTCAAGCCAATCTTTATCCGTAGTATCCACTAATGGAAGATAAACAACTTTGACATTACCGAAGAAATTGGCACAGAAATTATGCGAATCCAAAATTTCTCTTGTTCCTAAAAGCACAACAGGTTGGACTTTAAGTTTTAATTTTTCAGTTATTACTTTTGCACCTGTCTGAAATTTTAACAGTTTATCACCTTTTCTTCTTGTGCCTTCCGGAAACATTGCAATTACGCGGTTGTTTTCAATGCGATCTTTTACCTCGTGAAGTACTCTAACCAAATCTCTTGGATTTGAACGATCAATTGCTATCATTTTTGGAAGAGTTATAATTTTGCCTATTATCGGTATTCTGGCAATCTCTTTTTTTGCAATCCAACTCAAATTTGCTTTATGAATTTCTTCCATTACTACTATATCAATTATACTTTGATGATTTAAAATTACCATATTAGCATTTTCATCAGGTGTGCCTATAATTTCGATTTTATATCTCAAAAAGTATCTTTGAAATTTGGCCCAAATACGTCTAAAATGGCGATGAGAACTGTTTTTTATAGCCATAAAAAATACGACTACAAAAACGCTTAAAACAAAATAAATATAATAAATAATTGCTTTTATTTTTCCCAAAAAAATAACTCCTAGTCCCGTTTTAATTTATCTTTTTCAACCCAACCGATTCTGCCGTTTTTCAGTAAAATTTTAAAATATTTATCGGTTGCGTTCAAAATTTCGACATTTTCACTGCCTTTTGAAACATAAAAAACGCTTGAATTTCCAACAGGCAAAATTCTAATTACTGCATTTTGCGATAAAGTGCCGTTGCCGTAAGGTTTTTGGAGTAAAAAATTTGATATCAGTATTATAACTGCTATAATTAAAGGCGTTATATTCTTGCTTGCAATAAATAATACGAGCAAAAATGCTGCAAGAGCATAAATAAATATATTTTTATAAACTTTAAATTTACTCTCTTTTGGATTTAATCCTGTTTGTGTGCTAAGATCTTCCGGTTCCACATTTATATTAAGAACAAAATTTTCAAATTTTTTGGTTTTAAGATTAAAATAACTGAAATTTAACGATTTAACTTTATTGTCTATCACGGCAAAATAAAAACCGTTTTGATTTGTAAAATCTCCGTGAGCCGAATCTACGCCTTGCTTGATTATTGATTTGTTATCTATATGAAATGAGCCTAGATTCGCATTTTTTACGCTTAAATTCAGCGTCATGAGATTTGTATTGTCATCAAATTTTGATGTTTTATAGCTTTTTAATTCAAAACTGTCCGCTACAATGTTTGAAAAATTATCCTTTGCATTTAAAGGCTTAATAGCAGGTAGTTTTATGCTTGCATTCGCTTCGGCAAAAACTTCGTCGTTTCTTGTCAGTCGCATTGTGATATTTTCTAAATCGGCACCTTGCAGAGCTTCGAAATAAAGCGGAGTTTCAAAAATTCCGTTTCCTTTTATCCAATTTATTTTTTCTTTATTTATCCATTTTATTTTGTCGTTTGTTATAATTTCAAGATTCGGTTCGGCAAAAATATCTTGACCGATATCGGCTTTGAAATCAACTTTAAAAAGTTCATTTTCATATACGATTTTCGGTATATTAGTAATTTTTATAGTTAATTGTTTTACACGTGTTTCTTCATAGAGTTTTTCACCGGCTTTTAATTCCGATTCATCGCTTGGCGCAAGAGCCGAAAGATCGTCCAAACTTAAGTTTGTCTTTTTTTCCAGCTCGCCTGTGCTAAGTCTTACCGGAACTCTTTTGTTATTTGAAATTTTACCGGCAGGTTTTTCATTTTTAGGTGCATATTTTAAAATATCATCAATGGAATTTACATTTACTTCTTCTGCGTTTAAAAATGAAAAAATAAGAAATAAAATAGTAAAAAATCTTAGCAAAAAAAGCCTTTAAGCATTTTTACTCCATCATCAGAGCCTAAGATTTTTTGCATTGCGCGTTCGGGATGAGGCATAAGACCGAAAATTTTGTGATTTTTATCGCAAATACCTGCAATATCGTCAATAGAACCGTTCGGATTTAACGAATTTCCATCTTTATCGCAATATTTTAAAATAATTTGCTCATTATCATAAAGTTTTTTTAAAACGTTCTCATCGGCATAATAATTTCCTTCACCGTGCGCTATCGGAATTTCTAAAATTTCATCCTTTTTGCAAAGGTGTAAAAATTTATTATCATTTGAAATTACTTTTAGATAGTGAAATTTTGAAATAAAACTTAAACTCATATTTTTATTCATAGCTCCATCTAAAAGACCTAATTCAAGCAACATTTGAAAGCCATTGCAAATACCTAATATGTATCCGCCTTTTTTTGCAAAGTTGACTACAGATTTCATAGCAGGACTGAATTTTGCAATTGCGGCAGTGCGTAAATAATCTCCATAACTGAAACCGCCCGGAAGCACAACCAAATCGGCACAAATTTCGCTATCATCCTTGTGCCAAATAATTTTAGTTTCGGCTTTAAGTAAATCAAAAGCGAATTTTGTGTCGCGTTCACAGTTTGTGCCTGGAAAATTTATAATTGCTACTTTCATAAAATTATCTCAAAATCTTCTATAACAGGATTTGCTAATAACTCTTCACACATTTTTTGAGTGTCTGCTTTGATTTTTTCTTTATCGTCTCCTGCAATATCAAGCACGATTTGTTTTCCGATTCGCACATTGCCGACTTCATCAAAACCAAGAGAATTTAAGGCGTGCTTAACCGCCTTTCCTTGAGGATCAAGCACACCGTTTTTCAGTTTTACATTTACAATTACTTTCATTTTTTGCCTTTTACGATAAGATTCGTCTTAAAACTTCCTCATACGCTACTTTTACGTTGCCTATACTTTGGCGAAATCTGTCTTTATCTAGTTTTTCGTTTGTTTTAGCGTCCCAAAATCTGCAGCTGTCAGGGCTTATTTCATCGGCAAGCAAGATATTTCCGTCTTTGTCTTTGCCAAGCTCAATTTTAAAATCAACAAGTTTTAAATTTTTTGTTGCGAAAAATTCTTTTAAAATTTTATTTATTTTAATTGCTGTTTGTCTTAAATTTTCAAGCTCATTTTTGTCTTTTACAGCGCCTAAAAGTAGTGCATGATCGTCATTTAAAATAGGATCTCCCAAATCGTCGTCTTTGTAGCAAAACTCAACTAAAGTAAAAGGTAAAACAGTGCCGTCTTTTATGCCAAGTCGCTTTGTAAGTGAGCCTGTGGCAATATTTCTTGCAATTACTTCAAGTGGAAAAATTTTAACTTTTTTTACAACTTGCTCTGTATCGTTGATAGTTTCAACCAAATCGGTTTTTATACCGTTTTTTTCCAAAAGATGGAAAAGTTGAGTTGAAATTTTATTATTTAGCGCTCCTTTTCCTTTTTCACTTGATTTTTTGATTCCGTTAAAAGCGGTTAAATCATCTTTAAATTCAGCAATCAAAAGATTTTCATCTTCGGCAACAGACCACATTTTTTTGCCTTTGCCTTCATAAATCATATCTTTTTTTGTAACTTTCATTCTCTCTCCCTTATTAGAAATTTGTTAATGTATATTTAAAACCTTTATTGTATCAATAGCTGTTTTTAATTGTATATCATCATTTACTTGTTTTTGAGTTATTATTTTATCATCATTTTTACTATCAGATTTAACCGGTTCTATTTTGGCAAGTTCGCCCTCCAAATGTTTTTTAAGATCGGCTTCTTTTATTGAAAATTCATTTTGATCGGCAGGAACTTTTCCGGGAAATACTACTAAATCCGGAGCGACACCGACAGCTTGTATAGTTCTACCACTTGGCAAATAGTATTTTGCAATTGTCAGGCGAAGAGCCTCTTTGTCTTCAATAGGCAAAATTACTTGCACGCTGCCTTTTCCAAAGCTATTTTCTCCGATAATGATACCTCTTTTAGTATCTTGCAAAGCTCCGCTTACGATTTCACTTGCACTTGCACTTCCTGAGTTTATCAAAACAGCCAAAGGCAAGTTTGTAATTTTTTTCTTAGGATCCGCTTCGTAAGATATATTTTCATTTTTATTTCGACCTTTTTGAGATACGATTGTGCCTTTTCCTATAAATAGATTTGCAAGACCGATAGCTTGCTCCAAAAGTCCGCCAGGATTATTTCTAAGATCCAAAATTATGCCTTTTGCTTTTGCATTTTCCTGTATGAATTTTTTGGCGTCATTCGTTACATGTTGGTCAAAATTTGTAACTCTAAGATATAATATATCATCTTTTTCAATCATTTTAGCATATACGGATTCCACTTTTATCATATCGCGGACTATTTTTACATCAAATGGCTTCATTTCGCCTTTTCGAACGATTGTCAAGTTTATTGAAGTTTTTGGTTTGCCGCGCATTTTTTTAACGGCTTCATCTATTGAAATTCCAAAAGTGGCGTTATTATCAATTCTTAAAATTACGTCATTTGCTTTAAGTCCGGCTTTATCGGCAGGTGTGCCTTCAATCGGTGCGATTACTGTTAATGCGCCGTCTTTCATTCCGACTGTTATTCCAAGTCCGCCGAATTCACCTTCAGTTTGAATTTTGGTGTCATTAAAAGCTTGTTCATCCATGAAACTAGAATGTGCGTCAAGATTACTCATAAGCCCGCTTATGGCTTTATCTACGATTTGAGAAAAACTCAGTTCATCAACATAGTTATTTTCAACTATTGCCATTGTTTTGGTTAATTTTGCAAGTGCCTCAAGTCTACTTTTTTCGCTGTCTTTTGCATTTAATACATTAGCGAATACGCAAAAAATTGTAAAAATAATAAGAAATTTTTTTTTCACTTTTGACCTCAAAATAAAATGGCTCTAATTCTATAATTTTTTGCCTAAAAATTAGGTAAAAATTTCAAAATTTTGCACTAAATTCATATAAATTTTTAAATTAAAAAATTTCTTGCAATAAACTTGACATAGATAGACTAAAATAATATAATATATAAAATTTAACTTTGGAGGAAAAAATGCAAAGTATAATGGAAATTTTAACAGATAAAATGACCGGGCTGATTGAAAGCAGCGCGTCTTTAGCTATTCATAGCAAAAATAGTGAAATAAGAAATTTACACTTGCTTTGGGCACTTACCGTCGATAGCAGTTCGATTTTAAATCAAATTTTTAATAAATTCGATATAAATGCAAAAGCCGTCGAGCTTGAAATAAAAAGTAAAATTTCAAATTTACCCACAAGTTCAAATGTAAGTAAAGAAAATATCAAAATTTCAAACGAACTTGCAAATTCTTTGGAAAATGCAAAAGGGTTGATGAGCGCTACAGGAGATAAATTTATAGCCGTTGATACATGGATTTCAGCTAATCTTGAAAACGCTGAAATTAAGGAAATTTTGAGTAAATTTTGCGATATTTTGGAATTTAAAAAAGAGCTCGAAAATTTAAGATCTGGCAAAAAAATAGATTCTAAAACAGGCGATGAAACACTTGAAAGTTTGTCGAAATTTGGAATTGATTTAACTGCAAAAGCCATAAACGGAGAATTGGATCCGGTAATAGGCAGAGATGAAATTATAACCAGACTTATGCAAATTTTAATTCGCAAAACAAAAAACAATCCTATTCTTATAGGAGAACCAGGTGTCGGTAAAACTGCCGTTGTAGAAGGTTTGGCCGAACTTATCGCAAAAAAAGAAGTTCCTACAAGTCTTCAAAATTACCGCGTAGTGGCACTTGATATGAGTGCATTGATTGCCGGTGCAAAGTATCGAGGAGAATTCGAAGATCGTCTTAAAGCCGTTATTAAAGAGGTAAAACAAGCCGGAAACGTTATACTTTTTATTGATGAAATTCATACTATTGTAGGAGCCGGAGCAAGTGAAGGAAGTATGGATGCGGCAAATATCTTAAAACCGGCTCTTGCACGTGGTGAACTTCATACTATAGGAGCTACTACTTTAAAAGAGTATAGAAAATATTTTGAAAAAGATTCAGCATTGGGAAGGCGTTTTCAACCGATAAATGTGCCTGAGCCAAGTGTAGCTGAAGCTTTACAAATTTTGCGCGGAATAAAAGAAAAGCTTGAAGTTCATCATAATGTAACGATTACTGATAGTGCTCTTGTGGCGGCTGCTAAGCTAAGTGACAGATATATTTCAGACAGATTTTTGCCTGATAAAGCAATTGATTTGATTGACGAAGCTGCGGCGGAGCTTAAAATGCAAATAGAAAGCGAACCGTTTGAACTTGCAAAAGCAAAACGCGACATAATTACTCTTCAAGTCGAACGTGAAGCATTAAAAATGGAAGAAAACGATAAAAATAAACCAAGACTCGAAGAAATTGATAAAGAAATAGAAAATTTAACTGAAAAACAAAAAGATTTACAAGCTAAATTTGAAAATGAAAAAAGTGTATTTAATGCAATCAGCGAGGCTAAAAAAAATATAGAGAGCCTTAAAAATGAAGCCAATAACGCAAAAAGAAACGGTGAATTAAATAAAGCTGCCGAAATAGAATACGGAAAAATTCCGGCTCAAAGTGCAAAAGTAACGCAGTTGGAACAAAAATGGGAAAATATGAAAGAAGCCGGTGTACTTTTGAAAAATCAAGTTGACGAGGAGATGGTCGCAGGAATTTTAAGCAAATGGACAGGAATCCAAGTATCAAAAATGCTAACAAGCGAAAAAGAAAAATACCTAAATATAGAAAACCATTTAAAAGAAAGTGTAGTAGGACAAGATATGGCTCTCGGGGCAATTGCAAAAGCGGTAAAACGAAATCGTGCAGGGCTTAACAGCGAAAATCGTCCGATAGGAAGTTTTTTATTTTTAGGACCTACAGGAGTCGGTAAAACCGAAAGCGCCAAAGCTTTAGCGAAGTTTCTTTTTGACGACGAAAAAGCTCTTATAAGATTTGATATGAGTGAATATATGGAAAAAATCAACGTTTCAAGGCTTCTTGGAGCGGCTCCTGGATACGTCGGATATGAAGAGGGTGGACAATTAACAGAAGCGGTCAGAAGAAAGCCGTATTCGGTGCTGCTTTTTGATGAAATAGAAAAAGCTCACAAAGATGTTTTTAATATCCTACTTGGAATTTTAGATGACGGCAGAGCTACCGATAACAAAGGCGTTACAGTCGATTTTAAAAATACCATTATTATTTTAACTTCAAATATAGGCTCCGATATAATTATGAATTTGGATGAAAAAAATAGAGAAAGCGCTATAAAATCGGAGTTAAAAAAGTATTTTAAGCCCGAGTTTTTAAACCGTTTGGATGATATTGTAGTTTTTAACCCTTTAAATAAAAATAATCTTATTGAAATCGTTGGAATTATGTTTAAAAAGTTATCAAAAACATTGCAAAATCGTGGAATTTCAGCAGTTTTAACGCAAAATGCCGAAAAATTCATAGCAAGCGCCGGATTTGATATCCAATATGGTGCAAGACCGTTAAGACGCGCACTTTATGATTTGGTTGAAGATAAAATCGCAGATATGATTTTAAGCGACGAAATAAAAAGCGGCGATAATATAAAAATAGACTCAAATGGTGAAAAAATCGAAATTTCAGTGGAGAAATAATTTTTCAAGCGTGAAATTTTTATGATTTCACGCTTTTTTACGAAAAACATCTATAAATTTAAAAATTTTTGATATTTAAAATTTTTAAATTTATATCGCTGATAAAGCAAGAGAATTTTTAAAAAACAAAATTTAAAATATTCTATAAAATTTTACAAATTTTGAAATTCATTCATTAAATTTTGACGAAATTTGTCTGCTACCTCATCGCCATTTTTAAAATTTTGAGAAATAAAATTATCTACTTTATTTAAAAATTCAAACAATTTATTTTCCCAAATTTTGGGGTTTTCATTTGTTGAATGAGAAGTTTGTATAAACGTGATTTCACGGCTGAAATTTGCTATTTGGTTTAAAATTTCATCTTCATTTGCATTTTGTTCAAGAACATCTTCGTTTTTTATAGAGTCGCTTAAATTTCGCAAATTTCTATCTATCGTGTCGCAAAATTTTACGTAACGTGCCGGATCATTTCGCATTATTTCCTCTTCGTCCGCTCTATCGCTTATTTTTTGGATTTGTCTATACAATATAAAGCCTACAATGCAGGCTACAACAAACATCAAAGTATAATTAATCATCTTTTCTCCTTAAAATTCCGCTTAAACTGACAATCGCAAGACCGGCTAAAATAATGGCGAAACTTATAATTTTATGCATTTCAAGGTGTTCTCCATAAACAAAAACCGCAAGCAAAACCGCAATTATAGGGCTGATATATTGTAAAAAACCGATTGTTTGCAATTTTAAATGCACAGCAGCAAAGTTAAATGTGATAAGCGGTAAAACGGTAACTATACCGCTAAAAGCCAAAAGAAAACCTGTTTTGGAGAAGCTGAACGCGCCGTTGCCGCTAATTCCCAAGAATGAAAGATAAATAATTGCAAGTGGAAAAATCAGCATAGTTTCAAAAAAAAGTCCGTCTATGGCAGCGATTTGAATTTGTTTTTTTAAAAGTCCGTAAATTGCGAAAGTTCCAGGTAAAAGCAATGAAATAAACGGAATTTCTCCAAGTGCATACATCTCATTTGCTATTGCCGCTACGACTAAACAAATTGAAATTTTAGTAGGTCTGCTAAGTTTTTCTTTTAAAAATATAGCTCCCAAAAGTATTGAAAACAACGGATTTATAAGATAACCAAGGCTTGCATAAAGTATTCGATCTGTGCTTACAGCATAAATATAAATTCCCCAGTTTGAAGCAATTAATACCCCTGTTAAAAAAAGAGCTCTCATAAGTTTTTTATTGCCGGTATAGCGAATAATATTTTTAATTCTTTTCCTATATGCAATTATCATAAATAAAAATAATAACGACCAAACTACGCGGTGCGCTAAAACTTCAATAGCAGGGACATTTTCAAGTAATTTAAAATAAATCGGAAAAAGTCCCCACATCATAAATGTAGCTATACCGGTAATTAGAGCCAATGTGTTCGGATTTTTTTGCATTTTACCGCCATTTATAAGTTAATTTTTCTTGAAATTATATTTTTTTTTGTTTAATAAAAGATTATTTTTGGTAGAATTACAAAATTCTAACACAAAAAGGAAAGGACTAAAATGCAGTGGAATAGAGAAAGTTGGCAAAATTTTAATATACTCCAACAACCGATTTATGAAAATTCGGATAAATTGCAATCTTGTAAAAATCAATTAAAAAAGCTTCCACCGCTCGTTTTTGCAGGTGAAGTAAGAGCTTTGAAAGATGAACTTAAAAGTGCAACTTTAGGTAAATCTTTTTTACTTCAAGGTGGAGATTGTGCTGAAAGTTTTTCAAATTTCAGTGCGAACAATATCAGAGATATGTTTAAGCTTATGCTTCAAATGGCAATTATTCTTACATTTGCAGGAGGTGTACCTGTTGTAAAAATAGGTCGTATAGCAGGACAGTTTGCAAAACCTAGAAGCAGTGATTTTGAAGAAATTGACGGTGTTGAGTTGCCAAGTTACAGAGGCGATATAATAAACGGTTTTGAATTTACAAAAGAGGCAAGAAAACCTGATCCGAACAGAATGATTGAAGCATATAATCAAAGCACTTCTACGCTAAATCTTTTGCGTGCTTTTTCTCGCGGCGGTTTGGCTGATTTACATGAAGTCCATAAATGGAATCTTGGATTTTTAAAACGCGGCGAGCTTGCCAAAAAATTTCAAAATTTAGCAAATGAAATTACCCGAACTTTGAATTTCATGGAAGCTTGCGGAATAAATTCGGCTAATACACAAAATTTAAGAGAAACAGTGCTTTATACATCCCATGAAGCGCTTTTACTTCATTATGAAGAGTGTTTGACAAGAATTGACAGTTTAACGGGCGATCCTTATGACTGCTCTGCGCATATGCTTTGGATAGGCGAGCGCACACGCGGAATAAACGATGCGCATGTGAATTTTATTAGCGGAATTAAAAATCCTGTCGGTATAAAAATAGGACCGAACGGTACCGCTTCTGAAATTTTGGCGCTTTGCGATAAAATAAATCCAAACAATGAAATCGGTAAAATGAATATTATAATTCGTATGGGAGCCGACAAAATCGGCGATAGACTTCCAAAAATTTTACGCGAATTAAAAAAGGAAAATAGGGCAATTTTATTCAGTATAGATCCTATGCACGGAAATACGATTAAAACCGCAAATAACTATAAAACACGTAAATTTAATCAAATTTTAAGCGAAGTTAAAAGCTTTTTTGAAATTTGCGAAGCCGAAAGCGTTTATGCAGGCGGAATTCATCTTGAAATGACCGGTCTTGATGTTACAGAATGCACGGGTGGAGCATTTAATGTTACTGAAGAAACGCTTAAAAAGCGTTATGAAACACAATGCGATCCGCGCTTAAATGCAGATCAAGCTTTGGAACTTGCATTTTTAATTGCTGATAATCTTAAAAAAAGAGTAATCAAAGAGCAATAAATGAAACTGATAACTTATAAAAACGGCAAAAATCGTTCTTTAGGAGTTTTAGGATGTGACGACACGGTTTTTGATTTTAGTTTGGCGGGATTAAATTTTGCCGATATGCATGAATTTATCGTCAAACATAAAAAAAGCGATTTAAAAAAATTGAAAAAATTCTCCAAAAAAAGCGGCGGATTGAAGTTGAAAAACAGCAGTAAATGTCCATCTATCACGCCAAGACAAGATGTCATTTGCTTGGGAATAAATTATTTGGAGCACGCAATTGAATCATATAAATTTAAAAACATTAAATTTGACGGAAAGCGCGAATATGCCGTTTATTTTAGCAAACGCGTAAATGAAGCGACAGGCGATTTCGGCAAGATTGAACCACATTTTGATTTGACGCAAAAGCTTGATTATGAAGCTGAACTTGCCGTAATTATCGGCAAAGATGCAAAAAACGTAAGTGCCGATGAAGCTGAAAATTACATTTTCGGTTACACTATTTTAAATGATTTTTCTGCAAGAGATTTACAAAACAATCACAAACAATGGTATTTCGGCAAAAGCCTTGATACATTTACGGCAATCGGCCCTTGCATAGTAACATCAGATGAAATAGATACTGAAAATTTAGTTATAAAATGCTTTGTAAACGGCGAACTTCGCCAAAATTCAAATACTTCAAATATGATTTTTGATAAAAATTTTGTCATCTCTGAGCTTAGTGCAGGAATTACTTTAAAAGCTGGAAGCGTTATTTCTATGGGGACGCCAAGTGGTGTCGGAATGGGTTTTACACCGCCAAAATTCTTAAAATCCGGTGATAAAATCGAATGTGAAATAGAAAATATCGGAAAATTAACAAATTTTATAAGGTAGAAAAATGAAATTAAAAGAACTATATAGTGTTGTTTGTATTATATTTGCGTCAAATTTTAAAGGCGTAATTGATAAGGAGCATTTTGATAAACTTGCGAAAAATTGGGTTGTAGTCAACCAAAATCCGCAAAATAAAACAGGTCACGAGTTTTGGGCTAAATTTTTAGAAAACAGAGATAAAAATTCAGATGAAACTTTAAAAAAAATCGGTGCTGATTTTGAGCTTTTAAAGCCGAGTTTCGATATTGATACTTTTAAACTTATCAGCGAAACGGATATTACGCTTTTTTTTGAAAAGTTCAGATACAAAAGACCTTTTGCAAATTTAAAAGCTTGTCACGCTGCGAATATGCTTGCATTTCTGGCAGCTGTTTTAAAACACGATAATGATGAAAAAACGCATAATCTGCTCGGTCTTTATTTGACGAAATTTTATATGCCGTCATTTAGAGCGCTCGCAAACACTTTGCAAACTGAGGCAAAAAGCGATTATTATAAAGCATTCGGCTGGTTTTTAGCTGATTTTAATAAAATGATAAAAGATAGTTTAGGACTTAAAATTTGACGTTTTGGAATGAAATTTACGCGCATTTTGATCCCGTAGCTTTCAGCATTTTTGGACTTAAAGTGCATTGGTATGGGCTTATGTATGTGCTTGCGCTTCTGGTTGCACTTTATATGGCGAAATTTTTCGTTAAAAAAGACCGCTTGAAATTCAGTAATCAAGTGCTTGAAAATTATTTTATCTGGGTTGAAATCGGCGTTATTTTGGGTGCAAGATTCGGTTATATTTTGATATATTCAAATGCACAAATTTTTTATTTAACGCATCCTTGGGAAATTTTTAATCCTTTTTATAATGGAAAATTCGTAGGAATTAGCGGTATGAGTTATCACGGCGCCGTTATCGGTTTCATAATTGCTACTATTTTATTTTGTCGCAAAAAGAGACAAAATTTATGGTCTTTGCTTGATTTATGTGCCTTAAGTATTCCTTTAGGATATTTTTTCGGACGAATCGGAAATTTTTTAAATCAAGAACTTTTTGGGCGCATAACAGACGTTTCCTGGGGAATTTTGGTAAATGGCGAACTTCGTCATCCAAGCCAACTTTATGAAGCTTGTCTTGAAGGAATTACAATATTTTTGATACTGTATTTTTATAGAAAATATAAAAAATTTGACGGTGAGCTTATTTGCGTTTATGTGATTTTATATGCTATATTTAGATTTTTGACAGAATTCTTAAGAGAAGCTGATGTACAAATAGGATATTTTAGTTTTGGTTTAAGTTTGGGGCAAATTCTGTCTGTTTTTATGCTTATTCTTGGTTTTTCGGCTTATATTAAATTATTAAAAAATTCTCAAACTGAACAAAAATTTAACCAAAACAAAAGCTAAATCATTTTAAAATTACTTGTTTGAAAAAAACTAAAATTCAATATATGGAGGACCTAATGGTTGATCGAATTGAAGGTTTTTTGGGCGTCAGTTCAGATGTCAAAAAGAGTAAGATTCCTGCGTTGCAAGATAGATGGCAAAGCATAACCGGCTTAATTTTAGCGCTGTTTATGGTATGCCATATGCTATTTACCGGTAGTATTCTTATAGGTAAAGACGCTTATGAAGGAGTTGTAAGTTTTGCCGAACCGTTTGGCATTCACCAAATAACAAATATTGTCGCGTTTGTTATTTTGATTATTTTTATGATTCACGGCTTTTTGGCGATGAGAAAATTTCCAAGCAACTATAAAGCTTATTTAGCTTTTAAAGCTCACAAAATTCGTATGAAGCATTGCGATACAACACTTTGGTGGTTTCAATTCTGGACAGGATTTTTGTTGTTTTTCTTCGCCAGTGCCCACATTATAGCTATCGTTTTTGGAGATAAAATTTCAGCCGATCTTTCAATAACAAGATTTGCCGATCTTCATCTGTTTTATTTTGTTTTGCTTATTTTTGTTGTTACGCACGCAAGCATAGGCTGTTATAGACTTTATGTTAAATGGATAAGTATAGACGGAAAAGAGGATGAAAGAAAAGCAAAAAGACAAACCGTTAAAAAGATTATTTTTGCAGTTTGGGGTATTTTATTTATTTTATCTATAATTGCAGATATAAAATGGATAAGTTTATAAATTTAAGGGGTAATGAAATATGAATATAATATATTGCGATTCATTGATTATCGGTGGCGGAATTGCCGGCTTAAGGGCCGCTATGGCTGCTGCAGATAAAGGAAACAGCACAATAGTTTTAAGTTTATGCCCGGTTCGTCGTTCGCATTCAGCCGCTGCACAAGGCGGTATGCAAGCAAGTCTTGCCAATCCTATAATGGGCAAGGGCGATAATGAGGATGTGCATTTTGCGGATACGGTAAAAGGAAGCGATTGGGGTTGTGACCAAAAAGTAGCCAGAATGTATTGTCAAGTAGCACCAAAAGCTGTAAGAGAGCTTGCAAGTTTCGGCGTTCCTTGGACTAGAATCACAAAAGGCGAGCGAACTGTTGTAATAAATGCTCAAAAAACAAAAATTGTAGAAAGAGATGAAACTCACGGTTTAATCAATAGCAGAAATTTCGGTGGAACAAAAAAATGGAGAACCTGTTTTTCAGCTGATGTTACAGGTCACGTTATACTTTACGGTGTAGCAAATGAGTGCGCTAAAAGGCATGTGGATGTTAGAGATAGAAAAGAAGCAATTGCTTTAATTCATAAAAACAATCGATGTTACGGTGCAATTGTGCGTGATTTGATTGATGGAAGTATATCGGCTTACGTTGCAAGAGGCACACTTATAGCAACAGGCGGATATGGTAGAATTTACAAACATACAACAAATGCCGTAAATTGTGAAGGAACCGGAGCTGCAATAGCGCTTGAAACAGGCGTGGCACAACTTGGAAATATGGAAGCTGTTCAATTTCACCCTACACCAATCGTTCCAAGTGGAATTTTACTTACTGAAGGATGTCGTGGAGATGGCGGAATTTTAAGAGATGTTGATGGATACCGCTTTATGCCGGATTACGAGCCTGAAAAAAAAGAACTTGCAAGCCGTGATGTTGTAAGTCGTCGTATAATGGAACACATAAGAAATGGAAAAGGCGTAAAAAGCCCTTATGGTGAGCACGTTTGGCTTGATATTTCTATTTTAGGAAGAGAACATATCGAGAAAAATTTACGTGATGTTCAAGATATCTGTAAAACATTCAACGGTATAGATCCTGCTGATGAAGGTCCGAAAGGTTGGGCGCCTGTTCTTCCTATGCAACACTATTCAATGGGCGGAATTCGCGTTAAACCTACAGGCGAAAGTCAAAAACTTTCAGGTTTATTTAGTTGTGGTGAAGCTGCTTGCTGGGATTTGCACGGTTTTAACAGACTTGGCGGAAACTCATGCGGCGAAACGGCTGTCAGCGGAATGATTGTGGGAAATTATTTTGCTGATTATTGCAAATCTCACGAATTGGATATTGAAACAGAGCTTATTAAAAAATTTGTAGAAAAAGAAGAAAAATATATAGATGAAATTTTAGCAAAAGACGGAAAATATAATGTTTATGAAATTAAAAATAAAATGAAAGAGATTATGTGGGAACACGTAGCTATTTTCCGTACCGGAGAAGGTTTGCAAAAAGCTGTTGACGAACTTGAAAAACTTCTTAACGAGTGCAAAAATATCAAAGTTGAAAATAAAGAGAAATTCGGCAATCCTGAACTTGAAGATGCATATCGCACACCAAAAATGATTAAAATTGCACTTTGCGTGGCTTACGGCGCTCTTTTAAGAAAAGAGAGCAGAGGCGCTCATTATCGTGAAGATTTCCCGAAAAGAGATGATGCAAATTGGCTAAAAAGAACACTTGCAGAGTGGCATGAGGGCGATACATTGCCTACTATCATTTATGAAGATCTTGATATAATGCAAATGGAAATGCCGCCTGCATTCCGCGGATATGGTGCTAAAGGAAACACAATAGAAAATCCGAAAAGCGAAATTCGCCAAAAAGAAGTTGATGAAATTCGTGAGAAAATGCAAAGCGAAAACAAATCAAGATATGAAATTCAAGACGCTTTAATGCATTATGAACTTCAACCTGAATATAAAAAACCAAATCAAAGAGTAGGAGTTGGTGATGAGTAGAAAAATTACAATAAAAGCATTTAAATATAATCCGCTCAGCAAAATTTCAAAACCGCATTTTGCTACTTATGAGCTTGAAGAAACTGACGGAATGACTATTTTTATTGCACTTAATTATATAAGAGAACATTTGGATCCAAGTTTGAGTTTTGATTTTGTATGTAGGGCCGGAATTTGCGGAAGTTGCGCTATGGTGATAAACGGCACACCGAAACTTGCGTGTCGTACACTTACTAAAGATTATCCTGATGGCGTAATCGAGCTTATGCCTCTTCCTGTTTTTAAACTTATAAAAGATTTGAGCGTAAATACAGGTGAGTGGATGGCACATATGAACGAAAGAGTTGAAAGCTGGGTTCATTCGGATAAAAAAGTGGATATTTCGCGAATAGAAGAGCCTGTTGAACCGAGTTCAGCTGAAGAAACTTTTGAACTTGATCGCTGCATAGAGTGCGGTATCTGCGTGGCAAGTTGCGGAACTGCTGTAATGAGAAAAGATTTTGTAGGCGCTGTAGGCTTAAATAGAATTGCAAGATTCAAAGTCGATGCGCACGATCAAAGAACCGACGATGATTTTTACGAATTGGTCGGTGATGATAACGGCGTATTTGGCTGCATGAGTTTATTGGGTTGTGAAGACAATTGTCCTAAACACCTTCCTCTTCAAAGTAAAATCGCTTACGTCCGTCGCAAACTTGCTACTGCAAACGGCAATAAAAAATAATAATAAGCGGGAATTTTTCCCGCTTACTTTTAATTCAAACTAAAATTTCATCAAAAAATTTATAACACTAAACGTTCAACTAAAATTTAAAAGTGCGCCGCTTTGTATATTTTTTCATTTTTAAAACCATATAGTTTTTAAATTTCAACTATCAATTTAAAATTAAAAATTTTTTGCATTTAACTTAAATTTTTAGACATTTGCGTTTATATATTTTTAATTAAAAAATCTCTTTTAAAAGTATAAATAACTTATTTTAAAAAGATGAAAATAATAAATAAAAACTATCGAAATTTCAGAACTTAACTTTTAAAATTTCGAAATCTTTAAATGAAATTTCGATAAACTTAAATATTATTTTTTATAAAAGGCAAAGAATGGATGAATTTTTAAATGAAATTTGGGGAATTCATAGACTTTATATAGATAAAAATTTGCTTTTCACACCGGACGCTGAAATTTCAGCCGTTGTAATGAGTGCCAATGAAAAAAATTTTGAGAAATTTATAAATATCGAAAGCTTTAAGGAAATTTTTGCAAATTTTGGTCTGAAAGCTCAAATTTACGGCATTCAAGCACTTCAAACAGGAATTATAAACGCGCTTATAAAACATAAAATTTCAAAATTTTCACTGATTTTAAATTTGCAGACATTAAAAGAAGCTAAAATTATAAATGAAGCGGAACTAAGTAAAATCGTATCATTTATTCAAACATTAAATGACGGAGAAGAGAGAAAAGATAAAGATTTCAGTGCTTTAAGCTTTACTTTCGGCAAGAATCTTGAGACGTTAAATAAATGTGCCGACGAGCTTATAACTCTTGCGCCGCAAAGTGCTGAAAATATACAAAAATCTAAAAAAAGTGCTAATGAAAATGAGTTCGTTATTTCTGTAACCGGCGTTATAAATGCCGGCAAATCAAGTATGCTGAACGCTTTTTTAAATGCGTCAGTTTTAGGCACTTCAAATATCCCTGAAACCGCCAATCTTACGCTTTTAAAGTTTTCCGAAACTCCATATGCGAAAGTGAAATTTTATACGCCCGATGAGATGAAAATTTTAGGATTTCATGAAAATTACAGCGATATCGAAATTTCGCCTGACGAACTTATAAATTATACTTCGGCTAAAAATGAAATTTCAAAATTCATAAAAATGGTCGAGCTTGGCGTGGAAGCCGGAATTTTAAAAGATAATATTAAAATCGTTGACACCCCGGGACTTGATGATGCCGTAGTTTTGCGCGAAGAGCTTACAAAAAGCTTTATGGGCCAAAGTGATGCGATTATCCATCTTATGAATGCAGCTCAAAGTTCCACTAAAAAAGATATGAGTTTTATCGTTGAAACTTTAGCAAATTCAAAAAACAGCGAACTTATCATTGTGCTTACTCATGCTGATATGCTAAGCAAAGAAGATCTTTTGGATGCGCTTAAATACGCGCAAAAAAGCATAAAAGAAGAGCTTGAAAATTTTGGTTTTTCACAAGATTTAAGTTCAAATGTAAATTTCTTTTGTATCGACAGCATAAGTAAAAACGGCATAAATGATCTTAAAAATTTTCTTTATGAAAGTTTTTTCGGCGCAAATTCCAAAAAGGCAAACGCTATTTTGAACTCTTACGCGAAAAATTTGGCTTTAGTTTGCGACGGGGCGCTAAAAGAATGCGAATTTAAATCTCTTAATCTTTTAGGAAACAAAAATGAATTAAAAGTGCAAAATGCTGAAATTTTAGAAAAAATTGAAGTTCTAAAGCACAATTCAGAAGAGCTTCAAGTTTTGCTTGCCGAAATAAAAACGAAATTCGATTACAGCGATTTTTATGATTTCAGCGCATTAAAATCGGCCGGAATAATTATAAAAGACAGAATAATAAGCGATATGAAATATGCTAAAAAATACAGAGAAAATCTTGATTTAAATCGTCTCAAAATAATCGCACAAAGTGGAATAAATGATGCTATAACTGATATTTTCCGTACATTTTCACAAAGAATTTCAAAAGATATCCAAAATTACAAAATGATTTTGGGTGAAAAATTCGGAGAAATTTCAAATTTCAGCTTCGATACGCAAAAATTTATGAATGAAAGTTTTAAAAAGCCGAATTTTATGGGATTTGATATAAAATTTACAGAGCTGATAAACAAATTCGGTGACTTGGTTAAATTTTCAAGCGAGTTTGATAAATTTTTTACCGCTTTTTTAAAAGATTTAAATTTGAAAAATGAGTTTGAAAAAATCGCCGTATCATGCACGGATAACTTTTTGCAAAGTATAAACGAAAATTTTAAAACTGAAAAAAATGAATTGGATACAAAAGAAAAAATTTTAAAGGAAGCACTTTTGCAAAGTGGAATAAATGACGAAAATATCGGACTTCAAAGAAAAAATTTAAAAGAAAAAATTGAAAAATTAAACGCTGTAAAAGAAAGGATTCTAAAGTGCTTCTAAAAAATTTTATAAAAGAGTATAAAGAAAAATTTTCACAAAATTTTAAAAGCGGATTTTGGGGCGAAATAGAGGCAATTTGTGAAACACTGAAAGATCCTACTTTTCATCCTTCAATGAGATTAAAAGCCATTTTAAGCGAGTTTTCGGCTCTTGAAAACGAACCGCTTAAAATTGCTGTAATAGGGCAATTCAGCAGCGGAAAATCCACTCTTTTAAATACGCTTTTAAAAAGTGAAATTTTGCCAACAGGAGTTGTTCCTGTTACAGCAAAGGTGACATATATCAAATATGCGCCACATGAGTTTTTGAATGTAATTTACAGCGACGGAAGAAGCGAAATTTTAGGCGTTAGCGAACTTGGGAATTTTGTAGATCAAAGAAAAGATTTACAAAAAATCAAAAGTATTACAATTTACAGCTCAAATGAAATTTTAAAATATATAACTTTTATAGATACGCCTGGACTTAATTCAAGAAGCAGCGCCGATACAAAAGAGACTTTAAGAATTTTAAAAGAGGCTTTCGGTGTGCTTTGGATAAGTTTGATAGACAATGCCGCGCGCGCCAGTGAAAAAGCGCAAATAGAGCTTTTACCGTCTATTTTAAGAAAAAATTCAATTATGCTGCTTAGCCAAAAAGATAAATTAAAAGATGATGAAATTTTGCGCGTTTTAGAACATTCAAATAAAACTTTAGGTAAATATTTTTCTAAAATTTCAGCAGTTTCATCCAAACTTGAAAAAAGCGGAATGGACGGCGGTTTTACACCTATTAAAGAATTTTTAAAAAATATTCAAAAATCGCGTCAAAATTATGCAAAAATGAAACTTGGCGAAATTTTGGAAGCGTTAAAAAGTGAGCGGGAAAATTATATAAAAATTTATGAAAATTTGCAAAATATCATAGAAAACAATGCAGAAATTTTTACATCTTTTGAGCAGAATTTAAGCGCATACAGCGCTGATTTTGAAAAATTTTATGCTAGAATCAAAGAGATGTCAAACAATATTTGTGAAATTTTTATGAATTCCGTAAAAAGCAAAACCGAGTCGTATTTTCGCAAGAAAAAAGGATTTTTTACCGGTGAAAATTTTGAAAAAATAGACTTTGAAGCTCCTGAATTCAATAAGGATGAGGCGCTTTCAAAGCTGATTTACGATGATAATAAATTAAGCGACAATTTTCGCAGTTTTAAAAATGCTCTTACAAAATTTGAAAATTCAATCATTTTTGACGCAAACTCTACATATCTTAAAATGCAAAACGAAATGATGCTTTTTAAGGGCAGGTATGAAAGTTTTACGCGCGATAATGAAATGTTTTCCATAGAAGAAAGTTCGCAATTAAATAAAATTGCAGGCGAAGTTTATGAGCTGTTTTTAAAAAATTACGAGATTGAATTTTTTGAATTTTGTCAAAAAACACGTCTTTTTTTCGAAAAAATTTTAATCAAAATTATTACAAATTATGAAAATGCAATTATTTTGACAGCGGATTTTATTTCAAATAAAATTCAAAAATCTTTGAGTGATTATAAAAGCGACAGTCTTGCATATTCGCTTTATTATCCGAAATTTGATGATTTTAACAACGCTTTGCTGAATAATTTGCACTATTATGAGTTTGAAAACGATTTTTTGGGAAACGGTGCGTTTATAAAAAGAGCCGTTAAGGATTTAAAAGATGGTATTTTAACTGCAAGCGAAAATAATCAAAAATATGTAAATAAATTAAAAATCGCACAAGAAAATGCACTTTTCAGGCTCAATAAGTTAAAATTTAAGCAGGAATTTTAAAAGAATAAATAAAATTTAAACATTTCTTTAAAAAGAAAGTAAATATCTATTTTAAAGCGATTTTAATCGATTAAAATGTAAAATAAATATTTAATATTAGTTTCTATTAAGGAGTAGAAATGGCAAAAAATGAAATTTTAGCCAAAATAAGTGCGAGGTTAGAAAGTGTTGCTAAACTTCCTAAGATGAAAAATGACTCTATTGCCGATATGCTCACAAAAAAAGGCATTTCAAGGCGTGATTTTATGAAGTGGGCAGGAATGATGACTGCTATGATCGGGCTTCCAAGCACGATGATTCCAAGTGTTGCAAAAGCTGCCGAATTAACGGACAGACTTCCTGTAATTTGGCTTCATATGGCGGAATGTACAGGTTGTAGCGAAAGTTTGCTAAGATCGGAAACACCTACGATAGATAGCTTGATTTTTGATTATATCAGTCTTGAATATCACGAAACAATTATGGCGGCAAGCGGTTGGCAAGCAGAAGATACACTTCAAGAATCCATAAAAAAATACAACGGAAAATATATACTTATGGTAGAAGGCGGAATTCCAAGTGGAGAGAGTGAATTTTATCTTACTGTCGGACCTCATGGAACACCTGGTGCAAAAACTGTAAAAAAAGCCTGTGATGGAGCTATGGCGATTTTTGCAATAGGAACCTGTTCAAGTTTTGGCGGTGTTCAGGCGGCAGCTCCAAATCCTACAAATTCAAAATCTCTTAGTAAAATTACAAATAAACCTGTAATAAATGTTCCGGGCTGCCCTCCTAGTGAAAAAAATATCGTTGGAAATGTACTTCATTTTATACTTTTTGGAACACTTCCGCCTGTTGATAAATATAACCGTCCAAAATGGGCTTATGGACTTCGTATACACGATCTTTGTGAAAGACGCGGACGCTTTGATGCCGGTGAGTTTGTCCAAAGTTTTGGTGATGAAGGTGCTAAAAACGGCTATTGCCTTTATAAAGTGGGTTGTAAAGGTCCTTATACATTTAACAATTGCTCAAGAGAGAGATTTAATTCGCATACAAGCTGGCCAATACAAGCGGGTCATGGTTGTATAGGTTGTTCTGAACCTGATTTTTGGGATAATATGGGACCGTTTGAGGAACCATTGACTGATAGACTTTATAATAGTGTTTTTAAAGGAGCTGGCGCTGACGCAACTGCAGATAAGATAGGTCTTGGAATTTTAGCTTTAACAGGTGTTGCTATCGCAGCTCACGCCACAATAGCTTCTGTTAAGAAAGGAGAATAAAAATGGCACAAAAAATAATAGTCGATCCTATAACAAGAATAGAAGGGCATTTAAGATTAGAAGTTATAGTTGATGATAATAATGTAGTAACGGATGCTTATGCAAGTTCTACGCTTTGGCGCGGAATTGAAACAATAGTAAAAGGAAGAGATCCGAGAGATGTACCTTTTTTTGTACAAAGAATTTGTGGAGTTTGCACAAGTTCACACTATAGAGCAGGCACAATAGCAATTGAAGATGCTCTTGGTATTACACCTCCGTTAAATGCAATTTTAACAAGAACTTTAATGAATGCAGCGCTTTTTTTACACGACCATCCGGTTCATTTCTATCAATTACATGCACTTGATTTTGTGGATATTGTAAGTGCATTAAGTGCAGATGTAAGAGCAGCTGAAGAAGAATCTTTTAAATATTGTGAAACTCCTTATGCATGCGGAGCGGATCATTTAAAAGCCGTAAAAGACAAAGTAACCGCTTTTGTAAATAAAGGCGCACTTGGACCGTTTGCAAATGCATATTACGGACATCCTACATATCATTTTACACCGGAACAAAATTTAATCGCTCTCAGCCACTATTTGGAATGTTTACGCGTTCAACGAACAGCAGCGCAACTAATGGCAATTTTCGGTGGTAAACAACCACATCCGCAAAGCTTGGTAGTTGGCGGTGTAACTTGCGTAATGGATATATTAAATCCTTCTAGACTTGGCGAATATGTGTCTAAATTTAAAGAAGTTGCTGACTTCGTAAATAGAGCATATTATCCTGATATTATTATGGCAGGAAAAGCTTATGCAACAGAACCTAGTGTATTAAATGACTTAGGTGTAGCAAATCTTTGGACACATAAAGAAATGCAGTATTCATCAAATGAATTTTTATTTGATAGCGGTGTAATATTAAACGGCGATATATCAAAAGTTGAAGATTTAGATGAGAGTCAAATTACTGAAGAAGCAACTCACTCTTGGTATAAAAATGATAAACCGCTTCATCCTTATGAAGGCGAACAAGAGCCAAATTACACAGGATTCAAAGATGAACAGACATTAAACGCAAAAGGTGAAATGGAAAACTCAAAAGTTTTGGATACGAAAGGAAAATATAGCTGGATAAAAGCTCCTAGATATAAAGGTATGCCGCTTCAAGTAGGACCTTTGGCTAATGTCGTTGTAAATTATGCAAAAGGTAATAAATTTGTAGTTCCTGTAGTAGAAAAAGTTTTAAAAGATACCGGATTGCCTTTAACTGCTGTACTTTCTACACTTGGAAGAACAGCTTGCCGTATGATAGAAGCAAAAGTTATTGCTGATAATGCTTTAATGGCATTAAATAATTTGGTTGCAAATATAAAATCGGGCGACACTGAAACATGCGCAAAATACACAATTGATAAAAATAAAGAGTATAAAGGTCGTTATATGGGGCACGTTCCTCGTGGTGCTCTTAGCCACTGGATAAGAATTAAAAATGGTATAGTTGAAAATTATCAATGTGTAGTTCCATCAACATGGAATGCGTCTCCAAAAGATAACAAAGGTCAAATGGGAAGCTATGAAGCATGTATTATCGGTCTTAAAATTGCTGATTTGAAACAACCTCTTGAAATAATTAGAAAAATTCACTCATATGATCCTTGTATCGCTTGTGCTGTTCATGTAATGGATACAAAAGGCAATGATCTCAGTGAATATAGAGTTAATCCAAGTTATTGTTGAAAATCAAAAAAGGATAAGATATGAAAAGATCTACTGAATATGAATTTTCTATTGGACTAAGGCTTACTCACTGGATAAGAGCATTGTGTATTTTTGCACTTGTTATAACCGGATACTATATAGCTTATGTATTTATAGCTCCGGAGCCAAGCAGTGAACCGAACGTCTTTTTGCAAGCTAAGATTCGTTTTGTGCATTTGGTTACGGGATTTCTTTTGATAGGTGCTACTATTTTTAAATGTTACCTTTTTATATTCGATAAGAAAAGTCGTAAAGAGCTTATTAGTGTAGCTGATTTCTTGAGTCCGAAAATATGGTTTGAACAAATAAAATATTATTTATTTTTAGGCAAGCACCCAAAGCTTCGTGGAGTTTATAATCCGTTGCAATTCGCGGCATATATCGCGTTTTATCTCATACTTGCTTTTATTTTAATTACAGGTATGATTTTATATATGCATGTTTATCACGAAGGACTTGGCGGTTTTGTTTATGACATTTTAAGACCGTTGGAAGTTTATATGGGCGGTCTTAGTGAAGTTAGAATGATACATCATATTTGTACTGATTGTATCATTGTTTTTGTACCTATTCATGTTTATATGGCTGTATTTAATGCTATAAAAGGAAAAGAAGGTGCACTTGATGCTATTGTCAGCGGTTATAAATTTCCAAAAGAAGTATAGTTGAAAATTCTGGTTCTTGGAATTGGAAATGTGATGTTCTCCGACGAAGGTGTCGGAGTTCATCTCGTAAAATTACTTTCACAAAAATATAAATTCAAAAGTAACGAGCATAGTGTTGATTTTATGGATGGCGGGACACTTGCTATGTATCTTATGCACATTATGGTAGAATACGACCAAATTTTGCTTATTGATTGTTTGGATGCATCTAACGGAGCAGTCGGAGATGTTTATTTTTTCAATTATGAAGTTATGCCGAAATCAATTTCCTGGAGCGGTTCGGCTCACGAAATAGAGATGCTTCAAACACTTCAAATGTTGGATCTTTCAGGAGATCGTCCTTTAACACAAATTTTAGGTGTTATACCAAAAAGAATTGTGCCTATGAATTTTAAATTAAGCGATGAAATTTTAAAAGCAAGTAAAACAATGGAAAAAAAGGCAGTTTCATTTTTACATGATCTTGGATTTGAATATAAAATTGTTGAACCTAATTTAACTTTACAGGATATCGCTGATGAATTTGATAAAAAAGGTAAAAAATGATTGTTAGTTTTGAGTTTATTTATATGCATAAAAACCGAATTTTAGGTGATTTTTTAGAAATTTATGCGCTTAAAAGCGGTATGAAATTCAGCATATTTGATGATGGAAAAAAAATTACTCTTTTTATAGAAGGCGAAGAAAAAGAGTGTCTTAATTTTGCCGATAATTATATGAAATATATTCCGACTTCCGTATTTTTAAAGCAACCAAGCGTAAAAGTCGTAGAAAAAATGCATAAAAATAATTTTAAAAGCAGCGGTGTAAAATTTCCAAATATAACACCGAGCGTAGTTTATAATTTTGCGGATAATAAAGGCGCTTTAATTGAAAATGAGTTTGGAATTTTAAGCCAAGTTTCTATTTTTTATAGCGGAAAATTTGTAGCTGTAAATAAGGATAATTTTACAGAAATTTTAACTTTTGCGTATAAACATTTATCACATTATCAAAGCGTAATAATAAAATACAATGATGATGAAATCGCACTAAGCGCCGATATAAACTTTAATAAATCGCGCGTTATAATTCCTACAAATCCTCTTAGTATTTCTAAAATGTTTGCTCCGGACGAATCAAGTTTAAATGCGCTTGCAAGTTACGAAAAGCCGGTTGTAAATCTAAAATTAAACGCGATTTTTCGCAAAAACCACAGCGAAGCGCCTTGTTTTTTTGATGTAAAATTACCTGAAGATATCTTTACTTATGCACTTTGTGCGAAACTTTATAATGATGATATTTTCTTTTTATGCGCAAATTTTGACAGTGAAATTTTTAAGATTGCACTTACAAAAACTTCGCAGATTATTATAAATCACGGAAAATTTTTAAGCAAAAGCAACGTCGATTTTATAAACGGCAAAAACGATAAAAATCTTGCTCTTTTTGGACTGAAAAGTGCGGAATTGGGTGCTCTTGATAGAAAAATCTTACGCGTTTTTTTAAGTAAAAAAAATGCGGATAAAATTTTAATTTACGATGAAAATAGCGAGAAATCTTTCTTAAAAATATCTATTCCTAAAAATTTTGAAGCCATCAAAGAAAAAATTGTTTCAAGTGAAACCGGCAAGAAATTATTTCAAAATTTTAGCGCTGATTTTGATTTTCCAAAAGGTGAAATTGCTGATGATACGCCAAATTTTTACACGATTTTCGAAATTTGCGCGCAAATTTTATATGGTAAAAGTGCTGAAATTTTGCTGCAAAATGCGTTGCTTTTTAACGGAGAAAAAGGTGTTAGACTTGATTTTAAGGTTGAAAATGGCGAGTTTGATATGGTTTTGCTTATTAAAAACGCGATGAGTTATCGTTTAGCAGGCGTTGATGAAAAACTTTTATCTTTCGGTTTTATAGATAGTTTGGCATATTTTATCAGCGATTTTATGGACGATATTCAAAGCGATTTCGGTTTTGATTTGGCGATTTTTGAAGGCACGTTATTTGAAAATAAAAAGCTTGCAAATAACGTTTTAGAACTTACCGCTAAAAATTATAACGCAAAATTCAGTTATCAATATGGACTTGAAATTTGAGATTGCCGGACGCGTTCAAGGCGTAGGTTTTCGACCTTTTATTTACAGAATCGCAACTCGTTTCGGTTTAAAAGGAGTTGTTTTTAATGACGGCGAGGGCGTAAAAATATTTGCCTCGGCGGACAAGCTTAAGATTGAGAAATTTAAAAAGGCTCTTTTTGCAGAGCTTCCGCCGCTGGCAAAAATTGAAAAAATTAAAATAACTGAAACTTTACCGCAGAATTTCACAGATTTTAAAATAGTAAAATCCGAAAATTCTCAGATTTTTACGCCGATTTTACCGGATTTTGCGATTTGTGATGATTGTAAAATGGAATTTTATGATACAAAAAATGAGCGTTTTCACTATCCGTTTATAAATTGCACGAATTGCGGACCGAGACTTTCTATCATTAAAGCGCTTCCTTACGATCGTAAAAATACGACAATGAATGTATTTAAAATGTGTGAAAAGTGTGAAGATGAATATAAAAATCCTTTAAATCGCCGTTATCACGCAGAGCCGATTTCGTGCCGAAAATGCGGACCCGAGCTTTTTTTAAAAAATATGCAAGGAAAAATTCTTGCTTCAGGAGAAGATGGTGTAAAAAAGGCAACCGAACTTTTGTATGCCGGAAAAATTGTAGCCGTTAAAGGAATGGGTGGATTTCATATAATGGCTGATGCGTGCAATTTTGAAGCAGTCAAAACACTGCGTGAGCGAAAACATCGTCCGAATAAGCCGTTTGCTGTAATGTGCAAAGATGAAAATATGGCAAAAAAAATTGCTTTTATTTCGCCTTTTGAAAGTAAAATTTTAAATTCAAATATAAAACCGATTTTGATTTTAAAAATGAAAAATTCGCAAAATTTTATGCAAAATGATACAAATAATTTTACTGAAAATAGTGAAATTTTGCCAAATTTTAATGAAAACAGTGAAAATTTAAAAAAAAATAAAAATTTTAAAGCTTCGAGTAATTTACAGCAAAATGAAAATTTTAAAATAAATAGCCAAGATAGTTGGCAAATAGGCGAAGATTATATAAAATTAGCTCAAAATATCGCTCCGAATCTTGATAAAATCGGTATTTTTTTGCCAAATACCGGACTTCATCTTTTGCTTTTTGAATATTTTTCTAACCCTTTAATTGCAACAAGCGCCAATATTAGCGGTGAACCGATTATTTTTAATGAAGACGTTTTACTTAAAAAACTTTTTAATGTGGTTGATTTTTATCTTGACAATAACCGTGAAATTTTAACACCAAGTGATGATAGTATCGCACAAAGTTTGTATTTTACAGATGATTTTGATGAAATTGATAAAAACGGTTTTGTGCCGAATGTTTTTGAAAATCAAAATTTAACCCAAAGCGAAATAAACGGCAAAAATCAATTTAAAAATTCACACAATTCTGAAACTTTTAAGCAAAATATTTTTTTTAAAAAAAATGAAATTTTCCAAAAAATAGAGAATTTGAAAAAAGCTCAAATTTTTGATCAGAATTTGAATTTTAAAAAAAATATAAAAAATATAATTCCTGCTTTTTTTAGTAAATTTTTCAATCAAGTTGAAAATAGCGAAAAAGCCGAATTTTTATGTCAAAATTCAAATAAAGTGAAATTTTGCAATCAAAATGAAATAATCGAAAAAACAGATATTCTAAAAGAAAATGAAATCATAGAAAAAAACTTAAATTTTACAAAATTTTCAGATGAAACTGGACTTTTGCAAGAAAACGCAAAAGTTTTTAAAAACATCAACTATAAAATTTCAAATCAAGATGAAATTTTACATATAAATAAATCAGTTTTTTCGGAACAAAACAAATTTCAAAATTCAATAACTGAAAAAAATGTTGAAAACAGTTTTAAAAAATCTCACAATAAAATTTCTCAAAAAATAGGGCGCTCTTCAAATCAAAATGAAATTTCCGTCAGAGCAAATAATTTTACAAATTATGAAATTTCAAATCAAAATAATAATTTTCAAAACGATGAAAGTTTTGATGAAAATTTCAAGTTTTCAAACAAAAATGATATTTTTCGCAAAAGCGCTTTTTTTAGAAAAAGTAAAATTTCTTTTTTAAATAAAAAGGAAATGTATAAAAAATTCGAAATTCAAGAAAAAAATGCTTTCTCTCAAAAAAACGGAATTTTAAATGAAAATCAGGCTAAAGTGGAAAATCTTTTTGAGATTGCAAATATACCGAACTGTTTTACTCGAAGTAAAAATCTTCGAAAATGTATGACTGAAAATTCTATTTTTAATCAAAAAGTTCAGTTTTTACGCACTTCACGCGGGTTAAATCCAAAAATTTTCATAAGTGATTTTAAGTGTAAAGGCACTTTTTTGGCGCTCGGTTCTGAACTGAAAAATCAATTCGCCATTTACAAAGACGGACTGATTTTCATTTCGCCTTACATCGGCGATCTTAAAAATATCGCTACTTTCGATCGTTTTTTGAAACTTTTGCAAATTTTTACTGACACTTATAAGTTAAAATTCGATTGTATTATAGGCGATTTGCATCCTAATTTTTTGCATACGAAATATTTTGAAAAGCAGGGTTTTAAAGTGATTAAATTTCAGCATCATTTTTCACATTTAGTTTGCGCGCTAGCCGAAAATTCACTGCTTAAAAGTGGCAAAAAGTTTCTTGGATTTAGTTTTGACGGCACAGGATACGGCTTGGATGGGCATATTTGGGGCGGTGAAGTGATGATTTTTGATGAGTTTTGTTTTACGCGTGTGACAAAATTTGAAGAATTTTCACTAATTGGCGGCGATAACGCGATTAAAAATATCTACAAAATCGCAATTTCACTTATTTTTAAATTCGGTATTGAGAAAAAAGCGGCAAAATTTTTAACAAAATTCGATAAAAACGAGGTTAGAAATCTAAAAATTTTAGAAAAAAAATCCATAAAAACAAGTTCGCTTGGAAGAATTTTTGACGCTTTTGCGTGCGTAATCTGCCATTTGGATAAAATCACATATGATGGCGAATCCGGTATGAATTTAGAAAAATTATACATACAAAATTATGTAAAATTTTATGAATTTGAGCTTAAAAACGGCGAAATAAAATTTGGCAAAGTATTTGAACAGATTTTTAGTGACGAACCGTGTGTAGCCGCTACAAAATTTATAAACGGAATTGCGGAACTTATTTCAAAAATTGCTTTAAAATATGAAAATGACGTAGTTTTAAGCGGTGGCGTTTTTCAAAACAAGACGTTGATGAACCGAATATCTAAAAATTTTGCAAAAATAGGGCGAAAATTTTATGCAAATTTAGAGAATCCTACAAACGACAGCGGCATAGCTTACGGTCAATTAAATGCATTTTTGTCTCAAAACGACAAAGAATAAGTTATTTATTTGTAAAATAGATAATTTTATTCGCTCAAAATTTAATCATTTCAACGCGTTAAAATATCACACTTAAAAACATAAATTTTGTAGTAAAATTGCTTTAAAATGCGAAAATACATTGTTTTAAATGGAAAAATTTTCCAAAAAAATGCCAATTGAAAAAATCACATATTATTTTTTTTAAAAAAGTTAAATAAATATTTGCTTTTAAAATGATTTATTTATGCCTTTGTTAATTTTTTAATGAGTTTAAAATCGTTGTTTTGTTAAAAAACAGTTTGATGATTTTTGGTAATTATTGTTTTTGATAAATCATTATGGCAAAGAAAATCAGCGTTTATTTCACAAAGTCTCAAAATGTTTTACATTTTTTTTAAGACGTGATTTTTTAAGTAAAAAATTTGCGTTCATTTTAATAAATTTTTAAATTTCGATGCTGATAAATATGCTATTTATTAAAAAAAAAAAAAACGAATCAAAATAATATTCGCCATTGTTTTTTTGTAAAAAATTTCAAAAAAGAGATAGTTGATGATGTGTGTTTTGATACATACATGACTACGCAAAGCGGTCAAAGAGGATTAGCAAAAAAGTAACGAACGCTTTTTCATATTGCCATTTTTATTTGATTGTGGTATAATTTCATTATGAGCGGATTTAAGGCTGTGGCCTTTATCCGCTTCTATAAAATTTCTATTACCGTAATAATCAAAAACTTTTTTGCCATTATTAAATTCATCTACAACTAAATGTAATTTAATGCCGTTTTGTTCGGTTTCATAAGCATAACGCAATTTATCGTCAAAAAGTTCGAAACTGTTTTTTAAAATATTTCCGTTTTTTAATACCTGTTCTATATTAGCCAACTCTTCGCCGCTCAATCCGCCTGTTTTTTGAATTCCTGCGTGTTTTACCATTATTTTTTTGGCTCCGAAATTTCGGCTTCCTTGTTCTAGAGTTACTAAATCGCTTAAGTCTTTTGCTTGTAGTGTCGAAGCAGCTCTTTTCCCTTTAAAAACATCTACAATTTGAGTTTGTTTAGGCGTTAATTTTGTAATATCTATTTCATTAAGCGCTTTTATTCCTTGCTCGTATTTATTTAATTTTTGCTGTTGCAAAATATTTTTTGCTTCATTCGCGATATTATTGTCGCTTATATTTCTTTTTTCGCCAATATTTAAAAACGGATTTTGAGAAATATCAGGTCTGTTTTCAGGTTTTATGAAACTTAAAAGCGGATTTTTAGATAAATCTTTGGCATTTTGTGGTATAATACCTGCATAAGTCGGCGAAAAATGCTCTTTGCTGGTATTCATTTGCGGGACGGACACTAGTTGTCTATGTTGGGAATTGCCCGCCCCAACCGCCGATTTAAACATTTGTCTATCAATTCCTCTTATATCTCTGTTTCTATTTAAATGTATAGTTCCGCCGCTATCTCTACTAATAGCGACATCATTCATCTTTTTATCATTCAATTTTGAAGCCATATAAGCTACATCAGGATTTTTAAAACTATCTCCTGCATAATCGTGGATATCTCTTAAAGATTTGAGCGTTCTATAAACATCTCCTTTACTGTCAAACATTTCGGGGTGGTTTTCGTATGGATGGCTTAAATTCGCAATGTATCCATGTTACTGTAATGAATGCTTTTTTCATATTGTTATTTACAGGTTTTTGTGATATAATATTATCATTCAAGGGGGAGTAAATATAAGTTGGCTTATCATTAGCCAAGCCCCCTTTTCTGTCTGAAAAGAAGCTTATTATTCTTTCTCCGTTTTTTTTATCGCCTACAATAACTCTAAATCTTGTCCCTTCATTATCAAAATATTCATAAACTCTTTTATTGTCTTTTATTATCGGTTCCACATTTCGCACAATTTCGCCCATTTTCATTACTTCTTGTGGTTTTACATATCCGTTTTTTGTAGGGTCAAAATGTTTTTGCATATGTAAAATTCCAAAGCCTGACTTTTTTGTTCCGTTTTTGCTGATATAATCGGCTTTTCCACGCTCAAGTTTTATGGCATTGTCTATTGCGTCAAAATCTTTATGTATGATTGTAGATTTTTTATCATTATAAGCCACATTATAAATTCCTCTTTGTTCTTTTTGCAACGATTTATTTGTAATATTTAAAAACGGATTTTGAGAAATATCAGGTCTGTTTTCAGGTTTTATGAAACTTAAAAGCGGATTTTTAGATAAATCTTTGGTATTTTGTGGTATAATACCTGCATAAGTCGGCGAAAAATGCTCTTTGCTGGTATTCATTTGCGCCCCGGATACTTTGTTATCTATGCTATGGAGTGTGGGCGTCCTAGCCGCCGACTTATTAAATAGCTCTCTATAATCTCCGGAAATTCTTTTATTTCTATTTAAATGTATAGCTCCGCCGCTATCTCTACTGATAGCAACATCATTCATCTTTTTATCATTCAATTTTGAAGCCATATAAGCAAGTCGGTTATCTTTAAAACTATCTCCTGCGTAATCGTGAATATCTCTTAAAGATTTGAGCGTTCTATAAACATCTCCTTTACTGTCGAACATTTCGGGGTGGTTATTGTATAGATACGTTAAACTTGCTCTTATCTGTTCTTTCGGCAATTTCAGTTTATCTGCAAGCTTGTTTTCGATATCCAAAAAAGCATTATAAGGATATGTTATTTTGCCGTCGCTTTTCATTACGAAGTTATTTCTCGCGCTGTTTCCGCCTACAAATTCATTTTTATTCGCTCTGTTTAAATTAGCCAGATAATCAGAAAAATCGCTTTCAGGTTTAGGCTTTAAATTCCGAACGGTTTCATCGCTTAATTCTATTTTCGGCATTTCGGGCTGCTCTTTGATTTGCGGTGCTCTATTTTGGTCTATACCTTTTTTAAGCGCATTTGTAATCTCATCATCGATTTCATAAATGCTTTCGTTTCGTTTCGGTTTTAGCGCTTCCACTTCATAAGGGTCAAGGCGAAAAGGTTTCGGCTCGTTTAGCGGCGCCGTTTCATTCGCGGGTTCTTTTTTAGCTGTTTTGCATTATTTTATCAATGATTTAAATCACACTTTTTTTGATTTTATGTTTAATAAAAATAATTTTTTTGAAGCGTGCAAAACAGTTTTTTAATTTTGTTGCCGAAATTTTTTATCAAAAATACTTAAACAGTAAATTTTTATATAAAGTGGAATAATAAAAATTTTTAATAAAAATACAAATATAATTTTAAAAATGTAAAATTTCAAAAAAAATAAACAAAAATTACTGAAATTTATGCTATTTCGGCAATAATTTTTTATTGTAACTATATTAAAAATTAGCTACTATTCTATTAAAGTTTATTAAAAAGGGGACAAAATGAAAGAATTGGCAAGGTTTAGCGTTACACTTCCAAATGAACTTTTCGATGAAATAAATAAACGCGTAAAAAATACGGAGTATCCTTCGCGCAGTGAGTTTATCCGCGATTTGGTGCGTGAGAAAATTATTGCCGACAAGTGGAAAGATGACAGTCAAAGCGACGCAATTGCGGTTTTGAGTATAGTGTATTCGCACCATCAAAACAATCTGGTTTCGCAAATGCTTGAACTTGAGCATCATGCCGATGTTAAAATCGCGTGTTCTACTCACATTCATATAGATAAAGAAAATTGTTTGGAAATGATCAGTTTACAAGGCAGCGGCAAAAATATTGAAAAGTTTAGTCAAAAGATCGGCTCATTAAAAGGTGTAAAATTCTCAAATCTCGCTAGAATAGGGATTACAAAGGCTTAAAAACATCGTGAAAAATCTAAAATTTTATGTGAAAAATTTTAGATTTTTTTATTTTTCAATTTTTATATACGTGAAAAATAGTTTTGTTTGTGAAACTTAAAAAACTAATCGAGGCTTAAGTTTGTGAATTTTTGTATAAAAATACTAAAAATTTTATGTAAAATAATCCGCAAACTTTAATTAATTATAAAAAACGGCAAAAAGCAAAAAATTTAAAAAGTTTCTTTAGTATTAAAGTGATAGAATATAAAAAATAATTTTTAAAGGAGAAAAAATGTGTAAAGATTGCGGTTGCTCGCTTACTGCACACGAGCACACTCACACACATGCTGACGGTACGACTCATACTCATTCACACGAACACGGCGAAGATTTACAAAATCACGAACATTTTCATCATAGCCATGATGGTGTTGTTCATAGCCATAATGGTGGCGAAAATCCACATACTCATGGATTTAATCCTGCCTTAAAAGATGAAAAAACCGTAAATGTAATTACTAAAATTTTGTCAAAAAATGATGAACAGGCAAAAAATAATCGCGCTTGGCTTGATGAAAATAAAATTTTGTGTCTAAATCTTATGAGTAGTCCAGGAAGCGGTAAAACAACGCTTCTTGAAACAACCATTAAAAGTGGAAAGTTTAAAATCGGAGTTGTTGAAGGCGATTTAGAAACAAATAAAGACGCCGATCGTATCGTAAAAGCAGGCGCCGAAGCTCATCAAATTACAACCGGTCAAAGCTGCCATTTAGATGCATTTATGGTGCACGAAGGACTTCATCATCTGCCGCTTGAAAATCTTGATCTTGTTTTTGTGGAAAATGTGGGAAATCTCGTCTGTCCTGCCAGTTACGATGTTGGAAGTCACCTGAATGTCGTTCTTTTAAGCACGCCTGAAGGATCTGATAAAGTCGCAAAATATCCTGTTATGTTTCGAGCGGCCGATTTGGTTGTGATTACTAAAATTTCTCTTGGAAAATATTTTGATTTTAATATCCAAAATGTCATAGATGATGTGCATAAACTTAATCCGAAAGCCGATGTTATAGCGCTTGATAGCGTATCTGGAGAAGGCGTGGAAAAGTGGCTTAAATATTTGGAATACAAAAAGGAATTTCGCTAATGTGTCTTTCTATACCGTCAAAAATCATAGAAATAGATGAAAACAACTTTGCGACCGTTGAAACTTTGGGTGTTAGACGTGGTGTCAGTTTGGATCTTATAAGCGAACCTTTAAAAATTGGTGATTATGTGCTGATTCATGTCGGTTTTGCAATGGAAAAAATCGATACACAGTATGCACTTCAAAGTTTAGCAACATATAAAGAGATAGTTTCTCAAATGCATAGCGGTAAAATAAGCGAAAATGATGGATTTATGAGTGATATGGATCAAAAAGATGGATTTAATAAATGATTTTAGGGATAAAAATTTAATTTTAAGTCTCAATGAGGTTATTAAAAAAGAAAGCAAAAAACCATTTAATATAATGGAAATTTGCGGAGGACATACTCATTCTATTATGAAATTCGGCATTCCTGAACTTGTCGGTGAAAATATAAATTTTATCCACGGTCCTGGATGTCCTGTGTGTGTAATGCCGCAATCTCGCATTGATGAAGCGATAAAGCTTGCAAGTATGTCTGATACTATATTTTGCTCACTTGCAGATATGATGAGGGTACCAGGTTCTATTACCAGTCTTCAAAAACTTCGTGCAAAAGGGCATGATATCCGCTCACTTTATACGCCGCTTGATGCCCTTAAAATTGCTAAACAAAATCCTGATAAAAATGTTATTTTTTTTGCTATCGGTTTTGAAACTACAACGCCTATGAGTGCTGTTTTAATAGAACAAACCATTCAAAACGGATTAAAAAATCTATTTTTTCACATAAATCATGTAACAATTCCAGCTCCTATTCGTATGATTTTAAGTGATAAAGAAACAAAAATAGATGCATTTTTGGGACCGAGTCATGTAAGTGTAATAACAGGTTCGCGTCCCTACGAAAAAATTGCGGCTGAATTTCATAAACCTATTGCCGTAAGCGGATTTGAGCCACTTGACATAATGGATAGCGTGCTAAATCTTGTGCGTCAGCAAAATTCGGGAACATTTGAAGTTTATAATGAATATGCAAGAGCTGTAAAACCGCTTGGCAATGAAAAAGCTAAAGCGCTTGTCGCAAAATATTTGCATCCGTGTAATTTTTCGTGGCGCGGACTCGGAGAAATTGCAAACAGCGGAATGGACTTAAAAGATGAATATGACGCGATTAATGCAAAAAAAGTTTTTGACTGTTCGGTTGGAAACATTAAAGAAAATAAGGCGTGTATTTGTGGTAAAATTTTAAGAGGTTTGGCAAAACCATATGATTGCAAAGTTTTTGGCAAAGCCTGCACACCGCAAAATCCTATCGGATCATGTATGGTTTCCAGTGAGGGAGCTTGCGCGGCATACTATAAATATAAAAGAATATAAAAAAGCGTAATGGAAGAATTTGAAATTGAACGAAAAAAGATGCTAAAAGGCGCTATTTTCAATTATAGATTATATTGTTTTTTAATTCCGCTTTTTATAATAGTAATTTTGCTCATTTATGACTATCTTTGTGACTATTTTCCATCTTTAGTAATCCTTTATAAACTACCTTATGATGAGTATGGATATGGTAATTTTGTGGATAAAATAGGAGCGCTAATAGCAATACCCTGTTTTGCGCTCATATTTATCTTTTCACAACTTTATTATTATCACTTCAAAGAAAAAAGGTTAAATTTCAGCTATATCATAAAAGAAAAAATCATTTCAGAATTTTTTAAAGAGTATGTTTATACGCCGCAAAAAGGTCTTGGAAGTGACTTTATAAATGAAACTGAAATTTATGCTTATAATATTTTTATAACGCATGATTTGATAAAAGGTCTGTATAAAGGAAGTGAGTTTGAGTTTTGTATCGTAGAAACTTATGAAGAAAAACATTATTCAAGCAGTAAAATCGGAAAAATAATAGAACTTGCAAAACAGGTCAAATATGAGCTTTCTAAATTTCAAGGTGTAGTTTTGGGTTTTGATATCGGTAAAAAATTTAGTTCAAAAACTATAATTGTAGATAGGTCTTACAACACAAAAATAGACGGTAAAAAAGAGATTTTGGATAACAGAGAGTTTAATGAAGAGTTTAGAATTTTTAGCGATGATGAGATAGAGGCAAGATATCTGCTTGATTTTTTATCTATGGAAAAAATCATAAAATTTCAAAACGAAATAGGTGACGGAAATGCAAGTTTTGCCTTTATAAATGGTAAATTTTATCTGTTTTTAAACGGCTATCATTTTGATTATAATCCATCATTGTTTAACAAAATAAACGAAACTGATATAAAAATTTTTGTAGATCAAATAAAAAATGTTATAAGTTTTATAGATTTTTTTATAGATAAAAATAGTAAAAGCAAAATTTAAAATTTGCAAAATAGCTTAAACTTTCATAAATTTTTATAGTCAAATTTTAGACATTTTAAAATTTTTCTAAATTTTTTTTAAAAAATATTTTTTAAATTTTTAAGCTCAATAGAATTTTTTCTATTTTCATAAAAATTAAAAAATCAACTATCAAGCCGCAAAGGAAACGGTTTGTCTTCACCATTTCAACCATTTACAGTATTATATGGCAAATTTAAAAGTTTAGAAATAATATTTTTATTTTTTATACCACATTTTTCAACCAAATATAAAATTGATTTTATCCATATTTTCATCCTAAATATAAAAATTTAACAAAATAACATAACAAAGCATATAATATTTAAAGAGTATTGTTATTTAAGTTTCGTTTGATATGGCAAAATCTTATAATGATACGATTATAAATATTTTTTAATAAAAATAATATAGAGTTTATCTATTACAGATAAAATTTAAAATTCTTATCAATATCACAAGACAAGATTTGATGAATTTAAAAGCAGTAAAATTTAAAAATGCGAGCGAGTTTAAAAACATCAAAAAATTTAAATTAGGCAACCAGCTATTTCACGTTTTAAAAAATATCAAATTTTAAAAAAGCTAAATTTGGTAATTTTAGTTCAGATTTAGCCCCGAAGGGCTAAAATTTTACCATTTAAGTCCAACTTCCAAATATAAATTTCTGCCTGTCGCATATGTATAGTAAATTTTATCATCAATGCTGTCAGCGTCTATTTTTTGTTTTTTATTCAGGATATTGTTTATATCGAAATTTGCAAAAAATTCCACGTCTTTATGTAAATTTTTCTCATAAGCGATTCTTGCATCCCAAGTTGTGCGGCTTGGAAGATTTACTTTAGTATATGTCTGCATTTTTTTTGCTTTATCAAATCCTCTTACCAATGCTTCGTTTCCGCTTTCGTAATTTATGAAATTAGATAGCGTTATACCAAAATATGGTACTTGCATTGTATGTGCCAGCCTTAAAACATCAGGCGTATAAAAATCGACCGTAGGAAGTTCGCCGATTGTTCTTTCTTTGCCATTGTAAAGAATTTTTCTATCCAAATACAGATCTGAATCGGTATATTTGTTAAAGTTTCTGTCTCTTTTCATATGCGTATAGCCAAGTTCAAAATAGTTTTTTGTATTTATAAATTCTATAGGATCTATGTTTTGAACTGTAAAAGTATAAATATCACTATCCGTTTTGCCGTCATTCGTATAAATATAGTAGTTGTCATCAAGTCCTGCTACCGATCCGAGTCCCGCTTTTTTGCGTGAAGTCACTTTGACCTCATCTCTGCTTTTACGTTTTATGTATTTTAAATCCAGTCTTGCATTTTTTATATCGCCTCTATAAAATAAACTTAATTCATCGTCGTAAGGCGTTTTAAATTTGTTGCCTAAAAATCCGTTTATGTCATTTGCAGTTTTTGTAAATTTTTCATTCGGATGATTTCTTATAAAATCTTCTTGATGAGCATACATATCGTTGTAAATTTTTTGAGCGAAAAGTTCTCTTCCGTAATAACGATTTAGTCCGAAGCCTAAGAAATTTTCACCTATAAATTCATATTCGCTTACAAATCTCGGCGCGATATTTACATCGTTATTTATGCTGTTTCGCTCCATTCTTACGCCGGGACGAAATTTAAATTTATCATATAAAATTTCATCTTCCAAATACAGAGCGAACTTATTCATTGTCGCTTTGTTATAGACATTTCCGTAATAATATAATTTGCTTAAATATTGACCTTTACCGCCAAAGCTATTATCATTTATGCAAGTTAAATCGTCTTTATCGCAAATATAACCGTCAGGCAAATCTTTCGGGGTAAAATATTCGGCAAAAGGCGTTAAGGTTCTGTAGCTTCCACGCTTATTTTCATACTCAAATCCGTTTATTATATTGTGTTTTGTATTTAAAATTTCAAATTCGCTGAGCGTGGCATCAATATTGTAAGTAAAAGTTTTTTGGAGTTGTTTTATATCGCCAAGTCCTCCATAATATGAGTGAAAAAGACCGTCGCGCGCATTATAGCTGTTTCCCCAATTTTTTAAATTTGACTTGGCATAATCATAAAGTCCATTCTTAAAATCAAAATATCTTGAACTCTCAAATTCGGAGTAGCTAACTTTTTGCTCTAAAAATACAGAATCCAAATCAGCTTCGACATCCAAATTCAGTGCAAAACCGCCGAATTTATTATCCATTGCTGAATTTAAATCGTGTTCTATAAAACTTCTGCTGTTTTGTTTTTAATATAAATAGCTCGGTTTTATATTTACTCTGTCGCCGGCTCTGTAAATTCCTTTGATAAAATAGTTTTGCGCATCTCTTGTTTCGTTTGGAAATTCAGCGATTTTCGGATCCATAATACTATCTTTTGTATGCGTTTTGATTATTGATTTATGTTTTGTGTAATCAAAAAGCAATCCGAAATCATCGCTTACGTAGCCTTCCATTCCAAATCTATATTTTCTTTTTGAAAAATCGCTTTTATCATACCAGCCTGTCGAGTTTTTGTAATTATCTCTTACTAAAGGATCGATAAAATTTTTACTTAAATCTCCACTTGTGTATCCGCCGCTTACAACTCCGTGAAATCCTTTTTTAGGATCTCTTGTTTTAGCATTTACGACTCCGCCTTGAAATCCGCCGTATTTTGCGGATACCGAACTGTCGATGACTTCAATGCTTTTTAACAAATCGCTGCTTAAATTTATGGCTTGTGAGCCAAGAGTAGGGCCTCTCCAAGTATTTTTAAATAAAGTTCTGTAACCTGCCGGATTTATATCGTCGTTGAAATTTAATCCATCCACCATAAAATTATTTTGGTAAAAACTGGCTCCGTTTATACTTACATCTTTTGGTGAAATTTCGCCCGATTCCGTTGAGGAATCGGCTGTTTTATTTAAAATTACATTCGGATTTGAACGAAGCGCATCGCTAATCGTACCGTCTTTTTTGGTTTGGGCTTTTAATTTTTCCTGCGTGATGGTTCTTGATGATACATAAGAGCTTGTTTGTGTATTTAAGCTTTTGCTATCGCTGACTTCCACTTCGCCTATATCTATACTTTCGGCTATTAAAGCCAAAGGAGTAAAAATAAATGCAATCTTTCTCACTGTTTTTCCTTTAATCTCGCCTTATAGCCTGCATCATTTATTGTTTTTATAACACTGTTTATGTCAATTTCACTTGGCATTGTTAAATTTACATCTTTTGTAGTTGTGTTAAAATCCATTGAAATTAAAGTATAGTTTCCTTCAACTACTCTTTTAATTTTTTTGGCACAACCGCCACATCCCATATTCGGAACAACTAACTCATGCGTTAAAACGCCGCCTGCCAACAAAAATGTCGTCAGCATAAAAATAAGAGATAAAATTCTCATATTTTTTCCTTTCATAAAATTTTTTATCAGAATAGATTAAAATTTATATTGATTGTTATATTATATTTTTTATCTATTTCAGGAAAATCTTTTGCCGCCTTTTTTACTGTATATATTGCATTTTTATCAAGTATAGAATATGACGAGCTTTTGATAATTTTTATATTTTTCGGTATTCGCGTGCTGTCTATATCAAAATCAAGTTTGACTTTACCGTTATAACCGTTTTGTTTTGCGATTTCAGGATATATCAAATTTGTTTGTATCGCCTTTTTAATCTCTTTAAATAAAGCATTATCAGGTGTATTTGAAACTGATATATCATTTGAAATAAAGTTTGAGTTTATATTGTTGTTTGAATTGTTATTTTGTTTGTCGTCAGCTTTTTTATTACCTGTAAAATTTTCTTTTTTTTGTGTTTTTTTCGGTTTTGATTTTATATTTTTTACTGTTTCAGGTTTTTTAACGGTGTCTTTTTCTTGTCGCTTTATCGCAGTCGTTGTTTTAGTTTCGGTCAATTCTTTTTTAGCTATGTATTCTGATTTTTCTATTTTTTTTGTTGAAATTTCCTCTTCGGAAATTTCATTATTTTCAGATAAAGCTTCATTTGCGGATTGCGCTATATTCGGCGCTTTACTGAAAGCAGAAATCGGTAAAGTGTATATTTCATCGCTGATATTTATGTTATCATTTATTTTATATACTGCCGCATAGACAACTCCGAAGTGAAGTGAAAGCGAGATAATAAATCCAAGCAAACTTTCTTTACTCATTTTTTTCCAATGCGATTGTAAAATTTTCGTGTTTGTGTGTTTTTAAAACATCTATTATAGATATAAAAGTTTCAAATTTACTGTTTTTATCGTTTTTAATTTCTACAAAAGTATCTTTGTTTATGTTTTTGATGGAATTTTCAACTTCATTGATTGATGAAATTTTATTATTTATATAGATATTATTGCTATCATCTACTGAAATTACTAATACTTTATCGATATTTGGAAGCGTGACGGCATTTTTAGAATTTGCCAGTTCAACTTTTATTCCGCCTTGAGCGATAAATGTTGAAACGCTTAAAACAATCGCCAAAAGCACAAGCATAACATCTATAAAAGGGACAATATTTAGCCCGTCTCTTTTGGGTCTCATTTTTTTGACTCTTTAAATTCTACAAGCAAAACTTCAACTTTTCTTAAGAAAGCATTATAAATCATAAGCGTCGGAATTGCCACACAAAGTCCAAGTGCTGTAGCTTTTAACGCCAACGAAAGTCCAAGCATTATACTTTTGGCGTCCATATTTCCGCTAAGCCCCATATCGTAAAATGTAATCATAATTCCGGTAACTGTGCCTAAAAGTCCTACATAAGGGGCATTTGAATAGATAATATAAAGTGTGGTCAGATTTTTGGTCAGATCTTTTTCGTAAGTTTCTATGTTTTCATATTGTTTAACATTTACACGTCTATAAAAAAGAGCTCTTTCTATACTGAACCACAGCGAGATAAAGCTCATAAGCGCTAAAATGATAATTATAATATAATCTGCATTGCTTTTTAGAAAATCCATTACTATAACCTTCGGTAAATATTTTGCAAATTATATAAATCTAATGCAAATAAATTTATAATAATAATAATAATAATTTTTATAATTTAAATTGCTTTTATTACTTATTTTATTTAATTTTTTATTAATTTTGCAACTGTATTTCCGTAAAGAAATTTTAGAATGAATAAAATTTGTGGAAATATTATTTTTTAAATAGTTTATATAGTAAAACAAAGGATTTTTTAGTTAAAATAAATGATTTTAAAGGAGATATAAATTGAAAAAGCAAATTCTTTTAAGTCATGGCGGTGGCGGTGAAGAGATGAACAGTCTTATAAATGATACTATTTTTAAAGCATTTGACAATGAAATTTTACGCAGAGCAAACGATTCGGCGATATTAAATTTTCCGCTTGATTTAGATAAAAATTTTGATATTATAAGCGCAAATTTTGGTGATAAAACGGATTATTTTAATGAAAAATCTCAAAATTTTGACGTTTCAAATTTAAACGGACAAAATAAAACGGACAATATGAACTTCAATGTGCAAAATTGCCATAATAAAAAAAATACTCAAATTTTATGTGGAAATTTAGCTTTTACGACTGATTCTTTTGTGGTTACACCGCTTTTTTTTAATGGTGGAGATATAGGTAAAATCGCAGTTTGCGGTACAGTAAATGACTTGGCGATGGTTGGAGCCAAACCGCTTTTTTTAAGTTGTGCGTTTATAATAGAAGAAGGATTGGAGATTGACACTTTTGAGCGAATTTTAAATTCAATGGCAAAAACCGCAAAAGAAGCCGGCGTGAAAATAGTTTGCGGCGACACAAAAGTCGTTCCGCGCGGTTCAGGTGATCAAATCTTTATAAATACAAGCGGAATAGGGCAAATTTTAAAAGCCGGAGTGCAAATGGATTGTGTAAAAAAAGGCGCAAAAGTATTGATAAGCGGCGATATAGGAAGACATGGCGCCGTAATAATGGCAGCGCGCGATGAAATTTCGGTAAGCACGGATTTAAAAAGCGATTGTAAACCTTTAAATGCCGCTGTAACAGAGCTTTTAAAAAATGATGTCAAAATCCTTGCTTTAAGAGATGCGACGCGTGGCGGTTTATCAGCAGTTTTAAATGAATTTGCACAACATTTGAATTGTGAAATTTCAATCCGTGAAAATGATATAAAAGTGGCGCCTGAAGTGCTTGGAATATGTGAGCTTTTGGGTTTTGAGCCATATGATTTGGCAAATGAGGGCACATTCGTGGCATTTATAGAAGACGGCGACGAAATTAAAGCGCTTGAAATTTTACGAAAATTTAACGAAAATGCCGCAATTATCGGCGAAGTAACACAAAATGAAAAAGGACGGGTAATTTTACAAAATGCTTATGGAACCGAGCGGTTTTTAGAATTTCCAAAAGGCGAGCTTTTGCCTAGAATTTGTTAATTTTTATTTTTTAAATGCAAAACGGTAAATTTTATAATCTATATTTTCTCAGTAAGAAAATTTATCTAAAAAGCTTTTGATTAAATTTTATGCCTGATTTTTAATACTGTAAAATTTTAAAAAATACGCATTATGTTAATAAAATTTTAAATCGTTCGGTTTTTACATGAAATTTTCACATTAAAACTAGAAAATTTTAAATTTTTCAGTTTGTAAAAATTTATAAAAATCTTTTTAAGTGTAAGTTTAAATTAAGTTTCTCAGTTATTAAAAATTTAAAAATCTTAATCGTCAAAATTTATAAAACATATTTTTTAGTTAAAACAATATTTCAAAAACTACCGTTGCGATTGTAAATATTCCAAAAACGGCAATAAAAATATCGGCTGAAATTTTACGATATTTTTTCAGCGCTGGCACTTTGTAAATGCCATAAACCGGAAGCAAAAACAAAATAGCAGCTATAATCGGTCCTACGAACATATCAATAATTCCTAAAATGCTTGGATTTAAGTAAGAAAAAATAAGCATCGTGATGTAAAAAAACGCTGCAATGGCTATGTTTAAAGGTTTTTCTTTTGGTAAAGGCGCTTGGAATTTCAAATAAGTTTTATTTACAATTCCGTTCAGTCCTTCACGTGCCCCGAAATAGTGTCCGAAAAAACTAGTCGCGATTGCCAGAATCGCAATTAAAGGCGCAAAATAGCTGATTATCACATCATCGAATTTATTTGCAAAATAGCTTACTATCGGTATATTTTGCTTCGCCGCTTCACTAAATTCATCAGGATTCAGGCTTAGCACACAGGAAATTACAAAAAACATAATAAAAAACAGTAAAATAGTCGCATTTTTAAATAAAATTTGATTGCATTTGAAATCTTTCAACGTATTTCCGTAGCGTCTTTGCATACTTTGCGCAAAAGTCGAAACCGCGGGCGTATGCTCAAAAGAAAACGCAAGAACCGGAAGTGAAAAGAGTATGCTTAGAAAAAAATCTTTTGGAGTCGGAAAGTTGAAAAAAGCCGAAATTTGCCAGTGCGGTACGAGATATAAAGAAAAAATCAAAAGCAACGCACAAAGCGGATATGTAAGCCATTCACAGACTTTTATCACAAGATCTTCTTTAAAAATCATTACGAAAATCATCGCCGAAATTATGATAAAACAAACCGCAAATCTGCTTATTTGCGCGATTTCAAGTTGATTTTGCATAAAACTTATCAGTGTATTTGTGATTCCGACGCCATACATTATGCAGGCTTGAAAAAATACGAAAAAATATAAAAATGTGATGATAATGCCGGCTTTCGCGCCGAAAAATTCTTCACTGACTTCGCTGATATCGCTTTGCGGCTTTTTTGAAGCATTGCAAAAACGAGCCAAATTTCGGTGGCTTAAAAATGCCATTGGAAACGCTAAAAGTGTCATTACAAGCACGGGATAAATTCCAAAAGCACCGGCTTTTATCGGCAAAAATAAAATTCCCGCTCCAACAGCAGTTCCAAAAAGCGACATCATCCAGCGTAAATCGTATTTGTTAAATTTTTTATCGTCCATTTTTTACCTTTAAAAAAACTGAATTCTACCGAAAAAGGCTTAAAATTTGCGAAATTTGATTTAATGTGCAAAAATAGCAAATCAAAATTTTTTGAAATTTATACCATTTTTGAGCTGATTAAAAAAATAACTATATTTCATTTTAAATTATGTAAATTTATGCATTTTAAATATTACCATGAACTTATAAAAATTTTAAAATAAATAAAAATAAAATCTTATTTTTGATAAATTTCTATAAATATAATTTTGCCTGAATATAAATGTTCGTTGTACGTGCGTTTCAAACGTGCATTAAAATTTTAATAAACAAAGTTTGTGACAAATGCCGTAATAAGCTTGAAATTTAGCTACGCATAAAAAATAGTTACAATTTCATGTAATATCGGTGAGAACTATCTTTTAAATTTTATTAAAATCTTTTATATCTTTAACAAATTTATTAAACGGTGCTACCGATTTTTGCTCTTATATTTATGTAAAATTTTAAATAATTCGGATCAGTATAAAAATGCGAAATATTATAAATCAAAAAATTACTCTTTTTTAAATTCCACATTTCCTTTATTTATGGCGTCTATGATATTTTTCGCTTCTTCGTTATTCGGATAAAATTTTAGAAAAGTTTCAAATTCATCTTTTGCGGCTGTTTTATTATTATCTATCAAATATGTTACGCCAAGTCCGAAATGCGCACTTTTATCGCCAAGTTCAACGGCTTTTTTAAGATGAAATTCAGCTTTTTCGTTGCGAGCCGAATTTCCAAGAAACTCGCCGTAAATTCTATGTAATAATGCGCTGTTTTTATCATTTATAATCAACTTTTCAAATATTTCGTCTGCTTGTGGCGCAAAATTTCCAACATCAAGGTTATAAGCTATCACAAAAAGTTTTGCTTGCGAAAAATCAAACTGCTTTTTCAGATTTTCATCAAACGTTTTATAAAATTTTTCACGCAAAAAGTCAAATACATTCAACAGTGTTTGCGAATCGCTTTTTGCGCGGTTTTTATCCGAGTTTGTATCAAAAAACGGCGGATAAGAATTAGCGTGTTTCCAAAGATTATCAACCGATTTAAAAATTTCATCGATTTTAATACTGTTTTCTGTCAGCATTTTTTCGTGTTCATACGGAATATAAGGCTTTGCGTTAAGTGAGTTTATCAAAAACAACAGTATCAAAAACAATTTTTTCATATTTTTCCCTTATATGGATTTTGCGATTATTTTATCTAAAATTTATTAAAAGTTTATGTGTAATGTTTGCGTAAGGTTGTGGCGAAATTTTTATAAAAACAGCGGCGTGAAATTTTAATTCAGTAAAAAAGAGTGCAAAAACTTAAAAATGTCATTTTTGTATCAAAATTTTATTAACATTTTAAATTTTTATTTAGATTTAAGTAAAAAAATAGCCGATATTTTCTATAAATTTTAAATTATTAAAATTTAAATCGCGCTAAATATAAAATTTCAGTGCCACTGGATTTAAAATTCAAAAAAATTCTTAAATAAAATAAAAATTTAAAAATACATTGAAAAATATTTTATATGTAAACAAATTTATATTTACATGCATTTTTACAAAACTGAAAAGTGATTTGTGAAGTTGTCTGCAAAATGCTAAAATCAAGATACAAAATTAAAATCGGCTTGTAGAATTTAAATAAATCGCGTATTATAATAGCTTATTTGCGGAACTAATCTTTAAATTATTTAAAAATTCGTTGACAAATCATAAAAATCAAAAAGCGAGCATTTGAAACTGTTTTTAAGTTTAAATATTAAATTTTTTAAAACTGACTTGCGGTTATTAAAAAAGCAAAGCGCTTTAAAAATCGCGCCTTGCAAATAAATTTTATTTAAAAAGTTCCGTTGAAAGATATCTCTCTCCGGTATCGCATAAAATAGTAACTATCATCTTGCCTCTGTTTTTTTTGCGAGCGGCTACGACAGAGCTTGCATACACATTTGCTCCGCTTGAAATTCCAACCAGAAGTCCTTCATATCGAGCTAAATTTCTTGACGCATCAAAAGCGTCTTCATTGCTTACGGCAATTACCTCATCAATCAGACTTTTATCCAAATTTTCAGGAATGAAATTCGCGCCTATACCTTGAATCTTATGCGCGCCTGCATTTCCTTTGCTAAGAAGCGGTGAACTTGCGGGTTCAACTGCTATAGCTTTTATATTCGGATTTTTGCTTTTTAAAAACTTGGCGATTCCGCTAAAAGTGCCACCAGTGCCGAACGAAGCGACAAAAATATCAACTTTGCCTTCTGTTTGTTCCCAAATTTCAGGTCCTGTTGTTGCGAAATGCGTTGCAGGATTTGCAGGATTACTGAATTGACTTGGAATAAAAGAATTGGCGTTTTGACCTGCAAGTTCATTTGCTTTATCTACGGCTCCTTGCATACCGAATTCCGGCTTCGTAAGCACAATTTTAGCGCCATAAGCGGATATTAAATTTCTTCTTTCCACGCTCATTGAGCTTGGCATTGTAAGAGTTAGATTAAGTCCGAATTTAGCGCAAATCATAGCAAGTCCGACACCTGTATTACCGCTTGTCGGCTCAACTATAAGCGTTTTTTCGTTTATTTTTCCTTTATTCATCGCATCTTTTATTATTCCCCACGCTATACGATCTTTTACGGATGAGCTTGGATTTGTAAATTCAGCTTTGGCTACGATTGTAGCGTTGTCGCCAAATGTGTTTATGCGCACAAGCGGCGTATTTCCTATAAGTTCGGTTACGTCTTTTGCTATTTTCATATTTTTCCTTTATATTACAAAATTTAAAAATTTTTCTTTTGTTTGGACAAATTTTTCATAATCACTAAGCGGAATTTCAAGAGTTTTTTTGATTTTATTATTTAAATCGTCAAAAAATCGCTTTAAATTTTCGTTTTTGATATCCAAATTTGTCATTACAAGTTCGCCTTCGGTAGCGTTAAAAATATCGCCGAATGTGATTTCATTCGGTTTTTTAAGCAGAAAATATCCACCGTTCGGTCCGCGTAAAGCTTTAATTAAACCTGCTTTTCGTAAAGCGTTTATAGCCTGTTCCAAATAGTTTTTACTTTTTCCTAGCGTATCTGCTATGCTTTTTATGCTTACAGGCGCGGTTTTATCGCCTTTTGAGATTTCAAGCATTATTATTGCCGCATAAACGCCGCGCTTTGTAAGAAATGTCATTTAAGCGCCTCGGAAAGGTCATTTATAAGATCTTCAGCATCTTCAAGTCCTACACTAAGCCTAATCAAACCTTCGCTTATTCCGCTGTCTTTAAGCTCCTGTTTTGAAAGTTGAGAGTGCGTTGTGCTTGCAGGATGAGTTATGATTGATTTGCTGTCACCGATATTTACAACAACGGCGAAAATTTTTGTGCTGTTTAAGACTTTTTTTGCAAATTCATAATTTTCCACTTCAAAGCTTAAAAGTCCGTTTGCAAGTCCGTTTTTGAAATTTTTGCTTACAAAATCGTAATTTGGCGAACTTCTAAGTCCCGGATAATTTACGCTTTTTACTTTCGGATGATTTTGCAAAAATTCTGCAATTTTCAATGCATTTGATGAATGTTTTTGAACTCTTATGCTTAGGGTTTCAAGCCCTTGAATAAGCTGAAATGCGTTAAACGGAGAAAGTGTCATACCGAAATCTCTTAAAACTCCAAGTCTAAGTCTAAGTGTAAAAATGTCGAATTTATCTGCCAAAGCAGCATAAACAAGGCCGTGATAACTTAAATCAGGTTCATTAAAATGTTCGTAGCGCGGATTTTTAACAAGTTTTTTGTTTAGAGTTTTACTTGAAACAACAACACCGGCGATGCTTAATCCTTGACCGCTTATATATTTACTTGCACTGTGAATTACAACGTCCACACCGTCCTTAAAAGGTGTATATAAAATCGGTGTCGCGCAAGTATTATCTGCAATCGAGACAATGCCGTATTTATTTGCAATTTTTGCAATTTTTGGCGTATTTGCCACTGAAATTTGCGGATTTGAAAGAGTTTCAAAAAATATCGCGCGAGTTTTATCATCTATTTGAGATTCAAGATCGTCAGCTTTTTCCGGATCAAAAATTCTGGTTTCTATACCGAAACGTTTCAAAGAATGCACGAAAAGCGTGCTTGTACCGCCATATACTTTGTTTGATAAAATTACATTTTCGCCCGCTTTTACCAAATTTGCAATTGCTGCAAAACTTGCTGCTTGTCCGCTTGAAGTCGCAATTGCAGCTGCTCCGTCTTCAAGAGCTGAAATTCTGGCTTCAAAAACATCTGTTGTCGGATTTGTAAGACGTGTATAAATTTGTCCGATATTGCGCAATGCAAAACGATCCGCGGCGATTTCACCGGTTCCGAAATCATAAGCTGTAGTTTGATAAATAGGAACTGCCATTGCTCCAAAACCGCTTTTTTGATTGTAACCATAATGAGTTGCAAGAGTTTCCTGTTTCATTTTTTTCCTTTTTTTGAAAAATTTTCGCAAAATATTAGCACTAAATTTTAAAAATGTCAATAATTTGTATATATTTTTAAAATGATTATATATAATGATTTTATGTTTAATTTTTAATATAGTATTTAGTTTAAATATATTTATTAAAGAAAAATTTATAAATAAAAATTGTCAAATTTCATCTCATTTTATATAATGTAAATTTTATAAGTAAATTTTAGCTATAATTTTTCGTAAAAAAGGTTGAATTTTGGAAAATAGACAAGATAGAATCAAATATATAAGGGCGTTAGAAAGATTTTCAGGCTCAGTAATAAATTTACTTAAAAAGGCGGATTTCGATGATGAAATTTTTCGTGCGCGCGTTGCAAAAAATTATGAAATTTTAAAAAAATGCGAAGCCGTATTTTTGGATCAGCCTTATACAAAAGCGCTTGAAAATTTCGTTAGAAATGTCATTAACAGCGAATCTAAAAGCAAAGACGAACTTTTAAAAGAAGCAAACGCTTTGCAAAAACTTAAAAATAAAAAATACCGTAAAGATAAACATAAAGTTGATTTTCTAAAGGAATTTGAATGAAAGTTATTATTTTTGATATGGATGGAACGCTTATAAATAGCGCAAAAGCGATATATTGTACGATAAATGCTTTAAGACGGAATATTGGTTTAAAAGAAAATCTAAAAGAAGATTTCATAATAAAAACTATAAATGATCCGAAAAAAGATATGATTTTTGAATTTTACGGCGTGAGAAATGTTACAAAAGAGCAAAAGTATGAATTTGAGCGTGAATTTATAAAAAACTATAAACTTCACGCGAAGCTTTACGACGGACTTTTTGAAATTTTACAAAAATGCCGCGACGAAGGATATTTTATAGCAGTTGCAAGTAATGCGCCTGAAATCAGTTTGCGTGAAATTTTGGAAATTAACGGTGTTTCGGAATTTTTTGATTTAATAGTAGGCGTTGATAAAAATATGCCGCCAAAGCCCGATCCTGCGATGCTTTTTAAGGTTTTGGAAATTTCAGGTGCCAAACTTAACGAAGCGATTTTTTTAGGCGACAGCAAAAAAGATGAAATAGCCGCTATAAAAGCTAAAATGCCTTATATTCAAGCAACTTGGGGTTTCGGACAAAAAAGTGAAATTTCACAAAATGCAAAAACTCCTGGCGATGCGTGGAAAATAATACAAAAAATGTAAAATTTCAGATATTTTTTAAATTTAAATATTTCAGCCTTAAAAAAGTATTTAACAATAAAATTTTATAAAAATTAAACTTTTTTGCAAAATATATGTTTCATAGAATTTAAATTTTTGAAAAGTTCGGTTTTACTTAACTAATAAAATTTAAATATTTTTTGGTTATAATTATAAAATTTTTTAAAAAAGGGCGAAAAGTGGAAATTTTTGAGGGAAATCCCAAAGATAAATTTTTTGATATAATCTTTCATGCAAGTAAAACATTAGTTGAAAATGAGATAGAAAACCTGCTTATGCGCGCTGTCGCACTTGAAAATTTATGTGAAAAGGCAGGAATTGACGAAACTGAAATTTTTAATTTTATCGTAGAAAATCCGGATATTATGGAAAATGCGCTGAACGATAAATATATCGAGCTTACCGGAAATATTTTAAGCAATAATGAGTAAAAATGGATAAAATCGATAATCTAATGCATAATTTTATCGCAGAGTGTGGATATGAACCAGCTATGCAGATGTTTTCTCAAATAAAATCAGGTAAAAAACTTCGCTCTAAACTTTTATTGAAAATCGCAGGCGAAAGTGAAATTTCACTTAAACTTTGCGCGATTGTGGAGCTGATTCATGCTGCAAGTTTGCTTCACGACGACGTTATCGACGAAAGCGACATAAGACGTGGAAATCCAAGTATAAATGCCGTTTTTGGCAGTAAAAATGCTGTAATGCTCGGCGATATTTTTTACAGTAAAGCTTTTTTTGAGCTCTGTTCGTTTAACGATTTTATATCCAAAACTATTTCAAACGCCGTTTTTAAGTTAAGTATCGGCGAGCTTATGGATGTAAAAATGAGCGAAAATTTTAATAAAAACCGCGAAAATTATCTTACGATGATTTATTATAAAACTGCCGGTTTAATAGAATCGGTTGCAAAAATCGGCGCTTTTTTGGCAAATTCGGATTGTGAAAAGTTTGCAGAATACGGCAAAAATTTAGGACTTGCTTTTCAAATAATTGATGATATTTTAGACATAACTCAAGATAGCAAAAAGCTTGGAAAACCGGCACTTAATGATTTTAAAGATGGTAAAACAACGCTTCCTTATATTTATCTTTACGAAAAACTTCCATTAAATGAACGCGAAATACTGCAAAGTTATTTTAAAAAAGAGCTAAACGACGAACAGAGCGCATGGATAAAAGATAAATTTCAAGAATTTAAAATAATTGAATTTTGTATAGATGAAGCTAAAAATTTCGGTAAAAAAGCGGTTGAGGCTGTTGAAGAATTTAATAACAAAGAACTTATAAAAATCGCTGAAAATATGATAAATAGGGAATTTTAATGAATTATATGAGTGTCAGTTTTACTCACAAAAACACAGACATAATAGTTAGAGAAAAACTTAGTTTTGCAAATGACGTTAAAAAACGTGAAATTTTAAAGTTAATCTGTTCAAACAAAGCAATTAAAGAGTGTCTTGTTCTTAGCACCTGTAACAGAGTTGAAGTGCTTGCTTATATAGATGATTTTAATTATACGAGCGATTATGTGATAAAAGCAATTTCAAAATTAAGCGGCGTGGATTTTGATGAATTAAAAGAACGCGCCGATATTTATGAAGATGACGGAGCAATTCATCATCTTTTTTCAGTAGCAAGTTCTTTGGATAGTTTGGTTGTAGGCGAAACGCAAATTGTAGGGCAGTTAAAAGACGCTTATAATTTTGCTAAAAATGAGCGTAAATCAGGCGTAATGCTGGATCTTGCCATAAATTCGGCTTTAAAATGCGCAGCCGTCATAAGAAGCAAAACAGATATTTCCAAAAATCCTATTTCGGTAGCAAGTGTAGCAGTATGTATGGCGCGCGAAAAAATCGGCGATTTGGGCGGTACAACGGCGGTAGTTGTAGGCGCAGGAGAAATGGCTGAGCTTGCATGCAAACATTTAATAACACACAAAGCGAAAGTTATAATAATTAATAGAAATATAGATCATGCAAAAAAACTTGCAGAAAGTCTTGGCGAGAATGCAAGCATAGCTGAATTTTCAAATTTGGGCGAGTTTATAAACAAATACGCGCTGATTTTTTCAGCAACTGGCGCAAATAAGCCTATTATAACCGATTTACTTGCAAAACCTCAAAACTTTAAAAGATATTTTTTCGATATTGCTGTTCCTCGCGATATAGATATAACATGCGACGATTTAAGCGAAGTTTATGCGGTTGATGATTTGGAAGAGATTGTGCGTAAAAATCTGCTTTTACGTGAGGAACAAGCTCAAATAGCATATTCAATTGTAGGGCGGGAAACGACTAAATTTTATAAAGATTTAAAAACGCTTTCTTCTACGCCGATTATCAAGGCTTTGCGAAATTCGGCTAAAAAAGTCGCCGAAACGGAATTGAAAAAAGCGATAAAACGTGGATATTTGCGACATAGCGATATAGATGAAGCGCGCAAATTAATTCATCAGGTTTTTAAAGCGTTTTTACATACGCCTACTGTAAATCTTAAAAATTTGGATGAAAATGCCCAAAATGATATAAATGCAATCGCTGAAATTTTTGGTATTGAAGAAGATTTTGACAAATTTTGTGAAAATAGTTTGGAGAATAAAAATGAAATTTAGCAAATTTTTTGCACCGACATTGAAAGAGGCGCCAAAAGACGCTATTTTACCAAGTCATGTTTTTTTAATAAGAGCAGGATTTATAGAACAACTTGGTTCAGGACTTTATAATTTTTTGCCGCTTGGCGAAATGGTAATAGAAAAAATAAAAGCCGTAATAAAAGATGAAATGGATAAAACTGGAGCTTTGCAGGTAAATTTCAGCTTTGTCACACCAAGCGAATTTTGGCAAGAAAGCGGACGATACAATGTCTATGGAAAAGAGCTTTTAAGGATAAAAGACAGAAAAGAAAACGGCTTTGTTTTAAGCCCTACAAATGAAGAAAGCAGCGTAAAAATGATTGCAAATAAAATCACATCTTATAAACAGCTGCCAATTCACATTTATCAGATAAATACAAAATTTCGCGACGAAGCACGCCCTAGATTCGGACTTTTAAGAGGACGCGAGTTTATAATGAAAGACGGATATTCATTCCATGCAAATATGGAGGATTTAAAGCGTGAATTCGATGTAATGGAAAAAACTTATACAAATATTTTTTCTCGTTTAGGTCTGAATTTTAGAGCCGTAGAGGCCGATAGCGGCGCAATCGGCGGAAGTGGAAGTAAAGAATTCATGGTTTTGGCTCAAAACGGAGAAGATGATATTTTGGTATGTGAAAGCTGCAAATACGCGGCGAATATCGAAGCTGCGGTACGCGTAAAACGCGAAGCGCCTTGCGCAGCCCCTGAAACAGAAAAAATGCAAAAATTTCATACACCGAATATGAAAACAATTGACGATGTTGCTAATTTTTTCAAAGTAGATAAATTTTTCACCGTAAAAGCCGTAATAAAAAAAGCTGTTTTTGTTGATAAAAGTGAAATCGTGCTGTTTTTCGTAAGAGGAGATGATGAGCTTCAAGAGACAAAAGCACTGAATGCGTGCGGAGCTTTGGAATTTGAAGATGCAAGCGAAGATGAGATAAAAAAAGCAGGTCTAATAGCAGGTTTTTGCGGTCCGGCAGGACTTCCTGATGATATTAATTTTTACATAGACAAAGAGCTTAAAAACGAACGCAATCTAATCGTAGGCGCGAATGAAAAGGATTATCATATCGTAGGATTTGCAGTTACAAATTTTAAAGATGAAAGATTTGTCGATCTGTCACAAGTAAGAGCAGGGGATTGCTGCCCAAAATGCGGCGCAAAGCTTGATATAAAAAAAGGAATCGAAGTAGGACATATTTTTCAGCTCGGACAAAAATATAGCAAAGCGATGAATGCGATATTTTTAGATGAAAACGGAAAGGCGGTTCCGTTTTTCATGGGTTGCTATGGTATAGGAGTTTCAAGGTTGCTTGCTGTTATGATTGAAGCCGGTCATGATGAGAAAGGTTGCATTTGGAATACACAAACAGCGCCTTTTAAACTTGAAATTATTATTTCAAACTCAAAAGATGAAGACGCTTCGAATTTTGCAATACAGCTTTATGAAAAATGTAAAAATGCAGGAATTTCTACACTTTTGGATGATAGAAAAGAGCGTTTCGGCGTAAAAATGAATGATTTTGAACTCATCGGATTTCCGTTTGCCGTTCTTGTTGGAAAAGGCTTGAAAGATGGCAATGTTGAACTTATAGAAAGAAAAGGACTTAATAAAAAAATCGTTTCAAGCGGTGAAATTTTTGAAACTTTAAAAGGAATATTGTGCTGAAATTTTTAATTATCCCATATATTTTAATTGAAATTTTAGTAACGTGGATATTTGTAAGTATTTTTGGTGGTTTTGCTTTTAAAGTTGAAGTTTTAGTTTCGGTTATTATTGGAATTTTCACACTTATTAAATTTGGAAATTTCAGACAAATAGATGGAAATTTTTTCTATTTTGATGCTATTTTTACGAAATTCGGGCTTTTGCTTGCAGGAATTTTTTTGATACTACCAGGAATTTTAGGTGATATTTTTGGAATTTTAATTTTATGTGCGCCAAATAGAATTTCAAATTCACAAAATTTTACGCAAAATAATACAAATAATTATGATAAAAATGAAATAATTGATGTGGAAATTATAGAAGAGGATAAAAAATGAATAAACTCAGAATAGCAACAAGAGGCTCAGCTTTGGCGCTTTGGCAAAGTAAATACATACAAAATTTAATCGAAAATAACACTGAAGTTGAAGTTGAACTTCAAAGTATGAAAACAAAAGGCGATGTCATACTTGATACACCGCTTGCAAAAATCGGCGGCAAGGGGCTTTTTACAAAAGAATTAGAAGAAAGTATGTTAAGAGGTGAAAGCGATTTGGCAGTTCACAGCTTAAAAGATGTTCCTGTAGTTTTTCCAAAAGGTCTTATTTTAACGGCAATCAGTGAAAGAGAAGATGTAAGAGATAGCTTTGTAAGTGAAAAATTTGCAAGTTTTAATGAACTTCCAAAAGGCGCAAAAGTAGGCACAACTTCACTTAGAAGAAAAATGCAGCTTCTTATAAAACGTCCCGATTTGAAAATCATTTCGCTTCGCGGAAATATAAATACCAGACTTAGAAAATTAAAAGAGAATGAGTTTGACGCGATAATTCTTGCAAGTGCCGGACTTAAAAGGCTTAATCTTATGGAAAATATAAAATATTTCGTGCCGTTTTCGCTCGATGAGATGATTCCTGCGATGGGTCAAGGCGCACTCGGAATAGAGTGTGTGGATAAAAGCGAAGTTATAGAAATTTTAAAATTTATAAATAATGAAAATTCCGTTATCGCAACAACGATAGAGCGCGATTTTGTAGCTAAATTAAACGGCGGCTGCCAAGTTCCGATTGGTGTAAATGCTGAAATTTCAGGCGATATAATCAAAGTAAGAGCTATTGTCGGACTTCCTGATGGAAGCGAGTTTATAAAAGACAAGCGCGAAATTTCAAAAGCCGATTTTAAAAATTTTGGAACTAAATTGGCCGATGAATTTATCTCGCGCGGCGCAATAGAGCTTTTAAAACGCGCAGAGGAAATGGCGTAAATGGATGACGTTTTGCAAAATTTGATTAGAAAAAAAATTTTAATGCTTTATAGCCTTAAAAAAGTCAAAATTTTGCAAAATTTCAATGATAAAAAATTAAAATTTATAAAAAATTTAAGATATTTTCAAAATTTTAAATATAAAAAAATAGAAAATATTTTTATAAAATCGCGAAATTTTACAAAAAAACATATTTTAATTATTAAATTTTACAAGCTGATATTTCGAAAGTTAAAAAACAATTCAGCTTTTTATACGATATTCTCGGCAAAAATTTTTAATGCAGCCGAAAAAATATTTTTTTTAAACAAAACAGTCACAAATAAATATCTAAAATTTATAAAAATTACTGTGATTTTGCAGCAAAAACAAAGAAATTCAAGTCTGTATAAACATTAAAAATATAAAAACAGTAAAATTTTTAAATTTAACAGTAAAATTCAGTAAAAAATAAAATTCTAAGGGGCAAAAATGAGAGAATGGATAGAAAAATTTCACAAAGCCGGGCTTTTGCGCGTTATAGATGAACCTTGCGATATAGATCTTGAAATAGCGCATACGAGTTATATAGAAGTTAAAAAATCTGATTCAAAAGCACTTCTTTTTACGCACCCGACAGATAAAAACGGCAAAAAATATCCGCCCGTTTTGACAAATATTTTTGGAAGTTTTGAAGCGTTAAAACTCATTTTTGGACGGAATCCTGATGAAATTGCATGCGAAATAGAAAATTTATTAAAACCGAAAAAAGCGCAAAATTTCAAAGAAAAACTTGAATTCTTAAGTTATTTAATTTCTCTTCGCAAGGTTTTTACTACAAGATTTCAAGGCAAACCGCCTTGCGAAGAAGTCGTAAAAAAAGGAAAAGATGTCGATCTTGGCGAGCTTCCGATACTGAAAACATGGAGTAAGGATGCCGGTGCTTTTATTACAATGGGTCAAATTTACACAAAATCCTTAAACGGCGAAACGCAAAATTTAGGAATGTATCGCTTGCAGGTACATTCCAAAAATGAGCTTGGAATGCATTGGCAAATTCACAAAGACGGAGCTAATTTTTACAACGAATACAAAAAATTAGGGCTTAAAATGCCTGTTTCGGTAGCAATCGGCGGCGATCCGCTTTATACTTGGTGCGCGCAAGCCCCGCTTCCAAAAGGAGTTTTTGAACTTTTACTTTACGGATTTATTAGAAAAAATCCGGCGCGTCTTGTTCGCTCTCTTACGAATGATATTTTTATTCCTTATGACAGCGATTTTGTGATAGAAGGTTATGTGGATACAGCGGCGGATCCTATAAATGAAGGACCTTTTGGAGATCATACCGGTTTTTATACGCCTGTTTTGCCGTTTCCTGTTATGAAAGTAGGAGCGATTACTTACAAAAAAGATCCGATTTTTTTAGCTACAGTCGTCGGTAAACCGCCATTAGAAGATAAATTTATGGGATATGCCACAGAGCGCATTTTCTTACCGCTTTTTAAAACAAGCGCACCGGATTTGATTGATTATAAAATGCCTGAAAACGGTGTTTTTCATAATCTTATACTTGCAAAAATAAAAGTAAATTATCCAGGAGCCGCAAAACAGATAATGCATGCATTTTGGGGAGTAGGGCAAATGAGTTTTGTAAAACATGCCGTTTTTGCTGATGAAAATGCACCGAAATTAACTGATTATGAAAATTTTACAAGATACGTGTTAAACCGTTTCGGTGTAAAATCTCTGTTTTTTAGTGAAGGAATTTGCGACGAACTTGACCATGCTTCGCCAAATGCTTTATTTGGCGGTAAATTAGGTATTGACGTTACAAATGATTTTAGCGGCGAAACGCCTGAAATTTTAAGCGATATGAAATTGCTTGATAAATTTCATAGTGAATGCGAATGTATAAATGATTTGAAGCAGTATTTTACGGACACGAAAAATCCGATAGTTTTAATAAACATAAGTAAAGATAGGCAGGTTAGTGAGATTTTTACGAAAATTTTAAAATTTAAGAAAAATTTTAAAATTTTAATATTTTTAGATAAAAAAAATGATATAAATAACGCATATATGAGTATTTGGCGCATTACAAACAATATAGATGCACTTCGCGATATCTATCTTGACGGCGAGCAAGTTTGTGTGGATGCGACCGCAAAAGGAAAAATCGACGGATTTACTCGCGAATGGCCGGACGAAACGGTCTGTGATAAAGAAGTCATAAAAAAACTGATAGATCGAAAAATTATAAATAATGATATAACACTATTTCGTAAATTTGAAATTCTGTAATTAAAAAACGTTTCTGTTTATGGTCGTAAAAACAGCCTATTTAGCGAAAGTTAATTTTATATTGATTTATAAAGTTAATTCAGCGCAAATTTTAAAGACAGTAAAATTTCATCAAAAAAAGCATAAATCCGCTCAAATACAGTGTATTTAAAAATTTTGTAATTAAAAAACGCATATCTGTTTGTGATTTTAAAATTTAAAAATAGCTTATGTATGGAAATAAATTTTTATGCTGATTTATAATGATTTAAAAACAGAATTTTAGTGATTCTTTAAAATTTTGGTTTTAAAAATAAAAATGAACGTTGAATTCGGTGCAAAATTTAATTGCATACGACTTACTTGTAAAAATACGCAATCGCGCATTTCATTTTGAGAATTTGTATAAATTAAACAATGAACGACCAAGAATTTCTACAAAAAGATGTAAAAAAAATATAGGAATAATGCCAAATGAAATAGAAAATTTTTTAAATGATATTCTAGAAAATTTAGAAGAAGGTTTGAGTCACTATTAGAGAGTGGGGGATAAAATAAGTTCCCCCTTTAACTTCAATATTATTATAGCATAAATTAGTGAATTTGTAGAAAAATTTAAAAATAGTAAATCATCATAAAATCCGTTAAATTGAAGCATATCTAAAATTATGCAATTAAAAATATTTTTATTTAATGTTTTATGAGTCGGCTATTTTTGTGAAAATTGATTTTATGATAATGTTTAAAATTGTAAATTTGAAATTTAATTATTTTTTTGAGTGCTAAAAATTTTAAGTTAAAATCTTAACTTAGTGCAAAATTTAAAAGTAACCGATGAACTTTCTAAAATTTTAAAATTAATAAATTTCATTTAAAAAAAGCAAAATACAGCGCAAATGCAATAGAAATTTGAAATTTTTATTTCATATGTGTATAAAACTTTTGTAAAATTTTATATTAATAAATTTTAAAACATCAAATTTGCAAAAGTCGATTTAAATCAGTATAAAAACACTAAAATATATTTTTGGCGAAATAATTTTCATGTATAAATAGTTGAAAATAAGATATTTTACCTGTTTTGCATTAAAAAATTGAATTAAAACCTATAAAATTCTAATCTGCAATAAGATTTTCAAACTTTTTTGGCAGAGTTTAAACGGAATTTTTATGAGAATTAAACTTTTTTAATAAAAATCAATCAAAAAACATTTTTGCTTTTAATTTAATAAGCAAGCAAAGTGCGATTGTAACGGATTGTTCGCGTATATAGTTTCGATCGCCTTTAAGCAAAAATCTCTCTATTATCTCTTCGCCGTTTTTTTCTTTTGCACCGATATAAATTGTGCCGACAGGTTTATTTTCGCTGCCTCCTGTAGGTCCTGCGATTCCGCTTACCGCAAGCGCAAAATCGGCGCCGCTGCTTTCAATAGCACCGCTTAACATTTCGTTTACGCACTCTTTACTGACTGCACCGTGTTCATTTAAAATTTCATTTTCCACACCGAGCCAAATATTTTTTATTTCGTTGCTGTATGTTACAAGCGAGCCTGCAAAAACTTCGCTTGCGCCGCTTACGGAACCGATTTTTGCTGCAACCAGTCCTGCAGTACAACTTTCCGCAAAAGTGATTTTTTTGCCATAAAACGCTAATTTAGAAACGATAAAATTTTCAAGTTTTTCATTTATAATTTTAAGATTTAAAAATTCTTTTAAACTGTCCATAAAAGCTTCAATTTGACCGAAACGATTTTGGCTTGCGCGAATTAAAATTAAAAAAGGCGCTATCCGGGTGATTGAAATTTTAATTTCATAAGTTTCGCAAAGCGGATCAATTCTGCTTTTTAGCGTTATTATATCGCTATCAAAAATATAAAAAGTTTTGCTGTTAAGCTCAAAATTTTGAAAAATATTCGGTAATTTTTGAAGAGGATCGGCTAAAATCACATTTATAAATTTTCCGTTTATATCAATTAAAAACGAACCGTTTTCAAACTTGCGAGACATTGAAGGAGCAAGTATTTCGCCGTTTTTAAGCTCAATTATATCGTCGTTCAGACTGGCTAAAATTTTACTTGTAATATAAAAATTATCGCTACTTGCAAAAATCGTAATATAATCAAATTGCGCTATACATTTTTCTAAAAAAGAGGCTGTATTTTTATCCAGTTTATCCAAAAATTTAAGTTCATAATCACACTCGAATTTTTCATTGCAAACTCTTAAAATATAATTTAAAAACGGCGAATTAAGTCTTATTTCTTCCGCGAAAATCAATACTAAATGTTTCATTTTTTACCTTTTTTTGCAAAATTATATCAAAAATTTTATTATTAGTTAATTTGAGTTTCGATATAATCACCAAATTTATTAAAAAAGGCAAAAAATGGACTATAAAGACACTCTTTTTCTTCCTACGACTGATTTTGCGATGCGCGGAAATCTTCCGCAAAATGAGCCGAAACGCTTCAAAGCGTGGTATAATGAACGAAAAGTTTACGAAAAAATGAAAGCAAAACGCCAAAGTGCGGGCGTCAGCTTTAACTTACACGACGGTCCTCCATACGCAAACGGACATCTTCACATCGGTCATGCATTAAATAAAATTTTAAAAGATATAATTGTAAAAACACACTATTTTGCAGGTGAAAATGTTCGATATGTGCCGGGTTGGGATTGTCACGGTTTGCCGATAGAGCAACAAATCGAAATAAAACTTGGCGGCAAAAAAAATGAAACAAGTAAAACAAAAATTCGCGAGATGTGCAGGGCTCATGCACGCGAGTTTATAAATATACAAAGAGATGAATTTAAAGATATGGGGATTATCGGTGATTGGGATGATCCTTATATTACTATGAAATTTAAATTTGAAGCGGAAATTTACAAAGGGCTTTGCGAAATTGCAAAAAAAGGTCTTTTAATCGAAAGAAGCAAGCCGGTATTTTGGAGCTGGGCGGCAGGAAGTGCCTTGGCTGAAGCTGAAGTCGAATATAAAGATAAAGAAGATTATTCTATTTATATAGCATTCGATCTTAGCGATGAAGCAAATAAAAAAATAGGTGCAAAAGGTGCAAAAGCAGTGATTTGGACGACTACGCCATGGACAATTCCTGCAAATCAGGCAATTTGTTTAAATCCTGATGAAATTTATGTTTTAACAAGTGAAAATTTTATTTTTGCAAAACATTTACTTGAAAATTTGGTGCAAAAAGGAATAAGTAAAGGAAAAATTGTAAAAGAATTTGCAAGCGGCGAACTTGAAAATTTGTATGCAAAAAATCCTTTAAATGACAGACCGTCAAAATTTATACTTGGCGAGCATGTTTTAATGGACGGCGGAACAGGTTTAGTTCATACAGCGCCAGGACATGGTGAAGACGATTATTATGTAAGCTTAAAATACGGCATTGAAACAATAATGCCTGTTGACGATGCAGGAAAATATGACGAAACAATAAAAACAAAAAAGCTTTTTAGGGATAATGTTGTTGATGAGTTTGTAGGAATGCATATTTTTAAAGCAAATGAAAAAATTGTCGAACTTTTAGGCGATGCAGTCGTAAGTGTAGGAAAATTTACACACTCTTATCCTTATTGCTGGCGAACACACAAACCTGTAATTTACAGAGCTACAAAACAATGGTTTATAGCAATGGATAAACCTTTTAAAGACGGTAAAACTTTAAGGGAAGTCGCATTAAATGCATTAAAAGAGGTTAAATTTTACCCTGAAGTCGGAAGAAACAGAATAACTTCAATGATAGAAAATCGTCCTGATTGGTGTATTTCGCGCCAAAGAGATTGGGGTGTGCCGATTGCATTTTTTAGAGATAAAGCTACAAAAGAGCCTATTTTTGATGATGAAATTTTAAATAATATATATGAAATTTTTAAAGAAAAAGGCGCTGATGCGTGGTGGGAACTTGATATTGGCGAGCTTTTGCCTAAAAACTGTAAATATGAAGCTAAAAATTTAGAAAAAGTAGTTGATATATTGGATGTTTGGTTTGACAGCGGATCTACTTGGAGAGCAGTATTAAAAAGCGGCGATTATGATGCCGGCGAATTTAGAGCCGATATGTATTTGGAAGGAAGCGATCAACACCGCGGCTGGTTTCAAAGTTCACTTTTAGTAAGTTCGGCAATAAATGAAACCGCTCCTTACAAAAGTATTTTAACACACGGTTTTACGGTTGATGAAAAAGGTCAAAAGATGAGTAAATCAGTCGGTAATGTCATAGCTCCTCAAGAAGTAGCAAAAAAATATGGCGTTGAAATTATGCGCTTATGGGTTGGGCTTAGCGATTACAGCAGCGATCTTAAAATAAGCGATAACATTTTAAAACAAGTCAGTGAACAATACCGCAAAATCAGAAATACAATAAGATTTTTACTTGCAAATGTAAGCGATTTGAAAGAGATTGAAACAAATAATTTTACAATGCTTGATAAATGGATTTTAAGCAAAGCAAATATCGCATTTGAAGAGACAAACAGAGCTTTTAGGAATTATGATTTTTCAAAAGGTTTCAGCGTTTTGTTAAATTTTTTAAGTGCCGATTTAAGCGGAATTTATCTTGATGTATGCAAAGACAGACTTTATTGTGATGAGCTTGACAGCTCACGTCGAAGAAGTGCGCAAAGTACAATGGTTTTAATAACAAGAACGCTTTTGCCGTTGATTGCTCCTACTCTTACATATACGGTTGATGAAGTTATGGAATTTGCTCCTGAAATTGTAAAAAACGGCAAAAAAGATGCATTTGATTTAGTTTATGAACCGCTTGAATTTGAAGATTTCAAAAAGAATGAAACAGGTGAACTTTTTATTGAAAGCAGGGCGAAATTTTTCGAAATTATAGATACTCTTAAAAAAGAGAAAAAGATAAAATCAACCCTTGAACTTGTTTTGGAAACAAGTTCAAATGAAATTTTATCACACGATTTGGATGAAATTTGTGATTGGTATATGGTCAGTCATATGCGAAGTATTGAAAGCCGCGATTTTTTAGCGGAATTTAAAGTTGAAGATGAAACTTTCAGATTGGTGCTTTCAGATCACCACAAATGCCCGAGGTGTTGGAAGTTTGATGCTAAAAATGAAGACGAACTTTGTCCTAGATGTCAAAAGGTGCTGAATGTTAAGTAAGCCGGTAAGTTTTTATATAATTTTCGGCACTATTTTAACTGTGCTGGTGCTAATTTTCATCGGCATTTATTTTGTGAAAAAAGGAAAAAAATGATAACACTGAAAGAGGCTTTAAAACTAAGCAAAGATGAAATTTTGGCTTTAAGAAAAGAGCTGAAAGATAAAATTTTAAAAACTAAAGATTTGGGAGCTTATATAGAGCAATTAACCGGTGAAGACTTAAACGAAAGCGGTAGCGGAATTCCAATTGCCATAAAAGACAATATTCAGGTAAAAAACTGGAGCGTAACAAGTGCTTCAAATATATTACAAGGCTACGTGGCACCTTATGATGCAACCGTAATTACAAAACTCCGTTCTGCCGGTTTTGCTCCGTTCGGCAGAACAAATATGGACGAATTTGCCATGGGAAGCACAACAGAAAGCTCATTTTACGGCAAAACGTTAAATCCGACAGATTATTCAAGGGTTCCTGGAGGAAGTAGCGGCGGAAGCGCGGCAGCCGTTGCGGCAGGGATTGCAGTTGCAGCTCTTGGAAGCGATACCGGCGGAAGTATTCGTCAACCTGCCGCATTTTGCGGTTGCGTAGGTTTTAAACCTACTTACGGCAGAGTTAGCAGATACGGCTTAGCAGCGTATTCAAGCAGTCTTGATCAAATAGGACCGATAACTCAAAATGTAACCGATGCCGCAATTTTATTTGACGTTATTGCAGGTTATGACAAAATGGATAGCACAAGCTATTCAAAAGAGTTTATAAGTACGGCTGACAAACTAAACAGTGATAGAAAACTTACAATTGCCGTAATTGAAAATTTTGTAAATGAAACAAAAGATGAAGTCAAAAGTGCTCTTTTAAAAACAATTGAAAAATTAAAAAGTGCAGGGCATAAAATAATATATAAAAACTTACTTAACTCAAAATACAATATAGCGGCTTATTATATCATTGCTACAGCTGAAGCAAGTACAAATCTAAGCAGATATGACGGCGTAAGATATGGCAATCGCGCAAAAGCAAGTAATCTAAATGAACTTTATGCAAATACAAGAAGCGCAGGATTTGGTGAAGAGGTTCAACGTAGAATGCTTCTTGGAACTTTCGTACTTTCAAGCGGATATTATGACGCTTATTATATAAAAGCACAAAAAGCTCGTGCATATATCAAAAAAGAGTATGAAAAAATTTTAGATGAAGCGGATCTTATATTTATGCCTATCGCTCCAAGTGTGGCTTATAAATTCGGTGAGCTTGCAAATCCGCTTGATGCATATCTGAGCGATGTTTATACAATCGGTGTAAATTTAGCCGGACTTCCTGCTATCAGTGTTCCTATAGCAAAAAACAGTGAAAATTTAAATATTTCGGCTCAACTTATCGGTAGAGCATACGACGAGCAAACCGTTTTAGACGGAGCTTTAAATTTAGAAAAAATTATAAAAGGATAACAACTATGAAAATTTTAAAAAAAGCCTTGACTTTTGAGGACGTTCTACTTGTGCCTCAATACAGTGAAATTTTGCCGAAAAACGTTTCACTTTTTACAAAATTTACACGAAATATTACTCTAAATACTCCTATAGTAAGTGCAGCTATGGATACTGTAACAGAAACAAGAACAGCTATTATGATGGCAAGACTTGGTGGAATCGGCGTAATTCATAAAAATATGGATATCGCTTCACAAGCCAAAATGGTAAAAAGAGTTAAAAAAAGTGAAAGCGGCGTTATTTTGGATCCGATTTCAATAAAACCGAATGCAAGCATAAAATCAGCTCTTGATATGATGGCTGAATTTCATATAAGCGGTGTTCCGGTAGTCGATGATAACGGAATTTTAATTGGAATTTTGACAAACAGAGATTTACGCTTTGAAACAGATATGAATGCTCTTGTCGGAGAAAAAATGACAAAAACTCCGCTTATAACTGCCCCAAAAGGCTGCACACTTGATGATGCCAAAGAAATTTTTATGAATAATAAAGTTGAAAAATTACCTATAGTTGATTCTAATGGACATTTGGAGGGTTTAATAACAATAAAAGATCTTAAAAAAAGAATTGAATATCCAAACTCAAATAAAGATAAATATGGCAGACTACGCGTTGCAGCTGCAATCAGTGTAGGACATTTAGATAGAGCCGAAGCTTTGATAAAAGCCGGTGTGGATGCGCTTGTAATGGATTCAGCGCATGGACATTCAAAAGGTATAATAGATACATTAAAAGAGTTAAAACGAAATTTTGATATAGATATAGTGGTTGGAAATGTCGCAAATCCGGCCAGTATAAAAGATATTGCAGAAGCAGGGGCGGATGCCGTAAAAGTAGGAATAGGACCTGGAAGTATTTGCACTACTAGAATTGTTGCCGGTGTTGGCGTGCCGCAAATTACAGCTATCAGCGACTGCGCTAACGAAGCTAAAAAATATGACATTCCGGTAATTGCGGATGGCGGTATAAAATATTCAGGCGATATCGCAAAAGCTTTAGCAGCAGGAGCAAGCTCTGTAATGCTTGGAAGTTTGCTTGCAGGTTGCGAAGAAAGTCCCGGAGAACTCGTAACATTTCAAGGCAGACAATATAAAACTTATCGCGGAATGGGCTCGCTTGGCGCTATGCAAAAAGGAAGTTCTGACAGATATTTCCAAGAAGGCACAGCTAAAGAAAAACTTGTCCCTGAAGGAATAGAAGGTAGAGTTCCATATGCAGGAACGTTAAAAGATGTAATTTATCAATTAGTTGGCGGCGTAAGAAGCTCTATGGGATATTGCGGGAGCAAAGATATAAAAACTTTTCAGGATAAAGCAGAATTTGTAGAAATTACAAGTGCCGGCTTAAAAGAAAGTCACGTTCATGATGTCATTATCACACAAGAGGCACCAAACTACCGTGTAGATAGAGAAAATTAGTGAGAATTGAACGCAAAGTAGAGTATTTTGATGAACCGCTTCATCTTGAAAGCGGTAGAATTTTATCAAATTTTAAACTTGCATATGAAACTTACGGCGAGCTAAATGCTGATAAATCAAATGTCATTGTCGTTTGTCACGCGCTTACAGGTTCGCAACATGCAGCCGGTCGCTTTGAAGGTGATGTAAAAGCCGGCTGGTGGGATGCGCTTATCGGTGATGGAAAAGCTATAGATACGCGCGAATATTTTGTAATTTGCGTAAATATCTTAGCAAGTCAATTCGGCTCTACTTGCCCGCTTGACAAAGATGAACACGGACTTGAATATCGTTTAAAATTTCCTGTCATAGTAATAAGCGATGTAGTTCGTGCTCAAATGAAACTTTTTTCCCGCCTTGGAATAAAAAAAGCTCATACAGTGATCGGCGGAAGTCTTGGTGGTATGCAAACTCTTTGTTTTGCTATAGAACATCCTGATTTTTGTGATAGAGCAATAATTTTAGCAAGCACATATGCTACACAGCCTTGGGCTATTGCATTCAATAAAATCGCAATTGAGGCGATTTTAAATGATCCTAAATTCCAAAACGGAAACTACGATAAACAAAATATTTACAAAAACGGTTTGCCGGGTCTTAAAATAGGAAGAATGGCAGGTCATATCAGTTTTTTAAGTCCGCACTCTATGGACAAAAAATTCGGCAGAAACTACGTAGAAACGGATGGTCTTTATGAATTAAAAGGCAGATTTCAAGTAGATAGATATTTAGAATATAACGGCACGAATTTCAGCAAAAGATTTGATCCTCTTTGCTATCTTTATATAACAAAAATGATGAATATATTTGACTGTACGCGCCATTACGACAGTCTCGAAGAAGCACTCTCATTTATAAAAGCAAAGCTTACTTTAATCGCGTTTTCGGGCGATGTTTTGTTTCCGCCGGTTTTAATGAAGGAAATGCAAACAGCAATGCAAAATATCGGCAGATCAAAACAGGTTGATTTTAGCCTAATAGATAGTGATTATGGGCATGACGCTTTTTTAGTCGAGACTGAAAAATTTGATTTTATTATTACAAAGGCTTTACAATGCAAGATTTAACTGAAAATTTTGAAACAAAACTAAACAAAATAGATGTTTTATTAAAAAAACTTGATGACGAAAATCTCACTCTTAAACAAAGCGTGGAATTTTATAAAAATGGTGTCAAACTTATCAAAGAGGCAAGAGATTTGCTTGAAAAAGCAAAACTTGAAGTTACAGAAATACAAAACGAAAGCGCGCAATGAAAATAGCCGTTTTGCAAATGCCTACACTTTCAATGAGCGGAAGCAGAATTGATTATTATCTTAAAATTGCAGCTGATAATGGCGCCAAAATAGCGCTTTTAGGCGAATATGTATGCAACAGTTTTTTTACAGAACTGATAAAAATGCCGCCATCTATGATAAAAGAGCAAAGTAAACACAAAATATCGCTATTTACGGATTTATCTAAAAAATATAATTTAAATATTATCGCTCCGATTGTGCAGGTAAAATCAAAAAAAATTTATAAAATGATTGCAAAATTCGGTCCTAAAAGTGTAAAATTTTGGGAGCAAAACTTTCTAATAAATTATTCTCATTGGGATGAAGAAAAATTTTTTGCAAATCATTGTAAGAAAGAAAACGAAGAAAATTTAAAAAAAATAAAAAACATAGAATTACCGACATTTTGGCTTGACGGAGTAAAATTTGGCGTAATATGCGGTTTTGAAGCACATTTTGACGCGACTTGGCAGTATTTTATGAAAAAAAATGTAGATTGCATTTTAATGCCGACAGCTTCGACTTTTGATTCAAATGAGCGTTGGAATGAACTTTTAAAAATTCGAGCTTGGACAAATTTGCTTTTTATAATTCGCGCAAACCGTATCGGAAAAGCTGAATTTGATGATAAAAATTATGAATTTTACGGCGAAAGTATGCTTATATCTCCATTTGGTGAAATTTCAAATTCACTTAAAAAAAATGAGGGCATAATGATAGCCGAAATTTCAAAAACCGAATTGAAAAACGCTCAAAAACTTTGGAAATTTCGTGAAATTTTAAATAAAAAAGGTCTTATTTAAAAAATGCGGAAAACATATATTTATGAGATTACAAAATTTGATTATGTGTGCCTGTTTTTATTTATCTGTTTATTTTTTATTTTATTTACATATTCGTTTGAAGCCAAAGCTGCGCCTTATATATTATTTTTTGACTTAATTGTCTGTTTTATTATGTTTTTTATTTTAAAATTTTCAAAAATAAAAAAATTTAAGCGCACAATTATACTTTTTACACTTCTTTTTATACATTTTTTGCTTTTATTAAACGGTAGAGGTTGGAATGAAGGAAGTATGCATTCCCAAAGTTATGTTATAGAAAGTTTGTCAGAAATAACCGATATTCTATATGGCTTTATATTATTATCAGCTTTTACAGGATTTATTCCTTTTATCATTTATATCGGTTTTTTAAATTTTATTTCTAAAATTACGGCAAATTTATCATGAAAAGGATATTTTGTAAATATTATGCGATATAAAAAAGAGTATTTTTTATATCTAATGCGTGATAAAAACAGCGAAAATTTTAAAGAATAAAAAATGCACGAACTTTCAATTATCATAGATCTTATTGAGCTTTGCGAAGAAAATGCTAAGAAAAACAAAGCGGAGCAGGTCGATGAAATAATCATAAAAATAGGGAAGCTTTCAGGTGTAGAAGCGCATTATTTACAAAGCGCATTTGAGTTTTATCACGTTACAAGTGATATCTGTAAAAATGCCAAACTTACTATAAATATACAGCCTGTCATTGTTTTTTGCAACGATTGTAACCAAAATTCGGAATTAAAAGATAATAATTTTAAATGTCAAAAATGCGGTTCCAGGAATTTAAAAGTAATCGACGGCGAAGATATGTATTTAATGCAAATCATAATGCATTAAAATTTATTTTCATAGCATAAATTTTTATTTTTTATACAATTTTAATTATATTGATTTTTAGAAATCATCATATAAATATTAAAAAATTTATTATATAAAATTTCGTCATTTTTTTTAAGCTTTCAGGAAGCATTTTAAAAATACAAAAAAGTTTGAAAATTATAGTTTTCAAAAATAAAATAATTTATTCTAATTAAAATATACAAAAATATTAAATTTTAGATTTAAATGAAAATTTTAATTAAAAATAAAAATATAATTTTATATTTTTATTTTTATGGTACCTATGATTATAAAAAATTATCCACCCTATTTTAACAAAAAAATTACATATTTTTTATATAATTTAAAATATTTTTTTAAAGGAGGAATTATTTTGCCAGAATCTGATTTTGATAAATTGTTTGCTGATTTTAAAACAGCACTTGATGAGCTTGAAGTTAAAAAACTTCGTGGAATTAATGACTACAATGTTTATGAAATTTTAAAAACTTATGATGAAACTACGCTTCATTCGGGTTTTATTTATTCGTTTTTAAATCCAAACGGAACGCATTACCAAAAAAGTCTATTTTTAAAAAAATTCTTAGAAATCTGTCAGATTGATGATTTTAACTATGAAAACGCAGAAGTGTTTAAAGAATATAGCTTGAAAAATGGTAGATTAGATATTTTTATCACAGACGGTAATAAACATATAATTTTAGAAAACAAAATTTGTGCCGTCGAACAAAAAAATCAGATTGAAAGATATATAGAAGATATAAAAAAAGACAAAAAATGCGAATATAACGATATTTTGGTTTTATATCTAAGTCTTGATGCTAAATTTCCAGACAAATATAGCTTAGGCAATTTTGAAATTAAAGATAATTTTTTAGTTAAAGATGATAAAAAAGTAAAAATAATAGCAATAAGCTATAAATTAGAAATCACGCAATGGATAAAAGAGTGTAAAAAAGAGATTGTAAATTTAACAAATCTAAATTTTGCAATTAGTGAGTATAAAAATGTGATAAAAAAATTATATGGAGAGTATGAAATGGCAGAAGCGAATGTTGTAAAAGTTATAAAAGAAAATTATGAAACAGCAAAAACTATTTATGAAAAGTTTTTGGAGGCTGAAAAAGAGATTGTAAATGATTTTTTACAAGAAGTTTATAAAGTTATCAATAATAAGCTCGGCAATGAATTTGATATAGAATTTACACCGGTTACAAAAAAATATGAAAGAAATTTAAAGATTAAAAAAAATAATTGGAAGCTCTATTTTTCTTTCGAATTTGATTTGAACAGACCGATATATTTATACTACGGCATAGCAAGAGATGATGACGATGATATTGATTGCAAAAACATTGAGTTTAGTGGAAAAGATAAAAGCGGTTTTGAAACTACAAAGTGGTGGCTTGTATGGAAATGGCTTGGCAAAAATGATAATGGACAAGATGAAAATTTAGCCGAAAATATTTCAAACGGCGCTATCAAGCCAGAATTTTTTGCAAACATTATAGTAAATTTCGTAAATGAATATAAAAAAGAGCTTAAAGAAATAAATCAAGATTTAAAATAGAAATTTTAATTGTGGCGTTAAAATAAAAAAGCGCTCGGATAATCTACTTTTTCGTAATTTATTTTTAAATTTTCATCCTTACATTTGTAAGGATAATTTGCTGCATAAATTTTAAAAAATAAAATTTATGCAGCATACGCTTTTTAGAATATTTTTGCAAAAAGTTTCTTATCGTATTTTTTTATAAATTACCATAAAAATTTAGTTTTTCGATTAAAAATAAATATTTAATTTTATCCTGTTCTCTTATCAAAAAAAATACATAGAAAATTAAATTTAATTATAAAAGCGTTTATTATAATTTAACAAGAATAAAACTGCGAAAAATATATTTATTGCAAAAATTTAATTTAAGATAAAGGCTTTTTTAAATTTATTGATATAAACCAAATTTTAATTGATAAATTATAATAAAGATTGATTGTAAAAATTTGTGAATTTTTATATTTTTAAAATAAAAAATCAGTCTGGTGAGTTTTTAGAAAGTATTAAAATTTAGTGCATTTTTGGATAATCAAACATTATAGCTTCGCCGCTGTCTTCTGAAATGTCGCTGAAACTGTTTATATCAAACTCTACGCCAAAAATTCCGCATGTCGGCAAATTTGTTATAAAACTGTCGCTTAGATATTCAGCTGCTTCGGTTATTGTCGGATTGTGAGCTATTATCATTACGCATTTATATTTATCATCGATTTTTTTTATAAAATTTACAAAATTATCCAGCGTGATGTCATAAAGTTCTTCTTTAAATTCAAGTTTTTTGGTATTAAGTTCACCGGCTATAATTTTCGCTGTTTTTGCCGCTCTGATTGCTGAACTTGCAAAAATCATATCAGGTTTAATTTTGGATTTTTTTAGAAATTTTCCGGCTTCTTTTGCATCGTTTTTGCCCTTTTGACTAAGATCCCGATCAAAATCGGTTTTCCCATCTTTCTCACTTTTGGCGTGTCTTATAAAGTATATCTGTTTCATAATTAACCACCTTTTGAAATGTAATTATAGCGAGATTTCTTTAAAATTTTCTTCTATTTTTAAAGTAAAATAAATTGACATTTTAATTGCCCGTGAATGAAATTTTTATAAATTTTGAAATCAACTTAATTTCTGCATATTTTTGAAATTTTCTATTTCCGCTTTAGTAAAACCGGCTTTTAAACGATCTTTTTCATCTAAAATCCTATTTTTTTTAAAAGCTTTCGGATAAAATTTCAGCACAATTTCCAAATAAATTTCATCTTTTTTATCACCCTGCCCCAATCTTTCACATTCGTATGAAAACCATTTGTCGCCTTTTTTTACGTGCGAAATTTCTTCGTTCAAAATAATTTGCAAAAGTGATTTTAATTCGTAGAGTTCATTATCCGGCTTTAATTTATTTATCAAAAAACAGTTTGCATCAAGTCCGTTTGCTTCTAAAAATCTAGGCACGAGTGCCATTCTTTCCATTAGTGAATTTTGCGTTATTTTCATCGCATGGAATAAACTGTCATGCACTGCCAAATCGCCATATTTTACGCCCTCTTTTTCAAGTTTTGAGTTTATTAGCGAAAAATGCCTGATTTCATCATTTGCAACTTCCAGCCAATCGGCGTAAAACTCAAGCGGCAAATTTTGAAATCTGTAAGCCGCATCAAGCGCAAGATCTATTGCGGAATATTCTATATGGGCGATTGAATGTAAAAATTTTGCTTTTTTTCCGCCTTTGTTTTGTTTTTTTATATCTTTGACTTCACAAATTTCGGCAATTTTCGAATAACTTGGAATTTCCAATTTTCTAACTTTAAATTTCTTTTCAAATTCAGTTAAATTTTCACAGAATTTTGCGTAAAATTTTGTGAATTTATCTATTTTTTCATAAGGATTTTCACAAAATAAAATTTCTTCCAAATTTTTAAAAAATTCCAAATTTATTCCTTAAAAACGAATAGAAATAACCTAAGAAAAATCCTAACAAATGCGCATACCAGGCAATATTTACGCCAAGAAGCAAAGGAGCGAACGATATAATTAAAATCATCAAAAAAAGTCCTTTTGCATTGCGTGGATCATAAAATGCAACAATACCGAAAAGAACACAAATAGCGCCACTTGCGCCTACTACATTTATTATTTCGCCTCTTGTAAAATCAAAATAAACAAAGGCCAGACACAAGATATTTGTCAAAATTCCTAAAATCAAATAAATTAAAGAGAAACGAAGCGAACCTAAAAATTTTTCCAAAATAGTTCCGAATTGCCATAAAACAGCCATATTCATCGCAATATGGAAAATTCCGGCATGCATAAACATTGAAGTTAAAATTTGCCAATAAGCTCCGTTGAAAAAGAAAATATTAAGCCCAAAATATTCGGCGCTATTTTGCAAAAAATATGCCGCCAAAAAACAAATCGCATTTATAATGATTAAAGTTACAGTTGCTTTCAAAATTTTACCCTATTCCGTAACTTTGCCAAAACCGGCAAATAAATTTGATGCAAGGCAGAAATTTTTTCTTTTGCATCTTGCTACATAAGAATTTACTGTTTTTTTACCGATTTTATGCACTTTTGGATTTTTTAAATCCATAAAATCACTTCTATTTCGTCCACTTGCAAAATGTACGAAACGAATGCGCCCGTCGCTGTAAATTTCTCTAATTACGCCGACATGCGTAATCGCTCCTGTTTTTTTATTTTTTATTCCGCGAATTGTATTTTGCCAAAAAACAAGATCGCCTATTTTTGGATTATTCATCGAGATACGGTTTTTAGCTTTATAATAATTATATAAAGCTTGAGATTTTCTGCGATTTGAAAAATGGTTGTTCAACTCTTTATCATCAAAAAATATGCCGTTATTTTCGTTGTTTAAAACAGTTATAAAACCGGTACAATCGCCGCCTTTGCGTGTATTTTCATATTTATCTATAGATTGAAGTAAAAAGTTTAAAATTTGATTATTCGTCAGTTTGACACTTTGATTTTTATGTGAAAATTTAGGATCAAGCTCATAAAAATTTCCGATTTTACATTGATTTGTAACAATAATTTTGTCATTTTTAAATGAGCAGCCTGTAAAAATTAAAATCTGTAAAAATACAATAGCAAAAATTTTTCTCATTTTTTTCCTTGAAATAAAAAATGTAAAATTTTAGCAAATTTTTGTAAGAATTCCAAAATTTAACTTTTAAGCTTAATTTCTATATAATTTCTATTTTTAAAATTAGGAGATAAAATGGATTTTTTGCAAATAAACGGCGGTGCGAAATTAAACGGTAAAGTTAAAATTTCAGGTGCGAAAAATGCAGCATTGCCGCTTATTGCAATGTCAATTTTGGCAGGTAATGATATAAAAATTTCAAATGTTCCGAATGTCGCCGATATAAAAACACTAGCTCAGCTTTTACGAAATTTAGGAGCAAGCGCCGAATTTTTAAATGAAAACAGTCTAAAAATAAACACAAACGATATAAACTCAACCAAAGCAACATACGACATAGTAAGAAAAATGCGCGCCTCAATTTTAGTTTTAGGACCTTTACTGGCTCGTTTCGGGCATTGTGAAGTTTCGCTTCCAGGAGGTTGTGCGATTGGCGCAAGACCGATTGATCTTCATTTAAGCGCACTTGAAAAAATGGGCGCTGAAATCGATATAAAAGATGGATATGTAGTTTGTAAAGGAAAATTAAAAGGCGCTACAATTTCATTTGATAAAATAACCGTAACCGGAACAGAAAATATCGTAATGGCGGCAGCTCTAGCCGAAGGTAAAACAAAAATCATAAATGCTGCAAAAGAGCCTGAAGTCGTGCAGCTTTGCGAAATGATAAATAAAAGCGGTGTTAAAATAGAAGGCATCGGAACCGATGATTTAACTATTTACGGAAGTGGTGGAAAATTACTGAAATTTTCTGATTTCAGCGTAATTCCGGATAGAATTGAAGCTGGAACATATCTTTGTGCAGGAGCCATTACAAAAAGTAAAATCACAATTACAAACGCAAATCCTAATCATTTGGTATCGGTTTTAGCAAAATTTAATGATATGGGATTTAATTTTGAAATAAATGACGATGAAATTACGATTATTCCACCAAAAACAATTAAACCTACCGAAATTATCACAAGCGAATATCCTGGTTTTCCTACTGATATGCAAGCGCAATTTATGGCTTTAGCGTGTGTAGCTGACGGTGTAAGCGTCATTGATGAAAGACTTTTTGAAAACAGATTCATGCACGTCAGTGAACTTTCAAGAATGGGTGCCGATATAAAATTAAACGGACATATAGCGACGATTAACGGCACACATTTAAATGCGGCCGATGTTATGGCGACTGATTTGAGAGCCAGTTCAGCCTTGGTTTTAGCGGCCCTTGTGGCAAAAGGCACAAGCAGAGTTCATAGAATTTATCATTTGGATAGAGGATATGAAAATTTGGAGCTGAAACTTCGAAATTTAGGCGCTGACATACAAAGGGCAAGTGAATGAAAAATTTAAAAGAGAGTGTTGAATTTATAATTTCCATTTTAAATCAGAATTTTAGACGAAAAATCGAAACCGTAAATCTTAATGAAGCTTTAGGAAGAATTTTGGCAGGCGAAATTTCAGCTAAAAGAAATTCACCTGTTTTTAGCAATTCCGCGCTTGATGGATATGCATTTTGCGACGATTATAAAGGGCAAGTTCTTGAAATTTTAAATTATACGATTTTTGCAGGAGATAAAAAAATAAGAGAAATAGAAGAAGCGAAAGCTATAAAGATAATGACCGGAGCTCCTATGCCAAAAGGAGCAAATTGTGTTATTCGTTTAGAAGATGCCGTTATTAAAAACGGTAAAATTTCTGTTCCTTGCAATACTAAAAAAAATGATGGAAATCGCGAAATTGGTGAAGAATTTTTTAAAAATGAGCGAATGCTGGTTCGCGGAACAAAAATTTCGCCAAAAGAAATTTTATTTTTAGCTTCACAAGGAATTTATGAAATTCCTGTATTTTGCGAGCATAAAACAGGAATTTTTTCAAGCGGAAACGAACTTATAGAGCCTAATGAAGAAGCGGGCGATTTTGAAATTTATAATGCAAATTCATATGGAATTTCAGCTATTTTTAATTATTTTGGTATAAAAAACAGCTATCTTGGAATTATAAAAGATGACAAAAGCGCTACAAAAAATGCTTTGCAGAATGCGCTTGAAGCGCACGATATAATAATTACAAGCGGCGGAGCAAGCGTTGGAGAAGCTGATTTTGTGGCTTTGTGTATAAAAGATTTGGGATTTGAGAGTATTTTGGAAGGCGTAAATTTTAAACCGGGCGGAAAACCTTTGAAATGTTTTAAAAAAGACCAAAAAATAGTTTTTGTTTTACCGGGTAATCCGCTTGCTAGCTTTATTTTAAGTTTTTTATTTGTAATTCCGATTATAAAATTTTTAAACGGAGAAACATTTAAATTTTTCAGACAAAAAGCAAAATTTCAAGGAAATTTTAAAAATAAAAAAAATCGTGCAAGTTTATTACTTGGAATGTTTGAAAACGGAATTTTTACACCTTTTGAAAACATCAGCTCATATATGATTTCACCATTACTGAAATCAAATGCAATTTTAATTTGCGAATGCGAAAATATTAAAAATAATGATGAATGTGAAGTTATAAGGTTATTTGACAAATGAAAAAAAACCTGCTAAAATCACAACTCTTTTTTTGCGGGAATAGCTCAGTGGTAGAGCGCGACCTTGCCATGGTCGATGTCGCGAGTTCGACTCTCGTTTCCCGCTCCACTTCTTACAGGTTTTTAGCATGAAAATTTTAGTTTGTGCAACCGGGGCCAGCTTCTGTAAAATCGCTGTTTCTTTAATAAAATACCTTGAACAAAATCATGAAATTTACGCAATTTTCAGTAAAAATGCAAAACTTGTGCTAAACAAAGAAAATAATATAACGGAATTAAATTTTAAAAAAGCGAAAATTTTAAATGATGATGATTTAGCACAAAGTGTTGCAAGCGGCTCATTCGGAATAGAAAAAACCATAATTGCGCCCTGCTCTTCAAACACTCTTGCAAAAATCGCAAACGGAATTTCTGACACTCTTATCACACGCGCGGCAGCCATATCTTTAAAAGAAAAAAAACCTTTGATTTTAGCTCCGAGAGAAATGCCGTTTTCTACGATTTCACTGCGCCAAATGAGTGAACTTAGCGCGCTTGGCGTAATAATCGCACCGCCTGTAGCTGCAGATTATTTCTCACCTGAAAACTTAGATGATTTGGAAAAATTTTTTATCGGTAAATGGCTTGATCTACTCGGCATAGAAAATAATCTTTATAAAAGGTGGGGAAAATGAGAACAAACTGCATATATCCTGGCACTTTTGATCCTATTACAAACGGACATCTTGATGTCATAAAGCGCGCGCTTAGGATTTTTGACAATGTCATTGTAGCTGTAGCGAAAAGCGACAATAAAAAGCCGTTTTTCGAACTTGATAAAAGAGTCGAAATGGTAAAAGAGGCTACAAAAAGTCTGGAAAATATTGAAGTTATAGCTTTTGAAAATCTTTTGGTGGATTTTGCCAAATCTCAAGATACATGCTTTGTGATTCGAGGTCTTAGAGCTGTCAGCGATTTTGAATACGAACTTCAATTAGGATACGCAAACAGATCGCTTTGGGATAAGTTTGAAACCATTTATCTGATGCCTACGATTAAATATTCATTTATCAGCAGTTCGATTGTAAGGTCTATTTTCGAACACGGCGGCGATATTTCGCACCTTGTGCCGAAAGAAATTTTACCATTTTTAGAAGATAAAAAATGCTGATTTTTTTTGAAGGAATTGACGGCGTTGGAAAAAGTACGCAAATAGAACTTTTAAAATCTGTTTATAATAAAAATTATTTAATTACAAAAGAACCTGGTGGCACGCTTTTGGGCGAAAAATTGCGCGAAATTTTACTTGAAAGCGATTTTAAAATTTCGAAAACGGCTGAACTTTTTCTATTTTTAGCCGATAGAGCCGAACATTTCGAAAAAGTTTTAAAATTTAGTGATAAAAAAGATATTATCTGTGATAGAAGTTTTGTCTCAGGAATAGCTTATGCGCTTGCAAATGAGCAAAATTTAGATATAAACGATTTAATAAATTTAAATAAAATCGCTCTTGGCGGCAAAATACCGAATGCAAAATTCATATTTTTAAAAATTTCAAAAGATAATTTGCGCTTTCGCCTTGAAAATCGCGGAAATTTTGATAAAATTGAAGAGCGCGGGCTTGAGTATCTGATGAAAGTTCAAAAAAATATGAGTGAAATTTTTAAAATTTTGAAAATAGACGCGCTGGAAATTGACGCAAATGGCGATATAAATGAAATTCATAAAAAAATTAAGGAGTTTGTAAAATGATACAAGCACTTCGTGGAATGAACGATATGATGGATGATGAAGCGAAACTTTATAAAAAAATCATAGATGTGTGTGAAGATACGGCAAAAAAATACGGATACGAATATATTGAAATTCCTAAATTGGAAGAAACAGCGCTTTTTAAAAGAAGTGTCGGCGAAAGCAGCGATATCGTAGGAAAAGAGATGTATCAGTTTACGGATAAAAGCGGAAATGATGTATGTTTGCGCCCTGAAGGCACAGCAGGAGTTGTCAGGGCTTTTATAGAACATAAAATGGATAGAGCCGGTGGAGTTAAAAAATACTTTTATCATGGCTCGATGTTTCGATACGAACGCCCGCAAAAAGGACGTTTAAGAGAATTTCACCAATTTGGAATCGAATGTTTTTCAGAAGGAAGTGTATATGAAGATGCTTCAGTGATTTTGATGTTGTCTGAAATTTTAAAAAAACTGGATATAGAAGCTACATTAAAAATAAATTCACTTGGCGATGGCGATTGTATGCCGAAATACAGAGAAAAACTTTTGAAATTTCTCAAAGAAAACGAAAATGAGCTTTGCAGCGATTGTAAAAGAAGAATTTCTACAAATCCTATCCGCGTGCTTGATTGCAAGGTCGAACATTGTCAAAAAATTTTACAAAACGCCCCTTTGATAACGGAAAATTTAAATGAAATTTGTGCGGGTGAATTTTCAAAATTACAAGAAATTTTAACCGCAAACGGTGTAACATTTGAAGTTGATCCGAAATTAGTAAGAGGACTTGATTATTATACAAAAACCGCATTCGAGTTTGTAAGCGGTGAAATCGGCTCACAAAGCGCAGTAGGAGGCGGCGGAAGATATGATAATCTAGTTGCATTTTTAGGCGGACGCCCTACTTTTGGCGTTGGTTTCGCGCTTGGAATTGAAAGATTTATGGAAATTTTATCAAGTAAAGAGTCTAAACAAAAGCGAGTTGGAATTTATATCTGTGCGCTGGATAAAAAATATATCGATAAAATTTTTAAAATAGGCATAGATTTAAGGCGAAATTTTAAAGTTGAAATTTCATATGAAGCTAAAAATTTACAAAAACATCTTAAAAATGCTGACAATAAAAATGCCGAAATTTTCCTTTGCATGGGCGAAAATGAGGCTAAAAACGATGAACTTTTTATGAAAAATCTCATTGCAAAAACAAATAAAAACATAAAAATAGCTGAAATTTTAAAGGAAATCAGATGAACGATTACGGTTTGCCGATTTGGGGAAACTCAAATTTTACGATAGATAGCGAAGGAAGAGTTTGTTTAAATACGGACTTTAAGCCTGCTTTAATAGATATGGTAAACGAGATTCGAGATGATGGCATAAGAGGTCCGATACTTTTACGTTTTCCACACCTTATAAAAAAGCAAATAGTGGAAATTTATTCAAATTTTGCAAGAGCGCGCAAGGAATTTGAATATAAAGGCGAATTTCATGCCGTTTATCCGTTAAAAGTAAATCAATATCCAGGTTTTGTAAAAAATTTAGTTAAGCTCGGTAAGCATTACAAATACGGTCTTGAAGCCGGAAGTAAAGCCGAACTTTTGCTTGCTATGACTTATAATAATTTTGATGCGCCGATAACGGTTAACGGTTTTAAAGATAAAGAACTTATAAATATAGGTTTTATTGCTGCTGAAATGGGACATAATATCACAATTACAATTGAAGGATTAAGTGAACTTAAAGCAATAATCGAAACAGCAAAAGAGCGTTTCGCACCAAAACCTTTTATAGGACTTAGAATAAGACTTCACAACTCAGGCACCGGTATTTGGGCGAAAAGTGGCGGCATCAACTCAAAATTCGGACTTACTTCAACGGAGCTGATTGAGGCAATCAGTATGCTGAAAGAGGCTAATTTGATAGACAGATTTACGATGATACATTTTCATATCGGTTCTCAAATAAGTGAAATTCATCCACTTAAAAAAGCCTTAACAGAAGCCGGAAATATCTATGCCGAACTTCGCAAAATGGGTGCTTGCAATTTAAAATCTATAAATTTGGGCGGCGGTCTGGCTATAGAATATTCGCAGACTAAAGAAAATGCGAATCGCAACTATACGCTTCGCGAATATGCAAATGACGTAGTGTTTTTGCTAAAAACAATCGCAAATCACAAAAAAGTCGATGAGCCGGACATTTTTGTAGAATCAGGAAGATTTGTTTCGGCAAGCCATGCTGTGTTGATAGCTCCTGTGCTTGAGCTTTTCAGTCAAGAATATACTGAAAAAAAACTGGCTTTAAAAGATCAAAATCCGCCTGTTATTGCGGAACTTTTTGATTTATATAAGGATATGAAGCCTGCAAATGCACTTGAATATCTTCACGACGCTATTTCTCATCTTGATAGTGTGCTAACTTTGTTTGATCTTGGATATGTGGATTTGATAGATCGCTCAAATGGCGAAATTTTAGTTCATTTGATTATGAAAAAATCTATTTCAATGCTTGGAAACAAGCAAAATTATGCGGATTTACTAAAAATTCAAGACGAAGTTCAAGAGAGATATCTGGTAAATTTTTCAATCTTTCAATCCTTGCCTGATTTTTGGGGTATAAAACAACATTTTCCTATAATGCCGCTTGAAAAACTCGACGAGCGCCCTACTTTGTCGGCATCAATCTGGGATATTACTTGTGACAGCGACGGCGAAATAAGTTTTGATAGTATTAAAAATCCGTTGTTTTTACACGATATAGATCCGGAAAAAGAAAATTATTTCATTGGATTTTTTTTAGTCGGCGCTTATCAGGAAGTGCTTGGAATGAGTCATAATCTTTTTGCACACCCGACTGAGGCTACAATTCGTTTGAAAGATGACGGTGGATATGAAATTTGTGATCTTTTGGAGTCACAATCCGTCAGCGATATTTTAGAGGATATGGATTACGATGTATCGCTCATTCGCGATACTTTAAACGAGCGAATTGAAAAATCATCACTCATAAACGAAAAAGAAAAAAAACAAATTTTAGGTGAGTTATATCTATTTTTAAATGATAACGGCTACCTAAAAACTATAGGATAAATAAATGTTTTGGAAAATTATAAAAGAAGATTTAAGCCAACCGAAAAAGCAGGATCCGGCATATAGCGGATTTTTAGATGTTGTTTTTAACTATCCTGGTGTTTGGGCTTTGATAAATCACCGCTTTGCGCATTTTTTCTTTACACACGATCTTAAATGGCTTGGACGTATAATCTCAGGCATTTCACGCATTTTAACGGCTGTCGATATTCACCCGGGAGCCACTATAGGAAGAAATGTATTTTTTGATCATGCGACAGGCATTGTAATCGGCGAAACTGCAGTGGTCGGAAACAATGTCCTGATATATCAAGGAGTTACTCTTGGCGGTGTTAGTATAGAAAAAGGAAAACGTCATCCAAATATTGAAGATGGTGTCGTAGTTGGAGCCGGAGCTAAAATTTTAGGAAATATCACAATAGGTGAAAATTCAAAAGTCGGAGCCAACTCGGTTGTCGTAAAAGATGTTCCGGCAAACTGCACTGCTGTTGGAATTCCTGCTAAAATTTTAGGAACCTGCTCGCTTGATCCTTTGGCGCACAATAAAATTCCTGATATCAGTAAAGAGCTGTTTTTGTATCTGATTGAACGTATGTCTGTGCTTGAATGCGCACTTTTAAAAGACGATAAAGACGCTGCACAAAAAGATGCAAAATTAAAAGAAGTCTATGAATCGTATATAAATTCTTTAAAATAATTAAAATTTAGATATAATTTTTTAAATTTTTTGAAAGGGAAAAAATGAAATTGGAGTTATCGAACAGAGTTCAAATTTTAAGTGAATCTATGACAATCGCTATCAGTTCGCTGGCACGCTCAATGAAAGCCGATGGCGAAGATGTAATCAGTCTGAGTGCAGGAGAACCTGATTTTGACACACCAAAAGCCGTAAAAAAAGCTGTAATCGAAGCTATGGAAAAAGGAGCTTCAAAATATACTGCAAGTGCCGGCACACCGGAATGTTTAAAAGCGGTAGCCTATAAGTTGAAAAACGAAAATAATTTAAATTACAGCACAAGCGACATTATTACAAGTGTAGGTGCAAAACACTCGCTATTTAGTGTATTTTCAGCGCTTATAAATAAAGGCGATGAGGTTATAATTCCGGTTCCTTATTGGGTAACTTATCCGGAAATCGTAAAATATTGCGGCGGCGTGCCTGTTTTTGTGCAAGGTGATAAAAACAATAAACTGAAAATTACGGCAGGTGATCTTAAAAAAGCCATCACTCCTCGCACGAAAGCCTTTGTAATAGGTTCGCCAAGTAATCCTAGCGGATCAGTTTACAGTAAAAAAGAGCTTTTGGAATTTGCCGATGTTTTAAAAGATACAAATATCACTGTCATAAGCGATGAAATTTATGAAAAAATAAATTACGTAGGCGATTTTGTATCCGTTGCAGCGCTAAATGACGATATGTTTGAAAGAACAATTACGATAAACGGACTTAGCAAAAGTGCAGCTGTGACAGGTTGGCGTTTCGGATATCTTGCAAGCCCACAAAAAAATCTAATCGCAGCCATTAAAAAATTGCAAAGTCAAAGCGTTTCAAATATAAGCTCAATCGTGCAAGCAGGCGCAATTCCTGCACTTTTAGGAAAATGCAACGAAGATGTTAAAAAAATGCTTGCGGCATACAAAGAAAGAAGAGATTGGTTTGTGAATGCAATAAACTCTGTTTCAGGACTATCTGTAATAAAACCGGAAGGCGCTTTTTATCTATTTGTTGATTGCGGTGAAGTAGAAAAAGACAGCTTGAAATTTTGTAAAAAATTGTTAGAAAATGAAAAAGTTGCAACTGTTCCAGGAATTGGCTTTGGAATGGACGGATATTTCAGGGCAAGTTTTGCTACTGATTTGGAATCTATAAAAAAAGGCTTTTCTCGTATAGAAAATTTTGTAAAAAACTATAAAGCTTAATTTTAGGGCAACTTTGCCCTAAAATTTTATTAATCTAATTAAATTTTAATATAAAATTCGCTAAATTTTGCGTAAAATTTTATGTACAAAGGAGTAAAAATGGCGAATTTTAAACAAGATGAAATTTTTACCGCAACAGATATGGCAAGAAATTTCAGTGAAATTTTAAAAAAAGTAAAATCCGGTGAAATAAAAAAAGCAATGATTTTAAAGAATAATAAATTTGAAGCTGTGCTTATCAGTATGAGCGAATTTGAGCGCTTGGAAAAAGCGGTGGAACTTCTAAATATATTAGTTAAAAGGCAAAAAAATGGCAATTAAAAATATCGTTTTTGACGATACAGAATACAAAATCAGCTATGAAATTTTTGAGCCTTGCCAAACCGACACAAACGCGATCAATTCAGCAAATCAAACAGATATTGCAATAAAAAAAGATAATATAAAATGCGACAAAACTTGCCATGCAAGCGAAAGTACAGCCGATAATATATTTAAAAATAAAACAGAATTTGATGAAAATCATCCATATAAACAAAATATTTTATCTGCAGAAAACGAAAAAAGTTATTTGAGCAAAAAAAAAGATTCTTTTAAAACTATCAATAAATCAGCAGATTTATTAAATTTTGAAAACAAAAAATCAGATGATGAAAAAAACTTGGCGCAAAATTGCGATGAAACTGAACAAAATAATGAAAAAATAAAACAAAACAGTAAAATTTCGCAAATTTTAATAATTCATGGCTGGGGAGCAAATAAAGAGCTGATGATTAAAGCGTTTGCAAAACATTTTAAGCGTTTCCGTCAAATTTACATAGATTTGCCTGGTTTTGGCAAAAGCTCAATATCAAAACCATTAACTACTAAAATTTACGCAAAAATCGTGCACGAATTTATGCAAAAATTTGGTGAATTTGACGCTGTTTTAGGTCATAGTTTCGGCGGAAAAGTTGCAGCAGTTTTAAATCCTAAAAATCTAATACTTCTTAGCTCGGCCGGAATTTTGGAACCGAAACCTTTTAAAGTTCGTGCTAAAATCGCATTTTTTAAACTCTTAAAAAATCTCGGTCTTGGAAAATTTTATAAATTGTTTATTTCAAAAGATGTCGCAGGAATGAGCCCTGTAATGTATGAAACATTTAAAAATGTCGTAAATGAGGATTTTTCTAAAATTTTTGCAAATGCAAATCCGCAAAAATGCTTGATTTTTTGGGGAGAAGAAGATCGCGCAGTAAGTTTAAAAAGCGGCGAAAAAATAGCGAAACTTATAAAAAATTCGAAATTTTTCAAATTAAAAGGCGATCACTTTTTCTTTTTACTTCACCCTGATTTTATCACTCAAAATATAGAAAAGGAAATTTTATGTTGAATATTTTGAATTTTATAAATTATTTTCTTTGCATTTTTGCCGTCGGATTTTATCTGATCACGGTTTTGCAATGGTTTTCTTATAAATTTGAAAGGATTATTTTTCACTTTACCAAGCCGCTTTGGCATATTTATTTTCTATTTTTTCCCGTAATTATCTATTTTGCTTCATTATTTACAAAAAACGGCGATAAATTTTTGTTTGTTTTTTTAGTTGTTTTTTATATTCTTCTTATTTTATGGCATAAAAAACTTGACAAAAAACTAGTCTTTACTGCTCGTGTAAAAAGATTTTTTGCGTTTTTAGCTTTTTTTTCCATTTTAATTGCAGTTTCCTTTAATTTGCTTAAAGCGGATAATTTACCGTTATTTTCGCCTTTTATTTTGACTTTTTTGTTCAGTTATGCTTACGAAAAAAAAGAAGCGAATAAATTTTATAAAATGGCGCAAAAAAAGCTTGCGAATATGCCTGATTTACTGATTATTCAAATCACGGCAAGTTTTGGAAAAACAAGTATAAAAAATTTTCTTTTTGAACTTTTAAAAGATGATTTTAAAGTACAAAAAACGCCCCGATCGGTTAATACATTAAACGGTATTATTCGCGATATAAATGAAAATTTATCTTATGACACGAAAATTTATATAGCTGAAGCAGGTGCTAGAAAAAATGGTGATATAAAAGAAATCACTCAGTTTTTAAATCCGCAAATCGTGCTTGTCGGAGAAATTGGCGCGCAACATATCGAGTATTTTAAAAGTATAGAAAATATACGGGCGACAAAACTTGAATCTCTTAGCTCAAATCGTCTAAAACACGCATTTTTACACTCAACTACTTTGCTTAAAGAAAACGAAACAAACACAATTTATGATAAACAAATCGCAAATTTCACTGCAAATTTAGACGGAATAAAACTTGAAATGAAAAGCGGCGAAAAAATTTTCGCTGAAATTTTAGGTGATTTTAATGCTCAAAATTTAGCAGCTTGTATTTTAATCGCAAAATTTTTAGGAATTAATGCGGAAAAAATAGCTAAAAATGCGAAAAATCTTCATTCGGTAGAACATAGACTTCAAAAAATAATGACAAATGAAAAATTTATAATTGATGACAGTTTTAATGGAAATCTGAAAGGGATGTGCGCAAGTTATGATCTTGTGAAAAATTACAAAAGCAGAAAAGTTATCATAACACCTGGAATTGTAGAAGGCACAAAAGAGATGAATGAAATTCTGGGTATCAAAATAAATGAAATTTTTGATTTAGTTATGATAACAGGAGATTTAAATGCCGAAATTTTAGGCGCTAAAATAGATCCAAAAAAATTGATTTTTATAAAAGACAAATCGAAAATGATTGAAATTTTAGGTGCCGAAACAAAAGCCGACGATTTGATTTTATTTTCAAATGACGCACCGAGTTTTATATAAAGGATAAATTTTGAAAGACATTACGCTGGTTTTGCTTGCAGCAGGAGATTCAACACGCTTTAAAGCGCCTTTTAAAAAACAATGGATTCGAATCGGCGAAATACCGCTTTGGCAATATGTAGCAAAAGATTTAAGTCAAAAATGCGATTTTAGCGATATTATAATTGTCGCAAACGAAAAAGAAATTTCATATATGAAAAAAATAGAGCGAAATTTCAAATACGCAAAAGGCGGCAAACTTCGCCAAAATTCGCTTGCAAATGCCCTTAAAAAGGTGAAAAGCGAATTTGTATTTGTTAGTGATACGGCGCGAGCCGAAATTTCAAAAGATCTTATCGGGCGTTTAATAAATGAATGCGAAAAATTCGATTGCGTCAGCCCATTTTTAGGCGTTGTTGATACCACGTATCTTGGAAGAAATCAAATCGACAGAAACGATTTAAAACTTATCCAAACTCCGCAAATTTCTCGCGCGAATTTATTAAAAAAAGCACTTGAAAGCAATGAAATTTTTACTGATGATAGCGCCGCCGTAGCTTTTGCAGGCGGGAAATTGGGATTTGTAGAAGGTGATGAAAAAGCCCGTAAAATTACATTTACGAGTGATTTGGCTCATTTTGATTTTACACCTGCGAGCGGTACAATTTTTACAGGAAACGGATTTGACGTGCACGCATTTGCAAAAGGCGAGTTTATAACGCTTGGTGGCGTTAAAATTCCTTGTGAATATTCGCTTGTAGGGCACAGCGATGCCGACGCGGCGATTCACGCTTTGATGGACGCGATTTTAGGAGCTTGCGGACTTGGCGATATAGGTGAGCTTTTTCCGGATACTGACGATAGTTTCAAAGGAATCGATAGCAAAATTTTACTTCAAAAGGTTGTAAATTTTGTGCATTTGCTTGGATTTAAAATCATAAACGCCGACATTACGATAATCGCTCAAAAACCTAAAATTTCGCCATATAAAGAAAAAATGTGTGAAATTTTAAGTGAAATTTTGCAAACTTCACGCGTAAATGTAAAAGCTTCAACTACTGAAAAATTAGGCTTTGTAGGTCGAGTAGAAGGTGTAGCGGCAATTGCAAGCGCCAATTTGGGATATTTTGATTGGAGAAAATTTTAAAATTTCCGTTATATAATATTATTTTTAATTTTTTCACGCCAATTTAAATTTTAATAATTTTTAACTAAATTAAATTTTATATTTTTTAATATGACGTGGAATTTTTAAATTTCACGTATTAATTTAAATTTTAAAATCTTTTATTTTTACTGAGAGATTATAAAACGGTGTTAAGAACAAATTTAAAAAATCCATTCTTAATTTATTTATAAATAGTTTTTTAATTTTTTAAAATTTACCGAAAGATATATTAAAAATAATGATATTGTGAAATATACTACTCACGTATGACAATAAAATCTATGTAATTTAAGAAGTTTATATTGATGATGTTTTAAAAGATACAAAATATAAAAGGCGAAATTTCTTTTTTAACTATTTAAAATTATTTTCAAAATATTGAAAAAATTGAAAAATAGACACATTCATCAAAATTTAACAATCAATAAAACAAAATCAAAAACTGCATTCAACACTTTTAAAAAACAACATCATTTAATAAAAATTATTTTTGTTGTTTTTTTAAATTCTTAAAATTACAAATTCTTTTAAAATTCGATAATTTTCGCGCCGTATAGATTAAAATTTAAAATTAAACTACTATTTTCCATTTAAATTTTAAAGAGAAATATTTTATTTAAGTTATTTACTTAAAAATTTCAGTATAATTTTTTTTCATAAAATCAATTACCGCAATAACTTCATCAACGCCCTGCACGTTCGAATTTGATAAAATTTCATCAATGTTTTCAATATAAATTTCAGTAGCTTTTGCTAATTTTTCTTTTTTGACACCGGCATAAAATAGCGCCGCTTCAAGTAAAATACTTACTTCGTAAGATAATTCGTCCATTGAAATTTCATCTTTCATTATTCTTCCTTTGTTTTTTGATCGATTAAATTTTGAAATTGAGCTTTTATATTTGTATAATCGTTGCAATCTTTAAACGCGCCGAATAAACCGCCGCTTGCATTTATATGTCCGCCACCACCGACTAAATTTTTAGCTATTAAGGAAACATCGGCATTTCCGTTTGCGCGGAAACTGAGCGTTTTTTTAGACGTAATATCTACAAAAAAATCTATATCAGGATTATTTACCAAAAAATCATTTCCAATAATTGAAGTAGAACCGATATTATAAGTTAAAATCCCTTTTTTATCTTTATAAATTACACTAAGTTCATCTTTGCGTGCGCTTAAACGCTCAACTACATAATGAGATATAAGATTGCCAAGAGTATCATCAAATGAGCTTTTGAAAAATTCCTTTTTAAGCGAATGAACTGCACTATCAAGCGCTATATGCGCGTTTTGAATATTTATAAAACCGCAAATTTTAGAAATCAGAAATTGTAAATACTCAAAATTTTCATTTGCAAACATAACTTTGTTAAGCTCTTTTGCGCCGCTGATAAGTCCGAGACAAACTTTTCCAAGCTCAAAATCAGCATCATCTTTAAGCCAAATATCGGCTGCATTTACAACGTTCACCAGTTTATGAAGTTTATCGTTTTCACCGAAAATTTTTGAAAAAAGATCATAAACTATTTTTGTCGCGCAGCGCGAACTGTCCATAAAATACCAGGAATAATTTTTAACGCATTCAATCCCGCTTATATGATGATCAAGTAAGATAATCTTTGCATTTTTTTCAGCAATTTTTTGTGAAAATTTTTCACATTGAGAAAGCGTTAAATTTAAATCACTTATCAAAATAAGTGATTTTTCATCGTTAAGTTTATTTAAAATCAGCTCAAATTTTTCGTCTATTTCATGACCATAATTTGAATTGAAATTATGCACGTTTTTAATATAAAAATTGCTAACAAATTGCGCTGCATAGCCATCTAAATCAGTATGTGAAAGGTGAAAAAATTTCATTTATTACTCTCTTTTATAAAATTTTCCAGTGTAAAATTATCTAGAATTGCATCGACTTTATTTTGAATGCCGCTGAAAATATGCCAAATTTCACAAATTTCACCTTTGTTTGATGGGCAAGAAGCGCGATTATTTGAGCATTCAAAAATGGAATTTTGCTTTTTTTCAGCGCTTTGGACAATTTCATTCAGCGAAATTTCAAGTGGCTTTTTTGCTAACAAAAATCCGCCTTTTGCGCCTTTGAATGATTGTAAAATTCCGTCGCGCGCCAAATCCTGCAAAATTTTAGCTAAAAAACTTTTTGGAATTTTCAGCTCGTTTGATATAGCATCTACGCCGACAGGTTCTTTATTTCGCGCAATAAAAATCATTGAAAGAAGTGCGTATTCACTCGCCTTTGTAAAAAGCATTTTTATCCTTTTAAAAAAAATATTTTACTATTTTAGTGCTTAAAACTTGTAATTTCATAAAAATTTAGCAAAATTTTTAAAATATTTATAAAATTTCAGTTTAATTTGATAAAAAATTTGTATAATAACATTTTTATCTTAAATACCGCTCAGGAGGTCAAAAATGGCTTTAGATACGGCTCAAAAAGCACAAATAGTTGCGAAATTCGCTAGAAAAGAAAAAGATACAGGCTCATCGGAAGTACAAATTGCACTTTTAAGTGCGCGTATAGATTCCATAACTGAGCATATGCAAAACAATCCGAAAGATTTTTCATCACGTCTTGGACTTCTAAAATTAGTAGGTCAAAGAAAAAGACTTATGAAATATCTAAAAAGCACCAATTATGGGGCATATTCTAAACTCGTAAACGAGTTAAATCTAAAAGATAAATAATTATGGCGGAGTTTTTCCGCCAACTCTCACTTTTTTTAATAAAATCAAAATTTTAATTATGTTAAAATAGTAGGTTTAAATTCTAAATTTTAAGGTAAAACAATGATACAAAAGGCTTTAGGAAAAATTTTCGGCACGAAAAATGACAGAATTGTAAAAGCATACGCAAAGCGAGTAGCAAAAATAAATGCTTTGGAACCTACTTATGAAAAACTTAGCGACGATGAATTAAAAGATAAATTTTCAAAACTTAAAGAACAGGTTTTAGCACAAAAACTTACACTTGATGATGCACTTTATGATGTTTTCGCGATTGTCAGAGAGGCTAGTAAAAGAGTTTTAAAAATGCGCCATTTTGACGTTCAACTAATAGGCGGAATGGTGCTTCATGACGGAAACATAGCCGAAATGAAAACAGGCGAAGGAAAAACTTTAGTTGCAACTTTACCCGTTGTTTTAAATGCAATGAACAAAAAAGGAGTTCATGTCGTAACAGTAAATGATTATCTTGCTAAGCGTGATGCCGCCGATATGGGCGTTTTGTATAATTTTTTGGGATTTTCAGTCGGCGTAATTTTAGGCGGAAATTATGATGATAAAGCAAGAAAAGAAGCTTATAATTGTGATATAACTTACGGCACAAACAATGAATTCGGCTTTGATTATCTGCGCGATAATATGAAATTTAGAAAAGAAGACAAGGTTCAAAGAGGACACAATTTCGTAATTGTCGATGAAGTGGACAGTATTTTAATAGATGAAGCAAGAACTCCATTAATCATCAGCGGTCCTACAAATCGTACGCTTGATGGATATATAAAAGCAAACGAAGTTGCAAAACAAATGAAATGCGGAGAGCCGGCAGATCCGCTTGATAAAAATTCAAAAGCAACAGGTGATTTTACACTTGATGAGAAAAATCGCGCTGTAATGATAACAGAAGCCGGTATAAGCAAAGCTGAAAAACTTTTTGGCGTAGATAATCTTTACAGTCTTGACAATGCCGTTTTAAGTCACTATCTTGATCAGGCCCTAAAAGCAAATTATCTTTTCGAAAAAGATGTGCATTACGTAGTAAAAGACGGACAAGTGGTAATCGTGGATGAATTTACCGGTCGTCTTAGCGAAGGAAGACGTTTTAGTGAAGGACTTCATCAAGCGCTTGAAGCGAAAGAAGGAGTAAAAATTCAAGAAGAGAGTCAAACTTTGGCTGATATTACATTTCAAAACTACTTCCGCCTTTATGACAAACTTTCAGGAATGACAGGAACAGCTCAAACCGAAGCAACAGAATTTTCTCAAATTTATAAATTGGAAGTTATTTCTATTCCTACAAATTTACCTGTCAAAAGAATCGATCAAAACGATCTTATTTATAAAACCGAAAAAGAAAAATTTGATGCCGTAATAGCTCAAATCAAGTATTTACATGCAAAAGGACAACCTGTACTTGTAGGAACCGCTTCAATAGAAAAAAGTGAAAAATTACATGAACTTTTGACAAAAGAGAAGATTAACCACTCTGTTTTAAATGCCAAAAATCACGAAAAAGAGGCGCAAATAATAGCAAATGCCGGAGATAAAGGAGCTGTGACCATTGCTACAAATATGGCAGGACGTGGTGTTGATATAAAAATAAATGACGAAGTTCGCGCACTTGGAGGACTTTATATACTTGGAACGGAGCGCCACGAAAGCAGACGAATAGACAATCAGCTTCGCGGTCGTTCGGGCCGTCAGGGAGATCCTGGAGAAAGCCGTTTTTATCTTAGTTTGGAAGATAATTTACTTAGAATTTTCGGAAGTGATAAAATTAAGCACATAATGGAAAGGCTTGGTCTTAAAGAAGGCGAGAGTATAGAATCAAGGCTTGTAACAAAAGCCGTCGAAAATGCACAAAAAAAGGTGGAAAGTCTGCATTTTGAATCAAGAAAATATATCCTTGAATATGATGATGTCGCAAACGAACAAAGAAAAGTAATTTATAGATACCGTAACGAACTTCTTGAAGCTGATTTTGATCTGCATGATAAAATCATTTCAAATCGTGAAGATTATATTGCAAATGTACTTGATCGTCTTGAAATTTTTGATGGGGATAGCAAAGAAAATTTTGACATACAAAAAATAACTTCTATTATAAAATCAGAAACTACTGAAATTTTAGATGAAAATAAGTTATCAAAAGCTGAAGATTACAAAGAATTAAAAGAAGAAATTATAAAAGAACTTAGAGATTTTTATGAAGAAAAAATGGCTCCTGTCGATAATGAGCAACGAAAATCAATCGAAAAAATGCTTTATCTTCAAATAGTGGATCGGGACTGGCGCGAACATTTATACCAAATGGATATCCTAAAAACCGGCATCGGTCTTCGAGGATACAATCACAGAGATCCGCTAACAGAATATAAAAAGGAAAGTTATAATCTTTTTGTAGAGCTCGTAATGCGCCTAAAAAGCGACAGCATTCGCACATTGCACTCAATAAGATTCAAAACACAGGAAGAAATTGAAGCTGAAAGACGTGCAATTGCCGAACTTCAAGCAAAATTACAAGAAGAGGAGCAAAAAAAATTAAAAATGAGCGGTGCGGATAAAGGCGGAGAAGATTTGGAAGAAACAAAAAATGTTCCTTATCGTGCCCCCAAAAAGATAGGCAGAAATGAACCTTGCCCTTGCGGAAGTGGCAAAAAATACAAAGATTGCCATGGTAAAAGCGGTCCAAAAAAAGGTCTTTTTGCAAATAATGATTGAAAATTTTAATTTAAAATAAAGTCTTATTCGTAAAATTTGCATTATTTAAGACTTTATTACGTTAAAATTTAAAAATTTTTATGTAAAATTTCGCCTTATTTTTTTTGTAAATATGAAATTTTATATTAAATTGTGGCGACATTTAAAAATTTTCAGTAGTTAATTTTTCTGCTTTAAAAAAACAGGAATAATAAAGGTAAAATTTTGGTTAAATATCTGCTTTTTAAATATCTGCGTTTTGATAAAACTCAGCCGTTTATAACTCTTTCGGCTATTTTGGCATTTATAGGCGTAAGTGTCGGACTTATGGTATTGATAGTCGCTATGGCGATTATGAACGGCTTTGATAAAGAATTTGAGCGTAAACTTTTTACAATGAATTATCCAATAACGATTTTCAGTCCGTTTCGCGGTGCAATTACCGCAGACGAAGTGGATAATTTAAAAACTATGTTTCCACAAATGAAATTCAGCCCATACATAACTTCGCAAGTCATCGTAAAAAGCGGCGAAAAACTGGAAGGCGGACTTATTTTCGGTGTAAATATCGAAGATGAAAAGCAAATCAACTCGGTCGTAAAAGACGGAATAAAAGACGCAAATCTGACAGACTTTGGAATTTTACTTGGTAGCGGGCTGACAGGCGAATTAAACACTGCAAAAAATGATAAAGTCACTCTTATTTTTACAAAAAACGATCCGAGCGGATTTTCTCTCATACCGAAAATGAAACGCTTTGATGTGCGGGCAGATTTTACTTCAGGACTTATTGCATATGATAAAGTTTATATGTATGCAAATGCGGACGATTTGGCAAAAATTTTAGGTTATGAAAGCGGCGATTTCGACGGTGTTCATATTTATTCCGACGATCCGTTTAATGATATAAAAAAAATCAACGAAATTTTGCCGCAAACTGCTAGAGCTATTGGTTGGTGGGAACAAAACGGTAATTTTTTCTCGGCTCTTGCGCTTGAAAAACGTGCACTTTTTATCGTTTTAATGCTTATAATTTTAGTTGCCAGCTTGAATATCGTAAGTTCGCTTTTGATGACTGTGATGAATCGCCGTCAGGAAATCGCACTTTTACTCAGTCTTGGTGCAAGTAAAAAAGAGGTAAAGCAAACTTTTTTTAGACTTGGCGCGGTAATAGGCGGTAGTGGAATAATTTTCGGGCTTATTTTAGGACTTTTTGGAGTTTGGCTGCTTGGAAATTTTGACATCGTAAAACTTCCTGCTGATGTATATGGAAGCTCAAAACTGCCTATGGAACTATCTTTTAGTGATTTAGCGATGATTTTAGGTGGCGCGATTGTGATTGTGCTTATATCGTCATTTTATCCGGCAAAAAAAGCAACGCAAGTTGATGTTCTTGATACTTTGCGAAATGAGTAGGATTAATTTAAAATTATAAAATATTTATGATTATTTAAAAATTGCGCTTAATTGAATAATGATTTAGTACAAAATTACATTTTTAAAATTATAAAATGAATAATTTTTATATTTGATAATTGAAAAGTGAGCATTCAAATTGAACTTATAACTAATATTTTTTATAAAAAAACAAATGTTTTTTATAAAATTTATTTTATTTGTACTATTTTTTTTGATTTATGCTAAAAATATTTTTAAAATACATAAAATAGTAAAAAAATATTAAACTAATGACATCTCTTTTGTCTTTGGTAAATTTGCTGATTTATATATGCTAAAAGGACTTTCTGTAAATACTAAAAGTTTTATTGGTATATTTGGTATATAATTAGTAATTTATATAAAAATTCCACTAAAACTAATTTTTTATACATCTTTAACTGCCTTTCCTAAGAATTATTTGACGAATTATAACTCTATATCATTATATTTTTTTTCAATAAAGTTATTTAAGGTTTTATAGAAATAATTTTAGTTAAATATGAAGTCTTTATGAAATTTATTGCGAAAAATACAATTGATAAAAATAAAATTAAAATATTTAAAATTTTACCTGACGATATTCATTGATTTTATGCGAGAAATTAGTAAATTCCTATTTGGAATAAGATTTGAATCTTTACCTAAAAAAGGCGTGGTAAGTGCTATTTGACCGATTATTTCGCGTCCGTCATCAATTGTTTTAAGCCCCCAAATATCATGTAAAATAGCTATATTTTCATCTACAATTCCTGCATAAAGCATAATGTGCCCGTTCATATATAAAAGCGTCCTGAAAGGCTTACCGAATGCTTTTATTTGCGCAGTTTTTTGTAAATTATCCATACCGTAAAAACTATAAATTTCACCGATATTTCCTTGCAATTTTGAATTTCTTGGAAGCCAGATACCGTAAGCAAAAAGCAGATTTTTAGTCATCAAAGAGCAATCTCTCAAACTTTCAAAGCCGCCCCAACCGTATTTTTCACCAAGCAAACTGGAAATTGAGGCTTTAAGATTAGAATCATTAAATTGCAAAGGAAAAATTCCCGCATTTTCTTTTGAAATTTTAAAATTTAAAACACCTGTTCCGCTAATAAATTTTCCTTTTAAAAACTGCTTATCTTCGCTTTTATACGGCAAAATCGTCCCTATTTTAGCCTTAAATAAAATTTTATTTTTTTCATCTAAAACGTCCGTGTTGTCTTTTAAAATTGCTAAAAATTTTTGATTTTGATAATGCGCTGCTTCATTGTCGCTTAAAAATTTTATATTTTTGGATTCTATCCAACCCCAAACAGCGTCATTTTGCACAAAAGCCCACAATCCGCTCGCGTTATAATGTGAAACAAAAAGAGGATAACCTGCTCCAAGAGCGGAATTGGCAAGATAATCAAACGGGGCGCCTTCACCGGGTTTTTTAAAATCTAAGAAAAACGGTTCATTTGTAGGTAAATTTCTAAGCAAAGAATTTTTAACAGTTATTGCTTTCTTTGAAATTTCACCAAAATTTTCTTCTTTTGTCTCATTATTTAAAAAATTTATAAAATTTTCATTATGTTTTTTGCCTGATTTATCAAAAAATTTATCATATTTTATATAGCTTTTATTTGCCCAAAATATATCTTTCGGCAATTTTTTTGGCGTTTTATAATGCCAAGGACTAAAATATTTTTGCAAAGCCGCCTTTTCATCTATTGGCAAAGTTTCAGTTATTTGTGGTAAAATTTGTACGTTTTGCCTTAAATCAAGATTTTTAAAATATTGATTTGTAGGAGTTTTACTTGAACATGCCGCAAAAAATACGCATATAAAAATTAATATGATTTTTTTCATTATCTGCCTTTTTTGCGCTATTTTATAAAATTTTAGGATAAAATTTGGTTAATTTTCTTTTAAAAACACTTGAAAACTCGAATATTTTTATAACAGGAAGCGGCGGAGTCGGCAAAAGTTATGTCATAAAAGAGGTGATAAAAGCTTATACCGATACAAAACGTAAATATATAGTTCTTGGAAGTACCGGAATCAGCGCCGTTTCAATCGGCGGAATAACACTTCATAGCTTTTTTAAATTTGGAATCTGCAAAAATTATATGGAATTAAAACGTCATGACAGATCTCAAAAAAGCGCAATAAATGAACTTAAAAAATTTTTGAAAGATTGTGAGCTTATTGTAATTGATGAAATTTCTATGATCAGTGGCGAAGTTTTTGATATGATAGCTTACCGTCTGAATGAATGCAAATACAGTGGAAAAATCATCGTTGCAGGTGATTTTTACCAGCTTCCGCCAATCGTTAAAAAAAGTGAATTACCTGATTCTACACTCTTTGGAAGCTCGCGTTATGCGTTTGGGACGCAAAGCTGGAATGATATGGAATTTGTCTGTATAGAAATGGTAGGTTCGAAACGCACAACAGATGAATTTTTATATAAAATTTTATCAAATCTTCGAGTTGGATATATTGACGAAAATTGCACCGATTTTATACGCTCAAAAATAATCTCAAGTAAAAACATACCGCTGAAATCAACCGTAATTTACGGCAGAAATTATGAAGCAAATACGCTAAATGAAAAAAGGCTTAATATGCTTAAAACGCCACTATTTACAAGTTTTGGCAAACTTATAAATCACAAAGAAAATGCTCTGAATGATGAAAAAATAGAAAAATGGATAAAAACGCTTAATATTTTGCCTGAATTTCACTTTAAGATAGGAGCGAAAGTAATTTTTACGGCAAATAAAAAAGACGAATATTACAACGGTGAGCAAGGTTTTATAAAAGAAATAACGGAAAATGACGGAGACATAAATGAGCTCATTATAGAAAAAAATAACGGTGACATTGTATATTTGGAGCGCGCAAGCTATGATTATAATGATTTTAAATTAAAAGATGGAGAGATTATAGATGAGCCGTTTGCTACATTTTATCAATTTCCTTTAAAGTTAGCTTATGCTATAACTATTCACAAATCACAAGGAATGAGTATAAGAAATTTGATTTGCGATATCGATCATATTTTTGAAAACGGACAACTTTATGTCGCACTTTCAAGAGCTATTTCTGCAAAATGGCTTTCCGTACTTTATTCGCGCGCAATGCCTTTAGAAACTTACATACAAAAAATCGTTAAAATCGATCCTGAAATAGCAAAATTTTATGAAACAAATAAATTTATATATATAAAAAATCAAATAATTGAATAAAATTTGCTGTTTTTTGCAACAAAATAAATTATGAGTATTTAAAATTTCAATACGGCGGAAAAGTATTTAAAAAATACATTAATGTAAATTAAATATAAAAACGGCTCATTATTTTTTTTAAATCAATGAAATATCCAAATATAAAGACGCCTGTAAGTGTAATACATAATTAAATTAAAAATTATACTTGAAAATATCTGTAGAAGCGTGGTAATGAAATTTTTTATATCTTAAATAGATATAGCAGAAAAATAGATAAAATGCGGCTTTACATTTCAATAAACGAAACATACGATAAAAAGCATATTTTTTTTAAATAGTTAATATAAAAAACTTGAAAGTACCGAAATAATTCTTGAAAAAGATACAAAATAAAACCACTTCTTAATCAAAATGCTTCAATAATTGCATATTAAAAAGTTCAGCAATAAATTTTAATTTGCAAACTTGAAATTTTTAAAACCTTTATATCGTTGCATAAATTTCCGTGCTGTAAAATCAATTTGAAAATGGATTAAAGGACTTAAAATTACATTAAAAAATAAAAATTTATAATGCGGTTTTATCATTATATATATCAAAAATTTTAAATTTCGTATAATGTATTTAAAAAAATTATTAAATTTGTATAGAATATGAATGTTTTTAATAAAATTAAATATTGCATTTTATCGCAGTTATAATCTGCAAACTCATAATAAAATCGATTTTTTCTTTCTTTTCGCCTGTATTTCACTGCTACGCAATAGCATTGTCTTATTTGCCAAACGACTGAAAGTTTTAAAAAGATATTAAAATTTTATTAAAAACAGTAAGTTTTATATTTGTGGTTTTGTGAGTGTTTTAATCGCTTTTATAGTTTATTTATCGCTAAAAAATTCTATTTATTTGACACAAAAGGCATGTGATTTATTTTAAAATATAAATTTTCACAACTGATTATTGTAATTTTTTTAGCTTATTTTTAAGTTACTTATATTTTTAAACGTTAAAATATTAAGATATTTTAAATTAAACAAACATTTTAACACTATTTTTTTCACATTTAAAATTTTGAAACTATAAAAATTTCATCTTTTTTTAAGAAGATCCTGCAAACTTTCCTGTACGCATTTTCCGCCTAAAATTTTAAAAACTTCACTAGCTATAGGCGTGTAAATTTCTTTATTTTCGCTGATACGAACGATAGCTTCCGCCGTATAAACTCCCTCGGCGACTTCGCCAAGCTCGCGTAAAATTTCATTCAATTTTTTTCCGTTTGCAAGTCCCAAACCGACGCGATAATTTCTTGAAAGCACACTGGAAGCGCTTAAAAAAAGATCTCCTGCACCGCTAAGACCTAAAAACGTTTGATCTTTCGCGCCAAAAAATTTTCCAAATCTTGCCATTTCTATAAGTCCGCGAGAAATAAGGCTTGCTCTTGCATTATTTCCAAGTTTTAATCCGTCGCAAATTCCGCTTGCAATGGCAATTACATTTTTGTAAGCTCCGCAAATTTCAGCGCCTATTACATCATCATCAGGATATGTTTTAATAAATTTAGGAAAAAGTGAAGCGTAAAATTTAGCCAAATCATGATTTGTTGAGCTTGCTACAAGAGCGCAAGGTAAATTTTGCATAACTTCCGCCGCAAAAGAAGGACCTGAAAGAAATGCGAGATTTTTATCATCTGTAAATTCGGCGAAAATTTCATTTAAAAATTTGCCCGTTTTAGCTTCAATTCCTTTTGAGGCAACCAAAATTTTTTGATTTTTATTTTTAAAATTTGCTTTTAAAAATTCTCTTGTATGTTGAGCTGCAAGCACAAAAACCAAGACTTCACATTCAAATGCCTCTTCAATACTTACAAAACCATTCATTTCACGTTTATGAAAAGAAGTTATCACACATTCATTTTTTGAGCCAAGAGCGTGAAATAGCGCACTGCCCCATTTTCCTGCGCCAATTATTGCGATTTTCATAATTTTTGTTTCAAAAGTTCATTTACTTTAGCAGGATTAAAAGCGCCCTTGCCCTCTTTCATAACTTGCCCTACAAAAAAACCGAATAATTTATCTTTGCCATTTCTATATTCAGCTACTTTTTGCTCATTTTTACTAATCACTGCATCAATTACAGCTAAAATTGTAGCATCATCGCTGACTTGTTTTAATCCGAGTTTTTTGATTACATCATCAACTGAAATTTCAATGTTTTCCATAATAAAATCAAGTACTTCTTTTGCAGCTTTTTGGCTTATCGTGCCATCTTCTATTCTGCTTAAAAGATCAGACATTTTAGCGCTATCTATAGGACTGTCTTCGATTGTAAGACCGTTTTTAAGTCTTCCGTTAAGTTCTACGTTCAGCCATGTTACGCAAAGCTTCGGTTCATGACCTGCATTTATCAAATCCTCAAAAAATTTAGCATGTTCATAACTTGAAATAATAACTTCCGCGTCGTCTTTTTTAAGACCGAGCTCATTTATATACCGCTCTTTTTTCTCATTAGGAAGTTCAGGAATTTTTCTTGCTTCTTCCAACATTTCATCGGAAATTTCAACGGTCAATAAATCAGGATCTGGAAAATAACGATATTCTGCGCTATCTTCTTTACTTCTCATAGATCTTGTTGTAAAATTTGAAGTATCAAAAAGTCTGGTTTCCTGCACTACGAGTTCGCTATATTTTCCGTCTTCCCAAGCATCGATTTGACGCGCTACTTCATATTCTATAGCTTTTTGCACAAATTTAAATGAGTTTAGATTTTTGATTTCCACTCTTGTATATAATTTTTCATCACCTTTTGGACGAATACTTACGTTGACATCGCAGCGAAATGAGCCTTCTTGCATATTTGCATCGCTTATATTTATAAATCTCAAAATAGAGTGAAGTTTTTTCAGATACGCAACAGCTTCATCGCCGCTTCTCATATCAGGCTCGCTTACAATTTCAAGAAGCGGCGTTCCTGCACGGTTTAAATCCACCAAACTTCTTCCTTCTTCGTGTGTGTTTTTTCCTGCATCTTCTTCAAGGTGAGCTCTTGTGATACCGATTCTTTTATTTTCGCCGTTTATATTTATAAAAAGTTCTCCGTGTTCAACAATCGGAATCGTAAATTGTGAAATTTGATAAGCTTTCGGCAAATCCGGATAAAAATAATTTTTTCTGTCAAAAACAGATTTTTTGTTTATTGTCGCATTCACGGCAGTTCCAAACATTATCGCCTTTTTTACGGCTTCTTTGTTTAAAACCGGTAATGCTCCCGGCAAAGCCAAGCACGTAGGACAAACGTGAACATTTGCTTTGTCACCGAAACTCGTAGGACAAGAGCAGAAAATTTTAGTTTTAGTATTTAACTGACAATGAACTTCCAAACCGATAATAGTTTCAAACATTTTTTACCTTTTTAAAATTTAAAATTTTGCTATTTTACTACGATTATGTTTAAAATTTGATTTTATGGAAATTTTGACGATTTTTTTGTTTTTAGAATTTTAAAATTTAATGTTTTTTTGCGGTTTAAAATTTTATCAATTAGATAAAATTTCATAAGAATTTTTCTAAATTTCAAATAATCAGTTTTTAAATTTTTTATTTTGCAATCAAAAAAGCTTCTTTTAGATCAATAGAACCTTCATAATAAGCTTTTCCGACGATTACACCATAAATTTTACCGCTTTGTTTTAAGGCTTTTATATCGCTTAAATCTTTTACGCCGCCGCTTGCAATTGTCTTTATGCCGCTTGATTTTGCTATTTCTTCACTGAATTTTACATTTACGCCGCTAAGCATTCCGTCTTTACTTATATCGGTGCAGATTATCGCTTCCACTCCGGCATCAGCGTAAATTTTTGCAAGTTCGCAAGCTTTTATATTAGAAACTTCCGCCCAGCCTTCAGTAGCTACAAAACCGTTTTTTGCGTCGATTCCGACGGCAATTTTATATTTTTTTGCCATCTGTTTTACAAATTCAGGATTTTTTAAAGCTGCAGATCCCAAAATAAAACGCGAAACACCTGAATTTTTATAAAATTTTATGCGTTCCTCATCTCTTATTCCGCCACCAACTTCTATTTTAAGGTTTGTAGATTTTACAATTTTTTCTATAGTTTTTGCATTTTTAGCTTCTCCTGCAAAAGCACCGTCAAGATCAACGATATGAAGCCATTTAGCACCCAAATCGGCAAATTTTTCAGCTAATTCCCATGGTTTATCACTGTAAATTTTAGCTGAGTTCATTTCGCCTTTTTTAAGTCTTACTGCAAATCCGTTTTTTAAATCTATAGCCGGTAAAATTTCCATTATAACTCCACAAAATTTTTAATAATTTTTATACCGCTTTCGGCACTTTTTTCAGGGTGAGGCTGAAAAGCGAAGATATTTTCATAATTTATCGCGCTAATAAACTCATAACCGTAATTTGTAGTCGCTAAAACGATACTTTCATCGCTGATGATATGATAAGAATGCACAAAGTAAAAATATTCAAATTCTTTTAATCCGCAATTTATCGGCGTCTGCTTTTTAAAATGAGCTGTATTCCAGCCTACATGCGGAATTTTAAGATCCGTTTTAAATTTTGTTTTATCAAATTTTATAATCTCACCTTTTAAAATTCCAAGTCCACCAAACTCGCCGAATTCGGTACTTTTCTCAAATAAAAGTTGCATTCCTAGACAAATTCCAAGAAAATATTTGCCACTTTTTATAAAATTTATAATGGCTTCATCTAAATTTTTTGCGCGAAGTTTTATCATAGCATCGCCAAAAGCACCGACACCAGGTAAAATTATTTTATCACAATTTAAAATTTCATCTGCCTTATCTAAAATTTTAAATTTTGCATTTACAAAATTTAAAGCATTTGCCACACTTTTTAAATTTCCTGCGCCGTAATCTATAATTCCTACCATTTTTTTCCGTTTTTCAATGTCCAAAGATAAATACTGAGTGATATAATCAAAATTCCGACAGCGCAAATTAAATAAACGGCATATACGATATTTTCAGGCTTTGTAATCGAAAATTTAAAAACAAGCATAAGTGCTTCAATAGCCAAAGCTATGATTATTGAAGCTATAAAACGAATCATCGTTTTTGAAGTTCCGCTGCTGTCTTTACCAGACCCGTTTCCTAAAACCTCTTCTTCAAAAATCGCTTTAATCAAATCAAAAATAGCAAGAGCAAGAGTAAGAATAATCGTAAGCTCAAAAATACGACTTATATCAATCTGCTCAAAATTTGAAACTAAAATCTTGCTTATACCGATATAAAACAGGCAAGCAGTAACAAACAAAAGCGCAAGCGAAAAAATGGCATAAATCACTTTGCTTATGCTTCCAAAAGTGCTGTCAACAGAGCTTGGACTGATCATATTTAAAAGCGCATAAAGCCCGATATCAACACAAGCTACGAATTTCAGTTCTCCTTTATCGTCATATATAGGATAACCGGCAGTAACACAAAGTTCATTTGTCAGTTTTGACGGATACGGATCTGTCAGCACGCAACGTTTTTCGCGCACCGCCCTGTAATAATAAGAGCGATTGGTGCGGTTTTCACCTTTTCCGACGCGATTTTTATCAATCAATGAAATATTGTTTTCAACTTGAAACCCGTTTGAATCAAGTATGTAAAGCGCTTCAAAATTCATATTTTCATGAACCATTTTCTCAAATCCTGAATGTATCAGCTCAGCACTGACTCCAGGTAAATTATTCGGAATATTTCTATTAAAGAGATAACACATATAAGCTCTTGCTTTGTAGCGAATTTGTTGAAATTCCTGTATTTCTTTGATTAACATTGACCGCCTTTATTGTGATGAAATTCAGGAACAATTTGAGTTAAATAATTTACAATTTCATCTGTTGTTTTCAGTTTCAAAAGCTCTTTTATTTGTTCGTTTAATTTGTTTATATCATATTTATTTGAATGCGTTACAAAAATTGATTTATACTCCGTCATTTTGTCGTTTTCATCAACAATAAGCTCTTCAAAAAGTTTTTCTCCCGGACGAAGTCCTACGAATTTTATACCCAAATTAGGTTTTCCAGCAAGTTGAAGCATACGATTTGCCAAATCGACAATTTTAACCGGTTCACCCATATCAAGCACAAAAAGTTCGCCACCTTTCGCGATGGAAGCTGCTTGAAGCACAAGCTGGCAAGCTTCACTGACAAGCATAAAATATCTTACAATATCCGGATGAGTTACGCTTAAAGGTTCGTTATTTTCAATCTGTTTTTTAAATTTTGGAATCACGCTGCCACTACTTCCAAGCACATTTCCAAATCTAACTGCTACAATTTGAGTATCATTTGTAGATGAGTTTAGTCCGTAAAGCTCACAAATGCGTTTTGTTGTACCCATTATGCTGGTTGGTCTTACAGCTTTATCTGTTGAGATTAAAACGAGTTTTTTAACTTTAAACTCAATTGCCAAATCGGTCAAATATTTCATACCTAAAATATTATTTTCTATTGCCTGAAACGGATTGTATTCGCACATCGGTACATGTTTGTAAGCAGCTGCATGAACTATAACTTCAGGATGAAATTCTTCAAAAACAGCGCGAAATTCGTCATAATGAATAATATTCATCATTTTTAAAACATTTCGCTTATCCTGATTCGTTTCCTGATCGATTTTATAAAGATTATATTCGCTATGATCCACCATTATAAGGCGTTTTGCACCAAATTTCAGACATTGTTTGCAAATTTCACTTCCTATTGTGCCGCCGGCTCCGGTTACCATTACAACTTTGTCTTTTATGAATTTTTCAATTGCTTTATTATCCAGATCTTTTGGTTTTCTTGCAAGTAAATCTTCAATTGAAATATCTCTAATTTTATCTTTTTCATTTTCAATAAGTGAAAAAATTTTTATATCTTTTAAACCGTAATTGATTAACTCATCATACAAATCTTTTAAATCGATCGGATCAAGCGCCAAAGCTATAATAGCCGTTTTTACGCCTGTTTCTTTTATGATTTTTGGAATTTTATCTTTGCTTTTTACTACAAAATTTTCACAATATGTGCCTACCAATTCAGCTCTACCGTCAACTACGCCGACAGGATAGTAATTTATATATTTTCTTCTCATTCCTTTTAAAACTTGAAAAGTTTTGCTCGTAGCGCCGACAACCAAACAAGGTTCGTTGTTTGTAAGATCTTTTTTGCTGTCTAAAAACATTCTTTTTGAAATGCGAATTCCGCTGATAAGCAAATAACAAATTGCAGCGTCTATAACGATAACACTGCGTGGAAAAGGATTAAATATATAGCTGAAAAAAGTAAAAATAATTGTAAAACTGATTGCTGTCAGTAAATGTATATAAAAGAGCTTTTTAGCTTCATAAAGTCCGAAAAATCGCCATGGAACCATATAAATTCTAAAAAGCCAAATATAAAATATACGAAACGCCGTAATTACAAATGTGCTAAGTAAAGCACCTTTATAAAATTCATTCGGTATATCGCCGCTAAAACGAAGCAAAAAAGCGATATATACTGAAAGAATACTGATTAAAATATCAACAAATAAAAAAAATGTAAATCTTTTAAATTTTGTTGGCTTGAAAATCATAAATTTTCCTTTATGATATTAGCGACTCTTTCAACTGTTTCGTCGCTCATATCACTTCCGCTTGGAAGACAAATTCCGCGTTCAAATAAATTTTCGCTTGTGCCGTCCACAACTGAAATAGCATTTTTGAAAATCGGTTGCAAGTGCATAGGTTTCCAAAGCGGCCGACTTTCTATATCGGCTTTATTTAGCGCATCAATTATTTTTAAATGCGCATTTTTTTCTTTGAAAACCAATGTTGTAAGCCATCTGTTTCCTTTTGAATTTTCAATTTCAGGCATAAATTTAACATCAATATCTTTAAAAAGATTTTTATAAAGCTCGAAAATTTCGCGTTTTCGTTCCACTCTCTTATGCAAAACCTCCATTTGACCAACGCCGATAGCTCCTAAAACATTACTAAGACGATAATTATATCCATAGTCTTTATGTTCGTAATGAAGTAAAGGTTCTCTTGCCTGAGTGCTGTAAAATCTTGCTTTTTCGACAAGTTTTTCATCATTTCCTATAAGCATTCCGCCACCGCTTGTTGTGATTATTTTATTTCCGTTAAAACTCAAAGCACCTAAATTTCCTATCGAACCGAGCGATTTTCCTTTATAAAAACCGCCCAAAGCTTCAGCAGCGTCTTCAATGACTACAATATTTTCATTTTTGCAAATTTCAAGTATTTCGTCCATTTTTGCGGCTTGTCCGTAAAGATGCGTAACAATTAAAGCTTTCGGTTTTTTAGGCGCTTGCTTAATAGCTTTTTTTAAAAGTTTCGGACTTAAATTCCAACTTTCATCGCAATCAATCAAAATCGGCTCACATCTTTCATATAAAATAGGATTAACGGAAGCCATAAATGTGAAACTTGAAGCCATAACCGCATCGCCGTTTTTTATATCAAAAACACGAAGTGCAAGGTGGAGTGCGGCTGTTCCCGCATTTAACGCAAGCGCATCTTTGACGTCGCAATACTGTTTAACGGCATTTTCAAACTTATTGACATATTCGCCAAGCGGCGCTATATAATTACTTTCAAAAACTTTTTTTATATATTTCAGCTCATTACCGCCCATATTCGGCGGACTTAAAAACACTCTTGCCATTTCGGCTCCTTATATTTTATAAAATTTTGTGATATTTTAACACTTTTTGACAAATTCCTGCTAAATGTTATGAATAACTTTAGCAGGAACACCAACTGCTACACTATCTGCCGGTATATCTTTTATGACTGCAGCGCCCGCTCCGATTTTTGAATTTTTACCTATTGTAATTTGTTGAATAACGGCACTTAAAATTCCTAAATGCACTCTATCGCCAACAATCACGCCGCCTGCAATCGCTGCGTTCGGGCTAAGATGAGAAAACTTACCTATAACGCAATCATGTTCAACAACTGCACCTGTATTTATAATCGCTCCGTCTTTTATTACGGCGTCCGCATTTATTACGGCACGCGGCATTACGACAATTCCTTTGCCGAACTTCGCGCTTTTTGAAACAACGGCTGAGCTGTGAATTAAATTTACCACGTTAAATCCGGCGCTCACAACTTTTTTTTGAATTTTCTCACGCGTAAAATTATCACCGATTGCTATAATTATATCCGCTTTCGGTAAGCAAGGACTGAATTTCATATTGCCGTTATCATCTAAAAAAACAATTCTTTCATAACCGTTATCGCGTGCGATATCCGCTATGACTTTACCATGACCGCTTGCACCGTAAATGTAAATTTCAGTTTTTGCCATTAAATTTCTCCGTAGTTGCCATTCCATCTTTATTTACGCCCTCTTTTTTAATGACTTTTTTAACTGTTAAAAATGCGATTTTAATATCCAGTAAAAAACTTAAATTTTTTGCGTAAAATGTGTCGAACTCAAACTTTTTCCGCCATGAAATAGCGTTTCTGCCGTTAACTTGCGCCAAGCCTGTAATGCCCGGACGCACACTGTGGCGAAGTTTTTGTTCGTCATTATAAAGCGGCAGGTATTCCGGCAATAAAGGACGAGGCCCTATAAAACTCATATCACCTTTTAAAACATTGAAAAGTTGCAGCAATTCATCAAGACTTAGAGCTCTGATTTTCTTACCGTAATCATTCAAGCGAAGTTCATCAGGCAAAAGTTTTCCATTTTCATCACATTCATCGTTCATTGTTTTAAACTTATAAATTTTAAAAATTTTTTCATTTAAACCAGGGCGAAGTTGTGTAAAAATCGCGTTTTTGCTTATATGTTTTTTAATTAAAAAATATGTAATCAACATTAAAGGCGATGTTAAAATTATCAAAATCAAAGCCATTAAAAAATCTAAAATTCTTTTTAAAAAAAACCTATACATCTATAAATTTTCCATAAACTTCAATATATTTTTTAGCAATTATTCGTTCGTCGAATTCTTTTACAACGCGTTCATACGCATTTTTCGCCAAATTTTTCGCCAAATTTTCATCGTCTAAAAGGCGTGTAATTTTATCCGCCAAATCTTTTGCATTTTTCATTTTACAAATCAGCCCTGTTTCTCCGTCTTTTACAGCTTCTACAGAGCCCTCACAATCACTTACAATGCAAGGAATTTTCATCGCCATTGCCTCTAAAACCGTGCGTGGAAATCCCTCTTTATAGCTTGGAAGTACAAAAATATCGGCACTTTTATAAAGTTCGCAGACATCATTTCGCCAACCAAGCCACTTTACCGTTTTATTTTTTAGAAAATTTTCATCGGCACTCGATCTGTTTCCTTCAAAAATATCGCCAACAAAAACGAAAACGCAATCTTTGCGCTCTTTTAAAATTTCAGCAGCTTTGTAAAATTCTCTAATTCCTTTATGCCAAAGCGCTCTTCCCATCATTAAAACAACTTTTTTACCGCCGAAATCAAGCTTTTGATATTTACTCTCATCAAATTTTATTAAATCCACGCCGACACTTTTGATACGGAAAATTTTTTCTTTCGAAATTAAACCGCGTGAAAACATATAACCAGGGTTGCTGTCATTTACAAAAATGCAACCGTTGCTTAATTTGAACGCTTTTTTATAAAGTTTTTCAAGAACAAATTTTATTATTTTAGATTTTAAATCAGTATCTATATAAAAACTTCCAAGTCCTTCAACTAAATTTATTACTACAGGAATACCTGCTTTTTTAGCGGCGAATGTGCCGAAAACGTTTGATTTATGTGCTGAAGTTTGAAGCATATCAAGGTGTAAGTCGGCTAAATTTCGGGCTAAGTTGTGTGAATTTTTAAGCACTTTTAAAGGATTTACGCTTGCTTTATCAAGTTCATAAGTAATGCTATTGAACTCGCGCGCTAAAATTTCGCTATAATCACCTTTTGGTGCAATTGCAAACACTTCGTGTCCGCGTTTTTTAAGCTCTCTCATAATAGGAGCGCGAAAAAAATAGAGGCTCATATCGGCGTGTGAAAGAAAACCTATTCGTGCCATTTTATTTCCATTTGCAAGTTTAAAAATTTCATATCAAAATTTCTTAAAAATTCAGTCATTTTTTTACTTTTTTAATCTGTAAATTTTAGCCACCGGTGATAAAATCACAGGTTCATAAAGATCTCTGTCATAATTTTCAAGTACATAAAGTTGAATATATGTCGATTTCAGCATTGTTTCATCAAGTATTAAAATCCTGCCGTAATCTTTCATAACGATTATAAATAGCGGCGATGAGCTGTCTATTGTATTAGTCGCCACTTTCAGTTTTCCTTTTTCGTCATAATTAGTTACATATAGCGTATTTATCGGAAGTTTTTGACCTTCAAAATTTAAACTCATAAAATCAGGATTTATGCGAATTCCGTTGCCTATTTCAACACCTGAATTGCTGACTTTATAATTATCGCTTACTATATAAGTTCTATCAGGAAATTCTTTTCCGTCCATTATGTCAAGATTTGAAAACTTTGTAACGGTCGAAAAAATATTTAGCATACGATCGGGCAAATAAAAATAAACATCGCGCGTTTTTCTTGGAAGCGGCAAATTTTTTGAGCGTAAAGAGAGCAAAAATTCATTCATTTGTTCGGGTTTATAGTTATATTCCAGTAAAATTTGTTTGTATTTATCGTCAAATTTTTCATAAAAATTTCTCTCCGTAAACTCTACATCTATGCGCGCCATATTTGCAGCGCTTGTCTGATCTTTAAAAAGAGCGAAACTGACAGGAAAATTATCGTTTCCAAGGTGTTTTCCACCGTCAATTAATGTTTTTGTATCACTGTAATAACGAATCGGATAGCCGTAATCCCACCATGAAAGCGTGTAATCTTCACGATCCGCGATATTTTTATATTTATCTAAAATTTCAACTTCGCTTCTATAAAAAACGCTTGCGGAAAGATACATTTTAATATGAATTATCGACGGATAAAGCGCGAGAATCGTAATAATTAAAAGCAAAATTCGTTGCATATACTTTGGAAGCTGCAAAATTTTGATTAAATAATATGCTAAATATCCGAAACCAAGCCCCATAACGCCAACAGAATAAATTGTAAATCTAAGTCCCGCTTTTATCGCCATAAAGCCAAGAAGCAAAACAGGCAAAGAAAGCAAAAATTCTTTGTGCTTAAAACACAAAAGCACAAAACCGGCCAATGAAAGCATAAAAACAATTACATTTGAGCTTATTCTTTGCATAAAAATTTCAGGACTTACAAAACCTGATTCCTGTATAGTTTGATTAACATTATAAAATTTATAAACAATTTTATCGGCATTGCTTAAAATATCGGCGTGATCAGCAAAACCGCGAAAAATATAAAATTTAAGTTGAAACAAAATAGGCGAAAGTCCGCCGTTTAATATAAAAAGAAGCAAAACTGCTCCACCCGTTATTGTTAAATGCTTTGTATCTGCAAAAAAATCTGATTTTTTCCAAAACGCAAAAGTAATAGCAATCAAAAGTAAAATTTTAAGATAAAGCGGAATCGAAATTAGCGCCGCAAGCATTAAAATCATTACTTGAAAATTAAAAACACGCTTTCTTTGAAAAACAATCGTATAAATCAAAAAAGCGCCAAGCATAGCCGAATTTAGCGAAAAGCTTGATGGATACCACCAATTGTAAAAAGTAACAAAAAAACCGATATAGATAAAACAAAACTTATCATTTTTTATAGTGCTTCTAATAAGTACCCACAAAATAAACATCGCTAAAACGATGTTTAACATATCGGTATCATAATATCCGACCATTGTGCGGTTATAGTAACTGTTTGTCACGCAAGCTATTAAAGAACCGATAAAACCCGCTCTAATGCAGCGAAACTCGGATGAAATAAGAAGTATCGGAATTACAATCAAAGAACTGAAAAATGCGCTCATATATAAAATAATACGTTCAAAACTGAACGGCAAAATTTTAACCAGCCAAGCCGTTATTATGGAAAGCGGAAAATTTATATAACTAAGATCGTTTGGTTGATGAAAACCTGCCAAGCGGTCTCTTGCACCCTCAGCAAAGGCATAACCGTCATTTGTATTTATCATAATATCATCATTCCAAAAAAGCTCCGGATAATCGTTCGCCCAAACCACCCAATAAAGTCTAACTGAAAAACTAAACAAAAAGGCTATTATGATCATCCAGCTAAGCTTGCTCAAAAGCTCGAAATGAGTTATAAATTTTATAAATTTAAATCTTTGAAAATCAATTTTAAATTTTGAATTTTTAAGATCCTGCATCAATTTCTCCAATTTTTTCTATCAAAGTTTCGCAAATTTTATTCTTGTCAAAAAACAAAGCTCTTATTTTAGCCTTTTTTTCATAAAATTTTACATAATTTTCATCATTAAGCGCTTTTTGCATTGCATTTTGTGTAGCTTTTTGATCTCCGACAGGAACCAGAACTCCCCATTCATCATCTCCCAAAAGCTCTCTTGCGCCGCTTTTGTGATCGCTGCTTATTATCATTTTTCCGCACGCCAAAGCTTCAATCAAAGCATTTGAAAAACCCTCAAAAAGACTGACAAAAACAAATGCATAACATTTGCTCAGATATTTATAAGGATTTTTTTCAAAACCGAGCAATTTTACGCGTTCTTGTAATCCGAGCTCGTTAATTACATTTTGCAGATGTTCCCTTAAAACGCCCTCACCTAAAATAAGCAAATCTTTATCATTGTTTTTTAAATTTGCATAAGCTCTTATTAAAAGTTCATGATTTTTTCCATTATCAAGTCTGCCTATACTTAGGAAAAACGGCTTTTCCTGTGAAATTTTTTCGGTTGATTTTACACTGATTTCGTCTAAATTAATAGCATTATATAAAACCTGCATTTTTTGCGGTGCGATGTTAAAATTATCTCTTAAATCGGCTAAATTTCCAAGTGAGTTTGGAAAAATAAAATCCGACTTCGGATAAAGCCATTTTATAAGAAACTTACTGATGCTTGATTTTAAACATTTTTTTGAATAAATAACCGAAGGCGTCGCACCTTCATTTAAAATCAAAGTGCCGCTCATTCCAAACATCCTGGCAAGAACACTTATAAAACACGGCCGTTCCATACATACAAAATGAATGTCAATGCCTAATTTTTTACAGAGTTTTTTATAACGAATAGCTAAAAAAGGTAATTTTAAAAGCTTTTTAATACCATTTTCAAAAGGTGCCGAATGCTCTATAAAATGCACTGTCACGCCTTTTGGCAAATCATAATAAATTCTGTCGTTCATTAAAACCAAATGTACTTCATATTTTCTACAAAGCGCATCAAGCTGATTGCTGACAACTTTTTCAGCTCCGCCGCCCGCCATAGAATATATAAAAACTGCTAATTTTTTCATTTATTTACTACCGTTTCTATGATTTTTTCCCATTGCTTTAAAATTTTACCCGGCATAAAATTTACCAAACTTTCATCTGCATTTTCTATCAGTTTTTTTTGTAAATTTTCATCTTTCATTAAAATTTCAAGTTTTTTTGCAAGCTCTTTTGCGTCACCGATTTTAAATAAAAGCCCGTTTTTTCTATCTTTTATAAGCTCTTTTGCGCCAACTGTAGCACTTGATATTCTGGCGCATTTATAAAACGCGCTTTCGATTAAAACATTTGAAAGTCCTTCGCTAAAAGAACTTATGACAAAAATTTTAGATTTTTTATAAAATTCGGCTATGTTTTTTTGATGACCAAGAAAAATGACATTTAAACCTAAATTTTTGGCTGAATTTTGCAAATTTTCGCGCTCACTTCCATCACCTGCAACATAAATTTTATATTGTTTAAGCAACGTTTTATCCATCAATGAAAGCGCTTCAAAATAGATTTCATAACCTTTTACTTTTTCAAGTCTTCCGACGCTGATAACGGAGTTTTCTTTTTTAAAATTTTCGTTTGAAATTTCACCGAAAAAAGGATTATAAACTACTTCCGCGTTTTTTACGAATTTTTTATAATATTTCAGATCACTGTGTGTTAAAACGCTCAGAAAATCGGCTCTTTTATAACAGAAATTTCGCACAAAAGTAAAAATTCCACTTTTTAAAAACTCGTGACTGTTGTGCTCGGTGCAGATAAGCTTATAATTAAGTCCGAAATTTGCAATTACGCAAGCGACATTTGTCCAATCAATAAAACTTATAATTAAATCAGGATTTTGCTCTTTGAAAGTTTGTCTTAAAATGCGATATTTTGCAAATTTAAGATTGCTTTTATAGACATTTAAATACAAAAATTTTACACGCTCGTCAAATTTATAAAGTTTTTCATCATCTTGCAAAACAGCGACGCAAACTTCGAATTTAGCGCAAAAATGATTTACCAAAACCTGTAAAACTCGCTCAGCTCCGCCATTTTTAAGTGCCGCTATAACAAAAAGAATTTTCAATTTCTCATCCTTTTATAAAATTTCAGCGCCAAATTCAGCATTTTCGGACTAATGCTTAATAAAATCATCTCTATTTTTTTAATTTTAGAATAGTTTTTTTGTTTTAAAATGTTCATAAAATTCTCTCTTAAAAACGGTAAAAATTCCGTAATCTTAGGATAAAATTCTTTCGCACCGTCTTTTAAAATCATTATACTGATGCTTGTCATACTGTCGCAAATAGCGAAATTTGCCATTTTTTTTAAATCCGGATATTTTTTTACCACTTTTTCACAAAAATTTTTAACTGAAATTTCAGCCTGTAAATGACGTTTGCTGAATGAATTTGTAGTAGAACCGGCTCTAAGACGGTAAAAATATAAAGTTTCATTGCAAAAAGCCGCTTTTTCAGCATTATTAAAAATTTCAAATGCAATTGCGACATCTTCATATATTTGATTTTGCGGAAAACGTAATTTTTCAAATATGCTTTTATGATAAAGATTTCGCCAAACAGCCGTTCCAAAAGCAGGATTTGCAAGAAAAATTTCTTTAAAAATCTCTTTATCGTTTAAAATTTTAACTTCGCTTTTTACACTTTCGATATTTGAAATTTCACTCGCATCAACAAACGGCGCATAAGCGCACATCGCCATTTTTACGTTATTTTGCTTTAAAATTTCAAAAGTTTTATCTAAAAACCCGCTTGCTAAAATATCATCACTGTCTACAAAACATATAAATTCACCTTTTGCATTATCAAGACCTAAATTTCTGGCACTTCCCTGCCCGCCGTTTTGTTTGGAAAACACGCGAATTTTAGGCTCTTTTTTTGCAAAATTTTGACAAATTTCAAGACTTTTATCACCGCTTCCATCATCAATCAGTAAAATTTCAAAATTCTCATAACTTTGATTTAGCAGACTTTTAATGCAGTCATCTAAAAACTCCGCTACATTAAAAACCGGCACAATCACGCTAATTAGCGGTTTCACTTATACACTCCTTAATAAATTTTATCCATTTTTCGCCGATATTCCGCACGCTGAAATTTTCGCGTCTTCTATTTGCAGCCAAGACAAATTTGTCTCTTAAATTTTCATCTTTTATTAAAATTTCAAGCTTTTTTGCGATTTCATTTTCATCATCCACAGCACATAAAAATCCGTCAACGCCGTCATTTATAAGATCGCTTGGACCTGCGACGCAATTTGTGGAAATTCTGGCGCAATTAAAAAAAATGCTCTCCATTAAAATATTACAAAATCCCTCAGCGCGACTTGTTACTACTACGATTTTTGCTTTTGCATAAAGCTCGTCAATGTTTTTTACAAAACCCGCAAAACACACATTTACGTTAAGTTCCCGCGCTAAATTTTCCAAATTTTTTCTTTCTTCGCCGTCGCCTGCGATAATGATTTTCCAACTTTTCAAAATTTCAGGCGAAATTTTAGAAACAGCTTTTAAAAAAATGTCAAAACCCTTAAAATTTATTAGCCGTCCTGCAGCTAAAATCAAATTCTCTTTTTTAAAATTATCTTTGTAAGATGTCTCAAACATCGGATTTTGCAAAATAGCACGTTTTTTTACAAATGTATAAAAATCATAGTCGAATTTACTAAGCATTGAAAGTCCGGCTGCGCTTGGATATGTAATGCGTTTTAAAGCTCGCCAAACAAGGCTTTTTAAAAATGTATGATTTGTGTGTTCGCTAATTATTATTTTGTTTTTTAAACCTGAATTTGCCAAAAGTGTAAGCACATTTATCGCATCCAAAAAGCTGATTACAACGTCAAATTTATACGTTTTAAGAAATTTTCTAATAGATAAAAATTTATCAAACCTTTTTGTTAAATTGCCAAAAAAGCCCTTATTACCGACGCCTGAATGCGTGCTGATAATTTCTATATCCGGTAAAATTTCATAAAAAGGCTTATTTTCATCAAATTTTAAAATAGTAATTTCATGCCGGACGCTTAAATAATTTGCCAAAACGCTTAAAACGCGTTCAGCCCCGCCCTGCGAAAGTCCTGAAATAACAAAACAGATTTTCATTTTTTAAGCCTTTTTATAAGCCAAAAAAAGTTCGAAAATGCAAAAACAACGGCTTTAAATTTCAACTTTACAAGCGGATTCTTATAAATAAAAGGTGCAAATTTTGAAATTTCTTTTACATAATTTTCATTTAATTTTTCAAAACCGCGGACTCCTCTTGATCTGTAATAAAGCCCGAAAAGCACAAGCACAGCGTAATAATAAGCATCATTTAAAAATTGCGGATAATCTTTTTTGCAGCGTTTTATAAAATTTTCATAACTTATGCGTTGCGAGTCAAATTTTTCACTGAAATTCGAACGCATAATTGAAGTATCACTATAAAAATAGTGATAAGTAGGCTTGCTTAAAAGTCCTATTTTACGCGCTTTTAAAAGCATTTGCGAAGTAAAATCGAAATCTTCGCCTACTTTTATTCGCGTGTCAAATTTGATTTTACCAAGCAAAGAAGTTTTAAAAAGCTTCAAACATGAATAAAAATTGTAATGACAAGCTAAATCATATATAAAATCCATAATCACAAAATCACGCTCAAAAACTCCTGTTTTAGAGCTTTTTATACGTGGCGTACAAACTATATCGCAAGATTTTTCACGTGCCGTTTTTATCATCGCGCCGACATAATCGCTATCTACAAAATCGTCACTATCAACAAAACAAAAAAACTCGCCTTTAATTTGTGAAAGCCCGATGTTCCGTGCGCTGCTTGCGCCACCGTTTGTTTTATGAAAAGTTTTAATGAAGCTGAAATTTTTGGAATATTCTTCGCAAATCTCACCGCTTTTATCACTGCTTCCATCATCAATAAGTAAAATTTCAATATTTTTATAATCCTGATTTAACAAACTTTCCACGCAGCGCTTAAGATATTTTTCCGTATTGAAAACCGGCACAATAATACTTACTAAATTTTTCATTTCAAACTTTCTTTCAAAAAATTAAGCGAAATTTCTTGCTTGATTTTTAAAATTTTATCAACTTTTTCCCACGAAATATCACTCATTTCTATATCTTCATCTATAAAGCGAGAAGTTAAATTTAACATTTCCAAAAGCGAAACAATTCTATCATTTCCGCGCTTTTCATTTGTAAAAGTATAAAAATTTTTGTGAAAAATCACGCTGAATACACAGCCATGAAAACTGTCAGTTACCACAAAAGCCGCATTTTTGATTAAACTAATCCATTCTTGTGGACTTGGGCGAACTAAGCTTAAATCATTTAATTCTATGATTTTTACATTTTTTTCTTTTGCCGCTATTTGCAAAAACGCTTTTTTACTTTCATCAGGATCCAAAATATAGGCAAAAATGTAGTTTTTTTGTGCGTTTTTATTAGAAAAATCATAAATTTTAGAATTTGCCAAAAGCGTAGGATCTAGCACCCAAAGCGGTTTTCTTTCAAAATTTCTCTCAAAAATTTCAACAGCATTTTTTTCACGCACGGAAACAGCTTTAAACTTAGCGAAATTTAAAGCATGAAATTTAGCGTTTTCGCCTTGAAATTCGGCACCGCCGAAAGATCCCGCATATAAAATTTTTATAACTTTTTCATTCACAAAATGAAGCGAAAAATCATCCTTAAACTCACCTAAAAACTCAGGTCTTAAAACCTGATCGCTACCAACTGCAATCGCGTCAAAATCAGTCGTTTTGACATATCTGTAAAGCTCTTCTTTCGTGCGAATTTCAGGACTTAAAGTGAAATTTTCAAGTATGAATTTTTTTGCACCTTCATCTTGTTTTATATTTTCAAATTTTGCGCCTTTATGGCGGGCTATAAACGTTTTTGCAATCAAAAATTTAAAATATAAAATAGAAAATTTACTCAAATTTTTAGGCTTGAAATTTAACAAAATCACGTCGTGCCCTAAACTTTGCAAAGTTTTAAAAAGTGCAAAAGCTTGTAAAATTCCACCGTAATTATTTATCAAAGGTAGCGTGAATATCGCTATTTTCATTGTTTTATTCCTAAAATTTTTTTAATCAGATACTTTGCGGTTTTGATTTTCGCGTCCAATTTTACCCAAAAATTCAGCTTTTTCAGGCGTATTCGGATAAAATCTTCGCAATCGTAATTTTCGGCGCTGTATTTTTGAATTTCAAGTTTTATTTTTAAAATTTTACGCTCTATAAAATTTCCTTTTTTACTAAAAAACAGCTCTTTATTTTTAACAACGCCAAGCTGTGCTTTTAAGACATTCTCAGGCGAAATTTCAGCCAAATTTTCTTTGCAGTTTTCAAAAATTTCAAACAAAGTTTCATTTCTTAAAATAATAAGACTGGTGCCCCTAAAATCGTCTATATTCTTATCAAGCCACGCATCCATTAAAGTAATATCCGCGTGCGTGGCAAATGTATCGTTGCAGTTATTGCAGGCAAGCGGCGTAAAAGCTCTTAAATTCCAAAAATCAATATTTTTAAATCTGTCAAACAGTGCAGTTTCACTGTTTTTTGATGTAAATTTAAAAGCAAAATTAAGCGCATTTTTGCCACTTATTTTTTCTCTGAAATTTACTTTTTTAAGTTCAATATTTTTGCGCACAAAAGCTATATCAGCGCATTTTTGGGCAAAATTTGCAGACTTTGTGCCGCCGCAAACCAAAGAAATTATAAACTTAACTCTTTTTCTAAACTTAAAATTATTTTTTTGAAGAAGTCTTAAAGAGCGCGCTAAACAAGGAAGCGCCGTGATAGCGTAAGTTTCATCGTGTGATAAAATATAACGCACCATTTTACTGAAATCAACCGGATAATAAGCCGAACTTCGAGCCATTTCAAGCGATTTTAAATCATCAAAAACGCCAAATTCAAAAAGATATTTTTCTCCTTGACGCACACTTATTATTTTGTCTGCCAATTTTCTTTTTAAAATCTCGGTTAATATATAATTTCCGGCTCCGCCACTTGCACTTTTTAAACGCTTTTCATCGTTTTTTAAACTGAACTCGTAAGTTTTTACAAAATTTCCAAGTCCCTGTTCGGTAGAAATAATTTCATTGAAGGGGCAATTTTTTATACAAATATCGCATTTTTCAAGGCATTTTCCAACCAAAACGGGCTGTAAATTTCCACTTTCATTAAATTTCATCTCTAAAGCGTCCGTAGGACAAATTCCTGCGCACACAGAACAACCTATACAGCGATCTTTTTGAACAACCATGTTAATTACATTTTTCATATTTTTATCCTAATTTTTGCAAAAACAGATCTTAAAATTGAAATTTCATAATCATTCATAATAAATTTAACGCAAATCAGCGTATAGATAATGATATAAAGCGTTCCTAAAACAAGCAGAAATTTCAAGCCGCCGTAATTTGTAAAATAATCAAAAATTAAAATAAAAGCAACTCCGAAAAGCATAAAGAACATCATTTTAAAAATATTTCGCCAAAATTTTAAAATATCCAGTTTTATTCTTAAATGATAATAAAAATTCATAATAACCGCATTAAAAGCAAAAATTGTCACGCCTGTCCCGATAGCTGCACCGATTGCGCCGTATTTTTCGGCAAGCGGAATTGAAATTGCGATATTTGCAAAAGTCATTAAAAAGGCTCCGATTGAGCGAAATTTAACACGATTTTTTGCCTGCAAAATTGAAATTCCTAAATTCTGAATCAAAGGAATTGTTATTGGAAGCACTAAAATGAGCGCTACAAAATAACTTTGCTCATAATTTTTTCCTGCCCAAAGTATAATAAACTCGCGCCCGAAAATTACAAAAAGCGAAGCTATAAGAAAAATTATATAAAATTGCAGGCGGGCGATTTTGATAAATTCGTCGGTCATTTCGCTATCTTTACTGCCAAGACTTACCATTTTTGCGACTTTTGGAAGCATCACCGAGCTGATTGTCACGGAAAGCGTGATAAATGTGCCGTTTATCACAATCGCAACAGCATAAATCGCGACTTCCTTTGCACCGCAAAATATGCCGAGTATAAAATTTGCAACACTCCAATTAACCTGATCGACAACAATTCCCAAAAAAATGAAAAAAGAATATCCGAAAATGTTTTTAAGCACACTAAAATCAAAGTTTAACACGCTTATTTCTGGCCTTACCGTTTTGCGGCAATAGAAAAAATCAGCCAAAATACAAACTATATTTATCACTGTAAGTATCACTATAATACAAACAGCGCGGTATCCTAAAAAAAGCACCGGTATAGCTAAAACAGGAAGCATAATCGTTCGAAAAATATTCATAAGTTTCATAAAAATAAAATTTTCGTATGCGTTTAAAATCGTAGAATAGATACTGAAAATAAAAGTAAGCGCAAGATTTAGCGTTAATAATAAAAACATAATCTGAAGTTTCGAAATTTCATAATCACTGAGTTTTGCACCAAAAATATCGCCTGCAAAATATGTAATGATAATTCCTGAAATAATCGCAAAAATGCTAATTATCAGATATACACTGAAAATTGTGCCGTGAAGCGTTTTTTCAGCTTTTTTATCACCGTTTGCGATGTATTTTGAAGTATATACGATAACGGCGTTTCCAAAACCGAAATCAAGTATCGCCAAATAGCCGATTACACTTGAAGCAAGTGAGTAAAGTCCATATTCCGCCTGTCCCATCATTCGTAAAAAAAACGGCGTATAGATAAGAGCCGATATTGTGCTTAAAAAAATATTTGCGTAGCTTAAAACTACACCGAATTTACGCTGATTTGTCGCGCTTTGAGTTAAAAATTTCACTATTTGGCTTTTTTATCCAAAATTTCCGATTTTTCTAGCGAAAAGATGCTATATTTTACTTTTACATCTTTTGGTGTATAAAAAACAAATGGAAGTTTTGAACTGTATTTTTTGTAAATTTCCGGTTCGAATTTTACAAATTTTTCTTTTTTAACACCATCACCGCAATACATCAAAGTTCCGGCTAATAAGCCTTTGGCTTTAAATTTATAATATTCGTATCCGAAACCTTTTAAATTTTGATTCGTTAAATTTCCGTCGGTAAAAAAATAGCTGTTACAATCGAGCTCTAAATTTTTACCGAACTCTATTTTAACCAATTTTTCATCTTCGTTTTCAAGCGGTGCAAGCTCTAAAATTTGCATAATTTCGCCATTTTTCGCCTTAGGAAAAATGCTGAAATCAAAAGCGAAACTGAAACTTACCGCCAAAATAAAAATCAAAAAAAATCTCATAAAAAAACTCCTGAAAATTTGCAGATTATAGCAAACAAAATTTAATGTAAAATGTAAATTTTAGCGTTTCATTAGCAAAAATTTTATAAAATGGCGCAATTTAAACTTCAAAGGAAAATCGATGCCTTATACAAAAAAAGATTTAATCAGTATGAAAGATCTAAGCAAAGACGATATTTTCGATATATTGCGTCTTGCTTTGAAATTTAAGGAGCTTAATAAAAGTCCTGTTAAAAAAGCTGATTCACTTCGCGGAAAAACCGTAATAAACGCATTTTTTGAAAATTCTACAAGAACAAGAACCAGCTTTGAAATCGCTGCAAAAAGACTTGGCGCGGATGCGATAAATTTTTCAAGCAGCGTAAGCAGCACAAAAAAAGGCGAATCTCTAATCGATACGATAAAAAATATGGAGGCGATGAAAACCGATATTTTCGTTGTGCGACACGCAAGTAGCGGCACTGCAAAATTCATCGCTGATAATGCAAGCGCGAGCGTAGTAAATGCCGGAGACGGCTTAAACGAGCACCCGACTCAATGTTTGCTTGATTTGCTTACGATTTACGAAAACAAAGGAAGACTTGAAAACCTGAATGTAGCGATAATCGGTGATATTTTTCGCTCAAGAGTTGCAAGATCAAATGTTTGGGCGATGAAAACGCTTGGTATAAATGTAAAACTTTTCGGACCGCCGATGATGACAAGAGATTGTGAAGCATTTGGTGTTCCGCTTTGTAGCAATATCGACGAAGCCGTTGAAAATAGTGATGTAATCATTATGCTTCGCATTCAACTTGAAAGACAGGATGGCGAACCTGAATTTCCTTCTGTACGCGAATACAGTAAATTTTTCGGACTTACAGCAAAACGTATGGAATTAGCTAAAAAAGACGTAATTATAATGCATCCGGGACCAATAAATCGCGGTGTGGAGATAAACTCCGATGTGGCAGACGATCCGAAATTTACAAAAATTTTAAATCAAGTTGAAAACGGCGTTGCTGTAAGAATGGCTGTTTTGGATACTTTGATAAAAAATAGGAGCTGAAAATGAAAATTTTAATAAAAAACGGTACAGTAATAAATGCGACAGGCAGGCAAAAAATCAATGTTTTAATAGAAAATGATAAAATTTTAAAATTAACAAACAGTGATGAAAAAGCCGATAAAATCATTGACGCAAAAGAAAAACTTGTAATGCCCGGACTAATAGATATGCATGTGCATTTTAGAGATCCCGGATTTGAATATAAAGATGATATAAATACAGGTAGTGAGTGCGCAGTAGCAGGCGGTGTTACGACTTGTATGTGTATGGCAAACACAAATCCTGTAAACGATAACCGCACGATAACGGAAGCCATGATAAAAAAAGCCAAAGCTAAAGGATTAATCGATTTACTTCCAATCGGGGCGATTACAAAAGATTTCGAAGGCAAAAAAATCGTAGAAATGGGCGATATGATAGAGGGCGGATGTGTAGCTTTCAGCGATGACGGACTTCCTGTAACTGACAGCTCGGTAATGCGTCAAGCGCTTGAATATTCGGCTTATTTCGGCACATTCGTGATAAACCACTGCGAAGATTGTTCGCTTTGCCATGGCGGAGTGATGAATGAGGGAAAAGTCAGTGCAATTTTAGGACTTAAAGGTATGGCAAGCGAAAAAGAAGAAATTATGGTTGCGCGTGATCTTCTGCTTGCCAAAAAAACGGGCGGACATATTCATATAGCGCATGTCAGTTCGCTTTGGTCATTAAAACTGATAGAGCAAGCTAAAAAAGACGGAATAAATGTAACCTGCGAAGTAACACCGCATCATTTCAGTTTCGATGAAAATAGACTTATCACTTACGATACAAATTACAAAATGTCGCCGCCACTTCGCACAAACAAAGATCTTGCGGCAATTCGTACCGCTCTTAAAAATGGTATGATAGATGTCATCGCGACAGATCACGCGCCGCACAGTTGGGATGATAAATTTGTGGAATTTGATAAAGCGCCTTTTGGAATTTTGGGACTTCAAACGCTTGTGCCGTTAACTTTAAACCTTGTAAAAGAAGGCATAATCAGTCTTGAAAAAATGGTTTCTTTATGTTCGGCTAGACCTGCTGAAATTTTAAACATCAAAAACAAAGGCGAAATAAAAGCTGGAAATATAGCAGATATCGCAATAATCGATCCTGATTTAAAATATATCTATGATAAAAATTTAAACAAATCAAAATCAATAAATTCGCCGCTTTTTAATAAAGAACTTACAGGCGCTGCAATTTGCACAATAAAAAACGGACGCGTAGTATTTGAGTTTCCAAATATCGTAGCATAGAATTTAACTTTTTTAATAAATTTTTAAAATTCCGTAGCGATTTTAATCACTACGGAATTAATTTTTTTCAGTTGTTATTTATTTTATGTAAATTTTATCTTTTATGCATTATCAAAATTAAAATGTTGAACCTGATACATTAAAAACAACTTTCCAAAAAAAATTTTCATCTCATCTAATAAATTTTTATAATTGCAAAAAGTTTCCAAAACTATCTTTTTTGATGTTGCAAAATTTGAAAAACACATTATAAAATATCTCATAAGCTTTTACCTGAATTTTTCTACATCGTTCTTTATATATAGCATATTATATAATTATTAAATTTTTACTGTTTTTACCGATTTGGTAATTTTAAATTTTTTTTAAAAAATTAATAGTTTTTGCTAAATTTATGGATTTTGACACAAAATACATAAACTGAAATTTCTTTATTTTTTTAAAGGCTGTATTTTAAAATTCACTGTCATTATATAAATCAAATATACCAAGACTACTAAAATAATGCAAAGTATGATAATTTAAATTGCATTTTGTTGTGTCATTATGAGATTTTAAAAAACACAAAAAACTGATAATAAAAAAATCAATAAATTCTTGATAAAAGCCGTAAAATTCAATTTTAAAAGAGTAAATTTTATAAATTTTAAGTCTTATTTTGGTAAAATTAAAGGAATTTTTAAAATTTAAAGGATTAACGATGAGTGAAATCAGCGTAATCATATTAGCTGCGGGTTTTGGAACTCGTATGAAATCAAAAAAAGCAAAGGTTTTATTTGAACTTTGCGGCGAACCGATGCTTTTTCATATATTAAAAAAAGCTTACGAAATAACAGATAACGTAAATGTAGTTTTGCATTATGACTTTGAAAATATAAAAAATATCGTGCTTTCGAAATTTCCGAATGTAAAAATTTACAAACAGGATCACGAAAATTTTCCAGGAACCGCCGGAGCATTAAAAAATATAAATCTAAACTCACAAAAAACTTTAATTATATGCGGAGATATGCCTCTTGTAAAAACCGCAGAACTTAAAAAACTTTGCAAAGGCGAAACCGATATAAATTTAAGCGTCTTTTATGCCGAAAATCCATTTGGATACGGTCGCGTTATAAATAAAAACGGCAAAATTTTAAAAATAGTCGAACAAAAAGATGCAAACGAGCAGGAATTAAAAGAAAACTGCGTAAATGCCGGCGCTTATTGTTTTAAAACAGACATTTTAAAGCAAATTTTACCATTAATAAAAAATGAAAATTCTCAAAAAGAGTATTATTTAACGGATGCCATTGAAATTGCACTTCAAAAAAAGCTAAAATGTCAAGCTATTGAAGTGGCGGAAGAAAATTTTATGGGAATAAACGATAAATTCGCATTAAGTAAAGCTGAAACGATAATACAAAATGAGATAAAAGAAAATTTAATGAAAAACGGTGTTTTAATGCGCCTGCCTGAAAGTATTTATATAGATTCAAGAGCCAAATTCATAGGTGAATGCGAATTGCATGAAAATGTAAGTATAATCGGATCTTGCGTTATAGAAAACAGCATAATAAAAAGCTCATCGGTGATAGAAAATTCTCATATCATAAATAGCGATATCGGTCCGATGGCGCACATAAGACCTGATTGTGAAATTTCAGACACTCATATAGGAAATTTTGTAGAACTCAAAAAAGCCAAAGTAAATAAAATTAAAGCCGGACATTTAAGCTATCTTGGAGATTGTGAAATACAGGAAGGCACAAATGTCGGTTGCGGAACTATTACTTGTAATTATGACGGAAAAAGAAAATACAGAACAAAAATCGGCAAAAACGTATTTATCGGATCAGATACACAATTGGTAGCTCCGGTAGAAATACAAGACAATGTTTTAATCGCGGCAGGAAGCACAATCACAAAAAATGTGGAAGAAGGTTCTCTTGCAATTTCTCGCATAAAGCAGGAAAATAAACCCGGTTTTTTTGCTAAATTTTTTAAGGAAATAAAATGACAAGAAAAAAAATTTTACTCGCAGTTTGCGGAAGCATAAGCTTTTATAAAGCTTTTGAAATTTTAAGTGAGCTTAAAAAAGAAAATTTTGATGTATATGTTGCACTTAGCGAAGGTGTGTTAAAATTCGTAGATTATCATGCATTTGACGCACTTTGCGAACATCCTGTGCTTTGCAGCAAAACAGAAGATTGGCAAGAAGGATTAAACCATATAGAATATGCAAAAATGGATTTGATTTTAGTGGCTCCTGCAAGCGTAAATACCATAAATAAACTGGCTTGGGGCGTTTGCGATAATATTTTCTTGCAAACTCTTATAGCAAGCGATGCAAAAATACTTATAGCTCCGGCTGCAAATGAAAAAATGCTGACCAATCCTATTACAAAAAATTGTATTCACATTTTAAAAGAAAAAAGAAAAGCGGAATTTATTGAACCTGTGGTTAAAAAACTAGCTTGCGGTGATGTGGCAAAAGGCGGTCTCGCCGATATAAATACAATAATTTATGCTGTAAAACGTGCTGTTACTGCGGATAATTTTTATGAAAACAAAATGGTCGTAATAACAGGCGGTCCTACAATAGAAAAAATCGATGATGTTCGCGCTATAACTAATCTTTCAAGCGGAAAAATGGGTAGAGCGTTAGCCGATGCATTTTATATGCTTGGAGCAGATGTTACGCTGATTTCAAGCGTAGATTTCAGTGTTCCTTACAAACTTATAAAATTTGACAGTTCAATCGGATTAAAAAGTGCGCTTGACAGTATAAGATTTAAGGAAAATTCACTTTTAGTAATGGCTGCTGCGGTTAGCGATTATACACCGCGCTCACGATATAAAGGTAAATTAAAAAAAGAAGAGCTTGGTGATCTCTGGACTCTTCGACTAGGTATAAACAATGATATACTTTCATCAATTGAGAGTAAAAAACTTAAAAAAATCGGTTTTAAAATGGAAAGCGATCAGGAAACAGCTTTAATGAGTGCTAAAAAAACGCTTATTATAAAGCATTTAGATGCTGTTTGCTTAAATATTTTGGATAGCGTTGTCAAATTCGGAAGCGATGACACAAAGATTACTTTTATAACTAAAAACAGCGAAATAAAACTGAAACAAGCTCCAAAAAGCGAACTTGCAATGCAAATCGCAGAACTTGCAAAAAGTTTATTTTGATGAATGAATTGCATCATTTAGCAATTATTATGGACGGCAACGGTCGCTGGGCTAAAACAAAGTCATTGGCACGAATAAAAGGGCATGAAGCAGGCGCAAAAGTAGTAGAAACTGTAAGTGAGTTTTGTATAAAAAATGGCATTGCAAATCTCACGCTTTACGCATTTAGCACGGAAAACTGGAAACGACCGGAAAGCGAAGTTAATTTTTTATTAAACCTGTTAAAAAAATTTATAATCAAAAAACGAGAAATTTTTATCAAAAATGAGATAAAATTTAAAGCAATCGGTGATATTTCAGTATTCTCACAAGATTTGCAATCTGAAATTTCAGCTTTACAAAATTTAACCGCAACTTATAAAAAGTTAAATTTCAATCTTGCTTTAAATTACGGCTCACGAGATGAAATTATAAGAGCGGCAAAAAAAGTAATTCAAAAAGGCGATGAACTTAACGAACAAAATTTAAGTGCAAATCTTGATAGTGCCGACTCAGGAGATGTTGATTTGTTAATTAGAACAGGTGGAGAAATTAGACTTTCAAATTTTATGCTTTGGCAGGCAAGCTATGCTGAACTTGCTTTTACAAATACGTTTTGGCCTGATTTTAGCGAGGATGAACTTGCCGAAATAGTCGAAAATTTTAAAATTAAAAATCGCCGTTTCGGCGGTCTGTAAAAATTTATAAAAAGAGAAAAAATGATGAATTTAGGAATTTTATATGGCGTATTTTTTGTAATTTTAGGTATTTGCGTCGGATCTTTCAGCAATGTTTTAATTTATCGCTTACCGAAAAAAGAGAGTATAAACTTTCCTGCAAGTCACTGCACCAAATGCGGTCATAAATTAAAATGGTATCACAACATACCATTATTTTCATGGATTTTTCTAGGCGGCAGATGCGCATTCTGCAAAGATAAAATTTCCATTCAATATCCAATCGTTGAATTTCTTGGCGGAATGCTTATGTTTATAGCTTATTATTTTGAACCGAACATATTAAAAGCGCTTATTTTAGGACTTTGTTTTATAATTTTACTGGCTCTTTCAGCGATTGATTTTAAATACAAAGCAGTTCCTGATTCTCTTCTTTATCCAAGTCTTGTTTTGGCATTATGTTACTCAATTATTGATTTTAAATTTGATGGAGTAATTGCGGCTTCAGTTTTAGCTTTTGCATTTTTTGCACTTCGTTTTATTGTCAGTTTTTGTTTAAAAAAAGAAGCAATGGGACCGGCTGACATTTTTATAGCAGGCGTAATCGGAGCTATTTTAGGACTTCGCCTTGGTTTTGCTTCTATTTTTGTAGCAGCGATTTTAACACTTCCTGCATATGCGATTGTAAATAAAAAAGGTTACGAACTTCCATTTGTGCCGTTTCTTGCGCTTGGAATGCTTATAGTTTTTTGTGCAAAAACAGAAACAATTTGGATTTTAAATTATATCGGCGGGGCAAATGTATAGAGCCGAAAAATACTTATTCAGTAATTTTTTAAGCACTTTCGCGTCGCTTTTCAGTACGCTTTTTTTAATAATGTCAATTATATTTTTTCTTCAAATAGCGCGTATTACTTCATTTGTAGAGATAAATTTATATGAATTAACAAAACTTTATCTTTTTATGCTTCCGCGCATTCTTATTTTTACAATACCGATTTCATTTTTTGTAGCTCTTGCGATGTCACTATTCAGACTTTCAAAAGAAAATGAAACGATAGTGCTTTTTACTCTTGGTTATTCAAGTGAAAAAATAGCGCGATTTTTTTTATTTTTAGCTTTTATTGTTTCCGTTTCAATGCTTTTGATCTCACTGTTTATGATGCCTTTAGCCGAAAATTTAAAGGATAATTTCGTAAGTTATAAAAAAATCAGTGCAAATTTAAATATAAAATCAAGTGAATTCGGACAAAAATTTTCGGATTGGCTGGTTTTTATTGATGATCAAAAAGAGACGAACACCGGAAGTATCTACGAAAATCTCATACTTTATCACCCAAAAAATAAAACAAGCGATGAGCGTATAATTTTGGCAAGCAGTGGCGAAATTGCAAATGAAAATTCAAATTTCTCGTTAAAACTTAAAAACGGTAAAGCTTATACAAACGATGAAAAAAAATGGCATATAAGCTATTTTGACGAACTTATAATTCGCACAGTTCAAAAAGATAAAATCAAAGAAAACGGCGGAATTTTAGGATATTGGAAAAACGAAAAAAACGCTTCGAAACAGCTTAGTATATATGTTTTAGTTTCACTTTTTCCTCTTGCTTCAATATATTTTGCCGTAAGCTTCGGTATAGTAACGTATCGTTACGAAAAAGGTTTCATTTATATTGGAATTTTCGGCGTACTTTTTTGCTATTTTGCAATGATTATGATTTTTGCAAAGCAGCCGTTATTAGCCATTCCACTTACTTTTTTTATATTTTTAATCCTTTCTTACATTTTTTACAGGCAAAAAATTGCAAGACGATATTAAAATTCGTTTAATTTACAGTTTTGACGGCTCTAAATTTTGCGGCTCTCAAACGCAACCAAACGGCAAAGCGGTAGAAGACAGACTAAATTCAGCACTTTTTCGATGCGGTATAAATGAAAAAGTAATATCGGCATCAAGAACTGATAAAGGAGTGCATGCACTTTCTCAAGTCAGTACAACGCATTGTGCCGCTTTTTGGGATTTGCAAAATCTTAGGCATTTTATAAATCGACACGCTAAGCCGTCGATTTACGTGCGAAAAATAGAGCGCGCGGATGAAAATTTTCAAGTTAGATTTGACGCTAAAGCGCGCAGTTACAGATATATATTAAATCATGATGAATTCAGTCCGTTTTTTAGTAATTATTTTTATTTTTATCCAGAAATTTCGCCATTTTTACTCAATTTATCTCTTGGCATTTTTGTAGGTAAGCACGATTTCAGCGAATTTATGAAATCAGGAAGTGCCAGCGGTTCCGTAAGAGAAATTTATAAAGCTTTTGCTTACAGATACAAAAATTTTACAATCATAAACTTTAAAGCCAACGGTTTTTTACGGGCTCAGGTTCGACTGATGGTAGCAAATGCCTTAAAATGTGTAAAAATTTTGGAAAAATCATTTAGTAATAAAAAAATTGATGAAATTTCAAACTTTTATAAAAATAATAAAAACTTAAAATTTAATGAAATTTTAAAAAATAAAGATTTTAATATTGAGAAAATCATAAACGATAATAATTTTCCGCTTAATATAAATAAAGCCATAACTCGCATTCCTGCTCCTCCAAACGGACTTTATCTAAATAAAATTTGGTATTAGAATTTTACCAAAATCGTAGAAAATACCGATTTACTTAAAATTTTAACGTTGATAATTCAAATTTTAAGTATGATATTAAAATTTAAATCAAATCTGACAATTTGAAAAATACATTTAAAATAAAAATTCGTTTTTTTTATTCAAAATTCAGTATTTTAAAATTTTTAAATAAAAAAACATTAAAAAATTTAAGCTTAAATTTCCACATTAAATTTCTGCTGAATGTTTTTCTATTTTACATTGAATCGCTTCCTGTACAAGCACGTTCGCAATAGCTCTTTCTTCTTTAATAAAACGAAATTTTTCTCCAAAATCACTAAACAGTTTTTTTTCGTCTGCTCCTGTATATCTGACGACTACATCTGAAGGCATATTAAGAGAAGCGATATTTTTAGCTATCATCATCAACTTCTGTTCGTTTGAAACCGTTAAAATTATTCCGTCCGCATTTGCGATATTTGCTTCAATCAAAGTGCTTTTTCGTGTCATATCGCCAAAATAGATATTTTCTCCGCGACTTTTACCAAGTTCGACAAGAGTTAAATCGCTCTCAATTACAATATGCAAAAGTCCTTGATTTTTCAGTTTTAATACGACTTCCTGACCAAGCCTTCCGTATCCGCAAACTATAAAATGGTGTTTTATTTCAGCAAGTTTTATTTTATTTTTTGTCAAAGAAGTTCCATCGCCTTCAAAACGATTTGCAAAAACATTTATATTTTTCAAAATAAAAGGTGTAATAATCATCGTAATTACAACTGTTGAAATTAAAATTTGCGCATTTGTTTGAGAAATAGCGCTGTGAGCCAACATTATGGAAAAAATCGCAAGTGCAAACTCACCAATCTGAGATATTGAAATAGCTGCTTTAAAAGCAACACGTCTTTTTACACTAAAATACAGAATAAAATAAACTATAAGTGTTTTAATCGTCATTATAACAAAAACTAAAGCAAGAATTAAACCATAATTCTCTTTAATGGTATCAAAATTGATTTGCATACCGACAGTGATAAAAAAAAGTCCTAATAATATATCTCTGAACGGAATCAAAACGGCTTCTATCTGATCTTTATATTCCGTTTCGGCGATAATAATACCTGCGATAAACGCTCCAAGCGTATAAGAAAAACCAAATATATGGGCGATAAAACTAGAGCCTACAACCGTAAAAAGTATGGAAATAAGAAAAATTTCTTTTGAATCTGTCTGCAAAATTTTATTTAAAATAGCATTAAACAGGTATTTACCGATTAAAAACAGTAATCCGATCACAATAACTGCACTAATACAAGTTTTTAATATCAAATAAATTACAGGAGTGCTGTCAGTGCTGCCGAAAATATCAATCATAAGCAAAATCGGAATCACTGCAATATCCTGGAAAAGTAAAATTCCAAGTGCTTTACGACCGTAAATTTGACTGATTTGATTTCTATCATTTAAAATTTTAAGTACAATTGCGGTAGACGAAAGAGAAAGAGCTGAACCTATTATAATGGCTGCTTTTATATTAATACCGAAAATTTCATAAGCCGCAAAAGCAAAAAAAATCGTACTTACGCTCATTTGTAAAATACCGTTTAAAAAAACATCTTTTTTCATTTGCATAAGATATTTCAGACTGAATTCAAGCCCTATCGTAAACATTAAAAAAACTATACCGAACTCCGCGACGTGCGAAATTTCAGCTTTATTGGAAAGATTATATATATGATTTAGACAAATTCCTGTTACTATATAACCTATAATAGTCGGGATTTCAAACATTTTAAATATGACGTTAAGCACAATAGCTAGTGCTGAAACTATTAAAAAAAGCTCTAAAAAAAGCTCCATTTTTTAGTCCTTTTTATCGTCATAAAATATCAAATCAAAACTGTTTTTACGTTTTACTAATGATGTTTTTCTGTTTTTTGAACTTTGAAATTTTTCAAGCTCGCCGCGTAATTCATCTATTATTTTCTCGCTTTCTTCTATGCGTTCTTTTAATTGAAAAATTACATCCACACCGGCCAAATTGACACCTAAATCTTTTGTAAGACGAAGTATCATCTTTATGCGATCAATGTCTCTTGCCGAATACAAACGCATTTTACCTTCCGTTCTTTCCGGTTCGACAAGTCCTTCTCTTTCATATTGACGCAATGTTTGAGGATGAATATTTAAAATTTTAGCAACCACGCTTATCAAATACATCGGTTCATCATAATTTTGCATTTTTTATCCTTTATAATTTTTCTTTAAGAATTTTGATTGTCTGCTCATCAAAATTATTTATATCCGGAAGTAAAACATTTGTAGTTAAATACAAATCTCCGTAAATTTTACTTTTTCTATTTTGCACTCCATAGCCTTTTAGACGAATTTTTTGATTATTTTTTGTATTAGGTGCGATTTTTATATTGACATTTTTTTTGAATGTATCTACACTGATTTTGCCACCAAAAAGCGCTGTTTTTAATGAAATATCAACTTTTTTGTAAAGATCGTCACCTTTTCTTTCATATTGATCGCTTGGTTCAACTTCCAAATTTAAAATCAAATCGCCATTTCTTCCATGCGCACTTTTTCCTTTGCCACGAATTCGAAGTTTTTCTCCACTTTCAACGCCTGATGGAATACGAATTTTAATATTATCAGAATTAACTGAAATACTTATTTCTCCACCATTTACAGCAGTTTCGAATGGAATTCTAAGATTTGATACTATATCTAAATTTTCATTTTCAAAACCGCCGAATCCGCCAAAATCAAAACCTCCAAAGCCGCCGCCGAAATTTTCTCTTTTAAAACCGCCTCCAAAAACATTTTTTAAAATTTCATTTAAATCATCCATATTTTCGGCACTTCTTGTAAAATCGCCGAAATCTTGTCCGCCGAACATATTTTCGCCATAAGCATCATATTGTTTGCGTTTTTTTTCATCACTTAAAATTTCGTAAGCCGCGTTTATTTCTTTAAATTTTTCTTCGGCACCCGGTTCTTTATTTATATCCGGATGATATTTTCTGGCAAGTCTGCGATACGCTTTTTTTATTTCATCGCTGCTTGCCGTTTTACTGACGCCCAAAGTATCATAAGGGCTTTTATTTGGACTCATATTTCCTTCTTTCATTTTTGCAAAAATTTTGCGTAGATTATATCATATAAGTTTAGTCTTTGTCAATCAAGTTTATAACTGAGTTTCGTTTAAAATTCTTAAAATTTTATTGAAATTTCATTAAAACCTGTCATCTATAATTACGATAAAATTTTAATTTAAAGGATAATTAGTATGAAAAAAACAGTAATTTTTTCTATTTTTTTGGCTTCTGTCATGTTTGCAGGCAATATCGATTTTAACGAAGCCGACAAAAACGTCGAGAGGATAAATCCTCTAGTAAATAGTGAAAATAAGATTATTTCATTTAATTCATCAATTACAAATGCAAAAAAATCGGTCGTAAATATTGCGACTTCACAAACCATAAAAGCGTCTCAAAATCAAATTGATCCGTTTTTTAACGATCCGTTTTTTAACGATTTTTTTAAATTTAACTTCGGAATTCCAAAAACAGATAGAAAAGCTAAATCTTTGGGATCAGGCGTAATTATTTCAAATGACGGATATATAGTTACAAACAATCATGTCGTAGAAAACGCCGATGAAATTATAGTAACTTTGAGTGAAAGCGATAAAGAATTTAAGGCAAAACTTATCGGCAACGATCCTAAAACAGATATTGCAATAATAAAAATAGACAAAAAGGATCTTACCGCAATAAAATTCGGTGATAGCGGAGAACTTCTTGAAGGCGATATGGTTTTTGCCATAGGAAATCCGTTCGGCGTTGGCGAAACAATTACACAAGGTATAATTTCGGCTCTAAATAAAAACAATATCGGTTTAAATCAATATGAAAATTTTATACAAACCGATGCTTCTATAAATCCCGGAAACTCAGGAGGAGCATTGGTAGATAGCCGTGGTGCTTTAATAGGAATAAATTCCGCTATTTTAAGCAGCAGCGGTGGAAATAACGGTGTCGGATTTGCAATTCCTTCAAATATGGTAAAAAATATCGCAAGCAAACTGATAAAAGACGGCAAGATCGAACGCGGATATATCGGCGTAATGATATCAAATCTAAATGAAGACCAAAAAGAAATTTACAAAAATGAAGAAGGCGCACTTATAGCAAGCGTGGAAAAAAATTCTCCTGCCGATAAAGCTGGACTTAAACGCGGCGATTTAATCGTTAAAATAAACGACAAAAGCATAAAAAATGCGAATGAACTTAAAAACATAATCGGCTCAATGTCTCCAGGCGAAACAATCGAAGTACAATATGAACGTGCAAAAGATACGAAAACAGCAAAAATCAAACTTGATAATATGGATAGCAGCACACTTGCAGAAAACACAGAATCAAAAAGTTCAATAGAAGGCCTAAAACTTTCAAATCTTACAAATGAACTCAAACGTCAATATAATATTCAAAGTGATATAAAAGGCGTAATCATTACAAATGTAGAAAAAGGCTCAAAAGCCGAAGATTACGGTTTTGAACGCGGAGATATAATAATGCAGATCGCTCAAAAAGAGATAAAAACCATAGCCGATATAGATGAGGCGATTAAATCAAATAAAGGCAAAAAAATCGTTTGGGTTTTAAGAAATGAAATTCCGCTTGGAATAGTAATAAAATAATCCTCCTAAAAAGAGTGAAATTGCTTAAATTTCACTCTTAACACTAAATTTGCTATAATCACAGAATTTCAAAAAGGATAAATATGATAAAAATTTTAATGATTGAAGACGATACTGAACTGGCTGAAATTTTAAGTGAATATCTAAGCAAATTCGATATGAAAATAAGCGTTGCAGAAGATCCGTATATAGGCATTTCCAAATTAAATTTAGAACATTTCGATCTTCTCATACTTGATCTTACATTACCGGGAATGGATGGACTTGAAGTATGTAAAGAAATACGCAAAAAAAACAATATTCCTATCATAATTTCAAGTGCAAGACACGATTTAACCGACAAAGTAAATGCATTTGAGTTTGGCGCCGATGATTATTTGCCGAAACCTTACAATCCGCAGGAACTGCTGGTTAGAATAAAAAGTCATATTCGCCGTCAAAATGTAAATTTTGAAGTTTCTTCAAAGCAAAACGAAGAAAAAGATTTAGCGGTAAATGATTTTGAACATATAATAACTTTCAAAGGAAATACTTTAAATTTAACAGCCGCAGAATACGACATACTTGCATATCTGATAAAAAAAGAAGGCGGGGCGATTTCAAGAGAAGAGTTAATTTATAACTGCAACGCAATAAATGAAGATTCGACAAATAAGAGCATAGATGTAATAATCGGGCGCATACGCACAAAACTTGGTGAAAATCCGAAAGAGCCTGTTTATATACATGCAATCCGCGGTGTCGGATATAAACTTATTCAATGAAGACATCCGTTTTATATGCGATAACTGCTGTTTTCGCGCTGGCTTTAATAAGCATTTCAACTGCTTTTTTTTGGCTTATGGATTATGACAAACAAAATTATACAAGAGAACTGAATACAAAATATTCAATAATTTCTCGCGCGAATCTTTATAAAATGAACTCACTGATCGGAGAAGACGAATTTCAAAGACAAACTGAAAATTTCAAAATGCGCGAAATTAAAAACAAAGATGAAAAAAATAAAATAATTCAAAACGGAACTGTTTTAGACAAAATAGAAGCCGAAATCGGTTCATCGGCAATTATATTTTATAAAAATCACAATTATATAAAAATTACTCACAATGACAATGTTCTGCTGCTTTTTGACAAAGATTACGAACCGTATAGATACGCTATTTTTAAAGCTATTTATGCATTCATAATCTTAATAATTTTGATAACTTATATAATCATAATTCGCAAAATCAAACCGCTTCGAAAATTAAAAAGAGAGATTGATAAATTTGCGAACGGCAGTCTCGATATAAAAAACGTAGCCAAAGGAAATGACGAAATAAGCGATGTTGCAACGGCATTTTACGATGCCGTTATGCAAATTAGAAAACTTAACGAATCAAGACAACTTTTTTTGCGAAATATCATGCACGAATTAAAAACTCCAATAACAAAAGGCAGAATAACCGTTGAGATGATTGAAGAGGGCAAAAATAGAAATCGTCTTATTTCAGTTTTTGAAAGGCTTGAAAATTTGATAAACGAATTCGCTGCGGTTGAGCGTGCGACATCAGGTCTTACATTAAATAATATAACAACTTGCACAATGGACGATATCGTGCAGGAAGCGCTAGATATAGCGATGCTTGAAAAAAATGCAGTAGAAATATCAAACGATGAGAACATTAATGTAAATGTAGATTTTAAACTGTTTTCCATCGCCGTTAAAAATATGATTGACAATGGGCATAAATATTCTTCAAATAAAAAAGTTAAAATAATAGTTAATAACAAAAAATGCGAATTTATCACGACTGGCGAACAGCTTGAAAAAGATTTGTCGTTTTTCACGGAGCCGTTTTCAAAAGGCACAAATGCAAAACAAAGTTTCGGGCTTGGACTTTATATTGTTGATAATATTTTAAAAGCTCACGATTTGGCTTTAGGATATCGTTATGAAAATCAAAACAACATTTTTATATTTGAAAATTTCTCTCAAGTTGTAAATAAAAATTAATTTGATTTTATATTTTAATAAAACTTTATAAAAAATAAATGTTGTATTTCTTTAATACAATCAGCAAAAAATTATTTTATCTGCAATAGCGCTAAATTTCAAAATTTAATTTATTTAAAGTACTGTTTTAAATCGAATAAACTTGTCGAAATTTTACTTTTTTTAAGTACAGAATTTTTAAAATTTTGCGTTTAAATTACAGTTTTATATGAAATTTTAAATTTGCATAATCAAAATTTAGAAAATTTTAAATTTCATCTAAAATTTCCATAAAATTTTTAACATCTATGAAGCCCGTTATCTGCAAATCTTTAAGTTCTTTACCGTTTTTATAAAAAATCAAAGCCGGCGGACCGAAAACATTAAATTTTTGCATAAGTTTTAGATCTTCATCGCCATTTCTGCTTACATCTATTTTCACAAGATCAAAATTTTGTAAAATTTCATACACTTTACGATCTTTAAAAGTATCTTTTTCCAAGAGCTTGCAATTCTCACACCAACTTGCCCAAAAATCAACCATAACAGGCTTTTTTGTATTTTGTACAAAATTTTCAAGATCATCTAATGTTGAAATTTCAGTAAATTGCAATTCGTTCCTACCTGAAATTTTTGCAGTCGTGAAATTTTCAAAAGGTTTTAAAGCCGAAACTGCACCACTAAAAAATCCTACAAGCAGAAAAACGGAATAAATTAACGCTAAAAGCGAAATAACACGCCTGATTTTATGAACTCTGAAATCAAAAATTCCAAAAAATACGGCAAAACTTACACCTAAAATTCCATAAAGTAAAAGTGAAAAATTTTCGCCCCAAACACGCGTTCCAAGCCAAATTGCCATTATAAGAAGCAAAAAACCGAAAATTCGTGTTATAAGATTCATCCAAGCTCCCGGATGAGGTAAAAATTTCGCACTTATTCCAAGCAAAAGCAGCGGTATTCCTGAACCGAAACCAAGAAAAAATAAAGCAGACGTTCCTAAAAATATATCTCCGCTTTGTGTAATATAAAGTAAAGCACCGGCTAATGGTGCCGCAACGCAAGGACCAACTATTAAAGCGGAGAAAATTCCCATCACAAAAATGCCGAAATATCCGCTTGATTTATCGCCTTTTTGAGTAAAAAATGTTTGCAAACGCGAAGGAAGACGAATCTCATAAAATCCGAACATTGAAAAAGCTAAAAATACAAAAACGGCGCAAAGTCCTAAAATGACGGCCGGCATTTGCAAAATACTTTGCAAACTTGCTCCAAAAAAACTTGCTAAAAATCCGGTAACTGCATAAGCAAGAGAAATTCCTAAAACATAAATAAGACTGACTAAAAATGCGCCCTTGCCAGCATTTTTTGAAGTTTTGGCAACTATTACAGACGAAAGTATCGGCACCATAGGAAAAATACAAGGCGTAAACGAAAGCAAAATTCCATAACCGAAAAAACTCAAAAGTGTAAGAATGAAATTTTTATTTTTTATATCGTCAGCTATAGCCGTTTGTTCGTTAAAAGAGGCGTTTTTTAAATCTTTTTGATTTAAAGACACTATTTTATAATTTCCATCTTTTTTTTCATAACTGAAACTTCTGGTTTGCGGCGGATAACAAAAACCGCTTGCAGAACAACCGATAAAATCAAGTGCAATAGAAAATTTATCACTTTTTGCAATATTTTCAGGCAGTGTAATAAAAAATTCGCCTGCAAAAATTTCATTGTTTTTATAAATTTTACTATCAGGAAATTTTGCATTTTCATTCAATAACAAACTATTTTTAACAAAGTGAATTTTAAAACTGTTTTTATAAACATAAATATCTTCAGCTATCTTAAAATCGAAGTAAATTTTTTCATTTTGAATAGTCGAATCAACAACAAAAGCTTTAAATGGCTGAATTGGTGCGGCAAAACAAAAAGTAAAAAAAGATAATAAACTAAGTAAAATTTTAAACAAAATACTCTCCAAAATTTTAAAATCCAATGATTTTAACTGAAATTTATAAATTTTTTCGAAATTTTAAGAAAGAATAAAATATAATAATAAAGACATTTTGTAAAGGAAAAGTTATGGAAAAAAAAGATTATGAAAAAGAGCTTGTATTTTTACAAACTGAACTTTTAAAATTTCAATATTATGTAAAAGAACATCAGTTGAAAGTTTTGATTATCATGGAAGGTCGCGACGCAGCTGGAAAAGGTGGCACAATCAAACGCCTGACAGAACATTTAAATCCTCGCGGATGTCGCGTTGTAGCACTTTCAAAACCAAGCGACGTGGAACTTACGCAATGGTATTTTCAAAGATATGTCGCTCATTTACCAAGCGGCGGTGAAATCGTAATATTTGACAGAAGCTGGTATAACCGCGCTATGGTCGAGCCTGTGATGGGTTTTTGCACTCCTGAACAACACAGTGATTTTTTAAAAGCTGTGCCTATATTTGAACAACTTTTAAGCCAAAGCGGTATAAAAATTTTTAAATTTTTCCTTTCTATAAATAAAAATACGCAAGCGAAACGTTTTAAAGAGCGCGAAGAAGATCCGTTAAAATCATACAAAATTTCAGATGTAGATAAAAAATCGCAAGAACTTTGGGATAAATACACAATCGCTCAATACAATATGTTTTTGCAAACCGACACAAAAGCAAATCCTTGGACGATTATCGATACAAACGACAAAAAAGTAGGTAGAATAAATACTTTTAAGACAATTTTAAAAACAGTTGAATATCAAGACAAACCGAAGCCTAGATATTTTGAAATCACGGAAGGCAAGGTCTATGACGCGCAAGCTGAAATACGCCGTCTAAGCCAAAATTTTCCAAATATAAATATGTATAGCAATATAGCATAACTAAATTTTGCCGTTTCGAAAAAAAAGCTTCTAAAATTTGCAACGGCAATTTTGATTTTAAATACTGCAAATAATTTGAAAGATTGATTTTAAAATTTACAAACTGAAATAGCTTTTTTAAAAACTGATTGTTTATATATTCTTTATTGGAAGAACATTTAAAAACAAAAAAGCGCTTTGTAAAAATACAGTCAGATTTTTTACTTAAATTTATTTCGAATTTTAAAAATTTTATCGGACTTAAAATTTAAATGAATTGATTTTTTTATAAGCACAAATATTTATAAAATCATAAAATTTTTAACCATTTAAAAACGCAAAATTTTTATATTCATAATTTTAACACAAATGAAAATTTTAATTCTTATAAAATTTAAGCCGTTTTTAGCTTAAAAATAAAATTCAAGCAAAGAAAATAAATTTCATCAGCTTGAATTTTAAAACCGCAAATTTTTAAAACAATACACTTGTTGCGTTTATATCTACACTTTCTTCAGGTAAAGGAGATTTTTTTGTATAGTATTCCACAGAATTATAATATTTTTCAGTAAATACGCCGGATGGCATATCAAATTTGCGTTTTGTTTCAGGATGAATTTTTAAATAATTAGTTAAAAATCTTGCAAAAACAGGTGCAGCTGTTCTGCTTCCGCCCTCTACATGTCTCATCGGTTTATAATTATCATTTCCATACCAGACTATAATCAAAATCTCAGGCGTATATCCGCAAAACCACGCATCTATACTATCGTTTGAAGTCCCTGTTTTGCCGGCAACTTCAATTCCGGCAACTCTTGCTCTTGCGCCGGTTCCGGCATTTACAATATTTTGCATTAAAGTTATCATCAAATAAGCTTGTTCCGGCTTTAAAACTCGCCTTTTTTCAGGCTCAAAATATGTCATTTTACCGTTTTTATCGCTTATCGCTTTTATAAATTTTGATTTGCTTGTAAGTCCCATTCCAGGCCAAACCGAATAAGAGCTTGAATATTCAAGTGGTGAAATTCCATAACTTCCGACCGCAATCGATAAAATTTCAGGAATATCATTAAAACCGAAATCATTCAATTTTTTTACAGCTCTATGAACGCCTATACTATCGAGCAAATTTATACTTGCAAGATTGCGCGATTTCTGTAAGGCTTGTTTAAGCGTAATATAACCTTGAAATGAATTGTCAAAATTTTTAGGTGTCCAGGCTTTGTTGCTTCCATCATCAAAACTTCTTGGCACATCGGCCACTTCGCTCATTGTAGAATATCCCATATCAAGAGCGATTTGATATATAAAAGGTTTAAAACTTGATCCTGTTTGACGCTTACTTTGAGTTGCACGGTTAAAATTGCTTTTAGCGTAATCAACTCCGCCAACCAAAGCTAAAATATCTCCATTTGTAGGATTTGTAACGACAATAGCGCCATTTACTATGCTTGCATTTGCATCTTTATTACGTTTCAGAATTTCATTGTAACCGAAATTTAAAGCTTCATTAGCAAGTTCTTGAGCTGCAAGATCAACACTTGTATAAATGCTGTATCCGCCAGTTTTTATATCAGGATATAAAGCAAGTGCTTCTTTCATAACTTCATCCGTAACATACGGCTCTCTGTTTTGTGTAAGAGTTTCATCATATACAACAGGTTTTTCCTGCATAGCTATTTGATATTCAGTTTTATTTATCCAGCCAAGTTCATACATTCTTGATATTACACTATTTGCGCGTGAAAGTGATAAATCCATATGTTTTGTAGGATCATAACTGCTTGGGGCTTTTGGCATACCGACAAGCATCGCAATTTCCTTTAAAGTCAAATCGGCAAGATCTTTCTTAAAATATCCAAGAGACGCTGTTCTTATACCGTAATACTGATGTCCGAAATAAACTTCATTAAAATAGCGCTCCAAAATTTCTTCTTTACTGAGCGTATTTTCTATCTTAAGAGCCAAAATAGCCTCTTTTATCTTTCTCTCAATCTTTTTTTCACTGGTCAGCACCAAAGTTTTAATTAGTTGTTGTGTAATCGTAGAAGCCCCTTCTACAAATTTCATCGCTTTTACGTCTTTTAAAATAGCTCTAAATATAGCTTCTACATTTATTCCTTCGTGTTCAAAAAAACTTGTATCTTCTATCGCTACAAGAGCTTCTATAACGCGTCCTGGGATTTCATCGTATTTTACATAAATTCTGTTTTCCTTATCAAAAACATTTGCAATTAAATCGCCGTTTCTATCATAAATTTTGGTCGTTAGCGGCGGATTATAATTTATTATATTATCACTTTCAAGTTTTATACTTGAATAAAAATACAAAAAAATACCGCAAAACGCAAAAAAGCAGATAGTCAAAAAACTGAATAAAACTCTTACCATAAATACCTCTTTAAAATTTTCACATTTAAACCCATAGCCGTATAAGTTTCGCCGCTTTGGTCAATAATAAATTTTTTATTAAATCCTTCTATCATCATAGCTCCGGCTTTACCTTTATATTCGCCGCCTGCAATATATTTTTCTATCTCTTCAAAAGGAAATTTTGCAAAATGAAACATAGATATGCTGATATTTTCAATTATCTTTTCTCTGCTTACAAAAATAAGTGCCGAAATCACGCCGGCTTTATTTCCACTTTGCAAATTAAGCATTTCACGCGCTTCTTCATCGTTTTTTGCTTTACCTAAAATTTTACCTGAGCAGATTACGCTGCTGTCTGCAAAAAGAACATTGTCGTATTTAGAACCGTATATTTTAAAAAACTGCTCTTTTTTAGCCTGTGCAACTTTATAAGAATAACTCATATAGCAAGTTTTAGCGATTTTACTTTCATCGAAATTTACAGGAATTTGTGTAAATTCAATGCCGTTTTCTTTTAAAATTTTAGCTCTTGTAGTAGAACTGGAAGCCAAATAAATCACGCTATATCCTTAATTACAAAACCAAGATAAACACAAATAAAGCAAACAACGATATTAAGCGGCGTAAAGTATTTTGTGATAATAGCTAAAAAATCGCTATTTTGGTTATTGTCACCATTTTGCAATGCTTTTTTTAAAAGCAAAATTTCATAATGCATATAAATAAAATTTATAAAAATAAAAATGGCGCAAACCCATTTTGTAACAAAAATCGTATTTATCATAGGATCTATAAAAGAATTTCGGCTCATAAATATACCGCTTAAAGCTAAACAACCGAATAAAACAAAAAATATTTTTTCATAAAAAGCTATAAAATTTAAAATTTTATCAATGGAAATACTGAATTTTTCATAAAATCTAATGCAAAAAATAGCGCAAAACTGAGCGCTGATAAGCAAAATAGCTAAAAAAATATGCAAGAGCGGTAAAACTTGTTCCGCTCTTGCGAATGAAGAATTTATTTCATTCAAATTTTTGCCTTTATAAGATCGCGAGCAAAATTTACGGCTTCATCAATTTTTGTCATATCTTTTCCACCGGCTGTGGCAAAATCATCTCGTCCGCCGCCGCCGCCGCCTAAAATTTTAGCGATTTGTTTTACGATTTCGCCTGCTTTTAATGGAGCATTTTTAACTCCTGCCGCGATTTGAACTCTACCATCCTCCACTTTAAAAAATACGGCGACAATTTTATCGTTTTCATTTTTTAACTCATCGATTTTTGTTTTTATATCTCCGTCAAACTCGCTAACTACGAATTTAATGCCGTTTTTTTCATCCAAATCAATAACTTTTGCAGCACTTGCTTTTGATATTTCATTTTTCAAAGATTTTATTTCATCTTTTAATTTTTTGATTGCACTAAGCGCTTCATTTGATTTTAATGCATTTTGAACTTCCGAAAATTCGCTGCGAAAGTTTTTTGCATAATTTATGGCGGCTTTTGAACAGACAGCTTCAATTCTACGAACTCCGGCACTTACTCCACTTTCTTTTACAATATAAAAGCTACCGATTTCCCATAAATTTCTAACATGCGTTCCGCCGCAAAATTCTTTACTTTCACCAAGAGTTAAGACACGCACTTTATCACCGTATTTTTCACTAAACATCGCAATTGCGCCGCTTTTTATAGCTTCATTTATATCCATTATTTCTGTTTTTGAAGCCCCGCCTTTTGAAATTTGGCTATTTACGTTATTTTCTATTTTTAAAAGTTGCTCGCTAGTTAAAGATTTCGGATATGTAAAATCAAATCTAAGTCGCTCGCTATCCACGCTACTTCCTGCTTGTCCGACTCCTGAGCCTAAAATTTCGCGCAAAGCCAAATGAAGTAAATGCGTAGCGCTGTGATGGCGTGCGGTTTCTATTCTAGCCTCATCAACTTCACATTTTACGATATCGCCTACTTTTAAGTTTGTGCTTGTTTCAACTTCACTTAAATTCAGTCCGAAAAACTTTTGGGTATCGGTTACTTTATTTGAACCGTTTATCAAACCTGTATCATAAATTTGACCGCCTGATTGAGCGTAAAATGGAGTTTCATCAAGCATTATCCAACCGATATTTCCAGCTTTTAATTCATCCACATTTCTAAAATCATTATTTAAAATAGCTAAAATTTTACTTTGTGATTTCATCGTTTCATAACCGATGAATTTATTTTCACCGAATTTTTCCAAAAGCGCTTTAAAATCGCCTTTTTCTTTGATTTTATCGCCACTTCCCTTCCAACTTGCTTTTGCTCTTGCTTTTTGCTCGTTCATAAGTTCGTCGAATTTCTTTTCATCTACTTTTTTGCCGATTTCTCTAAGCATATCGGCGGTCAAATCAAGCGGAAAGCCGTAAGTATCATAAAGCTTAAATGCGATTTCACCTGAAAAAACATCTTTCGTATTTGCAAGTTGGGCCTTAAAAAGTTCAAGTCCCGCTGATATGGTAGATAAAAATCTCTCTTCTTCCAGTTTTATAATCTCTTTTATGGTTTCTTTTTTTTCAAGCAAATAAGAATAGTGATGCCCCATAAGCTCGCATACGTTATCCACCAACTTATACATAAAAGGCTCTTTTAAACCAAGTAGATATCCATGTCTTAAAGCTCTTCTTAAAATTCTTCTAAGAACGTAACCCCTGCCCTCTTTGTCGAAATTAACACCTTGAGCAATCAAAAATGTAATCGATCTTATATGATCTGCGATAACCCTATAGCTTGCTCCACTTTCATATTTATAAGGTTTTCCGCAAAGTTTTTCAACGGCGTGAATAAGAGGCATAAAAATAGAACTGTCATAATTGCTGAAAACACCCTCTTTTATCGCTGTAACACGTTCTAATCCCATTCCTGTGTCAATTGAAGGTTTTGGCAAAGGTGAAAGATTTCCGGCTTTATCGCGTTCAAATTGCATAAAAACCAAATTCCAAATTTCAAGGAAACGATCGCCGTCTCCGCCCATATAATCTTCTTTTCCGTGAAAATACTCTTCACCCTGGTCATAAAAAATTTCACTGCAAGGCCCACAAGGTCCTGTATCGCCCATCGCCCAAAAATTATCATGATCGCCAAAACGGTAAATTCTCTCTTTTGCGATGTGTTTCGCCCAAATTTCAAAAGCCTCATCATCTTTTTCATGAACGGTTACGTAAAGTTTATCTTTGTCAAGTTTTAAAATTTCAGTTATAAATTCCCAAGCATAAGCTATTGCATTTTCTTTAAAATATTCTCCGAAACTGAAATTTCCAAGCATTTCAAAAAATGTATGGTGTCGCGCCGTATAGCCGACATTATCCAAATCATTGTGCTTACCACCCGCTCTTATACACGTTTGACAACTTGTTCGAATCGGCGGAGTCGGTCTTGGCACGGCGCCGGTGAAAATATTTTTAAAAGGTACCATTCCGGCATTTGTAAAAAGAAGTGAAGCATCATCCGGCACAAGTGGTGCGGAAGCTATTATTTCGTGTCCTTTTGAAGCAAAAAAGTCTAAAAATTCTTTTCTAATATCCATTTTTTTCCTTATAAAATCTAAAAATTTCGGCTCATTTTAGCCAAATTTCGTTTAAAATTTCCAAAATTTAGATTTGCTTTGATATAATTTCGTGATATTTAAAATTTTAGGATAGTTATGAAAAAAAAAGTTGCGCTAATCGGTGCTGATACGTTAAAAGGAGCTCTTCATCTCAGTGAACTTCGTAGAAGCGATTATTTCGAATTGGTAGGCATCGTAGATGAAAATCAAAAAGATTACGGCAGGTTTGAAAATTTTGCAAGCTTACAGGATCTTTTTAACGAAGTTTCGATAGACGCCATGATAATCGCCACTAATCCAAAAAATCATAAAGAAAACATCTTAAAATGTATAAATTACACAAAAAATATTTTAGTGCAAGCACCATTAGCAAATACTTTAAGTCAGACAAGAGAGATAAACTACGCCATAAAAACAAATAAAATAAATCTTGCGGTTGCTTACAATAACCGCTTTAATCCGGCTATTATTTCATTAATACGTGAGCTTAAAAAAGAAAAGGAAATTTACAGTTTAAACTTTATAAACGCTTCAAATGAAGGCGAAATTTTGGATTATCTTATCAAAGATATCGATTTATGTAAGTTTATCTGTAATAGTGAAATTACAAATTTTAATTTAAACAAAACTTTATTCGGTGAAAACAATACTCCCGGAATTTTAAACGCGGCAATAAAATTAAAAAACGAAATTTTAATAAATTTTATGTGCTCGAAACTTTATCCGATCAGAAGACATAAGATTGAAGTTAGCGCCGATAGCGGCTTTTATATCGCCGATTTGATAACTTTTACGCTTCACAAACACACTGAAAACGGCCTAATAAATTTAAGAGTTGATAACGATAATTTCAGCATTAGAAAAACTCACGAAGCATTTTTTAATTTTTGCGACAGCTGTGAACTTTCCGGATTGGCGGATATAGAAAATTCAATAAAAATAAGAGAAATTTTATGCTGAAAAAAGCTGTTTTGCTTTTAAATATGGGAGGTCCAGGAAAATTAGAAGAAGTTGAAATTTTCTTAAAAAATATGTTTAACGATCCATTTATTTTAAGCATAAAATCATCATTTTGTCGTAAAATTTTAGCTTTTATAATCACATTTTTCAGAAAAAAAAAAGCCGAAGAAAATTATCTGCAAATAGGCGGCACATCGCCGATAAATGCACTTACAATCTCGCTTGTAAATAAAATGAAAGCTCTGGCGCCAAATTATGTTTGCGTCGATTTTGCGATGAATTACACAAAACCTTTTGCGAATGAAGTTTTAAAAAAATATGAGAATTTTGATGATATAATCCTAATTCCACTTTATCCGCATTATTCGCAAACTACGGTAAAATCAAGCATACAATCCTGTAAAAAAGCAATGTCAAAGGATTTTAAAATTTGCGAAGTTTTTTACAAAAATGAAAAATATAATGAAATTTTATTAAATTTAATAAAAGATGAAATTTCGAATTTCAGCGCCGAAGAAATATCTGAAATTTCATTAATATTTTCCGCTCATTCTCTTCCTATAAAAATCATAGAAAAAGGCGATCCTTATGAAAAACAAATTCGCGAACACGTAGAAATTTTAAGCGAAATGTTAAAACAAAAAGGTGTAAATTTTAAAGAGATAATTTTAGCTTATCAGTCTCGACTGGGTCCGGTAAAATGGCTCGGTCCGAATACGGGCGACGTTTTAAAAAATTTAAAAAATAAAAAAGCTCTTATTTTTCCACTCGCATTTTGCATTGACAACAGCGAAACCGTTTTTGAACTTGCAGTGCAATACGCAAAAATAGCGCGCGAGCGAAATTTTACATTTTACAAAGTTTGTAAATGTCCGAACGATAGAGATGAATTTGCTGAATTTTTACTTGATTTAGCAAAAAATGAAAAGTAAAAAACTTAAAAATTTGTATCATAAAATATAAAGAATTTAAATTGAGATTTTACACTAAAAGCGACCAATTTTAACAATAAAAAATTTCACGCGCTTACTTTTCTTGCCTTTGCAAAAATATAGGTAAATTTAAAATTTAATAAATTTTACTTTAAAAATAAAAAAATTGTAACACTGAAAATTAATGCAATCTCTCATTTAACATTTTAAAAGCGTAGAAAATACGACTGTTTTAAAAATCTTTTTTTAAACTGCAATTTTTGTCTTCAAAAAAGACAAAATCTTTATTTATAATCTATTTTTTAGCAAATAACATAAAATTCGTTAAAATATTTTCCAATATGATAAACTTTTCTTAGTTTACTGCAAGGTGTCGATCTTTCACCTGAAAAAATCGATTTGGAATTTTCTTTTTACACATTTTGGATAAAACATTAGAATTATTTTCGTCAAATATATCATAAATTCATCTGATTTTTATTTATGAATATTCCTTTTAACGATAAAAATACTCCGCCAAAAAATTAAATTTTGTGCCATTATCGGTAAAATTTCGTAGTTTGGTAAAATTTTGCCAAAATTATAAAGGCGACCTGAAACTTATAGGCTATTTTAAAATTTCACCTCCGCTTTAAGCCGCCTTAGTTAAAAATCAATTTATATATTTTAAGCTGTTAAGATAAAACTACTTAAAAAAGTCCTTTTATAAGCTCTTTTGTAAGATTTTTGCCACTTTCGCCACTTTCATCCCGCTCTTTTGCTTTGCCGCCGCCTAAAATCTTATTTAACCCTTTGTCTATGACTTTATCCAGTTTTTTCTCCAAATATTTTGATGAAACTTTTACTTTAGGATTTTCTGTTGTGCCGGTTACACTTATATCAAGATCGGTTTTTTCAACATTTGCATAAACCGGAATATCAATAGCTTTTGTAAGCGTATCAACTTTGCCGTCTTTGACATTTATTTCGCTTCTTTTCGCTTTCATATTTGCGTTAAAATTAACTTTATTTTTATTAATTGTTCCTTTAAAAGTCGCGTCTTTATAAACTTCATCACTTAGATCAACGCCGGTAGCAAGTTTAATGGCGGTTGTGAGTTTATTTTCGGTTAAATAACCCTCTTTTACCAACACATCAAAATTTCCATTCTCTTTTGCGATATTATATTTAAAATCAGCCATACCTTTGCCTCTATAAAAATCGCTGTAATCCAAAAAGTGCATCAGCTCCTTGACATCGAAATCTTTAAGAGAAGCCTTAAAATCTTGATTTAACAAATTCGCATTAAGTTTGCCACCCAAAAAATCTGATGTTATATTTACTTTGAAATCCTTGTCTTTTGCGGCGTTTCCATTAAGCTTTACAGAACCGTTTAATTTTCTGCCGACTAAAAAATCAAGTCTGCTGAAATCAGGAATATCAGCGCTGAAATTGCTATTTAAAACGCCGCTATTCATATCAAAAGTGCCGTTTAATTTGCTTAAATCGGCTAAATCCGATTTAAGCAAACCGGCAAAATTTGCAACCGATTTTTTTAGTTTCATATCTGCATCAGCGCTAAATTGCACATTTTTCGGAAAACTTTTTTTAGTTAATTTATCCATTGTGGATTTTACAAGATTTGCATTTGAAATTTTTAGCGTTACATCGCCATTTAAATTTTTTGGTTCAAATGATTTTAAATTAACTTTTGCATTTATTTTGCCACTTGAATAGGCCGGTTCTCCAATCATCGCAAAAAGCGCCAAAAGTTCTATGTTTTTTACATTTGCTTCAAGAGTTTTGCCGTCTGTTAAAACATCTATCGTACCGTCAAGCGCGCTGATATCAGCTTTTAGTCCTGCTAAATTATTATCTTTTATATCAGCATCCGCATTTATTTTTGCACTTCCTTTTAAGCCGACATTCAGTTTTGACATATCGGCTATGTTTGCCGATAAATTTGCCTTTGCGTTTTTTGTATTAAGATTGTAATTTGCGATAAGTTTATTGACATTTAACAAATCCGATTTCAAGTTTGCATTCAATTTTATATCACCGCTATTGATTTTCGCGTCGCTGTTTAAAGCAAATGCGGTATTATCGGCGACATTTATATTCGTAAGTTTTGCAAACTCTTTTTGACTTATTTTGCCGTCATTTACAGCGATTGTCGCGCCTCCTGTAATCTTTGAAGTGTTATAAATATCATCTATTTTTACATCACCGTTAATTTTTCCGTTTGCAAATGCAGGCATATTCGCAAGCGCTATTAAATTTGAAAGTTCCAAATTATTTAATTTCGCATTTAGTTTTGAATCTTTTAAATTTGCCGAAATATTGCCGCCAAAACCTTTAATATCCGCATTTAAAAACTCTATTTTTTCATCCTCAAATTCAAACTCGCCGTTAGCGGCTAAGCTTCCTTTCAGTTTTTGATGAATAATCGCTTCAAGTTTTGAAAGATCTTGTATATCAACGCTGAAATCGCTTTGAAGTGTCTTTTTATTTATATCATAAACGGTTTTTTGTGCATTTATGTTTAAAATTTCAGAGTTTATATAAGTTTTTGCCGTAGCAATCAAATCTTTTATGTTTATATCGGAATTTAAACTAATAGCCAAATTGTTTGGAATCGTAATGTTACGCTCTTTAAAAACAGCTTCGTTTAAAACGGCGTTTTGTGAGTTTATATTTGCATTTCCGTTTTCATTTTTAATTTTTGCAACCACATTCAAACTACCTTGTTTCAGGTATTTTGGCATATTTAAAAATTCTAAAACCTTGCTTAAATTTATATTTTTTGCATTTAAATCAACATCTTCAGGTTTAAACTCATCTATTTTTGCTAAAAAGTTTATATTTGAATCAAACGCTTTGCCTGAGCCGTTTACAGCAAATTTATCTATTGTTCCTCCGGCTTTTCCTCTAAAGTCCATAGCGTCTTTTAATTTTAAATTAAATGTCGACAAATCATTTACGTTTAAGGCGTAATTCACATTAAAACTTCTCGCAAAAAGCCCGTATTTTCCGAATACATTAGCCGAAATTTCATTATTTATATCGGCTGTAATATTAAAATCACCGAAATTAAGCTCGAATTTTTTGAAATTTACGACTAAACCGGTTTTTTCTTTAATTAAATTTTGAGCATAAGATTTAATCATATTGTTTCCTGACGATGAAAACAAAAATGTAAGTCCGCAAATGACAATTACACACAAAATTATCACTGTAAAAAAGAGATATTTTAAAAATTTCATAACTTTTCCTTTTTAGATTTTTTACCAATTTTAGCCAATTTTTCATTAACTAAAATTTTACGATTATTTTACGAGTCCCGCTTCTTTTAAAAAAACACTCGCTTCATAAGTTATTTTTCTGATTTTATCAAATTTTGCGAAGCTTAGCGTAAGTTCATTTCTGGCCCTTGTAACGGCTACATAAAAAAGCCTGCGCTCTTCTTCAATATTTCCGCCTGTTAACATTAATTTTGTGTTTGGAAAACGGTTTTGCGCTAAATCAACCACAAAAACAGCGTCAAACTCAAGCCCTTTACTTGCATGTACGCTAAGTAAATTAACGCCCTCGCCTTCATCAATCTCTTTGCTTCCGATTGTTAAAAAATTATAAAAACGCTCGGCATTTGGATATTTAAGCGCAATTTCATTTAAAATTTCAAGTTTATTGTAAATTTTTGTTATTTCATCTTTTTTACGAATTTCATCCAATTTGCCGTTTCTTTGTGTAGCTCTTTTTGTAGCTAAAAAATCCGCTATATGAGCAAAAATTTCGCTATTTTGAATGTTTTTTAAAATTTCATCGGTATCATCGAAATTTCGCACACTTTTAAGAAATTTATAAATTTTATATAAAAATTTCGCTCCAAGTTCGGTCAGTCTTTCAAATTTAAACACAGGATTTTTCGCAAACTCATTATAAAAACCTAAATCCCCAAATCTTGACGCCGAACCGAAAAATTCATCGTCGAAAAGTCCAAGTTGAACGTTTTTACGTTTTTTTGGTAAAATTTGCACATTCATATCAGGGCATAAAAATCCGTTTACAATAGAGTTATGCCCTATATTTGTAAAAATTTCAAACAGCTCCCTACTCATTGCAGCGCCGATTGTAGCACCATATTCGCAAAGATTTATAAAAGACATTATATCTTTTTGATTTACTAAAATCGCAAGCAAATTTGTAGCCGCTTTAACTTCCTTGCTGTCAAAAAAACTAATAGAGCCTTTTCTTTTGCTTTGTATTTCAAGCTCTCTTAACGCGATTTCAATACCGTCTGCGCTTGAATTATTGCGAAAAATCACGGCGATATTTTCGCCTTTTGTGTCGTTTTGTAAAAGTTTATGTATCATCTGCGCCACGCTTTTATATTGCGACATAATTTCATCGTAAATATATAATTTAGGGTTTTTAAAATTGCCTTCTCTGCCAACTATAAGCTTTTTTGGATAAAGTCTTTCGTTGTTTGAAATGACACGATTTGCAAGCGCCAAAATTTGAGATGATGAGCGATAATTTATATTCAGATTATACACTTTAGCGTCTTTATAACGCATGCCGAAAGAGCCTATTATGTTGATATTTGCACCGTTAAACGCATAAATGCTTTGATCGAAATCGCCAACGCAAAATAGACTTTTTGTATTAAAAGAATCAATTAATGAACCTTGAAGCGTGTTTGTATCCTGATACTCATCAACCAAAATTTCATCGAATGCAACCGGTGCACCTTTTATAAGCTCTTTTCGCATTCTAATCAGTAAATCGTTAAAATCAGCATAACCGAATTTAGCCTTTTGAGCTTCAAATTCTTCAAGAATATCGGCATAAATATCGGAAAAAGCCGCCTGCTCTTCATAGTTTTTGCTAAACCAATCGCTGAAATTTTCTTTTAACTCTTTATTTTGAAATAGCGAATAAATATCATAAAGATACACTCCGCCATACGGTTTTACATCGCTGATATGATCAAATCTTCGCCTTGCCGCAATTGATTTCAGTAAAATTTTAAGTTCGCTCGGCTGCTTCAATACTACGCCTTTATTCAACTTTTTAAGCAAAGAATAAGAAACGGAATGAAAAGTTCCTGCGGTTATTTGCGAAGTTATTTTTTCGTCAAATTTCATCGATAAACGCGATATCATTTCATTTGCAGCTTTATTTGTAAAAGTTAAAAGTAAAATTTTTTTTGGATTTACACCTAAACTTAAAAGATGCGAAATACGCGCCACTATCGTCGAAGTTTTACCGGTTCCTGCGCTTGCTATTATTAGATTGTGTCCCATTGGCGCGGTCGCAGCGGCATATTGTTCGTTATTTAATTTTTTCAAATATTTTACCTTTCAATGTGCTTTTTATATTAAAAATTTGAAGTATTTTCGGCTGGAATCATAATTTTTTTAATCAACATTTTTATAAATAATAATATTTATTCTTTTAAAATTTAAAAGACGCCGATTTTAGCAAAATTAGGTTTAAAATTTTGTGAAATTTCAGATTTTAACAACTTTAAAAACATTAATATATAAAAAACCGATGTGCTTAACAAAATTGAACCGACTGTCAAACAAAATATATACAGTAAAATCAAACTGATATCAAGCGCTTTAAAACATTATTTAAACGATAAAATTCTTTAAATTTCTAATTTCTTTTAAAATTTCAGGAATTTTAATTTAAATCTTTAAATTTCGCGCTGTATAAATCAAAATTTAAATTTTAAATATTTACAAAATTTACCATTTTATGACATATTTTTATAATATTTAATAATTAAGAAAAATATATAAATAATAAAATTTATTATTTGTTTAATAATATACATTATAATTTTATAAATTTCAAAAAAAGAAAGGAATAAATATGTCAAAAGTAGTTGAGCAATTAAACAAAATTCAAGCTGATGCGTGGGCATTGACCCTAAAATTTCATAATTATCATTGGAATGTAAAAGGAAATATGTTTCACACAGTTCACGTTTATACGGAAAAAGCTTATGATGAGTTTTTTGAATTATTTGATGCTGTTGCGGAGCGCGCAATAATGATAGGCGGCAAAGCTATTGTCTGCCCTAAAAAAATTATCGAATTAAGTAAAGCACCAGAGTGCAAAAAAGATGATTTTTCGTGCATTGAAATTTACGGTCTTATAAAAGCTGATTACGAATATTTATTAAAAGAGCTTAAAAAATTGCGTAAAGCGGCTGAAGAAGCTGACGACAGCACAACACAAGCTTTGGCTGAAGATAATATCGCTAAATACGAAAAAGAAATTTGGATGCTAAATCAAACAATAGCATAATTTATACGGCAAAAAGCGCTTTTATATTGCGCTTTTTGCTTTACAAAAATTTAAATAAATCTCATAAAATACAGTTTAAATCCATTAAAAACTCAAAACATTTAAAATTCATATTCTAAGCTATTATTTTAATTTATAAAAATATGCCATCCTGAAATTTCAAATACTGAAATTTCAAAACAGTTAAAATGCAGAAATTAACAAAAATTTTAAAAATGGCTGTTTTTTATATTAAAAATAAATTCGATAAAGCTTTTTAAAATGATTATATTTTTAATATAAAACAAAAAAAATGGAAAATTAAATTTTATAATTAAAAACTGCGAATTGAAAATTTAAGGTTTTAAATGATATTCTTATTTTTTAAAACAAAATTTTCGTATAACCGAGCTTAAAAATAATTCCTAAAGTCATCAAAACACCGATTCCGGCAAAAAATCCTGCTAAAACATCATCAAGCATAACCCCAAGTCCGCCTTTTACTTCTCTATCAATTTTACCTATAATTGATGGTTTCAAAATGTCAAATGCACGAAAATATATAAAAGATAAAATTATACTTAAAATATAAAATTGTCCTTCCAAAATATCATCGTTTTCGCCAAAAACAAAAGCGCAACTAATCGACATTGCTATCCAGACGCCTACAGCTTCATCAATCACAATCTCGCTGTTATCGTGGCTTTGCACGGTTTTTTCGTAATTATTTATTATATTTATGGAAATTAAAAATATTAAAAATGAAATTCCAAAAAGAGCGCTTGCTCCTAAAAATTTCAGTATAAAATAACCGATAATTACTCCTGCTAAACTTCCCCAAGTTCCGCTGGCAGGACGAATTAAACCAATTCCAAAAAATGTCACAAAACATTTAATCATACTTTTCCTTTAAAATTTTGCAAGATTTTATCATAAAATTTTAATTATCTGAAACGCGAATAATCAAAAACTGAAATTTGATTTTAATAAAAAAATACCAGTTGAAAATAACGTAGTTATAAAATTTCAATCTGAAATTTTGCCGTTTTATTTATAAAAAAATTTTGCCGAAAAAATTTAGAAATTAAACAAAATTTTACTCTTTAAACTCGCTTACTTCAGGTTGCGCGAAATCAGCCGTATCGCTATTAAAATTTTCCATTTCTCCACCGGTATTGAAACTTGCATCCACAAAACGCGCAAAATGTTTTTGAAATATAAGTTTTACCGTTCCTATTTCGCCGCGACGGTTTTTAGCGATGATTATTTCGGCCTCTTCTTCATTTTCATTTTTTAAAGGACGTGCAGGAGTTATGGCGATCTCTTTTCCAAGTTCTGCCGCTCTTGCTTCACGCTCTTTTTGAGCCTGCTCGGCATAAACTTCATCTCTATATACAAACATAATAATATCGGCGTCCTGCTCGATAGCTCCTGATTCACGTAAATCACTTAACATCGGGCGTTTATTCGATCTGCTGTCTAAATTTCTGTTTAATTGTGCAAGTGCGATAATCGGAATTTTAAGTTCCATAGCAAGAAGTTTTAAATTTCTTGAAATTTCGGCGATTTGCAAATGTCTTTCACTAAAATTTCCGCTGCTTGTCATAAGTCCCAAATAATCAATTACACAAAGTTTTATTTCATTGTGATCGGCTTTAAGCTTTCTTAACTGCGTTCTTACCTGATGAATATTAACATATCCGCTGTCGTAAATAAAAAGCTTTTGCTCGCTAAGTTCCTGGCAGGCGGCGCTAAGTCTGTCATATTCTTCATCGCTCATACTTGCTGTCATCAGATTTGACAATGGAATGCTTGTATTTGCGCTTAAAATTTTAGCAGCCACGTCATCAGACGACATTTCAAGCGAAAAAAGCACAACAGCATCGCCTTTTTGTATGATTTTTGAAATCAAAGAAATTGCAAATGTTGTTTTTCCCATAGCCGGACGAGCGGCAATAATAATAAACTCGCCATCTTTAAAACCTTTTGTGTAATGATTCAAATATCTAAAACCTGTATCCAGTCCGACTATATCTTTATTTTCCAAATCTTTTTGATGAGCGATTTTTTCCACAAGTGTTTTAATGACTTCAGGCATTTGTTTTATGCGGTTGCTTCCTACACCATCTGTTAATTCATAAATTTTTTGCGCTACAGAATCTATCAAATCTTTACTTGGAGTAGCTTCATTTACCATTTTAGGTACATTCACAGCGATTTTTAAAAGATTTCTGCGAATTGATTTATCTTTCAACTCGCGTGCATATTTCTCAACATCGACAAGAGCCGAAAGCGATAAAATTTCGCTTAAAATTTCCTCATTATAATTATTTTCAAGACGTTTTTTTACAAAGCCGATATCAATGGGCTCATCGTGCGAATAACAGCTCATCATCGCTTTGAATATATCGGCGTGAGCTTTTAAATAAAAATCCTTATCGTCAATTATCCCAAAAACTTCGCTAAACGCATCTTCATTAAAAAAAATCGAGCTTAAAATCGATCTTTCTATATCCAAATCATAAAGATTTGATGGAATTTGTTCGTTATTCATATTTTTCCGCCTCATTTTTTACTTCTTCCAAAAATCTTTCTACAAGCTCGTTTTCACTTAATTTTGCTACGATTTTACCTTTTTTTATTATTAAGCCGTTTCCTTTGCCGAATGCAATCGCCACATCCGCTCCTTTCGCTTCGCCTATCGCATTTACAACGCAACCCATAACTGATACATTTAAAGGCGCTTTAATATCTTTTAACGAAGTTTCTATTTTTTTGACGGCAGTTACCAAATCACATTGCAAACGTCCGCAAGTAGGACACGAAATTATATTTACACCGCTTTGTTGAATGCCGCTGTCCTGCAAAATCGCGCGCGCCACTTTTATCTCTTTTTCAAGTTCGCCCGTAATACTTACTCTTATCGTATCACCGATTCCTGCAATCAGCAAATTTCCAAGCGCAATGGCACTTTTTATTGTCGCATGAAATTCGGTTCCAGCTTCCGTAACACCAAGATGAAAAGGATATTCGCATTTTTTGCGAAGCGCTTTGTAAGCTTTGATTGTTTTTATCGTATCACTTGATTTTAGCGAAACAACGATATCGGTAAAATTTTCTTTTTCCAATAAATCGATATTGTACAAAGCCGATTCCACCATTCCTTTTGGTGTTCTGCCGTATTTTTTTTCAAATTTTTCTTCCAAAGAGCCACTGTTTACTCCGATTCTAATCGGTAAATTCCGTTCTTTGCAAGCTCCGACAACGGCTTTTATTCGCTCACTTCCACCGATATTTCCAGGATTTAAACGAATGGCATCGACAAATTTCGCCGTTTTTAGCGCATGGCGATAATTAAAATGAATATCGGCTACAATCGGAAGCGGACTTTCTTTTTTAATTTCCTCTAAAGCCTCCGCATCTTTATTATCTAAAACGGCGCAACGCACGATATCGCAACCTGCAAAATATAAGCGATTTATTTGTTCAAGAGTTGCTTTTATATCTTTTGTTTTTGAAAAAGTCATAGATTGCACGGAAATAGGTGCATCGCCGCCGATAGCGACATTTCCTGCAAAAATTTTTTTGGTTTTATATCTCATAAATTTTGCTTTCGAATTTTTTGCCCCGATTGTATAAAATTTTAGCTTAGTATTCAAATTTATTAACACAGAATAAAAAGTGCTATTTCATCGGCAAGCAAGAAATTTGTATTGTAAAACCTACCGTTTTTAAACAAAATTTTGCCGCTTTGAAGTAAAATTTCAGCTTTTTTCAGCTCTTTTTCATTTAGAATTTTGCGTGAAAAGCCGACGCTTGATCTCATACCAAGCAAAATTCTTTCCGTTTTTATGTCTTTATCATTTAAAATTTCAATGGATTTTTTTAAAGGATTTTTTAAATAAGAAAACAGATCCGGTGAAGTTTTTCTTGTTTTATTTATCGTTCCGACGGCATAAGCACCGAACCCTGCATAATCTTCACCTTTCCAATAAGAAAAATTATGTTCACAAATACGCCCGAAATTTGAAATTTCATATTGTTTAAAACCGATTTCGGCAAGATTTTTAAATAAAAAACCGGCTAAAACCGAACTATCTTTTTTATAACTTTTTTTGCCGTAAAATTCAGTACCTTTTTCCAAAATCAAAGAATAGGCGCTGATATGCGAAATTTTAAGATTTGAAATATTTTTCAGCTCAAATTTCAAATTATCCTTAGTATCAAATTTCGTGTCATAAATTAGATCTATATTTATATTATCAAATCCTGCAATTTTAGCATTTTGCACGGCATTTTCTATTTGTTTGGCGCTATGAATACGGCCTAAAAATTTAAGCTTTTCATCATTAAAACTTTGAGCACCGAAACTTATTCGATTTACCCCTAAATTTCGCATTTCTTTCAACCATTTTAAATTTGCCGAGTTCGGATTGGCTTCTATAGAAATTTCAGTTAAATTTTTAAAATGAGGGCGCAAAATTTCAAAAACAGGTGCGTAAAATTTAGCTTCGACCACACTTGGAGTGCCGCCACCGATAAATAAAGTACTGATTTTTTCATCAAAATTAAAATGTGAAATTTCAAGAACAAGGGCTTTAAAATAATCATTCACCAAATCGAATTTATCGCTGAATGAACCAAAAGCGCAGTATTTGCATTTGCTTTCACAAAAAGGTATATGTATATAGATATGCAAAAATTTCCTTTTAAAAACTTACATTTATGTAATTATAATAAATTTTTCGATAAAATTTTTTGAAATTTTTTTTGAAAAGTGAAAATATGGAAAAAAATTATAGACCAAATGTCGCAGGAATCATACTTTCACCGAGTTATCCTTTTAAATGTGAAGTTTTTATAGCACAAAGAAGCGATATAAAAGGTGCTTGGCAGTTTCCACAAGGCGGGATTGATGAAGGTGAAACACCGCAAATCGCTATTTTGCGAGAATTAAAAGAGGAAATCGGCACAAATAATGTCGATATTATAACTTCTTGCCCGGATTTGTACAGCTACGACTTTCCTGAAGCCGTAAGAGAGAAAATGAAGCCGTTTGACGGACAAAGACAAAAATATTTTTTACTTCGTTTAAAAAGCTTGAACGGCATAAATTTACATACAAAACATCCGGAGTTTGATCTTTTCAAATTTGTTGATATAAAAGATGTATTGAATTTGGTTAACCATTTTAAAAAAGGAATTTACAGCAAAGTTTTAAAATACTTCAAAGAGGAAGGATACATTTAATGTTAATCGTGCAAAAATACGGCGGAACCAGCGTTGGAACATTAGAGCGAATAGATGCGGTGGCTGAACGAGTCATAAAAACAAAAAAAGAAGGAAACAAAGTCGTAGTTATAGTTTCTGCGATGAGTGGCGTAACAAATCGCCTGATTGAATATGCCAATTTTTTTACTAACGAACCGTTAGGAAGAGAAATGGATCTTCTTTTAAGCGCCGGAGAAAGAGTGACAAGTTCACTTTTGGCAATCGCTCTTTCGGCAAAAGGTTATCCTGCGATTGCTTTTAGCGGACGACAAGCAGGTATGATTACTGATCATTTTCATACAAAAGCCAGAATTTCAGCCATAAATCCTGAAAATATAAATAAAGCTTTGCAAGACGATAAAATTGTCGTGGTGGCGGGGTTTCAAGGCGTAGATGAAAACGGAGACGTTACGACTTTGGGGCGTGGCGGAAGCGATTTGAGCGCTGTTGCGATTGCAGGAGCCATAAATGCCGATGTCTGCGAAATTTATACAGATGTTGACGGCGTTTACACTACAGATCCACGAATTGAACCGAAGGCTAAAAAACTTGATCAGGTAAGTTATGATGAAATGCTTGAACTTGCCAGTCTTGGGGCAAAAGTTTTACAAAATCGCTCTGTGGAACTTGCAAAAAAATTAAATGTAAACTTAATTACAAGAAGCAGTTTTAATGACCATGAAGGAACACTTATAACAGGAGAAGAAAAGATGGAAGATGCGATAATAAGCGGAATAGCACTTGATAGAAACCAAGCAAGAATAACAGTAAGAAAAGTCGTAGACAGACCTGGCGTTGCAGCTGAAATTTTTTCGGCTCTTGCAAAAGAAGAGATAAATGTAGATATGATTATCCAAAATGTCGGTAGAGACGGCACTACAAACTTAGGCTTTACAGTACCTGAAAATGAGCTTCATAAAGCTTATGAAATAATTCAAAAAGTAAATCCGAATAGCGGCGAAGTAATAGAATCCGATAACGAAATTGTAAAAGTTTCAATCGTAGGAGTCGGAATGAAGAGTCATAGCGGCGTAGCGAGCCTTGCTTTTCAAACATTGGCTGATGAGGGAATAAATATACAAATGATCTCAACAAGCGAAATCAAAATTTCAATGATAATAAATGAAAAATACGGCGAACTTGCTGTAAGAGCTCTTCACAAAGCTTATAATTTGGATAAATAATGCGCGATATTTTTAAATGGGGCATAGAATTTACTCAAAAAAATAAAAATTTAGACTGGTTTGAAATCAAAAGAGAGAGTTTTATGCCTTTGCTTGCTATAAATTTGCATCATTTGCTAAATGGAAAAGTTTTTATCATTTTAAGCGATGATGATAGAGCATGGTTTTGTGACTATTTTATATATAAAATAAATTGTAGCCAAACTCGTCCTATTTTTCCTTTTTTTAAGTTAAACGCACTTTATCCGAAATTTACAAATACAACTCCAAAAGAGCAAATAGCACTCATTTGCGATATGTTAAATATCGTATTTGACGATAATATAGTTTGCTTTTATATAGGAAAAACAGGAACAGGTTCATATGCGCTTACTAAAAATTTTGAAAACAATTTTTTATGGATTATTGATGATACGATAGAAAACAGCTTTTATCTAAGCTCAAAAGGCGAAAATCTGGATAATCAGCTAATTGAGCTGACTAAAATTTTTGACAGCGCGATAAATGCCGTGCTTTTTGAAGAAGTAGCACTTTGAAATTAAGCCATATCGTTCTTACAAACGATTTTGAAAATTATAAAATTTCACTTATAAACTCTCTTGGAGCAAACAACTTACGTTTTTTTGAATGCGACGACTTTAAAGTGGAAGATGCCAAAAACGTTATAGCCGAAGCTTATATAGCAGAAATCAGCGAAAAATACATAATAATAAAAGCGCAAAAATTCGGCATCGAAGCTCAAAACACTTTGCTTAAAATTTTGGAAGAACCGCCAAGAAATATAATTTTTATAATCATCACAAACTCGCTAAATTCGCTTTTGCCGACAATCAGATCGCGACTTTTGGTTAAAAATTTTTTATCGTCAAAAATACAGGAACCAACAGGAATAAATTTTAAAAAACTGACTTTAAAAGAAGCGCTTGAGTTTATAGATGAAAAAATTTCATTGGAAAAAGTCGGAGAATTTGATAAATTCAAGCTTAGAGATTGTATTTGTCAAATTACAAAAGAAGCACTTGCTTATGGTATAAATTTCAGTGAAAACGAGCTTGAATACATCGACAAACTAGTATATTTGGCAAATACAAATTGCAAAACACACGCCGTTCTGACGCCGCTTTTGCTGATGATGCAGGAGAAAATATGAAAATTTTTAAAATTAATGAAAATACAGATTTTAGCGAACTTTGCAAACATATAGGTCCACGCGCTTGTGGAAAAACAATAATGCAAAAAAAATCTCATATATACTTTTTTTACATTGAAGACATTAAAGCGCCTGCCGCAAATATCTTAAAACAGGATGCACTTAGCATAGGCGCGGAGCTTGTTTGCAATGAAAATGTAATTTTCGGCGAGAAATCGTCAAACGCAGTTTTGATGGCAACCGAAGCGCAAATTGAAATTCTGGCAAAAAAAGAAAGTATGCAGGATTTCGGATTAAAAGAGCTTGGAAAATTTTTAAAAACCGAATTTAAAAAGCCACAAAAAGCTTTAATAATGGGCGTTGTAAATGTAAATAACGATAGCTTTAATCCGGCAAGTCGCGTCAGTCAAAATGAAGCAATAAAACGAATCGAAAAATTTATCACAGATGGAGCGGATTATATAGATCTAGGCGGCGTTTCAAGCAGACCCGGAAGCGAATACTGCGGCAGAGATGAAGAATTTTCGCGCATAAAAAGTGTAATTGATGAAATTTACGCAAACAATCTGCATGAAAAAATAAAATTCAGCCTTGACAGTTTTGATGAATACTGCTTGGAATATGCCTTAAATAAAGGCTTTAAAATGATAAATGACATAAGCGGCAAAATTTCACTTTGCAGCCTTGCTAAAAAATATGACGCCGAGTATTGTCTAATGCATATGCAAGGCGATCCTAAAAATATGCAAAAAGCACCGAAATATGATGATTTGTTGGCCGAAATAGATGAATTTTTCAGCACTAAACTGAATGAAATTGCACAAAATTTCGGCGGGATAAGAGCTTATGAAAATGGCGAATTTTTGGAAGCCGCAGATGAAATTCCTGCTAATTTTTCAAATATTTTTACAAAAAACGGTATAAAGATTTTTTTAGATCCCGGAATAGGTTTTGGTAAATCAATGCCTCAAAATATGCTTTTAATAAAGCATTTAAGTCACTTTTTGCATTTTTCTTTGCCGCTTTTTGTTGGCGCCAGTCATAAACAAATGATAAATTTTTATAGTCCTAGCAAAGTTGAAGATCGCACTGCAGGAAGTTTGTATTTACACTATCAAGCCTTTTTAGATGGCGCGACAATAATCCGCACACACGATGTTTATGAACACAAACAATTTTTTGATATGGTAAATGCGATGAAAAATATAACCATTTGATAAAAAATTTTATCAAATGTAAATAAAATAAAAATTTTTGATTTTACTTAAATTTTAAGGAATTAAAAAATTCGTCTTAAAAAATGACCAAATTTTTAAGCTGGAAATTTTAATTTTGAAAGTTTAGTAATTTTGCAAAAATTATCGCTTTTAATTTTTAAATTTTTACAAAATTTCATAAAAATTTTAAAAAATATTTTTTAAATTAATTTTATAATTGAAACAAAAAAGTATAAATTAAAAAAATAAATGTTATATTTTTTAATTATTTGAAAAATAAATCAGATATAAAATAAGTATTGTTTAATAAATAAAGCGATATAATTCTTAAATTTAATTTTGATATGTTTCATTACTTTTTAAGAAAATTGTTTTACCGTCAAATTAAAAATGCACTTTTATTGCAATATAATGAAACTTAATAATTTGATAGTATCGTCTTTCTTTAAGAACGGCTTGAAAATATTAAATGCCGAAAATTTTGTTACAATCAAAAATCATAATTAAAAAGCGGGGTATTATGAAAAAAACTGTTTTAGGTTTAATATTTTTAGCCGGCAGCTTATCGGCTGATAATCTTACTTGTGCTCAAATCGACAATAAATGGGGTTTTACAAATGAAAAAGGTGATTTTATAATTGAAGCCAAATTCGATAGAGCTTACAATTTTTCAGAAACAGGTTCGGCGTTGGTTGAGTTGAATAACAAATTGGTTTTTATCGACAAAAAAGGCAATGTGACTTCTGAATCGAATTTTAATAATTCAAATTATTTTGCTGAAAACGGATTAACTGTTGCTCAAAATAACAATAAATGGGGTTTTGCAGATAAAGAAGGCAATTTTGTAATTGAGCCTGAATTTGATAGAGCTTACAATTTTTCAGAAAAAGGTTTGGCTCCGGTTGAATTAAACGGGAGGTTGGTTTTTATTAATCATAAAGGCGTTGTGGTATTAAAGAGCAAATTTAACAATACTCAATCAATAAAAACAAAATAAGAATTTTAACTGTATCGTCCGTATAAATACAAAATTTATTTTGCAGACTAAAATAATTTTTTGTAGCTTGGCATAAAAAAGGTCAGGCTATAAAATTTTACGATTATAAATACAACTTTCGAATTTGCTGTTTTAAAATATAATCCTAATTATCAGCTTGCACGATACGGCTCTTTTTTATAAATATACAAATAATTTTTCAAAAATCTTATTCTCAAAATTGCGCTTTATTTTTACTAAAAATTTTTAAATTTTTTTCTCAATTATAATTTTACTTTTTTTGGGTAGAACTGTTTTTTAATTTTGCAATAACTCTTAACAATTTTAAAAACGTTAAAAACTTTTTTTATAAAAACGCCTTCAATTATATATAATTTCAGCTATGCTGCTAATTCGCCTTTTTCTTGATAAAGTCGACGTTTTTTATAAAAACTGCTTGAAAAAAGTATAATATTTCAAAACAAAATCTTAAAGAAAATCAAGAAAAATACGAAGCCATTAAAAAAGAGATTACGCCTGATCTAATCGGTATGATAAAAGAGTGGCTTAAATAAAACAGCCGTTTTAGAGTGGAAAATTTATAAATTTCACTCTAATTTTTATCTAATATCTTTTTAAAATCGTCTTTACTATAAGCAAACACAATCACATCGCAAATTTTTGTCGAAATTTTGAAGTTTTGTAAAATATGCTCTGTAAATTTTAAAAATATCAGCGATATCCGCGTAACCTATCATAGAAATAGCAAAACTTACGCGCGAACGCTCGTCGTTTATCAAAAACCGCTCTACATTTTTAATTATGATTTTAATATAATCCAAGAGCAGTATTTTTAGGCTTTGATTTATCGATATAGTTTATAACGCAATCGCGCAAAATTTCGCCGATATTTAAGCAGTTTGATTTTGTTTTTATGACATCGCTGTAAGCAAGCGCCGCGCCGTTTTTTAATTCAAAACTCTTTTTTGTCTTTTTGCCTTTTTACATTTACTCTTGTAAAACGGTGCCGCCGCAATTTCTATAAAAAGCCATAAAAACGCCACTTCCTAAAAGCATTTTGGTATTTGACGGATTTAGCGCATAATCGGCTTTTTGCTTTACGATATCGCCTAATTTTACAGTCAAGTTATAAGAAATTTTTTATCATTATGAATTTTATATATCAGTTTTGCAAAATAAGCTAAAAATTGTTGCAAATTTTAAAAACTATTTTTAAATTTTCACAATAAAAAAAAATATATTATTTAAAGCCGCATTAAAATTTAAAACTATAAAAAAGTCAGCTTATAAATTTATAAGCTGACTTTTTAGATAATGATTTTTAAACTATTTGGAAATATTTTTAAGAAGTTTATTTCAAATATAAAATTTTCGGGCGAACTTTTTGCCCGAAAATTATAAATTTTAAATCGCTTTTGCGATTATTTCGCTTACGTTTTTTGCAAATTCACTTGCATCATCAATATTTTGACCTTCGCTAAGTTTCGCAAGATCAAAAATAATGTTTGAAATTTTAGCAATTTCGCTTTGATTTGCAATTAATTTTTTGATGATTTCGTGATCTTTATTTATCTCAAGTATCGGTAAAACTTCAGGTAAATTTTCCTGTCCCATTTGTTTATAAATCGCTTGCATAGCGTAATTCGGATCATTTTTATCAAATACAAGAACACCTAAAGCGTTTTTAAGTCTTTTTGAAATTTTTACATCTTTTACCTTATCTTTTAAGTTTTCTTTTATTTTTTCCGCTATTTCAAGATCCTGCGCTGAAATTTCACCTTTATCATCGCTAAAATCGGCATCCATTACGCTTTTTATAGGTGTTTTATCGAATTCACCGATCATCGGCATTATAATCGTATCGATTTCATCGTCGCAAATTAAAACTTCTATATTTTTAGCATTAAATTCCTCTAAAAGAGGCGAATTTTTAAGAGTTTCAGCTTTCCCGCCGCTGATATAATAAATCTCTTTTTGCTCTGCCGCCATTGATTTTTTATATTCCGCTAAATCAATCAATTCGCCTGTTTTGCTTGATTTGAAAAGACAAAGTTTTAAAATTTCATCTTTTTCGGTAGAAAATCCCCAAAGCCCTTCTTTTAAAACTTTGCCGAAAAGTTTATAAAATTTCGCATATTTTTCTTTATCACTATTTTTTATTTTTTCCAACTCGCCCAAAATTTTCTTTACGCTTGCAGCTTTTACTGTTTGCATTATGCGGTTTTCCTGCAAAATTTCACGACTCACATTTAGCGGTAAGTCTTCTATATCGATTATTCCGCGTACAAATCTCAAATAAGGCGGTAAGAGCTCTTTGGCGTCATCGGTTATAAAAACGCGTTTTACATAAAGTTTTACACCGCTTTGATAATCCACGCGAAAAAGATCGAAAGGTTGAACGCTTGGAACAAAAAACAGCGTTGTATATTCGTGAACGCCTTCCGCTTTAGTGTGAATGTAAAGTAGCGGATCGCTGCTGTCGTGGCTGATTTGCTTATAAAAATCAAAATAATCCTGCTCTTTCAGATTGCTTTTTGGAAGTCTCCAAAGAGCGTTTGCTTTATTAACTTGTGAAATTTCACTCTCATAATGCCCTTCTTCGCCCTCTTTTTGGCTAGCTACATATTTTTCTTTTTGTAAAAAAATAGGATAAGGAATGTGATTTGAATATTTTTTGATGATATTTTCAAGGCGGTAACTGTCTAAAAATTCATCGTCTTTAAGATATAGTGTGATTTGCGTTCCAAAATCCGCCTTTTCCGCCTTTTCGATTGTGTAGTCGTTCGCGTCGCTTTTCCAAGAAAAAGCTTCGTCGCTAAGAGGTTTTTTAGTCAAAACTTCGATTTTATCAGCAACCATAAACGCGGAATAAAATCCTACACCGAATTGTCCGATTAGATTGCTGTCTTTTTTAGCATCTCCACTAAGTTGTTCTATAAAGCCTTTTGTTCCGCTTCTTGCGATGGTTCCGAGATTGTTTTCAAGTTCGTTTTCATCCATTCCTATTCCGGTATCGCTTATCGTTAAAGTTTTTGCTTCTTTGTCAAGAGTTATTTCAATCTTAGGTGTGTAAGTTAATTTTTTATACTCATCTTTCGTGAGCGCAAGATAATTAAGTTTGTCAAGAGCGTCGCTTGCATTTGAGATAAGTTCGCGTAAAAAAATCTCTTTATTTGAATAAAGCGAATTAATCATCAAATTTAAAAGTTGATTAACTTCGGTTTTAAACTTTCGTTTTGCCATTTTTTATGTCCTTTTTTAAAAAATTTTTAGCAGATTATATTATAAATTGACAAAATTTTCAAGTTTTTTATAAAATTTTATAAAGAAAGTTGATAGAAAGTATATCAATTTAGTGAATAATTTTTGCCGTATAAATTCCCAAAAAACAAAAAATCAGACATAAAATTATACTCATAGTGATATTTAGAAAAAATTTTGAAATTTCGCCGTGATTTAAAAAAACAGCATTCTCATAAGTAAATGTAGAAAACGTCGTCAAAGCACCCAAAAGTCCTGTAACTAAAAAATTTTTAAAATTATAATTTATCGCGTAAGTCGTGGCGATGTTTAAAACAAAACCGATTATGAAAGAGCCGATAATATTTACACATATTGTCGCAATAAAAATATACTTTTGAGAAAAAAATTGAGCAAATCCAAAATAAAACAAAAATCTCAAAATAGCGCCTACAAATCCGCCCGTTCCAACGCACAAAATCGTATAAAACATTTTTACCTCAAATTTTTGAAATTTTTCAAATATAAATTTTAAATAAGTGTAACTTTAAGTTTATGGTTTTCCAAACTTGCCGGTTTTTCGCCGCTAGCAAGAGCTAGAAATTCATCAAATTTCAACACGTAAAAATTCGGTAAATCACGATTTGAAAAGCGTTTTATCTCTTTTGAACAGCCGTCAAAAATTTCAAAATCCCGTTCATCATTTACGAGCAGAAAATCAGCGCCGCTGTCAAATGCGTCAAACAATACTTTTGAAGCCAATTTTATAGCGATTTCTTTATTTACATTAAATATTTGAGCTCCACTTGGTGAGTTTTGCGCATCAAATTTCACATTTTTCAACGCAAAAATTTTTAAAAAATTGCTTAAATCATCGCCATAAACGGCAACATTAAAATCTTTAAAATTATGCTTTGGCGTAAAATCGGCAGGAATTTGAGAAATTTTTTTATATTTATAAGGTCTAAACGCTAAAAATCTGCACAAAAAATCATACGTTTTTTCCGTTTCAAAAGGTTCATTTAAAAAATTCGGATGTGTAAAATAAGGCATTTGCGCTTTTACGATGTTTAAAATTTCATCTTTTTTGCTTGGAAATTTTTCAAGCAGATATTTTACAAAAACAAAACCGCTAAGCCCGAAAAAATCATCCACATATTTTTGCATATCGCTTGCATAAGATAGTGAAATCAACGTATCATAATAGCTTTTTTCATAATTAAAGGCACTGAAAATTTCAAATTTTTTATCAAATTCTTCTGTAGAAAATTTCAAATCCTTATAAGCATAATATGTGCTTAAAGGCTCTATTTTAAGGCATTCGCCAAAATTTTGCAAAATCACGTCAAACTTTTCATCCAAGCTGACAACGACATCATTGATTTTACAAAATTTCACACCGTCAAACTCAAAATACGGATCATCTGATTTTATATCATTTAATAAAGCGCGAAGTGTGTTAAAATCAAAATTTTCATAAAAATAAGGTTTATAATAGCTCGTAAAATCAATATTTGAATCAAATCTAAAAAGTCTAATATCAAGCATAATTTTTCCTTAAAAATTTTTAGTTATTTTACAAAAATATAGCTTATAAAGAGTTTTCAAGTTAAATTTTTGTAAAATCTCGCGAAAAAAGGATAAAAATTGGCAAATTTTTTATATACACTTTCACACAGCCCGATTGATGCATATTTTACGAAAAATTCACGCGATTTTATCGTGCGCGAAGTGCCGCTTTATGATTTTAGCGGAGATGGCGAGCATTGCGTGATTTGCTTGCAAAAAAAAGATCTTACCACTTTCGATGCGCTTCATATTTTAAGTGAACATTTAGGAGTTAAAATTAGAGATTTCGGCTACGCGGGTCTTAAAGACAAAGATGGTCTTACTTCGCAATTTATAAGTTTTCCGGCAAAATTTGTAGCGGACATTGAAAATTTTTCGCACGAAAAAATTAAAATTTTAAGCATAACAAAACATAAAAATAAGTTAAAAATAGGACATTTAAAAGGAAATAACTTTTTTATTCGTTTAAAAAAAGTTTCGCAAATTGATGCACAAAAAATACAGGCGGCTTTGCAAACTATCGCAAATCAAGGTTTTGCAAACTATTTCGGTTATCAAAGATTTGGAAAATTCAGCGATAATTTCGAACAGGGCGAGAAAATTTTAAAAGGAGAGAAAAAGTTTAAAAATCCTAAAATGCGAAATTTTTTAATTTCCGCATTTCAAAGCAAACTTTTTAATAAATATTTGGAAAAAAGAGTTGAAATTTCAAAAATGGCAGGCGAGTTTTCTGGCGCACAGCTGGCTAAAATTTATGATTTACAAGACGATGAAGTTTCTTCTATCATTAATCAAAAGCAGTTTTTTAAAATTTTAAACGGCGACATTTTAGGACATTTTCCACACGGTAAATTTTTTGTCTGCGAAAATTTAAATGATGAAGTTCAAAGATTTTTAAGACGCGAGATTTCACCTAGCGGACTTTTGCTCGGAAATATCAAACTGAAAAGCCAAATGCTTTCTGCGCGTTTTGAAAATGAAATTTATGAAAAATGTTACGCATATTTACCGCAACTCAACGGCACATTTCGCTATTTATGGAGTTTTATAGAAAACGCAAACTGTATTTATGACGAACAAAACGCGCAACTAAACCTGGAATTTTACCTTCCGAAAGGCTCATACGCAACCGTGATTTTAGAAGAAATTTTACACAAAGAAATTAACGAAATTTAAGCGATTTTTAGTTAAAATCAAAACTTCGGTGCGGCAAGTGGTCGCTTGAAAAAGAGGAAAGTCCGAGCTGCTATAAGACAGGATTGCGTCTAACGGACGCCGAGGGCAACCTTAGGGAAAGTGCAACAGAAAACAGACTGCCGATTTTCTTTATTTTGTGCAAAATGTTATTTGAAATACGCTTAAATTAACGTCTGAAATTTAAAAATTTCACTTTTAAAAGCACAAATTTAAATGTGTATAAAATAAAGAAAATCGGCGATGGTGAAACGGTGAGGTAAGAGCTCACCAGCATTTTTGGAAACTTAAATGGCTTTGCAAACCCAATCTGCAGCAAGAAGTTATGGTTTTGTCTTATGATTTTGATACTTCGCTGAAATCGCTTTGCAAAAAGCGATGTAGATAAATGGCCACAAAAACAGAACTCGGCTTACAGCCGCGCCGAAACATAACAACCCGCGTAGGAATTGTAAAAACATTCTTTTAGTTTAAAATTGAAATTTATAAATCTTTGCAAAATTTTCTAAATAATCGAATATGCTTAATAAAAGCGCTTATTTTTAGTTTTAAATAATTATATTTTACCGTTACCACAGCGATACATAAGTGAGTTTTGATTTTGCTTTTTAACAATTTTATAGTTTAAATGATTAAAATTTCGCTTTTTACTTGCATTATCACTTATATCTATAAATAATATTTTAAATAGTTTTGCGTAATCGGATAAAAATTTTGATTTAAACTGTTAAGTTAATTTGCTACGCTGATTTTTATCTGTTTATTTCAAGTCATTAAAAAACTTAGAAATTTCAGTTTTTTCGTCTATTTGTTTTTAAATGAGTTAATGAAAAATCGCCAAGTAAGCCGTCTACAATACTCTTCTTATTTATTTTGAAATTATAAATAATTTTTTAAGTTTAATTTAATAATTTAGTTTAATATTAAGACCTTGTTCTTAAAATTATAAATTATTTTCATATACGACTTACATTTGCTTTATATTGAGATTATTTTTTAAAAAATAATCGCTGATAAAAAATTAGCTTTAAAATTTGTGTAATTATTTTATTTACAGCTTGAATTTTAGATTGTAAAAAAATCACTACGAAGTTTTTTTATTATAAACACCATAACTCTTCAAGCTATTTTTAAATGCGTAAAAAACTTATATAAAGCAGGAATTTAGCGCTATTCAAATTGTATTTTTCGCGCTTATTATTTTAACATTACACTTAAAATTTAAATATGAAATTTATAAAAAAGATTTTGTGAAAATTTAAAAAATCTTTTAAATTTTTAATAGAATTTTTTAAAATCGACTATTTTGGATTAATAATATGGAGTTAAAAAAGGCGGAAATTCGCCGAAATAGCAAAATTTCCGCTTAAAAAAAATTATAATTTATCGGCATTTTTGCCAAGATAATCTGCAACGCCTTGTGGATTTGCTTTCATAGCTTCTTTGCCTTTGTTCCAGCCTGCCGGACAAACAACGCCATTTTCGTTTGTGAAAAGCATAGTATCGACCATTCTAAGCATTTCATCGATATTTCTGCCAAGTGCATCATCATTTAACACCATGTGGCGAACAGTTCCGTCTTTGTCAAGTAAAAACGAACCTCTAAGCGCAACCGCATTTGCATAAAGCACATCAAAACTTCTTGCGATATCTTTTGTAATATCGGCTACTAACGGATATTTTATTTGACCGATACCGCCCTTATTTATAGGTGTATTTTTCCACGCAAGATGCGAAAATTCATTATCCGTGCTAATACCGATAACTTCAATACCACGATCCTTAAAATCCTGATATCTGTGATCGAATGCGATAATTTCGCTAGGACATACGAATGTAAAATCTTTCGGATAGAAAAATACAACCGCCCCTTTCGGGCCTAAATTTTTATAAAGATTAAAATCATCTACTATTTTATTGTCCCCTAAAACAGCAGTCGCTGTGAAATTCGGCGCTTTTTTTGTTACTAACATTTTTTCTCCTTATATTTTTTTAAAGCGATTTAATTTTATTGTTTATTAATAAATATTTTTTTAATAAATAAAATTTATTTTTTGATGATTTTTGTTTTACTGTTAAATTTAATATTCATTTTGTATAAAAACAGCTTAAAAATTAAGAATTTTATATAATTTTCATAAAATTCTGCTAATTCAAAAAAAGTCAAGTTTTGAATGATTTTATTCAATTTTATATTTCAAATAAAAATCATAACTTATTTAAAAAAATATTGATATTTTCATTACATTAATTCAATTGGCGTTTTGAGCATTATTTTAACGCATTCTATAATACTTTAAAAGTTTAATCGCCGCCAACCGAATCATTTCAACTTAAAATTTTTATGATTTGAAATTCAAAAATTTAAGGTCTTTTTATCGCAACTGATTTATCATATTTTTTGTGTAATAAAATTTTTATAATACCACTTTTAAAGCTTATTAAATTTACTCGGACGAAATTACGTAGCCGCTTTAAATTAAAATTCTAAATAGTATTGTTTGAATTTGCAAAGAAATTTTTAAATTAAATAAATTTTATGTAGTTTAAAATTTAAACTTTCTTTTTCAGTCAATGATCTATTTTAGCTTTAAAATAATCGGATTTTTATTATAATCATTTTAAAGCGAAAACTGATTTCAAATCATTGGTCATTTAAAGCTGAAAAACCTGTTTATCTTTTTCATAATTTTTTGTCATAAAAGTTATTTTTTTGCCAAAAATACGGCGAAATTTGCCCATTTAAATATAACTTCAACTATCTTAAAGCCTGCATTTTTAAGCATTTGGCGATTTTCCGTTTCGCTGAAAGGAATTAAAATATTTTCCAAAGCTTTTCTTTTTTGTGCTATTTCAAAAGCCGAATATCCTTGCTTTTGCTTATAATTTTCATAAATTTCAATCATTTGAGCAGCCAGAGTTTTATCATCATAAATTAATTTTTCAGCCATAATTAAAATGCCGTTATTTGCAAGATTCGAATAAATTTTCGCTACAAAATCGGATCTTTTTATAGGGCGAATGAACTGCAAAGTATAGTTTAAAATAGCGCAATCAAAGCCTTTTAAATCGCAATTTAAAATATCTTCATTTTTAAAATCTATTTTAGCGCCGTGCGCCATAGATTTTCGCTTTGCTATTTTCAGCATACTTTCAGAATTATCTACGCCGAAAAGTTCAAAATCAGGGCGTTTGTGATGAAGCGCAATCAAAAATTCAGCCGTCGAACAACCAAGATCGATAATTTTTGCTTTCTCTTTTAAACTTCGCGCCAAAATTTCGCCTGAAAGCTCGCAACTTTCGCGGTAATAAGGCACTGATCTAGAAATCATGTCATCGAAAACGCTTGCCACATTTTCATCGAATTCGAATTGTTTTTTTATCTCATTTTTAAAAATTTCATCTTTCATTTTTGCCCTTTAAACTGATTTCAGCATTTTGTATATCTTCTGAAATTTGTGATTTTAATGCATTTAAATCACTAAATTTTCGGTTTTCGCGCAAGAATTTTATAAATTTAATCCTGCAATTTTTATAATTTTTATCACTGAAATTTTCTAAAATATGCGTTTCGATTGCAAAATTTCCATCGGTGCTTTCACGCACGCCGATAAAACTCACACTTTTTTGCCATGCGCTGTTATCAAGACTGCAAAAAGATGAATAAACACCGTTTTTAGGCAAATAGAAATTATCCGCCAGAATATTTAAAGTCGCTACCAAAGAGACTTTTCCAAGCCCCTGCCCTTTGACAATTTCTCCTGAAATTTCATAATCTCTTCCAAGAAATTTTTTTGCATTTTCAAGTTCGCCTTTGTCTAAAAAATCCTTTATCAAAGAGCTGTGTACACCGATACCTTCGATTTTAAACTCAGGCATTACATAAACTTCCCCGGAAAAATTTTTTCGCAAAAAGTTTGTATCGAAAGCGCGATCTTTACCGAAACGAAAATCGTATCCGACTACAATTTTATTTAAATGCGGAAATTTTTCGCTTAAAAAATCTAAAAACTCACCGCCGCTTAAATTTCGCAAAGTATTCAACTCAAAATAAATAAACGGCAAATTACTGAAATTTTCTCTGAATTTATAAGGCGTCAAATTTTTATTTTCATTTAAAATTACCACTACAGCGCCATTTTCGCTCAGTTTTTTAATCAAAACCTGATGAGCTTTATGAATTCCGTCAAAATTTCCAATTGCAATTTGCGTAATATTTTGCATAAAATTTTGCAAATTTCGGCTCATTTCTGCTTCACCCAATTTAGTTTTTTAAGATCAAAACCGTTATTTTTGGCACTTTGAGAATAAAGATAACGAATAATTTCCGGCATTGTTTTTGTGCGAGAAAGCATAAACAGCTCTTTTCCGTCATCTGAAAAAATTAAGGCGTAATCGTAATTAGGCTCAATTTTAACAATATTATAAGTTTTTTTAAGCATAAATTTATTTATTTCAAAACTGCCGACTGTGGATCCTAACGGAAAATTCAAATTTGAAACTTGCAATTTTTGTGGTTTTTCACCGATATTTGATGATTTCATAACGCTTACTTCACCGATTTTATCGGCATAAAATTCCAAAATTACATTGTTTTCATCATTTTTACCGTCATAATTTGCAATTTCATACCAAAGACCAAGAAATTTTGAAAGTTCGAAATTTGCAACAACTTCGGCTTTAAAAGTGTCCGTGTTTTTTTGTGCGCACGAACTGATAAAAACAGCAAAAAATAAAAAACATATGATTTTCTTAAACATCTTTTTCCTTTTGTATTAAATAAAAATATTCATTATTGCCGTTTTTACCGGCAATTTGACAAAGCTCGCAGAGCAGAATTTCAGCACCAGAGCTATAAATATTTTGCTCAAAAAGCGCTTTTGCCAGTGCAATTTTTTTTTCATCTTTAACGACGCCTTTTTTATCTCTTTTTGCCTCTTTTCCGACTTCAAATTGCGGTTTAAAAAGAATTATTACGTATTTTTTTGATAATTTTAAAATGCGCTCTATAATTAAATTAAGTGAAATAAAACTTACATCGCATGTTACAAAATCAAATTTGATTTTGCTTTCAAAAGAACGAATATCAGTATTTTCATACACTTCTACACGCTCATCATTTTTTAAAATTTCAGCCAATTGAGAAGTGCCGACATCAAGCGCTACTACGCTTTTTGCACCATTTTGAAGTAAAATTTGCACAAATCCTCCGGTAGAGCTTCCTATATCAAGGCATGTGGCATTATTTATTTCATCAAAAATTTTAGCGCCGAACGTGGCTTTTTTTATGGATTTTAAAAAACTTTTAAGTTTTAAAGCGCCGCGTCCTACATAAATTTCATCAATCACATCGATATCTCCGCCGGAAATTTCAAATGAATTTTTAGCGCATATTTCACCGTTTAATAAAATTTTTTCCGCCTCTATCAACGCACTCGCCTGATTTCTGCTTATGTTTAATTTACTTGCAACGAATTTATCAAATCTCAAAGCATTTCCTTAAACTCATCTTCGCTTATCGCTTTTACGCCAAGCATTTTTGCTTTTTCAAGCTTACTTCCGGCATCTTTTCCAAAAAGCACGAAATCCGTTTTTTTAGAAACGGAGTTTGTTACATTTGCACCCATTTTGATGAGTTTTTCTTTCATCTCGTCGCGCGAAATGCTGAGAGTTCCTGTAATTACAACAGTTTTTTTTGTGAAAACATTTTGTGAAATTTCAGTTTTTTGGGCGCTTAAATGCAAAAAAGAAAGTAAATTTTCAATTTTTTCGCGATTTATCTCACAAAAACCGACAAAACTTTTCGCCATCGCTTCACCGAATCCGTCGATTTTTAAAATTTCATCAAAACTTGCATTCAGCCAATTTTCGCCAAAAATTTCAGCGATTTTTCTGGCGGCCACTTCGCCTATATGTTCGATTCCAAGTGCTGTAATAAACCTATAAAGTGGTGAAATCCTACTATTTTCAATAGATGCTAAAAGATTTGAAATTTTTTTGTCTTTAAATCCTTCAAGTCCTTCCAAATCATCAGCTTTCAATGTGTAAATGTCCGATATATTTATAATTTTACCTTTTTCAAAAAGTGTATTTATGATAGCTTCGCCAAGACCGTCTATATTCATACATTTTTTAGAGCAAAAATATATCAGCGAATTTACAATACGCGCTTTGCAAGTGAGATTTTGACATCTTATAAAAATATCTTCCACCAAAAGTCTGCTTCCGCAAACAGGACAAAACTCCGGTCTTTTTATCGGCGTTTCACTTCCATTTCTGCGCGCACCGAAAACGCCTGTGATTTTAGGAATTACATCGCCGCTTCGTATTATACTTACGATATCGCCTTTCATAAGCCCAAGACGCGCGATTTCATCGAAATTGTGAAGTGTGGCGTTTCGCACTGTTGCGCCATCTATATTTACAGGCTCCAAAACTCCTACGGGCGTGATTACACCTGTGCGGCCGACTTGTAAATTTATATCGATAAGTTTAGTCGCTTTTTCGACAGGCGGAAATTTATACGCGACCATAAAGCGTGGAAATTTAATTGTATAACCCATATTTTCACATTTTGTAAGTTCATTTATACGAATTACCATTCCATCCATTAAAATATCTTTACGTTCTCGCATTTCGTGTAAATCCACATAGGCTTTTCTTAAATCCGTTAAAGAAGCGCAAACTCTTACAAAATCATCTTTTAAAAAGCCTAAATTTCGCACAAACTCCATAATTTCACTGTGTTTTTTAAAATTTAGAGAATTTTCTCCGACATCCCAAGGAAAAAATTTTAAATGGCGCGATTTTACCACGGCGCTGTCAAGTTGGCGAAGACTTCCGGCTGCCGCATTTCTAGGATTTGCAAAAAGATTTTCACCGCTGTTTGCACGCTCATCATTAAGTGCGTCAAAGTCACTTTTAGCGATTACGACTTCGCCTCTGATTTCAATTTTTTCTTTATAATCGATTTGCAAAGGAATAGAGTTAATAACTTTCACATTTTGCGTTACATTTTCGCCTGTTTCACCATTTCCGCGCGTTCCTGCCGAAATTAAAACGCCGTTTTCATAAGTTAAATTTAAACTTGCTCCGTCAAATTTCGGCTCAACGAAAAATTCCAAACCTGCTTTTTCGCCGCGTTCAAGCCAAGCCAAAAGCTCGTTATCATCAAAAATATCCTCCATAGACCACATTTTCGCTTTGTGATTTATCTTTTCAAAACCTTCGCTTACGGCATCTCCCACGCGATTAGTAGGCGAATAGGAAACTTTTAAATCAGGAAACTCATTTTCAAAAGTTTCGACTTTTTTATAAAGCACGTCATATTCGATGTCCGTAGCTAAAGGATTATCTTGCGTATAATAAGCTTTTGCCCATATATTGAGCATTTCCACCGCTTTTAGATATTCGGCTTCGCTCATATGATTTCCTTATTTAAAAACTCTTTAATTTTACTGAGGCTATCTTGCTCCTGTTTCGGCAAAATAAGTTCGATTTTTTTCCAAATTTCAGGTTTGAAGCAGTTTTGCAAACACTCGCTGCATTTCGGTTTTTTAGCAATCGGGCATGTTAAAAATTTTTCATTTATCTCAAAAAGCAGTTCTTCGCACTCTTTACAAAGCTCATACGGAAGTTCGCCTAAAAATTCGCCTTTGTAATTCAGCTGCAAACTTCCGCTTAATTTTGAACCTTTGCCGAATTTATCATTGCAAAATTTTTGCAGCAACTCTATATAATGTGAATTTTCCTGTATAAATTTATCTTTTGTCATATGAATTTCTTTAACGCTGCTTCATAATCTTGCTTTGTATCAATGCCGATACTTGCGGTTTTTATTTCGCACATTGCGATTTTTTTAGCGTTTGATAGTGCGCGAAGCTGTTCCAGTTTTTCCGTATTTTCCAAAATAGAAGGCGCAAAAGCGCAAAATTCACGCAAATTTTTAACGCTGTAGGCATAAATGCCGATATGTCCGAAATAATCGTGAAATTCCGCTCTTGGATATGGTATCGGCGCGCGACTGAAATATATCGCATTTTCAAATTTATCAAGCACGACTTTCACAAGATTCGGATTTTCGGCATCTTCATCACTTACTTTTTTGTAACAACTTGCCATAAAAGCTTCGTTTGAAGTAATTTTTCTAGCGGCAAAATCTTTAAATTTACGCAAATTTTCAGACTCGAAAAAAGGCTCATCGGCTTGAACATTGATTATTATTTCGTCATCTTTAATACCGAAATTTTGCACCGCTTCATTTATTCTATCGGTGCCGCTTTGATGATTTTTATCCGTCATAATCGCTTTAAATTCATATTTTCGGGCTATTTTAAGCACTTTTTCGTCATCTACTGCAATCAGCACATCGTCCACTTTTGAAGCGTTTTTTGCTGTCGCTATAAACATCGGCATACCTTTTATATCACATAAAATTTTATCTTTAAAACGCGTTGAAGCTAGTCTGGCAGGAATTACTATCATTTTTTTATCCATTCTATAATTTTATTTTTTATTTCATTTTGTTCTGCGATATCTTTGTGAATTTCACTTCTTTCGAAAAGCGATGAAATACTTTTTGGAATTTTAACATTAAATTTTTCCGCAAGAGCATTCATTTCGCTTTTTTCATCGCTTTTCATACCACCATTTATCGCTTTTACCATCGATGGTGTAAATTTCAACCATTCGGCGGTCGATACGATTAAATTTTTCCCGTTTTCATTTATCAGTTTAAAACAATTTGCGGTGTGAGGATCGATTAAAATTCCTTTTTCACTTACTTTTTTAATTATTTCAGAGCACTCTTCATCATTTGAAAAGCCCGCTTTAAAATCATTTTTAAGCTCTTTCAGTTCATCATCCGTAAGCTTATAAAATCTGTTTTCCTTTAAATCTCTCATAAGTTCGCGCGTTCTGATATCGCCGAATTTATCAAACAAAAGCCGCTCAACATTCGAACTTATTAAAATATCCATAGCCGGGCTCATCGTCTTGATAAGCGAACGCTTTCTTAAATCATAAATGCCTTTTGTAAAAAGCTCTGTCAAGACATTGTTTGCATTTGAAGCAATACGGATATCTGCGATATTCGCACCCATTTTTTTAGCATAATACGCTCCAAGCGCATTTCCGAAATTTCCGCTTGGCACGATTACATTGAAATTTCGCCCTTTAAAATGCAGATTTGCAAACAGATAATATATGATTTGAAATAAAATTCGTCCGAAATTTACAGAGTTTGCGGCGCTCAATTTTAAACCGTTTGCAGCAAGCTCATCTTTAAATTCATTATCGGCTAAAAGATTTTTCAATGCTCTTTGCGCATCATCGAAATTTCCTTTTATACCTATAGTTTTCAGATTTTTGGCATCCGCATTTACCATTTGAAGTCTTTGCACTTCGCTTGTGCCGTTTTTAGGATATAGACAAATTACGCGCGTGTTTTTTGCATTTGCAAAAGTTTGTAATGTAGCAGGTCCTGTATCGCCGCTTGTAGCACACATTATCAGATAATTTTCTTTGCGCGAAACGGCGATTTTGCTTAAAATTTCACCGAAAGGCTGAAGTGCCATATCCTTAAAAGCTCTTGTAGGTCCATGATAAAGCTCCAGAATTTCACAGTTTTCGCTGAATTTTGTAAATTTTACAGGGCATTTTTGATCATCAAAATTTTTATATCTTTTAAGTGCTTCCGCAAAAATTTCGCCTGAAATATCAAAACCGAATTTTTCTATAACCTTTAAAGCAAAATCTCTGTAACTTAAATTTTCGCTCTCCTGCCAAAATTTCTTATCGCATACAGGCAAAATTTCAGGCGCGTAAAGTCCGCCGAAAGCCGCACTCGGATTTAAAAGCGCTTCTGAAAATTCAACACTGTCTTTTGTATCTCTTGTAGAAAAAAGCTTCATAATATCTCCTTAATAAATCACCGTTATTTTATCTTTAAAAATTTCATTTAAATTTAAAAAATTTTGCAAAGATAAATTTTCGTAACCGTCTATAAAAATTTCGCACTCTTTATGCTGCCTTAAAAATTTTAAAACATCGTCATCACAATCCACCAGATAAAAACTCTTTTCATATCGATAAAGTTTATCTTTAAATATTTCCATCAAATCGCAATCCAACGTTTTTCCGCTTGAAAGCATCAAATTTAAAGCTGCATCAAACGGTGAAATATTTCTCACGGTAAGGTTCAGCTCTTCTTTTCGCTTTTGAAGTTTTACTCTGTTTTCTATACTGAAAATTTTAAAACCGAAATCCGTGTTTTTTTCTGTTTTTATTTTTGCAGCCGCTCTTTTCACGCGTTTTACAGTTATATCGCTGATAACAGGAATTTTACTTTTCAATTCGTTCTTACAAAAATCATAAGCCGTTTTTGATTTTTGTTCATCGATTTTTTCATTGATCTGCATTAAAATAAATTTTCTGTTTCCGCCGTCTTCGGCATTTAATTCCATAACAGCGTGCACTGTAGTACCGCTTCCTGCGAAGAAGTCTAAAATTATATCGTTATCATTTGAATTAGTGTATAAATTAATCATTTGTTTTATCAATTTTACTGGTTTTGGATAATCAAAAACAACTTTTTTATTAAACATTTTTTAAAAAACTTCTTTCACCATACTGCCGATTCCGTTATCAGTAAAAAGCTCCAAAAGTATAGAATGAGGAATTTTACCGTTTATTATATGAGCATTTTTAACTCCATTTTCTATACATTCTACGCAAGCATCAATTTTCGGAATCATTCCACCGCTTATCGTGCCGTCTTTTTTGAGATTTTCGATTAAATTCGGATTTAATTTGCTTATCAGTTCGCCGTTTTTATCCAAAACGCCGTCAATATCACTCAAAAATACGATTTTATCCGCTTTTAAAGCGCTTGCGATTTTGCTTGCGCAAAGATCGGCGTTTATATTGAAAGTTTCGTTTTTTTCGTTTGCAGCGATAGGCGCTATTACAGGTATATAATCATTTGTAAGTAAATCTTTTAAAAAATTTACATTTACGTTTTTTATTTCGCCTACAAAGCCGTATTTTCCGCCGCTTAAAACTTCAGCTTCAAGCAGATTCGCGTCTTTTCCGCAAATGCCGATCGCTTTTGCGCCGTTTTGATTTAAAAGTGCCGTGATTTGTTTATTTACGGCGCCACTTAGCACCATTTCCACGATTTCAATACTTTTTTTATCTGTTATTCTAAGGCCATCTGCAAACTCGCTTTTAACGCCCAAAAGATCCAATGTCTGATTTATTTTTTTGCCGCCGCCGTGAATAATTATGATTTTTATGCCGACCATATGCAAAAGTACAATATCGCGAGCGAAATTAAGTTTCAAATTATCATCAGTCTGCGCTGCGCCGCCGTATTTTATAACAAAAATCTTATCTCTGAACTTGCGTATATAAGGTAGTGCTGAGATTATTACTTCAGCCGTTTTTGATTTTTTTATCATAAAATTTCCTTTTTATAAAAGTTTTTATTTTATCAAATTTTGGCTAATGTATTGTTGAAGCTCTGTTTTAAAATTTTCGCTTATTTTTGTCTCCTGTATGATTACCGAAAATTTAAACTTGAAATTTTGCATTTTTACGAAATCTTTTTCAGTAGTTAAAATGCTTGTAGCGCCGTATTTTTGCACGATTTTCTCAAGTTCTTTTTCGTTAAATTCGTAATGATCCCTAAAAAACACCTGCGCCGCTGTTTTATTAAAAAATTCGCTCAAACGATTCGGCTTCGCAATCGCTGTAATCAACACCATTTTCGGCGTTTCATTTATGATTTTTGAGTTATATTTTATATCATTTTGATTTGGAATGAAATCGGCATAGCGATAAAAAAATTCAGGATATCTCCATGCGCCGCTTGGAAGTATGAAATTCAGCTTCGGCGCGATATTCGGACGTAACAAAATATCAAATTTTAAAATATCGAATTTTGAAAATCCGTCATCCAGTAAAATAAGCTTTGCGCCTAAATTTTTCGCATAATTTATAGCAATTTTGCGATTTTCACTTACAATGACATTTGAATTTTTAAGCTTTGTCGCAAAAAGCATTGCTTCATCGCCGCTTTTATCGATATCACATAAAATTTCGCCATCTTTAGCAACTAAAACTAATCCCTTACTTTTTCTGGCATAACCGCGCAAAATTATAAACGTTTTAAACTTTGGTGAAAACTCATTAAAAATCGCCATTGTAAGCGGTGTTTTACCGTTTCCGCCAAGCGTTAAATTTCCAACACTTATAATCGGAATACCGAAATTTTCGGGTTTTGCAAAAAATTTATTTAAACAAACAACGCAAAAATATATAAAACTGAACGGCAAAAGCAAAATTGCAAGAGAAATTTGAAATAAATCAGGGGCGTAAAAATATTTCTCGCCCCAAAGAAAAAAATCGTTTTTAAGCACGAGTGGCTGCTATTTCTTTAATTTTATTGCAAATGTAATAAACTTCATCATCGCCAAGAGCCGCATAAATCGGAAGCGAAAGTATTTTTTGGTAGCAACGTAGGGCATGTGGAAAATCACTGACTTTATAACCGTATTTGTTTTTGTAATAACTAAGCAGATAAATCGGAATATAATGCAACGAAACGTTGATTCCTGCGGCTTTTAACTGGCGTGCAAAATTATCTCTGTTTTTATCGATTTTGACTATGTAATGAGAATACGTGTGATTTCGTTTTTTAATCGGAATTTGCACATGCGCGCATTCGGAAAGCTCTTCGTCATAAATTTTCGCTATTTCCTGACGGCGCGCTATAAAACTTGGCGTTTTATAAAGCTGAGCTTTTGCATATGCCGCATTTATCGAGTTTAAATCGCATTTTTGACCGATTGCCGTTACATCGTAGATATAATTTATATTTCCATCTTTATCAAAACCTTCCGAAACAATGYCGTGATTGCGTAAAAGTCTAGCATTTTTCGCCACTTCATCGTCATTTGTAGTAAAAAATCCCGCCGTAGAAATAGTGTCTTGCGCTTGCGGATTTATTTGAAAACAGGAAATAAAAGAATCTTTTATAGAACCGATTTTTACGCCGTTGTATGTAGTTCCCATAGCTCTACTGGCATCGTCGATGATTTTTATATTATATTTCTTAGCAAGTGCATAAATTTCATCCATTTCGGCGCTTTGTCCGCCTACGTGAGTTATAAAAGCTCCTTTTAATTTTTTATGGTTGTGCTCTTTTAACGTTCGCTCAAACTCAGCCACGTTTATATTAAAATCATCTTCGTTTATATCAACCAAAATCGCTTCCGCATCAAATCTGCGAATCGATTCAGGCACGCTTGGAAAAGCATTTACCGAGCAAATAATTTTGTCGCCTCTTTTTATTCCCATAGCACAAAGAGCAAGATGAAGCGAATTTGCGCCGTTATCGGTAGAAACAGCATGTTTGACACCGAAAAAATGTTTTATATCTTCTTCAAAAACGCTGACCATTCGTGTATTGTTGTTTGCCAATGCTTGATTTATCAGTGATGTTTCGTTTTCGTCTATATGAGCACGAAAAAATGGAATATTTTGCATTTTCTATCCTTTTAAATGCAGAATTTTAGGCATTTTTAATTTAAATTTATTGTTTTTTATTCTATTTTGTATGAAATTTATGGTTTCCTGATCAAATTTCGCAAGAGATTTTTTGCGCAAAATTGCGCGTAAAATTTCATCAAGCGATGCATAATCATATCCTAAATCGCCTTCATCGCTTTGACCTTCCCAAAGATCGGCACTAGGAGCTTTTGATATAATTTTTTCATCTATATTTAAAAATTTTGCGAACTCAAAAATTTCTGTTTTAAAAAGTTCGCCGATAGGATTAAATGCACATGCCAAATCGCCGTAAATTGTGCCGTATCCTAGCATTCGCTCACTTAAATTACTTGTTCCTACGACTACACCTGAAATTTTAGCGCTAAAATCATAAAGCAGACTCATACGAACTCTAGCGGCAAAATTTCCAAGCCTGATGCGAGAAATTTCATCATTCCTACTATCACGAAATGCCTGCAAAAACGGCTCTATACTTATAATTTCATATTTTATTCCCCATTTTTCGCAATGTGATATAGCGTCGTTTAAATTTTTCTTATCGGAACTTTTTGCAGGCAAAATAAGTCCAAAAGTATTTTTTGGTTTTGCTTTAGCGCAAAGTGCCGAAACTACGGCGCTATCAAGCCCGCCGCTAATGCCGACAATAAAATTTTCAGTGTATGTTTTAGAGAGTGATTTTTTAAGAAATTTTATAAGTTTTTTTTCGGTTTTTATAAAGTTCATTTTGATTCCATATTTTTTGTTTTAGAATTTTAGCTTTTTTTGGATAAAATTCGAATTAAAATATAAAATTTTAAGGAAAAATTATGGAAATTTTATCAAAAGCTTTCGGAGAATACGGCACAAATTGCTACATTATAAAAGGAACATCGGGCGATCTTGTAATAGATCCAGGAGAAAATGCTGCGCCTTGGGTGTTTGAAAATACGGATAAAATTTTAGCTATATTAAATACACACGGGCATTTTGATCATACTTACGATGATAAAATTCTGCAAAATTCAGGAATAAAAATTTATATCCACGAAAAAGATGAATTTTTTTGCACGAAAGATCCGTTTGAAAAGCTGAATGATGTATTTTCACCTGATTTTTTATTGAGCGGTGATGAAATTCTGACTTTTGGAAATTTTAATGTGAAATTTGCGCATTTCGCAGGTCATACGCCAGGATGTTCGATGATTTTTGTAAGCAACGGAAAAATAAACAGAAACGCCGAAACATTGGATGAGATGTTTTCGCCGGTCGATACAAAAATTTTTAGCGGCGATGTTATATTTCGCGGTTCCGTCGGTAGAAGCGATTTTCCTTTTTCAAATCATAAAGATATGAAAATTTCACTGCAAAACATTTTAAAAATTAAACAGAATTTTGAAATATATCCGGGACACGGCGCACCGACAAATCTCGAAAATGAGCGTAGAGTCATAGAATATTTTTTAAAATATTTTTAAATTTTATAAATTTGTTCTTTAAAATTTTGAAATCGGTTTTTATAAAAAATATTTATGAAATTCAATCTAAGCTTAAAAACGTTGTCGATAAATAAAAAACAGCTTATCGTATTTTATTTAAAATTTATGTTTTAATAACAATGTTGTTTATTTTGTGAAAAATTTTTAATCTTATAAAATTTTATCATCAAGTATAAAAAGTTGAAATTTTATTATGTCAGGATATTTTGAAATTTTATAATAAATTTATTTTATATGAAATTTGTAAATTACAGTGTAGAATTTAAAATTTCATCTCATCATTTTGTGAAATTTTAAATTTTTTAAGACGTTCTTTTGCTTTCAGTGCGATATCTTCATCGTAATCGAAATAGTTAAATGTTTCGCCGTGTTGAATTGTGCCGTCAAGTAAATCTCCGGCCTGACGATTTTTTAAATCGATTTCCGCTACTTTAAATCCATCAAGCGTTGCTGCAAATTCTTTCAGACGTTCAGGAATACTTTCTAATTTAGTATAAAGATAACAATATCCGATGCCGCCATTTCGTCCTACACGACCGCGAAGCTGATGAAGTGAAGCAAGTCCCATTTTTTCAGCTCCTACAATTACAATAATACTAAGGCGTGGAAGTGAAATTCCTACTTCCACTACAGTAGTAGTCAAAAGTAAACTTCCGCTATCTCTGAAAATTTCAAGTTTTTTGTCTTTATCTTTATCTTTTCCGTGCGTTATCATCACATTTTTAAATCTTTTTTGCCAAAACGACGTACCTTCGTCCAAACTTTGATAAATTGAAGTTTGACTCTCTTCTACGAGCGGATAGACGATGATAACTTGCCTGCCGTTTGAAATTTCAGATTTTATATGTCTTAAAAGTTCGCTAAAACCATTATTTTGGATAATTGTCGTGCGAATATCTTTTTTAAACGGCATTTGTTTTAGAAAACTGAAACTCACATATTCGCTTTGAATCATACTTAGAGTTCTAGGAATCGGTGTAGCCGAAAACTGTAAAAAATTTGCTCTGTATTTGCCGTCTTTTGTAAGCTCTGCGATTTTATCGCGTTGATTTGAGCCGAATCTGTGTTGTTCGTCAACCATTACAAGATTGCTTTTTGCTAAATTGTGATAAAGAAGTGCGTGTGTGCCTATAACAAGATTCGCACCGTTTAAATTAAGCGTTTTTTCACCGCTTTTTACCAAAATCGTATTCATAAAATCCGGCAAAAGCCTTTTTGCTTCGTTAAAAATTTGCTCGGCTAAAATACTGGTCGGCGCCATTAAATAGCTGATTTGAGGATAATTCATCAAAGCGGCCGCCAAAATCACCAGTGTCTTTCCGCTTCCTACATCACCCATTATCACGCGTTTTGAAGCAATCGGCGAACTTAAATCATTTTTTATATCATCAATCGCTTTTTGCTGATCGTTTGTCGGCTTAAAAGGAAGTTTTGAAATCCACGCTGAAATATCTGTAAGCGCAAAATTTTTGCAAGGAAAATCAAGTTTTTTAGCTCTCAGTTTTTTTAAATAGCTGAAAATTTCAATAAAGCTTAAAATTTTTCGATCTTTTTCGTTTAAATCCAAATTTTTGATGATTTTTACGCTATTTTGGCTGTTTTTGTGGATTTGAATTATAAAATTCGCTTCAACTTCATTTAAGCCTTCTTGTATCAAAGCATCGTAATTTATATATTTTTTCAAAATTTCCTGTACACTGGCGTCTTTTAAATCAAGTTTATAATGAGGCGAAATTTCACCGATTTTTGTTACAATTTTTGGATTTATGAATTGCCAAAAACCGAAATTAAAGTTACTTTTTCCGTGTATAAAAAACTTTTTACCTTTTTTAAAAGCTCCGAAATGCCACGCTCTGGCATTGAAAATCGTGATTTTGATATCACAGTTCCAAGTGTAACAAAAAGCTGTAATATTAAGTATAAAATTCCTGCTTTGTAAAGTTTTAGTTTCTATTTCTACTGTATTATCGCCCTCGTTCGGCTCATTTTTTACACTTAAATCATCAAAACTTTTTGGCAAAATAAGAGCCAGATCAAGCAAACTTGAAACGCCCATTTTTGCTAATTTTTTGCAATCTTTTTCGTCAAAATTATACAAAATTTTCCCCGCAAACGCTTGCAAAACTGAGATCTGAAATTTCACTGTGCGCGCTTATAAAATCGTTGATTTCGCTTAATTTCAAATCGGCGATTTTTTGTAAATTTCGCTCAAATTCACCGAATTCCATACCTGAATAATATTCATTTTGCAAAATTTTAAGCCTTTTAAACATCGTCTCTTTTTGAAGCGGCGCACTTCCAAGCAGGAATTTTTTAGTATTTTCAAGCTCTTTTTGGCTTATTCCGTTTTCTACAAAATTTGCAAATTCCTTTTTTACAAGTTTTATTGCGCGACTATAATTTTCATTTTTGGTTTGCAGATATCCTGAAATTTGATTGTGACTTAGATTTAAGTTTGCCCTGGCATAAGCCGAATATGCAAGTCCGTTTTTCACACGGATACTTTCCATAAGGCGCGTTCCGAAACCGCTGCTCCCAAGAACATTCATCGCAACGTTTGCCTTATATCGTTCATCTTTATTTACATCATAAGGCGCGCCGAAATAAATAAACGCCTGCTCGCTTTTTTCTTTTAAAATTTTATTTTGTTTTTTATTTGATGGTCTAAAAATAGGTAATTCACGCTTTTTTCCAACTGGTAAATTTTCTAAAATTTTTGAAATTTCAGAAGTAAATTTTTGCAAATCAATATCGCCGCAAACAACGACAAACGCATTTTTTAAATCCAAAATTTCAAAAAATTCGCGTACATTTTCAAGCGAAATTTTTTCCACGCTTTTTTCATCTCCTATCAAAGGATACGAAAGAGCGCCGTTTGTATAAAGCAGCTCATTTAACGCATTTTGCGCTACATAATCAAATTCAGTTTTAAGACTTTTTATCTCGCTTATCGTTTGAAATTTTACCTTTTTTAGACACTCTTCACTGAAATTAGGCTCACACAAAAGCTCATCAAACTTATCAAGTGCAAAGCCGAAATGCTCTTTTAAAGAGTTAAACTCTATTACAAACGTCTCAAGGCCGGCTGATACGCTTAATTCCACAGCTTTTATTTCAAGAAACTTTGCAAATTTTGCTCCAGGCAAACTTAAAGTGCCGTCTTCAAGCATATTTGAAACAACTCTTGCTACTCCTTTTATTTTTTCAGCCACTTTTCCTGAGACTTTAAAAACAATGCGAAAAAGCCCGACAGGTAAGCTGTTATCATATTCATAAAGAAGCGGCACATGCACATTTTTTACTGAAATTTCAAGTTTTTTCATTTGTAGATTTCCAATATATCATAATTTGTATTGCGTTTGGCAGGAATTTCGTCTATTTCTTTTATAAGAGTTACCATTTCGTTTTGACTCATTCTGAAATTTGCTCCGGCCGCTTTTACGACGTTTTCTTCCATCATGGTGGAGCCAAGATCGTTTGCACCGAATTTTAAAGCCAACTGCCCTATATATGAGCCTTGTGTGACCCAAGAACTTTGAATATTTTTAAAATTATCTAAAAAAAGTCTCGCAGCCGCAACCAGTCTTAAATAACGATTTGAACTTTGTTTTGAAATTTCCGGGTGCTCTTTTATAAGTTTTGTATGCTCGCTTTGGAAGCTCCATAAAATAAATGCGCGAAACCCGCCCGTTTTATCCTGTAAATCTCTGATTTTTTCCCAATGCTCCACAATTTCACGCGTAGTTTCGACAGTGCCGAACATCTGCGTAGCTGTAGTTTTCATACCTATTGAATGTGCTAGAGCATGTATTTCAAGCCAACGTCCGCTTGAACATTTTTTAGGTGCGATAATATCTCGAACTCTATCGCTCAAAATCTCCGCTCCGGCTCCTGGAATACTGTAAAGTCCTTTGTTTTGAAGCCTTTTTAAAACTTCAATAGCCGAAATATGACTAACTTTTGCGATATAATCAATCTCAATGGCAGAAAAACCGTGAATAGTTATTTGCGGATATTTTTTATGTATAAAATCAACCAAATTTTCATAATAATCAATTTTTAGTTTCGGATGCACGCCACCTTGAAAAAGAATTTGTGTGCCGCCAATTTCCAAAAGTTCATCGATTTTTTTACTAATTTCTTCAAAACTCAAAATATAAGCTTCATCATCATTTACGTGTCTGCAAAAAGCGCAAAATTTGCAATCCACAAAGCATATATTTGTATAATTTATATTTCTATCTACTATAAAAGTAGTGATTTTATCAGAGTGGAGTTCTCTTTTTTTGGCAAATGCCATAGCGCCAAGCTCACAAAACGGCGCATTTTCTATCAAATCAACTGTTTCATTTACACCAAGTCTCAATTCTATACCTTTTTTACAAAAATCTGTTTGCATATTAGCATAATTTTCCTTATAAAAATGCGACTGCTAAATAAAAACAATAATAGCGGATTTTATCAAAATTAAAAAATTATGTAGATTGATTTTATTAGAGAATTAATATTTAGTTTTTATGCTTTGATTTTAAAAGTTATTTTGCTGACAACAAAGTAAAAATTTAAAAATATTTGCGTTTTAGTAATAGCTCATCTTGATTGTTGTCTGGAGATATTTATTTTAATGAATATGGTGTAAAAAATTACTAAAATAAAGATAGCTTTAAAAAGTTGCAATCTAAAATCTGAACTGCTCGCGTAACTTTGCAACTTATATATTATAGTTGGTAAAAAGTGTAAAATAAGATTATTAAAAGGTAAAAGATTTTTATAAAAGCTGTGATTTATGGTGTCAATAAAATATTAAGTAAAAAAAATGATATTAAAACATCTTGCCATACTTTTAAAATTTTAAAATTAGGTATGGCAAATTTTAAATCAAATTTAAAAAATCAATTTTTCTTTATTATGATTTTCCCGTTTTTAACGCCTAAGACCTCAACTTTATCGCCATCTTTCATATCTGAAATTTCATCGCTTTTCCAAAATGTGCCTTTGTAATAAATCATTTTATTGTTGATTTCGCCTATGCCGGTTTCGTTTAAAAATTCTTGATTAAATTCTTCTCCGCTCTTACGAAAATACATTTTAATGGGCTTTTTAAGCGTAAAAAGTAAAACTAAAGCCAATACAAAAGCACACAAAATTTGCACTTGCCACGAAATTTTCACAAAAAAGCTGATGATAGCAACAGCCGTAAATCCAAGTCCAAAAAAGAAAAGCGTGAAATCCAAAAACAAAACTTCCAAAATCATCAGTAAAACGCCGATGATAAGCAAAATCACGGCGCTCATTTTATTCCTTTTTTTCGCTTTTAGATGAGATAAATTCTTTCAAAACACTAAGTGAGCCGATAAGTTCGGTTGTTTCATAAGGAACTAAAATTTTATCTTTAGAAGTGCTTTTTGAAAGTTCATTAAAAGCCGCAACTCTACCTTGAGCAAGTAAATATTCGGCTGCAAATTTTGAAATACTCATCGCTTCGTTAATATTTTGCATAGCATTTTTTTGGCCCTCAGCAAGTGCGATTTGCTCGTATTTTTTCGCGTCCGCCATTCTTTCAATTGCTTCAGCTTGCAAAACTTTTTCTTGTTTCAAAGCTTCCGCATTGCGAATTAGAGCCGCCTTTTCAGCTTCGGCTTTCAGTTCAATTGCGCGTTTTTCACGTTCAGCTTTCATTTGCAGATTCATAGCTTCTTCAATCCCGATTGGAACCGAAATTTCTGAAATTTCAACACGCATAATTTTTATGCCCCAGTTGTCCGCCGCATCGCCAAGAGCGATTTGAAGTTTTGAGTTCAGTTGATCGCGGCTGCTAAGCGTGCTATCTAAGCTCATTTCGCCTATTGCCGAACGAAGCGTCGTCATAGCAAGATTTGAAATTGCTTTTTTATAATTTTCGACATTATAAAGCGCCATTTTTCCATCTACTACTTTTAGAAAAACAATGCCGTCAACTGCGATATTTACGTTATCTTTTGTGATAACTTGCTGTTTCATAATATCTACAAGCTGTTCTCTGACGCTCATTTTGGCGCGAGCTTTATCAAAAAACGGAATAATTATATGAAACCCGCTATCTAAAATTTTGTGAAATTTGCCAAGACGCTCGATTACTACGACATCGGATTGAGATACGATTTTTATACTTAAAGACGCTATTATAAAAATCAAAAAACAAAAAAACGTAACAAACGTAACAAAAAATTCCATTTCTACTCCTTAATTTTAAAAATCAACGTTACCAAAGGAATGATGCTGATACCGCAAATCAAACCTGACGGCGAAAAAAGTGAAAATTTATTTAAATAATAAAGCGCTGCAAAAAAGCCAGCATAAGCTAAAATTTTAAGAGGCGCAAAAAAATAAAATGCTGCTTTTGAGAAAATTTTCGGCTTTTTATCAGCTTCATCTGCTGAAATTTCACTTTCACCGATTCTTACTTTCAAAGCTTCGGTTGAAATTTTATCTTTTAAACTTTTAAATGAGATTAAGATAATAAACAGCGCACCTAAAAAGCCGACTTGCGTATTTAATAGAAAAATTTTTCCGATAAAGATACTAAACGCGATGAGTAAAAAATCCGCTAAAAAATAGAATTTAATGATTTTTTTCACTCATCATCCTCATCGTCAAATTTATAATTTTTATATTTCGGATCATCTTCAAGCTCTTTTAGCGAGTTTTGAAGCATTTTAAATGATTTATACACATTTAAAATAGCTGCCAAAATACCAAAAATCACACAAATAATGAAAATCGTCGTAGAGCCTGTGAGTTTTTTAAGCCAAATTCCAAGTCCTACGCCGATTAAAATAGCAACTACGATTGAAATTCCAAGGCTTAAAGCGTCCGCTCCGCGAACGATTTTATTTAAATTTTCAGTCGGTTTCATTTTTTATTTTTTACTGATTTTTTAACAGTTTTTTTAGAGCAAATTTTAGTTTTATTTGCCTTTTTTGCCGAATCTTTTGAAATTTCATCAAAAACCTTATTTGCTTTTTTAAGCGCGAAATTTATCTCTTTTTCACTCATCGCATCGCAGATAAATCCTGTTTCAAATTGAGATGGCGCAAGAAAAATTCCCTCTTTTATCATTCCTGAATGAAATTTCGCAAACATTTTTGTATCGGCGCTTAATGCGTCATTATAGTTTTTTACCGCTTTGTCCGTGAAAAAATATCCGAACATACTTCCTCTAACCGCTACCTGAATCGCTATTCCATGATTTTTAGCGATGTTTTTTAAACCTATCATAAACATATTCGCCAAATTTTCAAGTTTAGTATAAAGATTTCTGCTAGCAAAAATTTTGGTAAGAGATGCGATTCCTGCCGCCATTGAAACCGGATTTCCGCTAAGAGTTCCTGCTTGATACACTGGACCTAACGGACTTATCATATCCATAATCTCTTTTTTGCCTGCAAAAGCCGCCACGTTCATTCCTCCGCCTATTACTTTTCCAAAAGTTACGATATCGCCTTTTATGCCGTAAATGCCGTAACTTCCGAGTTCACCTGCTCTAAAACCGCTCATAACCTCATCTAAAATAAGCACAATTTTTTTCTCATCGCAAATTTTACGAAGTTTAATTAAAAACTCTTTATCCGCCGGAACAAGCCCCATATTTCCTGCAATAGGCTCTATGATAATTGTTCCGATATCTTCTTTTTCTACGATATTTTTTACGCTGTCTATATCGTTATAAATCGCCAAATATGTATTTTTAGCTGTATCTTCAGGAACGCCTGCGCTACTTGAACTTCCAAAAGTAGTAGCTCCGCTTCCTGCTTTTACAAGTAAACTGTCACTGTGTCCGTGATAACAACCTTCAAATTTTATGATTTTATCTTTGCCGCTAAAGCCGCGCGCAAGACGAATTGCGCTCATTGTAGCTTCAGTGCCGCTTGATACAAAGCGAATTTTATCAAGCCAGTCAAATTTGCTTAAAATAAGTTTTGCAAGTTTTGTTTCAAGCGGACTTGAAGCGCCGAAACTAAGTCCGCTTTTAGCTGTTTTTATAACAGCATCCTGTATATCTTTATCGGCGTGTCCAAATATCAAAGGTCCCCAACTTTGCACAAAATCCAAATATTTATTGCCCTCGATGTCGTAAATGTAAGCGCCCTTTCCTTTTTGTACCATAAAAGGTTCACTTCCAACGTTTTTAAACGCGCGAACAGGCGAATCGACACCTCCTGGTATTACTTTTAAAGCTTCCGAAAATTCTTTATGATTACTCATTTTTCATCCTTTATACCGATTTTTTTTATATATTTGTAGAGAATTATTATCTCATCTTGCGTCAAAAAATAACTTGGCATTACACTTTTTGAGTTAGTTATGCCGTCTGCGAATTCCTGCAATGAAATTTTATCAATTGCCGGCGCTATAAGTTTTCTTTCATAATATGTCTGAGAAGTTTTATTAAAATCTTTATACGTGGCTATCAAACTTCCTTCGCCGTTTTCGCCGTGACATTTATTGCAGCCGATTCCGCGCGGATTTTTAAAAAGCATTTGCCCGTATTCATAATCACTTATAAAGCTTTCAGCGAACAAAACAGCACAAAAAAACGATAAAATTCCTAAAATTCGCATAAATTCCACTCTTAAATTTTAAGAAATGATACAATTTTTGAGTTTAAAATTTAATTTATTATCAACTAAATTTTGATATTATACTAAGTTTATTTTATATTTTAAAGGATAAATATGCAACTAATTGACGGCAAAGCAATAAGTGCAAAGGTAAAAGAAGAGGTTAAAAACGAAGCCGCGCAACTTACTGAAAAAGGCGTAGTTCCATGCTTGGCTGTGATTTTGGTAGGAGATGATAAAGCCAGCCAAACTTACGTAAATTCCAAAGAAAAAGCTTGTAAAGCTTGCGGAATTCGCTCTTTAAAATACACACTTGAAGCAAATACCAGCGAAAGCGCACTTATAGATTTAATTCAAAGCTTAAATGAAAACGATGAAGTTGATGGAATTTTAGTGCAGCTTCCGCTTCCAAAACATATAGACGAAAACAAAATTTTAGAAAAAATAAGCTGCGAAAAAGATGTTGACGGATTTCATGCTGTAAATGTAGGTCGCCTTGTAAGCGGACTTGACGGATTTGTGCCTTGTACGCCTTGCGGTATTATGCGGCTTTTTAAAGAATACGACATTGAAATTAGCGGCAAAAATGCTGTTGTAATAGGAAGAAGCAATATCGTAGGAAAACCTATGGCAAATCTTTTATTAAACGCAAATGCAACCGTTACCGTAACACACAGCAAAACGCAAAATTTGGCCAAAATCACAAAAGATGCCGATATTATAGTAGTTGCCATCGGCAAACCGAACTTTTTAAAGGCCGATATGGTAAAAAACGGTGCAGTTGTGATTGATGTAGGCATAAACCGTCTTGAAAATAATAAACTCGTAGGAGATGCCGATTTTGAAAATGTGGCGAATAAATGTAGCTTTATTACTCCGGTTCCTGGAGGCGTAGGCCCTATGACAATTGCTATGCTTCTTAAAAATACAATCAAATCCGCAAAAAACCGTTTAAAAAGATTAAAATAGATGAAAATTTTAGCTAAATTATATAAATTCTGCAGTAGCTGGACGGGAACTTTCATAATAGTTTTTATCGTTATTTTTTTTATAGCGCAAGCTTTTGTAATTCCGTCCGGTTCTATGAAAAATACTCTTTTAGTAGGTGATTTTTTATTTGCTAAAAAATTTGTTTACGGAATTCCTACGCCTCATATTCCATGGCTTGAAATACCTGTTTTACCGGATTTTAATAATAACGGTCACCTTATTGAAGGAAATCGTCCAAAACGTGGCGAAATCGTCATTTTTCGTAATCCTGAAAATACAAAAATTCATTTTGTAAAACGCCTTTTCGCAGTTGGCGGAGATGAAGTGATTTTTGATTTTAAAAATATGTATTTGCGCCCGCATGAAGGAGACGATTTTATCGATAAAAACTATGATAAAAAAGATATCGTGATTTTAAACGGTAAAAAATTCGTGTGCGAGCCGTATAAATATAAAGGCATTCATTATGACGAAAAAGTCGATATGGTTAGCGCTACACTTCATTATTTAAAAATAAATAAATTTTATATGCAACCTTTAATTGTTTCAGAAATTTCGCAGGATCTGACAAACAAAATAGGATTTAACGCCTATTACGCAAAAATTGCAAATGATGAATTTTTTATGGTCGGAGATAATAGAAATCACTCAAATGACAGTCGTTTTTGGGGGTCTGTGCCATATAAACTTATAGTTGGAAAGCCTTGGTTTGTTTATTTTAGCTGGAATTCAAAAAAGGAAATAAGATGGGAACGAATCGGGCGTTTTGTAGATACACTTCAAAACGATGAAAGATTTATTTACGAGCAGGATTAAAAATTTATACCTGCAAAAATTAAAATAATAAAAACGAATTTTTAAAAAAAATGGCGTGAAAAAACTTCAGGTGAAAATTTATTGTTTATGAAATTTAACGATTTGGATATGAATAATTGGAAAAATTTAGGCATAAATGTTGATAGTTTGCAAGTTTATGAAAGCCGCGGCAGAGGTGAAAAGCATAAAAATATATATCACGGAATTTCATACCTCAAATTCCAAATCAACTTATTAGGTGATATACGAAACAAAGGGAGTTAAATTTACAAATTTAAAATTTTAAGATATAGTATAATTAAAATAATGAAGTTATTTTAATAAGATATAGAAGAGTAGTTGCTGCAAAAAATTAAAAAGCTTAAAAATAAATTTAAAAAAGAGTTTTTACTATTTTATTGATTTAAATCAATAAAATTACAATCATAAAAGCTATAATATCCCAAAATTTTTTAAAAGGATATTATTATGAAAATCTGTAAATTTAACAAAACTCATTTTGACAATGTAAAGGCTGATCTTTTATACGAAGACAGTCTTTCAAAAGAAATTTGTATTAGTATGCAAAAGAACAGCACTATGAAAGAACATTTCGCACCGTATCCTATTAAAGTGCAGGTTTTAAGAGGAAATATCGAATTTTATGTTGAAGATGAAAAATTTATTTTAAGCGAGCTGGACATGATAGCCGTTAATGCTAAAATAAAACATTCTTTAAAAGCAAATGAAGATAGTATTATAAGACTAACTCTTTCTTTAAATGATACTATTTCAAGAGTAAAAGAAGTTTTAGATAAATAAAATTTACCATATTTTAAAAACATACCAATTTAATCCTGCTAAATATAGAAAAACCTGTGTTAAAAAAATCAGCAAAGAATCAAGTGAATTTATAATGAAAAAACTTTATAAGACAATGATTGAACCATATCATTTCAAAGCTTACTTTGACACCTTGGATAAAAAGTGCAGTTTATAAAATTTGTGGAGAAAATTTAAAAAATCAGCACAAAAAGAGTTAGTTTTAAAACCTGCAAAATTTGAAATTACAAATCAAAAAAATGAAATTTATAATGAAGATGCAAATTTGCTTATAAAAAAAATAAAAGGCGATATCTTATATCTTGATCCACCTTATAACACAAGACAATATGGAGCGAACTATCATCTTTTAAATACAATTGCTTTATATGATGATTTTATTCCAAAAGGAAAAACCGGTCTTAGAGAGTATAATAGATCAAAATATTGTTCTAAAAATAGTGTTTTAGACGAGTTTGAAAGCTTAATAAAAGCAGCAAATTTTAAATATATTTTTTTGAGTTACAACAACGAAGGACTTATGAGTTTAAAAGATATAAAAGAAATTATGAGTAAATATGGTAAATATAGTGTTTGTAAGAAAGAGTATTCGAGATTTAAGGCTGATAATAATAGAATTCACAAAGCCGATAAAACTTATGAGTATTTGCATATTTTGATAAAGAGTTAAAATTTTGTAAAATACGTTATGAAAAATTTTATTTTATTTATAATTGTCATAAATTTCGTCTTCGGAACGGATTTAAAGACAAAATATTTGAATCAATCGGGTATAAATTGCGATAATTTTAATTTTCAAAAAACGGAAAAATTTAATAATCAAAATTTCACTATTAAAAATTTAAACGACGCTATCAAAAGCAAAGATGTTAAAAAAGTAAAAGAAATTTTAACTTATAATAAAAATTTAAGTATCCAAAGAGATGAACATGGAAAAACTCCATTTAAAATAAACCAACTGTTTGGCAATAATCCTCAAATAGAAGATTTACTACTTTGTGCAAATGACGATGTTTTTACATTGGAAATTTATCCGATTTCGATTTTAAATGACAAGCTGGTAAGCGATGAAAAAACAAAAGAAATTTTAAAAGAACTTTTTAAAAAAGGACTTGATGCAAATGATATTTTTTACGATTTCGGAAATGGCGGAAGCAGTCTTTTAATGATGGCTTATCACGAAAAAAAGATAAAAAGCGCATATTTTATACTTGAAAACGGTGCAAAAATCGATAAAAATTTTAATAAAAGTTTTGTTTTTATGTATACGCAGATTTTCAGGGATGAAAATTTAAGTTTATATACAAAAGCTCCGCTTTCAAAAAATTTAAAAAACTTCATAAAAACGCAGAAATATATAAATTTCAGAAACGAAAAATTCAAAGAATTGGAAAATTTTTTAAAATTCGGCGAAGATATTCAAAACTACGATTTGCTTGCGAAAGTGTTAAGTTATTTAAACGACAGATACGGCTTGAAAAAACTTAAAGATTTAGGATATAAAAGCGATTTTTAAGCGGTAAATTTTAAAATTTGTTAAAAAAGTAAGAATTTACAAATTTATTAAGATAGATTTTGGTATCATAAACGCTGATTTTTGGCAATACTCAGTGAAATTTTTAAGGAAACAAAATGCAAATAGAAAAAATTTTTATAGCAAGCGATCACGCGGGATTTGATGCAAAGCAAATCGCCAAAAAAACATTAAATCAAATGAATTTTGAAGTTATAGATTTAGGCACGAACGATTCGCAAAAAAGCGTTGATTATCCTGATTTTGCTTATGCTTTGAGTAAAGAAATCGCAAAGGATGAAAAAAATTATGGAATTTTGATTTGCGGAACCGGAATTGGAATCAGCATAGCTGCAAACAGAAATCCAAAAATTCGCTGCGCACTTTGTCACGATGCACTTACTGCAAAACTTGCAAGAGAACACAATGACGCAAATATTTTAGCTTTTGGCGGCAGAATTTTAGGTAGCGCTGAAATAGAAAGCATTATAAAAATATTTTTTAATACTGAGTTTTTAGGCGGCCGTCACGCAAGAAGAATAGCTAAACTGGGAGAAATAAAATGAATTTCTTGTGGTGCATTACGGGATTATTTTCAGTTCTTTTCATAGTAAGTTTAATAAAAAATATAAAATTAAATGACAAAATTATCAAAAAAAACGATGAAATTTTAATGTTAAAGCAAAATTTAGACGAAGCAAAAGATGGCATAAGCAGTGCATTAAACGCACTTAAAATTTCAAATAAAAAAAATAAAAAACTACTAACTATAGTAAAAATTCTAAAAAATAACAAAAATTTTGAAACGGATAATCAAAAATGGAAAATTTGACACAAAAAGAGAAAAATTATCTGCTTAGCACGATAAGAGACGTTAAAGATTTCCCGAAACCCGGAATTATTTTTAAAGATATCACGACGCTTTTAAATAACAAAGATGCATTTAATTTTTTGATGTCACACTTAGCAAAAGTTTATAAAGATAAAAATATAGATTTTATAGCCGGCATTGAAAGTCGCGGTTTTATCTTTGGCGCAGCACTTGCGGCAAAGATAAATATACCGTTTGTGCCGATTAGAAAACCGAAAAAACTGCCTTATATTACGATTTCACAAAAATACAGTCTGGAATACGGCTTTGACGAAATTGAAATTCATATTGACGCATTTTCCGGCGTCAAAAATGCAAAAGTGCTTTTGATAGATGATCTAATAGCTACAGGTGGAACTGCAAAAGCTGCAGTGGAGCTTATAAATCAAACAAATGCAAAATGCGTTGAAGCATGTTTTTTGATAAACTTGAAAGATTTCGGCGGCGCAGAAAAAGTTGCCGAAATGACTAAAATTTACAGTGTTTTAGAGGTTTAAATGGAAGATTATTTAAAAGATTTACTTTATCACTATCAAAATTGGGCGTATTTTATAATATTTATCTGGTGTATTCTGGAAGGTGAAATAGCGCTGATTTTAGGTGGAATTTTTGCACATGAGGGACATATCAGTTTATTTCTAGGCATATTTATAGCAGGTCTTGGAGCATTTGCCGGAGATCAAATTTATTTTTATATCGGCAGATACAATAAAAAATATATAACAAAAAAGCTTCATTCGCAAAGAAGAAAATTTGCAGTCGCGCACTTAATGCTTCAAAAATACGGCTGGCCGATTATATTTTTACAGCGATATATATATGGTTTTCGCACGATTATTCCTATGAGTATCGGTATTACAAGATACAATGCCAAAAAATTTGCTATTATAAATATTTTAAGCGCTTGGTGTTGGGCCGCTATTACAATGATTCTTGCTTGGTATTTCGGAGATGCCATTTGGGCAGGAATAAGCTGGGCTGAAAAACACTGGTATTACGCTATGATAATTATAGGTGCTTTCATAACACTTTTAATTTACGGATTTAAAAAAATTGAAAAAAATATCATGGATATGAGAAAGGAAAGGCATGCGAATCGAAATATCAAATAAACCTATTCAAGAAATTTTAGCGGATTTTGAGGTAATTTTGGTGGTAGATAAAAATTTAAATCACAAATTCATAAAAGATAAGGAAACTCTTGAATTTTTAAATTTTAAAGGAGATGGCACTTGTCTTTTAAGTAAAGAAAAACGCTTATATGTAGGCATAAAAGCACTAAAATTTGATGAAATAAGAATTGCTTTGGCAAACGCTTACAAAGCATTGAAAGATCTAAAAATTTCAAATTTCAAAATCGCAAGCTACATTTGCGGTTGTAAAACAAAAAGTTTTATTGCATTTGCAGAAGGAATATTTCTGGGCGCTTATAAATTCGACAAATATAAAAGTGATAAAAAAGAAGAAAGCTCATTAAAAGAAATTTTTATATCAACAGATGAATACAGCGATACGGAATTTGATATAAATCATGCCGAAAACGGACTTAGAATAGGTGAAATAATGGCAAATTCGGCGAATTTTGCTAAAAACATAATAAATGAAATTCCTGAAATTTACACACCTGAAAAAATGGCTGAAGACGCTGAAGTTTTGGCTTCTGACTATGCCGGTTTGACTTGCAAAGTTTACGATGAAAATTTTCTAGTTTCGCAAAATATGAACGCATTTTTAGCGGTAAACAGATCGTCATCTCATCCGCCACGCTTAATTCATCTTATCTATAAGCCTGAAGTTGAGCCGAAAAAACGTATTATTTTTGTCGGAAAAGGTCTAACTTATGATAGCGGCGGACTAAGTCTTAAACCAAGTGATTATATGCTTACTATGAAAAGTGATAAAAGCGGTGCAGCTGCTGCAATGGCTATCGTAAAAGGAGCGGCGGAACTTGAACTTCCATTTGAAATTCACGCTATTTTAGGAGCTACCGAAAATATGATAGGCGGAAATTCCTACAAACCTGATGACATATTGATAAGCAGAAGCGGCGTTACAATCGAAGTTAGAAACACAGACGCCGAAGGCAGACTTGTCTTAGCCGATTGCCTTGATTTCGCGCAAGATTTAGAGCCTGATATTTTGATAGATTTGGCAACTTTAACCGGAGCTTGCATGGTTGGGCTTGGAGAATATACAAGCGGAATTTTAGGGAATAACGAAGAATTAAAAAAAGAATTTAAAAAATATGCTGAAGAAAGTGGAGAATTTTATACAATTTTAGAATTTAACGATTATTTAAGAGATTTAATTAAAAGCAACATCGCCGACATCAGCAACTCCGCAAGCAGCAGATACGGCGGAAGTATAACAGCAGGACTTTTTTTAGATAAATTCATACGAAAAGAATATAAAGATAAATGGATGCACCTGGATATTGCAGGACCTGCTTATTTGGAAAAAGATTGGGGATATAACAGCTTCGGTGCAAGCGGCGCCGGAGTTAGAGCTTGCCTTTATTATCTTTTTAAAATCACAAAAGGTGAGAAATAATGCCACTTTCTGTTGGAATTGTAGGGCTTCCGAATGTCGGTAAATCAACTACTTTTAATGCTCTTACAAAAGCGCAAAACGCAGTAGCTCAAAACTATCCGTTTTGCACAATTGAACCGAATAAAGCTATCGTAGCTGTACCTGATAACCGCTTGAACGAACTTGCCAAAATTGTAAATCCGGGCAAAATCGTGCACTCTACGATCGAGTTTGTAGATATTGCAGGTCTTGTAAAAGGTGCGAGCAAAGGCGAAGGACTAGGAAATAAATTTTTGTCAAATATCCGTGAAAGCGAAATTATTTTACATATTGTTCGCTGCTTTGACGATGAAAATATCACTCATGTAGAAGGAAAAGTTGATCCGATTAGAGATATAGAAATAATAAATACTGAGCTTATTTTAGCCGATATAGAGCAGCTGACACGAAAAATTGAGAGACTTAATAAAGATGCAAAATCAAACCAAAAAGGTGCGAAAGAACGCCTTAAAATAGCGGAAAAACTTTTGGTGCACTTAAATAACGGCGAGAGCGCAAGCAGTTTTGAGGATTTTGAGAGTGAAATTTTCAAGGATCTTAATCAAGAGCTTCGCCTGCTTTCGGCAAAAGAGGTTATTTATGCTGCAAATGTTGATGAAGACGCAATCGGTGAAGACAATGCTTATGTAAAAGAGCTTAAAAATTTTGCCGCAAAAAGCGAGCATGAAGTAATAAAAATTTGCGCTAAAATTGAAGAAGAATTAATAGGTATGAGTGAAAACGAAGCTTCCGAAATGCTTGAAAGTCTAGGCGCTGATGAAAGCGGACTGACTCATATAATCAAAACGGCGTTTTTTAAACTTGGACTAATAAGCTATTTTACGGCAGGTGAAATAGAAGTTCGCGCTTGGACAATCGAAAATGGCTGGAAAGCTCCAAAAGCGGCGTCTGTAATACACAATGACTTTGAGCGCGGCTTTATAAAAGCTGAAGTCATCAGCTACGACGATTTTATCGCATGCGGTGGTGAAAATGGTGCAAAAGAAGCCGGTAAACTTCGCCTTGAAGGCAAAGACTATATTGTAAAAGACGGCGACGTTATGCATTTTAGATTTAATGTATAAAATTTATAAGGGCTAAATTTTGCCTTTTATTGATACAAAAATTTAGCCCTCAAAGTATTTTTTAATAAAATTTACTTAGCGCAAAAATATTTTTAATTTAAATTATATTGCTAGGTAAAATTTTATATTTTAATTATCAGACTAAAAATAATTTAAAAAAATTTTGTTAAATTTTAAGCTTATGATGCTGAAAAGTTACTACGCGTTTTTAAAAATTTAAAATATTAAATCTTAACCAAATATATTGCAATAAAATTTAGCCATTCAAATAAACAGTTTTATAAATACTTTAAATTTTTAAAAATGTATCTATTGGTTTAAAATCTAAATATTAAAAGTAAATTTTTAATCAATTAAAAAATGCAAAATATTTTTTTAACCATAATCAAATTTTAAAAACCATATAAACTACATAAAGTTTAAAAACAAAGAGAGTAAAATATGCTACGTATTGAAAAACTATTTCTCGATACCTTTACCTTTAAAGTCGCTTTTTTATGATACTTTCAAATCAGGTCATATAAATTTATAACGTCAATAAATCATTTTGACTTAAAATTTTTAATGCAATTGCACCACGTTTGTATGTTTTACAATAAACTTCAAAAGGTTTATTCAATCAATTCCGACATATTTTTAACCATTTGATCTGAAATTTGTAATAATATTTCGTCTGTATTATTTGTTAAAAACTTATTTTGGCACATTTAGCATATTGACAAGTTTGTCATTTTAAGACGTCCTTATATCCAAAATTCAAGCATTTTGAAATGATGTTTGTTCTAAACCGACATTTGAACAAACCGTAAAAACACGACAACCGACAAAAAAATAAATTTTCTATTTTTTATCTTCATTTTTAAGATTTTCAATTATATCATCAACTATTTTTTTAGCTCCGTCAGGTTTGATAAGTTTTTTTAGTCCGATACTTGCGGCTTTTACATCAAAATTTTGAATAATAGAAAAAATTCTTTCTTCATCTGCATCACTTTGACGCACAATTTTACAAAATTGCTCCAAAAATTTTGCATTGTAATATTGATGATCTCCTGCCGCGTAAGGAAATGGAATAAAAACAGCAGGAACAGCATTTGCGGCAAGCTCCCAAAGCGTGCTTGCACCACTTCTGCTAATACACAAATCGGCACTTTCTACAAATTTATGAAGCATTTTACTAAAACCGATCAGCTCTACATTTATACTCTCTTTTTTATAAATTTCACGCATTTTCGCTTCATTCGCTTCACCGCATTGATGTATGATTTTGTAACCGAACTCAGCTAAATGAGGCGCCAATTTCACCGCTAATTCATTTATAAAATTCGCTCCTTGCGAACCTCCAAGAAACATAACTGTTTTGACTTCGCGCCTTATTCTTGCTGTTTTTAAAAAAATCTCATCAATAGGATAATCGAATTTCGGCTCAAAATATGAACTGTAAAAACGTTTTGCAAAACGTTTCAAAAGCGCATTTATTTTACCGATCTCGGCATTTTGTTCGTGTATAAAAAGCGGAATTTTATTTGCTACAGCCCAAAAAGCGGCAGGAGCAGAGCTGTATCCGCCTACACTTATTACGGCTTTTACGTCGTGTTTGGCAAAAATTTTACGACATCCGAATGAAAGAGCTAAAATTTTAAAAAGCGATAAAATTCTACTGATTCCTTTTTTATTTACGACGCCGCTGCTTTTTAAAAAATACTTTTCATCAAATAAAACAGAATTCTCAAACCATAGCATATCCTGTCCATTGGTAGAGCCTATAAAAATAGTTTTTAAACCTCGTTTTTTCAACTCATAAGCTAAAATTTTAGCAATTGTTAAGTGTCCGCCTGTTCCGCCGCCTGTAATTGCAATTGTCATTTTATTTCCTTTTTGTTATTTATGCTTTTTTAGAAATCATAAGCACTAATGCAATTGCTAAAGATGCCGCCATTACATGGCTTCCACCATAGCTTAAAAATGGCACCGCAATTCCCTTAACCGGTAAAATCGAAGTAATACCGTAAGCGTTTATGATAAATGAAAAAAGTAACATAAAACCTATTCCGACGCTAAAAAGATAATAAGTATTGTTTTTTTCTCTAAAAAGTGAAGCAATGTGAAAAATATGATATAAAATAAATAAAAACAGTAAAACAATGCAAGTAATTCCGATAAAACCAATCTCTTCCGTGATTCCTGCAAGCACAAAATCCGTATGAACTTCACTTAAAAAACCAAGTTTAAAACTACCCTCGCCTATTCCTTGCCCGAAGAAACCACCATTATTTATAGCATTTAATGAATGGCTCACTTGATAAGGTGCTGATGCACCTTCCACATGCAGCCTTGTAGCCATTTGCGGAGAAACGAATTTTAACACAATATCCTGTACTCCGCCCCACCATGACATAAAACGTTCAATTCTGTGCTCGCTTGTAATAATAAAAATCACTCCAAGCGTAAAAACTCCAACAAATCCCATACCAAGCAGTTTCATACTGGTTCCTGCAAAAAGCAGCATCATAATCATAACAAGGCAAAGCACCATAACTTGTCCAAGATCATTTTGCACTACGCCGACAATTATAATAATGCCGATAAATGGAATTAAATACGGCAAAAGAAGTAAAATTTGAGAAACCAAAGGTTTGTCTTTTGAACCGCTGATTTTTTTATCAAAACTCCAAGCCAAAAAGCATATAAAACCTACTTTAAAAAACTCAACCGGTGCAATGGAAAAAAGAGGGAATTTTATCCATCTTGCAGCTCCGTTTACTTCCATTACCAAATTTTCAGGAAGCACATTCATAAACAAAATAATGATTAAAAAAATTAAAAAAAGCCCGTTTCCAAAATAAACAAAAAATTTATCGCTTTTTATAAAAGAAACAGCCCACATCATAAATATGCATAAAATTCCAACTATTAACTGACGAATAAAAAAATGTAAATGATCCGTATTAAAAAGAAGTACCGTATAAGCGCTAAGAGAAAGAGAGAAAACAATACCTATGCAAATCAAAATCGTAGTCGCATAAAATAGCGAAATATCAACTCTCATAGCAATTTTTCCTTTTAAATTTCAAAACATTGTGAAAAAAATCGGTCAAATTTTAAAATTTTCATAAAATTTCTCTTTGACCTTTTGCATTTAATGAACTTAAAATTCCATTTTGTTCAAGTTGTTCGATAATTGTCGCAGCGCGATTGTAGCCTATTTTAAGACGACGTTGCAAATAACTTATGGAAGTTTTTCTCTCGCTTAAAATTATATCTTTTGCATCTTCATAAAGCTCATCTACAGGCATATTTGAATCACTTCCAGCTTTAACGGCGCCTTCTTTTTCATCTTCATTTTCTAAAAATCCGGTATCATAAACAACTTTTTGTTGAGATTTAATAAAATCACAAATTTTATTTATCTCATTTTCAGTTGTAAAAGGAGCATGCAAACGAATTACTCCAGGACTTGACGGTAAAGTAAAAAGCATATCGCCACGCCCTAAAAGACTTTCGGCTCCCATTTGATCAAGAATAACTTTACTATCAATTTTAGAGCCGACACGAAAGCTGATTCTACTTGGCAAATTCGCTTTGATAAGTCCGGTTACGACATTTACACTTGGGCGTTGTGTGGCGACTATAAGGTGAATTCCGCTTGCTCTTGCCATTTGCGCCAATCTAGCAATATAAAATTCCACATCTTTTCCGCTTGTCATCATAAGATCTGCCAACTCATCTATAATAACCACTATAAAAGGTAGAGTTTCTTCGCCAAGCGCAGTTGCTTTTTCATTGTAAGTTTCTATATTTTTAGTTTTATTGGCAGCCATAAGTTTATATCGACGCTCCATTTCCCCTACAAGATTGGAAAGAGCTGTAATTGCCTGTTTCGCTTCGGTAATTACAGGCGTAAGAAGATGCGGTATATCATTGTAAATACTAAACTCAAGCATTTTCGGATCAATCATAATAAGACGTAAAGTACTTGGTGAATTACGGTAAAGAAGACTTAAAAGCATGGCGTTTATTCCGACACTTTTACCGCTTCCGGTAGTTCCTGCAATCAGTAAATGCGGAAGCTTTTTAAGATCAGTGATAAAAGGTTGTCCTACTATATCTTTACCAAGCGCGATAGTTAGCGGACTTGACGCATTTTTAAAAATTTCGCTCTCTAAAATTTCTTTTAAATAAATAGTTTCAATATCCTGATTTGGAATTTCAATTCCTACGACATCTTTTCCTGGAATTGGCGCTAGAATACGTATAGTTTTAGCTTTTAGCGCCATCGCCAAATCATCTTGCAAACCTAAAATTTTGCTAATTTTGATGTTTGATGCGGGGCGAAACTCAAAAGTGGTAACTACAGGTCCTGAATAAGTTCGCACGACATCGCCGTTTATATTAAATTTACGAAGTTTTTCCAGCAAATCATAAATTTTTTGATCTATTTCACTTTCATCTATATTTATGTGCTTTTTAGGCGGATCATTTAAAAATTTAAGCGGTGGAAGCGCAAAATTTTCATTTGGTTGTTGCATTCTGCCTGTTTCGATTTCATTTAAAATTTGCTTATTTTCACTCAATTCTTTTACAATTTCAACTTTATTCAGTTTTTTAGGTTTTACCGTTTCATTTTGTTCATCGTTTGAAATTCCGATATCATTTGAAGAAACTTCGCTTAGATTTTGAATTAAATTTTGATTTGTATTTTGAGTTGAATTTTCATCTGAATTTTGAAATTCTTGAAAATTTTCAATTTCTGAACTTTGAAATTCTATATCACTTTTTTCTCCGACAAAAGCGATTTTAATGATGTTTATAAGTCTATCTTCAAAAATCAAAACCAAAGATAGCACGAAAATCATCAAATCAAAAATCCAAACTCCGACTCTACCTATCAAACGCGAAAGCTCATCTATGATAAAAAATCCGATTATGCCGCCATCAGCATCAAAAATGGTAGCTTGGATGCATAAAATAGAAACAAAAATCAGTAAAAGCCCAATACAAAACTCAAAAAATCTAAAATTAAAATTTTTAAAATAACGATATATAATAAAAATAGGCACTAAACTTAGAAACGGATATAAATATGCAAAATATCCAAACGCTTTAAGATTCGCATTTCCCAAGATGTGTCCTAAATTTCCAACCAACATAGAATCTGCCGAAATAGTGGCAAAACCGAAAAAAATAAAAATAGCTGAGGTAATTATAAAATAGAATTCTCGTAAAATTTTATTATCCTTTTTTCTTTTTTAAAGGCGAATTGTAGCAAAATAAGAATTAAAATTTAATATTGTGCTCCAAAAAAAATTGGAGCACTTTTTTTAGTTTTTGACAGCTTTGCCAAGATCCCACATAGGCATAAATATACCAAGTGCCATAAGCAAAACCATAGCAGCCATAAACAAAAGCAAAATCGGCTCAACATAACTTGAGATATTATCAATTATATCATCAAATTTTTCTTTGTAATAATTTGTAACATTTCCAAGCATTTTATCCAGACTACCACTTTTTTCGCCTGCACTTACCATTTGTATAAGCATACTTTCATAAAGCCCGGTATTTCTCATAGCCTCAGTTAAACTTACACCTTGTTGAACAGCTATTTTAACGGTAGAAAGTTTTGTTTTCAACTCTTCGTTATCAACCATCAAAACAGCAGTATCAAGAGCATCTGCGATAGGAATACCTGCTTTAACGAGCTCTGTAAAAATAAGCATAAATCTTGACATGGTAGAATAAAATACAATTTTACCGAACAAATAAACTTTAAGAATATATTTATCCCACCCGCGCTTAAATTGATCGTTATTTTTATAGGCCAATTTAATACCTATAATAGTTCCTACGATTATGCCCAAAATAAGAAGTCCATAGTGATTTAACGCATATTCTATATTTAATAAAATTCTGGTAGGAAGCGGCAAATCAGCACCAAGTTCTTCAAAAATTTCACGAAATTTAGGCACGACATACATCATCAAAACTGTAAATGCAATCGCCAATGCAGTCATAATAACCATAGGATAGCGCATAGCCTTTTTAAATTTTCGTTGATTTTCCCAAACTTCATTAAGCATTTGAGCAAGTTTTGATAAAGACTCAGCCATATTACCGGTACTTTCACCAAGACTGATCATCGCAATAACGACATCGCCCAATTTTGAACGGAATTTTTCACTTGCTTCGGTCATGCTTAGACCTGAATTCAAGTCGTCGTTTATAGAAGCAAAAATTTCTTTTAATGCTTTATCTTCTGTAGAGTTGGCAACCTCTTTTATTGAATCGTGTATTGAAATACCGGCATTTGTCATAACGGCAAGTTGACGAATGGAAGCAACCAAATTTTGCGTTTTTACCTTGCCGCCAATTCCCATAAGCCTGGTAACTTGACCTTTTAAATCTCCAAGATCAATATTACTTACTTGAGTTTCGCCGATTTTAGTTATCACTCCACCATTTTTTTGTTTTACCAAATTTCTTGCAGCCACTTTATTATTTGCCTTAAGAAACATCTTTTGTCTTTTTCCATTGGCTATATATTCTACTTCAAAATTTTTCATTTTTTTGCCACCCTATAAATTTCTTCAATACTTGTAGCTCCACGAGCAGCCCTTATAACACCATCATGGAACATATCAATAAAACCTTCTTCTAACGCAAGAGCTTTCATCTCTTCTTTAGAGGCACCATTTGCTATCAAACTTTGCATTTTATCGCTAATAGGTAAAATTTCACTTATCATTTCACGTCCGGAATATCCTGTATGCGCACATTGATCGCAACCTACAGCTTTGTAAAATTGATATTTTTCAGGCAAATACGGTTTTAATTCTTCCAACATTGCCTTTGGTAAATTTGCAGGCTCTTTGCAATGCGGACAAAGCTTACGCACAAGTCTTTGAGCTTCTACGGCTATTAAAGCACCGCTGATTAAATACGGCTGAATTCCCATATCAACCATTCTAGGAATTGCGCTAATTGCGTCATTAGTGTGAAGCGTACTAAAAACCAAGTGACCTGTCAAAGCAGCTTGGACCGCTATTTCAAGCGTTTCCTGATCGCGAATCTCACCTATCATTATGATATCCGGATCTTGTCGCAAAATAGAACGAAGCGCTGCAGCAAAAGTTAATCCTGCTTTTTCATTTACATGCACTTGTTGAATAAGGGTCACTTGATACTCGACCGGATCTTCTACCGTAATAATCTTAGTGTCTATATTTTTTACGTCATTTAATGCCGCATAAAGTGTAGTTGATTTACCGCTACCAGTCGGTCCAGTAACTAATATAACGCCATATGGAGCATGCATTGCATTATTAAATTTTTCAAAACTTTTTGGATGCATTCCAAGCTTTTCAAGGCTTATAAGAACTTTTGATTGATCCAAAATACGCATAACTGTTGATTCACCATTTATAATCGGCAATGTAGATATACGAAAATCATATTTTTTATCGCCTATCATCATAGTAAAACGACCGTCTTGCGGTTTTCTACGCTCAGCTATATCCATATTTGATAAAAGTTTTAGACGTGAAACCAACGGCGGATAAATATCTTTGTCAAATATAAATGTTTCAGCAAGCATACCATCAATTCTTGTTCTGACAACGCAGTTATTTTCCGTAGGCTCAATATGAATATCACTACCTCGCATTATGATTGACTGTTTTACAATCATTTCTATCAGTTTTAAAATTCCGGAACTTTCTTCGCTTTTACCGCCTGCCTGACCGATTGAATTAAGTTCATTTCTAATTTCAGCTACAAGCCCTTTTATGCTTTCACTAAGTTCGATTTTTGAAATATATTTTGTAATTTGTTTAGGATCTGCGACTACTATTTTGACAAGTTTTTTATTAAATATTCTTTGAACACGATCTTGCGCATCAAGATTAAAAGGATCTGCAAAAGCAACATATGTATTTAAATCATCCTCTTTTACAGGCATTACACCATATCTTTTTAGTTGCGCAGTAGGTGCTCTATCTGAAAGTTTATAATCAATGTCAATATCGTCCAAATTCATATATTCCAGTTTTGCCAGTTTGGCCAAAACTGGTAAAAACGTCTTTGTATCAATACTGAATTTTTCGTAAATTTCATCAAGATTAGTCATCTTTTTGCGATAAAGCTCAGCCAAAAGAGCGATAAAACCTTCTTGATTTACATAGTTGTCGCCAATTAACACTTCGCCGAGAGTTAAGCCTATATCCATTTTTTCTTTGATTTCAGGAATCAAAGATTCATTTAAAATTCCATGATCTATCAGAATTTTTAAAATCGTTATTTCTATACTATCTTTTGCCATTTTTTCACCAATACATCTTTATAGAATTCACTTTACCATCTTTATATAAAGCAACTACCATTTTTGAAATTTGATTTTCGGTTTTTACCGATAGCTCGGCTTTTTCACCGTTATTCAATTCAAAAACATAACCGGTTTCAGTTTTTTTATATTTTTTCTCAACAAATTTATCAAAAATTTCAGAAAGCACATAATTTATTTTCGGCGTGCGTATATAACTTATATCGATATTATCAATAAGTGCAAGATAAAGCATTTTCTTTTGAAAAAGAATAGTTGAATAAATAGAAGCATTTTCTCTTGCATCTTTAGTTTTATAAAGCATAACGATAGGAATTATAAGTTCATTTACCTTATCCACTTTTAAACAAGCTTTTGCATAAATATCGGCAACGGCTTCATTTTGTTCGGTTATAAAAAGATTGCGAACATTTTCTTGACAAATACGGTTGTATTGACCAAGTTGTTCCCAATCCCAAACATCTTGAATTTCAACACCAAAACAAAACTGTATAATAAAACTCAAACAAAAAATTAACTTTTTCATAGCGAACCGCTTTGAATTTTTGATATAAGATGAGAAATTTCTCCATTATTAGCTTTTGCATTAAATGTCTGTAATGCTTTCAATGCATCCGCTTTAGCGCCTTTTTTATAACTTGCTTTTGCAAAAATTATCCAGCTTCTAACATTTTCTTTATCTATATCATTTGAAATAAGCGCCCATTTTATTGCATTATTATAATTTTTACCGTCATAAGCCCGCTCTGCAAGCATTAATGCATAATCGATATTATTTGTAGCATAAAATTTTTCCTCTAAATTTTTAGTATCCATATTTATTTTAGAAGTTTTAATTTCTATCTTACCAATAGACGACTTTTGAGAATTAACACTTATTTGCCTTGAATCTGAATTCGGTGGAAACGGTGCATTGCCAAAGCCGATAACTTCATTTTTTGGAATAGAAGTTGTCGCAAAAGGATTTACATTTTGATTTGCAGGTGATGGCGGAAAATTTTGTGCATAAGAATTACCGTAATTTTGATTATAACCATTATTGTTGTTGTAACCGTTTTGATATCCGCCGAAATTTTGTTGATGATTAAAATTTTGATTATTTTCGCTATCTTCATAATTATTTTTTATCGTAAATCCGCCGCTATCTTCACTTGAAGTTATACCGATATCTTTTAAGCTCAAGCTGGGACGATCTTCGTTTTGAGCTTTGTTTTCATAATTTGGTGTACTCATATTATATTTTGGAGCATCATTTAATACGTTTTGCTCTTGATTTAAATTTGCGGCATCGGATAAATTTTGCAAATTTTTATTATTGGTTGTAATTTGAGAAATTTTTGGCATTTCTGTCGTATTTTTTATATTTTGATTTATTTTTGACATTGAAATTTCGTCATCATTATCATTGAGAAGCCACAATATAGCACCGATTGCCACGCAAATCAATGCTAAAAGTCCAACAATAGTTTTATCAAATTTTATATTTAAATTAGAAAATTTTTCACTTAAAATGCTAGGTTTCTTGCGATTTTTATTATATTCTTCCCATTTTTTTTCTAATTCCGCAACTTCATAAAATTCAAGCATTTATTATTCCTGCACTAATTGCGCCCATTTCAATAAGTTTATTGTTGAGATATGATAAACTTATCTCTGTTGGCTTATTTTCTTCATAATATTCCAAAAGTTCATACATTTTATACATAAGCTTATTTATATTTCTTAAATTTCCATTTGTTAAAGACAAAATTAAATCGAAATTTTCATCTTTAAACATCAAAAAATACTCACTAAACCCATGAAATACAAGCTTTTTCTCGATATAAAGTTTGATTTCACCGAGATTTGAATTAGGTAGTTCAATACTTTCCCAAATACGCGTTTTAAAATAATCCTTAGCTAAAACATCTTCTTCATCTGTTTTATGTACTGTAAAAAGAAATTTAAAAAGTCTTGTATCAGCCATCAAGCGAATTTTTTCTATCAAATTTTTTGGATAAAGTTGCGCTTCATCCAATAAAATAACAACTTGATTGATAGCTGAGATATCATCTTTTTTTATACCAAGCTTTTCTCTATAAACCCGCATAAAACTCTCATAATTATCAATATTTTTTCTTGATTTGTCACCAAAAAGCTGATGGTAAAGATCCAAAAAAAACTCTTTTTCATCAAAAAACGGCTGAGGAATAAAAGCAACTTTTGCTTTTTTTTCCAAATCAACTTTTATTTTATTTAATAAAAAAGTTTTACCGCATCCTGGTTTACCGTAAAATAAAATAAGTTTAAGCGGCTTTTGTAATGCACTTAAAATTCTATGGTATGCAAGAGTGGATTTATCGAGGTTTACAAAGTCGTTAACATTGTTATCCTCGATAAATATTTCTTTGATTTTTGTATAACTATTACTCATTTGTATATAAAGATTTAGAAAAACCAAGCTCTTTCAAAGAATCACTGACTTTTGTATCAGTGTTATCTATGATACGAGGAGTAATAACAAACACCAATTCAGTTGTAGTAAGTCTATCGGCAGTACTTTTGAAAAGATTACCTATCAAAGGTATATCGCTTAAGAATGGAACATTTTTATTATCTTTTCCTTTATTTTGACCGATCAAACCGCCAAGTATAACAGTATCACCATCATCTACCCATACAACACTTGAAATTTTCTTTTGAATTGTATCAGGCGCCATAACTCTATCAAGTTGAGCTGTAGCTTCTCTATCGGCTTGATATTTAAAATCGCTCAAAGATGGATTTACTCTTAGCATAATTCTATTATCATCCGAAATTTCAGGCAATATATTTAATAAAATTCCTATAAATGTAGAATAATTGGTATATGTTACAGAAGTAGTTCCAGCATCTGTTTGACCGCCACTTGTAGTATTTTCTTGAATACGATAATTTATAACATCACCAACTGAAATAATAGCCGGTTGATTATTCATAGTTGTAACTTTTGGACTTGAAATAATTTTAGTTTTGCCTTTTGTTTCAAGAAAATTTATCATTCCGTCTATATTAAAGTTAAGATTTGCTCCAATTGCCCACACACCATTGCTATCGCTGGCTTTTACACTACCCATACTTTTTTCTTTATAATCCCATGTTCCAAGCGATGTTGGTCTACTAAAAAGAATCTTTCCATCTTTATCCTTAATGTCTTCAATTTGAGGCAAAGATGTAACTTGACCAACTTTATTTCTATTTCCAAAACTATATGAAGTAGGAGTTGACGGATCTCCATTAAGATATGTATTAAAGCCTAATTGAAATTTACTCCAATCAATTCCGGTTGTGTAACTATTGCTAAGTTCGACTGCTACAATAGAAACATCAAGACTTACTTGTCTTTCAAGACGTTTTTTCATTTTATTTATATATGCATCAACTCTTGCGATTTGAGATTTCATACCGGTTACAGTTACCAAACCTGCATTTTGATTTATGATAGGCGCGATAGCGACATATTTTTCTGTACCGTTATTTAAGATAGAGGTAACTTCATCGCTAATTTTTTCCCAAAAATCAAATTTCTCTTTTGCTGAAATAAGATTGTCCTGTTTAGATTCGCTATTACCTTCATTGCCCATTTCTATAGGATCTGAATCAACAGAAGCTTTAGTTACCGCTGTGGCTTCTCTAACAGACGTAATATAATCAACTTTAAAGGTTTTAGTTTGCAAAGCGGAAATTTTCAAAACATTGTTCGAAAAATCATAACTAAGATTATTCTCGCTAATTAATAAATCAAAAATTTCTCTCAATGAAAGGTCTTTTATACCTACACCTTGAAGTTCTTTTTTTAATTCCTCTGCAGCAACAGCATCTTTTGCCACAACTGAAAATTTACACACATCGGAAAGTTGTGTAAGCATTTCATTTAGCGTGACGACATCATTTACTTTTATATTAAAAGCTCTTTTGTCGCAACTAGAACTAGCAGCATTTAAGCTTGTAGCAACGCTAACAGCCAATAATGTAGCTATGCCAATTTTTTTACTTATATGTAATAATGACATTGTTGTTTCCTTGATTAATTTTGATTTCGACATCGTTATACTCATTTGCAATGATAACACTATCTTCATTTATTTTGGTTATTTTATAAGAACCTATATTGTCACCCAAACTATACCATCTGTCATTGATTTTAGCTTTATCGCCCATAGTGCCTATGAGTTTATATCCCAAACCAACAGCACCGATACTATTTGCGCTTGTATCATCTCTTTTTTTAAACCCGAAAGGATTTTTAAGACTTGAAATTTTCTCATCACTAAGCCCTGTACGAGGATTATCAAGCGTATTAAACATCGCATCAAATCTAGCCTTATCAAGCCGTGTATTTTCAGCAAATGCAAAGCTTGTCACACAAGCCAAAATAAGAATAAAATTTAAACTTCTCATTGGTATTTCATCCCCCATATTGCTATGTTCATTTTACCACCGATTCTATCATCATGTGTATTATTGAAATCTATTTGATTGATATCCACAATCATTTTTGATTCTTCAACTTTATTAACATATCTTAAAAGATCATTAAAATCACCCTCTAAATTTAAAGTGATATTTAATACAGGCTCTATTTTTTGTAAAGTAATCTCTTGTTTTTCACTTTCCAAACTTTTTAGCTTTATATTATTATTTTCAGCCAAAGCTGTTAAACTATCTAAAAAAGCAGCCCAGTTTTCTTGTGAATATGTAAGATTTGTAACTTCTCGTAATTTTGCATCAAAATATCTATTAGAATCTCTAACATTTTTTAATTTTGATGTATCTGTCCTTAAAATTCCTTTATTTTCATTTATCATATAATTTCTATCTTGACCTGTAGGACCGCTTAAAGAAGCAAGATCACTATCCGTTTTAGCAAGTTTTGCTGTTATATCTTTTAACGCGCCTTCTTTTGCTTCAAAATATTCATCAGAATATGGTGAGATTGCAAAATAAACAATTACAACCATAAGAACTAAAGCAATTACAATGTAATTTTTTACGTCGCTTTCTTTTTTTGTCGCAAAAAATTCATCAATTTGATCGAAAATACTTTTATTATTTTTCATCGCTTATCTCCACACTGATATTACTATCATAAAATTTTACAGTCGAATTTTTATCATTCAAAGCTATAGAGCGCGTATAAACTGCGTATGGTTTTACATTACTGATATCTTTTAAAAGTTTTGTCATTTGCTTATCGCTTGAAGTTCTAACCGATATAGTTAAATTTCTGTCAATATCCTGAATTCTAACAATATTGCCTTGATTTTGATTTACCAAATTTGACATATCATAAATTGCATTTGCTTTCATAGGATATTTTACTTTTTTATCAAAAATTCCGGTCAGCAAATCTTGTCTTTCAGTTAAGACTTTATTTTCTACATCAAAAAATTTACGAGTTTGTTTAATTTGTTCTTTTAAATCTTTAATAGTATCGTTTATTTTTTTAAGTTCAGCGTCTTTTTTTCTCCATTCAGTCGTTTTTTGATCCGTGACTATACTCATATAATATCCATAGCCATATTGATAAGCAGGATAAGCAAGACCCAAAAGCAAACCAAGCCCCAAGGCGCCAAAAAGTTTACCGCTATTTCTTTGTGAAAGTGGTGGCGGACGTCTAAAAGGCGAGTAATTATGCTCGTCGTTTTGAGTAAGCATGTAATGTTGCGCTGTCAAAAACATCAAAATATCAAATTGAGTTAAATGTTCAACATCTTTTGCATTTATAGCTACACTGAAATTAAAAGGTTGATATGTAAGGTTTAAAGTATTTTCTACAAAAACTTCAACACCAGGAATTTCGCCAACATCAGTTCCAAAATATATATTTTGAATCTTGATGTTATAAATTTTATTCAAAGATGTAATTATGTCATTAAAATAATAAAATATCTCATCAAAAATTTGGATTATATAATCCCTTTCTGCCGGAGTATCAAGATTTAAACCATAAGTAGACAACATATGATCAAAAGTTTCTTCTTCAAGTCTATTTCCGATTAATTCACTAAATTTATCGTGTATATACTTGAGATTGTATCTTATTTGTCTTGATTGTAAATATTCACCATTTTGATAAACAACCAAAAATGCGTCATCTCTTTGCAAATAAATAAAACAATCTACCGTTTCTTTCGATAACAAGCCGCGTGCATACAAACTTTCATATAAAAACGGAGCCATAGCGACATAATCTATATATCCTGTACGTGCAGCTATTGCATCGAAATCGCTCGTTAAAATTTGAGAATCAACAACGAAAACATTAAAAACTCTGTTTTCACTTGTACTTCCAACTACTTCAAGATAGGTGATTTTATAGTCAAGCGCTGCATCAAGTCCCAATTCCTCATAAACTTTGATAACAATCGCATCAAGTAAATCAGCCTCTTCCACTGTGCGACTAATCTCAACCGTAGTTGTTATAATGTTTTTAAAAGGAATATATGAGATATATGTAGTACCTTTACCTTTGCCACCTCTGTCGAAGTCAAACGGAAAAATCTCGTTTCCGCTTAGCCCAAAAACATTCTGTGTCGCTTTATTTATAGCGACAATTGTGTTAGCATTTTTGTTACTTTTTGCCATCTCACTTCTCTTAAAAGAAAATTTATTTGTAGTTTAATTAAAATTAAATAAAAAGTCAATAGACAAAAACGCTTTTTACCAGATTTTCGTCGTTTTTCCACCCTTTTTTTACAAAAATTTGCAAATTTAAATGAATTTTAACCTTAGAAAAATCTGAAATTCGTTTTCTGGATTTTATTCCGATACGCTTTATCGTCTCACCGCCTTTACCGATTAAAATTTGTTTGTGAGAGTTGGTATCCGTAATAATTTTTGCCGATATTTTTGTTATTTGTTCTTTTTCAGTAATTTTTTCAATCAAAACATCACTATTATAAGGGATTTCGCTGCTGACGCTCTCATAAACGGATTCTAAAATAAAATCTCTGTATATATCGCGTAAATTTGTGTTACTGATGATTTGCGGATCAAAGAAATACTCATGCTCCGGCAATAATTTAGCAATCTCTCTTAAAATTTCAGCACGATAAACTTTTTTTTTAATATTTACAGGAATAATGGCGCAAAATTCTTTGCAAAATTTTGCATATTCACCGAGTTTTTTAGCAATTTTTCCATCGTCTGTTTCATCCGTTTTAGTTAAAATTAGAATATGTGGCGGTCTTTTTGCGATTTTTAAAAATTCTTCATAATCTCTTGTATCATCATGAATGCTTGCTAAAAACAACACCAAATCAGCATCGCCGATACTTTTAATAGCCACATCAATCATGAGTTTATTCATGATTTTTTCGCTTTTATGAAGTCCTGGAGTATCTATAAAAATAATTTGATCTTCGCCAAACATGGCAATACCGTTTATTTTACGGCGCGTAGCATTTATTTTGTGAGAGACCATAGCAAGTCTCTCTCCTACAAGAAAATTTAAAAGACTGCTTTTACCGGCATTGGTTCTGCCTATTAAACTTACAAAACCGCTTTTCATAAAATATACTTTGCCAAATCTTCATCCAGCACTATATTTTCCAATTTTTGAGCGACCGTTTTTTCATCTATTTTCACGTCCGTTCCAGCATGTTCATCAGCTGAAAAGCTCAAATCTTCAAGCACTTTTTCCATTATGGTTTGCAAACGTCTGGCGCCTATGTCTTCCATTTTTTCATTTGCAAGAGCTGCAAATTTTGCAATGGATTTTATGCCGTCTTCACTAAATTTTAATTTCAGACCTTCCGTAGCTAGAAGCGCCATATATTGTTTTATAAGAGAATTTTTAGGTTTTGTTAAAATTTCATAAAGTGCATTTTCATCCAAACTGTCAAGTTCTACGCGAAGAGGAAATCTGCCTTGAAGTTCCGGTATTAAATCGCTTGGTTTGCTTATATGAAATGCTCCCGCTGCGATAAATAAAATATGATCCGTGTTAATATTTCCATATTTTGTATTTACACTCGAACCTTCAACTATTGGAAGTAAATCGCGTTGAACACCTTCTTTGCTTGGATCGTTTCTACCTGAATTTCCGCTTGAAACAGCAATTTTATCAATTTCATCAATAAAAATAATGCCTTCATTTTCAGCTCTTCTTATAGCTTCGGCTTTAATGCGATCTTTGTTTAAAACTTTATCGCTTGCTTCATTTTTAAGAGCGACTTTTGCATCTTTTATTTTTAGTTCTTTTTTTGTTTTTTTAGTTGAAATTCCTATTACTTTGATAAAACTTTCCTGCATATTTGCCATTTCAGGCGGTAAATTCGGATTTGATTCCAAACTGCTTTCATCAATTTCAATCTCAATTATAAGATCATCAATTAAGCCGTTGCGAAATTTTTCGCGCATTTTTTCATAGCTTTTATTGTAGGCTTCCACTTTTTCATCGCTTGCTCCTCTTGGAAGCGGCGGAAGCACTTTTTGCAAAATTCTTTTTTCTATATATTCATCAATTTTTTCGCGGTTTTTCTCAAGTTCTTCGTTTTTTACCAAATTTACAGAAGCTGCTGCCAAATCCCTAACCATACTTTCCACATCGCGTCCGACAAAGCCGACTTCCGTGTATTTGCTGGCTTCAACTTTTACAAAAGGAAGTCCGAACATCTTTGAGAGTCTGCGCGCGATTTCAGTTTTACCGACACCGGTAGAACCTATCATTAAAATATTTTTAGGCATTACTTCATTTCGCATCTCTTCGTCAAGTTTCAGGCGACGCCAACGATTTCTCAAAGCTATGGCTATTGTCTTTTTAGCGTTTTTTTGACCTATTATATAATCATCTAAAATTTCAACAATTTTTTTCGGTGTTTTCATTTATTATCCCAAATTGCGTATGTTTTTATGTGATTGTTTGTATAAATACAAATTTCACTTGCTATTTTTAAACTCTCTTTAACCAACTCCTCTTCGTTTAAATTTCCAAATTTATCCAAAGCTCTTGCCGCCGAAAGTGCGTAATTTCCGCCACTTCCAATGGCTGCTATTTTGCCGTCATCAGGTTCCACGACATCACCTACGCCGCTTAATAAAAATATGTGTTCTCTATCCAGGACAAGCATCATAGCTTCAAGTTTTCTTAAATATTTATCTTTCCTCCACTCTTTGCTGAAATCTACAGCAGCTTTTAAAAGATCATTTTTAGCGGATTCCAAACATTTTTCAAACATATCGAAAAGATTAAAAGCGTCAGTCGTACTCCCTGCAAAACCAGCCAAAACCTTACCATCTTTGCCGATTTTTCTAATTTTAGTAGCCGTGCCTTTTAAAACGGTGTTGCCGAATGTAACTTGACCATCACCACCGATAATTGAGCCGTTTTTACCCTTATAGGCTAAAATCGTAGTTGCTTTAAACATTATTCGCCTACTACTTCAATCTCAAATTTAGCCGTAACACCAAATTTAAGTTTTAAATTTACATCATAAATTCCAATAGTCTTTGTTTGAGGAAGTTCAATCAATTTTTTATCTATTTCAATATTCTTTTGTTCTTTTAAGGCGTTTGCTACATCATCTTTTGTAACGGAACCAAAAAGCGCATTATTGCTTCCAACCTGTTTTGCAATTTTAACTCTTACGCCTTTTAGAGTATTTGAAAGTGTTTTTAGACTTTCTATCTCATATCGCTCATCTTCAGCCTCTTTTTGCTTTTGACTTTCATATCTGCGTAAAACTTCTGTAGTCGCAGCTTTTGCAAAACCTTTTGCGATTAGAAAATTATTTGCGTATCCGTCTTTTACCTCTTTTACCTCACCTGCTTTTCCAAGTGATTTAACATCTTTTATAAGTAAAATTTTCATATCTTTCCTTTGTAAAATTTTAAATTTTTCGTCCGTTTTTGCCTGCAATTATAAAACGCAAAGCATTTAGTTTTATAAATCCTTCGGCATCTTTTTGATTATAAACGCTGTCCTCTTCAAATGTGCTGAAATTTACGTTAAATAACGTATCGCTTTTGCTTTCTCTACCGATTACAATCACATTTCCTTTATAAAGTTCAAGTTTAACCTTACCGTTTACATATTCTTGGCTTTTATCAATCAAAGCTTGAAGCATAGAGCGCTCAGGGCTAAACCAAAAGCCGTTATAGATCAACTCGGCATATTTCGGCATAAGTTCATCTTTTAAATGCGCCGCACCTTTATCGATAGTTATACTTTCAATAGCTCTGTGCGCTTTTAGCATAATCGTTCCACCTGGAGTTTCATAACAACCCCTGCTTTTCATACCTACAAAACGATTTTCTACAATATCAAGACGACCTATTCCATGTTTTGCGCCAAGATTATTAAGTTCATTTAACATTTCGTGCGGTTTTAAATTTTTACCGTTTAATGCAATCGGATTGCCGTTTTTATACTCAATTTCTATAATCTCGCTCTCATTCGGCGCAAGTTTCGGATCTGTCGTCCATCGCCACATATCAGCCTCAGGTGCGTGATTTGGATCTTCCAAAACCAAACCTTCGTAAGATATATGGAGTAAATTCGCATCCATTGAATATGGAGATTTGCCTTTTTTCTTTGCTATATCAATACCGTTTTTCTCAGCATAAGCTAAAAGTTTTTCACGACTATTTAAATCCCATTCTCGCCAAGGAGCTATAACTTTTATATTTGGATTAAGTGCATATGCGCCAAGTTCAAATCTTACCTGATCGTTTCCTTTGCCGGTAGCACCGTGTGCTATCGCGTCCGCATTTGTCTTTTTTGCTATCTCAACCAGATATTTTGAAATTAAAGGGCGCGCAATTGAAGTTCCAAGCAGATATTCACCCTCATAAACGGCATTTGCCCTAAACATAGGAAAAACGTAATCTCTAACAAATTCTTCGCGTAAATCTTTTATAAAAATATTTTCTTTTTTAATCCCGAGCTTCAAAGCTTTTTCTTTGATAGGTTTTAAATCTTCATTTTGACCGATATCGGCTGTAAAAGTTACAACTTCACATTTGTAATTATCCTCAAGCCACTTTAAAATAACGCTTGTATCAAGCCCGCCCGAATACGCCAAAACGACTTTTTTTACATTTTTTTTCATAAGAAACCCTTTTTTGTAAAATTTTAAACTTTAATTTTATCTAAAATTTATTTAAAATTTAGTAAATACCAAATTTATTTATTAATTATAAAATTTCTAAAATTTTCTTTTATTGCGGCAATACTTATTTTTTTCTGATTTCGTTATTTTTTAAAACTATTTTACACTCGTTAAGCCATTTTTCTGTAAATTGTGAATAATCGTCGTTATTTAAAAAATTATTATCCCGCTTGTCATCACAACCGCTGAAATTTTCTCCTTCAGGTCGTTTTAAAATTCCGTCAACTCTCATCCAATAAGGCGGATCTGCAAAAATTAAATCGATACTTTTATCAGGTAAAGTTTTTAAAATTTTTAAACAATCTCCTTGTAAAATTGTATTTTTAATCATTTTAAAGCCTTTAAATTTTTACCTGTCGGAAAAAGTTCATTTCTTATTTCAATAAATTCGGGTTTATCTGAAAATAAATTTTTAATTAATTTCGGTTCCTATTCGCTGATTTTACGAAGTGTTTTTAACATTTCAGGACTTGTATTAAAATCGGGCACATTCAAATTTTTTAATCGTTTAATTTTGTTTCTTCTCAAATGCGAAAAAAGTTCGTTCCAAATATCTGTTCTACAAAATAAAATTTCAAAAATTTCCTTGCCGTAAAAAAATAATGAATTTTCAACTTAATTATTAGTATTATGCGAAATTTCAAGCACGGTCTTTAAAATTTCATAATTCAAATCATCGCCGAAAACTCGTTTATTTAGTTTTTTTAAAAAAAATCATCATATGTCATATTTTTTTTGCCTTTTTTGATTTTAAATTTATCCGATTTTTTTAATTTTCGTTAAATTTTAAGCCAAAATTCGTTAAAATCCACATATGAGAATTGATAAATTTTTAAATGTTGTAAATATCGTAAAAAGAAGAGCAATCAGCGAGGATATGTGTAAAAGCGGTGTAGTAAGCATAAATGGCGCCGTTTCAAAACCTGCAAAAGAGCTGAAAATCGGAGATAAAATTTCCATTAAATTTTTAAAGGAAACGGTTAATTACGAAGTTTTAGACTTTCCTACTACAAAAAGTATTCCAAAAAACGAACAGGAAAAATATGTCAAAAAACTTTGAGTTTATACTTGACGAAAATGAAATTTCGCGCGTTGTCGAAATTTTGCCAAAAAGCGGAATAATCATTTTGCAAGGAAACCTGGCAAGCGGAAAAACAACACTTGTAAGAGAAATTGTAAAAAAACATGGCAAAAATTGGAAAAATGTCAGCTCTCCTACTTTTTCAATTATGCAAAATTACGGCGAAATTTATCATTATGACATTTATAATGCCGGTATAAACGGAATTTTAAAAAACGGACTTTTTGAAAATTTTTTCGTGCCCGGACTTCATTTGATAGAATGGGGAGATGAAAATTTAATGAAATATTTGCAAAATTTCGGACTTGAATTTTGCATCGTGCAGATATCGGTAAAAGGTGAAAAACGAAAATATGAGGTAAAAAATGCATAAGCTTGAAGTAAAAAATTTGAAAAAAACCATTAAAAAAACCGAAATTATAAAAGGCATTTCACTTTTTGTTGAAAATGGCGAAATTGTAGGACTTTTAGGACCGAACGGCGCCGGCAAAACTACAACTTTTTATATGATTTGCGGATTGATTCCGGCTAGTGGCGGCGAAATTTTTTTAGACAATAATGAAATAAGTAAAATTTCACTAAACAAGCGCGCGCGATTAGGAATTGGATATTTGCCGCAAGAAAGCAGCATATTCAAAGATTTAAGTGTGGAAGAAAATCTTATGCTTGCAGCCGAAATAACTTATAAAGATGAAAACGAGGCGAACAAAAAAGTAAATGAAATGCTTAATTTGCTAAATATAGAGCCGATAAGAGATCGTAAAGGCGTTAGCTTAAGCGGCGGAGAGCGGAGACGCTGTGAGATTGCGAGAAGTCTTATGATAACGCCGAAATTTCTACTTTTGGACGAACCATTTGCAGGAGTAGATCCTATCGCTGTAGCGGACATTCAAAACATCGTAAAAAGTCTGAAAGATCTTGGAATCGGTGTTTTAATCACTGATCACAATGTAAGGGAAACTTTGGCAATTTGTGATAGAGCTTATGTCATAAAAGATGGTTCACTTTTAGCAAGCGGAAGTTCAAAAGATGTAGCGAATGATGAAAATGTTAAAAAATACTATCTGGGTGATCATTTTAAAATGAATGAATAAAATTTTACTTTAATTACCTTGCAAAAATCAAAAATTCAAAAACAGTTTGAAATTCTAATAAATAAAATTTAAATTACGATTTTTAATAATAAAATACTTATCTTTTTGTAATTTTATAGTCTTAATTTTAAAATTTTTAATGAATGAAAATTTTTTAAATTTTTTAAAAATACTAAAATAAAATTGAAATTTTGAAACAGTTTATAAAAATAGGCGCAATTCTACACATTTAAAATGTTAAAATTCAAGTTATTAAAATAATTTATATAAAAAGATACTTTAAAAAAATCTAGCCGCTTTGGATTTAACGTTAATAAATTAAATATTTAAGATTAAAGACAGAGTTATAAAAAATTTATACACAGGTACGAGATTTATTTGCAAAATTTTATACAAAAATAAACAAAATATATTTTACGTGATTTATTTGCAGTAATATGTTTAGAAAGTATATTTTTAATTAAAACATTAAAAACTTTAAGAATAAAAAAACAAATTTATTTTAAAAATGAGTGAGAAAAACTCACTCATAAATTAAAATGCCGGAATAATTGCACCTTTATATTTTTCGTTTATAAAATTTTTAACACTTTCGCTGTTTAAGGCTTTCACAAGCGCCTTAATTTTCGGAGTGTTTTCATTACCATCTTTTACGACAAGTATATTTGCGTAAGGACTGTCTTTACTTTCAATCGCAAGAGCGTCTTTTACCGGATTAAGACCGGCATTCATAGCAAAGTTTGTATTTATAACGGAAATCGCGGTATCACCAAGAGTGCGCGGAACTTGAGCCGCTTCTATTTCTATAAATTTTAAATTTTTAGAATTTTCTATGATATCTTTAGGTGTGCGAAGAGCATTATCATTTACTTTTATAAGACCTACATTTACAAGCACGTCAAGTGCGCGGCTTTCATTTGTCGGATCATTTGGAATACCTACTTTATCGCCATCTTTTAATTCATCAAGATTTTTTATTTTTTTTGAATAAACACCCATCGGCTCCAAATGAACGGCGGCGGCTTTTACAAGTTTTGTGCCTTTTTGTGCATTAAAATCATTCAGATACGGTATATGTTGGAAAAAATTCGCATCCAATTGCCCTTCATCGGTTGCAACATTCGGAATAACATAATCATTAAAAACCTTGATTTCAAGTTCATAACCCATTTTTTTAAGCTCGGGTTTCACAAACTCCAAAATTTCGGCATGCGGAACGGGAGTTGCACCTACAGTAATTTTTTCTGTTGCATTTGCAAAACTGCTTGAAAAGCCTAATACAAAGGCAATACAAGCCACAAAATTTAAAAATTTTTTCATTTTTTCTCCTTAAAACTGATAAATCAGATTATAAATTTTTTTTGAAAATATTTGATAAATAATCTATTTTTTAGGGCGGAAAATTTTAATTTTAGTTTCATCGGCAGTTATAAAATTGCCGCCAATCAAATCAACACAATATGGAATAGCCGGAAAAATAGGAGTTAAACATTCCAATATAGCTTTTGGCTGCCCAGGTAAATTTACAATTAAGGTTTTTCCTCTTATACCTGCTGTCTGTCTTGATAAAATCGCGGTAGGAACAAATTTTAAACTCTCAAAACGCATAAGTTCGCCAAATCCAGGTAAAATTTTATCGCAAACATCCTCTGTAGCCTCAGGCGTAATATCGCGCACGGCAGGTCCGGTTCCTCCGGTAGTAAAAATCAAATCGCAATTAAAATTATCTGCAAAACTGCAAATTTTAGATTTAACCAGTTCAAAATCATCCGGAATAATTTCATAAAAAAATTCATGCTCACAAGTAAGCCAGTCGTCTAAAATTCTTTTAATTTCAGGGCCGCCTTTATCAGTATAAATGCCTGCACTTGCTCTGTCGCTGATTGTCAAAATTCCTATTTTAACGCTCATTTCGCCCCCAAAAGCGTATCGCCTACAAATTTAAACTCAACAAATTCATAAACAAAAATGCGTTTTGCAATTTTTGCAAGTTCGTCTCCTTTATTTTTCAAAAGCTCACTTACTTCATTATAAGAATTTTCCAAAATATCGGTTATTTCGCGTTCATTTGGAATTAAATTATCTCCCATAGCGTAATCGAAAATCATTTTTTCAGCCAAAAATGCAGCTTTTTTTATATCTTTACTTCCATTGCTGAATGCGTCGTTTTTATAAATTTTAAGTCCCGCAACGCCTGAAAGTAAAACTTTTATTTCATTTATAATTTTAGTTTTAGAATCAATTTGCGTGTCAAAATTTAAAAATTTTTCATCCAAAAGCCCGATTTTTTCAAAATCAACATTAAACCAGAATGCCGTTAAAGCCTTGCTTGCCTGATAATAGCTTTGAATCTCCTTTTCGTAATCACTCAAAGCTATCGTTTTTTTAGAACCTAAAAGCACTTTCGATTTAACGGCTTCAAAATCGCTAAGCTCGATTTTTTCGCTATTTCGCCTCATTGCATTGATTGCTGCCTCATTTACAAGAGTTGCTATTGAAGCTCCGCTGAATCCTACGCAAATTCCGGCTATTTTAGCCACGTCACCGATAAAATTCTTATCTTTTAAATAAACTTTTAAAATTTCAACTCTATCGGCAAAATTCGGTAAAGCTATAAGAATTCTACGATCAAATCTTCCTGCTCTAAGTAGCGCAGTATCAATCATTTCGGCTTTATTTGTAGCTGCGATTACAATCACTCCGTTATTTTCTTTAAATCCGTCCATTTCTGTCAACAATTGATTTAAAGTGCTTTCAAGCTCATCATTTCGCCCTTTTGCACGAGTTTTACCGACAGCATCTATTTCGTCGATAAAAATTATCGAAGGTGCTACCGCTTTTGCTTTCGCAAAAAGTTCTCTTACTCTTTTTGCACCGACTCCTACAAAAATTTCGGCAAAACTTGCTCCGCTTTGATAAAAAAACGGTACGCCGGCTTCCCCGGCGACAGCTTTTGCAATGAGAGTTTTTCCGACTCCGGGAGGTCCGATCATTAAAACGCCTTTTGGAAGTTTAACTCCGAAATTTTTATATTTTTCAGGGTTTTTCAAAAAATCGACAATTTCAATGAGTTCATCTTTTACTTCACTTATTCCTGCTACATCTTTAAATTTTACATTTGAAATTACAGGAGTTATATCAAGACCGAAATTTTCCGCATTGCTTTTTTGGACGGCGATTTGAGAAATTATCCTGTTTCGTTTGCGTAAAATCATTATCTCAAGCATATAAATCAAAATAATAGATATAAAAACTATAAATAAAATAGAAAAAACGGAAATCTCTTCGCCGCTTTGTTCTTTTTTTATAAGAGCGATTTTTCCAAGTTCATCGATATCCGCCAAATCTTTTAAAATAGCATAATTTCTACCGTTAAAATGAATATATAAAACATCATCTTTTAGCGTTATATCTGCATTTGATATGCCTTCTTGCGAAATTAAATTTTTATAATCGCTCTGTTTAATAAAAATCGTATCGTCCTTAAAATAAACAATCATCAGCAAAATAATCAGCAAAAACGACAAAATAAGAATAATATTCAGCTTATTCGGTTTAAAATTCTGCAAAATTTGCTTCGTTTCCAATTTCATATTTTTCAATCTCCAAAAATTTCCTGTTTAATTCATGCGAACTTTTTATAAAAATTTTATTATAAAACTGATCGTAACCTTCGTAAAATTCCCCATTTTTGCGCTCAACCAGCACAAAAAGATTATTATAATGGCTTTTCCTAAATTTCAAATTATTTTCTCTAATGATACTTTGCAAAGTTTTAAGTCGTTTTTTAGCTTCAATTCCGTTTGTTTCGATTTTTAAACCTGCCGAATGTGTGCCATCCCTTGGTGAAAAAATAAAAGCGTGTAAATGCGTTAGCGGAAATTTTTTAAAATTTGTTAAAGCCTCGCTCCAAATTTCATCAGTTTCACCGGGATGTGCAACTATAAAATCCGTTCCAAGAGCAAATCCGCGTTCCGCAAGCTCATTAAAAAGTTTTAAATCTTTTAAAGCTTTATTTCTTCGGCGCATTATTGTAAGCATTTTTTGGGAAGTGTGTTGAAGTGCGATGTGAAGATGTTTTTCAAGCCACGGTTCATCTAAAATTTCACGAAATTTTTCATCAATTTGAGACGGTTCAATACTTCCAAGCCGAATTCTTTTTAAACCGGAAATTTTGCCCAGTTTTTGCAAAAGCTCGCCTAAACTTGAACCGTTATCTTTGCCATAACTGCCGATATTTGTGCCTGTCAAAACTATTTCAGTATGATTGCCGGCGATTATTTTTTTAACTTCTTCAATGATTAAATTTTCATCTACGCTGCGTGATTTACCGCGTACGCTTGGAATTATGCAATAACTGCAATTAAAATCGCAACCTTCCTGAATTTTTATAAAAGCTTTTGTATGACTTTTAAAATCATTTAAAAGCGCGTTTTCTTTAAAATTTAAATTTCCAAGCTCACAAAAACGCTCGCCTTTATTTAAAAATTCTGCTATACGGTTTTTATTTGACATTCCAAAAACACCGAATATCTCACCACGTTCGAAAAATTCTTTGCCTTTATTTAAAGCGGCACAACCTGTAATTATGACTTTCTTACCGGCTCTATTCATTCTATATATAAAATTTCTCACATCGCTATCAGCGCCATTTGTAACAGTGCATGAGTTTATTATGACAAAATCGGCCAAGTTTTCATCTTTGCAAATTTCACCGCCGAAACGCGCTATTTGAGCCATTATAAGCTCGCTGTCATATATATTTGTGCGACACCCGAAAGTTTTTATGTAAATTTTCAAAATAGTTGCTCTTTAGTCATTTTTTCAATATCAACAGGTCCTTGTATCTTTTCATTAAAAAACAAAGTTTGCTTTGGATATGCGATTTTGATATCAGGTTCACATCTGAAACTTTCTAAAATTTCACTTGAGATATTACTTCTAAGTCCTAAAGTAGCGTAAGAATTTGTCATATACCAAACTGAAATTTGAATTCCGTAAGGCTCAAAAAAACTAAAAATTCTAGGCTCTACATTCGGATTTTTTATGCTATATTGACTTCTAAGTTTTCCCATTTGTTTTTTAGCTATATCGGTGTAGCCTTTCGAATATTTGCGCGCAATATTTTTTATTATGTACATCGCTTTTTTATGATTGCTGTCAAAAGTTATCGTAATATCAATGCCGTCCCAAACTGTTTTCATACTATTGTGCGTATAATTTGCAATGAGCTCTGTAAAAATATAATTATTCGGTATAAATATAATTCTGCCGGCTCTGTGATGCTCTTTCCATGAAAGATATGTGATATCTTCATAAATCGTCATACGAAGCACGGAAATATCTATAATATCGCCAACATAAATAACTCCGTCTTTTTCAACTCTTACGCGATCCCCGACTCTAAAAGTGCCGCCGAAGATTATAACGGACCAACCAAGCATACTCATAAACATATCTTTCATAGCAATCGCCAAACCGGCGCTTGCAAAACCCAAAATCGTTACAAGATACGTCATATTTTCTATATACGAAAATATTAAAATAAGCACAATCAGCGTAAAATTAATTACATTTATAAATTTGTTTGCAAGGTAAAAATTATCATCATTTTTGATATATTTTTTAGCGATAAATTTTAATAAAAAGGCGATTAGAATTGTAGCAAATATCAAAATAGCAATATTTAAAGCACGTTTTACCTGCGTTTTTATATCTCTTTTTAAAATTTGAATTTGCTCATCTATTTTTTTCTCAAAAACGCTATATGTAGTAGTTCCTATTTGATAAGCCGAATTAAATTCTCTTATTTCATAGTGTATATTGTAAAGATTCTTTTGATTTTCTTCGCTCGGATCAATTTTTGCAATCTCATTTAGCGCAAGTTCTTTGTCTTTTAATTTTTCTATCACGCCCATAAGACGCGCAAGTTGATCTTTTTGATCGCTTTTACTGCTTTCAAGACTTTTTATATTTGAAAAATTAGTGATGATCGCAAAAGGGTTATGAATCCTTGAAATTTCATTTACTTCAGGCATCGTAATTATACTTGAAAACGGCATATTTTCATATCCGCTCAAAAGTGCAAGCTGATCGCTTATCGTTTTAATCTGTTTTTTAATATTATCTTTTTCTTCATCCGTTTTTGCGATTTTTAACTTTTTTTCAAGTTCAATTTCATTTTGCGTCAGCTCTTGATAATTTTGGAAATTAGCATATTTTATAATCCAGATATTTCCTTTTAAATTTTCATCGATTGCTTTTATTTTGGCATTCAATTCAATTATTCTATTTAAATTTCCAGCAATTATTTCGCTTGCATTTTTATCCACTTCATCTACGCTGAAATTTCCTTCGCCGAATGCAAAAATTGCAAAACATATAAAAAATAAAATTTTTCTCATTCAAAGTCTTTCAATGTAGCTATAACGACATCTTTTGGAATATCAGTGCAAATTTTAAATTCTCCTATGGAATTGGCTAAAATAAATTTTATTTTTGAATTTTGCGTTTTTTTATCCATAAAAAACAGTTCGTAAAATTCGTCCGCATTCGGAATTTTAAATGTTGTAGGAAGATTAAATTTTTTAAGAGTTTCTGAAATTTTAAAAACTTCATTTTTACTTAAAAATCCGAGACGCAAAGCTAAATTGTTTGCCATATTTATGCCGATCGATACGGCCTCGCCATGCAAAAATTCTTTATAATCTGTAATTCTTTCAATTACATGGGCGAAAGTATGTCCGTAGTTTAACACAGCCCTAATTCCGGTTTCTTTTTCATCTTTTACCACAACATCCGCTTTGATTTTTACACAAGTTTGCACCATTTTGGCAATTTCATCGGAACTTTTCAAAGTGGAATTTTCAAAAAACTCAAAAAATTTTTTATCAAACATCACAGCCATTTTTATGGCTTCCGCAACTCCTGCTGAAAATTCTCTAGGTGGCAGAGTATTTAAAAATTCGCTTTCGCAAAAAACAGCTTTCGGCTGATGAAAAGAGCCGATTAAATTTTTACCGAATTTATTATTTACGCCTGTTTTCCCACCTACACTCGCATCAACTTGAGCTAAAAGAGTTGTCGGAAAATTTATAAAATCAATTCCTCTTTCAAAAATGCTTGCCGCAAAACCGGTCATATCACTGATAACGCCTCCGCCAAGTGCGATTAACGTTGTTTTTCTGTCACATTTTGATGAAAAAAGCTGCTCTAAAATTTGCTCTATCGTATTTAAATTTTTATACTCTTCGCCGTCAGGAACCGAAATGATAAACTTTTTATCGCATTTTAGATTTTTAAGCAAAAACTCAAGCCAAAGTCCGCCTACTTTCGGATTTGTGATAATCGCCACATTTCCTTTTATTGTAAGCTCTTTAAATTCGTCAATAAAAACTTTGTATGAATTTTCTTTCAAATCAACATTTACTTGCATTTTTTCCACTCTTTTTTCTTATAATTTTATCAAATTTTAAGCCTTTTTTTCAAGAGTTTTCATAATGAAAATCCACAGGAATAAAAAGCTGATAATTATTTCTTAACTTATAATACATTAAATCAAGATCTTTAGCAAAATTTGAAGCCAGACTTCTATGCAAAATTTTTTCACTGAAAGGAATAAATTGAAAAAAGCGTTCTTCATTTTCAAGCGCCAAAATCGGATTTTTATCCAATTTATTTATAATATGCAAATCATTTTTAAAAAGATTTGCAAGATTTTTATAATTGTTTATAAAACTTTCGTCGCCTTTTCTTAAATTTTGATTGAAAAAATACAGATAAACATCCAAATTAAGCTGACTTGCAACATCAAAAACAACACTTGCCTCTTCGGTGACATTTTCTCCGTTTGTTACAATCATAGCTCTTGAAATTTCGCTGATATCGTATTCGCCGATACTTAAAACAGGCAAATTAAACTCATACATTTTACTTTTAAAATTTTCAAAAAAGTCATTTGTAGCTACGATTAAACCGATTTTATGATTTTCTATCAACTCTTTAAAATTTGTAAATTTTTTATTATTATAATCAAAAATAATCTCGCAAACATCGTTATTAAGACTTTTTAGACGATTTAAACTTTCGCCTATCGTAGGATTTATAACCTTTATGAAAAATTTATGGCTCTTCAGCGTAGTGTTCAGTTTTTCACAAACGTCAATAATACGCGAAATTTGCTCGTCATTAAGCTCATTCATATCAATAAATGAAGCTATATTTACACCAAAAGGCGACGGAAATTGTCCGTTTTCTTCTTTTATCGCGCTATAAACGCCTCTAAGAGCGCTTGCTTCGCCGACGACCAATATTGTATCATTCGGTAAAATTGTTGTATTGTAATTTGTAACTATATAATTGCTATGACGATAAATTATCGGTATGGAATACTTTGCGCTGGTTAAAAGACCGACTTTTTTATATGAGAAACTGCTTGCAACCGGAATTTTCACTTCCATTATTTCGCCTTTTCCAAGCCCGATATTATCGGCAAATACAGGACTATCAGGTAAAAATCCTATCAATCTTGACGATGTGATTGAAAGCGTATTTATAATTTTCAAGTGATTGTCTTTTTTGTTTTCCGAATTTGAAAAAGTTCCATGTCTATCAACCAGATAAAGTTCAAGTTTCGGTGCCAAAGCTTTTAAATTTTCATAAATTACGCGCGTATCAAATTCATTGTCATCTATTATTATACATTGATCGAATTTTTTATTATCGAGCACTATCCGAAGTTTTTCGCGACTTGTAGCATCAAAATAATGAATTTCAAACATATCGCTTTCTACTATTTCGGATGGCAAACTCTCTTCATTTTCAGCAATTACGCTGTATTTATGAATTATATTTTTTAATTTAAAAACTCGTTTTAAAAAATTTTTAGCCAAATTTCCATCGGCTATTATTAAAATTTCTTTCATTTATACCCTTAAAATTTTGTAAATTTTTGATTATAATAAAAAACTGCTTCAAAGCTTTTTAAATTGAAAATTTACAAAAAACACCTAAATTTTATATTTTTTTGATATAATCTAAACTTAAAATTTTGAAAAAGGAAAAAAATATGAGAAAATTTTTAATCTCTACATTATCTTTGGTGGCTGCAATAAGCCTAAATGCCGATGTTTTAGCAACAGCCGGCGATATAAAAATTACAGATGAAGACATAACTCCGTTTCTAGAACAAAACCATATGAACGGTATAGATATAAATGATGAGCAAAAAAAAGCTCTATTAGAAAATTTAATAAAATACAAATTGCTTGTAAAAGAAGCGAAAAACAGTGGCGTAGAAAATGAACTTGAATACAAAAAACGACTTGATATTGCAGCTGATGGAATAGCTTTCGGTCTTTGGCAAGATAATGAATTTAAAAAAGTGAATGTAAGCGACGATGAAGCTAAAAAATTTTATGAAGAAAATAATGCAAGCTTTGTAATTCCTGAGCAAATCAGCGCTTCGCATATTTTAGTAAAAGAAGAAAAAGAAGCTAAAAATATTATCTCGAAACTAAGTAAATTAAAAGGCGAAAAATTAAGCAAAGAATTCGCTAAAATTGCATCCGAAAAATCTATAGATAATGGAACAAAACAAAACGGCGGCGCGCTTGGATTTTTCCAAAAAGGTCAAATGGTAGAACCTTTTGAAAAAGCCGTATTCGGACTTAAAAAAGGCGAACTTACAAAACAACCTGTTAAGACACAATTCGGTTATCACATAATTTTAAAAACAGACGAGAAAAAAGCTTCTACATTGCCGTTTGAAAGCGTTAAAAATGCTATTATAAATAACATCAAAGGTCAAAAATTTCAAAAACAAATTGATGAAAAAGCCGAAGCGCTTTATAAAGCTGCAAATGTGCAATTTACAGACACAAATGCTACAAAATAATATAAAAAAGGCTGCAAATTTTGTGGCCTTTTATTTAAAAAAATGTTAAGAAAATGATTTCAGATTTTATTGATTTTATTATTTCGTCAGTCTCGGAATGGGGCTATATCGGTATTTTTTTAATGATGTTTTTAGAAAGCAGTTTTGTTCCATTTCCTAGTGAAGTAGCAATGATTCCTGCCGGTTATTTGGTTTATAAAGGCGAAATGAATTTTATATTATCAGGCGTGCTTGGAAGTGTAGCAGGAGCGATTTTTAATTACTATTTATGCTGTTTTTTCGGACGCGAGTTTATCAAAAAATATGGAAATTTTATAGGCGTTACGAATGAAAAATTTATAAAATTTCAAGCATTTTTTGATAAATATGGCGAAATTTCAATTTTTAATTCCCGTTTGATTCCAGGAATCCGTCAATATATAAGCTTGCCGGCCGGTTTAGCAAAAATGAATATAAATAAATTTATTTTCTACACTGCGCTTGGTTCAGCTATTTGGATTTTAGTGCTGATGTGTCTTGGATATTTTATCGGTGAAAATGAAACTGTTATCAAAGAGCAACTTCATATAATTACGATTATTACGCTATTTTGCGTCGCCGTGATTACATTTGTTTATATAAAATTTCATAAAAAATCCTGAATATCTATATCATAAGCCTTACAGGAAGCATTTAAAATATTTATTTTTTCAAATATTTCGTAATTTGTCATAGGATTATGAATATGCCCGCAAAGTATATAACGTGGCGAAATTTGACCTTTTTTTATCGCTTTTGCAAGAATTTTATCGCCAAGATCATTTCCACTTTGAGAACAAATCGCAGTTTTTGAACCGAACGGTGGAACGTGAGTTACAAGTACATCACATTTTTTAAATTTTGAAAAATCGTCGCAGCCGAAATTTACTACGCCGATTTTTATATTTTTTATTTTTTCATTTTCTCCGCCAAGATGCGCCTTTTTTATTTTTCTAAGCCATTTGCCGTCCAAATCGTGATTTCCGCTTGCTATAAACAGCGGTTTTTTTACCTTTTTTAAAATTGAAATTATTTCATTTATTTGAACATTAATCGGAGTACAACCAGGTTCTGCAAGTAAATCACCGCTTATACAAAGCACGTCATAGTTTCTATTTTTTATTTCCGACAAAAGAGCTTTGTCGTAATGAATATCACTGATATGCAAAATAATCATTTTTATCTTCTGAATTTCACATATATATTTTAATTGCAAAGTCTGCTGATAAATGTGTTTTGAGCCGAAATTTGCGGATTTATGATATCTCCTATTTTTTCAAAATTTGCGCATTTTGAAATTTCATTCATTTTTTCTTTATTATTTATATCATAACTGAAATTCAGTTCGAAAATTTCAATTCCTGCGTCCTTTGTAATATATGATTTTGTATAAACCGTATAAAATTCGCCCTTTTTATCGGTTGCTAAATTTATCGCTGAAATAGATGAAATTTTTTCGTTTTTCTTAAAATCTTTACATATATTTCCGCTATTTGAAATAAAATTTGCCACGCTCAAAGATTTATCGTCGACATTTATAAACTCGATTTTAGAATTATCTTTCAAATTTTCTATCTCATTTTTGAAGCTTAAACTTTGATTGTTATCTAAATTTTTTACCGCTTCCAATTTACCGAGTGCTTCCAAATTAGGTAAAATTTCAATTTTATCTGTAGCCAAATATTCAAAAACCAAACTTCCTTCATCTATTTTAAATTTTGCTAAATTTTGATTAATATCTCTTATTTTTGTTAAATTAGGAAGATTATTTATTTGTGTGTTTCTTGAGTTTTTATTACTTGAAATAGCGCAACCTATAAAAATCAAAATAGAAAATAAAATTAAAAATTTTTTCATAATCAAATCCTTTAAGATAATTTTAACAAAAAAAAGTAATTAACAAAAATTTAAAATTTTTACATAAAATATCGGTTTTAAGAGTAAAAAAGGTCAAATATGAAAAAATTTATAAAATTCGGTATATTTTGCGCGCTAGCGCTGATTTTGATATGGTTTTTCTTATTTAAAAAAGACGAAGAAGCACCAAATTTCATAACTACAAAACTGCAATCAGGTGACATAAAAAGCGTAGTAATTGCAAACGGCGAAGTATATGCTCAAGATCTCGTAGATGTAGGCGCGCAGGTAAGCGGTCAAATCAAAAAACTATACGTCAAAGTCGGAGACAACGTAAAAAAAGGCGATATGATTGCGCAAATAGATTCAGAAAAACAGGAAAATGAAATATCAAAAGAAAAAGCACAACTTGTAATTTATGAGGCTAATTTAAAGGCGGCTGAAATTAAAGCGCAAAACGCTAAAATACAGTTTTTAAGAGAGCAAAAACTTTATAAAAAAGATGCCACTTCAAAAGAAAAACTTGAAAACGCTAAGAATGAAGCTGCGCTTTCAGCTGCAAATGTAAAACAGATACAAGCTCAAATAGAGCAAACAAAACTGGCTTTAGATACCGCCGAAACAAATCTAGGATATACAAAAATATCAGCTCCGCTTGATGGCACTATAGTCTCGGTTCCTGTAGAAGAAGGACGAACAGTAAATGCGAATCAAACTACACCTACAATCGTAAAAATCGCCGATTTATCAAAAATGGAAATTCGTCTGCAAATCTCTGAAGGCGATATCTCGCTCGTAAAAGTCGGACAAAATGTCGAATACACAATACTTTCGGCGCTTGATGATATAAAAAAAGCTGAAATTTCAAGCATAGATCCAGCTCTTACCACACTTAGTGACGGGAGTTACGATAAAACAAACTTAAACGGTTCAAGCTCTTCAAATGAAGCTGTTTATTTTTATGCCAAAGTACTTGTAGATGATAATGACGGTTTCCTAAAAATCGGTATGACAACACAAAATACAATAATAGTAAATGAAGCTAAAAACGTAAATTTTATCACTTCATCAGCCATTCAAAAAGATACAAACAATGAGCGCTTCGTATGGATTTTAAAAGATAAAACTCCAACAAAAGCTAAGATAAAAATCGGCATAAGCGACAATTTAAATACCCAAATCTTAAGTGGTATAAATAAAAACGATGAAATTATAATATCAAATCCAAATAAAAGTGAAAATTCTAAAAGCATAGCAAGACCGCCATTTGAAAGAGTAAGATGATAGATTTAATAAATATAAATAAAAATTTTCCATTAGGCGATTCTCAAATTAACGTTTTAAAAAATATAAATTTACATATAGATAAAGGCGAATTTGTAGCTATAATCGGTCAAAGCGGATCCGGAAAATCGACATTGATGAATATAATAGGTTGTCTTGATACGCCAAGCAGCGGTGAATATAAAATCGAAAACCGCGATGTAGCACATTTTACAAGTGACGATCTTGCAAATTTAAGAAGCAAGAAATTCGGCTTTGTATTTCAAAGATACAATCTTATATCTTCAATGAATGCACTTGAAAATGTCGCACTGCCGGCTGTTTATGCAGGTGCAAGCACTGAATTTCGCACAAAAAGGGCAAAAGAAATTTTAAATGAGCTTGATCTTAAAGATAAAATGCAAAATTTACCTAACAAACTATCAGGCGGACAACAACAACGAGTTTCAATTGCAAGAGCTTTAATAAACGGCGGCGAAATTATTTTAGCCGATGAACCGACAGGCGCACTTGACAGTAAAAGCGGCGAAACGGTAATGCAAATTTTTACGGATCTTTACAAAAAAGGTCATACAATAATAATGGTAACTCACGATAAACACGTAGCAAGTTATGCAAGTCGCATCATAGAAATAAAAGACGGCGAAATTTTAAGCGACACAAAAAAGAACGATGAAATTTTTGAATTAAAAAGCGAAGAAATCGTCCAAAAAAATATTTTTTCATCTTATAAAGATAGATTTATAGAAAGCTTTAAAATGTCCGTAAGTGCAATATTTTCACACAAACTCAGATCTGTTTTAACCATGCTTGGAATAATAATAGGAATTTCATCTGTAATTTGCGTCGTGGCGCTAGGCAAAGGCTCGCAAGAAAAAATAATCTCGTCAATAAGAGCGATAGGAACCAACACAATAAATATAATGCCTGGAAAAAGCGCAGCCGACGCAAGACTTAATAAAATAAAAACTTTAACAATAGAAGATTCAAATGTGCTTGCAAATCAGCCTTATATTGACTATTCCACACCAAATACAAGTGCAAACGGACTTATAGCTTACGCAAATCTCAGCTCAAACGGCATTCTTAGCGGCGGAGGCGCGAATTCTCTCGCTATAAGAAGCGTAGAACTTCAAAGTGGGCGAAATTTTACCGATGACGACATAAAAAATTCGGCTTCAGTTGTAATTATAGATCAAAATACCGTTGATACATTTTTTACAAACACGGATCCGATAGGCAAAATTTTACTTTTTAAGAACAGACCGCTTCTAATAATAGGCATGGCGGAAAATGAAAAATTCAGTTCTCAAGACAGATTAAAAATTTACGCACCTTATACGACCGTAATGAATAAAATCAGCGGAAACCGTGATATCAGCTCAATTACTGTAAAAATCTCTGATAATGTCAGTACAAAAACGGCTGAAGACAGTATCACGGCAATCCTTACAAAACGTCACATAATAAAAGATTTTCACACCAGAAACTCCGACACCATAAAAGAGACAATAGAAAGTACAATGGGAACGATGAGACTTCTTATTTCATCAATAGCCGTTATTTCACTGATAGTAGGTGGAATCGGCGTAATGAATATAATGCTTGTAAGTGTAACGGAACGCACTAAAGAAATCGGCGTAAGAATGGCGATAGGCGCAAAAGAATCAAATATTTTAGAGCAGTTTTTGATAGAAGCGATTCTGCTTTGCTCGATCGGCGGAGTGCTTGGAATTATAATCGCACTCGGTTTCGGTGCCGCTTTCAATTCAGTAAGCAGCGATTTTGTAATGAAATTTTCGCTAATGCCAGCAATTACCGCGTTAATCGCATCTTGTGCTATAGGTATTGTTTTTGGATACTTGCCGGCTAGAAACGCAAGCAGATTAAATCCGATAGATGCACTTTCACAGGAGTAAAAAAATGAGAAATTTTATAATAATTTTTTTGATTGTTTTTTTAAGTGCCTGTTCTACAAAAAATGCACTGAATTATGAACCAAACAAAAATTTTAAAGATGAAAACGAAACTTTCAGACTTGAAAAAAAATGGTATAAACTTTATAATCAAAATCAATTAAATGAGCTTGTAGAGGAAGTTTTAAAAAATAATATCGATTTTAAAATCGCTTCCTTAAATTTAGCGCGCGCTTATGAAAACGCCGGACTGATTTCAGCCGACTTATTTCCGACTTTAAGCGCAGGTGCGGATTTTACGACAAACCGTGACATATCAACAAATGATAATTTCAGAAAAAAATACCAGGCAAAAGTAGAAATAAACTACGAAGTTGATTTATTAGGTAAAATTTTAAGCAGAAAGTATGCAAGCGACTGGCTTGCAACTGCCGACGAATTTGATTTGCAAAGCCTGAAACTTACACTTATAAACTCAGCCGTAAGCGGATATTTCAAAGAAATTTATTTAAATGAGGCGCTAAATTTCACGGAACGCAATATAAAAAGCTATGAAAAACTAAATGAGATTATCAATATAAAAGTCGCATACGGAAAAAGTGAGCCGTTGGAGCTGAAACAAACAGAAAACGCGCTTTTAAACCTGCAAAACAAAAAACTTTCTTTAATATCTCAACTAAAAAATAATGAACTTTTTTTACGAAATTTACTTGGAAACGACAGCGAATTTTTAACGCCCGTTTCGCAAATAGAAAATATAAAATTTCTTGGCGTAGATATGAGTGCGCCTTATATCGCGCTTTCGAATCGTCCTGATTTAAGGGCTGCGATTTCAAGAATAAATGTAAGCTTTTACGATTACAGAGTTTCGCAACTGGAATTTTTCCCGAATGTAAGTTTAGGGGCAAGTCTTAGCAGCAACGACGAAAAATTTAAAGATGCTTTTAAACTAAACTTTTTTAGTGGAAATGTAAGTATAAACTTACCATTTTTGTACTATTCCAGACTGAAATCACGTCTTAGAATTTCACAAATCGATTTTAAAATAAATGTAAAAAAATACGAAAAGGCATTAAGCGAAGCCGTAAATGAAGTAAGAAATTTATATGAAATTTATGAAATTTCACTTAATAACTTGCAGAATTTAAAGAAAAATTACGAAAATGCGGCAAAAATTGCTGAAATTTACAACGCAAAATATGACGCCGGAAGAGCCGAGCTGAAAGATTATTTAGAAGCTGATACGGCAGCAATTGATGCTAAAATTTCATTGATATCGCAATATTATACTGTTTTGGAAACGGAAAATAAAATTTATAGATCGATGAGCGCAAAATTTTATAAAAAGTAAAAATAAATTTTGTATGAGCAAAATTTAAAATGTATCTGTATCAATTTTAAAATTTTTCATAATAATATAAAATTTATAGGCGAAGCGATTTTTATATTTTAATCAGTTCTGTAAATTTTATTTTTATTTATAAATTTTATCGTCTTTAAATTACTGTTTGCAATATTTTAAAAATTTTGGCAACAATAAAGCCTAAATTTTATAAACATGCATAATTTATTTTGATTTATTACAAGAAAAAGATTTAAATTTTTATAGTTCATCAAACGGCGGGCTTTTTCCGCCGCCGTTCAAGTCCAAATTAAAAAGTTAAATTTTATAAAATTCCGGCTTCTTTTTTAAGATGATTTGCATACATTTCGCGAAGTTTCGGCACAAATTTTCCGATTTTTCCGCCGCCGATTTTCTTTCCGTCCGCCTTTACAACAGGAAGAAGCATAAGCGTAGCCGCACTTATAAAAGCTTCGTCAGCTTCATAAACTTCATCCATAGTAAAATTTCTTTCATTGATTTTAAGTCCAGCTTCGTTTGCAAAGCCTAAAATCACTTTTCTTCTGATTCCAGGTAAAATTTCATTCGAAAGCGGTTTAGTTATCAAAACACCATTTTTTATGATAAATGCACTTGAACTGCTGCACTCGGTTACATAACCGTTTTCTGTCATAAAACATTCAAAAGCGCCACGCTTATGAGCTTCGTGTTTTGTAATACATTGAGCAAGAAGTGAAACCGATTTGATGTCTCGTCTTTTCCAGCGAATATCAGGCAAACTTACGATTTCAATACCCGTTTTTGCATATGGATTATCAAAAATATTTTTCTCATAAGCAAAAGCGAAACAAGTAGGAGTAAGTCCGACCGGAAAATCAAAATCTCTCATCGCTGCGCCTCTGGAAATCTCAGTATAAACGGCTCCTTCTTTAATGTTGTTGCGTTTTATAAGTTCATAAAACATAGCTTCATATTTTTCGCGACTCAAAGGAAGCTTAAGCTCTATTGATTTTAAACTTCTCTCAAAACGCTCCCAAAAATCAAGCCTGTCTACAAGTCTGCCATTTACTACAGGCACTACTTCATAAATTCCGTCTCCAAATATAAAACCGCGATCAAATGGGCTTATTTTAGCTTCATTTGCATCACAAAATTTACCGTTTATATATACAATTCCATTCAACATTTCTTCTCCTTAAAATTTGCGTGATTTTAGCGCAAAAACGGTTAAATTAAAATTTATTAAATGATATTTTTGTATAATACGCTGAAAAAGGAAACAAAAAAATGTGCTCTAAATTAAAAGAAAAAATGATAAAAAATATGTTTGTTGTATCAAAAAAACCTGTACTTTTAAGAGATTTACTGGAAGCAAATGCAACTTTTAACGAAGGAATGCTGGTTGATCCAAGCAAACTTAATTTTAAATTTTTATACGGTCGAAGTTATATTATTTTCGCAATTATCTGCATAGTTATTTTAATACCGCTTATAGCGATATCTCACCACATTTTTGAAAAGATAAATTTTCACTTTTCAATAATCGCGGCTGTAATTTTTACAAGCGCCGTGTTTATCTGTTTTGACATATTTAAAGCTTGGGCAAGGCGCGAACTTACAAGAGAGCTGATTAAAAAAGCATGGGCAAATCATTTTCCTTATTTTGCTTATGAAAAATACAGCGAAACTGTCGAAAAAATCTACGACGAAGCTTTAAAAAATGACATTCCAAAGCGTGATTTGGAGCAATACGTATTGGGTAAATTAGTAAACGCGTAATGAAAATTTTAAAGCTTTTAATTTTCTTTTTATTTTTTGTAACGGCAAACGGAGAAAATATGCAAAATTTAAATGAAATTTATTTGGCTGGCGGCTGTTTTTGGGGAATGCAAGGATATTTTGACAAAGTAGAAGGCATAAATAAAACTGAAGTCGGATATGCAAACGGAAACACCGATAAAACAAGTTATTATGAAGTTTCAAAAACCGGACACGCCGAAACATTGCATATAATTTTCGATACGAACAAAATAGATTTGGCTGAAATTTTAGAGCGATTTTTTAGCATAATAGATCCTTTTTCATTAAATCGTCAAGGAAATGACAAAGGCACACAATACCGCACCGGCGTTTATTTTAATGATAAAAAAACAGGCAAAAAAGTAAAAAAATTTTTCGAAAACAAACAAAAAAAGTTTAAAGAAAAATTTGCCATAGAGATTGTACCTTTGCGAAATTTTATAGTTGCGGAAGAGTATCATCAAAAATATCTGCAAAAAAATCCTGATGGATACTGCCATATTGATTTAACCAAAGCTAACAAACCGCTTTATGAACAAAATTTTAGAAAACCAGGTAATGCCGAAATTAAAAATTTAGATGAAATTTCATATCAGGTTACACAAAATGCGGCTACAGAAAAACCTTTCAGCAGCGAACTTGATAAAAATTTCAAACCGGGAATTTATGTAGATATCGTAAGTGGAGAGCCGCTTTTCAGCTCAAAGGATAAATTTGACGCCGGATGTGGCTGGCCAAGCTTTTCAAAGCCGATTACCACGGATGTTATGAATTATTTTAACGACACTTCTCATTCTATGATACGCACGGAAGTTCGCTCAAAACTTGCGAACTCTCATCTAGGACATGTTTTTGACGACGGAATTAAAGAAAAAGGCGGACTTAGATATTGTATAAACGGCGCAAGTTTAAAATTTATCCCTCTCGAAAAAATGAATGAGCTTGGATATGGCGACTTTTTACCATATATGGAATAAAAATTATAAATTTCAGGTGCATTGAAATTTATAAAATTTCGACTTTTCATTTTAAATTATTTAAAAATTTTAGATTGAACAACAAATAAAAATTACTGTATTATTATAAAAATTGGAAGTTTTAAAAACAGTTAAGAGCTGAAATTTTCAGCTCTTAAAAATTATTTAGAAATTTTATCTTTTTCTACGATAAACGGAACACCGTTTATTCCATTGCTTTGGTATTTTTTAGCAAGATCTTCAGCCGCTTTAAACTCAGCATCGCTTACTTTACTTTTATCGCCTTTTTCGGTCATATTATAATATTTATGAAGTACTTTTAATTTTTCATCATCACTTTTAGCTTTAGCCGTTTCTTTATAAATTAAAGCGCTTTTTACATTACCGCTCTCGCCATGAACCGATGTCATCACGATTTCAAGATTGTGAGTTTTAAGTCTGTCTTCGGCTTTTTCCATCTCTTTGCGGCAATATGGGCATTCTGCGTCTGTAAAAACAACTAAAGTAGGTTTTTTAGCATCATTTCCAAGTTTTATGATATTTTTAGCTTCCTCTTTCGGATAAACGTCTGCAAGCAAACTGTACACACGAGTTTGTCTAATTTGATCCTTATAACTCATTCCTGTTTTTACATTTACCAAATCAGGAATAAAAAGATTATCTTTTGTAAATGCAATATCTTCTTGAGACATATCACCTTGCGACATTTTAAGCACAACAGCTTCGAAACCGTCCAGACCGTCTACAGCTTTTCTATCTGTGATTTCAATTTTTATATCTTTAGGCGCACCTGAGTAAAGTCCCAAAATTTCCTCATTTGTAGCGGCATTTAAACTTATTGCAAGCGCTGCTGAAACAAAAATAATTTTTTTCATTGTTTTCCTTTTTTTTAAAAAAAATTTATTAAATTATATTTTAAAATTCTAAATCATTTAAAAACATAAAATAAAAAATAACAGAACAAAACCGCTGAAATAAACCGTTTTTGTCAAACAAACACTCCATTTATTGCGCTTTTGAGTTATGACGAGCCCAAAAAAGATATAGTTTGCGAAATTTTGGAAGCTAAAAAACTGGGCTTAAAATTTAAATTTGATGCGAAATTTAAAGGCAAAATTTCATACAAGCTTAAAAAATTCCCGCTTAAATTTAAAATTTATCATAAAGCTTTTAAAAAAGTTCAGGACGCTATGAAAAACGGCGATTTGATAGATTGCTCGCTGTTTTCTTATAAAGCGCGAAAATTCAGAAACTTTAAAATTTTAAAAAGCGATGTGAATTACGAACGCAAATTTTTAGATAGAAGCGCCTTGGATGAAATTTTCGCTCAAAGAGGCGCTAACGATGATGTTTTAATAGAAAAAAACGGAATTTTAACAGACACGACAATTGCAAATATCGCAATTTTACAAAACGATATCTGGATTACGACGAAAAATCCTCTTTTAAAAGGCATAACAAGAAAAAGACTTTTGAATAACGGCTTTTTAATAGAGCGGAATTTTGGTATAAAAGAGCTTTTGAGCGCGCAAAGTTTTGCGATATTAAATGCGATGATCGACTTTTTGGAAATAAAAAATGCGAAATTTGAAATTTATTAAAACTTCAATTTGATTTATGTCTTAATTGATTTCTTATAATTTTATTATTTGCATAAAGTTTTTAAATTTTATAATTTAAAGTATTGTAAAAAAACATAAACGATATCAAATAAAATTTTAGAAATTTTATAAAAAAGTAGATTTTGATATAATACTTCCGATTTAATTAAAAGGAAAAAATTGTGAAAAAAATTCAGGTTTTTTTATTTATTTTGATGTTAAGCGCCAACTTTTTAAATGCTGAAAAATATGATTATAGAAATGCAAAACCTGAGAATATGAAAGTTGAATTTATAAAATATGTTTACGACTGCAAAATCAATAATAAAAATACATATGAAATTTTTTATTCACCTGAGTTTAACTTTGTATTCGGTTTAATGTCTGTAACTACCGCCGACGGATATGATCCGATGTATCCTATAGGTGAAATTTTGGAAAGTGTAGATGATATAAAAATTACGCAACTTGATAATGACTATATTTCGGTTAAATTTAATGACACAAAATTAATACTTAAAGTTATATGTTCATATGATATAAACAAAAACAATGTTGATGATGAATATTATGGATTGAAAATCATTGACGGTTGTTGGATAGATGATATTTTTGAATTTAAAGACAACGAAAATAATCCGTCATCATTTAAAAGGGAAATTTTTGACGTTTTAAAAAACAATGTCGATTTGACAAAATTTTTAGACATTTTTACAATTAAAAAGTAGTCGATATATTTTCGCTTTTTGGAAAAAACCGTCTGTTATCATTGAAATTATAAATTAAAGATATTTTATTATAAATCGGGTTGAAACTGCTGAATTTTAAAGCAACCTGTAAAAACAAAAAATTATCAGCAACGTATTAAAAACTGCCCGTATAATTTAGATAATCAAAAAAACGCATTTCACCGATAAAAAATCATAAATACAAAAATTAGCAAAATCTAATTTTTTTTGATTATAATTTCTAAAACTTTTAAGAAGGTATATTGTGAAATATCTATTTTTAGCCATAATTTCCAGCGTTTTTGTGAGTGCAATTTTAAAAATTATGAATTTCAAAAATATAGACGCAAGAAAAGCCGTAGCGTTTAATTATATAAGCGCAAGCTTACTTTGCGCACTGTTTTTTAAACCTGATTTTAATAGCATTAATCTATCTTTCAGCACTCTTTTCTTAATTCTTGGAATACTGCTTCCAAGCGGATTTATAATAATGGCAAAAGCGGTAAAATACGCAGGAATCGTAAGAGCTGACGCGGCTCAAAGGCTATCGTTATTTTTAGCGATCATCGCCGCTTTTACGATTTTTTCCGAAAAACTCAACGCTTTTAAGGTTTTGGGCGTCATTTTAGCTTTCATTTCGCTTTTTTGTCTGGTTTATAAAAGCAGCGATACAAAAACGGGTTTTAAAGGCGGATTTTATCTATTTTCAGTTTGGTTGGTTTATGGATTTTGCGATATTTTATTTAAAGAAATTTCCAAACTCGGCGGTGAATTTTCATCAACACTTTTAATTTCTTTTTTAATGGCCGGTTTAATTATGTTTGCTTATTTGTTTTCAAAAAATATAAAATTTGATATTAAAAGTTCAAGCTACGGAATAATGCTTGGAATTTTCAATTTTTGCAACATAATTTTCTATATAAAAGCTCATCAAAGTTTCAGTCAAAATCCATCTCTTGTATTTATTGCAATGAACATCGGCGTAATAATTTTTAGCGTTTTTGTCGGAATTTTAGCTTTTAAAGAAAAAATTTCCAAGATAAATGCAGCCGGAATTTTATTTGGAATTCTTGCCATCGCGGTTTTATTTTTGGTCTGAAATTTTTATGATTACATCCAAAAAAATTAAAATGTAAAATTTTAACTGAGTAAATTTTAAACAATGCACCGAAAATCATATAAAAAGCGACAAAACTTAATATTTTTACACAAAAATTCGGCGCAGTAATTAGTGAAATTTATCTTGAAATTTTACGCAAAACAATACGTAAATCTACAATATCAGCATTCCGTCTCCGTATGAATAGAAACGATATTTTTTCTCAACTGCAATTTTATAAAGCTCAAGTGTTTTTTCAAGCCCGATAAAACTCGCAACTAACATAATCAATGTAGATTTCGGTAAGTGGAAATTTGTAAGCAGATGATTTTGGCGAATCGGCGGATTGTTCGGATGTAGGAAAAGTTCGCAAATACCGCCAATCTTATGCGTGCGTGCATAAAATTCAATTGTTCTTGTACATGTTGTACCGACACCTAAAATTTCACGCTCGCTATCCAAAAGCTTTGCCGTGCGCTCAGGTATCGAATAATATTCGCCATGCATTTTATGATCTTTGATATTTGCAACTTCTACAGGTTTAAAAGTCCCTGCCCCGACATGAAGAGTAAGATAATAAATATCGTGTTTTGCTTTCAAATCAGCAAGCATTTCATCACTAAAATGCAAGCTTGCAGTCGGAGCCGCAACAGCGCCTTCATTTTTTGCAAAAATAGTTTGATACCAACTTTCATCATCTTTTGTATCCGCTCTTTTTATATACGGAGGAAGCGGAACGTGTCCTATTTCATCCAAAATTTTGAATAGTTCGTGCGTTTCTAAAATATGAGAATTTTGAGAAAAACGGGCAACCCTCAGCCCGTCATCAAAAAGCTCTAAAATTTCAGCTTTTAAATTTTTATCAAATTCCAGAATAGCGCCTATTTTTACGCTTCCGCGCACATAGACACTGAATTTACCTTCGCCTAATGGAGAATTTAATAAAAGTTCTATTTTGCCGCCGCTATCTTTATGTCCGAAAATTCTGGCTTTTATAACCTTTGTGTCATTAAAAATAATCGCACAATCCGGTAAAATTTCAGCCAAATCACCAAAATGCAAATGCGAAATTTCGCCGTTTGCACGATTATAAACAAGCAAACGAGCGGCTTCTTTCGGCATTACAGGAGCGTTTGCAATAAGCTCTCGCGGCAACTCATAATCATAACTTTCAACCAAATCTAAATCAATCAACATTAACTTCTTTATATGGATTTACGCATTTGGCGATAAAAATCGACAACGCGTACAATGCGATAAGCGGCACTGCAAGCATAAACTGGCTAAGAACATCCGGCGGTGTCATTATCGCCGCAAAAATGAAAATAACTACAATGGCGTAGCGAAAAAATTCACTCAAACTTTTATTTGTAATAAGCCCTATTTTTGCTAAAAAAAATGTGATAACAGGAAGTTCGAAACTTATTCCGAAAGCGATTATAAGCTTTGTAAAAAAACCTACATATTCATCTATTTTAGGCATTGCAGTGGCGACTTCACCGCCAAATGTAATCAAAAATTTAAATGCAACCGGAATTACAAAAAAATAGCAAAATGCAGCACCTAAAAAAAACATTATTGAAGCAAAAAAAACAAACGGCAAAACGTATTTTTTTTCATTATCATAAAGTCCCGGCGCCACAAAAAGCCAAAATTGCCAAAAAATAATCGGTGCCGAAATAAGCAAACTGGCAAAAAATGAAACTTTAATCGCGGTAAAAAACGCCTCTGCAAGTTGCGTAAATACGACATTGCTTTGTTCAGGCAAAACTTCTTTCAAAGGCATCAGCACAAAATCCAGAATTTCTTTCCAAAAGCTGAAAGTAGCGATAAAAACAACTAAAAGCGCAACTACACAAATCACAAGACGTTTTCTAAGTTCAACAATATGCGGTTTTAATTCTTCAAACATCTTTGCTCTCTTTTGCTTCTTTCGGGCTGGAATTTTGTGTTTTTATTTCATCATTTTTTAAATTTTCAGATAAATCTTCATCTTTTTTTGAAATTTTATTTTCTGAAATTTCGCTTTTTATATCGTTAAAACTCTCATTTAATTTTTGAGCGCTCGAACTTATATTTTTTTTAATTTCGTCAAGTTCTTCGAAAGTCAGCTTTTTGCGTATATTCTCGCCGGTTTTGGTAAGACTTTCTTTATATTTTGCAGCTTCATCTTTTAATTCGGCGATTTTAATTTCCTGCTCAAAACTTTGTTTCGCATCATTCATCGCTTTTGTAAAAAATTTGAAAAATTTAGCGATTTCAACCATCGCTTTTGGAAGTTTTTCAGGCCCAAGAGCAATTACAGCAACAACAGCAATAATAAAAAATTCCGTAAAACTTATACCAAACATCAATTTTTCCTATAAAAATTTTGTATTGTAGCTAAAATTTTCTTAAAATACGTAATACAGCGATGAAATTTTAAATTTTACCAATTACTATAAAATTTTATAATGCTTAAAAACATTCTTAATATATAAAAAATATAAATAATTTTATTCTTAAAAATTTTCACAAATTAAATAATTAAATCAAAATTTTAATATTTAAATAAAGGTATAAAAATGCTTGGAACAACAACCGAAATTAAGACTTTTTCTCCTCCTGCAAATGCTTGGGGCGATGAAAATGAGTTTGAAGAAACGCACAGAAAGGGTGAACTTCGAGGTATTATTAAAATTAATTAAAAAAACTGCGTGGGTTTGCGATACCTGTCGTGAATTTTGTCCTACGGAAGCGATAGAAGGTTCGCTTGGAATTGCACATAAAATCAGTATAAATAAATGCGTAAATTGCGGCCAATGCTTAATAAATTGTCAGTTTGGAGCAATAGAACAGATGAGCTTCGTTGATGAAATTTCATCTTGATGATCCAAAAAGTTTTGCAGTAGTTCATCCATCACCTGCCGTTAGAGTTTCTATAGCAGAGGATTTGGAGGAAATACGGGCGATCTTACAATAAATAAGCTTTATATAGCATTTGAAAAAGCAGAAATTTTCAGAGGTAAGGGTTATAAATCCGTTAGAACTTCTTGAAACAAAAATGTATATACAGGCGGCGCTACGATTCATTGAAAATTACGAACTGTCCGGGCTGATATGTCAATAGCGGCAGACAACCGACAAGATCTATAATAACTTCGTGGTTACATCCGCTTTTACCTTTACCACTTAAAGCTTAGTAGAAAAAATATGGCTTATTATATAGAAAAATCTATTAAAAAAATGCTTAGTCGTCTGATTTTTAAAAGTCGCAGGTGTTGGAATTTCAAGTGTGGCAATTACCGGCTATGCACTTACGGATATTATCGAAAAACGTAAAAGTTATATTGCTATGCGTCAAGAAGGATTATATAAAGATGAAAAAAGACTTCAAAAAACAGAATTTGACCGCTTCTAATCAAAATTCAAGCTGCATGAAAGTCTATACTATGTGTGAAGTTATAGAAGAGCTTTTGCATACAAATTATGTAGATATCATCATGGATAAAGTTTTAAAATTTCCTGTATCGGAAAAGATATTTCACAATGTAAATTTAGTAAGTTGGATATTTTTAGTGATAAGCGGCATTATTATATATTTTAAACTTGCAGATAATGAAAATTTTAAGTTGCTTATGGATTTACATATTGCAGTGGCTGTTGTTTTTAGCAATGGATAGATTTATATTGATTTTGATGTGCTTTGTAACTCCTATTGATGATGAAGCCCCGAAAGGTCGTTTAATAACTCCGCAAGTTCAAAGTATAAGAGCGATTTTAGACAAAAACGCGATAGCAATTACAGCTCAAACGAATAAAATTCCACATACTTTAGATAGTTTAAAAACGCCGCCGGATTTAGTAATTTGCGATTCACAATGTCTTGAAGAATGCCTGCAAATTTTACCTAAAACACAAAAAATCACAACTTTTTCAATGATTTTTGCCGAATTTAAAGGCGATTTTACAGAACTTTTAAATGGCGCGAATATAATCTCATCTTTAAGAAAAAACGATGAAATTTTAATTTCTGAAGTTTGCTCACACAATGCAAAAGACAGCGATATTGCAAGAGTTAAAATTCCAAAAATGCTTGAAAAATTTCTTGGCTTCAAACCTAAAATTTCATACTGCGTCGGTAACGATTTTCCTGATAATTTAAAAATTTTTAAACTTGTTATTCATTGCGGAGCGTGTATGCTAAACCGCAAAGCAATGATTTCTCGTATCAAAAACGTCAAAGACGCAGGCGTCGCAATTACAAATTACGGAATGACGATTCAGTTTGTAAAAATGAGTTGGAGCGCACAAAAGCGCCATTTTTTTGCTTTTTATTTTTCATATTCTTCTTTCCACTCATCAAATTTAGATATTACCGAGTTTACAAGTTCATTACTTCTTGTAAGAATATCCTCAGGAGTAAAATCCGTAAAATTATCGGCTATTTCGTTTGTTATTTTTACTTTAGATTTTTGATATTCTTTTATTTTTTGACTAAAGTATCCGTTACCGGCTCTGATATTCAATTTTTTTCTAAAGGTGTTAAATTTCCTATATTCCAAATGCACTCTTTTACTTTTTCATCCATAAAGCCCAATGTATTTGCCCGATAATTATTATCCCATTTTCTAGGAAAAATATGCTCAAGCTCAAAGTCAAACGGCAATAATTCGTTTTGTTTTAAATATGCTATAAAAACTACCAAAGAATATCTTAAATTATTGTGCGGATTTTTTATTCTATATTTCAAAATTTTCTCTTCATCCTTTGAAATTTCTTTAAATTCAAATTTAGGTTTCATACTTTTGAGTATTTGTATGTTTAGTTTTAAAATTGGAAATTTTAACGAATTTATAGCATGTTCAATGCTATAACGCATAAAAATTTCAACGTATAAACGACGCAAAAATTTTAGATAATCAAGTTCAAATGATTTTTTATTTTTATGTGTTAAATAATATATTATACAAGGATATTTCCACCATTCATTACCGATCAGATTAAGTAAATTAAATATCTGTTTAATTTTTATATTTTCTTTCCAGGTCTCATCATTAATATCTCTTAAATTTTTAGAAAATGATGTAATCTTTAAAATTTCATTCAGATTTGACAATAATGATTTATCTTCTATGAATTTATATTTATCTTTGGATAAATACCTGCGAAGTTGTGGCGTAGTCGTATCTTTATCATCATTTTTAGCTCTTAAATAAAACATATAATTATAGAATAAACCGGTCATTTTTTCGCCGTTTTTATTTGCTTTTTGTTCCAAATCCTTCCATTTATCTATAAAATCGGCTTTATCGATTTCATTTTTTATAGAGTTATAAATTTGAGCTTTATCTACTCTTCCTGTAAGTTCATCTTGTTTCCAAATAAGAGGCTCTATAAGTTTAATGAAATTTTTTTCTCTAACATTTTTTTGTATATTTTCATTAAGTTTTGAATAAACAGCTCTCAAAAATAGCAAAAGAGATGTTATACGTTGTTGTCCATCTATAATCTCACGTTGCCCGTTATTTTCAAAATACACTATAGTGCCTAAAAAATAGCTTTCATTATTTTTTAAATCCATTTTTCTTTCTGTAAAATCCGTTAAATCTTCAAAAAGAGTAACTACATGCTCTTTTTCCCAGAAATACTGCCTTTGATATTCAGGAATTAAAAAAGGCTCTTTTTGAGCATCTTTTAAAAATTCCTCTATAGTTTTTTTATCCACCGAAATTTCTGTCGCCATTTTAATCTCCTTGATATTTATAATTTTTAATAACATTCATTAAAAAAAATATATTATAAATCAAATCATATAAATTTTATTTGGATTAAAATTTATATTAAATTTTTAGTTTTTCTTTAAAATGTATAAAATTTCAGTTACATAAATTTTTCTGTTATTTAAATTCCTGCTTCCGCGAAATGTATTGTATTTTTTTTCTAAAATATTAAGTTTTCCAAATTTTTCAAGATTTTTAATGAACTCGCTTTTATCGATAAAGCCCTCATTGTTAAACGAAATCAGCACAAATTTTGCTTTCAGCTTTGAAATAAGATCGAAAAACGCCTCAGCCGCACGCGTTTTTTTATTATAAACAGATTTATTCCAACCTTGTGCAATACCTGAAACTTGTGAAATTTCGTTCGGACGCTCATATTTTGCGATTAAATTCAGCATAAAATAGTTCGATCCGTAAGGATGCTGATTATAAGGCGGATCAAGATAACAAATATCGCAATTTTCAAGCTCGCCTGCAAGTTTGTTCGCATCTTTCTGCTCTATTGAAAAAGGCACGGAAAAATTTGAAAAAACAGGAAGCGGTAACGAAATATCTCCTAAAATTCTCTTTAAAGCATTTCTGCCTTCGCCGCCGAACTGTCCGATACCTTTTTTATTTTTATAAAAACCTTTAAAAACACCGCTTGTATTGGCGTGAGTACTTGCTTCATAAAGTAAAGGCGCAATGAAAAATTTTTGCATTTCAGGTGAAATTTTAGAAATTTCGCGGCGCGCGCTGTCGATAAAAACAGCATTTTTATGAGTATAAAAAACGCGCTCTTCGGGCATTATATTTTTGTCGTTTTTCGGCGCATAAAGTTCGGTTATAAAACCTGGAGTTAAATTTTCATAAACTTCATTTAAAATTTCAGTGCGAATTTTTGAAATTTCGCTCATAAAATCAGCCGAAATATTACTTAAATAACATTCATTTGTAATTTTTGAATAAGTTTCCAAATCGTTGGCAATTAAAAATTCACTATTCGCCTTTAAAAATCTGGCTACGATGCCTGATCCTGAAAAAAGATCCGCACAAAACAGTTTTTCTTTTTTCAGCTCTTTTTTTACGAATTCAACGCCCTCACCGATAAAATCCAAAAGTGCGCGTTTATTTCCAAGATAAGTCAAAATTTGTTCGCTTAAAAATTTTTCATTTTCCAAAATTTACCTTAAATTTTTTGTTTGGATTATATAAAATTTTAAATTTTAAAACGTTTAAAGTAAAAACTAAAAAATACCGCATTTTTAACAAAATTTGTCTTTATCATTGTATGAAAATTTTGTATAATTTAATGTTTGTTTTATACAAAATTACGTATAATTAGCGAAATTTTTGTTATGTTTTAAACATTTTTAATTATACATAATACAAAAAATTGTATACTTTAAACAATTTTATGTATCTTTAACGAAAACAAATGTATAATTTATACATGGTTGAAACAAACGATATTTTTAATATTTTGCACAATGCCGTTGAGTCAAAACAAATGGGCAAAAAAATATCGCAAGCAGCAATGGCAAAAAAACTTGGAGTTTCGATGCGCACATATCAAGACTGGAGGCTTGGCACTACGAAACCGCAAGCCGCTCTTGCCGTGTTTAGAATGCTTTGCGAACTTGAGAATGATGATATCTGCTTTGTGCTGAATAAAATCAAAAAACTAATGGGGGAATGAAAATGCAAAATTTAAGTTTGCAAGAAAAGATCGGACTTGAAGCAGTTTTTTCGGCTATTTATACTAAAAAAAGTTCAAAATTTATGGAATTTTATAAAAGAATTTACAGTTTGTTTTTTAAGCAAAAAGCGTAGAAACTACGCTTTTTTTACTAAATTTTTGAAAAGCTCCACGCTATCAAGTTTTTCCCACGGATAGTCTTTTATACCGACTTGTCCGTTCGCTGCTACTTTAGAATATAAAAACGTCTCAGCGCTTGGTTTATCAAGCCCGAATTTTGAAATTATCCATTTTGGTGTAAGCGCAAAATTTTTCATAACAAAATTTGAAAGCATATCATCATCTATATCAACAACTTGTGTTCCCATCGTATCTACACTGACTGAAATAGGTTTTGCAACACCTATTGCATAACTTAATTGGACAATACATTTTTTAGCAAGACCTGCCGCTACAATATTTTTAGCTATGTATCTCGCCGCATAAAGACCGGAACGATCAACTTTCGTATAATCCTTGCTTGATTGTGCACCGCCGCCTATCGGACTATATCCGCCAAAACTGTCAACTATAAGTTTGCGTCCGGTTACACCGCTATCATGCAAGCTTGAGTGATTTACATATCTTCCTGTCGGATTTATATAAATAATGGTTTTTTCTTTATCGTAAAGTTTTTTTGGAAGACCTGCATTATCTATAATTTCACCAATCAGCTCGCGAACATTCTCTATACTCATAGTCTCAACACAAGGAGCCGAAACTACAATCGTATGAATTTTTTGCGGTTTACAATTTTCAAAATTACTTTTACTGCCGTAATCAACTGTAACTTGAGTTTTTATATCAACTCCAAGTTCGTCAGGATGAGCTTTTGCATATTTATAAACTTTATCACACAAAACTCTTGCATAAGTAATTGCAGCAGGCATAAAATTTGATGTTTCATTGCTTGCAAAACCGAACATTATACCTTGATCTCCGGCACCTATTTCTCCGTCATTCTGATCCACACCTTGATTTATATCACCGCTTTGTTGATTTAAAAGCACGTGAACTTCTATATCTTGAGGATGTAAACATTGCTCGCGAGTAAAATTAGGATTGTCAAAATAGCCGATTTTTTCCAAAGTATTTTTTACCAGGCACTCATATTGTTCAAAATTCAGTGTTTTTTTAGATTTTATTTCGCCGCCTATTATTATATGGTTACCTGCAAAAAAAACTTCGCTTGCAATCCTTGCATTTCTATCAAGTGCCAAAGTCGCATCAACTACGCTATCTGCTATAATATCGGCACATTTATCAGGATGCCCTGGACTTACTACTTCAGATGTGAATAAATACATATTTTCGCCTTTTAATTTAAAATTTAAAATAATAATTCTAGCATTTTAAATTTAATTTTTAATGAGTTTTGCTATTTTTATTTTCTATAAAAGTTTTTTTAGATAGAATTAAAAGATTTTCAAAAGGAGAAAAAATGACATATATGCAAAAATTAATTGCAAATTATAAGGATAAAAATCTTATCCTGAAAATTTTAGTTGGCATGTTTTTAGGTGCCATTTTAGGTATTTTAACGCAAAAATTCGGCGGTGGATTTCTAAACGGTTTTGCAGGTTTTGCAGAAATTTTAGGAAATCTTTTTGTTGGTGCGCTTAAAGCAGTTGCTCCTGTGCTTGTTTTTATACTTATTTTAAGCTCGATAATGACAAAAAAACTCGGCAATGCAACAGGTATAAAATATATCATAACACTTTATATAGTAGGCACATTTTTGGCCGCTTGCGTCGGGGTTGCATTTTCATTTTTATTTCCTACCACTTTGAGTATAAACGATGTAGTTGCAGCCGATAAAACGGCGCCGGTAAATATTCTGGTCGTTTTAAAAGATCTGTTTTTCAAAATCGTGGATAATCCTTTGCACGCAATTTCAAGCGGAAATTTTATGGGAATTTTAGCTTGGGCTGTAGGTTTCGGTATAGCTCTTAGATTTTGTACAAATGGAACAAAAAAAGTTTTTGTAGATCTTAGCGAAGCTACAACAAAAATCGTTCAATTTATAATCCAACTTGCTCCTTTTGGAATTTTCGGTCTTGTCTGCACAAGCGTTTATAATACAGGTCTTAGTACACTTGCAGGATATTTGCGAATTGTAATTGTTTTAGTTGTAGCGATGGCATTTGTGGCTTTAGTTATAAATCCGCTTATAGTTTTTGTAACGCTTCGTAAAAATCCATATCCATTAGTTTTTACATGCTTAAAAGAAAGCGGTTTGACTGCATTTTTTACAAGAAGCTCAGCTGCAAACATTCCGGTAAATCTAAATTTGTGCCGCAAACTTAAACTTGACGAAGAACTTTATTCAATATCGATTCCGCTAGGAGCTACAATAAATATGGCCGGAGCGGCTGTTGTAATTTCAATAATGGCATTAGCAGCAGCAAATACTCTTGGTATTCGTCCTGATTTCGGAACGGCTTTGCTTCTTTGTGTAATTTCGGCAATCGGTGCTTGCGGAGCCAGCGGCGTAGCCGGAGGTTCACTTTTACTTATTCCGCTTGCCTGCTCACTGTTTAATATTCAAAATGATGTTGCTATGCAAGTTGTTGCAATAGGTTTTATAATCGGTGTAATTCAAGATTCGGTTGAAACTGCGATAAATAGCTCAACAGATGTCGTTTTTACAGCTGTAGCATCTCATAAAACAAATCCTAAAAATTAAATTTATAAACTTTTGCTAAAATTGTCCTTTTATTTTATTTAAAAGGACAATTTATGGCTTGGAAATTAGATAAATTTTTTGATAATTACAACGAATTCTGCGAAACTTTAAAAAAAGAGAGTCTGGAATTTTCGCAAAATTTCAAAGGTCGTATGAATGAAATTTCAAACGATGAATTTTTAAATGCACTTAAAATTTACGAAAACTTAAGCGAAAAAATTTCCAAAATTTTAACTTATGCGGAACTGAAATTTGCAGTCGATACGACAACCGGCGCGGATTTGGCAAAAGCTGAAATTCTTGCAAATAAAATAAGTGAAAATTTACTATTTTTTGAACTTGAATTTAATGAGCTTGACACACAAAAACAAAATGAAATTTTAGAAAACGCAGGAAATTTCAGATATTATTTGGAACTTTTAATTAAACAAAAATCGCACCGACTTACATTCCTGGAAGAAAAAATTCTACTTAAAACAGCGCCTGTCAGAGAAAACGCTTTTTCTCGCCTTTTTAGCGAAACGCTAAGCTCTTTGAAATTTAAGTTTAAAGGCAAAATTTTAAATGAAGAGCAAATTCTGGCACTTCTTAGCGATAAAAAACGCAAAAATCGAAAAAAAGCGGCAAAATCTCTAAGTAAGGTTTTACAAAAAAATCAACAAATTTTAAGTTATATTTACAATATGATAAAAACAAATCTACAAATCACTTGCGAGCTTAGAAAATACGAAAGTGGCGAAATGATAATGCACGAAAACAATCAAATTTCAAAACAATCGGTGGATTCGTTAATAAAAACCACAGAGCGAAATTTCAATCTTGTGGAAAAATTTTACGATAAAAAAAGAGAAATTTTGGGATTTGATAAATTATACGATTATGATCGCTATGCGCCTTTAGGAGACGATGAAAAATTTAGTTTTGAAGATACAAAAAATATCGTGCTTGCGGCTTTTGGCGAATTTTCAAAAGAATTTGAAAAAATTGCAAAAAAGGCTTTTGATGAAAACTGGATTGATGAAAAAATAACTTCAAATCGCCAAAGCGGCGCATTTTCACACTCGGCGGTAAGTGAAATTCATCCGTTTGTATTTTTAAATTTTACAGGAAAAAGACGTGATGTTTTTACTTTGGCTCACGAATTAGGTCACGCAATTCATCAATATCTGGCTTATGGCGTCGGATATTTCGGCTCTTTTACGCCGCTTACGACAGCCGAAAGCGCTTCAATATTTTGCGAAATGCTTGTGTTTGATTATTTCAAAAACCGCGCAAACAAAGCGAAAAAACAGGCGATATTGGCAAATAAAATAGAAGATATTTTCGCTACTTTATATCGTCAGATAAACTTTACTACATTTGAGCGTGAATTTCACGCTCAAAAAGGCGAAGTAAGTGCGGAAAAAATAGATGAAATTTGGATGAAACATTCCAAAAAAATGTTCGGTAAAAGCCTGAAACTAAGAAATGATTATAAACTTTGGTGGAGTTATATTCCGCATTTTATTCATAGCCCTTTTTATTGCTATTCTTACGCTTACGCGCAACTTTTTGTTTTGGCGATTTTCGGACTTTATAAAAGTAAAAAATGCGAGAATTTTACACAAAAATATATAAAATTTCTAAGTCTTGGTGGAAGCGAATCGCCAAAAGATATGATTAAAATTTTTGATCTTGATATAGAAGATGAAAATTTTTGGAATATCGGAATAAATGAAATTTCAAAACTTGTAGGCGAGTTTTTAAATGATTAAAAGTAAAAATTTATTTTTAATCGCACTTTTTATTATTACAGCCTTCATAAGCACTAGCGAAAGTTTAACAAAACTTTGCTTCGGACTTGCATTATTTATCTATGCTATGAGCGTTTTGGAACAAAGTTTTTCGCTGATGGCAGGCGGAATTTTAGAAAATTTCTTAAAAAAAGCTACTAAAAAAGATTATAAAAGCTTTTTATTCGGCTTTATAAGTACTACTGTTATGCAATCAAGCGGGCTTGTAAGCGTGCTTGCCATCTCATTTTTAAGCGCCGGTCTAATCAGTTTGATGGCAGGAATTTGTATAATTTACGGCACAAACTTAGCTTCAGCCACAAGTGCCTGGATTGTAGGTTTAATCGGTTTAAAAATGGATATTGCGCATTTCAGTATGCCGATTTTCATATTCGGCGCGGTTTTAGCGCTATTTAAAGATGAAAAAACAAAAGGTGCAGGATTATTTATAGCAGGAGTTGCACTTTTTTTCTTGGCAATCGCTTATATGAAAGACGGATTTTTAAATTTTAAAAGCACGATTGAGCTAAGTAAATACGCACTTTCAGGCGTTCTTGGCATAATAGTTTATGCTTTGATAGGAGTTTTTATAACGGCGCTCTTGCAAAGCTCGCACGCAAGTATCACTCTAGCTCTGACAGCTCTTGCAAGTTCTCAAATAACATATGAAAACGCCGTATCAATCACAATAGGAGCAAATCTTGGAAGCACTATTACAGCTATAATCGGCTCTCTTAAAGTAAATAACGAAGCAAAAAAATTAACGATAACTCATATAATTTTTAATCTTACCACAGCAATTTTAACTATACTGCTTTTTAACGTTTTCTTAAAAGCAGTTGATATAAGTGCCGATCTGTTTGGAATCTCTCAAGACGACAATATATTAAAATTAGCGATTTTTCAAAGTTACTTCAATATTTTCGGTGTTTTGCTTTTTTATCCTACAAGACGTTTTATGAAAATTTTTCTCGACAGATCATTTACGAAATTAAATAAAAAAGTTAAAAAAACGCAAAAAATTTATACCGCAATTTATCTGAACGATGAAGCGCTTAAATTCAGTAAATCGGCAAAAGAAGTTTTGATTAAGGAGCATATTCATCTTTTTAACAATGTCATATCTATAATAACAAAAAGCATAAGTATCTCGTCAAAAGATATAACAGGCGAACTTAGCGATGAAGAAGTTATAGCAAAAAGAGATAAACCTATGCAAATAGACTTTGATGAGCTTTACAATGAAAGATTTAAAAATCTTTACAGCCAGATAATAGACTTTTCAATCAAAGCAAGCGCCATTGATAAAGGTGAAGAAAACAAATTTTTTATGGATATTCGTCGTTCAGCTCTTATTTTTGCCGAAATTTTAAAAGATATGAGAAACGCACAACCTAATTTTTGCAGATATATGCTTTCTCAAAATGAGTTTATAAAAAAAGAATATAACTTTCTGCGCCTGAATTTGCTAAAATCAATCAGAATAATCAAACAAATTCCTGAATCTGAAAATTTTGAAACAATGCAAAAACTCTTAACGGAATTAAAACTCATAATGCAAAATTACAACATCATCGAATGGCGCGATATAGATACTTTGCTTTACGAAAGTAAAATTTCAAGCTCAATGGCGACATCTTTGATGAACGATACTTTTCTGGTTCACAGCATTGTCAAAAATTTTATCCAAATCGTAAAGATTGCATTTGCGCACTATCAGGAACGCGAAAATAAAACAAAAAATTTAAAAGCTTAAGGAGAAAAAAAATGAATGAAATTTTGGAAAATGCAAAATTTTCGGAAATAATGTGCGAAAATATTAAAAATTGTATAAATTTTTTACTTGATGAAAATCAGGGATTTAAAATTTTAGCAAGATTTAAATTTGTCGAGTTTGATCCGCCTTTGCCGAAAGAATTCACTGAAAATTTCGAAAATTTTATTTTATTCGAACTTGCAAATTATACATTTGAAACCGCACAAATTGTAGGCGATAATTTGACATTTGACGCGGCTTTCGGAGAAGAAAATTTTGAAAGTGAAGTTAAAATTCCGCTTTTTTCAGTAGTTCAAATTTTAGTTGATGAAGATGTGATTTTAATAAATCCGGCTAAAACAAAAAGGCTGAATAACAAACAGGTGATGGAAATGTTTAAAAAATCATTAACCTGAATTTCAATAAATTTTTGATAATATAAAAGAAAATTTATCACACAAAAGAACAACATAAATGGACATTTTAAAAGATTTAAACGAAAATCAGAAACTTGCCGCTACTCATATTGACGGTCCGATGCTTATTTTAGCAGGAGCCGGAAGCGGCAAAACAAAAACGATAACTTCGAGGCTTGCATATCTGCTATCAAATGGCGTAGATCCGGCTTCAACTTTAACTTTAACTTTTACAAATAAAGCGGCAAGCGAAATGAGATTAAGAGCATATTCACTTATAGGAGATTTAAAACTTCCGCTTTCGCCGCTTCTTTGCACATTTCACAAATTCGGACTTTTGTTTTTAAAATTTTACATAAATAAACTCAATAGAAAAAATAATTTTATAATTATCGACACGGACGATAAAAAAAAGATATTGAAAAGCTTTGATAGCGATATTCCGACAGCACTTATAGCAAGTGAAATTTCAAAATATAAAAACGCGCTTTTAAAACCCGATAAAATTTTGCAAAATATCTCAATTATTGGCGATGAAGTCGCAAACCGCGCAAGAGATTTTTATCAAAAAATTTCACTTATTTATAAAAAATACTGTGATTATGAAGTTGAAAACAATCTTGTGGATTTTGATGATCTGCTGGTTTTAAGCTATGAAATTTTAGATAATTTCGACGAAATAGCAAACGAAACCTCATCAAGATTTAATTTCATCACGGTTGACGAATATCAGGATACAAATGAAATTCAGTTTAAACTTTTGAAAAAACTTTGCAAATTGCACGAAAATTTAGTCGTAGTAGGAGACGACGATCAAAGTATTTACGGTTGGAGAGGTGCAAGAATAGAAAATATTTTAAATTTTAAAGATGAGTTTAAAAATGTAAAACTTATAAAACTTGAAGAAAATTACCGCTCTACACCTGAAATTTTAAAAGCCGCAAACGAACTTATAGGACACAATAGAAATCGTCTTGGAAAAAATTTGAAAAGCACCGTAAAACCTGGTGAAAGTATCACCATAATGGAATCAAACGATGAAATTTATGAAGCTAATAAAATAGCCGATAAAATTAAAACATTATTACAAAGCGGAATAAAGGCTGAAAACATCGCTGTTTTATACCGCATAAACGCGCTAAGCAGAAGCATCGAAGAAGGGCTTAACAGAGCAAACATACCATATAAAATGGTCGGCGGAATGAAATTTTACGAAAGAGCCGAAATAAAAGACATTATCGCATATTTGAGACTGCTTATCACTCAAGATGACGATTTTTCTCTTAGAAGAATCATAAATCGCCCGAAACGCGGCATAGGCAAGGTTTCACTTGCAAATCTTGAAAGCTTCGCATATAAAAATCGCTTAAGTCTATTTGATTCAATCGGCAAAATTTCAACCAATATTGCTACAAAAAAAGTTTGCGAAGCACTTGAAGAGCTTTATAATGGAATTTTAAAACTTTCAAATATGAATACAACGGAAAAACTTGAAAATTTGGAAAAAACTTTTAAAATCAAAGAGTATTATGCGGCACTTCCGGATGGCGCAGATAAAGTCGCGAATATAGATGAATTTTACGCTACATTAAAAGACAATGCAAAAAACGATCCTGAGTTTGATTTAAATGAATTTTTAAACGAAATTACGCTGCTTAGCGAAGCTGACGCAATCACAAACGAAGCGATTTCCGTGATGAGTATCCACGCAAGTAAAGGGCTTGAGTTTGATCATCTTTTTGTAATCGGACTTGAAGAGGGATTTTTTCCGCTTTTAGGAGACAGCTGCGATATCGAAGAAGAGCGTAGACTTGCATATGTGGCTATTACTCGCGCCAAAAGATCCTTGGCTTTAAGTTATGTTGAAAGCAGATTTTTTAGAGGAAAAAGAGAAAAACTGGAAAAAAGCAGATTTTTAAGTGAAGCCGGACTTTGCGGCGGTTCGCTTGTTTTGGAAGAAAAAGGCGAGTTTAAAAAAGGCGATTTAGTAAAACACAAACTCTTTGGAATCGGCAGAATAATCGCAACTGCAAAGGTGCGAAACGAACAAAAACTTACTATAAATTTCGGCGGAATCAAACGCGACATACTTTCAAGCTTCGTAGAAAGAGTCATATGAACAGACTTTTTGTCGCAAATAAGCCGACAGGCATAAGTTCAAATCATTTTCTAAACACTTTAAAACGTAAATACGGCGTAAAAAAAGCTGGTTTTTCAGGCACTCTTGATCCGTTTGCAAGTGGAAATTTGCTTATAGCTTTTGGAAACTACACGCATTTTTTTCGTTTTTTTGATTTGGAACCTAAAATTTATGAAGCTACTATTTGGCTTGGAGCGAAAAGCGAAAGTTTGGATAATCAAAATATTGATAAAATAGATATTCTAAAGCCTTTTGACAAAAATTTATTAGAAGATGTGAGAGCTGAAATTTTAGGCGAAGTAAAATACAATCCGCCAAAATTTTCAGCCAAAAAAATAAACGGTATGAGAGCTTATAAACTAGCCAGAAAAGGTGAAGATTTTGATGTTCCGACTCAAAATATGCAAATTTTTAAAAGTGAAATTTTAAATTATTCTCACCCGTTTTTAAATATTAAAATTTGGGTTTCAAAAGGCGCTTACGCAAGAAGTTATGCGCAAATTTTTGCCGAAAAGCTTGGTGTGAATGCTACACTTTCCGCTTTAAAAAGGGTAAAAGAAGGAAGTTTTTGTTATGAAGACGAAAAAGCCCTAAATCCTTTGGAATTCCTGACGTTAAAAGAAAACTTTTATATTGGCGATGAGAGCGATATCGAGCTTGGCAAAATTTTAAACGCACAAAATTTTAAAAACTCAAATGACGGAAAATATATCGTAAAAACCGCAAATTTTTACTCTATAATTGAAATTTCAAACGGCGAAGTAAAATATCTGCTGAATAGGATTGAGATATGAAAAGTTTTGCCAAAATCAATATTTTTTTAAAAATCACAGGAACAAGAGGAAATTATCACGAATTAAACTCAAGATTTGTGCTTATAAAAAATCTTTTTGACGAAATAAGTTTTAAAAGCGGAAATTTTGAAGGTTTTTGTATAAAAACCGAAACCGAAATAAATGGCGAAAACATTATAAATAAAGCCTATAACGAACTTTGTAAGGCAGGTTTTTCCCACGAATTAAATGAATTTTTTAAAAATAACTGCGTAACTTTAAAAAAAAATATTCCGCTTGGAGGCGGACTTGGAGGTGGAAGTTCAAATGCCGCCACTTTTTTAAAAATGGCTAATGAAGAGCTGAATCTTAAAATTTCAAAACGGAATTTAATGAAAATAGGCGCTAAAATAGGCGCTGACGTGAGTTTTTTTTTAAGCGATGAAATATGTGCGAATGTAAGCGGTATAGGAGAAATTATAATGCCGTTTGATGATGAAATTCCAAATTTTGAAATTTTACAAAAACCTGTTTGCTGCGATACGGCAAAAGTTTATAAAGAGTTTCGCGCGCACTTTTTTGATACTATAAATTTAAAATTTTCAGCTAGACTTTCACGTTTAAAAAGTAGCGAAATTTTGGCAAATTTTAAAAATTATATGTTAAATGACCTGCTTGTGCCGGCACAAAAAATTTATCCAAATTTAAAAATCAATAACGATGAATTTTTGAGCGGCAGCGGAAGCAGCTGTTTTAAGGTAAAATAATGAAAGAACTGACAAAAAATAAAAAAGCGTGGCATAATTTTACGATAATAGAAAATTTTGAAGCCGGAATTGTGCTTAAAGGTAGCGAAGTAAAAGCATTAAGAATGGGGCGTGCAAACCTGAAAGACAGCTTTTGCAGAATCATCAAAGGAGAACTTTTTTTATTAAACGCTCACATCAGTTTTTTGGAAAATACAAATGCATTTTTTCGTCCAAGCGAAAACGGCGCAAGAAAACTTTTAATGCATAAAAAAGAGATAAACAGACTTTTTGGCGCCGTTTCAAAAGAAGGTATGGCGATTGTGGCGCTATCGCTTTATCTAAACGACAAAAACAAAGTAAAAGCGCGAATCGCGCTTGCGAAAGGCAAAAATCTGCACGATAAAAGAGAGGCTTTAAAACGAAAAGAAGCCGAACGTGAAGCACAAAGCGCGATGAAAAGATATGCAAAAGGATACTGAGTGAAAAAAATTTTAGGAATTTTAATTTCAGCAATGATTTTTCTTGGCGGTTGCGACGAGCGTAACGATACAATTTCAAGTGAACAGAATTTCGCTCCATATGAAGTTGGCGAGCAAATTTCTCTAAAAAGCGTAAGCGGCGATGAAATAACAATAAAACGCACGAATGAAGGCTTTAAATTAGCAAATAGCGACAAACTTCTTATGTTTGACATTTTTGCAACTTATTGTGAGCCTTGCAAAGCGGAAGCCGCTCATCTTACCGATCTAATAAATAAAAACAAGGAAAATATGGCTTTTATAGGACTTATAACTTTTGAAGAGATTGAAAATCATGAAATAATCGAAAATTTTATGAAAAAATACGGCGCTTATTATTTCATAGCAAACGAAAAAGAAAATGACAGACTGATTGCTCAAATTTTAAACGATATAAAATACAATCACGCACTTTCAATACCGTTTAAAGTTTTACTTCAAAACGGCAAATATGTTAACTTAACGGATTTTAACGAAGGAATGCGATTTAAAAAATATTATCTTGGCGCGGTGCCTGAGGGCGTAATAGAAAATGATTTACAAAGGCTTAAATAATGGCATTTCAAAATGAATCACAAACAAAAACAAAAATTTTCATACCGAAAATTTACCGCGTAATTTTACTGAATGATGATGTTACGACTATGGATTTTGTCGTAATGATTTTGATGGAAATTTTTGAAAAAACGCGAGATGAAGCAATAAATATTATGCTACATATACATAAAAACGGTTCAGGAATTTGCGGAAGTTACATAAAAGAAATCGCTGAAACCAAAAAAGATGAAGTAAAAATGCTGGCTAAAAAAGCGAATTTTCCGTTAGTTTGTGAAATAGAGGAAGAATAATGGCAAATTTTATGTTTGGATACTATTTTAAAAACGGCGTGCGTGTGGCGCGCAAATATAGAAATAATTATCTTACGACATATCATATTCTTTTTTCTTTTTTCAGATACGACGTTTTTAAAGAATTTTTTTATTACTACGGAATGCAAAATGACGTAGGCGAAACTATCCGTCAAATCATCGAAAATTTTCCGAAATCAAAAAATAAAAAATTGAAAATGACAACCGAACTGAAATATCTGATAAATCAAATAAATGAAATCGGCACAAACAAAAATGAATATGAAGATATTTTCAGATTTATGTTTTTAGCTAGAAAAATGGATGAAAATTATAGAGAACTTTTTGATTTTATCACACCAAATGACAGTTATGAAAGTCTTTCACTGACATTTTTCGAATGGTTGAAAAGACAAAAAAGCATTCCTATGGCGGAATTTCTGGACTCTTTCGAAAATCAGGATGAAAACGAAGATCAAAGATCTCCTCTTGAAATTTGGGGACGAAATCTTTGCGAAGAAGCAAGGCTTGGAAAACTTGATAAACTTATAGGAAGAGAAAAGGAAGTTGAAAAAACACTTCAAACACTTTGCAGACGCAAAAAAAATAATCCTTTACTAGTAGGTGAAGCAGGCGTTGGGAAAACAGCCGTCGTAGAAGGAATCGCACAAAAAATCGCATTCAACGACGGACCGGAAAAATTGAAAAATAAAGAAATTTATGAAATAAACTTAACTTCAATGCTTGCAGGAACTACATACAGAGGCGATTTTGAGCAAAGAGTAAATGACCTTATAGATGAATTAAAAAATAAAAAAAACGTGATAATATTTTTCGATGAAATTCACACGATTTTGGGCGCAGGAAGCACAGGCGGAAGCGATGCCGATTTAGCCGACGCCCTAAAACCGGCTCTTGCAAACGGTGAAATTTCCTGCATCGGAGCTACTACTTATGCGGAATTTAGAGATTTCGGCAAGGACAAAGCTCTACTTAGAAGATTCAACAAAATTGACATTTGTGAGCCCACATTGGAAGACAGCTTTAAAATTTTAAAAGGCGGTGCGCCGCGTTATGAAAATTTTCACGGCGTGAAATTCAGTGATGAAATTTTAAATGAATGCGTAAGACTTTCCAAAAAATATTTAAGTGATAAATTTTTGCCCGATAGCGCATTTGATTTAATTGATGAAATAGGTGCAAGTTTCAGCTTAAAAGGGCGCCACGGCGAAGTAAGTCAGGATGATGTAAGAAAAATTTTAAGCGTAATGGCAAATGCTGAAAATATAAATAGTGATAATTCGGAAATTTTAAAAAATCTGAAAACAAATTTAAAATCTGAAATTTTCGGTCAGGATAGCGCTGTAGATACGCTTTATAAGGCACTTTTGCGCTCATATGCAGGCATAAAAGATGAAAATCGCCCGATTGGCGTATTTTTATTTACAGGAAATAGCGGAGTTGGCAAAACAGAACTTGCAAAAGTGCTTGCAAACTCGCTGAATGTAAGTTTTTTACGCTTTGATATGAGCGAATATATGGAAGAAAACAGCGTCTCGAAATTTATAGGCTCGGCTCCCGGATATGTAGGATTTGAACAAGGCGGAATCTTAACAAATGCCGTCAAAAAGCATCCTTACAGCGTTTTACTTTTTGATGAAATAGAAAAAGCGAACCCCACAATCATAAATATATTTTTAGGAATTTTCGATAACGCTTCATTAAGTGATAATCTCGGTGAAAAGGCCGATTTTAAAAATACAATCATAATAATGAGCTCAAATCTTGGCACAAAAGAGGCGGCTACTCTTGGATTTAAAAGAGATACGGCTGAAAAAATAAACACTGCCGTACATGATTTTTTTAGCCCTGAGCTTAGAGCAAGAATAGATAAAATAATAAATTTCAATCCTTTAAATAATGAAATTTTAAAACAAATCGTAGATAAATATATAAAAAATTTGGAAAATAAATTAAAAAATGTCAAGTTTGATTTGGACGAAAACGCAAAAGAATTTTTAATCAAAAAAGGTGCAAATACGGAATCAGGCGCAAGAAATTTAAAACGCATAATTGATGGTGAGATTAGCGACATTATAAGCGGTGAAATTCTATTTGGAAAATTAAAAAACGGCGGAACTGTAAAAATTTCAACGGAAAATGAAAAATTAACATTTGAGTTTAACTGAAATGAGAAAATTTTTTAAATTTCTAAAAAACATCAATTTATTTAAACTGAATTATCTAATAATTCCTCTACTTTTATTAATTTTTTTATATGTGGTTTATTATTGGTCAAGTGCAAATCGCCGTCTGCCGAATTTAAAATCATCTGAAATAAACACCGCAATTCGCGGCGAAATCGTAACAAGCGACAACTATATAAGCGCAAACTCACAAAAACTTTACAAAGTAAGTGTGGATAGCAGAAGTATAGACCCGAATAAATTGGAACTTTTTGTAAAACTTTACTGTATTTATACAGGAGATAACGAAAAACGCGTAAAAGACGCGATAACTTCCTCAAAAGGAACAATTGTATTAAGCTATAAAATAGACGCTAAAATGGCAGTTCATCTAAAAGAACTCGCAAGAAAACTGAATTTGAAAAAAGTTTTTGTCTCTTTTTTGACACCAAGCGGAAAATCAAATCCGCCTATTAGAATGAGCGTCTCACAAAGCGGCGAAAAGCGGGTTTATAATACAGCAGACAGTCTAACTCCGCTAATTGGCTACATAAATAAAACAGAATTGGATGGAATTACACGCGTTAAAGGCATAAAAGGCATCGAAAAATACTATGAATATTATCTTAATCCGATTAATGATGAAAAAATTTCAGGTTTGCGTGATATAGGCGACAATATAATTTTAGAAAAATCAAGTCGCAAATCAAGCAAAATAGACGGATATGACGCAATTTTAAATATCGACCTTAAGGTTCAGAAAGAGCTCGAATTTTTAGCGGACAATGCGGCAGACGATTATGACGCAAAAGAAATTTTAATAGCGGTTATGGATTCGAAAAGCGGTAAAATTTTAGCCCTTGCTACGAATTTGCGTTATAATCCCGGAAATATTACAAAAAAAACATTTTCAAATTTAAACTCAACCGCAAGCGAATATGCTTATGAAATGGGATCTGTTATAAAACCGATAATTTTTTCAATAGCTTATGAAACCGGCATGGTGCGCCCAGATGAGATGATTCCGACTTACAACGGCTCATATAAATTAGGCTCCCGCACTATAAAAGATACGCACCCTGCAAATGAAATGAGTGCAACGGATATAATCGTACATAGTTCAAATATCGGTATGATAATGATAAGTTCCCGTTTAAGCGGAGAAATTTTACATTCAGGTTTGGAAAAATTCGGTTTTATGCAAAAAACGGGAATCGATCTTCCTTACGAACAAAAAGGCTATATGCCGGATGTTTTCTCGCTTGAAAATAAAGTATATAAAGCTACCACGAGCTACGGATACGGACTTCAACTTACATTTTTACAACTTTTAAACGCTTATATGATTTTTAATAATGACGGCGTTATTATTTCTCCAAGAATTGTTTCGTATCTACGTAAAAACGGCGAATTTTATCAAGTAAATGAAGCTGAAAGCAGAAATGTTATAAGCAGTGAAACGGCAAATGTATTAAAAGAAATTTTGATTCAAACAGTTGAGCGCGGAACCGGTAGAAAAGGTCAGGTAGAAGGTCTTCAAATAGGCGGTAAAACAGGAACTGCAAGAATTGCAAGCGGCGGTGGATATTCAAATCTTTACAACAGCTCGTTTTTCGGTTTTGCAAACGATAAAAGTTCAAGCTTTACAATAGGCGTTTTGGTTAGAGAGCCGAAAAAAGGAAGCTATTATGCCGCTCAGAATGCACTTCCTACTTTTAGAAAAACTGTTGAAATTTTGGTAAATAACGGATATTTACATCCGTCAATCACTGATAAAAATCGCGTAATAATAAAAGATGAAAACGAAATTATCAAAGATTAAAATTTTAAAGTAAAAAGTAAGTATAATCGAAATTTTAAAAAATATACGAAAAGGCGAAAATGGCTAAATTAAAATGCGATCATTGCAAACTCGGTTTTGATGAAAGCGCGATGATACATTGCGAAGACGGACATAAATTTTGTTGCAACGGCTGCAAACAGGTTTTTTATCTTTTGCAGGAAAATGGACTTGAAGAATTTTATACAAGACTTGGCAAAAATACATTAAATCCGGCAAAAACACGCGAAATTTCAAAAAATGAAACGGAAGCGATTTATGAAAATTTCGTGCGCCAAAACGCAGACGGTTTTAATGAAATTTTCATAATCATAGAAGGAATTCATTGCTCAGCCTGCGTTTGGCTAAACGAAAAAGTGCTATTTAACTCAAAAGGCGTGATAGAGGCAAATATAAATGCCACAACAAACAAAGCCAAAATCGTTTGGGATGAAAACGAAACAAATCTGGCTGAAATTTTCTCAAAAATAAAATCAATCGGTTATGAGCCGTATCCTTACGATCCAAATCGCAGTGAAACACGCATAAACTCGAAACGCCGTGAATTTTACGCAAAACTGATTGTAGGAATTTTTTCCGTAATGAATATAATGTGGATTGCAGTTGCACTTTACGGCGGATATTTTAGCGGAATGGACGCAGCTACAAAGGATATTTTGCATTTTGGAGAGTTCATTTTGGCGACGCCAGTGCTTTTTTATACAGGAAGCGTATTTTTTAAAGGAGCATTTTTTGCCATAAAAAACCGCACGCCGAATATGGATTTGCTTATCGCGACAGGTTCAGGAATAGTATATATTTACTCTGTATATGCGATGCTTGCAAGAAACGGCGAAGTGTATTTCGACTCGGTTGCTATGATTATTACTTTTGTTTTTATAGGAAAATATCTTGAAATTTTAAGCAAGAAAAGAGCTACCGACAAACTTGATAACTTTTCAAATACCATAATAGGTGCCGTTTTAGTAAAAAATGAAAAAGGCGGGTTTATAAATAAAAAAGCGGACGAAATCAGTATAGGCGATGAAATTTTACTGAATGAAGGCGCGAAAGTGCTGATAGACGGATGCGTAATAAGTGGAAATGCAAGTTTTGATTATGCAAGCATAAACGGAGAAAGTGTGCCTGTCAGTGTGCAAGCAGGTGATGAAATAAAAAGCGGCGCAATTTGTATGCAAGGATCTGTCGTTTACAGAGCAAGCGCAAATTTTAAAAACTCGCTTTTAAGCAAAATTATAGATTTATTGGAAAACGCACCTCTTAAAAAACCTCAAATTGAGCGTATGGCAAATGAAATTTCAGGAATTTTTTCTATTGTTATTTTAACTCTGGCGGCGCTTACTTTTTTTATATGGCTTTATTTCGGTTCGTTTGACAAAGCTCTTATTACAGCCGTCAGTGTAATCATAATAGCCTGCCCTTGCGCACTTGGACTTGCTACGCCTGTTGCCACGCTTGTAGGTCTTGGCGCAGGATTGAAAGAAAAAATTTTATTTAAAGAGGCGAAAACTATTGAAAATATAGCAAAATGCGACACGATAGTTTTCGATAAAACCGGAACTTTGACAAACGGCAAGTTGAAAGTAAATAAAAGCAAATTTTTAATCGATTTTGACATTTCTTTACTAGATTCATTACTTAAAGCTTCAAATCACCCGATCAGCAAAGCTGTTAACGAATTTTTAAATTTTAAAGGCGAAAATTTAAAAATTTCAAATATCAGAAATTTCCCGGCAAAAGGAATAAGCGCAAATTTCGGAAATATAAAAATAAGCGGCGGAAGCGCTAAATTTATGAGAGAACTTGGAATAAAAAATGTAGAGCATTTAGATACGAGCGAATATTTTTTTGCAATAAACGGCAAACTTGCGGCTATTTTCGAACTTAGCGACAGTATAAAAAATGATGCGAAATCAAGCGTATCGGAACTTGAAAAACTTGGTTTTGAAATTTTTATGTTAAGCGGCGACAACGAAAACGCTGTAAAGAAAATCGCAAATGAAATAGGAATAAAAAATTATGAAAGCGGTGTTTTACCGGATAAAAAAGCAAAATTTGTACAAAATTTAAGCAAGCGGAATAAATTTGTAATTATGGTTGGCGATGGCGTCAATGACGCACCTGCTCTAAGCCTTGCAAATGTCGGAATTTGCCTAGGTTCAGGCGCTGATATAAGTATGGAAAAAAGCGATGTTGTGCTTTTAACAGACGATCTTACAAGCCTTGTGTGCGCTATAAAAATTGCAAAAAAATCATTTAAAAAAGTAAAAGAAAATCTTATTTTCTCGCTTTGCTATAATGCGATAACAATTCCGCTTGCCTGTTTAGGTTTTATTATACCGCTATATGCGGCGATTTCCATGAGTTTCAGCTCATTAATCGTAGTGTTGAATTCGCTTAGACTTAAAAATTTCAGGAGGTAAAAATGAGTGGAATAATAGGAATTATGCTCGGAGTCAGTATTTTTTTGGGAGGCATTGCTCTTTTTGGACTTTTATGGGGAATTAAAACTCATCAATTTGACGATTATACAAAATTTTTGGACGGCACAAAATACGACAGTGAAGAAGCTCTAAGAGATGCTGTAAAAATGGAAGAAAAGAAAAAAAATGCACTAAAGAAAAAACATGAAAAATATATGCCGCCTGATTGAAAATATTATTTAAAATTTGCTTTTAGGATGTATAATTTTTAGAAGTTCTTATCTTTTTCATAAAAATTCAAGCATTTTAAAATTTAAGGAAATCTCTTGAAATTACAGACATTTTTAATAACACTGGCGTCTATAGTTATAATTTTCGCAGGATTAAAAGCTGCAAATTCAGTTGTAGTACCATTTTTACTTGCAACTTTTATAGCTATTGTAACATCACCGATTTTAGATATTTTAGAAAAAGTTAAAATTCCTAGAATCATCTCTTTTATACTTGTGACGTTCTGTATGCTTGGATTTTTAGCATTTATCGGAAGTGTGGCGGTTGGTACGATGTTTGACTTTTTAGGACAACTTCCTGAATTTAATAGAAAATTCCAAATCATACTAAATGAATGGATGGAAAATCTAAATAACACAGAATTTAGAGATATGATAGTTTTTGATCCGAATATGTTTAACTTGGAATCTAATAAAATTATTACGACAACAAGCTCGCTTGTCAGAAAAACAGGCTCAATTATGTCGATGTGGCTTTTTATACTTTTATTAGTTGCTTTTATGCTTTTTGAAACAAGAATAATGCAGGAAAAGGTAAAATATCTAAGCGTAAAATACTCAAACGCGATAGTTTTTGTGCATTCATTTGTCTATAACCTTAAAAGATATCTTTTTATAAAAACAATCGTTTCAACAGCAACCGGTATTATTATAGGTTCAGGGCTATATTATTTAAACATACCTTATGCGGTTTTATGGGGAATAGTAGCTTTTATAATGAACTATATACCAACAATCGGCTCGTTTGTAGCTGCCGTTCCGGCTGTTTTTATAGCTCTTTTAAGCGGAAATATTTCAGATGCGATCTGGGTTATCATCCTCTATACTGCTACAAATACTATTTTAGGTGTGATTTTAGAACCGAGACTGGTCGGCGAAGAACTTGGAATTTCAACTATAACTGTGCTTTTCAGCTTACTTTTATGGGGATATGTCTTAGGGATAGGCGGACTTTTTTTAGCGGTTCCACTAACTATGACTATTCAAATCGCACTTAAAATAAACCCTAAAACAGAATTTATAGCTGTAATGTTAAGTAATAAAGTTGAAAAGTAAAACAGTATTTAATTCTCAACCAAAATATATTATATCGTGTAATAATATCTGTAAAATTTTAGGATATTTATTTTTTATAAAAAAATATAAAATTCAACAAGTAGTGCGCATAATAAAATAATGCATATATATTAGTATAAAAACTTGCGGCGCAGTTTAAGTTAAAAAAGTCTTTGAGATAAAATATATTTGATATAAACTTAATGACAACACAAATAAAATACAAAATCCAATTTTAAAATTTATTTCTCTTATTTTAGAATATTTCATATAGCTTAGTGTTATAAAATTTGTCATATATTATAAGTAGCAAAAAAATATAATGTTTTAATACTTTAATTTATCACCGTTAGATATTAATCTTGATTTTTATATGTTCCGTGAAATTATTTGTTAAATTTAAGAAGAAAGGCGTGAAAAGCTTCACGCCTTTATATGTTTTGAATTACTCGACTTCGGCGTCTATAACGTCGTCGTCTTTTTTTGCACCGGAATTGCCGTTTGAACCTGCATTACCATTGCCTCCGGCAGTACCGCCTGCATTTTTACCTGCAGAAGCTGCTTTATACATCTCTTCGGCTGTTTTGCTTAGAGCTGAAACTTTTGCGTCAATTTGTTCTTTTGTGGCATTTTCATCTTTCAATACAGCTTTTAAATCATTTAGCGCAGCTTCTATTTTTGCGCGAAGATCGGCAGGAATTTTCTCACCCATTTCATTTAATGTTTTTTCTGTTTGGTGAGCAATCGCATCAGCGCCGTTTCTTGCGTCAACACTCTCTTTTCGTTTTTTGTCATCTTCTTTGTGAAGCTCTGCATCTTTTACCATTTTATCAATTTCTTCATCACTTAATCCGCTTGAACCTGTGATTTTAATATCTGTTGCTTTGCCTGTGGCTTTGTCTTTTGCAGAAACAGTTAAAATTCCGTTTGCATCGATATCAAATTCAACTTCAATTTGAGGCACGCCTCTAGGAGCCGGCATAATTCCGTCAAGATTGAAATTTCCAAGGCTTTTATTATCTCTTGCAAATTCTCTTTCACCTTGTAAAACGTTGATTGTAACTGCGCTTTGGTTATCTTCCGCGGTTGAAAAAACTTGAGATTTTTTGGTAGGAATTGTGGTTCCTTTATCTATCAATTTTGTCATTATGCCGCCAAGAGTTTCAATTCCAAGGCTTAAAGGAGTTACATCAAGCAAAAGTACATCTTTGACATCACCTTTTATAACGGCACCTTGTACAGCAGCGCCTACAGCCACGACCTCATCAGGATTTACTGATTTGTTCAAATCTTTTCCAAAAGCCTTTTTAACCTCTTCACAAACCAAAGGAACACGAGTAGATCCGCCTACCATAACGACCTCTTTTATATCGCTCATTTTGAGTCCGGCATCGCTTACAACGCTATTTAAAGTAGAAATTGTCTCACCTACCAAATTATCTATCATGCCTTCAAATTTTGCTCTTGAAATTGTCTTCATAAGGTGTTTCGGACCTGTTTGATCAGCTGTTATAAACGGCAAATTTACAGTTGTTTCCATAGCGCTTGAAAGCTCTTTTTTGGCATTTTCGGCAGCTTCTTTTAGACGTTGCATAGCCATTACGTCGCCTTTTATATCAATTCCGCTCTCATTTTTAAACTCGCTAAGTAAGTAATCAATAAGTTTATTATCAAAATCATCGCCGCCCAAAAATGCATTTCCGCCTGTTGCTAAAACTTCTACAACACTATCACCAGTTTCAAGCACCGTTACATCAAACGTTCCGCCACCCAAATCATAAACAACTATTCTCTCGGATTCTTTTTTATCAAGACCGTAAGCAAGAGCTGCAGCTGTCGGCTCATTGATAATTCTTAACACATTAAGTCCTGCAATTGTTCCTGCTTCTTTTGTGGCTTTTCTTTGACTATCGTTAAAATACGCAGGCACTGTAATCACGGCATCAACAACCTTTTCACCAAGATAACTTTCGGCATCTTCTTTTAATTTCATCAAAACTTTTGCCGAAATTTCTTGTGGAGTATAAACTTTGCCGGCAATCTCGACAGCGCAAGCGCCATTTCTATCCACAATCTTATAAGGAAGCCTTTTTTTAGCTTCTTGCGCATTTTTCTCATTCATCATAAGACCCATAATTCTTTTTATAGAATATATTGTCTTTTCAGGGTTCGTAACAGCTTGACGTTTAGCACTGTCACCAACTAAAATTTCGCCTTTATCCGTAAAAGCGACTACAGAAGGAGTTGTATTTTTTCCCTCTTTGTTAGGAATTATCTTGCTCTCGCCGCGCTCGTAAACGCTAACGCAAGAGTTTGTCGTTCCTAAATCAATTCCAATTACTTTTGACATATTTTATCCTTTTATTAAATTTATTATTTTCTTTACAAGCTAAATTTAAACGTATTTTAATACATTTATTAAACTATTTAGCGACTACGACCATTGCAGCTCTTAAAACTCTGCCTTTATACATATAACCTTTTTGATAAACCTGCACTATATCGCCACTTTCTTTACCTTCAGCCTCGATTTGCGAAACCGCGTTATGTATATTATGATCAAATTTACCGCTCACATCGATAGGCGTTATTCCGTGTTTTTCAAAATTTTTAAGCAAAATTGTCACACATTGTTTAACACCGTCTTTTATTTGCACTGCAAATTCGTTGTCTTTTACATCGATATTTAGCGCCGCATCAAGTGCATCAATTACAGGAAGCATATCTTTCGCAAAATCCTCGTTGGCATAATCCACAGCCATTTTCAAATCTTTTTGCATACGCTTTTTCGAGTTTTCAAAATCGGCGTTTTCTCTGTATAATCTATCTTTTAAAGCTTCAAAAGCGACTTTTAATTTTTCAAGTTCATTATCCTGATTGTTTTCTAAGCCGTCGTCGCGAAATTCGCCCTGCTCTTTTTCACAATTTTTTAAATCATCGCTTTTTTTGCAACCGATATCACCGCACATATTTAAATCTTGTTGATTTTTATTTTTTTCTTCGCTCATGCGACCTCCATTATAGTGTTAAAAAATTTTTCATAATCTTCATAAATGCTTCCAGCACAAATCATTACAGCGTCTTTTCCTATAAAATTTATATCGCGTTTTACACCCATAAATCCGCTGTCAAATTCAGGTGAAAATATAATATTTTTATTAAATTTCACTGCAAAAGTAGGATCCAAAAGAATTCTAAAACGTTCGTCTTTAAAAATTTTATAAGCTACAACCTCGTTTGCCAAAAATTGAATTTTTGATCTTTTTAGCTCCGCAATCTTTGTGCGAAGCTCCATAAAACCGATTTGCATTGTAATCTTTTCAAGCTCTTCAAGTGTAATTCCAACCAGATTGATTAAAACATTGAAAATTTTATCATTAAATTTAAGAATAATTTCATCATCACCAAAAACCAGAATGATAAATCTATCATTATAATTTAAGACTTCTTTTAAAATTTCGCTGTTTGATGTAAAAACCATGCAGTAAATTTCAAAATCTTGAACTATCATTGATAAATTATTTAAATCTTCTATTTTTAATTTTTTGTCAAATTTCAGTCTTGATCGCCAATATTTTTGCATAATAGAAACAGTAGGAATTCGTCCGCCACTGACGTGAAGTTGTCTAATCGCGCCCTCTTCACTAAGTTTTTTAAAATATACGCGAATTGTTGAAGCCGGAATTGAAATTTGCATTCTTGAGCACAACTCATTCGAGCCGATTGGAACGTTATCATCCAAATAGGCGGAAATAATCGAATCAAGTATCAAATCTCTTTTGCTTATTTTCATTTATTAGCACTCTTTCTATTTAATTGCTGATGTATTATACAATATTGAGTGTATTTATGTCAAGTATTTTATAAAATTTTTTAGAAATATTTAGTCAAATACACTCAACTTTATAAAATTCTTTAAATTTTAAGTAAATTTTTATACATTATTATTTTTTATAAAAATTCAATACAATTTTAAAAATAAATCTAAAGGAAAAAATATAGTTTATTAAATTACAGAAAATATTACGAGTTGTAATAAATCTCTTCCGACATTTACACACAATATTTATCTGTAGTTCGTATAGTGCACGATTTTTCGTTGATATTGCAAACGCAATGACTCTAAAACTGTTTTTATTCTTACCGATTTTTACGTAATTTATTACGCAAAATTTTAAATATTTTGCGTAATAAAAATAACTAAAACCGCTAAAGGTGCGATAAATCTAAGCAAAAAATACCAAATTTTAAAAAGAGTCTCGCCCATATAAGGCAAAAGTAAAATTTTTACAGGTTTTGAGCTGATTACAAAACCCACAAAGATTGATGTGACAATTCCTGAAATCGGCATTAAAACATTTGAAGTTAAATAATCCAAAATATCAAAAAAAGATTTTCCTCCGAAAGTAAAAATTCCGCTAGTTTCTTTGTAATATCCTAAAATACAAAAAATTCCCAAAACATAAGTAACACCAAAAAGTAACTCGGCAGCTCTTTTACGTGAAAAACGTTGCGAATTTACAAGGTAATAAACGCTTGGTTCAATCATAGAAATAGCTGAAGTGATAGCCGCAAAAAGTAAAGATAGAAAAAACGCAAAGGCTAAAACATTTCCTACAAATCCAAGTTTTGAAAAAAGCACTGTCAAAGAGACAAAAATAAGTCCAGGTCCTTGTTCGCCAGGATCAGCTCCAAATTCGAATATAAATGTAAAAACTATTAAACCCATCATAATACCGATCAATACATTTATAAAAACGATACTAAGACTTGATGTTAAGATATTTGTGCGCTCAGGTAAGCTTGCGGCGTATGTAATGATCGTTGTAACGCCAAGAGAAAGTGTAAAAAACGCAAGTCCCAAAGCGGAAAGCACACTATCTTTGTTGAGCACACTAAAATCAGGTATAAGCAAAAATTTAGCACTTTGCAAAAATCCGTCATAGAACATAGAATAAATAACCATAATAATCAATAAAATAAACAAAGCCGGCATCATCCATACATTTAATCGCTCAATGCCGTTTTTTACGCCTTTTGAAACAATATAAAAACAAATCAAAGAAGCGATCGTAAAGCAAATCAAACTTACCAAAATATCATTTTCAAGAAGCGAAGTAAAAATTTCTCCGCTTTTATCTATATTTGTAGGAAGCGAAAATAAAGAAACGGCAGTATATTTTAATATCCAGCCCATTACAACACTATAAAACGAATAAATCAAAAGTGCACTGATCATAAAAAATCCGGCCGTGCTCCACGCTTTTTTATGTTTTGGCGCAAGCTTATAAAAAGCATTTACCGCATCACTTTCAGAAAGTCTGCCTATAACAATTTCAGCCAAAAATATAACAAAACTTACACAAAAAGTTAAAAGCAGATAAAGTAAGATAAAAGCGCTTCCGCCATTTTGTCCTACCAAAGTAGGAAATTTCCACGCATTTCCTAAACCGACGGCACTTCCTGCGACAGCTAAAATAAAGCCGATTTTGGTAAATTTTTCGTTCATTTCTTATCCTAAAATTTAAATGTTTCAATTGTATTATAAATTTTATAAAATTAAGCTTTTATTTTTTTAATTATGATTTTAAACTGAAATTTAAAAAATTTTAGCTATATTATCAAAATACAAAATATTTTGATAATAAAGAAGGTCTTTTTTACTATGCAAAGTAAATTAAATGCACCTAAAATTGCAGGAATTACGGCTTTTTGTCTTGGCGGCGTCAAACTTGCAGCAGGGCTTATCAGCGGTTCTGTGGCGGTTATAAGCTCAGCGATTGATTCTATTATGGATTGTATGATCTCTTTTTTTAATTTCCTTGCGATTAAAAAATCCGACAGCGAAGCAACAAAGCAGTTTAATTATGGTTTCGGCAAACTGGAAGCTTTGATGGCAAGTTGCGACGGTCTTTTTATCGCGGGGATTGGCTGTTTTATTTTTTTCTCATCAATTAAAAAAATAGCTGCAAATGACCATTCTATCGATTTTGGCATAGCTTTTTGGGTTATGCTTTTTTCTACGATTGTTACTTTTTTCTTGGTTTTGTTTTTAACAAAGCAGTTTAAACTCGCAAATTCTCTTGTTATTAAAGCCGATATTTTGCACTATAAAACTGATCTTTTCACAAATATCGGCATAATTATCACACTTATTTTGATCAAAATTACAAATCTTGTCATAATTGACTGTATTGTAGGAATTTTGATTAGCGTTTATATTATTTTTTCAGCTGTAAAACTCATAAAAGACGGCATTTACGTTTTGCTTGACGGCGCACTTGAAAATGAAATAGTAAATGATATAAAAAATAAAATTGCAAAAACGCCCGAAATTTCAGATTTTCATAATTTTAGAACCAGAAAGAGCGGCGATACATGTTTTTTCAGCGCGCATTTGGTATTTAATTCTGACATTTCTCTAAAAAAAGCTCACGACATTGGCGATGAAATCGAAAATTTTTTGAAAGAAAAATATAATTTTTACACTTGGCAAATAGATTTGCATTTCGATCCGACTGATGATTCAAAATAATAATGTTTGCTTCGGTTTAATGTTGTGTCTTTGAACATTTTCAGGCGAACGATTCAAAATAATACGTTATAATTTTTCAAAAATTTTAAAGGGTTAAAAATGAAAAATCTAAAAATCGCTCTTGTTTCTCAAAAATTTGCGGGCAGTGTCTTAAAATGTCGCCAAAAAAGCGTGGAAATGATAGAAAAAGTAGCAAAAGACGGTGCTAAACTTGTCATTTTGCAAGAACTTCACGAATGGGCTTATTTTTGTCAAAGCGAGCGCGTTGAAAATTTCGCTTTGGCTGAAAATTTTAATGAAAGTCTGAAATTTTGGGGAGAAACGGCTAAAAAATTTGGCATAGTGCTTGTAACTTCACTTTTTGAAAAACGCGCACCGGGACTTTTTCATAATACGGCGATTGTTTTTGAAAATAACGGAGAAATAGCTGGAAAATACCGCAAAATGCATATTCCTGATGATCCTAACTTTTATGAAAAATTCTATTTTACACCTGGAGACTTAGGATTTGAGCCGATAAATACCAGTGTCGGAAGACTTGGAGTTTTGGTTTGTTGGGATCAATGGTATCCAGAAGCTGCGCGCCTGATGGCTTTGAAAGGCGCTGAAATTCTTATTTATCCAACTGCAATCGGTTGGTTTGACGGCGATGATGAAGCTGAAAAATCACGCCAACTTGAAGCTTGGGTTGCAGTTCAAAGAGGACATGCTGTAGCTAACGCGCTTCCTGTAATTGCCGTAAATCGTGTAGGATTTGAAGCTGAGAAGATTAGCGATATCATAAAAGAAGATAACTTCAACGGCGAAATTTCGGATGAAATTTTAAATGAAAATGACGAAATTTCATGCGAAAATTTAGACAAAATTTGCAAAAAATCAAATGACAAAAAAAACGCTAGCAAAATTTCAAACGGAATTCGTTTTTGGGGAAACAGCTTTGTTTTCGGCGCGCAAGGCGAGCAAATTTTTAGAGCAAACAGCACGGATGAAATTGCAAAAGTAGTTGAACTTGATATGCGAAGATGCGAAAATGTCCGCGCATGGTGGCCATTTTTACGAGATCGCAGAATAGACGCATACGACAAACTCACAAAAAGATTTATCGACTGAAACTTACAAAAGCTGAAATTTTAGATAAAATCATCTAAAATTTCACGCTTAAAAAATAGTATTTTTCACAAAAAATCAAATTTCAAATCGGTAGAAAAACTAAATTTAAATCCATTTTTAATAAATTCCTAATTTTCTTGTAATAAAAAAAATAAAATCCAAAAATTTTAAGCTTTAATTTATATATATATATATAATGCGATTCTAATTTATTTTTAAGGAGTATAAAATGAAAATTTTATCTGGTATTTTGATTGCAAGCTCAGTGCTTTGCAGTGTTGCTTTGGCAGAAAGCGCTTTTATGGGCGTTGAAGCAAGCTATGGCTTTACTTCTAAATTTTCAAGCGATTACGGCGATGTAAAAGATCACAGCATACCTACACTTGGCATAAAAGGCGGTTATGATTATGATTTTAAAGCTAAAGTAAATGAAGACGAAGACAAAGTCGAATGGACAAAACACGCAATCACACTAGGCACAGACTGGACACCTGCAATAAATGAAAATTTCAAATTCCTTCTTGGCGCTTACGGCGGTCTTGGAATTTTGGATTTTAACGGCGAAGCTACTTATGACGATTATTACGTAAAAGTAGACGAAACCAGTGTCGGCTTTCTTATCGGTGCAAGAGTCGGCGGTTTGGCTGAAATTGACGAGCACAATGAAGTTAAGTTCGGTTTTAAAACAAAGTGGTCTACTTACAAAGACTTTGAATATATTGACGATATAGATAATACCGTATATGAAATATATGCAGGATATAACTATAAATTCTAAAAACAGTCATGATGAAAAAATATATTATTTTTTTACTGATATTCGCCATTAGCGGTTGCGGTACCAAAATATACAATGAAAATTTGCCGCAACAAAATCAAAAATATCTCGGTGCCACAGCAAAATGTGATGACAACGAGATAAATAAGAAATTGGAAACCAAAATAAACGAACTCTTAAAAAAAGAAAAAATTCCAGCTACAAACGATTTATCAATCAATTGTAATTTATTAAAATTTGATGAAGGAAACAGAGCGGTTCGCTATTTAATCGGTTTTGGAGCGGGCGCTGCAACAAGTAGCACAAATATAAAGCTTTACAACAAAAATCAAAACATTGTAGGCGAATTTGACATAAACGCTACAATGGGAATGGGCGGATTTGGTGGCGATGCCGAAGAAGTGCTTGATTTTACGGCACAAGAAGTCATAAATCGCTTAAAAGCTAAAAATTTTATTTAACAGTTTGCGCTAAATTCAGCGCAAACTTTTTTATTTGATCTTACACAATTACATTTTTTTATTAAAGTCTGATTTTTAGATTTTATGCAACTTAATCGTATTTTCTATCTTAATAAATCTTTTAATATCGCGCAGCGAATTTTATTTTAAAAATCACAAAAGCCATAATATTTAAGCATAAAATTTTAGGCGTAAACTACTATTTTAAGGCTAAATTTAAAAATTTTAACTATTTTGATAATTTTACGCGACGGAAAAATTTTTAATATTATAATTTAGCGCGATGATTTTACCCGCCATTTTAAACATCTTTGTAAAAAATTCTGTTTAGAACGTTTTATTTAGAAATTGTGTCACTGCAATTTGAATATTTTTTGACGAATTTTTTTATGACAATGTATCTAAAATCCGCATTACTTTGCAAAATTAAGAACTCATTATACGGCGATTTCATTTTTATAATAGACTTTGCAAATTCTTTTATCACGGAAATTTATAATAAAATTTTATTTCGCGTAGATAAAAAAAATATATTTTTAAGAAGCTGTTTTTTTTTAAAACACAAATTTTAATTTCACTGATTTAATTTTTTACGGTAAAACGAATTTATAGACTAAACTCTAAATTTCAACGTTTCCCATCTAAATAATAAGCTAATACCTCATAGCAACTCTTCGCTTGCATTGTTATCAAATTCTACGTCAAATATTTTAAACGCTTTTAACGATATCCTTTTAGATTCAAAGACATCTTTGAAGCATATCAGCAAATAAAAACATTTTGCCTGATTTCCTTTATCGCATTGTTGTTTCAAATAAGAAGTAAAATTTAAGCACTCTTTTCATCACTTTTAACCAAACAGCCATCAAGTGTCTTGTCAAAATCCACAGCAAAAGCAGCTTTAAAGATTAAATAAATTAAAGTCTAAATATCTTCAATCAAAATTTACGCAGAAATTTTATGCAAAACCGACAAATTTTACATATTTTATTTTTAAAACAGATTTCTGAAAATCATAAATCCGACAGAGCTTAAAACGGCAGCTGCAGGAATAGTTATAATCCATGCAAGCAAAATAGGTTTCATAAGTCCCCAATTAGCATTTTTATTTACTACCCCGATACCTAAAATCGCACCGATTAAAATGTGAGTTGAGCTGACAGGAATTCCAAGCACAGAAGCCAACATTACCACACTTGCAGCTGAAAGTTCGGCAGAAAAACCGCTTGCCGGGTGAATTTTGGTTAAATTTGTTCCGACTGTGGCAATTACTTCTTTTCCGACAAACCAAAGCCCTACTATTAAAGCAACACCAAAAGTTACCATTATAGGTATTTCAACAGCGGCTTTAGCATTGATTTCACCAGTGGCAAGCACATCTATAATCGCAGCGAACGGACCGACTGCATTTGCAATATCGTTTGAACCATGAGAAAATGCAAAACCTGATGCCGTAAAAACTTGAAGCCAACTGAACATTAAAAATGTAGATTTGGATAAATCTTTGCTTCTAAGCGTTTTTGCCAAGATATATGTCGCCATCCAAATGACAGCACCACACATCGCTACACTTAGTCCTGTTTGGAGCGTGCTAAGACCGAGATGTAAATTTTTAAGACCTTTAAAAAGCAACATTGAAGCAATTACAATAGAACCAAGCGCAGCAACTGCCGGAACCCAATTTTCAAGAGCCTTGTGCGTTTTAAGTTCATCCTGTTTTTTTGAAATTTCATTCATTTTCTTGTAATATTCGCTTTCAATCTCATTTGCATCATAATTATCATTTTGACTAATCAAATCAAAATCTTGAAGCATTGTTTGATTGATATTGATTTTTTCATTTTCGCTTAATTTTTCAAATTTAAGTTTATAGGCTTTTTTATATGCTTTTTTCTCGACTTTCAGTTCATTTATTTTCTTTTGAGCTTTTTCGTTATAATCAAGTATATATTTTTTAATCGCGCCGTATACTAAAAAAGAAACGATTCCTCCAAGCAATGGCGAAGTAATCCAAGAAAGCACAATTTCCCAGATCTTGCTCCATTTTACAAGTGAAGCAGGTGTAATTTCAGGATTATTTAAAATCACGCCAAGCGTCATACCGGCCCCTACAATTCCACCGATAATTGCGTGAGTAGTGGAAACAGGGAGTCCTTTTTTAGTGGCGAAAAGTATCCAAAGTCCAGCTGAAATAAGTGAACTCATCATTATAAAAATAAAATCAAACGGACTCAAATTAATTCCGTTTAAATCAATAATTCCGCTTTTTATCGTTTCGGTAACATCAGCTCCTGCTAAAACTGCGCCGCTAACTTCAAAAATTGCAGCAACACAAAGTGCTTGACGAAGAGAAAGAGTTTTGGCGCCGACACTGGTTCCAAACGAATTCGCAACATCGTTTCCGCCGATATTAAACGCCATGAAAATACCGAAAAGTGCCGATAAAATAAATATTGTTTTGTTTCCACCTTGAATAAAGCCAAATCCCCAAATCACAAAATATATGCTAAAACCGACTAAAAGCCCTCCGAAAAACAGGTCAAGTTTTGTTACTTTTCCCATAAAATTCTCCTAAAATTCACTGAATTACATCGGATTTTACAAGCATTTGATTACAAATTAAAAACAAAAATCAACTGAAATTTCATTTAAATTTCAAATTTCTAAAAAGTTTTCAACAATTCAATCTCTTTACAAAATTTTAAATTAAGTGCTAAATATAAAAAATTCAAAGAGCTAAGATAAATAAAAATTTGCCGCCATAAATGATTTTCATATTAATTGTAATGTATCTGAATTTTAATAAAGGAAGCGGATATATAAAATTTTGTAAGTAAATTTTACTGTAACATACATAAAGGAAATTTGATAAGCACTATGTTGATATTTTACGGAATATGTAAAAAGTGCCTGATTGCAAGACAAAAAGCCGTATCTAAGCTAAAAATTTTATATAGCGGATTTTCGTTAATTTTTAACGAAAATCTTACTAAAACGATGTTTAATAAAAATATGTGATATTTTTAAATATATTTTATTTAAGTTCTTCTAATGTTTTTATAATATCTCTCACAAATGCGTCTATAGCACTGTTTTCATAACTATCATCTTTGTTTTGTCCGACAATTGTTTTTAAATTACCGAAAAATCCAGGATCATACATAGATTCATTCAATGCATAATCTCTTAAAATTTGACCGTCTCTTATGATTTTAATCTCATATGATACAAATATTCCACCTATTCTATCGCTTGGAAACGGCGTAGCCTCTCCACCGAACATTCTTCTGTGCCATACGCTGATTTTAAGTTCATCTTTAGAGCTTTGATTCAACAAATTTTCTTTTTTAAGTAAAGACTTTAAACCTTCATTATACTTTGCTTCCACACTCTCTTTTGATTGGTATGTAAATTTAGTCGGATTGTGTGCTTGAATATGATTGTATTCAATTTTGTCAAATTTATACGCATCAGCAATAGGAATTTTAGGCTGCGAACTTGCACAACCTACAAAAAATAGAGCCGTAAGAAAAATTAAAATTCTTTTCATTTTATATCCTTTAAAATATTTTTAAATTTGCAAATAGATATTACATATTTTTTGCTTAAAAAAATATGTAAAATAATTACTAAAATACTTTCAATTTTTGAATCATTCGGCGAAATCTTCCGCTACTTTTGCCGCCAGGCGCAGTTTTTGACTGTCAAAATGCGTGTAAATGCGACTTGTATCAAGGCTTGCGTGTCCTAAGGCTTCCTGAACCAAAACGAGATCTTTTTGCTTTTTGTAAAGCATCGTCGCAAATGTATGGCGAAGCATATGAGCTCCGTTTTTTTCTTTTCTGATTCCTGCGCTTATTAAAATTTTTTCTACTATCCTACTTATATATGCCTGAGTTAGCGGTTTTCCTTTGGCATTTACAAGTAAATATCCGTCTTCATTAAGATAATTTATGCTAAGCGCTTCGATGTGTTTTTCGATGAGGTGTTTTTTTATCATCACGACACGATATTTGTTGCCTTTGCCGCGAATTCTTAAAATATAAATTCCATTTTCTTCACTTATATCTTTAAATTTCAAATTTATAGCCTCGCCGACCCTGATTCCTGTATAAATTATAATTTTTACGGCAAGCATATTACGATTTGTATTTTTTCCGAAATCCGCTTTTTCAACCGCTTCCAGGAAAATTTTAAGTTCATCTTCGCTTAAAAATTCAGGCAATTTTACACCTTTTTGTCCGCTAATTCCGCCCCAGTTTTTAAGTGTAACGCCGAAATTATGCGATTTGCCGTTTTCCTCATTTTGAGAATCCAAAAAACCGAAAAAATTTATCATCACAACGCGGTAGTTTTTTTTGGTTGCATCACTGAGCCCGCCGGTAATTACAGCTAAAATTTCACTGACAAGCTCTTCGTCAATTTGAGAAATGCTTTTTAAATTATATTTTACGACGGCATTATAAAATTTTAAAAGCGGCTGAATATATGTGTTTATTCCGGTCAGTCCGATATTTCGCGCATTTTTTGTGATTTTTTTAAGCTCATCGGGGTTCATATCATTTTCAAGCAAAAGATTTATTTGTGCAAAAGTTTGCGGATTTTTAACCTCTTTGTTTGAAAGCGAGCTGAACTTGAATTTTACAAATTTTCTTATCCAAAAAAGAAATGATTCTGAGAAATTATCCTTAAAATCCAATTTGTATTTCATTTTTTATCCTTATTCGAAAATCACAAATGGAAGCATTAGAGTATTTTTTATCAAATTTAACGGCGTAGAAATTATATCCTGCGCGATTTTGGTTTCAAATTTCGGCTCATTTATACTGCCTCTGATTTCGATAATCGTGCTGATTTTGCGATCTTCGCCCAAAAAAATCTGATTTATCAAAGGAATTTTACTTATAAAATCGCTCGCGTCCTTTAAATATTTTAACTCCAGATCAACTTTTATATCGTCTTTATCAAGATCTATTATGCCGCTTCCGCCGATATCCGCGCTACTTCCTAGCAAATTTACGGCTGATATTTTTACAATCTTTCCCAATCGCTCAAAATAAACTTTTCCATCGCTGACTGTAAATCCTTTCGAGTTAAAATCAGGTATTTTTAAGCTTAAAAGTGATGGAATGGAATTTATAAGCGAGAGCAGCCTTTGATAATAAACGTAATCTTTTATATAAGTATTTTTGGCGTCTATTTCGCCTCTGTAAAATTTATCACTCATACCTTTTAATTTTAAGCTGAATTCCCCTCTTTCAACACTTTCCCGTCCCAAAAAATCGTTTATATCTTTACTTTCCAAATTTTGTGCATATATTTGCAAATCTTTATCTCTTTTAAACATAAAAGTTCCTTTTGCAAATTTTCCGTTCAGTTCGCTTGACTGCGGCGTAATTTTGCCACTGTAACTTTTAAAATTCAGTGTTTTATTCAAATCGTCAATAAAAATTTTTGAATTAACTCCTATAAAATTTAAATTTAAATTCTGCTTTTTATCATCACTCGCTTTTATATGCACATCCAAATCTTTTATGCTTAAAATTGAGTTTTTGGCATTTTTTGTAAAACTTATTTTTTCATCGTCGCTTTTAACTTCCAATGCGCCGTTTTTTATTAAAATTTTAAAATTCGCCGTATCATATGATAAACCGTTTTGACTGAAAATGCTGTCAAAATACGTATTTTCGGCATTTATAGCAAAATCCGAAAAATCTTTTGTAGTAATTTTCACATTTGAATTTTTTACACCGATATCTTTTAAAAGTGAAGAAAATTTTATCAAATGCGAAATATTGATTAAATTTATTGAATTTTGCGCTCCGAACGAAAAATCCGCGCCAAGATTTTTAAATTTTAAAATCACATTTTTGCCTTTAAAATCAAGCGAAATTTTATCGTTAAAATTTTTTAAAGATAAAATTTCATTCGGCAAGTTTATGCTTGCAAAATTCGCGTCAAAATTCCCGCTATCCGTATCAAAATCAATATTACCGTTTATGTCCGCATTAAAAAATTCATTATTAAGATTAAAATTTTTAAGAAAAATTTTATTCTCTTTCAGTGCAAATTCACCGCTTTTGCTGTTAAACTCGGCATTGCCTATTGAAATTTTACTGTCTTTAAAAATAGCGTTTGCAAACGCTTTTACATTTTCAGTAGTAAAATCAATATCCAAAAGCACGTCTATTTCAGCTTTTCCGCTACTTTGAACGGCAGGATTTCGGATATCGTAAGCTTCCAGAATTTTATTAAATTTTACATCAAACGGTGCGCTTGTATGCAAATTTATCTTTATTCCGCTATCGTCATCAAAAATTTTATAAATCTCAACTTCGCTGTTTGTGAGATTTTTATCCAAATAAGTTGCATTTTCCATATTGAATTTCAAACTTTGATTTCTTAAGCTCACATTTGCCTCGCCTATCATCACGGCAGGCAATTTTTTATCAAATTTTACGCTTACATTTTGCAAAATTCCATCCGCTAGAAAATCATCCTTAAAAATTTCACCGCTTTTTAAATTTATTTTAGCAACGAATTTTTTTATTTCATAATTATCGGCAATTATATTTCCGTATATCCAATTTTTCGTAGTTCGGCTCATATCCGTTTTTAAAGCGATTTCATCCATAAAATTTTTTATACTTTTAGCTTTTGCGTCCGAAATTTCAACGTTCAGAATTTTTAAATCACTTGTTAAACGAAGTTTTCCATTCAATTCGCTGCTTATAAAATTTCCGTCAAAACTGTAAATTTTATCTTTAAAATTTAAACTCGCGTTTCCTGTTAAACTTAGATTAAAATCATTTAAAACAAAGCTTTCAACATTAGTTTTTAAACCGTTTTCAACCGGTATAAGATATGATTTTAAAGAAATTTGCGGAGATTTAAAATCCAAAACGGAGTGATTGAATTTCAAGGCGAAATTTTGGTTTTTTAAAGATACGTTCTTTATGTCGATTTCATCAAAAAATTTATTTATTAAAGTAATTTTTTTAGTTATATTTAAAAGTTCGGTTTCCACATTTTCATTTTTATGCTTCACGGAAATCGGAATTTCAAGATCTTCGATTTTTAAAACCAAATTTCGATTTAAACCGATATAAAAACCGCTGACATTAAAATTTGAAATTTTAAAATTATCCACTTTTATGCCGATTTTAAGAGTTATCACAAAAACTGTCAATAAAACCACGATAAAAATGAGAAATTTAAATATAAAGTTTAAAATTTTATTCACATTTACTTCCTTGCGGCTTATTTTAACCAAAATTTTAAAAACTTTCATTATAATAATCAAAAATTCCGGAAAATTATATGAAATTTATCTCTTTTTTACTATTTGCCGTTGAGTTGTGTCTGATTTTTATGATAACGATTTTATTTGATTTAAACACAAAAATTCAAAATGAAAAAATCATTGAAATTCCGCAAGGTTCGGCAAAAAATGCGATTATAACGCTTTCGAAAAAATACCCTGATTTTAATATTTTCGATCCGTTTTTTTTATCAAAAATGGGAAAACTGAAATACGGACTTTTACAGATAACAGATCAGAATATAACCAAAATAGACTTTTTCTATGAGCTTGTTACGGCAAAACCTGCGATGAAAAGCATAACTTTGATTCCAGGGGAAACCACTTTGATATTTTTTCGCGAACTGGCGCAAAAAGAGAATTTAAGCGAAATTGTATTGAATGAGGAATTTAACGCTACTGCGCCTTTTTATGAAGGATTTTTAGTTCCTGAAACATACAAAGTAGCACTTAATGCAGACGAAAAAGAGATAATAAACTCTTTAGTGAGTGTTTCTAAAAAATTTCACGAAAATCTGAGTAGAGAGCTTCTTGGTGATTTTAATCAAACGAAATGGCACGAAATTTTAATAAAAGCCTCTGTAATTCAAAAAGAAGCCGCAAACAACGCTGAAATGCCGCTTATAAGCTCAGTAATCGACAACCGTCTGGCGAAAAATATGAAACTTCAAATGGACGGAACGCTGAATTACGGCGAATTTTCACATACCAAAATTACGCCTGAGCGAATTTTAAACGACAAAAGCAGATTTAATACTTATATAATAGATGGGCTTCCAAAAAATGCCGTTTGCGTAGTATCCAAAAATGCAATAACAGCTGCAATAAAACCCGAAAAAACGGAATTTTTGTATTTTATGCGAAACAAAAAAACAGGACTTCATGATTTCTCAAAAAATTATGGCGAACATCTGAAAAATGTAAGCAAACAACGTTGATAAAAGTAATCTTAAGAAGTTAGATTAGTTTTAAAATCATATTTTTTTTAATAGACTAAAAGATTATAATTATGACAATTTAATTTTTAAGGAGATCCGATGAGCGACATCATCTATACCTATACTGACGAAGCACCTGCGATGGCGACTTTTTCGCTTTTACCTATTATTAAAAGATTTTTAAAATCGGCAAATATAAATATCGAAACGATGGATATTTCACTAGCAGGCAGAATTTTAGCGAATTTCCCTGAAAATCTGAAAGAAAATCAAAAAGTTAAAGACTACTTATCTATTTTAGGAAAAATGACTGCCGAAAAATCGGCAAATATAATAAAACTTCCAAATATTTCAGCCTCAATTCCGCAACTTATAGCCTGTATAAAAGAGTTGAGAGAAAAAGGTTTTGATGTGCCCCAATTTCCTGCCGAACCTAAAAACGCGAATGAAAAAGAAATTTTCACGCGCTACCAAAAAATTTTAGGAAGTGCCGTAAATCCTGTGCTAAGAGAAGGAAATTCAGACCGCAGAAGCGCAAAAGCGGTAAAAGAGTATGCAAAAGCAAATCCGCACAAAAACGGTAAATGGGATAAAAATGTAAAAACAGAAGTTATGCATATGAACGGCGGAGATTTTTACAGTAACGAAAAAAGTATGATTGCGGATAAAAATTTAACTTTAAAAGTAGAATTTAAAGGCAAAAGCGGTGTAAAAATTTTAAAGGACAATCTTAAAATCCTAAAAGGCGAAGTCGTTGATGCGACATTTATGAGCGCAAAAAAACTTGATGAGTTTATTCTTAAAACGATTGATTATGCAAAGAAAAATAATCTTTTATATTCCGTTCATTTAAAAGCTACAATGATGAAAATAAGCGATCCTGTGATGTTCGGGTATTTTGTAAAAAACTTTTTTAAAGAAATTTTTGATGAATTCGGAAATGAATTGAAAAGCGTAGGCGTAAATGAGAATTTCGGTTTAAAAGATCTTTTTGCAAGAATAAAAGACCTACCCGTCTCTGTACAAGAAAAAATAGAGAAAAAATACAGCGAAATTTTAGAAAAAAGACCTGATTTATCTATGGTTGACAGTGACAACGGCATAACAAATCTACATGTTCCAAGCGATGTGATAATAGATGCTTCAATGCCTGCGATGATAAGAAACAGCGGAAAAATGTGGGATAAAAATGGAAATTTAAAAGAAACTCTTGCGGTAATTCCTGATGCATCTTATGCTGTGATTTACGATAGCATAATAAAGGAACTTAAAGAAAACGGCGAATTAAATCCCGCTGCAATCGGCTCTGTGTCAAATGTAGGACTTATGGCGAAAAAAGCCGAAGAATACGGAAGTCACGATAAAACTTTTATAATGGATGAAGATGGTGAAATTTCAGTTAAAGATGAAAACTGCGCTGAAATTTTTAAATTTAAAGTTGGAAAAGGCGATATTTTTCGTATGACACAAGCAAAACCTGACGCTATCAAAAACTGGGTAAAACTTGCCGTATCTCGCGCAAAAACAACAAAAAGTAAAACTATTTTTTGGCTGGATCCCGCTCGCGCTCACGATGCAAATATTAAAAAAATAGCTCAAAATGAGCTTAAAAATTATGATTTAAACGGACTTGACATAAAGTTTATGACGCCTTTTGAGGCGACAAAAGAGTCCGTCAAAATCATTCGTAGCGGAAAAGATTGTATAAGCGTTACCGGAAATGTTTTAAGAGATTATTTAACGGATCTTTTTCCTATTTTAGAGCTTGGAACAAGCGCTAAAATGCTTTCAATCGTTCCTTTGTTAAACGGTGGCGGACTTTTTGAGACAGGAGCCGGCGGCTCGGCACCGAAAATCGCAGCTCAGATTTTTAAAGAAAATCATTTACGCTGGGATAGTCTTGGCGAATTTTTAGCACTTGGTGTAAGTTTGGAATATTTAAGTGAGTTTAAAAATTGTGAGAATATTAAAATTTTAGCTGATACATTGGATAAAGCCGTCGCAAAATGGCTAAAAGACGATAAAGCACCTAGAAAAACCGTAGGTGAAGCTGATAACCGCACAAGCCATTTTTATTTTGCGATGTATTGGGCGGACGAGCTTACTAAAACAAAATTTAAAAATGATTTTGAAAAAACGGCAAAATCACTTCACGAAAACGAACAAAAGATTATGGATGAGTTTTTGAGCGCTCAAGGAAATGGCGCCGATCTTGGAGGTTATTACAAATTTGATGAAGAAAAAGCAAATTTGATTATGAGACCGAGCAAAACATTTAATGAGATAATAAACGGATGAAAATTTCAATCATAGGGGCTGGAAATATCGGCTCAAATATCGTTTCTCAGCTACTTTGCAAAGATTTTGAAATTAGTCAAATAGCATTAATTGATATTTTCGGTGATTTGGCAAAAGCAAGAGCGCTTGATTTATCGCATTTGGCAAGTGTTTATAACAAAAAAACTGAAATTTCAGGTTCAAGTGATGAAACGCTTCTAAAAAATAGCGATATTGTGGTAATCACAGCAGGTAAAACCAGACAAGCCGGGCAAAGTAGAGCCGATTTGTTAAACGATAATGCGAAAATAATCTCTTCTTGTGCTAAAAATGTGGCTAAATATGCACCTGAAGCAATTATCATTTTAATTACAAATCCAGTGGATACATTAGCATTTGTAGCTTATAAGGCAAGCGGATTCAAAAAGGAAAAAATTATTGCAATGGCAGGCGAACTTGATAGTGCAAGGCTTAGATATGAAATTGCAAAAAGTGAAAATGTAAATGTGACTGATATAAAAGCAAGCGTAGTCGGAGCTCATAATGACGAAATGCAAATTTTAGAAGATGAAATTTACAAATTCGGCAAAAAATTCAAACCGCAAAATTTAAGTTTGATAAAGGAAAATACAATAAACTCAGGCTCAAAAATTACCGCTTTGCAAAAAACTTCATCGTTTTTTGCGCCTGCAGCTTGCAGTGTAAAAATGATAGATGCGATTATAAATGACAAAAATGAAATTTTAATTTGCAGCGTTTTGGATGAAAACGAAATTCCTATCGGCAGATTTGTAAGACTTAATAAAAACGGTGTGGCTGAAATTTTGCCGTTTGATTACGGCGAAAAAACAAAATCAGGCTTGGAAAATATAAAAGGACAAATTTTAAATCTTAATAAGGGGAAAGTATGAATATACATGAATATCAAGCAAAAGAACTTTGCCGTGAATTTGGTATAAATGTTTCAAACGGTGCTTTGGCACTTAGCGCAGACGAAGCGGTTGAAGTCGCTAAAAAACTCGGTGGCAATGTTTGGGCTGTAAAAGCGCAAATTCACGCAGGCGGTAGAGGTCTTGGAGGCGGTGTAAAAATCGCTAAAAATTTGGATGAAGTTAAAAAATACGCTAATCAAATTTTAGGTATGACGCTTGTTACAAAGCAAACAGGTCCAAAAGGCAAACTTGTAAGAAAAATTTATATCGAGCAAGGTTGCAACATAAAAAAAGAATTTTATGTAAGCCTTACATTTAACCGTGCAAAAGAGCAAATCGGCCTTATCGCTTCTGCAAGCGGCGGAATGGGAATTGAAGAGGTTGATAAAAATTTAATTAAAACTCTCAATATAGATCCGCAAATCGGCTTAAAAGCTTTTCATGCTTATGAAGTCGGCGATTTCTTAGGTTTTGACAAAGATTTAAATAATAAATTTTATAAATTCTTAAACGGACTTTATAAACTATACATTGCAACAGACGCAAATTTAGTAGAGATAAATCCTATGGTTTTAACTGCCGAAGATGAATTTTTTGCGCTTGATGCAAAAATGGGATTTGACGATGCGGCACTTTTCAGACACGAAAATATCGCAGCTATGAGAGATTTAGACGAAGAAGAATCAAGCGAAGTTGAAGCTAAACAATACGGTCTCAGCTATGTAAAACTTGACGGAGATATCGGCTGTATGGTAAATGGTGCAGGACTCGCAATGGGTACAATGGATACGATTACATATTGCGGCGGAAAATCGGCAAACTTTCTTGATGTAGGCGGCGGCGCAAGTGCGGAAACAGTTGCAAAAGCATTTGAAATCATTTTGCGCGACAAAAATGTAAAATCTATTTTTGTAAATATTTTCGGCGGAATTGTTCGCTGTGATAGAATCGCAAAAGGAATTTTGGAAGCTACGAAGCTTACAAAAGTAGAAATTCCTGTTGTAGTTAGACTTGATGGAACAAATGCAAAAGAGGCTATTGAACTTTTAAAAGAAGCGAATATAGAAAACATATACAGCGCGCACGACCTTGAAGAAGGCGCAAAACTTGCAGTTAAACTAGTAAATGGAGAAAAATAATGAGTATTTTAGTTCATAAAAACACAAGAGTTATCGTTCACGGATTTACAGGTAAAGAGGCGACTTTTCACTCAGGTTTATGTATGGCATACGGCACAAATATCGTTGGCGGCGTAGTTCCTGGAAAAGGTGGCAAAGAGCATCTTGGAAAACCTGTTTTTAATACAGCAAAAGAGGCGGTTGCATCAACAAGAGCCGATACAAGCTTAATCTTTGTTCCTGCAAAATTTGTCGCAGAAAGCGTAATAGAAGCAGCCGATGCCGGCATAAAACTTGCTGTTGTTATAACAGAACATGCGCCTGTAAAAGATATGATTGAAGCAAAAAACTACGCAAACAAATGCGGCATGAAATTAATAGGTCCGAATTGCCCAGGAATCATAAGTTCTGATGAGTGCAAATTAGGCATTATGCCAAACTCGATTTTCAAAAGAAAAAGTGTAAATATCGGCTTAATTTCAAAATCCGGCACACTTACTTATGAAGGCGCAAACCAAATTTTAAATGAAGGATATGGAATTTCAACAGCCGTAGGAATTGGCGGAGATAGTATTATAGGTCTTACATACAGCGAAATTTTGCCTCTTTTAGAAGCCGATCCGGATACTAAAGCTATCGTAATAATAGGTGAAATCGGAGGAAGCCTTGAAATTGATGCCTGCAAAGTGATAAAAGAGAAAATCACAAAACCGATTGTTGCATTTATCGCAGGAGTCAGTGCACCAAAAGGTAAAAGAATGGGACATGCAGGGGCGATTATAAGTGGAGAAAGCAGCACTGCCGCAGGAAAGAAAAAAGCATTAAGCGAGGTCGGCGTTCACGTAGTAGATACTCCGGCTCACATAGGAACAAAACTTAAAGAAATTTTAGGATAAGGAGAAGGTATGATAAATCAACCGAAAGACACTGCCGTTTGGGTGGATGAATCTCGTTGTAAAGCTTGCAATATCTGTGTAAGTTATTGTCCAAGCGGTACTTTGGCAATGAAAGAAGATCCGAACGCCATTCAAGGTATGATGATAGAAGTGTTGGATCCTACTACTTGTATAGGCTGTAGGGATTGTGAAATACATTGTCCGGATTTTGCAATTTATGTAGCGGAAAAAGGCTTTAAATTTGCGAAACTTTCAAAAGAATCGCAAGAAAGAGCCGAAAAAATCAAAGCAAATAATTTTATGGCATTGAAAGGATAAAAATATGAGAGAAGTTATTGCAACGGGAAATATGTTGGTAGCAAGAGCTGCCGTTGAGTGCGGTTGCAATTTTTTTGGTGGATATCCTATCACGCCATCAAGCGAAGTTGCACACGAAATGAGTAGATTGTTGCCTCAATATAATGGCACTTTTATACAAATGGAAGATGAGATTTCAGGAATTTCAGTTGCACTTGGAGCTTCTATGAGCGGCGCAAAAGCTATGACAGCAAGTTCAGGCCCTGGAATTTCACTAAAATCAGAGCAAATCGGTCTTGGTTTTATCGCCGAAATTCCGCTTGTAATCGTAAATGTAATGCGCGGCGGTCCAAGTACAGGACTTCCAACCAGAGTTGCACAAGGTGATATTTTACAATCAAGAAACCCGACTCATGGCGATTATCAAAGCATATCTTTATGCCCAGGTTCATTAGAGGAAGTTTATAGTGAAACTGTTAGAGCTTTTAATCTTGCTATGAAATTTATGACTCCCGTTTTCTTGCTTTTAGATGAAACATTAGGTCATATGCAAGCAAAAGCCGTATTGCCTGAACTAAAAGATTTAAAAACAGAAAAAAGAGCTGAGTTTAACGGTGATCCTAAAGATTATCTACCTTATCAGGCAGACGCCGATAAACCTGCCGTTTTAAACAAATTTTTCACAGGCTATCACTATCATATAACAGGACTTCATCACGGCCCTACAGGCTTTCCGACAGAAGACGGTAAAATAGTTGATTACAGCATAAAAAGGCTTTTTAATAAAATCAACGCTCACAAAGATGAGATTGTAAAATACGAAGAGTATAAACTGGACGATGCCGAAATTTGCATTATTGCATATGGAAGCGTAAGCAGATCCGTTAAAACAGCTATTGAAAAATTGCGCGAAGAAGGTATAAAAGTAGGACTTTTCCGCCCTATTACTTTGTGGCCGAGCCCTGAAAAAGAGCTAAAAAAGATAGGTGGAAAATTTAAGAAAATTTTGGTTACAGAGCTAAATTTAGGTCAATATCTAGGCGAAATTCAAAGAGTAACTTTAAGAGATGATTTCAAAACACTTCTTAAAGCAAACGGCAGACCGATAAGCCCGACCGAAATTATAGAAAAAGTTAAGGAGTTTTAATTATGGCTTTCAATTATGATAAATATTTGCGTGTAAATAAAATGCCTACACTTTGGTGTTGGGGCTGTGGTGACGGTGTGATTTTAAAAGCGGTAATTAGAGCAATCGATAAAATGGGTTGGAATATGGATGATGTTTGCGTAGTAAGCGGAATCGGCTGTAGCGGCAGATTCAGCTCTTATGTTAATTGCAATACAGTTCATACGACTCACGGACGCGCTATAGCTTATGCAACAGGCATAAAATTGGCAAATCCTGATAAACATGTTATCGTAGTTACAGGCGATGGCGACGGTCTTGCAATTGGCGGAAATCACACAATTCACGGTTGCAGAAGAAATATTGATATAAATCACATTTTAATAAACAATTTTATCTACGGACTTACAAACTCTCAAACAAGCCCTACTACACCACGTGGTCTTTGGACTGTTACAGCGCAATACGGAAACGTAGATCCAAGCTTTGATGCGGCAAAATTGGCAACTGCAGCAGGAGCTACATTCGTAGGACGCGAAAGCGTGATAAACCCTGATAGACTTGAAAAACTTTTTGTAAAAGGCTTTTCACACGACGGATACAGTTTTTTTGATGTTTTTTCAAATTGCCACGTAAATTTAGGTAGAAAAAATAAAATGGGAGAAGCAACAAAAATGCTTGAATGGGTAAATTCTCGTATTACAACAAAAATTAAATACGACAAAATGAGCGAAGAAGAGCGCAAAGGACTATTTCCATGCGGCGTTTTGCATGAAGATAACGAGCATTTGGAATATACAAAAGCTTACGCGAAAGTAAAAGAAGCAGCTCAAAATAAGACAAAAATAAATTTTGAGGAGATAAAATGAACCAACTAAGATTTGTAGGCGTTGGCGGTCAAGGCGTTATTTTAGCAGGTGAAATTTTAGCTGCTGCAAAAATAGCGAAAGGCGGATACGGCGTAAAAGCTTCTACTTATACATCACAAGTCAGAGGCGGTCCGACTAAGGTCGATATAGTTTTGGATGATAAAGAAATTTTATATCCTTACGCAAATGAAGGTGAAATTGAGTTTATGATTGCCACAGCACAAGTCAGTTTCAACGCTTTTAAATCAGGCGTTAAAAAAGGCGGAACAATCGTAATTGAGCCAAATCTTGTAAAACCGACTGATGAAGACCGCAAAAATTTCAAAATTTACGAAATTCCAATCATCACAATCGCAAAAGAAGAAGTAGGAAACGTAATTACACAAAGCGTAGTGGCGCTTGCCATCGCGGTGGAATTTACAAAATGTATGGAAGCCGGTATAGTAAAAGATCAAATGCTATCTACAGTTCCTGAAAAAACACGCCCGTTAAACGAAAAAGCATTTGATTTGGGAATAAAATATGCCAAAGAAGCTCTTAAAAAGTAGTTTTTTGCAATTTTATAAATTTTAAAGGCGCTGTATTTGCAGCGCCTTTTTTTATTTAAGCTTAAAATTTAATTATAATTTTTTAAAAGATTTATCTCGCGATTATTTTTATTGTCATAAAAATTCAATTTTATTTTGCATAGTTTTTTTAAATTGTATAAAAAAATAAAGCTCATAAAAATACTTATTTAGAATTTCGGCTTATATGTTTTTAAAATTTTATATAGAATATCTATTTTATATCGTTATTATCCACTTTCAAAAGAAGCGGATAATAAGATAAAATCATAATAAATTTTTTATAAGGCTGCAAACATACAAATTGAAAAAACAGCAACAATAAATATAATTGCTATATAAATAACCCAATCGTTTGTACCGCCTTGAATTAATAACATTTCATCATCTTGCATTTCGAGACATTTTAAAAAATTCATACAAACAGAGTATTTTATACTCCGCAAACTACCCAAATCAATAACGGTATCCAACTTAAAAATATTGAACATATAAAAATCACGAGTGCTTCTATATAATTTTTTCTATAAAGAAAAAACCTCCAAAAAATCCCCACCAACTCCAGCTCCAAGTAATTTGAAATTTTATATAGCGTTTGCCGCTGCTATAAAAGAATTTTTCAGCCGCTCTTGCATAAAGCATCGTTTTTTGCGGTGTTTTAAGATACATATCCAGCTTTTTTCGTAACACGGCAGGTTCACGAAATATATCTTCCGCATATTTGCTCATCATTTGATGACTCCTTAAAAATAAAATATATTTGTAATTTTAATAATATATATATGCTTAAAAAATAAAAAATTTATATAAAATTATAAAAAAATAAGTTTCAAAGGCACTTTATTACAGCAAATTTTGAAGAGCAATGAAAAAAATTTATTGAAAAATATAATCGGTCGCTTTTAAAACTTTATATTTAGAAGTTAAATTTCAAATGGATAAAATTTTGGATATTTTTATTTTACAATTAAAATAAATTTCATAATATGACATAAAATCGATTTTTTATAAAATTTTAGATAATTTTCAGTTTTAAAAATCAGAATATGCGTTTTATTACAATTTATAAATAAAACTAAATTCCCACGCGATCTTTTAAGGCTTTGCTGAGCGAAATAAAATCTATACTATCCACGCTTACACCTGTTGGAATTCCTTGAGCGATTTTACTGAATTTCAGATTTGGAATTGAAATTTTATCTTCCACATAAAGCATAAGCATATCGGAATTTACTCCGGGCGTCATCGCGAAAATAAGCTCTTTTACGCCATTTAATTCAATCATTCTTTGAAGTTTGGTAATAATTTCGTCGCCTGAACTGTCAAGCACAAAATAAAGCCCGTCAAAAATCGCATTTTCTTCAAAAATTAAAATATCTTTCGGACTTTCTACAATGCAGATTTTTTCACGATCTCTTGAAGTATCGCAACAAACTTCGCAAATTTCATCTTCGCAAATTGCCCCGCAAACTTCACAACGTCTTAAATTTCGCACGGCATTTTCTATAGAATTTGCTAAATTAAGTCCTAAAAAAGGATCATTTATACTTATATGATAAGCATAACGCAGAGCCGACTTTTTACCGACTCCCGGAAGTTTTTCAAAAGTAGCCACAAGTTCGTCAAATTTTGTATTATTTTTCATTTTTGCTTTTTTTATTTTTTTGTGAAATCGCAGGTTTATCGAAAATCACACTAAAAGTATGCATATTGGCGCAATAACTATGCTCGAAGTGAAAATTATGCATAGCGCAAATTTTATCTATTATATAAAGTCCAAGTCCCATTCCGCTTACTTTTTCGGCATTGTTTCGCACAAAAGCCTGCTTATAATGTTCAAAACTCATAAGTAACGGTTTTCCTGTATTTTGCACACTGATTTTATCATTATCACAAATTATACGCACTTTTTTATCGTCGCTGTATTTTAAAGCATTGTCAATAAGATTTTTAAGAGCCAATGTAAAAAGCTGAAAATCAACATTTATTATAGCGTCTTCATTCATACAAACTGAAATTTTTTCATCAAAATTATCAAGCAGCAAAATATCTCGAACCTGCTCTAAAATAAGGCTGAAATGGCACTCTTGATATTTTAAAGCATAATTTTTAGATAAAAGCTGCTCAATTTTTGCAAATTCATTTATCAAAATTTCAAGTCTTTCAAAAACGCTGATTAGGCGATTTTTTTGCACTTCACTATCAATCATTTCACTGATTATTCGACCTTTTCCAATCGGAGTTTTAAGCTCGTGCATAATTGTTCTTAAAAATAGTTGGCGTGAGTATACAAGTTCTCTTATTTTAGAAACCGCCAAATTAAACTCATCGGCAAGTTCACCTATTTCGTCTTCGCGTTTTTTATCGATAATCACCACATCCAAATTTCCGGCGCCGAATTTTTTGATATTTTTTGTAAGTTTTTTTAGCGGTGAAAAACTTTTTATCATCGAAAGATAAAGATAAAAAAGCACAATGACGGTAAGTATAAATCCTATCCACAACGGATCGTTTAAATTTTGCGTGCCAAGACCTTCGAAAACAATTAAAAAAGTTTCGTTTTTAATTGTCAAATATATCGAACCGCCATATTTAATCGATTCAAAAATTCCGATAGGCGTATTTTGAGTAAATTCCTTTTCACCTGATGTTATTACATTTGTGACTATATTTTTATCCCGTACCAAATGAAAACCGAAATTTCTAAAATACTTTTCCAAATCGCTCGGCGGCGTAGCTTTTTCATAAAGCCCTAAAAGATAATTTATCGCATTAATTTCATTTGCACGGATATTTGTGTAAGCCTTATTGGTCTGCATATTTCCAAATGTTATAAAAAGCGCGCATACAAGGGCGAATGCGATAACAAAAATAATTGTTATTTTGCTGATTATAGAGTGTTTCATCCGATTAGTTTATATCCGATTCCTCGAACTGAAAAAATGTGAGTCGGATTTTTTGAATTATCGCCTATTTTTGCTCTAAGTCTTCCGATTATCACATCAAGACTTTTAGAATCTTTATCTTTTAAACTCTTGCAATGATAAACCAACTGTTCGCGTGAAACAGAAAAACTGTGTTGTTTTATTAAATATTCTAAAATTTCATATTCGGCAGGAGTTAAAGTAAGCGGCGCGTCATGAAAAAATATCTCGTGGCGTTTCTCGTCAATGCGAAAAGCGCTATCGACCACCACATTTTCCTCCTTTTGAGCGGTGCGTTTATAACGGCGAATCAGGCTCATTATGCGCGCATGCATCTCTTTTGGATCGTATGGCTTGGGTAAATAATCATCAGCTCCTATTTGAAGTCCTACTACTTTATCGCTTACATCACTTCTAGCAGAGCTTATTATGATAGGAATATCATATTTTTCGCGTATTTCTTTACAAACTTCAAGACCATCCATTCCAGGAAGCGTCAAATCCAAAATCATAAGATCAAAATTTTTAATTCCAGCGCTTATTCCAAGATACGGATCTTCATAATTTGTTACTTTAATATTAAATTTTTCCAAATATTCGGCTAAAAGTTGAGCAAACTCAGAATCATCTTCAATCATCAAAACGTTTATCATTTTTTATCCTTTTTAATTTTTAAGCCTTAACTATATCTAAAATTTATTAACATTTTAATAAAATTGGGTAAAATTACAAGTTTATTAAAATGTTAACGGAGTAAAAATTGAGCGATTACTATGAAATTTTAGGCGTTCCAAAAGACGCCGACAGCGACGAAATAAAAAAAGCTTTTAGAAAACTTGCACTCAAATACCATCCCGACCGAAATGCAGGCGATAAAGAAGCTGAAGAAAAATTTAAAGAAATAAACGAAGCTTATCAGGTTTTAGGAAACGATGAAAGGCGTCAAACTTACGACAGATACGGTAAAGAAGGATTAAACGGCGCTTTTGGAAATGATTTTGGAGGATTTGATTTCGGTGATATTTTTGATACGTTTTTTGGCGGCGGCGGTTTCAATAAATCTCGTTCGCAAAGATACGATGACGCTTACGATTTGGATAGCGAAATTTTAGTCAGTATAAGTTTTAAAGATGCATTTTTCGGTGTAAGCAAAGATATAAAATATAAAATTAAAAAACCGTGCAAAACATGCGACGGCACAGGTTCAAAAGATAAGAAACTAAACACCTGCCCGTATTGCGGCGGTAGCGGTAAAATAGTAAAAAGAAGCGGATTTTTAAGCTTCGCACAAACATGCCCTTTTTGCAAAGGTAGCGGTCAAATAGTAAAAGAAAAATGCCATGATTGCGCCGGAAAAGGATTTATCGAAGAGCAAGTAAATGTAAAATTTGACATTCCGAAAGGCGTAAATACAGGAATCAGAATCAGAATCGCAAAAAAAGGAAATATTTCAAAAAGCGGTGAAATAGGCGATCTTTATGTCGCTGTCCAAGTAAAAGATGATAAATTTTTCGTTAGAAGCGCCGACGATATTTACATAGAAGTTCCGGTTTTTTTCACACAGGCGATTTTAGGAAAAACCATAAAAGTACCTACAATGCACGGCGAAAAAGAGTTACAATTAAAAGTAGGCAGTAAAGACAAAGATCAATTCGTGATAGAAAAAGAGGGATTCGAAAATATCCGCACTAAAATAGCCGGAAATTTAATCGTTCAAATAAACGTGCAAACTCCTAAAAAATTAACTGACGAGCAAATAGAGCTTTTGGAAAAACTTCACGAAAGCTTTGATAAAACTGCGGACGGCATTTTTGACAAAATCAAAAATTGGTTTAAATAAAATTTTGTGGAATTTTTAAAATTTCACAAAATAAATTAAATGAAAATTTTATCTTAATTATCTTATTCTAAAATACAGCGTTTTTAAAAATCTTAACAACAGAAATCTTGCATTTTATTTCAAATTTTGTATTGGAATTTTATATTTCACTAAATGTGCGCTGTTAAATTTAAAGAAACATTTTTAAAAAATTTTGTTTATGTTTTTATACAAAACAAGCGACAAAGGTATCAGCATAAAAAATCAAAATATGCAAACAAAAAACTTTTAAACTTAAATATAAACTTTAGTTGGATTTATTGAAATCAACCGTTTTATCTTTTAATATATTTACAATTTTCTTTATCTTTATATTGCTGTTTTTATTATAAAATTTAATAAGCTATTTTAAAATAACTCAAATTTTATCGCCTTTGAATATCAAATCAAAATGATATTTTAGTTATATTTATAGTCTATAAATACCAATTTTCTATTTCATCGCATATATATTCGTTTTTACCGATTGGACTGTTTTTTAATGTTTTTATTAACTTCGATATCTTTTTCATTTTCCAATTACCTTTTTTCAAACTTTGCCATTGTTTGTCCTTTTAATTAAATTCTTTTTAAAATTTCAAATTTAAATAATTGTCGTTTAAATTTATGTTAAAACTATTTGGTTCAACTAAAGTTTTAAAATCAGTAATTTTATTTAAGTGATTTTCCATTTTTACCTCTATTTTCATTAATATACTTTTCATATTCAATATCTTGAAATTCTTTAAGTGTCATATTTTTATTTTTTAGATAGATTTTTTCTGGATATCTATAATCAACCATATCTATCTTATTTATTTTATTTTGCCAATTTTTATAGCTTATATAATCTTTTATAGACTTAAAATTACTATCTTGATAAGGACAAAATTCTCTATATTTATCTATTTTTAAATCATATATTTTTAAGGTTTTAATATTAGCTTTTCTTGGATTTAATTTTAAGAATTGATTCTAAAAATGGAGTTAAAAAAGTAGATTTTGAAACTGCGAAAGATCAAGTTTTTGAAATGTTTGCTAAAAATGAAAGAAGAAAAACAGTTGATGATTACTTTGAAAAACTAAGAGCAAATGCCATCATAGAAGTTTTACCTCCTAAAAAATAAACTAAAAACTTACTAAATATTAAAATTTCAAATAATATAAATTCTAAAAAGCCGAGTTGTTCTTGGCTTTTATTTTTCACAATATCTTACTAACGAAACACATCAAAGAAAAATTAATTTTGTTTTAATAAAGAAATGATACAATTTATCATTATTATTTTCAATTTAAAAGGGGCAGAAATGAAAATGCGAAACAATATTCGTTTTTCTTGGCAAGAGAATAAAATTTTCTCTTTAGTTTGTGCAGTATTTATTTGTTCTAGTTTAAATGCTTCACCTATTACAAATGAATCATTAAAAAATCAAATCCAACTGTAGTCTATAAAATTGGCGATTATGACAAAGTTAAAATTTTTAATGATAAATCTAATAGAGTGCAAGGACTAATTAAAAATGATAAAGTCACAAGCACTATAGATGGAAAACTTGAAGATAAAAGTAAAACATTAACCATAAAAGGCAATAAAGAAACACAAAAATCTCCGGTTTATTTATATTCTACAACAATAGGTGCTAATGAAAATACAGAAGTAAATTTATATGGTTTAAAGGGACAACATTTTCTTATAGGCGGAAAAGGTATTATCAAAAAAGATGATAAAGGTGATAAATTTCTTGATTTTATGGCTTCAGATAAAAACGCCGTAGTAAATGTTTCATTTTTAGAAGCTAAACATAATCCAGCTAGTCCTTCATGGACTGATTATTATAAAAATCAAAAAGCAGGTGTTTTTAATATAGATATATTAAATGGAACTTTAAATCTCAATATTGGCAATAAATCCCGTAGTAAAGATAATACAACAGCTGAAAAAATAAATGTAATAGGTAAAAATTCTATATTAAATGCTAGCAAAACTAGTGTTAGACCAGCTATGTCTTTTTTGATAGATGAAGGTGGAAAAGCAAATTTTGCTGATACTTATGTCTATTCGCCTGAAATTTTAGTAAAAAACGGAAAGCTAAATGCTGAAAATGGAGGGCTTTTACAAACACAAAAATTTAATGTAGGCAAAGACGGAGAGGTTAATATAAACAATGTCCGAATAAAAGGTACAAATACAGGAGTAAATAATACCATAACTATAGATGGCGGAAAACTAAATGTAACAGACCCTAAAATACAAGCTAAAAATTTTATAATAACAAACAATGGTATTGTAAACTTAACTAGTGAAAAACCTGCTGATGAAAAACTCTTAAATGAGGACAAAGCAAAAGATGAAGCAGTATTTATAGAATATGGAGGTGGTATAAATGTAGATAGCGGTAAATTTATAGCAAAAAACCTACCTTTATACAACAAAGGCAGCATAATAATAAAAAATGGAGAATTTGATATAAAAGATTCAAAAATATCAACATCTCAATATTTCTATGTAAAAGAAGGCGGAAAAGCTACCCTAGATAATACAAAATATACAGGACAAGAAGGAATTAATGTAGAAAAAGGTGGTGAATTTAAAGCAAAGAATAAATCAAATATAAATTTTACAAATCAGTCTAGCCATATAAATGGAAAGGCAATATTTGATGATTCTACTATTAATTCAGATACTATTTTTATAAAAGATGGTGGAGAGTTTATAGTTAAAGATTCAACTGCTAAGATAAAGCAAGTAACCGCCCAAAAAGGAGGTAAAGCTGAGTTTTTAAACAGCACCATAGAAAAACACAAAAAAGGGAATTATTTTTGGAGTGCCGATGGTGGGGATATTAGTTTTATAAATTCAAATATAAACAACATCAGTAGCCTAGGTGCAGAAAATGACGGAGCTATAAATTTAGTTAATGCAAAAATAAATGATATTAGCGGAATCTTCGTACATGACGGAAAATTTAATGCTATAGATTCTGTTATAAATTTAAAAAATCACTTTGTAATAAGAGATGACAAAGGAAAAGCCATTCTTGATAATTCCAGCTTAAAAGCTAGTTCCTTAGGCGGACATATAGATTTAAAAAATAAAGTTACTCTCGATATAGAAAAAGATAAATACACATATAGGCGTAAGGGGGCAGATCATTCTATAGACATTTATGCAAATGTAGAAAATGCAACCGATATCATTAAAAAAGGTAAAAGTAATCTTACATTTAAAGACTACAAGGATAATTTTAAAGGAAATTTAAATGTAGAAGATGGTAGTTTGACTTTAGATGGTGATTTTACATTAGCAAAGGATAAAACTTTATCAATGAAATATCAAGGTCAAAATGGTGGTATTTTAAAAGCTAATAAAATGGACTTAAAAAATGGAAATCTTTTTGTGAATTTACAAAAAGATGCAAGTGGCGTTGAAACCACAATAGCAAAAACCAAAGATGGTTTATCTTTTGACAAAAGCAAGGCGAAATTAGAGGATAATAGCCTAAATAGTGCTTACTCCCTAATTCAAAAAGACAATGAACTTATCCTAACAAAAAAAGCTCTTGATGGTAGGCTAATATTAAGCAAGCTTGACCATGTCATAAAAAAGGATTCAAAAGTATATGTTGATAGTAGTGAACCTGATTATATAGATGATGCACATAATAATAGTCAAAATGGCAAAAACGAAAAAGGTCAAATAGTTAAGGTAAAAACAGAAGGTGCAAAACTTGTAATAGCAGATGTAAATGTAAAATCAAAAGGTGAAGGTGAAAATAAAGATAATGAATCTTTTGATATAACAAAAGATTCATATCTTCTTATAAATAATTCTAAAAGTGAAGTTGATGGGCTTAATATCTTAGAAAACTCCACTTTAAAACTTCAAGAAAAAAGCGATATCACAGCTACAAATTTATATGTAGATAAAACCTCAAAAATGAGTATGGAAAAAAGAGACTCCGCAGGCAGAGATGACAAAGTTAATATGAGAGTAATAAACGCAAAGCTAGATGGTATAGCAAATATAGGCAAAGATTCAACTTTTATAGCCGATAATTTAAATCTCGGTCAAAATTCCAAAATAGATAGTAAAGGCACACTTGAAACTAAAAACTTAAATTTGACTGGTTCAAACATCGAAGCTTTAAATTTAAAAATAGATAAAAAAGCAACTATGAACGGTGGCAATCTTAATATAGAAAATGCAGAATTTAATGGAGAGATAACAATAGATAAAAATACAAATTTAAAAGCTAATATTTTTAAAGCTAAAAATGGAAACCTTAACATTAATGATGCAAATATTGACTTAAAAGACGCAACTATAAATAGCAAAGTAGATGTTAAAAATTCAGCCATGAAAATAGAAAATGCAGAATTTAATGGAGAGATAACAATAGATAAAAATACAAATTTAAAAGCTAATATTTTTAAAGCTAAAAATGGAAACCTCAACATTAATGATGCAAATATTGACTTAAAAGACGCAACTATAAATAGCAAAGTAGATGTTAAAAATTCAGCTATGAAAACTGAAAAATTAAGTCTTGCAGGAAATAGCACATTTGATAATGTAAAATACACAACTAAACATTTTGAGTTTAAAGGTGACAGCAGCCTTCTTATAAAAAACTCGGTGTTTAATACAACAGGAGATAGTTCTTTTATAGTATCAGGCGATACAAATATAGATAACTCACAAACTAGCCACATTAATATGACATTAGGCAAAGATAAAAAAACAACAGCCGCTATAGATAACAAAACAACTTTAACTGTTAAAAATACTCTAACTTTTGGACCTAATGATGCAACTTTAAACTTAAACAATGATGCCGTTTTAAAAGTATCAAAAATAGCAAAAGATACAAGTGGGTCTCACAATATAAATGTAACAAATTCCACAGTTGAACTTCTTGATGGTGGAAAATTGTTTAGTGGCTTTAAGGACAATGATTTAAATTTTAAAATTAAAAATGCTATTTTTAAAACAGATGGTGAAAAAACAATAAACCACTCTATAAGTGGTGAAAATTTCACAAAAATTGGTAAAGGCACTATAAAAATTCCTTTTAAAAACTGGAGAAATACAAAAGTAAAAGAAGGAGTGTTAAACTTCACTGATGGTGTAGTTTTTAAAAATGAAAAATTGGCTATTTCAAATGGTGCAATAGTTAAAGGCGATAAAGACGTAACTCTTGACAAATCATCAACACTGGAAATAGGAGCAAAAGGCGATGGTATAGAAAATATCCAAACTGGAAAATTAATCGCCAATACATTAAAAATAGATGGTGCAACTCTTAGTGTAAAAGATGAAGCAGTAAAAAATTTAAAAAATGGCGATATTATAAAACAAAATAAATTTTTAGAATATCAAAAATTAATTGGTTGGTTTAATCCTACTATTTTAGAAGATCTTACTTTTTATGATTTGAGCTTTACTAAAGAGAAAGATATTTTAATAGGCGTGGTTCCAAGAGCAAAAGACATGCTTTTAAATGCAGGAATGCATAGACTTTGGGGGCTTGGTGATATTATTGATGCTGGATTGATAGATAATACACTTGGTGATATTATGCTTAAAGATAATATTACTGCAAATGACTTAAAAACTATTCAACCGCTTATATCAGGTGCTGGCATACAAGTAATTTCTGATGCAGGAAAAATTTCAAGAGATGCAATTTTATCTAGCAGTACATATAAAAGTGATAAAAATTTCTGGGCTAAAACAATAGGAAGTTTTAGTCACAAAAGCTCAACTAATGATGGAATTTTAGGATATGATGCGGATCACTATGGAACCATTATAGGTTTTGATGGTGAAATAGCAGATAATGCTCGATTAGGTTTTGCTGTTTCTTATACAAAAAGCGATATTGATGGTGATATAAATCAAAATATAAAAAGTGATACATATCAAGCTTTAATTTATAGTGATATTTATGCAATAAATGATTTAAGAATTAATCTTTTAGCAGGTGTTGGTTTTTCAGAAAATGAAGGCGATAAAACAGTCTCTATTATAGATAAAACCATAAAATCAAAATACGATAGCAAATTCTATCAAGCTGGGTTTGGAATCTATAAAGATGTAAGTTTAAGCAATTCTTTTTCTTTAACACCATACTTCAGAGCTGACTATATACATGTAAAAAATGATGCATACACAGAAAATGGTGACGAATTCTTAGCTTTAAGCGTAGACAAACAAGACTTTGATAGTTTAGAACTTCAAGCTGGACTTGAGTCAAAATACCTTATAAATGATAAGTTTTCTTTATTTGGAAAAGCTGGACTAATCGTAGAAACTATGGATGATGAAACAAAAATAGACTTCTCACTCATATCAAATCCTAGTAAAAAAGCTCAAATCAAATCTGATGCAAAAAATGATTTGCTCGGCGTAGTTGGAGGTGGTTTTGATTATATGCCTACAGATTCTTTAAAGTTAGAATTTAAATATAATGGAAAATTTGGCGATGACTACAACAATCAAATTATTGGACTAGGTCTTAACTATAGATTTTAAGCTAGATTAAGCCGATATTAATATCGGCTTAATCTTAATAATATTTTGTTAGATAATTTGTATCGAATTTATTATTTGCAAAGTCAGCACTTTCCATCATATTCAAATGGAAATTTCTAGTTGTTTTGATGCCTTGAATAATAAGCTCATCCAAAGCAACTCTCATCTTAGCGATTGCTTTTTGCCTAGTATCGGCATGAACTATAAGTTTTCCTATCATACTATCATAAAATGGGGGAACACTATATCCTTCATAAATATGACTATCAAACCTAACATTTCTACCATTTGGAGCTATAAATTTAGTTATTTTTCCAGGATTTGGCGCAAAACTTTTTGGATCTTCAGCTGCTATTCTGCACTCTATTGAATGCCCTCTAAATTCTATTTCATCTTGACTAGGAAGTTTTTCACCTTGAGCTATTCTTATCATCCACTTAACCATATCAAGACCACTTACCATTTCACTTACGCAGTGTTCAACCTGAAGTCTTGTATTCATCTCTATAAAATAAAACTCTTTTGAATCTTGATCGTATAAAAACTCAAAAGTTCCAGCACCATAATAACCTATCGCTTTTGTTGCAGCAATGGCAGTTTCATGAAGTTTTTCTCTTGTTTTTTCATCTAAAATTGTAGCAGGAGTTTCTTCGATTAATTTTTGATGGCGGCGTTGCATAGAACAATCTCTTTCGCCGACATGAATTACATTTCCATGCTCATCACCTAAAATTTGAACTTCAACATGGCGAGGATTTGTAATATATTTTTCAATATACATTGAGCCATTTCCAAAAGCACTTAACGCTTCACTTTCAGCTGCCCAAAAATTTTTTTCTAAATCTTCACCTTTTGTAACAAGTCTCATTCCTCTTCCGCCACCACCAGCTGCTGCTTTTAAGATAACTGGATAACCCATTTCATTTGCTAATTTTCTAGCCTCTTCAACGTCTTTTAAAACGCCATCACTTCCAGGAATTACAGGAACCCCTGCTCTTTTCATAAAGCTTTTTGCCTTTGATTTATCACTCATTAATGCCATAGACAATTATCTTGTTTATGCCACAGTAATTCTCAGGACTGGCATAGCAAGGTATTGTTAAATAGTTTTGCACTATCATATCTTCATCAAATATAGCACCATTATCAAGTAAAAGTTTAAATGTTTTATAGAGTTATTTTCTATGGCATAAACTAATGGGCTTATGCCATAGCTATCTTTTAAATTTGGGTTAGCACCTAAGTTTAAAAGTTCTTTCATAGTTTTTTCATCATCATAAAAACTAGCATACATAAGTGGTGTTACACCATAGTGAAGTGGTGTATCTATACTTATGTTATTATCTTTCATAAAATTTAAGATATTTTTTGTGTTTTTACTTTTTAAAATTTGACGAAAATTTTCCATTAAGGGATTGTTTTTTACTTCATCTATATCTATATCCCAATATCTTAGTGCAAAACTATCAACTTCTTCTTGTGTAACATGCTTTGAAATTTCAGAACCTGGTTTTATAACTGTATCAGCTGTAACTGTAAAATGAGAATTTTGAGAGAGTTTGAATTTATTATAAACTATAAAAGCAACTAAAATTAAAGTTATAATTATCAATGAATTTAAAAATTTGTTTTTCAAATTTAACCTTTAAATGTAATGAATAAATTATATAACTTTGTTTCTTAAATTTGAATGGTATTTTAGTTGTATTAAATTCTTGAAATAACTACAGTATTTGTTCCATTTTTTATATCTACTATGTTTTTACCATTACCTAAATCTGCATTATTAATTCCTTCAAGTATATGTAAATTCTCAACTCCTTTTCCGCCGTATATATAGTTTTGTCCTGTGGTTATTACAACTGTGTTTATATCATCTTTAGTGTCTTGATCTTCTGAGTTTTTTGAATCTGTGCTTGTATCGATATAATTCGGTCCTTTTGCACTGTTTATTGTGATAGTATCGCTTCCTTTACCGGTAAAGATTTCATTAAATTCTCCGCCGTATATATTTATACCGTCATCGCCATCTTTTGTGATTATATAATTTTTACCTGCATTTTCGGAAGTTATAAGATCTATTCCTTTAGAACCATATACTTCATTTGTTCCGTAAGTTAGATTTACGGTGTTTATATCGCTTTCATTATCTTTATCTTCTCTGCCCTCGGCGCTTATTCCGGTATAGATATAGTTTTTACCGCTGTTTGTTACATTTATCTCATCGCTTCCGCCGCCTGCATAAATATGATTTGTTCCTTCGCCTGAAGTTATTTTATCTTTTCCTTTAGAGCCATATATAGTATCATCACCTTCACCTGAATTTACTGTATTTACAATAGAATTTATTTCTTTATCAAACTCATCATCAATATCTGCATTTGTATAGATAGTGTCATTGCCACTGCCTGTGGTTATGGTATCTGAGCCAAGACCAAGTTCAGCATAGACATTGTCAGCATTTTTTGTTAAATTTATAGTATCTGGATTCGAATAGCCAAATATATCATATTTGCCAGAAGCACTGCTAGAATATTTACCATCTACAAATACTATCTTTTTAGCTGGTGTAAAAGTTCCATTTGTATTCCATAAGAAAGTATTCGTTTTTGTATCAGTATAAGTATTATATCTTTTGTCTTTTTCTGTATGTGAAATTTCAGCTATTTTATCTTTATAACAGCTTTAAAAAACTCTAATCCACTATCTTTATGTTTGTTTGAGTAGATTTTTAAATCTTCATACTCTTTAATATTTAAATTATCTCCTTGTAAAGCATAGCCCTTTAGTTCTTTAAGACAGTATTTAGCGGCTTGTTTAATTTCACTATTATACAAATCATCTTTTACTTTATCACTATTAGTCCCATCATTTGCATAGTAGTTAGTTATAAGTTTTCTAGCTTCACCGTTAGTTTCTTTTGCCAAATGAACTACATTTCCTTTGCTCTCATTAACATAGCTTATTCTTCTTAAAACTGATATTATTTTATCATCACTTGAACCAGCTCTAAATTCAAAGGTGTTAGGAATGTTTGTATCTTTTTTATAATATTTATGATAAATAAGCTCCACAGGTGTTCCATATCTTGTAAAGATAACTCTATCTAGAGTTTGCATATCAGAATCCATTTTACTCCAAACGCTATTTAGGGCTTTATCAAAGATAGGATTTGCTTTGTATAATACATACTTTCTCTCTTGAGTGGTATGTAAATTTATATCTTTATAGTCTATAGTTATTAGATGGTTTTCTAATACGGCATTACCTATGCTAAATCTACCAAAGTCAATATCAAAAATAGTCGTAACTGCATCTATAAAAAACTCATCTATACCAGTAACTTTTCCAACAGCTTTTATAACTTTGCCAAAAGTTAGTGTCTCTATAACATCACCACCCATAGACCTTAAAAGAACTTCTAAAGCATCTTTGCTTATATCTGGGTATAAGTTTTTATTCCCATCATCTATACTTGAACCACTAGTATCTATATCTAATTCTATATACTCCATAGTATTGCTATATGTGTTAAAAATGTATAAAGTTGGTCCGACAAAAAGTATAACGCTTTTTCCAACTAGTTTTAAATCTGCACTATTTTTAGAATCCAAATCTGGTGAAGAATTTAACACATCATCTAGCAAATTTGCATATGTATCTTCTAGCTTTTTAGCTAAATAACCATCTTCTTTTAAAAAAGGTATCTTTTTTATCATCTTTTTAAAGCCATCTATTTTTGATTGTCTCCAATCGCCTCTATGAAATTCTTCACTCATTGTTTTATCCTTTTAAATTTTTAGTTTTTAGATTTATCTTTATCAAGATAGATCACCTTGTTTGGATTATCTCTATTGTAGTATATAAATCCATTAACTTCTTTTGTTTTATTCATCCAGTTTTTATAGTTTATAAATTCTTTTGTTGATTTAAATGTGCTATTTTCATCAAGACAAAATTCATTGTAGGCTTTTAGTGTTTTTGGTCTAAATCTATTGTATTCTTTTTCTGAAATAGGTATTGCTTTTGACTCTTCTTTTCTATATTGTTTTAGTCTTTCAATAGCCATAAAATTTCCATAATACAAATCGTAATCATCTTTGATAAAATTAACTCTGTTTTCATAACACCTCTCATACTCTTTTTTAAGTAGTTCTTCTGATGGTTGTCCTGATACATTGTGGTCTAGTAGTAAATTTAGCATAGGTTCGTGGTTGGGGATATCTTCTAGCGGTTTATATAAACTATGGTTATATTTTAATTCATCCATAGATAAATTATAGTCAAACATATCTCTTTTTGATTGTTTTGCAAGAATCATATGATCATCAATATCTTCTTTTGTAAAAATATCACTTATGGAATTTCCAACTTCTACTTGGTCGTATTCATTTATATAATTATAGGTATATGGTTTATAACCATCTCTAAATGCCATTTTTGCAAGCTCATAGGAGTTGCTATAAACTAAATAATCAAAAACATAAACTGCTGGTTTTGAATGGTTGTGATTAAATTCTATATCTTTATAAATAATATTAACATTATCTCCATCTACAATTAGTTTTTCTATGTTGTAGTAATTTGGCAAGTTAGTTAAATAATATTGTATAACTTTTGCTTCTTCAAATTTAATCCCATTATTAAGTAAAATTTTAACTACTCCTATGCTATTCATAGATAAAGCATAAGCAAAAGGGTTTAAACCTTGCTCATCTTTAGCTCTGATGTCTGCACCAAGATTAATTAACTCTTTTGTTGTGTTTTCATCTCCCCAAAAACTAGCATACATTAAAGGTGTAACTCCACCATACAGTCTATAATCAATACTAATATTATTATCTTTCATAAAAGATAAGATTTTATTTGTATTTTTTGACTTAAGAAGTTTTTTAAGCTCTATATCTTTAAGTGGCTCTTCAACTACATTTGGCTTTGAGTTATAATCTATATCCCAATACCTAAAACTAAAACTATCAACTTCTTCTTGTGTAACATACTTTGAAATTCCAGAACCTGGTTTTATAACTGTATCAGCTGTAACTGTAAAATGAGAATTTTGAGAGAGTTTGAATTTATTATAAACTATAAAAGCAACTAAAATTAAAGTTATAATTATCAATGAATTTAAAAATTTGTTTTTCAAATTTAACCTTTAAATGTAATGAATAAATTATATAACTTTGTTTCTTAAATTTGAATGGTATTTATCCTTAACTTGCCTGAATTCAAACACATTATCAGGATATAACTTATTATTTCCATCATCTATGCTTGAACCAGTTGTATCAACTGGTAGGTTTTTATATTCAACAATATTATTAACCGAATCAAAAATAAAAAGAGTAGCCCCACTAAAAATAAAAAAAGCTTTTGCATATTTTATATTTTTTAATTCTTTTTCTGCTTTTTCTATTGTATTTATATCTTTAGCACTTAAAACTTCATCAAGTATAGAAGAGTACCAATCGCAAATTTTATCTACTATTTTATCATGTTTACCTAGCATACTATTTTTTAGACTTTTTCTAAACTCAGCCTTTTTTATATCTCGCCATTTTCCTTTGTTAAATGTTGCTTCGCCCGTTGTTTTATCCTTTTATATTTAGTTAGTTTTACTTTATTTATTTTTTATATAAACTCGTTTCTCATAGTATTTACACTCTTCTTTGCCTTTATAATTTGGACTGTTTTTATCATCACAGTTTTTATATGAATATAATAATCCAATTATTTCTAGTCTTTTATTTCTCTCATTATAAAAAGTAGCAAATTCTCTTGTGTCTTTAAAAGTGGCTTTGCTGTTTTCATATCCTTTTATTACATTTGAATTGCCTGAGTATTTATTACCTTCTTTCCATGTCCAATAAAACAAATCCCCAGCACCTGTAAAATCTTTAAGTTCTTCCATATAGTTTTCTGCACAATACTTTGCATACCATTTTATTTCGTTAGTTAAATAGTCAAACTCTTCTAGTATTTCATCACTTGGAATTATGGTTTCTATTTTATTATCATTTATAAGTTTAATAGTTTCTTTGTAGTCTTTATAATAAAAATCAAGTTTTATAAGTTTTGTTTCGTCGTTATAATCTTTTAAAATTTCATTTCTTACTAGATTAAATTTATCTTCTATATAGTCTCTATATCTACTTGAGCAATCATTTAAACATTTTTCTTTCATAAGTTCTTTTGAGGGTTGTCCTGAGACATTATGTTCAAGTAGCAAATCTAGCATTGGTTCGAAGTTGGGATATCCAATCAAATATTTATAAAACATAATATCTTCTTTGTCGGAGATATAATATGTTTCATAATAATTATATTTTTTAATTTCTGGTTTATATCCACTTTCTAAAATTATTTTGGTCATCTCTAATAAATTTAAATTTACAGCATATGCAAATGGGTTAATCGCATCTTTTGAACGTATATTCTTTGTTCCATATAAATTGCTAAATTTTAACTCTATCTTGTCATTATCTATAATTAAATAATCAATTGAACGATAACTTCTTGTATATAAATAAAACTGAACAAAATCAACCTCGTTAATGCCAACCCCATTATCAAGTAAAATTTTAACTGTCTTAGTAGAATTATTTTCTATTGCATAAGCTAATGGACTTAAACCATATTTATCTTTTTTATGGACATCAGCACCTAAATTTATAAGCTCTTTTGTGGTGCTTAGGTCATTATAAAAGCTTGAATACATTAAAGGAGTAACACCACGATGAAGTTCTATGTTTGCACTTAGGTTATTATCTTTCATAAAATTTAAGATATTTTTTGTGTTTTTACTTTTTAAAATTTGACGAAAATTTTCCATTAAGGGATTGTTTTTTACTTCATCTATATCTATATCCCAATATCTAAAAGCAAAATCATCAATTTCTTCTTGTGTAACATACTTTGCAAGTTCTGAGTTTGGGTCTATTTTTGTATCAGAATCTACAAAAAAAGTTTTATGAAAAACTTCTCTTGATTTTTCATTTGTTAAGTAATAATATACAGCAATAATAATAAAAAATAGTGAAATTTCTAAAATTATATAAGCTATTTTTTTGATAATCTTTAAAAATTTGGTTTTCAAAATTTAGCCTTTTAATAAATAATTCAAAAATTATACATCTTTGAATATTAAATAAAAATGATATTTCAATTATAAATCATAAAAAAATATATAAAAATTTAAATTATAAAATCAATATTAAAACGTCTATCGAAAATTAAAATTTAGAGCGTTTCCACGCTCTAAAACTATTTCTTTAAACTTAAAAGAATTCTTTCAGTAGCTTTTGCGATTGAATACTCTTCGTCAGTCGGTATGACAAGAGTTTTTATCGTTGCATTTTGCGAGCTTATATCGGTAGGTTTTTTTATACAATTAACGTTTACAGTTTCATCAACTCCGACTCCAAAATGAGCAAGTCGTTTACTGACGGATTCTCGCAATTCAGCTGAGTTTTCACCTATTCCGGCTGTCCAAATAATAGCATCGACACGCGGCAAAATAGCATAATATGAGCCGATTATTTTTACGATTTGATAAGTCAACATATCAAATGCAAGTTTAGCGCGTTCATCTCCTTTATGCATCCTTTCAAGCACTTTTCTAAAATCGCTCGTGCCGGTAATTCCTAACAGTCCGCTTTTTTTATTCATTATCGTATCTATATCTTCAGACAAATATCCGGCAACACGTTTCATATATGGAATAATAGCAGGATCTACCGAACCGCAGCGCGTGCTCATCATAAGTCCTTCAAGCGGTGTCAAGCCCATCGATGTATCTATACAAATGCCATCTTTTGTCGCTGAAATACTCGAACCGCTACCGATATGTAAAGAAATAACACAAAAATTTTTATAATCGATTCCTAAAAAATCGGCGCCTTTTTTTGTTACAAATTCATGAGATATACCATGCGCTCCAAATTTTCTAACGCGGTATTTTTCATAAAATTTGTATGGCAAAGCATACATATAGGCATAATCCGGAATATTGTGATAAAACGTATTATCAAAAACTACGACATTCGGAAGACAAGGCGCGTGTCTTAAAGACGAACGGATGCCGCTAAGATGAGCTGGATTGTGAAGAGGGGCAAGAGGAATCAATTCTTCTATTTTAGTAATTACATCATCATCTACAAGAGCCGGTCCTTCAAAATAATCTGCACCTTGAACGATTCTATGCCCTACGCCGTCAATCTCTTTTAAATCCGTTAAAACGCCGGTTTCCTTTAAATAGCGATTTAAAATTACAATTCCCTCATCGTGGGTTCTTATTTCCATATTTTCTTCAATTGTTTTACCGTCGCAGGTTTCGATTTTAGAATGCGAAACCTCATCACCGATTTGCTCTATCATGCCGCTTGCAAGACATTTTTGAATTTTAAGATCATAAAATTTAAACTTAATTGAGCTGCTGCCCGAGTTTATTACCAAAATTTTCATTAGTTATCTCCTGCCTGAATTGCGCTTATTAAAATCGTATTTATGACATCTTTCACTAAACAGCCTCTGCTTAAATCATTTACAGGTTTTTTCAAACCTTGCAAAATAGGTCCTATCGCCAATGCGCCAGATGTCCTTTGCACGGCTTTATAACAAATATTTCCACAGTTTAAATTCGGGAAAATAAATACATTTGCTTTTCCTGCAACTTTTGAGTCCGGCATTTTCTTTTTAGCGACCGTTTTATCGATTGCAGCATCAAATTGAAGTGGACCCTCCACATTTAAATTTGGAGCGAGTTCTCGCACTTTTGCAGTCGCATTTACGACAAAATCGACATCTTCGCCACTTCCACTTGTGCCTGTTGAATAACTGAGCATAGCAACTTTCGGATCAATTCCAAAAGCTTTTGCAGTATTTGCACTTGAAATCGTAATTGCCGCAAGTTGATCTACAGTAGGATTTGGAGTAATCGCGCAATCTGCAAAAAGTAAAACATTTGTATCCAAACAGATTAAAAAAGCGCCGCTTACGGTAGAAACGCCCGGTTTCATTTTTATTGTTTGAAGTGCCGGACGAATCGTTTCTGCTGTTGTAGTGCTGGCCCCACTTACCATAGCGTCGCATTTTCCGCAATAAACAAGCATTGTTCCAAAGTAAGTTCTATCGCGCACCAACTTTTGAGCTTTTTTTAAATCCATTCCTTTGGCTTTTCTAAGTTCATAAAGCGTATTTGCGAATTCATTTAAGAATTCATTATTTTCAGGGTCAATTATTTGAGCGTTTGAAAGATTCAAATCAAGTTCTTTCGCTCTTTTTGAAATTTCGTCTTTTTTGCCAAGAAGTGTGATTTCTACGGCATTTGATTTAAGCACGATATCGGCAGCTTTTAAAATTCTATCATCGTCGCTTTCAGGTAAAACTACGCGCTTTACATTTTTTGCCGCCATTTCATAAAGCTTTGTTTCAAATTTTAGTGGTGTTACGATATTTACACTGTTTGAATTCAGTTCATTTATAAAAATTTCAGGATTTTGCTCAATTTGTTGAATTTTAAATTTAAAATTACCGAAATCGCAAATTTCATTATAAACCTTGGCAAAATCGTTTGATTTGTTTTCTTTTAAAATTTCACCTACCGTTTTTGCTGAATTTTCACTATCACAAACGGAAATAATCGGTAAATTAAGGACATTTGCTATTTTTGCGTTAAAACCTATTTTATCAATAAAATCAGCGCCGATTACAACGACAAAATCGTTTTTGGCGGATAATTCGTTAAAATCTTTTATATATTTTTTCAAAACAGCACTGTTTTGCTCGCCTTCTTTTATTTGCAATTTTGTAATTTTGACGAAATTTGAAGTTAAAACTTTAGGTAGAAACGCCAAATTTTTCGCAACTTCATTTTGTGCTAAAACGAAAATTCCGTTCATATTCTGCTCCTTTTTATTAATAAAAAATTGAAACGTTATTCTAACAAAATTTATTTTAATTTTTAAGACTGAAATTTTAGTTAATTATAAATTTTAAATTTAATTTTATAATCACTTAAAAATTAAATTTAAGGAAAATTCCGGTGAGAAAAATTTTAATTTTAACGCTCATTTGTACGACGCTTTTTGGAAAAATAAATATCAACGACGCTTCTCGTTACGAACTTATGACGCTAGGCAAGATAAGCGCAGGACAAGCCGATATGCTTATAAACTTTAGAAAAAATCGCGAAATCACTGACGTTACGGATTTACGCGTGATAACAGGATTTGAAAAATACGACACTGAAATTTTAGAGAAAAATTTTGATTTTTCGCCAAAAGCCGTTCAGGAAATACCAAAAAAAACGTAAACAAAAGTAATAACAAAAACCAGGTATATAAATCAATATCCTACTTACGAAAAAATTGAAAATTACGGCGACATACAAATTATAGAGCGCGGAAGCTCGTCTTATCATCACAAAAAAAATCCAAATTTTAATGAATCAAGCGACAGCGCAAATCGCCCGATAAATCAGCCGCTTTATAAAAGCCAAATAGAAAAAACGCGACAAAATCAAAATTTCAATAAAGAAACTAAAGAATTTAATTATCATAAAAATGGCGGTGAAATAAATAATGATTTTTACAAAGATGGCGTTAACCACCGCAAAAACACAAATTTTGACACTCAAACCTTGCCGTCAAACAAAGAAATTGAAGCCGGCGGTTACATTAAAATGGAAATAAGAAAATGAAATTATTATGTCACTATTATGATACTTTAATATAATTAAGGGTAAAATTATAAAATTTTTGAAAAGGAGATCTAAATGAGCAAATTAAATGGTTCGCAAATGATCATGGAAGCCTTGAAAAACGAAGGTGTTGAAATCGTTTTCGGTTATCCTGGCGGAGCGGCACTTAATATATATGATGAAATTTACAAACAAAAATATTTCAGGCATATTCTGGTTCGCCACGAACAAGCCGCAGTTCATGCAGCCGACGGATACGCAAGAGCAAGCGGAAAAGTAGGAGTTGCTTTTGTAACAAGCGGTCCGGGATTTACAAATGCGGTAACCGGTTTAGCGACAGCTTATGCGGATTCTATTCCTGTTATATTAATTTCAGCGCAAGTTTCAAATTCACTAATCGGTTCGGACGCTTTTCAAGAAATTGACGCTGTCGGAATTTCAAGACCTTGCGTAAAACACAATTACTTGGTAAAATCAATTGATGAACTTCCAAGAATTTTAAAAGAGGCGTTTTATATAGCAAAAACAGGAAGACCGGGACCGGTTCATATAGATATACCAAAAGATGTAAGCTCTGCAATAGGCGAGTTCGAATATCCCGATGAAATAAAAATGCAAACCTACAAACCAAATTATAAAGGCAATTCAAAACAGATAAAAAAAGCGATCGAGTTGATAGAAGCTTCAAAAAAACCGTTATTTTATCTTGGAGGCGGCGTAATAAGCTCAAACGCAAGCGAAGCCGTAAGAAAACTTATAGAAATCACGCAAATTCCTGCAGTTGAAACCTTAATGGCGCTTGGTGCGCTTGACAGTAATGATCCGAATTGTCTGAATATGGTCGGAATGCATGGAAGTTATGCAGCGAATATGGCAATGAGCGAAGCCGATCTTATTATAGCACTTGGCGCAAGATTTGATGATAGAGTTACAGGAAAAGTAAGTAAGTTTGCAAAAAATGCAAAAATAATTCATGTTGATATAGATCCAAGTTCAATTTCAAAAATCATAAACGCCGATTTTCCTATCGTCGGCGATGTAAAATCAGTCGTAGAAGATATGATAGAGCGTGCAAAAGATGAAATCAATCCTAAAAATTTCAACACTTGGCACGAAATAATCGCAAATTATTCAAGAATTCATCCTCTTACATATAAAGACAGTGATGAAGTTTTAAAACCTCAATGGATAATAGAAGAAACAGCAAGAAACTTGCCAAATGACGCCATCGTTACAACAGATGTCGGACAACATCAAATGTGGGTAGCTCAATATTTTCCGTTTAAATACCCTCGCACGTTTTTAACAAGCGGCGGTTTAGGCACAATGGGATACTCTTTACCTGCTTCAATGGGAGCGAAGCTTGCTCATCCTACAAAAGAAGTAGTAAATTTCGTTGGCGACGGATCTGTGCTGATGAATATACAAGAACTTATGACGATGATTCAAAGTAATATAAAAGTCATTCATATTATTCTAAATAACGGCTTTTTGGGAATGGTCCGTCAATGGCAATCACTATTTTACGGAGAGAGGTTTTCATCTACGAATATAGAGCTTCAACCTGATTTTGTAAAACTTATAGAAAGTTTCGGTGGTTTGGGTTTTCGTGCTACAAATAAGGAAGAATTTTCATCTGCACTTAAAACAGCACTTTCAAGTGATAAAGTAAGCTTCATAGACGCTCATATAGACAGATTTGAAAATGTTATGCCTATGGTTCCGGCAGGCGGCGTTTTATATAATATGATTTTGGAATAAGGAGAAAAAATGCAAAATATAAGAAGAACAATTTCCGTTATCATAGTCAATGAACACGGCGTTCTATCCAGAATTTCAGGTCTTTTTGCAGGCAGAGGATACAATATCGACAGTCTTACAGTGGCTCCTATCCCGAATACAAACCTTTCACGTTTTACGATCGTTACAAAGGGCGATGCCGCTATAATAGAACAGATTACAAAACAACTTCACAAACTTATCCCAATCTATAAAGTTATAGAAGATGCAAATTTTGTGGAAAAAGAACTTGTTTTAGTTAAAATTCCTTTTGCCGACAATTTATCTGGTTTAAATGTGATTTTAAGCTCATATAACGGCAAAATCATAAATAGCAATGAAGAAAATATCGTAGTTGTTGCTTGCGACGATATCACTAAAATAGATAATTTTCTTAAAACAATCAAAAAATTTAATCCGATCGATATAGTTCGAGGCGGAAGCGTAGCATTGGATGTATAATGAAATTAAATGAAATTTGTAAAATTTTAGGTATAAATTTTAACGGTGCCGATATTGAAATTTCGGCTTTAAACTCGCTTACTAATGCAAAACCGGGTGAACTTAGTTATTGTGACAGCGATAAAAATGCAAAATTTATAAATGAAAGTAAAGCGAGTGCTATTTTGGTAAAAAATGCTGATATGGTGCAAAATGGCGCAACAGCGCTTGTTTGTGAAAATCCGCATTTGGCTTTTGCGATTTTAAGCGGATATTACAAAAAACCGCTGATTAGAGAAAAAAAACCGTCTCAAATAGCGCAAAGTGCGACAATAATGCCAAATGTTTATATAGGAAGCAATGTAAAAATAGGTGAAGATACAATTATAATGGCAGGAGCATTTATAGGCGACGATGTGCAAATCGGCGAAAAATGTATCATTCATCCGAATGTTGTAATTTATAATGACACAAAAATAGGAAATCGCTGTCATTTGCTCGCAAATTGCGTTATAGGAAGTGACGGCTTCGGATATGCTCACACAAAAGACGGCAGACACATAAAAATTTACCATAACGGAAATGTCGTCCTTGAAGATGACGTGGAAATAGGAGCTTGCACAACAATAGATCGAGCCGTATTTGAAACCACAACTATCAAAAAATGTACAAAAATAGATAATTTAGTGCAAATCGGACATAACTGTATTTTGGGAGAAAACTGCTTAATCGTATCTCAAACTGGACTTGCCGGATCGACTACTCTTGGACGAAATGTCGTAATGGGTGGACAAAGCGGAAGCGGCGGACATGTAAGCGTTGGAGATTTTGCACAAATCGCGGCAAGAGGAGGAGTAAGCAAAAATTTACCGGGCGGTAAAGCATATAGCGGCTATCCTATTTTAGAATTGAAAGATTGGCTAAAACTAAATGCTAAAATTCAAAAATTTTTCAAAGACAGGTAAAAAAATTGATACTATAAAAATTTTATAAATGTCAGCCTTTTGATTTGGAAAGTTAAAAGGCTGCGTTAAATTTCAAAAATTCAAATTACACTATAAATAAATTTCGCCAAAATATACTTCAAGCCGAATTTTTTCTTTTATGAATTTGCTGTTTTAAATTAAATATAAAACCATTTGTTTATTGATATTTACAAACTAATTTTAAAAAATCATTTTTTTCAATATTAAATTTTATTAAACAGCTCTTTGTTATAAAATTTTTCCAAAATTTATCATTATTAAAATTCCAATTTGTTTTGATATCTTTTAAATATTGAAATTTTAAAATCTCTTTTAAACTTAAACCGCTAAATTTCTAAAATTTATAAAATCTAATTTTGAATACTTATTAAAATTTCAATAAAATGTTTTTACTTTGCCATAAATTAGCAAATTTTTGATACAATATCTCAAGATCTAAGGTTTAGATAACAAAATTAAAGGTTTTTTATGAAAAATTTTTATGAAAAAGCGCGTGAGTTTGCGCTAGCAAATATCGCGCCTTATGCAAAACAAATAGACGAAAAGGCGGAATTTCCAAGTAAATCTTTTGAAAAAATGCACGAAACGGGATATCTGAAACTTCTAATCCCAAAAGAATTAGGTGGTCTTGGTGGCGACATAGCAGATCATGCTGACGCAGTCAGAGCTTTTGCAAGTGCAAGTGCAACAGCAGGACTTTGCTATATGATGCACAATGTCGCTTTGATGTGCGTTTTAAACTACGGTTCGAACGAACTTAAAAAAGAAATTACAAAAAGCGTAATCAAAGGCAAATTTTTAGCTTTAGCATATAGTGAATTCGGCTCAGGCACACACTTTTATATGCCGGAGCTAAAAGTAAAATTTGACGGTAAAAAAGTTACGTTTAACGGCACGAAGAGCATGGTAACTTCAGCAGGACACGCAAGTTTTTATGCTGTTTTGACTCCAAGCAGTGATGAAGGAATTGATAACTGGATTTTTCCTCTTGAAAGCGGCATAAAATTTGAAAAAAATTTATGGAACGGGCTTGGAATGCGCGGCAATGTATCGTGTCCTATGAAAATAGAAAATGTTACGCTTGATGAAAAATACAGAATCGGCGAAGCAGGAAGCGGTGCAAAACAGGTTTTTGAAACAGTGGCGCCATATTTTGTATTAGGACTTGCCTGTGTATATACCGGACTTTGCCAAAATGTTCTTGAAAACTCAACGAACTGGGCAACCGCAAGAAAATATCCAAACGGCTCTAACTTAGCAAATATAGAAACAGTACAAATTCATCTATCTGATATTTACACCAAAACGGCAGCTTGTGCCGCTCTTAGCAAAGACGCTGCAAATGCCGCTAAAAACGGCGAAAGCGATGCACTTGCCAAAATTTTGGCAGCACGCATAAATGCAAGTGAAAATGCAATTGAAACCTCAAGAATTGCGATGAGAATCGGTGGCGGAAAAGCTTACAATAAAAACGGAATTTTAGAGCAGCTTTTAAGAGACAGTTTTGCAGGTCAAATTATGGCGCCAAGCGTCGATGTGCTTAAAATTTGGCTTGGAAAATCAATCAGCGGTCAACAAATTCCGTAAAAAGGAGAAAAAATGAAATTAGCAGCTGTAATTTACGATCCCAAAGTGACAATTATTTGGGGAATTATTTCCGATTTTTTTAAACAAAACGATTTTGAGTTAAAACCCGTATTTTTTAAAGATTATAAAATGCAAGTGGATGCTTTGATGGCAGGCGAAGTTGATGTAGCGTGGAATTCGCCGCTTGCGTGGCTGGACACATTTTTAAGAAGCAACGGAAAAAGCTTAAACGGCTCAATGAGAGATACAGATATAAACAGAAGCACTTATCTTATAGTAAAAGATGAAAAATTTAAAACAATAAATGATTTAAAAGGTGAAAAAATCGGCTTCGGCGCAATCGACTCACCGCAAGCAAGACTTATCCCGATTTATAATCTGCACCAAAACGGACTTGAATACGGCACTCACTACAAAGAAGTAAGATTTGACGTTGGTGTAGGTCTAAACGGAGATCATATAGGCGGCGAACTTGAGAGTGCAAAAGCTTTGTTAAAAGACGAAGTTTCGGCTTCATGGATGCTTGATATGAATTATGAGCGCTATACAAACGACGGAACGCTTGAAAATGTGCGCGTAATCTACAAAACACCGCATTTTGATCACTGTATTTTCAGCTCTCGCATAGGACTTGATAAAAAAGAATTTGCAAAATTTAATGAAATTTTATGCAAAATGGATTATGAAAATCAGAAACACAAAGAAATGATGGATATGGAAGGTCTTAAAAAATGGGTCAGTGCCAGAACAAGCGGATTTTTACAAATCACAAAAGCAAACGAATATCTTAAATTTTTAGGTTAAAAAGTGTTTAAAAACTTTACTACGTCGCTCATAGGTTCAATGCCACGAAGCAAAAAGCTTATGAGCGCGAAAAGAGCTCTTTGGCGCGGTGAAATTTCAAAAGACGAATTTGATGAAATTTTGCATGCCGATACGCTTAAAATCATTGAACTTCAAGAAAAATACGAAATAGAAATTATAACAAGTGGCGAATTGCAAAGAGATAATTATGTAAGCTTTGTAGCTGATAAACTAAATGGCGTAAAACAGATGAATATGGCCGATCTCATCGAATATATGCCAAATCATCAGGCATTTGAGAAAATTTTACAAATCCTTGACGTGCCATCTCTTAGCATAAAAAATGCAATTTGTGTTGATAAAATTTCCAAAAAAAGCTCGCTCGTAGCAGAAGAGATGAAATTTTTACAAAATCACACAAAATATCCGCTAAAAGCTACTTTGCCAGGTGCTTATTTATTAACGCGCTCAATGTGGCTTGGCGCTTTAAGCACAAAATTTTATAAAGATAAAAAAGAACTTGGTGAAGATGTAATTGAAATTTTAAAAGACGAAGTGAAACTTTTAGCAAAAATGGGCATTAGCGTTGTGCAATTCGATGAGCCGGTGCTAAGCGAAGTAGTTTTCAGTAAGGGAAAAACGCGCTCTTTTATGTGCGCCGCACTTAGTGAAAAAAATGACGTCGCACCCGAACTCGCATTTGCAGCGCATCTTATAAAAAGCATCAGCGACTTTGCAAAAAGTTGCGGGATAAAAGTCGGACTTCATGTATGCAGAGGAAATTGGAGCAAAGATGAAAAAATTTTGTTAAGCGGCTCTTATTCGCCTTTAATTCCACTTTTTGAAGAAGTTTTACCTGATATTTTATTTTTGGAATTTTCAACACCAAGAGCAGGCGAAATTCAAACTTTGCTGAAAAATAAAAAAATATCGCAGGATTGTATTCTTGGGCTTGGCGTCATAAATCCAAGAAGTGATATTATAGAAAGTAAGGATTTTATAAAAAACGCCGCCAAAAAAGCGATGAAATTTTTGAGCAAAGAGCAAATTTGGCTAAATCCTGACTGCGGTTTTGCGACATTTGCAAATCGACCTGTAAATGACTTTAAAATAATTTCGCAAAAACTTGCCGCGCTGAATGAAGCTAAAAATGAGTTAAGAAATGAGTGAAATTTTAAATTTTCGTGCAATTTACAAAGATGAAAAAGTAAAATTTTTCAGCAAAAACAGCTCGTTTATTTTAGGTGACGAAGTAAGTTTTGACAGCGATTTTAAAGAAAATACTTCAATTGAACTTTTTGTAGGCGGAATAGTCAGCGCCGTAATTTTCACGTTAAAAAAAGGCTTAACGAATTCAGGTATAAAATTTGATGATTTGGAATGCGTAAGTTCTGTGATTTTAGAAAATTCATTGTCATTTTTGGGCGTAATAGGATACAATGAAAAACCGGAAATTTCTAAAATAAATCTCAAAATTTACATTTATACAGAGCTTGAATTTAATGAGCTTTCGCGCATTTGCGATAAAATTTTACAAAAATCTTTTATATTGAATACGCTAAAAAATATTATAAAATTTAAAATTTCGCAAATAGCGTAAAATTTGATTTTTAAAAATAAATTTTCAATTATTTTTATATAAATTTTTCGTAAAAATTTTTGCCGAAACTAAAAAAAATTAAATCTATTTAAAAACAGAATATACAAAATTTTTAATTTTAACTCCTTTTAGAATAAAAATCTTTTTTAAATTCTAAAAATTTTCCTTCCAAAATCGCAGTTCTTATATCCGAAACCAAATGCAAATAATAGTGAAGATTGTGAAGACTTGCAAGTCTGTAAAAAGTTATTTCACGCGCTCTATAAAGATGATTTAAATATCCACGACTGTAATTTTTACAAGTATAGCAATCGCAACACGGATCAATCGGCGTATCGTCATGAATAAAACGTGCTGATTTTATATTTATCTTTCCAAAACTTGTAAATAGCGTGCCATTTCTTGCATTTCTTGTAGGCATTACGCAATCAAACATATCAACGCCTCTCTCAACATTTTCCACTATATCTTCAGGTGTCCCGACGCCCATTAAATAACGCGGGCGCGCACTATCGATATATGGCATCACAGCTTCTACCGTATCATACATCTCCCGGTTTGTTTCCCCTACGCTAAGTCCGCCGATCGCAAGTCCGTCAAACGGCAATTCACAAAGACTTTGCGCACAAAATTTTCTGGCATTTTCATCGGTGCCGCCTTGAATAATTCCAAAAATATTTTGATTTAGCCCTACGCCGCTTTCTCGTTTTTGTAAATGATAATTTATGGCTTTTTTTGCCCATTTTATAGTGCGCTCTATACTTAATTTTACACGTTTAGGATCGGCAGGCAAAGCCACCAAATCATCCAAAATCATCATAATATCGCTTCCAAAATCATACTGCGTATCCAAAACCGAAGTTGGAGTGAAATAGTGTAAAGAACCGTCTATATGGCTTTTGAAATGAATTCCGTCATCATCGTTTTTTGTATTTGTTCGAAGTGAAAAAGCTTGAAAACCGCCGCTGTCTGTCAAAAACGAGCGATCAAATTTCGTAAATCCGTGAAGTCCGCCAAATTCTTTTACTATCTTTGAACCAGGGCGCAAAAACATATGATAAGTATTTGCCAAAATTATCTTTGCATCCAAAATTTCTTTTAAATCAAGCGCGTCTAAGCTTTTCACGGCGCCAACCGTGCCGACCGGCATAAAAATCGGCGTTTTTATAACGCTGTGAGCCGTCGTAATCGTGCAGGCTCTTGCGTTGCCGTCAGTTTTATCTATTTGAAATTTCATATTTATCCTTCAAAAAACAGTTATTTTAGCAAAAAATGAAAATTTTATCCATTTTAAAAAGAGTTAAAATTTTAAGCCGTAAAATTCAAAAATAAAAAATTAACATATAAATTTTTATCACTATATTAAACAGAATTTTAATTTAAATTAAATAAAATGCAAAATCAAATTTTATGAAGGAGAATTCATGGAATTCTTAATGAATTTAAGCGAAGGAACGCAGTTTGCAATAGAACTTGTTATAGTTCTCATATGTCTGTTTTACGGCGCGAAAAAGGGTGGTATCGCTCTTGGTATGCTTGGAGGTATCGGACTTTTGGTTATGGTTTTCGGTTTTGGTATAAAGCCCGGAAAACCGGCAATTGACGTTATGCTTACAATTTTAGCCGTAGTTGTAGCAAGTGCTACACTCCAAACAAGCGGCGGACTTGATTGTATGCTTCAGGTAGCCGAAAAAATCTTACGTAAAAATCCGAAATACGTAAGTATTTTAGCACCTTTTGTAACTTGTACTTTGACTATTTTATGCGGAACCGGACACGTTGTTTATACTGTTTTGCCGATTGTTTACGATATCGCAATAAAAAACGGAATTCGCCCTGAACGCCCAATGGCTGCTTCTTCAGTATCGGCTCAAATGGGAATTATAGCAAGTCCTGTATCTGTAGCGGTAGTAACTTTGACTGCATTTTTGCTAAACGCAAATTCGCATTTAGCGAATTTTGACGGATATTTAGATCTGCTTAAAATCACTATTCCATCGACATTTTGTGGAGTTTTGGCGATAGGAATTTTTAGCTGGTTTCGCGGTAAAGATCTGGATAAAGACAAAGAATTTCAAGAAAAAATAAAAAATCCTGAGTTTAAAGAGTATGTTTATGGCGGAGATGAAAATGCTTCGCTTTTAGGCGTAAAACTTGATGGTAAAAAATGGCTCTCAATGTGGATTTTCATTGGAATTATCGGCATTGTGGCAATTCTTGGATATTGTAACAATCTTCGTCCAAGTTTCGAAGAAAAAATCGACGCAAAAATCGTGCAAATCGTAAAAAATGATGAAATTTTAGCTAAATTTGACGCTAAAAACAGCACTCTTGAAGCTAAAATAGCAAGTTACAAAGAAAATATAAACGCCAAATCAAAATCAAAAATAAGCGCTGTTTATGATGAAATAAAAATCACAAATAAAGAAAACGGTGCGGAAAAAACCGTTGTCATCACTCAAAATGGCGACAATGTCATAGTTGGCGATAAAATTTACGAAAGTGCAAAAATCAAAGTAATAAATCAGACTACAAAATCAAAAGCGTTAAGTATGACAAATGTAATACAACTTTTCATGCTTTTAGCCGGCGCACTTATCATAATTTTTACACATGCAAAAGCTGAAAATATCGGTAAAACCGAGATTTTCCGTTCAGGAATGATCGCGCTTGTGGCCGTTTTTGGAATAAGTTGGATGGCTGAAACTATGTTCGGCGTGCATACTCCGATGTTAAAAGAAGCTCTTGGAAGCGTAGTAAATGACTATCCTTGGACTTATGCTATTATGCTATTGCTGATTTCAAAATTTGTAAATTCTCAAGCTGCAGCCTTGACGGCTTTTGTACCTCTTGCTCTTGCCATAGGCGTTCATCCTGGCGTCATCGTGGCGTTTGCACCTGCTTGCTACGGATATTATATATTGCCGACTTATCCAAGCGATTTGGCGGCAATTCAATTTGACAGAAGCGGCACAACTCATATAGGAAAATATGTAATAAATCATAGCTTTATAATTCCCGGACTTATCGGCGTTTTCACTTCATGCGTGATAGGATACATTTTAGCCGGAGTTTTTGGATACTTAGCGTAAATTTTAAAAAGTGTTTAAACTTGCAATTTTGCATTTTTAAACACTTTAATTTAAATATTTTTAAGAGTAAAATTTTAACCGCAAATTTCAAAATTTTATGAAATGTTTTATATTTGTTTTCAGTACCTGAAATTTAAAATAGCCCATTCTGTTTTTTATTTTTTAAAAGCCCGCTTTAAAAATAAAAAGTTTTAAAAATTTTAATAATACGGCTATAAAAAACCGCTAAATTTTAGCAAAGCGAAATTTAAAATGTTTATAAGACTGCGACAAAATCCAAAATTTATTTATAAAATTTCATCACGTGCAAAATATAAAATTTAAAAATTAATTTATGTCTGTAAAACTGCGTATTTTTTAAATAAAAACTTTAATTTTATAATCTTATTCAAATGTTAAGTGTAAAATATTTTCATTCAAAAATGCCTAAAGCTTAGGAAAAATATTTAAATTTCGCTTTTATAATCAATGAAAATTTATTGAATTTCTATAAAAACAAATTTAAGCAAATAGCTGTAAAAATTATAACAACTTTAAAAACTAAAATTTTAAGATAAAACACTTTATTTGTATTTTTTAAAAAGTAAAAATTTCAATTTATGAGATTAAAATAAACGTATATTTTCAATGTAATTTAAAATAATTTTAAATCTTATCTGTAAGTGATATTTGGCGTTTTAAAATACAATACTATATTTTTTTTGCAAATAAAATTTCAAATTTTAAAGAAAAATTAAACAAATTTTTAAATTTTAAATTTTTTAAAATTTATTTAATAATTCCTTTTCGTTTTGAATTTGCATAAGTGAGCTCATTAAACAAAGATTATTTGTGCCGGCAAGTAAAATTTCATTGAAATTATTCGGTGAAATTCCGCCAAGTGCATAAATTTCGCCATCAAAAAATTCACGCACATTTTTTATCAGATTTACTCCTTTCGGAGTGAGCTCAGCTTTACATGAAGTTTTAAATATATGACTCAAACAAAGTGCCGTAGCTCCAAATCCAAGTGCCTCTTTTGCTTCATAGACGTTATGCGCTGAAACCGTAATCTCTTTAAAATTTTTTGCACTGCACATTTTTAAAGTCGGCAAAGGAAGCCAAATATAAGGATAATTTAATTTTAAAGCAACTTCATAAAAATTATGTAAAAAAAGTTTTACGCCGAAATTTTTGCAAATTTTTAAAATTTCAATGAAATTTTTTTCATAATCCGCGCTATTTAAAGCTTTGTCTCTATAAATTATTCCTGAAATTTCAGCTTCACAAAGACGTAAAACTTTGATTTTCAAATTTTCAAAACCGCCGCAAATTTCACTATTTGTAACGGCAAAAATTTTACACATAAATATATTCGCTCATTAAAGGCGAAAGTCCATCATTTCTAATTGCTTCACAAACTTCGGATACAGAACGGTTATCGCTGATTTCAAACTGTTCATCACCCTTTTTGTGCGTATGACCGCCGATTCCGACACTTACGCCTGCTGAAATTTTATTTGCACCGATTTTTATTGCGTTATCGCGAAATTTCGCCAATTCTCGCGTTGAAATTGTAATATTTGCTGAAGGAATAAATAAACGATAAGCCATAATAACTTGTAAAAGCTCCTTTTCATGGACATCGCGCGGATTTATTCTGGCATTATTTATAATCGGGCGAAGACGAGGAACGGAAAACGCAACCTCTGCATAAGGATATTTTTGTTGAATTAAATAAGCATGAATACCTGTAGCAAAAGCGTCTTTTCTAAAATCATCAAGCCCTAGAAGCGCAGCAAATCCGACACCTCTCATTCCGCCCATTACAGCTCTTTCCTGTGCGTTTAATCTATAAGGAAAAATTCTTTTATGCCCTGCAAGATGAAGTTTTGCGTATTTGTCAGGATTATAAGTTTCTTGAAAAACTATTACGAAATCAACGCCGCAACTATGCAAATAAGCATATTCATCCACATTTAAAGGATAAATTTCTATGCAAACGATTTTAAAATACTCTTTTGCTATTTTACACGCATTGCCGATATATTCAAGACTTGTAGTGCTTTGACTTTCTCCTGTTAAAATTAAAATATCTTCCAAGCCGCTTTTTTTAATCTCTTTCATCTCATTTCTGATTTCTTCTTCGCTAAGTTTAGCTCTTTCGATTTTGTTTTTAACATTAAAACCGCAATATATGCAGTGATTATCACAATAATTTGCAATGTAAAGAGGCGTAAAAAGTGAGATATTATTTCCAAAATGCGCTCTGGTTTCTGCTTGACTTACTCTTGCGATTTCTTCCAAAAAATTACCTGCTGCAGGGCTTAAAAGCGCGCCGAAATCTTCAATCGTGCGAATTTTTTTATTTAGAGCGTTAAAAACATCAGTTTTCGTATAACTGTTTTCATCGTAATTTTCGCGTAAATTAAGCACCTTAGACATTATATCATCGCCTATATCTTGCATTCCTGGTAAATATTTCATATGATCGGTCATTTTTTAATCCCTTAAAAAACCTGTTAAAGGCGAACTTGCATTTGCAACTTTGCTGATGCCGCCAAATCCAGCTAAATAAGCATTTCTACCGGCTTTTACGGCTTCCGAAAAAGAGCTGGCCATAAGAGATAAATTTTTTGATGTAGCAATCGCCGTATTTATCATAACTCCGGCGCACCCGATTTCCATAGCTTCGCAAGCTTGAGAAGGTCTACCGATTCCTGCATCTACGATTATCGGTAAATCAATTTCAGAAACTAAAATTTCTATCATACCTTTCATTAAAAGCCCCTGATTTGAACCTATCGGTGAGCCAAGCGGCATAATGGCAGCCGCTCCGGCATTTTTTAAATCGCGCGCGAAATTTAAATCAGCGTGCATATAAGGAAGCACTACAAAATCTTCTTTTGCAAGCATTTCAGTGGCTTTTAGCGTTTCCGCATTATCCGGCAATAAATATTTGCTGTCTCTTATAACCTCAACTTTTACAAAATTTCCACACCCTAACTCTCTTCCAAGACGTGCTATTCTTAAGGCTTCATCAGCATTTCTGGCGCCACTTGTATTCGGTAAAAGCGTAACATTTTGCGGAATAAAATCAAGTATATTGCGTTCTTTGCTTTCATTTACTCTGCGAAGTGCCAAAGTTACAATCTCACAACCTGCCGTATTTACGCAAGCTTTTATCATTTCCAAATCAAATTTTCCGCTTCCCATTATCAAACGATTATTAAATTTCTTACCGCCAAGTTCCAAAAAATCCTGCATTTTATACTCCAAATTCATTCAAAATTATACGTAAAACCATATTTACCTGATGTCCTGCACAAATCATAACTCTTGGACTCATCAGCCCCATGCCTTTTGCAGCCGCGCTTTTTAGATCACCACAAATATAAACGCGTGATCCGAATTTCATAGTTTTAATTTCATTTGAACTGCCAAAACCTGCCATTCCGGAAGCGCAAACAAGAAATTTATCACTGAAATTTTCAGCTACGGTATTGATTAACATAGCCTTAGCTACGGCATTATCAAAACATTCGCAGATTATACTCTCATTTTTTAAAATTTCAACTATATTTTCGCTGGTAATTTTTTCGTTTAAGATTCGAACTTTCGCAAACGGATTTATCTCGTGTATCTGATCTTTCAAAGCCTGAGTTTTTGGCATATATAGATGTTTGATACTGTAATTTTGACGGTTTAAGTTACTTGGTTCCACAATATCGAAATCAATCAAAAAAAGTTCTCCGATTCCAAGACGAGCCAAAGCAATAGCTACATTTGAGCCAAGTCCACCAAGTCCGCAAATTGCAACTTTTGCATTTTGAAGTCGTTCATTTATGAAAGGCGAATTACGCGATTTTCTGAGATTTTCAAGTGTTTCTTCAGTTAATTTTTTTCCTTTTTTTATCAGAAAAATTTCATCATTTTCTTTAAATCGCTCATCATCACTGCAAGCAAAACCGTTTAAAATAACAATTTCAGAATCATCTTTCAATTCGGCTTTAAGGGCTTTTAAAGTATGCGAATCAGTCTCGTAAATTTTAGAATTTAAAAAAATTTTCATCCGCCCCCTACCAGTTCTACGATTTCATAAATTTGTCCGTTTGTAATTTTTGTGCTATTCCAGAATGATTTTTTTAAAATTTTGCCGTCAAGTTCAACAGCTATGCGTTCAGTTTTAAAATTTTTAAACTCCAAAAGCTCCGAAACACTTAAAGAAATGTTAAAATGTAAAATTTCACCGTTTACTTTTATTTCAACCATCAACGATAACCTTAAATTTAAACGATTTTTCTTTTTTAAGCTCAATGATTTTGTTGTCGCTTAAAAATTGCATAAATTTTGAAAGTTTATTAAAACCATGAGATTTTGCAGAAAATTCAGGAAATTCCTTAATAAGATTTTGTCCGAAAGGTCCAATATCGCTAAATCCGTTTTCATCACATTTATCGGCATTTGTAAGCTTTAAAATTTCGATAATTTTTAAAATTTCACTGTTATCGAAATTCGGTAAAATTTTTATTTCTTCTATATTTTTTGACCTGTTTTTTTCTTTTGTTTTAAAGATATTTTTGAATAATTTACCAAAAAATTTCTCTTTTTTTTCAGGTTCAGGTTCGTTTAAATAAAAAAATTCATCACACGCTTTTATAAAATTAATCTGAGTTTTATTTTCTCCGATTCCAATTACAAAACCGCCTTTTTCGCGTATTTTGATAGCCAAACTTGCAAAATCGCCGTCGCTTGAAACAATGATAAAATTTTTAATGTCCGTGTTGTTTAAAATTTCCATTATATCGATTACCAACGCGATATCAGCGGCATTTTTGCCATTTGGAGAGTGAAATTGCTGCACCGGTTTTAAGGCATGAGATAAAATTTCATCTTTATAGCCTAAAAGATTTTGACTTGAAAAATCACCGTATATTCGCCTTATAGCAGGCTCAGGATAAACATTTATAAGTTCAAAAACTTTATTTATATATTTGTAAGAGACATTTTCGGCGTCTATAAAAATAGCATATTTTTCGTTCATCAGTGTAAATCTTTATTCAATTTTATAGCTCTTTTGCTTAGACTGACCGTCATTTGCCCATTTTGGCTGTTTTGGCGGAAATGAAGTCCGTTTAAATTAGCTAGTTCCAAACCTTTATAAATTTCTTTTGAAAAATCAAAATTCGGATTTAATTTGGCAAGTTCAGCGCGATTTTTTTCATCCATTAAAATTTTTGTACCTTCTAATACAGCAATTCCGGCATCCACGATACAATCGTCCCCAAGAGGAATTCCTGTAACTGAATTAGCTCCTAAAAGACAATGATTACCGATGCTGATAGGATTTCCGTTTGTGCCGCTCAAAACGCCCAAAATACTTGCTCCACCGCCTATATCACTTCCTTCTCCTACGATTACGGAACTTGAAATTCTGCCCTCGACCATTGCACTTCCTAAAGTTCCTGCGTTAAAATTTACATAAGCTGCTCCGGGCATTATTGTAGTCCCTGGAGCAATAGCTGCTCCAAGTCTGACCTTGCTGTCATCTAAGATTCTAATATTATTTTCAGGAATTATATGAGCCAAAAAACGTGGAAATTTATCGACATATGCGATTTTAGCGCAATTTTTAGAACAACCGAATTTATTTGAAATTTCATCTTTTCTGAGCATTTCAAGTTCAACAGGTTCGCCGTAAATATCCCATGCCAAATTAGGAAGTACACCAAAAGCGCCGTTTAAGTTTAAACTTCGAGGTGCGGTTAAATTTTTTGAAAGCGCATAAAGCTTTAAATAAACGCTCTCTACGCTTTTCGGTGCAACATCATCAAAAATAAAAACAACACAAAATTTATGCGAAATGTATTTTGTAAATTTTTCATTTTCTTTTAATGTTTTATCTATTTGCATTAAAATTTGCAAATTTTTATGTTTTTCGCCATTTGCTTCGCCGATTAAAAAATTCATTTTTTTTAACGCATATCCGATAATATCTTTATTTAGCGGAACAATCAATTCGCTATCGCTAAAATCTATTTTTGTTCCATTTTTAATTGCGGCATTTATTAAAATAGCGGCACTTGCATAATTTGATTTCAAATTTATTTCGGCATAATCCATTTTAATAGTTTTTTTACCGAATGAACCGACACTTTGTCTGCCGATTGCCCAAATAAAAGGATCTTTATATCCATTTTTTGAACGAATTTCATCTGTAAAATTTTTTAGTTCGTCTAAATTTTGTATTTTCATAAATTTACCTTTTTTCATTTTTTAGGTGAGTATATCTTAAAATTTTGAAATTTTAACTAAATTTTATATAAAAATTGTTAAAATTCAAAATAATAATTTTTTAAAGGAAAATTTATGCAAAAACATATCAGCAAAATGCAATTTTTTGCCGTTTCACTTATGCTTTTTTCTATGTTTTTCGGTGCAGGAAACTTTATATTCCCGCCAATGCTAGGAAAAGAAGCAGGAACCAATGTATATGAAGCGACAATGTTTTTTTGTCTTACAGGCGTGATTTTACCGATTTTAGGAATAGCTGCTATTTCTTTAAGTAAATCTATGGATGAGCTCGTAAATAGAGCGGGCGTTATTTTCGGAATGACTTTTACAATTCTTATTTACATCACAATCGGTCCTGCTTTTGCGATTCCGCGTGCTGCAAATATGCCTTTTGAAGTTAGCTTGGCTCCATTCATTGATCCGAACAATAAATTTTTGTGGTTATGCTTTTACTCTTTTATCTATTTTGGGATAAATTACATAATTTGTGTAAATAAAAGTACTATGATAGATACTCTTGGTAAATATTTAACACCTATTATGCTTATTTTGTTGGTACTTTTATTTTTAGCCGGCGTAATAAATCCGATCGGTGATTTCAACGCTCCAACCGGTGAATACGCAACACACCCTGTTTCAAAAGGCTTTTTGGAAGGTTATCAAACAATGGATGCGCTTGCTTCATTGATTTTTGCAACGGTTATAATAAATTCTATGCGAAGTTTAGGTGTAAAAAATGAAAAAGCCATTTTTTCTTTGACAATAAAAAGTGGAATTTTAGCCGGAGCTATTTTAGCTTGCGTTTATATGATGCTCGGATTTCTTGGGGCAAGCAGTTCTACTAAATTTATGGAAGCTACGAATGGCGCCGCTTTGCTTTCAAATATCACTGATTATCTTTTCGGCAATTTTGGAAGAATCGTTTTAGGAGCGATATTTTTACTTGCTTGTCTTACTACAACCGTAGGTTTGATTAGCTCGGCAAGTGATTTTTTCTCAAAATTTACACCGAAAATAAAATACAGTGCCTGGTGCATAATCTGGTCGTTTTTAAGCTTTTGTGTAGCTACAATCGGACTTGATTCCATCATCAAATACAGCATTCCTGTGCTTTATATAATTTATCCTATAACAATTATGTATATAATTTTGTCGCTTATAAACGGAATTATTCAATCATCGTCATTAATATATAGAAGCTGCATTTATTTGGCTGCATTTTTAGGAATTATTAATTCTTTAGATACTACATGCGATATTCAAATTAAATACATTACCTATATAATCTCAAGATTGCCGTTTTATGAACAAAATTTAGGCTGGATAGTTCCTGAAGCAGTATGTTTTATAATAACTTATGCTATCTTCCTGATACGCAAGAAAAATATTGAAGTTTAAAAATTTTAAATACTCAAAATTTAAATCCGTTTTCCGTAAAAAACAGCTGAAATTTTACGGAAAACCGTCTTTACAATTTAAAATTCAGTAAAATTTATTTCACAAAACAAAACTTACGCACTTTTATCAATTTTATTAATTGAGACAATAAACAATATATTTCGCTTTTTGAGTTTTTAATTAAAATTTGAATATAATCACACAAAAGTAAGAAATAAAAAGGTAAAAAATGCCAAAAACAAAACCTGTGATTTACGAATGTGAATTTTGTGGAAATCAACAAAGCAGATGGCTTGGAAAATGTCCTGAGTGCGGAGCTTTCAATAGTTTTAAAGAGTTAAAAGCCGAACAAATAAAAGTTTTAAACGAAATAGCCGAAATTTCACATGCCGGCGTAGAAGCGAAGTCAATTAATGACGTACAAATAGAAAAAATTTCACGTATCGATACAAAAGATAGTGAACTTAATTTAGTTCTTGGAGGCGGACTTGTGGAAGGCTCTTTAGTGCTAATCGGCGGAAGTCCCGGAATCGGAAAATCTACGCTTTTACTGAAAACAGCTGCAAATTTAGCCTCTCAAAACTATAAAGTTCTTTATGTAAGCGGTGAGGAAAGTGCAAGTCAGATCAAAATGAGAGCCGAACGCTTGAACGCCGTTCAGAAAGAGTTATTTTTATTAACTGAAATCAACGTTGAAATGATTTTAAACGAAGTTGCAGCAAAAGATTATAAAATTTTGATAATCGACAGCATTCAAACGCTTTTCAGCGAAAAAGCTGGTTCGGCTCCCGGATCAATCTCGCAAGTAAGAGAGATAACGTTTGAACTTATGAGACTTGCAAAAGAAAAAAATATATCAATTTTCATAATCGGGCACATCACAAAAGAAGGCGCGATTGCAGGACCTAGAGTGCTTGAACATATGGTTGATGTAGTGCTATATTTTGAAGGAGATGGCAGTAAAGAGCTGAGAATTTTAAGAGGTTTTAAAAATCGCTTCGGATCAACCAGTGAAGTAGGAATTTTTGAAATGACAAATGCAGGACTGATCAGTGCAAAAAATGTCGCAAATAAATTTTTCACGCGAGGTGCGGCGGCGGCAGGTTCGGCAATAACCATTACAATGGAAGGATCACGCGCACTGGTCGTTGAAATTCAGGCTCTTGTCAGCGAAAGCGCATATCCGAAGCGTTCATGCACCGGATATGACAGAAACCGCCTCGATATGCTTTTAGCGCTTTTAAACCGTAAACTTGAAATCGGCTTAAACGGATATGATGTATTTGTAAATGTCATCGGCGGCGTGAAAATAACGGAAACTGCGTGCGATTTGGCGGTTGTAGCGGCGATTGTAAGCAGTTTCAAAAATCGTCCGATAAGTAAAGAAAGTGTTTTTATAGGAGAAGTCAGCTTAAACGGCGAAATACGCGATATTTTCAATCTTGATTTACGCCTTAAAGAAGCAGCTATGCAAAAATTTAAAACGGCGATTGTGCCAAGTAAGCCGAAAGATTCAATGGGCTTGAAAATTTTCCACGCAACAAGTATGAGTGAAATCTTGGAATGGATGTAAAAATTTTTAAGTTAAAATATGTTTTTTAAAAATAAAAAAGCAAATTTTAAAATTCTAAAAATTTTAAGTTCGCTTTTATAATCTTGCTTTGGTATGAAAAATATATACAAAAGCTGCAATTTAGCGTGATTTTAGATAAAAAGCGGATTTACAAAATGAATTCAAACTTACATAAAATTTAAATTTTTAAAAATTCTTTTTTTGGATATCCAAAAAAAATACTTTGGTTTATGAAATTTTATCCGTCTGCGACTTTTTAAATTTTAAAAATATTTTTTATTTTTGCTGTTTTGTTGATAACGCTTTTTATTTCGTCCTTTAAAAATAAGTTTGATATATTCGTATTTTACATATCCGTAATTCTCATAAAAATTTCATATTTTCACACTTTTTACTACAACCCGAAAAATTAACCTTAAAAATAAAATCTTTCATTTTCATCGGCTGTTTTTACAAAATTATTAAATATTTTATCGCTCAAATCGCCAAATAATTACAAACACATTTTAGCCATTTTTTAAAATTTTGAAATTCCATTTGAAATAACAATTTCTTAAAATGTAATTAATTTTCTAGTTTTATCAATATCAACGCCTAAATTTTGCAAAAAATACTCTCTAACTTCGTCATAAATTTGTTCATTATAAAAATATATAAAATAATATTTTTGCTTATTAGAAAACTCACTAGGAGTTCCTAGTTTAGGATTTATGGGTTCAGCTATAATTAAAGTAGGAAAAACTCTAAATCCATACAAAGTTTTATTTATCCATAAATATAAAAGTACTTTAAATATTATATTTCCAAACAATTGAGATATAAAAAACAAGGCAGTAAAATAATAAATTTCATTTGGTATAGACTTACTTAAACTAATAAGTAAATAAGCAAATATAAAAATCACAATTATTAAAACAATTATAACAGCTTGGATATCAAGCTTGTTTTTCCAAAAAGGTTTTAATAAGTAATTTGGTATTTCATTTATATTAATTTTGCGTTTTAATTTACTATCCAGCATATAATTAATAGAGTTATTGGCAAAATAAAGTGTATAACTATCCCTTGCAACATGAGCGTAATAATCAAAACAAATAAATACAAAAGGCACTATCAAAGGAGCAAATAAAAACCAAATTTCTATTTTTTCTTTTATTGAATTCATTGTTATACACATAATGCTAACTACAATTGTTATGCCTATAAAAAATGAAATAAATCTTAACGAAACACCAAAAAAGTAACTATAATCTTTAATAACTATCGGTTCTTTATCATAATCTCTTTTGTTTGAATTTTTATTGTGTGAAATTTGAGAATTATTTAAATTTAAATCATTTTCTAAATTTTTATTAGAATTTTCTTTATTATTAGAGGTATTTCCTAAATTTATTCTATTTTTAGGTCTATTATTTCTAAGATATTCTCTAAGTTTTTCTCTTTTATCATCATTCAAATTTTAGCCTTTGTTGTTTTATAAAAACTATTTTATTTTAATATTTTAAATCTTAAATATTATTCAAATTTTATCTTAGCTTAAATGTTTTAAAAAAATTTGTTGTTTTTATAATTAAATTTCAAGCTGTTTTTTCAACGCTTTCTCTATTTATAATTTACTCCTTAAATTATCGAAATTGTCTTTTTTATTTTACTTATATCTATATTTAAATTTTGCAAAAAATATTCTCTTATTTCTTTATATACTAATTCATTATAAAAATAAATGTAATAACATTTAAAATCGGCTTCGTATCTATATGTCGGTATTATTTCTTTTTCTACTGTTTTTTCAACTATTAGCTTTTCTATTATTAAAATGGGAAAAATTCTAAAACCGCTTAAAGTTTTGTTTATACAAAAATAAACAAGCATTTTATGTAAAATATTTCCGAAATCTACTGATATAAACAAACATACAGCCCCACATACAAGTAAAATAAAAATATTAAACTCAATATAGTTATAAAATATGCAAAATATTCCTAAAATAAATATAAAAAAATAGATATTTACAGATTTTTCATTTGTTTTCCAAAAAGGCATGTAAATATATTTTGAAATTTCGTTTGTATCGATAATCCTTTCAATATTGCTATCAATAAGAAAAAGAATTTTATTGTTTTTTAAACAAATTGTATAATTAGATTTTTTAATACTAAAATAATACTCCAATACTATGCTAGGAAAAACAATAATAGGAAAAATTATTATTGCTTCAGGAAACCCAATAAATGTAGAACAAAAAGCAATACCGAACATAAGAGCAAAAAGCCTTTGTGTTCCTGTAAAAAAATTACTGTAATCATCAATAATAATCGGATTTTTATCATAATCGCGTTTGTTTGTGAATTTTGATGAATTACTGTTTTTATTAGAATTTGAATTTTTGTCTGAATTATTGGAATTTTGGTTTATGTTGTTTTGTAAATTTGATTGATTGTTTAAATTATCTTTTGAATTCTCTTTGGAATTTTGTTTTTGTTTGTGAAGTCTATCCAGCGCTTCTTTTATTTTTTTATACTTTTCATCATCCTGCATTTATTGCCTTTGAAATTTTGGCTTTTTACTCTTTTATCAAAAATAAACTTTAAAATTATAATCCGTTTGTCTTAAATCATAATAATCAAATTTACTAATTTAATTTCATTATTATAGTTTAAGGAATTTGTTTGTTATTTAAACCATACATCATTAGCTATTGTAGTTGAACCATCTTCAAAAGTAACGGTTGAACTTTGTTTTATAATATTACCTTTTTCATCTGTATTTATGTTTTTATAGTTTAGATCAATACTTACTATACCACTATCTTTTAGTTTTATAAGTTCACCTTTATCAGTTATGGCGTTTTGATTAGAATCTTTCCATAAAAGTAATTTATCATAAATTTCATCTTTACTATCTATTACATTATCACCGTTTAAATCATAAGCTTTTAAAGCCTCGTAACCATTAGTTGCTTTATTGTTTGTGTATTTAAATCTTGTATTTGATATAGTATGATTTCCAAATAGTTCATTTCCATTATCTATAAGTCCGTTATTATTTTTATCTAACGCTAAAAAAGCATCTCCTTTATCTATCCATGAAGAGGCTTCTTTAAAGTTATTGTTATCATGGTCAAAGTAGATTGTATTATTTAATTTAGTTGAAGTAATTCCGTTTTTATTTAAATCTATTATGATTGGATCTACATCTTCGGGATCATCATCTCTGTCATCATCTATTATTGTGCCGTTACCGTTTTTAATTACACTTGCTTTTAAACCGTCGCTTTTACCTACTATATTTGCAGTTACTTTAAATTTTTCATCTTCTTCTTTAACGGTATCGTCATTCCAAACATACTCATACTCGGCTTGAGCGCCGAAGACATTTTCAACTCCTTCATCTATCGTATAATTCGTCTCTGAAAAATTCATAAATTTATATGTTTTTTTACCAACAGAAACTTTTACGAATTCTCCTACTTCCGGTTCTTTATTTAGTGAAACTATAAATTTCATTGATTGATCTTTTTCTACGGCTGAGGCATCAGAGATACTGATATTTATTTCACCGAATTCACTTAGATGAATTTCTAAGTTATCGTTTGAGAAATTTTCTATGGTAATGCTATCGTTGATGAGTAAATCGCCGTTGTCTTTGAGTTCGTATTTTACTCCGTCTTTGCCTTTGTAGATATTTGAGCCTTTTTCGATTTGAGTACCACCTTTTAGTTGATGATTTTCTAAAAATACTCTACCATTTCCATCACTGTCTTTTATTATATCTCCATTATCTACGAAATAATCATCTTTACCGTTTCCACCGATAAGTATATCCGCTCCTCCGTGACCTATCAGCATATCGTTACCGTTGCCACCAAAGAGGACATCGTCTTTGCCGTTACCAAACAAACTACCTTGTGCGTTTGGCATAAATGGTCGGGCATAGACTGTGCCGTCGTGCATTGTGATTTGTAAGATACCTTTTTTAAGCATTTCTAGGTCTGGTAAATCGTTGGTAGTTCCACCCAATCTATCATACCAATCTTGAAATTTATCTCTTAAATCAATATCTGTAATACCTAAAAGATTTGTTAAATCAAGCACAAGCATAGCTTGACCAACTCCTGGTATAAATCTCGTAACAGCATAAGTTCCAATATCGAAAGCTATACCAGAAACAATTCTATTTCCGTTTTGACCACTGAGGGCATCGCCCATAAAATTTACAGCACCACCGAAAGCAGGAAAACGAATTTCATTTATTTTTTTAAGCTTAGCTTTATTTGCAAAAAATTCATCTACATTATCAACTTCGCCGTTTGCTTTTGCAAGTTTATAGTTGCCAAGAAGTTCTTTTACATTGCCTTCATATTTCAAATAATATGCACCATTGCTCATCAGTTCTGCTGGCGTAACAATACCATTTTTAATCAAAGAATCAAAAATTTCTTTGACAACTTCTTGGTTACTCATAAGTTTTTCCCAAGCCTTATCTAACTCAATCCTAGCTCTCGCTTCTCTACTACCTGTTGAACTCATAGTTCTCTCCTTTAAAAAAATATTATTAAATTTTATTTTCTATTTTGTATCAAAAAGGTGAATACCTTTTTGGTAAATTATCAATATTTATATTCTTTGTTACTAAAAAATATTCTTTTAAATCTGTATAATCTTTTTCGTTAAAAATATAAATTAGTCCGTATTTATCTTCAAACATAAAAAAATTCATACCTGATTTATCATCATAAAATTCACAAATCAAAGCATTAATACAATTAAAAAGTATAAAATTTTTTAAAGACTTATTTATAGCTAACCACCAAATAATTCTATATATAATATGACCAACTAAAAAAAATAATGGAAATGTTATAAAAATTATAGATGATAATGGCACAATATATACACAGATACAAAATACAAAAGCGACAAAAATTAGCCAAATAAGCGAAAAATTTGCAAAACTACCAGTTAAACTTTTACCTTGTATCAATACCTTTTCTAACCCAACAAAAAATTTAAGTTTGCCGTCTGTTAGATATTCTATTTTTGAATTTTTAAATACAATAAAAGTTTTTTCTTTTACACAAGCTATATGATATTTTGATAAATTTGCAATTGTCAGTATTAATGTAATAATAATAGCAAAATGTAGAAATCCATCTACACTCTTGTCCCTAATAAATAATACGAAACAAGCAAGTAAATACATCGCAATACCATAAGCAGAAGTATTTGCCATTGAGCTAAAAAGCCTACTATAACTTTTTAAAACTATTGGCTCTTTATCATAGTCTCTTTTATTTGTATTTGAATTTGTGTTTAAATTTTTATCAAATTTCTTTTTATTCCAGTTTTCAAAATTTTCCATATCCAACCCTTTCATTTACAAACCTTATCCTGTCCTGCCATTAGATTTGCCTTAATTAGCATAAATTTAGCTTCTAAAATATGCTCTGTTAAGTCTTGCTTTTTTTGTATTGTTTTTATAAGCGAATTTAAAAGCTCTATTTTACTTTTTTCACCGCTTTCATTAAGTCTAGCTATGTAGTTTTTTGCTTTTGTCGTATCTGCGTAGAGTTCGCTTAAATTTTCTCTCATATCTTTTTCGTTTTCTAAAAAGACAGATATATCTTTTATCTGCTTTTCATATTTTAGTTTTTCATCTTGTTTTTGAAATTCTATTTGAGTGCCACCTTTTAGTTAATGAGAGCTTCCTAGAAATACTCTGCCTTTGCCGTCGCTATCACGGATAATGTCAAGTGTTCCTGCATTGTATGTATCAAATCCGTCGCCACCGATGAGTAGGTCGCTACCATTACCACCTTGAAGTGTGTCGTTCCAATCGCCACCAAATAATACATCGTTCATATAATTACCAGTTGCTAAACCATATCTTCCTTTAAGCGGTCTCATATATACCGTGCCGTCGTCCATAACTACACGGAGAAATCCATCTTGTGTAATATAGTCTTTATATTTATCTCCTTTTGTAGCCCAATCGTAAATTTCTCCTGCTAGGCTTCCTATATCGTAGCCGAAGTGGGAGGCAATAGTATTTAATCCATCTATGGCTTTTACTGCCACTTGAAAAGCTCTACCCATAGGCGTAATTTGTGCTACAAATAACACAGTATCAATTGCTAAATTTAGAGCTGTTTTTACGCCAGCTTCCCCATTTGCTAAATCTACTGCTATATTTCCAGCCTGTGTAACTAGGAATAAGCCACCTTTCCCGTGTTTCATTTTTTCTAAATGTTCATCAGCCAATATATCAATTGTTTTACTAGCATCATTTATAGCCAATTTGGCTAAATTTACTTCACCATTTCTGATAATACCAGCTTCTTCAAGCATTTTTTCAACTCTGTCGAGTTCGGCTTTCGCAACTAATTCTCTACTCATTTGTGTCTCCTTTAAATAAAATAGTTTTTATCAATTTTTATATTTTCAATATCTAAATTTAATCTACTTAAAAAGTATTCTTTAATATCGTTATATTCGATTTCATTTGCAATTACTATAAAACGCAAATTTTCATCAAAAATCTTAAATTCCAACGAATTTACAAATTTAAAAAATCTAAATTTTGAGTTGTAAATTTGGTAAATACTTTGTGGCATTACGAAAAATAAAAATAAACCAAAAAATATCAAAGTAAGTATTAAAAATATGGATAAATTTTGCGTTATGGCTATCCCTATAATCCATATTGCAACGCATATAAAACAAGAAATATAGCTTAAAATTTTCATACCAAAACTTATATTTTTTAATTTCTTTTTGCTAAAAATAAACATTTGTGGTATTTTCATTATTGTTATTATTGAATTTAATTGCAAATTTTCTACAATTTCGCCATTATTTATAAATTCTATTTTATCATTTGAGAATTTAAAATAGCTATTTTTATACATTGCATATTCATCATACATTGTTTTCAAAATAGGCAACATTGCAACCAAATATAATAGCAGTAATCTAAATTTGGTATTTGGTAAAATGAGAATAAAAATTATAAAAGCTAAATGAAAAAATATTGAAATATAGTTTATTTTTACATTGTGATTTTTTATTATTATTGGCTCTAAATCGTAGTTTCTTTTAGCGTTATTTAAATTTTTATCAAATTTTTTTTTATTCCAATTCTCAAAATTTTCCATATTTCAATCCTTTATGTTTAATTTTCCGTCATTGCGAGAGTTTGAAAAACTCGAAGCAATCCAGTCAAACGGCAAAGCCGTTTATTAAAAAGCAAATTTGCAAATAATAAACGCCTATCGGCGTTGCTGGATTGCTTCAAAAACTTCGTTTTTTCGCAATGATAAATTTTAGCAAATTCAAATTCAGGTCGTATCGTTTATACACGATACGAATTTATTTAAATTTACAAATTTAAACTCAAATTCTATTTGTTTGAATTTAAATTTGCAAATTCTTTTAAATTCCCAAACGCTGTGATTTGTGGAAGTGATTTTATCTCAAATGGAATTTCATTTTCATCTATGATTTCTTCTGTGTCTTTGTAATTTACCTTAAACCATATATCATCTGCTTTTACCTTTGTGCCATTATTTAGCGTAGCAGTTGAAGTTTGTTTTATGGTGTTTGAGTTATTGTTTATATCTGTGTTTGTGTAGTTTAGATCTATTGAGCTTACTTTATCACTTAGCTTTATAAGCTCTCCGTTATCTGTGATGGCATTGCCGTTTTTATCTTGCCAAAGAAGTAGCTTGTCAAATTCAGCGTCTTGGCTATCTATTATGCCGTCATTGTTGCTGTCATAGCTTTTTAGTGTTTCAAAGCCGTTGTTTAAAGATGAATTTGTGTATGAGAAAGCACTATCTGAGATACTTTTATTTCCAAAGAGTTCGCTTCCATTATCTATTATGCCGTTGTTATTTTTATCTATTGCTAGAAGTGCATCATCGCCGCTTACCCAACCTGTGGCTTCTTTAAAACCATTATTATCTAAATCAAAATTTATAGTATAATTTAGTGCGTGTGAGTTTATGCCATCATTACCCAAGTCAATCACAATCGGAGAATATTCACGCTCTGGGTCAGGGTCATCGTCACGGTCGTCGTCTTTGATGAGACCTTTTGCAGGGTGAATATATTTTACATTTAGATTTTTAGAAGTTCCACTTTGTAAAACAGAGCCACTTACTTCAAATTTTCTATCTCCGTCTTTGCTTTCGTTTCCGTCCCACTCATAGATATAAGCATTATCTTTTTCTTGTTCATTTTCTGTAAATTTAACCAATTGTCCGTTTATGTATAGTGTTAAGTATTCTCCTGCTTCTAATTTTCTATTTAAACTTACTTTAAACCCTAGCGTATGTTTGCCGTTGCCACCCTCATTTGCTTGATTGTCGTGTATGGTAACTACTACATCTTTTGGGTCTATTAGTATTATGCCTAAATCATTATTGTCTTTATTAAAATTTTCTATGACTATATTTTCTCCCATATCACTTACTACTAATCTTCCGTCATCGTGGAGTTTGTATTCGATATAATCATCTGAAATATAAAGGTCTCTGTCTTTATCATAAGTTCCGCCTGTTAGTTTGTGTCTGTTGAAATGAACTGAGCCTTTGCCGTCGCTGTCTTTTATGGTGTCGCCTTTGGTAGCTAGGTATGTGTCATCGCCTTTGCCACCGATTAGTAAGTCGCTACCATCTTTTCCCATTAGGGTATCGTTTCCGTTACCACCGAAAAGGACATCGTCTGTCCAACCATTTCCACCATGGTGTCGCCTTTGGTAGCTAGGTATGTGTCATCGCCTTTGCCACCGATTAGTAAGTCGCTACCATCTTTTCCCATTAGGGTATCGTTTCCGTTACCACCGAAAAGGACATCGTCTGTCCAACCATTTCCACCTGTGATAAGACCACTTGGAGTTACACCACTTGGGAAAAATGAAGCTGATAATGGTCTAGCATATACAGTGCCGTCAGGCATAGTAATTTTTAATATACTATTACTTTCAATGGCAACTGATTTTGCTCCGATAATTTTAGCTATCTTATTCATTTCATATTCGCCATTATCATCATAGCGATATTTCCTATATAACTCTTTTAATTTTGTGGCAGGGTCAATTCCAAGAGCCGTAAGACCAATATTTACAAATTTTATAATCTTACCCTGCGGTGTCATTTCCAAAACTGTAAGTGCAATATCTACGCCTAACCCAAGCACGGTTTCAACAGTATCTTCACCACTTACATTGCTAATTAAAATATTACCACCAGCAGTTATAAAGCCAACCGCACCTGAACCAAGTTTGCTATTATTTAAAGCTTCACTATATTGTGCGTATCTTTTTGGTAAATCCAAAGAATCTGTGCTAATATTCCAAGCTTTATTGATATTGTTCATAATTGCTTCTCTTAATTTTAAGTCTTTTAAAAGAAGCACCTCGGCTCTGTTTAAAATTGTAGTAGCTGTAATTTCTCTACTCATTTTTGTCTCCTTATTAAAAATGTTTTAAATCTTGTTTTTTAATCTCATAAATTGCTGAAAATTTTTGTTTTACACTATCTAAATTTATTTTAAATTTTTGCCAAAAATACTCTTTTAACTGATTATATTCTTTATCGTCGGTAATTAAAAAATTTAAAAAATTGCCGTCTTTATCTTTTAAAAAAAGCATATCGTAAAACCAGTTGGCTTTTTTTGCTCCATACTTCCAATGTATATAAAATTGTGGCAATAAAAATCCAGCCACACAAATAACTGCAATATATAGCATTACTAAAAACATAAAGAAAATTCCATCAGTTGCAACCAATAGTAAAAAATATAAAATTGTAAAAACTATTACCATTTGACTACCATTTATATCGAAATTATTTTTAGGTAAAGCACTATCAAGAGTTTTAAAAATTTTATCGATACTGTTAGTATCTATTTTTGCTACTAAAATATTATCTTTCTTTTTTTCTATAAAATCATTTTTTATATAAATTTTAGTTGTAAAACTCAAATCTTTAAGCGTTTTTAAATCTACCAAAATGCTAGTGTAAATCAAAAACATCTTTCTATCAGTCGGTATATCTAATACCAAAACAACAATCAAAGCAAGTGTTGATATGCAAATTTGAATTATTAACATTTCGTGTAATTTGTCTTTTATTATTATCGGTTCTAAATCGTAGTTTCTTTTGGTATTATTTAAATTTGTGTTTAAATTTTTATCAAATTTCTTTTTATTCCAGTTTTCAAAATTTTCCAAATTTAATCCTTTAAAATAAAATTTCATTGTAAATTCAAATTCAGGTCGTATCGTTTATCTACGATACGAAATGTTTTTAAATTCACAAATTTAAACTTACTTTTGAATTTAAAAATTCAAGCAACAAGTAAATTTAAATTTGCAAATTCTTTTAAATTCCCAAACGCCTTTACATTTGGCAAAGATTTTATCTCAAATGGAATTTGGTTTTCATCTATGATTTCTTCTGTCTTTTTTAAATCTACATTAAAATACATATCTTGCACTTTTACTTCTGTGTTATCATTTAGCGTAGCAGATGAGATTTCTGTTTGTCCGTTTTTGGTGTAATTTAAATTTATTGATTTTACTTTATCACTTAGTTTTATTAATTCGTCTGTTTCGCTTATACCATTGGAGTTTTTATCTTGCCAAAGAAGTAAATTTGTAAATTCTTTGTCTTTTTCATCGATTATGCCATCGTTATTGCTATCAAATTCGCTTAATGCTTCAAAGCCATTTTTTGCGTTTGGATTAGTGTAGGCATAGGCGTTATTTGAGATGCTCTTGTTTCCAAATAGCTCGCTACCATTATCGATTGCGCCGTTGTTGTTTTTATCAATGGTGATAAAGGCGTCATTGTTATCTATCCAGCTTGTAGCCTCTTTAAAGCCGTTATTATCAAGGTCAAAATTTATCTTATAGTCTAAATTTGTGCCTTTTATGCCATCATTATTAAGGTCTATTGCAAGTGGATCGTAAGTTTCTGGCTTATCATCGTTTGGATCTTTGTCGTCGTCTTTGATAGTGACATATCCCGGTTTTATATCTCTTATAGTTAAATTATCTGATTTAGCAAAGATATTTACGCCACCTACGCAGTATTTTCTATCTTCTTCTTTTGTTTTATTTCCATACCAGCTAAAATCGAGTGTTTTATTATCACTTAATAAGCTTTTAAAAAGACTGGTATCATAATCTTGTGGTAATGTTCCAAATAAAACTAACTCTGTGGATTGTTTTTCATAATTGTATTTTTGTATGATGATAAATTCGTCTTCTTTTAATTCTCTACTTAGTTTTATACCTATACTAGTGTTATATGGTGCTTTTCCGTCTTTATTTGGTTCGCTTTCGTCTCCTTCTGTTACTGTTGCATTTGATATGATTATATCTATCTCATCTGCTTCTATTAGATCTATACCAAGAGATTTATCTTTTTTGGAGTAGTTGTTGATGGTTATGCTTTCATTTTTGGCTGTGTCTGTTACTATAAGAGTGTTTCCGTTTAGATGATATTCGTAAATTCCACCAACATAACAACCTTTATCTTTATCGTATGTTCCGCCTGTAAGTGGAGAATTTGAATTGAAATATACAGAGCCTTGACCTTTATCATCATCTTCTATGGTATCGCCGTCTCCTGCTTTGTAGGTATTATAGCCTGAGCCACCATACATAGTATCTTTACCGGCTGAGCCTATGATTGTATCATTGCCACTATCTTTGTCATCTTTGCTATCTTTTAAATCTGCATAGATTGTATTTGTTGAGTTTGTATCTTTTATACCGCTTAAATCTATATAATCACTTCCGCTTCCTGCTTCTATATAGTTTGAGCCACTAGTTAGAGTTATGGTGTCATCTCCTGCTAGGGTGTAAATAAAGTTTTCTTTGCGTGTATCTATAAAGTTTTCACCAAGTTTGCCTGTGATAATATCATTAGAATTTGTGCCAAAGAAAAAACCCTTATTTGCTACGATATATTCATCGGTGGTGGCATCATCAACAATAGTTTCGCTATGATAAATCTTACCTGTTTGCAAATCACTATAATATGCACTAGAATTTGATTTACCTAGTAATGCTTCAAGCATTTTAGCTTTATCACTTACATAGTTCCCACTATATTCATCTTTATATTTTTCTAGTTCAGAATAAGCGTTCGAATTTACGCCAGATACTATGAAAGGATTTAAATTCACAAGAGCATATAAAGCAGGTGTGCTTAAATTTGAGCCTGAGAAAAAGGAAGTTACGCTTGAAGTTGGAGATATTAAATCAAGGTTGAATTTGACATTATTATTTTCATAGGCGTTACAAATTTCTATTATATCGTTTGCTCCATTTGCTTTGCCTACTATTTGTTCTATTTGTGAGATTGTGCTTTGAGCTGTTTTAGCTACACTTCCACTAAATAATGAATTTGGTGTGTTATAAAATCCACTTAAATAGTTTGTTACGACGTTTTCACTTGCTCCGTTTGATATAGCCATATCGTAGAAATAAAGAATTTGGGTTAGGTCTTTTATACCGTGAGAATCGCCTGAGACTTCGATATATTCGCCAATATTCATACCTACCTCGTGAATTAAATTTGCAAAATCTTTGGCTACTATGTCTGTAATTTTAGAATTATATTTTATCGGACTTTCAATACCAAATAAACGCAAGAAATTTAATCTTGCTCCACCAAGTCCTGGGGCATTATAAGTGTATGTATGAGAGATTTTATCTTCATTAGCGATTGTAAAAAGCTGAGCTAAATATCCGCCTAGCGAGTGTCCTGTAACTACTATTTTATCAGTGCTTGAAATATAGCCTTGTTCTGCAAGTTCATTGTATAAATTTTTTAAATCAAACCGTGATTGAAAATTTTCATCACCCCAAATTGCAAGTTGTATATCGTTTATTAAATCTTCGATAGTGTTTATAGGTCTTTTCCAAGTCAAATCTGTTCCACGAAAAGCTATAACTTTTTCATTACCATTTGAATATACTGCTATGTCGAAACCTGTGAAAGAATTGTGTATCGCACCTTCAAATTTCCAATCACCTAATTGACCTTTTTGTTGTTTATCGTCCAAATAAGCATCTTGTGCCAACTGTGCGTAAATTTTGTAAGCCCCGAATTGATTACTCATCTCTTATCCTTTCCATTAGAATTTTTGTTTATTAAGTTTTGTTTTAAAATATCGATTATTTCGTTATATCCATATCCGCATTTTTCATAATGGATACTTGTTTCGACGGATTGCATTTTTGCCATAAAATAGTTATACGGCACAAAATATTCATATTTTTTCGCTATCAAATTATTTTTATAAAAAATATCAGCAGTATGTCTATAACCACTTTTGCCACATTTTTTCGCTAAATCTGATAAATCCGCCCAATAACAACTTTTTAAGTCAGTATTAGATGAAAAACTTATATTGCTATCTGGGTATGAAGTGTAAGTGTATGGAAAATCTTTTTTTATTATCATATAATCACTCTCTTTTATCTCATAATCATCACTTACAATCTCTATCTTAAAATCTTTTTTAATATCGCACTCGTATCTAAATTTAAGCATTTTAAACCCGTCAAATACAAATCCATAAGTAAAAAATAAAACTATTAAAGTAGTTATAAATTGCGTTTTTTTAAGTAGGCAAATTTTCTTTGTCGCTTCTACTTGATTTCCTGCTCTTATGGCTTTTCTTTGAATTCCAAATTCATATCTACTTATGATAAATAAGAAAATAAATGTCAGAAAAAAGACAAACACAAAAAATCCAAAGAAAATAAAAAGCAAAAATAAGATGATAAAAAATACTTTTGCAAATTTGTTTATTTGCGAATTTGCGATATATTTTATACACAACGCACAAGCAAAAGCTACTATAAGATTTATGATTAAAACTTCCATTTTTATCCTTTCATCTATTTTTATAGGCGTTTCTTGCCAACTGTGCATAAATTTTATAAGTCGCAAATTTGTTACTCATCTTTTTCCTTTTCTAAATTTTCTTTTAAAATTTTTATTATTTCATCTTTATTTTTGTAACCACAAACATCATAGTGATTAGGGTATGAAACAGAATACATTTTAGCATTAAAATAATTATACGGTAAAAAATAATTGTATATATTTGCAATCACCTTATCGTAGTATTTTACAACTACTGTATTTTTAAAACCCATTCTTGTGCCACATTCAGTTTGCAAATCACTCAAACTAGAATTCGCACAACGCCTTATCTCATCTGTTTTAGCAAAACTAATTTTATCTAGTGTATAGTTATTGTCTAAAATCTCCACCTTGTAATTTTTGCCAGTAGCGCATTTATACTTAAATTTATAAATCCTAAAACTATCAAAAAATACAACACTTATTAAAACCAAACAACACAAAATTGCAAAAAAAGCACTTTTATTTTTTATTGTTACGGCTTTTCTTATTGCTTTTATGGTTTCGCCGTCTTCATATTTTTTTATGTCCGAACTACCGATAACAAGTGGTTTTTCCTTAAAAAATGGCAATAAAATTATTGTCAAAATAAAACACCACCATAAACCATAAAACACAAAAGTCATAAATAGAGCTATGGCTAAAATTCTTAAAAATATATTTATTTTAAGATTTGCAAGATACTTCACACAAAGTGCCGACAGTATCGACGCAACCAAATGCACCAAAAAAATATCCAAATGTTCTCCTTTCAAATTTGTTAAATTTAAAAAATTTGTATAGTAATTTTACATACAAATTCAACTATTGCATAACTTACATTAAAACTATTCTTAGATTTTTATATTAAAAAATTTATCTTTCTCCTTTCTTAAATTCACAAATTTAAACTTACTTTTGAATTAAAAAATTCAAGCAACAAGTAAATTTAAATTTATAAATTTATAGTTTGAACCACCAGTTAGTTTTATAGTGTCATCTCCTGCTAGGGTATAAATTCTATTGGCTTTTCCGACCGAAGCAGTTACTATATCATTTTTGTTTGTGCCAAATATATAAGCTGTATCAGTGAGATTGTATTCATCTGTGCTATCAGGGTCTGTAACAGAAGTATAATATGAAATTTTCTTGCCTGTTTCATAGTCATCATAGTATGAACCGACCTTTGGTGTATCCATAAGAGCCTTAAACATTTTTGCCTTATCGCTTACATAGTTCTCACTATATTCGGCTTTATATTTTTCTAACTCTGCATAGGCGTTTGAATTTACGCCAGATACTATGAAAGGGTTTAAATTTACCAAAGCATATAAAGCTGGTGTGCTTAAATTTGAGCCTGAGAAGATTGAAGTTGCGTCAGTGTCTTTGGCTATAACTTCTAAGTGCAAAGAGTTATTTGCAATTTTATCATTTGCACCATTTCCATTTAATATACCAAGTTTTTTAAATTCATCTCGGACTTTTTTATAACCTTTGCCGTGAATAATAGCAGTTGAAAGATACATATTTGTTATATCTTCATATCTGCAAGAGTTGTCGAATTTTTTGACTATTTCGTTGTATTCGGCAATGGCGGTGTTGAGAGTTCCCATATAATGCCCTTCTCCAAAACCAACATTTTCGCCCAAAATAGGTATAAAATGCCCCAAATGATTACTACTTAATTCTGTGGCTAAATTTGAAAGAATATCCCCATTTAACAAACCCTCATCTTGGTAAGATATGTTATAAATATGCTCATAAGCCCATTGTGCGTTTGCTTTGGTAAGTCCTACTGCACTCATAACTTTTTCTAACAAAATGTTACTTGCTATTCCAGTTGATAGACTTGATGGTAAAGAAAGCAATCTATCTGTTCCGTAAGGATTAAAAGCATAGCCTTTTATGCCGTAGGTTGCTCCCACTTGTTGGGTAAGAATTCCACCAAGGCTATGACCCGTTAGAACAAGATAGTTTTTTACTTCTTCGATGGAACATTTTTTATCTTCTGCTATTTTAATAAAAGCTTTATCTAAAAATTCTTTTGCATCGTTATATTGTTCGTTTATATTTGCCAAACCAATACCTGCATTATTAAGCCAGTCTAATGTGCTAGTAGTTCCACGAAAGGCAACGACAAATTTTCCACTTTCATTTTTTAACAATAATGCTTGGAAATCGTTTGTAGTATTTGCATAATCAATAACTTTGTAAGTTTGATTGTTAGCAGTAATTTCTGCACCTATTTGAAAATTTTCAACATTGTAAGCTTCTTTTGAAAGCAAGCCCATTGTTGTGATTGTGTTTTCTAATGTATTCATTAGATTTCTCCTTTATTAATGTTTGTTTTAACTAAGCATTTAATATCTAAAAATTTAACACCAACTTCCATATTTTTGCAACCACAAAAAGTATCTTCCATATCGTATTTGGAGCTATCGGCTATGTTTGGAACTAAATTATATAAGCCCTTATAATAATTTTCGGTATAAAAAATTATCTCGTTTGTTTTATTATTCGTTATAGTATATTTAATCGCTTTAAAAAATTTAGAAGCTAATTTGTTAAGGTTAATTTCTTCTTTTTTCGCTGTGTAATCAAATTTTGGAATTTTATCTTTTGTAGTTATTTCTAGCTTCATTAACTCTTTTTTTAATTTATCATATTTGTCATATAAATTATCGTGTTGCTTTTCTATATTTTTCCAATCATCATAGGCTTTATCGACACTAGGGTCTCCTAAATAATCCACATCGCCCTTAAATCTGGTGGCAACATAAATATCGTGTTTTTCTTTTTCTAATGCTTTTAAAGCATTTAAATCGTTTTTTATAGTTTTTAAATTTTCAAATTCACTCGAATTTGTATCAAAATAATAGATATAAATTTGCCCGTCTTTTCCATTTAAACCGAGAGATTTGACTTTAATGCCGTCTAAATAGTAATCGCTATTTGCATAAAATTCAGTGTTATTTAACGGCTCAATATCATAATAAATACTCGCTGGATACTCAATCTTTTCTTTTACAAAACTCTTTGGCATAGTTTTGCAATAATATGCCCCCAAAATATTTGTAATAATAATGTCATAAGTCGGTATCAAACCAAGCACGATAATCGAAAATATTTTAAAGGTTGTTTGAGTTTTAGCAAACTTTTCTGGAATTTTGCCGTGTATAAATATAGCCAAAGCAAACCATATCGCCATAGCTATCAGCACAGGCGAAATTAAAATAATATAAAATAAAACCATAAATTTTTCCTTTCAGGTCGTATCGGTTATCCACGATACGAATTTATCTAAATTCACAAATTTAAACTCAAATTTGATAGTTTGAATTTAAATTTACGAATTCAAGCAACCAGTAAATTTAAATTTGCAAATTTTTCATCATTTATATCTATTATTCCGTCATTGTTGCTATCAAATTCGCTTAATGCTTCAAAGCCATTTTTTGAATTTGGATTAGTGTAGGCATAGGCGTTATTTGAGATGCTCTTGTTTCCAAATAGCTCGCTACCATTATCGATTGCGCCGTTGTTGTTTTTATCAATGGTGATAAAGGCGTCATTGTTATCTATCCAGCTTGTAGCCTCTTTAAAGCCGTTATTATCAAGGTCAAAATTTATCTTATAGTCTAAATTTGTGCCTTTTATGCCATCATTATTAAGGTCTATTGCAAGTGGATCGTAAGTTTCTGGCTTATCATCGTTTGGATCTTTGTCGTCGTCTTTGATGCGACCTTGACCTGATACGACTACTTGGACATTTAAATTTTCAGAAGTTTGCATTACTATGCCACTTACTTCAAATTTTCTATCTTCTTCTTTGATTGTATTTCCGTCCCAAGTATGAGTATAGGTTTGCTCTATATCTCCTTCTTTAAATTTAATCCTTTGTCCGTTTATGATTAGTTCTAAAAACTCATCTTTTTTTAGTGCTCTATTTAGAGTTATTTTAAATTCCATTGAGTGTTTACCATTGCCACCCTCGGTTGATTGATTGTTTCCCATGGTTACTACTATATCATCTATATCGACTAAGACTATATCTAAATCATTGCTTATTTTACTGAAATTTTCTATTGTTATGCTATCGTTGATTATAAGATCTGAGCCTTTGAGTTCGTATGTAGTGCCGTCTTTGCCTTTGTAAATTTTAGAGCCTTTTTCGATTTGGGTGCCACCTGTGAGTTGAATGTTTGTAGAAGATAAAAATACTCTGCCTTTGCCGTCGCTATCGATGATAGTATCGCCGTTATCTACAAAATAATCGTCTTTGCCACTGCCACCGATGAGTATATCTGAGCCAGCGTGACCATTTAATATATCATTACCATTGCTTCCGAATAAGACATCGTCTTTGGTGTCGCCAGTGAGTAGGTAATTTCCTGCAATATCAACTAATGGTCTTTCATAGACTGTGCCATCATGCATTGTTAATCTCATAATGCCATTTGGTAAGATTTCTGGTAAATCATTTGTTACTCCACGCAATTCGTCAAGCTTATTATTTATCAATCTACCTATATCTAATTGTTCGCCACCTGTTAATTGATTTATAAAATTGCCTATATCTACACCAACTGAAAACCAGCCGACAAGTGGTGCAAATTTTGCACTTATTTTTTTAGCACCAGCTTCCAATCCAAAATCTAATCCAATATTTATAGTTGAGCCTGTCATTACCGAAATAGTATCTTCGCCGTTTAGCAAATTTGTTATTGCGTTTGCACCAATACTGCTTCCTTTTAACGCATTGCCATATAATTTTCTTTGTTCTGATGTTAATGTTTGAGTTTTTGCACTTGTTAGAATTCCTTCTAATTTTATGCCATTTTTTACAGCTTCTAAAATTAGTTCTTTCGTAAGATTTGCATTTTTCAACAATCTCTCATAAGCTTTATTTAACTCAACTTCTGCCTTTGATACTCTTTTGCTTGAATTACTCATAGCATTTCTCCTTTAAAAATAGATTTTTTCAACATTATCAATGTTTATGTTGTGTAAATTTAAAAAATATTCTTTAATTTCGCTATATTTTCTTTTACTGAATATTACAAGTAAAAAATAATCCGGTATAGCAAAACCGCTATTTAATGCAAATTCTGGCTCATTGATTATTATTGCTGGAAACATACTAAAACGCCTATCGCCTGTTTTTGTAGTTAATATACAAAAAAGAAATTTATAAAAACAATTGCAAAATACACTAGCAAATACAAATAATAACCAAATATGCAATATTGGTATTGACAAAAGCGTTAATAATACAAACGATACAATATGCAATTTTGAAAATTTTGTATTTTTTGTAAAATAGGCAAGTAATGGCTTTGCTATATTTTTGGATAAATTATCTAAATCAACGTTTTTAACTAATTGATTATTTTTATAAAATCCAATGCAATCATTTGTAAATTTAATAAATGATTTTGATTTTTTAAACCCAGCATACTCTATCAAAATACAAAATATAGCAATGGTAAAAAATATAGCACTCAACACATAAATATCATCAGCCGTAGTATTTTTATCAAAAATAGCTACAATCAAGCCTGTTAAATAAGCAGCAAAAATCATAGGTATAATTATTGATAAAATTTGAAAAGCTTGTTCATAGTTTTTTATGATTATCGGCTCTTTATCATAATCTCTTAAATTGTTCTTTTTATTAAAAATATCGTTATTCAAATTTAATCCTTTTTATAAATTTTCCTTGCAAATTCTATCTCACTGGGCATTGTTTGATACTGAATTTATTAAATTCACAAATTTAAACTTACTTTTGCAAATTCAAAAATTCAAGCAACAAGTAAATTTAAATTTGCAAATTCTAAATCGCTCCACGAATATGTATAGCTTGTGCTGCTACCAAAGATATACTCTATGCCGTCTGCTACTTTCCAATCCGTGCTACTACTATGTATAAACATATAAGTTTTTGCTTCATTATTACCTATTTTAGGTATGGTGACTTTGATGAATTCATTTTCTTTCAAATTCCTACTAAGTGAGATTGTAAAGCTTATACTTTGCTCTTTTTCTTTTGCACTAGCGCTTGATACGCTTACTGCTATTTCACCTGCTTCGTATAAAGTTATGCCTAAATATTCATCCGCATAAGGATTGAAATTTTCTATTGTTATGCTATCGTTGATTATAAGGTCTGAGCCTTTGAGTTCATACTTTGTGCCGTCTTTGCCTTTATAAATTTGTGAACCCTTTTCTATTTGAGTTCCTCCTGTTAATTGATGATTTTCTAAAAATACTCTACCATTTCCATCACTGTCTTTTATGATATCTCCATTATCTACGAAATAATCATCCTTACCGTTTCCACCGATTAGTATGTCTTTGCCACCGTGACCTATCAGCATATCATTACCGTTGCCACCAAAGAGGACATCGTCTTTGGTGTCGCCAAAAAGACTGCCGTGAGCATTTGGCAAAAAAGGTCTTGCATAGATTGTTCCGTCATCCATAGTTACTTGTAAAAAACCATTATCAAGTAACACTGCACCTTTATAATCACCCAAAGCGCTATCATAAATTTTTTTAAACATTGACGATGCGTCTAAGTCAAATATCGATAAAGCAAGATTTCCCCACATTATAACTCTTCCGTAAGGCGTAAAAGAAAAAACAGTTACAGCGGCGTCACCTAACAATCCAAAAGCTTGCTTTAAAGCGCTTTCCCCTTTTGTTGTATCCACTAAAATGCTACTTGTACCATTAATTATAAATATAGCACCAGCACCTTTTGGCAGATGTGACAATTCGTCATAATGGTCACTAATTGCAGTAGAAGCTAAATCATACATATGTTTTGAAGATTTTAAAAAATCCAACTCTTCTTTAGAAAGTTTCTTTTTATAATCTGCTTCTGCAATATCTAAAATTTTCTTAGCTTTTTGTATTTTTGAATTTTCATCCATAATATTCTCCTTTAAATTTAAACGTTTTTTATATCAATTCCTTTTTTGTATAAAAAATATTTTCTAATTTCATCATAATCGCTTTGTCTAGCAAAGAATATGCATATATTAAAACCAAATTTTGATGAAATTACCAGCGTATCAAAAACCTTTTTTTTAAGTGTGCTGTCTTTGTATAAATGATACAGATATTGTGGGGCAATAAATCCCAATATAAAAATGGAAAATACAATAATAAGTGGCTTTCTATATTCATCTACAAAAATAAACCCTAAGACCAAAATTATTAAATAAAAAATTCCTCCGATATTTCCTATTTTTTGTTTGAGATCGCCTTTTTTGTTTCATTACGAACTTCATAAAGCGCTTGCAATGTATTTGAAATTTTTGAAATTTCGTTTAATTTAATTTCTTTACATTTTATATCGGATGAATAATAAATGTATTCGTTTGTAAATTTAAAAACTCCGTTTTTAGGCGAATTTTCATCGGTTTTTCCAATATAAATTAAAATAGTCACAACGGCAACACCGGATGCATGCAGCGAAATTTGCCCGGATGCAAATACGGCAATTAAAAATACTACAACAAATAATAACCAAACGCCGCTAACTTCCGAATTGTAATCTTTTATGACAAGTGGATCTTTATCATAATCTCGTTGGTTTATGGAATTTGATGAGCTCTTATTTTTATTGAAATTTAAATCATTGTCTGAATTCTTAAAATTTTGTTTTGCGTTGTTTTGCAGATATGATTGATTATTTAAGTTATCTTTTGAATTGAATAAATTGATATTTTTTAAATTTAAGTTTTGATTATTTATAGTTTTATTATTGTCTAAAGTTTGAGAATTTGAGTTCTCTTTGGAATTTTGTTTTTGTTTGTGAAGTCTATCCAGCGCTTCTTTTATTTTTTTATACTTTTCATCATCCTGCATTTATTGCCTTTGAAATTTTGGCTTTTTACTCTTTTATCAAAAATAAACTTTAAAATTATAATCCGTTTGTCTTAAATCATAATAATCAAATTTACTAATTTAATTTCATTATTATAGTTTAAGGAATTTGTTTGTTATTTAAACCATACATCATTAGCTATTGTAGTTGAACCATCTTCAAAAGTAACGGTTGAACTTTGTTTTATAATATTACCTTTTTCATCTGTATTTATGTTTTTATAGTTTAGATCAATACTTACTATACCACTATCTTTTAGTTTTATAAGTTCACCTTTACCAGCGTAACACTTTCTCTACTCATTTTATCTCCTTATAATCTTATAATATAAATAAAATATTTTGTATATTATCTATATTTTTACCTGTTTTTATCAAAAAATAATTTTTTATATCTCGTTTGCTTTGTAAATCTGTCGGTAAAATATTTATAAAATTGTTTTTATCTTTTACAACTATTGCATCAAAAATATTGTAATCAAAAATATTTCCGCCATTGTGTAACCACAATATAATTCTTGGTATAAAAATAGATATGATTAATGCTATAATTACAAAGAAAAACTCTTTTATCTTACCAAATAAAATAGCATTTAATAATATGGCAACAAAGCAAAATACTATAAATACGATAGCGCTTTTATTAAATAAAAAATTCCACCATATCGTTTATATTTTATACTAAATGTTTTATTAATACTTACTATTTCATCTAGTTTAATTTCTGTTTCTATTGTGTTGTCAACTATATATTCAATATGTGAATTTTTAAATAAAATATATCTACTATTTGCATTTTTTCTAAAATCAACAAAATAAACTGAAGCTGCAATGGAAGCAATAAAAAATGTGTGTGCAAATGACTGCCTATGCTAGAAAAGATTCCATGTTAATAAAACTATTATCATAGCCAGCAAACCACAAAATAAAAATAAATTTAAGTTATTGTCTTTTATAATAATCGGATCTTCATCATAATCTCGTTGGTTTATGGAATTTGATGAGTTATTATTTTTATTAGAATTTGAATTTTTGTCTGAATTTTTAAAATTTTGTTTTGCGTTGTTTTGCAGATATGATTGATTTTTAAGTTATCTTTTGAATTGGATAAGTTGATATTTTTTAAATTTTTATCTTTGAAATTTGGATTTTGATTGTTTATAGTATTATTGTTGCATAAAGTTTGAGAATTTAAATTCTCTTTAGAATTTTGTTTTTGTTTGTGAAGTCTATCTAACGCTTCTTTTATTTTTTTATACTTTTCATCATCTTGCATTTATTGCCAAAAAAACACTTTTATTATTTAAATTTAAGCTATAAAACCACTTGCAATTACGCAGTCGGATTTATCATAAAATACGGCAAGCTGTCCGCTTGCAACTCCATTTGCAGGTGTTTTTAAAATAATTTTGGCTTTTAGGTCCTGATTATTTAAAAAATCTGAATTTTCAAAATTTAAATTTTTATCGGTTAAACTTTCATTGTTTAAATTATCGTTAAGTGAAATTTCAATTTTACACGCTATTTTAGCACTTCGATAACGAATTTTTACATAAATTTCATCCATTTTTAAAATTTCATCTATATTTAAAAAAGCGTTAAAATTTTGCGTTTCAAACTCGTTTTTGTCAAGATCTGCTTTGCTTCCGACTACTATTTCATTTTTTTTAGCATCTATTTTTACGACATAATGCGGTTCGTGCGCGCCAAAAACATCAAATCCGCGGCGTTTACCTACAGTAAAGTTCATATAGCCGTTATGTTTGCCGACGATTTCTCCTTGTAAATTTCTAACAATGCCAGGAGTTTCAGTTTTATAAAATTCTCTCAAAACATCGATATATGTATTTTCCACAAAACAAATTTCATTACTTTCACTGCTTTTTGAAATTTTCTCAAGCTCAGGAAATGAAGCGGCGAACTTTTTGACATCTTTTTTGAGCATATTTCCAAGCGGAAAAACTATATTTGGAATTACACGCGGCTCGATATTTGCTAAAAAATAGCTTTGATCTTTACTAAGATCAACTGCAGATTTTATAAGATTATTTTCGATTTTTGCGTAATGCCCCGTTGCGATTTTGTCACAACCTTTACTCCTGGCAAAATCCAAAAATTTACCGAATTTTATTGTTCTGTTACATAAAGCGCACGGATTTGGGGTTTTGCCGACTTTATAAGTTTGTAGAAACGGCTCAAAAACTTCACGCTTAAAATCATCGCAAAGATCCAAAATATGCGTTTTTATCTCCAAAAAATTGCCTACATCCTGCACTTTTTCAATATTTTTAGCGTGATAATCATCTCTTCCGTGAAGCTTCATATAGCATCCTTCTATTTCATAACCCGCATCTTTTAAAATTTTAGCCGAAACGGCACTATCGACACCACCGCTAAGAGCAACTAAAATTTTCATAAACTTGCCTTTATATCTGCAAAAATATCTTCTATATCGTCGCTTATTTTAAAAAGTTTTAAATCATTTTCTTTAATAGTTTTATTTTTCAAAAGCGAAACGCGAAAAAATTCGATCAAAGGCAGCCAAAATTTGGAATTATAAAGATAAATTTTATTGTTTTTAAATTTCACTTGATTTAATGTCAAAATTTCAAAAAATTCATCCATAGTCCCGAAACCGCCAGGAAAAATTACAAAAAAATCGCTCACCATAAGAGCATATTTGCGAAGCGCGAATGTCGAAAAAACAAAACTTTCGTCTATAAATTCGTTACTGTGCTGTTCGTGAGGAAGCACGATATTAAAGCCTAAATTTCGCCTACCTGCCAAATTTGCGCCTTTATTTGCGGCTTTCATCACGCTTTCTCCGCCACCTGTGATGATTGCAAAACCTGCTTTTGCAAGTTTATAAGCCAATTTTTCGGCTTCTTTTACAAAAAAATTTTCATCATCGAAACGAGCCGAACCAAAAAAAGTAACAAATTTATCATTTCCAAAATCAATGGAATCCACCATTTCAATATCGTGTAAAAATTTTTCTTTATTCATTCTATTTCTTTAACTGAAAATTCGCCTAAAAAATGCGCTAAAACTACTAAATTTCGATAAATCGATACCGTTTTGTCCATTTTTTTTCAAATATCTGCCGACAGCTTTACAAAGCTGATAGCAAACATCGCTATTTGGCATTTCTTCACAAAAAATTGTGCGATTTTTAACGCACTCTCTTATTTTTTCACAAAAACCGACAAATCCCAAAAGTCCGAATTTCAAATCTTTTGAAATATTTGCGTGAGCTATTTTAACAAGATTTTCATATATCAAAACCGCCTCTTCTTCGTCATTTGTCATATTTGTAAGAATTAAAAAGTCGCTTCTTATACGGCTTGCAAGTTTTATAAAAGCGTAAGTATCGCTAACGCCTGCCGGTTCGCAAGATGAAATCAAAAGCAAGTCATCGCTGATTTTGACAATTTGTTCATAAAAACCACTATTCGCATCTATTAAAATATATTCAAATCCAATTTTTAAAAGATTTTCGCGAAGCTTTTCAAAGTTTTCGCAATTATCCGCTACAATTAAAAAAAGATTATCTCTAACTTCATATAAAATGTCGTTAAATTCACATTTACCATTCAAAAAATCGCCTAAATTTTTATTTACCTGAATTTTAAAAATAACGTCCAAACTTGAAAATTTTTCGGCGCAGACTAATGCGGTTTTATGTCCAGATTTTGCTAAAATCATTCCAAAATTGGCTGATATCAAACTTTTTCCAACCCCACCTTTTATACTTACAAAAGATAAAATTTTCAAATTCAACTCCTTAAACTTCCAAACGGCAAAATAACACTTACACGGTCATTTACACCGCTATGCGGTAAAATCAGACGCGCACTTTTTCTGACTTTTTTATCAAAATATAAAATATCCAAATCAAGAGTTCGCGGCGCATTTTTAAAACTTCTTTTTCGTCCGAAAATTTTTTCAAAATGATTTAAAAGTTTTAATACTGCTTGCGGAAATAGCGATGTTTGTACTATCAAAACAGCATTTAAAAAATCATTTTGTTTTAAAAATCCAAAAGGTTTATTTTTTAGAATAATGGAACTTTGACTTACAAAAAAACGTCTATCATGCCTTAAAACGCGCAAAAATCGCTCGAAACGCGCGCGCGTATCGCCCATATTTCCACCGATTCCAAGCACAAAAGTATTTTTATAATTATTATCTGCACCAAAAAAAATTCCGAAATTTGCTGATTTTACAAAACAAATAGCGTCTTTAAAATCCCAAAATCCATTATTTTTTAAAGTTACATTCATACATTTTCGCTTAAAATTTCGCAACCATCATCGCTTACAGCGACCACATCTTCTATTCTAACGCCAAACTCATTTTGTAAATAAATGCCGGGTTCAATGCTAAAAACCATACCTTTTTGTAAAATCGTATCGTCTTTAGGGCTGATATTCGGCAATTCGTGTATATCAAGCCCTACGCCATGACCCGTGCTGTGAAAAAACTCCTCTTTAAAGCCGTTTTCAGTTATAAAATCTCTTGCTATTTTATCAATTTGGCAGGCTTTAATGCCAGGTTTTACAGCTTTTATAGCAAGATTTTGAGCTTCTTTTACGATTTCAAAAATTTCTTGTTGCTTTTGATTTTTAAAATTTTGAGATTTTTTAAAATTTATATTTTCATCAAAAATTGCTGTACGAGTGCGATCCGAACAATATCTTTTAAATTTTATCCCGGCATCGACTAATATCAAATCCGCGTTTTTTAACGTGTCATCAGAAGGCAAAGCATGAGCCTTTGCGGCATTTTTATTTAAAGCTGTTATAGGTTCAAAAGATAATCCGAACTCACCTTTATTTTTTAGCAAAATTTCTGCTTCAAAAAACAGTTCTTTTTCACTTTTTCCGGCGCCACACTCTTTTAAAAATTTAGCAAACTCATCAAATTTCAAAGCTCCGAAACGCGCAGCAGATCTTAAAATTTCAAGCTCTTTTTCACTTTTTACCATTCGCTTTTTTTTGCTGAAATTTGGGCGCGGTTTAAAATTTACATGCAAATTTTTACTAAGCTCGCAAAAATCCATATAACTGAAATCAAACGGATCGAAAATAAGCTCTCTTACTCTTTCGCTTCGCAAAATTTTTCTTGCAGAATCTATCAAAGAACCGTTTACACATATGATTTCAGCTCCGTGTAAAGTTTCAAGAGCTTCAAAATAATATCTGGCATCTGTCAAAAAAAACGCGCGCGAATCCAGATTTAAAAAAATTTCATTGTCGCAACTGTATCCGCACTCGTAAAACACGGCATTTTCATTGCATAAAATAAAATTATTCACCCTTATTTGCCGTTTTAATTGCTTTAATTTGCTCAAAAATTTGAAGCATTCCCATCATCGCAAGATGATATCCGATAGGTCCGAAACCGATTATTTGACCTGCAGTTACAGGCGCTATCAGACTGGTTTTACGATAATCTTCTCTTCTAGCCGGATTTGAAATATGAACTTCTATCGTAGGAAGTGAAACAGCTAAAATCGCATCGTGGATTGCGATTGAAGTGTGTGTATAAGCAGCAGGATTTATAATAATTCCATCGGCAGTTCCTACACATTCTTGGATTTTATCTACGATTTCGCCCTCGAAATTGCTTTGAAAAAACTCTATTTCAGTGCCTGCCTGATCGGCTACGCTTTGCATTTGTTTATGAATATCTTCAAGTTTCATTCTACCGTAAATATTTGGCTCGCGCATACCAAGCATATTCAAATTAGGTCCTTGAATTACCATTATTTTCATACTTTGTCCTTTATTTAAAAAATTTCGCCTGATTATATCAAAGACTAACTAAATTTTTGCTACAATGACTTTTTTAGGAGAAAAAATGAAAATCTTGCTTGCAAAATACATTTTAACATGCGATGAAAATTTTACTATTTTACATGATAAAGCCGTTGTTTTTGACGATAAAATAATTGAAATTTGCGATTTTAAAAACGCCGTCAAAAAATATGGCAATGAAGCCGAAATACTTGATTACAGAAACGATTTTCTTATGCCTGCTTTCATAAATCCGCATGTACATTTGGAATTCAGCGCCAATCGCACGACTCTTGAATACGGCGATTTTTTAAAATGGCTAAAAAGCGTTATAAACTCTCGCGACGAACTGTCAAAAGAAGCAAAAAATGCTGCCATAAAAAAACAAATTGAAATTTTAAAAAAAAGCGGCGTCGGCACAATCGGTGAAATTTCAAGTTTTGGCATCGATACTGAAATTTGTGCCAATTCAGGGATTCGCACAATATTTTTCAATGAAATTTTAGGCTCAAATCCAAATTTTATAAATCAAAGTTGGGAAAAATTTTTAACAAGATTCGAATATTCCAAAAATTTTACAAATGATATGTTTATTCCGGCAATTTCCGTTCATTCGCCATATTCTACGGCTGAAATTTTAACAAAAAAGGCCTGCGATTTTGCGCGCAAAAATAATCTTTTAATGAGCACTCATTTTTTGGAAAGCGGATACGAGCGCGAATGGCTTGATGGCGGAAACAATGATTTTAAAAAATACCTTTTAAAATTCAGTGAAAATCCAAAGCCTTTTTATACACCAAAAAGCTTTATAGAACATTTTAAAGAGCTTCGAACGCTTTTTACACATTGCGTTTTTGTAGATGATTTCAGCGTTTTTGACGTAAAATTTCACGCTATCACACATTGTGCTGTTTCAAATCGTTTTTTGAGCGCAAAAACGCTTGATTTAAACAAGATCCGCGCCTCAAATATCAACTATAATATCGCGACTGACGGGCTTAGTTCAAATATAAGTCTAAATTTTTTAGATGAGCTTAGAGCAAATCTTTTTATACACGATAATGAAAATTTATGCGATTTCGCGCGCGAACTTCTGCAAAATTCAACTTCTGAAACGGCTAAATTTTTAGGACTTGATTTGGGCGAAATTTCAATCGGCAAAATCGCTGATTTTAGCATATTTAACGGCTTTGAAGTAAGCGATGAAAATCAAATCGCGCTTCAAATAATACTTCAAAATAAAAATGTAAAAAAACTATTTATAAAAGGAAAATTATGCGAGTTTTAAAAGAAATTTTTGGAACTTTAGGTGAAATTTTAGGATTTATCAATAAATATTTTAAAGCTATGATTTTTTTGCTTTTGGTTTATTTGATATTTTTTACCGGTCAAAGCGATGAAATAGAACAGGCAAATCTTGCTGAAATACGCTTAAATGACGCTATAATGGATGCAAATGACGTTTTGGAAAAAATTTATGCTAGCAGCGACAATGAAAATATAAAAGCGGTACTTTTTAATATCGATAGCCCTGGTGGCGCGCTAAGTCCAAGCGTGGAAATATCTAAAGCGATAAAAGAGCTAAACGAGAAAAAACCTGTAATCGTATATGCAAGCGGAACAATGGCCAGCGGAAGCTATTTAAGCGGAGTTTGGGCGCGTAAAATTTTAGCAAATGAAGGCTCATTTATAGGCTCTATCGGCGTTATAATGCAAGGCGCAAATATAGAAAATCTTGCAAATAAAATCGGCATATCTGAGCAAACCGTAAAAGCAGGAGAATATAAGGAAGCCGGCACTTTTATGCGTGCGTGGAATGAAAATGAACGCGAAAGCCTGCAAAATCTTGTGGATAAAAGTTACAGTTTTTTTGTCAATGAAGTAGCGAATGCAAGACATTTAAATATAGACAATAACGAAACCTGGGCAAATGCACGCGTTTTTTTAGCTGATGATGCTCTGAAATTAGGTTTGGTTGATGAAATTTCAACTTATAAAAGAGCAAAAAACGAAACTGAAAAAATTTCAGGTGTTCTTAATCCGGTTTGGCAAGAAGAGCCGTTTTATGAAAAAATGCTAAAACGTCTTGAAACAAGCACAAAGAGCCAAATTTTAGGAACTTTTACAAATAAAATTTTGGCTATAAATTAACTTTTTTTGGATATTATTCGAAAAATTTTATTATATGAAAGGGAAAATATGAAAAAATTTACTGTTTTTTTATTAGCTGCTGCCGTAACTTTCACGCTAAATGCGTGTTCGCAAGTAAGCAGCGTTCTTGTATTAAATCCATATACAAGTATGTCTACCGAAAAATTTAACGCAAATAAAACCGTTTTTGTCGCTTCTATTAATGATAAGCGTCAAAATCAAAGCATCGTAGCAAGCGTAAAAGATAGCAACGGCGATGTGAATGAGTATGTCACACTTCAAGGTGATTTGGATAAATGGTTCACCGACGCTTTGAAAGCCGAATTAAAAGTGCGTGGAGTTGCCGTAGTGGAAAATGAAATAGACGCCGACGCGAAAGCCGACATTGATATCGCAAAAGCGAATGCCGATATTCAAGGATATGACAAAGATAATATGAAAGGTGAATGTGAAATTTTTATCACCATTAAAAAAGGTGACACCACATACACAAAACGCGTAGCGCAAAGTCAAAGCGAATTTGCAGCAATTCGAACAGGCGGTGCTTTCACGCCGTTTTTTGAAAATATGCTTCGCGATGTCGTACAAAAGACAGCCGAACAAATCGCAAACACATTATGAAATGTGTGTATTGTGAGAAATTCAGCACAAAAATTATCTGCAAAGACTGCACGAAAATTTTAAGTCAAATTTCAATTGGTCGTCGAAATTTCGGCGACTTTGCAGTCTATTATTTTTATTATTACAGCGAAATTCAAAAACTTATTCTTAGCAAACACCATGAATATGGATATTTTGTATATAAAACTTTAGCAAATCTTACATTCAGGCGTTTTACCGAAAAATTTGAAAAAGAAATTTTATGCTCGCAAGATGGTACGCAAAATATAAACACTCAAAATATAAATGACAATACGTCAAAAGAAAATTTTGAATTAAAAAATGAAAAATTTGCTCCGAAATTCGGCTGTTTGCATAAAAATCAAACTCTTGCAAACGCCTTGCCGCTTGATGATAATATAAGAAGCGGATATTCTCACACGGCAATTTTAGCCCATGCCTTGAAATCAAATTTTATAACTCCGATTTATAGGACTTTGCGCGCAAAAAATCACGTAAGTTATGCAGGAAAATCGCTTGCTTTTCGTTTGAAAAATCCTCGAAATTTTGAAATTTTTAAAAAACCGAAATTTCCGATTATTTTAGTTGATGACATTGTAACGACAGGCTCAAGTTTGCTTGAAGCTAAAAAAACTCTAGAAAATGCCGGATTTAGCGTGCTTTTCGGACTTGTTTTGGCAAATGCCGAAGAGAATTGAAATTTTATTTATATCGGTAATTTTTCATAATTTTAATTATTTTTTAAATCAAAAGTTGCTAAAAATTTTAAAATTAAAATGATTTCAGATACAAAATTAAACGAACTTTCAAAAACAGTTAAACTCTAATTAAATGTTTGAATTGATATTTTTCAGATAAATAAAACTCCAAAAGTTTTTACAAAATCATCAGGCACTAAAAAGAAAAATATTCTGAAATTATTAAAAATTATTTCTAAAAAAGCTATTTTAAAGAAAATTTATCAGCTTAGATAAAAATCTTATGAAAGCGATTTATACTGAAAAATTGATTTTATAATAAATGAAAAGTTTTAAAAGTTTGATTTTACTTCTAAACGTTTTGCTATAAAATTTTCAGCAAGATATTTTGAAATTTAAAGCTTTGATTTGTATTTTCATAATTTAAAACATATTTAATAATTCATATATTTTTCAAAAAATAGACCAAAATTTTAAAAAATCAAATGTCATTAAATTTCAAGGCAAGATGCCTTGAAATTTATTTTTTATAGCGAATTTTAACGGAAAGTTTGTGAGCTCCAAGACCTTCTGCGTCAGCTAATGCCATACAAGCTTCACCAAGTTCGTCAATCGCGGTTTTATTTAAAGATATAATCGAACTTCGTTTTATAAAATTATAAACTCCAAGAGGTGAGAAAAATCTCGCACTTCCGCCTGTTGGAAGCGTGTGATTAGGACCTGCCAAATAATCTCCCATAGCTTCAGGCGTAAAATGTCCTAAAAATATCGCTCCTGCGTGTTTTATTTTAGGCAAAAGCTCATAAGCATTGTCTGTTGCGATTTCAAGGTGCTCTACAGCCAGTTCGTTCATCAAATCAACCGCTTCGTTTAAATCTTTTGCAACAACGAAAGCTGCTTTATTCTCAATGCTTTTTCGTGCTATATTTTCGCGTTTTAAAGTCGGTAAAATTTCATAAATTTCGTTCTTTACAGCTTTTGCAAACTCTTCACTCACACAAACCATAAGCGCGCTTGCGATTTCATCATGTTCGGCTTGAGAAAGTAAATCAACGGCTGTATTGTGTATATCGGCACTTTCATCAGCTATAACGCCAATTTCGCTTGGTCCAGCTATCATATCGACATTTACATCTCCAAAAACAAGTCTTTTCGCAGTCGCCACAAAAATATTTCCGGGACCTGTAATAACATCAACCTTTTTTACACTTTGAGTACCGTATGCCATCGCAGCAATCGCACTTGCGCCACCGATTTTATAAGCTTCTTTAATTCCTAAAACATGCATTGCGGCGAGCAAAAGTTCATTTACAACTCCTCCGACCGCCGGAGTACAGACGCAAATTTCGCCAACCCCTGCAACAATCGCCGGAATAGTGTTCATCAGAAGTGAGCTTGGATAAGCGGCTTTTCCGCCAGGTATATAAAGTCCTGCGCGATCTACAGGTGTGATTTTTTGACCAAGCATTGAGCCGTTTTTTTCAAATGTCATCCAACTTTTTTCAAGTTGCTTTTCGTGATAGTTAAAAATGCGTTCATATGCTATTTTAAGAGCATTTTTTAAGTTTTGGCTTAAAATTTCATAAGCATTTTTCATCTCTTCCTGTGAAATTGCCAAATTATTATTTACTTCCCATTTGTCAAATTTCGCGATATGCCTTGCGACTGCTTCATTACCCTCTTTTCTGATTTCAGCGATTATATTTGAAACTATAGGCATTACTTTTTCCACATCCATATCGCTTCTATGCACTATTTTTGCGAATTCAGCTTTAAAATTTGCATCAGTTGATTTTAAAATTTTCATTATCTCTCCTAAAATTTTTGTTTATTATAACTTAAATTTCCGCTTATAACGCTTTAATTGCGTTTCATTGCCTAAAATTCCACCTTGATGAATATATAAAATTTCATTTTTAAAGCGCGATAAACTTTTAAAAAGCGCTAAAAAACCGACAGGATCATATATAAGATCAAATTCTATTTTGCTTTGAGCGCAAACTTCCTTCCAAATTTTGAATAAAATAGGATTTGGTTTTGCAAAATGGAATTTCGTTCCGGCGCTTAAAATTTCAACTTTTGCATTTGGGGCGAGTTTTAAAATTTGCTCATTTAGAAATTTCTCGTCCGCCACGCAAGGCGTGCTGAAAACGTTAAATTTGGCATTTTTAGCTAAAAATGCGGCACTTGCACCCGTGCCGCTCGGCAAAAAAATATCGAATTTTATATTTTTTTTATCGGCGAAATTTTCAATTTCCTCTGCCTGTTTTATAAAACCGAACTCAGCTTCACTTTGCGCCACGCCCTCTTCTATAAAAAGTGTTTTTTTATCCATAAGCGAAAGCGCAAAATCTCTGCGATTTTCATGTTCGTAAAATTTCATACCGTTTTCAAGTGCATTTTTAAAATTTCCGCAAGGATTTTCGCGCAAAAATGAACTCAAATGTTCGCTTACATAATGAAATTCAAGCCTTTTAATCTTTGCAAAAACGCTCATTGACTGCATTGCATTGCTTTGAGAAGATCCGAAAGATACTATTTTGTCGTATTTACTAAGATCGGTATTTAGAAAATATGCGAGTTTGCGCGCTTTATTTCCGTTAAAAACTCCCAATAAATCATCGCGCAAAACCCAAATTCCGCGTCCGAAAAGTGAAATTTGCTGAAATTTTTCGCCGTCTTTTTTAAAATCTTGCAAAAATTTTACTCGCTTTTTGTGGCGTTTGTATCATATTCCAAAAATTTTTGAATCTCGTTTATAGCTTCTTTGTTCGATAGCGTAAATTTTATTTCAATACGGCGGCTTGCGTCTTTATCTTCTACACCATCGCGCAAAACAGGCGACATAAAACTTTTTCCGCTTGCAATTATATATTTTTTCAGTCTATCATCTTTATTCCATGAATTTATGAAATCCATCACGGCAAAAGCTCTATTTTGCGATAAAGCAAGATTGTAAATATAATCTCCGTCGCTGTCCGTGTGACCTTCTATAATAATTTGATCTAGATTTTGTCTTATTTCATCATTATTTAAAAGTGCATTAAAATATCCTTGCAGGCTTCTTTTTAATTCATTTTTTATATCATCTTTTATAGCCCATGAACCTTTATCAAAAAGAACTGACGATGATAAAGTAAGAGCTCCGTTATTGTCGATTTTGACGCTATTTCCAAGTTTTTCTCGAATATCGGTTATAACTTTTACTTTCATTCCGGTTAAATTTCTTATGCGATTTTTTGTAACGTTTAAGTCGTGTAGAATTTTATTGAAATCACTTTCTTTTTGTGTAAGTTTATCAAGCAAAAATGCGATTTTAGTATCGTTTTCACTAATTATTTCAACATTTTTATTTATTGTTTTATTTAAATCAAAATTTTCATCTTTCAGCTTTTTTGCCATCTCTTCAAGATCTTCAATTTGTATAAAATAAATAGAATTTTGCTTTCTAAGACCTTCATTTTCTACATTTAATTTATCAAGTTTGTCGGCAAAAATCTTATTCAGCGCTTCAAGTTCAGCGCTTTTTTTCTTACTGTCCTGAAGACTTGAGAGAACATTTGCGAAGTTTTGTTGCGTTTTTTGAAGATCTGTTTGAGTTAAAAAATATTTTACAATAATCCCGCCTACAAGCAAAACAAAAACAAACAAAAGCCCGGCCATTAAATCCGCATAAGCAATCCAAAAAGTTGATTTTTCTTCGTTATTATTTTTCATCTGCTTTGTCTAAATTGGATAAAGTTTGTTGCAAACGATTGATTATTTCGTCATTGGCGCTTTCAAGCTCATCCTGATCAAAAATTTTTTCTATTTTTTTTGTATTTTCATTTATGGAATTTTTAAAATCAGCACTGAATTTTGACAACTCATCTATAAATTTTTCTATAGAATTTGAAAATTTTTCTATTTTTTCATCTTTTGAATTTTCGTTTCTATTTAAATTATATATTATGTTTTGCAAAATATTTGAAATTTCATTGTAACTTTTCGCTGTGCTTGATATATCGATTTTTTTAAGCATTTCGTTTATTGATTTTAATTTTTCATTGCTTTCTTTTAAAATTTCTCTTTCACTATCTAAAATTTCATCTAAATTTTTAATCTTTTGATTTAAAGTATTATTTAATTTATCGCTAAAATCGCTATTTAAATTGGAAATTATGCTTTTGTTCGTTTGAAGATTCGCATTTAAAATTTCACTTAAATAGCATTCTGTAATCTCATGCTCTTCCCAAAAGAAATTTTTGGTTGCATTTTTATAGCGAATGATAAGTTTTTGAAATTTGCTTATTCCTTTTTTTTCAAAATAAAGCCACCAAATGGCAAGAAAAATTCCGTAAATAGATATGTAAAATGCTGTTCCTACGCCACTTAAAAGTTGAGAAATTTCTTTTTCAAGCATATTGATATTTTGAGATGAAAACTCCGGCATAGAAATAGCAATGCTGATAAAAGTTCCTAAAATTCCAAACATAGGAAAAATCATCGTAGCCACAGACGAATAATTTTCATTTCGCAAATTATTTGAATAAAAATCAGCAAAATTTTCAAAACTTACGCTTGATTTTTTCTTATTTGCAATAATTAAAAGATGTGACATTATAAAGCTTTTAAGTTTTATTTTAAAATTATCGATTTTATTTTCAAAAGCTCTGCAGCCATATTCAGCATTTTGGCGGGCTAAAATCAAAGCGATAATTAAAAGCACTGTAAGCATCAATATGGAATGAAGTTCAACTTTTAATGAAATTACACCAAAAAAGCCAAGCAAAAAAATAGCAAAAACCAAAACAGGAACTGAAATTATTTTTAAATAAACAAAAATCAGCGGCTGATTTGAATTTTCAGGTAAATTTAGTTCTATACTGTCATTTTCCATTGTTTTTGCCTAATTTTTATTTATAGCATTAAGATTCTCGAAAGCTTCAAGTAATCTTTTTACCATACTTTCTTCACCTTTGCGAAGCCATTTTCTAGGATCGTAGTATTTTTTATTAGGTTTATCGGCTCCATCCGGATTTCCGATTTGACCTTGCAAATACGGACGATTTTGTGCTTCATAATCGCGTACGCCATCCCAAAACGCCCATTGTGTATCGGTGTCGATATTCATTTTAACAACGCCGTAACTTACAGCATCTTTTATATCTTTTTCATCACTTCCGCTTCCACCGTGAAATACAAATTTTACAGGTTTTTTATCTTTTAAATTAAATTTTTTGGCGACGTATTCTTGAGAATTTTTAAGAATTTCAGGTCTTAAAATTACGTTTCCCGGTTTATAAACGCCATGAACATTTCCGAAACTGGCTGCAATACTGAAATTTGAGCTTATTTTTGAAAGTCTTTCATAAGCTAAAGCAACGTCTGATGGTTGTGTGTAAAGTTTTTTATTATCCACATTCGTATTATCCACGCCGTCTTCTTCGCCACCAGTAACTCCAAGCTCGATTTCAAGAGCGATTCCAAGTTCACTTAGAATTTTTAAATATTTTTCGCTGATTGAAATATTATCTTCCAAACTCTCTTCGCTGAGATCAAGCATATGCGAGCTGAAAAGTGGAGTAGAAAATTTTGCTTTATTATCGCGGTTTGCTTGTATTAAACCGTCAATCCAAGGCAAAAGTTTACGTGCTGCGTGATCTGTGTGCAAAATTACAGCTACGCCATAATATTTTGCCAATGTATGAACTTGCCTTGCACCGGCTACAGCGCCCATAATTGCTGCATTTTCGCAAACTTTACCGGCATAAAAACCGGCCCCGCCATTTGAAAATTGGATAATTACAGGTGAATTCGCTTTTTTTGCACTTTCCAAAACGGCGTTTATAGAATTGCTTCCTACTACATTTACGGCAGGAATAGCAAAGCCTTCTGCTTGCGCATATTTATAGACTTTATTTACATCATCACCAAATAAAACGCCCGGTTTTACAATATCTAAAACGCCCATTTTATAACTCCTTATTTATATTCCACTTTTGCTTTTGCACGCAAATCTTTAGCTTCTTTTGTAATGGTTTCTTTTAATTTTTCTTGTTTTAAAATATTTTCAATTGTAGGTTTTGCTTCACTAAAAGTAGCTTGATGAGCATCTTTTGCATCTTCTTTCAAAATTACATGGTATCCGAATTGCGTTTTTACAGGTTTTAATGAAATTTCACCTTTTTTAAGAGCTTTTGCAGCATCATAAAAAGGTTTTACCATTTGATGTTCACTAAACCAACCAAGTGCACCGCCTGTTTGTCTTGCAGCAGGTTCGAGCGATTTTTGAGCGGCTGTGATGGCAAAATTTTTAACCAAATCATCACCTTTAAAATTTTTAAGATCATTTATTATAGTTTTCGCTTCGGCTTCCGTTTTTACCAAAATATGACCAGCTTTTATTTGAGCAGGTTGCATAAATTTAGCTTTATTTTTATCATAAAAAGCTTTTATATCATTTTCAGCCACTTTTATATTTTTAGCTTTTTCCTCTTGCCAAAGTCTTATAGTTAACATCTCTTTTGCTAATTCAAGTTCTCTATTGAATCTTTCACCTTTTGCGACACCGCTATCTTTCGCCTCTTTCAATAAAAGTTGTTGCATTATTGATCTTTCCAAAATCTCTTTTTTGATATTATCCGGAAGTTTTGATATATCTACATTCGGACCAAGTCCTGCTACTATCGGAGCTATTTCACGTTCTGTTATATCCATACCGTTTACAGTTGCAAAAACTGTGGCATTTAGACTGACTGCAGCCACCAAAGACAAAGTTGAGAATAAAATTTTATTCATTTTCTTTCCTTAATTTTAAAAATTAAGCTGTGATTATAGCCAAAAGTTGTAAATATTTAGCTAAAATACACTTATGAGAACAAAAAAAGAAATTTCAGAAATTAAAAAGCTATTTTTAGAACACTTTGAAAAACCGACTACGGAGTTGAAATTTAAAAGTCCTTACGAATTAATTGTTTGCGTAATGCTTTCAGCACAATGCACGGATAAACGGGTAAATTTAATCACGCCTTCTTTATTTGCGGAATTTCCGGATATTTTTGCTTTATCAAATGCAAATCTTGCAAGTTTAAAAATATTAATCGGCTCATGCAGTTTTTTTAATAACAAAGCTAAAAATTTAATTAAAATGGCTAAAGCTGTAGTTGAAAATTTTAATGGAGAAATTCCATTAAATGAAAAAGATTTGATGTCGCTAGCCGGAGTTGGACAAAAAACTGCGCACGTCGTGCTTATAGAATGGTGCGGTGCAAATTTTATGGCTGTCGATACACACGTTTTTCGCGTTTCACACAGACTTGGATTGAGCACAGCCAAAACACCGGAACTGACGGAAGCCGATTTGACAAAAATTTTTAAAACCGATTTAAATTATTTACACCAGGCGATGGTGCTTTTTGGACGATATATATGCAAAGCGATAAAACCGAAATGCGAAGAGTGCTTTTTATATGAAGTTTGTGATAGCAAAGATAAAATTTTGCGGAAATAAATCCGCAAAATTTATTTTTTAAACATTTTTTTCAAAAAACTGAAAATTTTTAACATAGGACCGCTTGAATCTTTAACAAGACGATCGATAAAATCGCTATAATTTGTATTATTTGCAGCAAAAAAGCCGTTTAAATACGCTAAACTTCCCTCCATACCTGAAACTTTTTCAATCTCACATAATTTTTTATAAATCGGCGTCATTTGAGCTATTGCCTTTCTTGGAGCCGGCATACGATAAGCCGTATGTTGAATAATTTTTCCGCTTTTAGCATCATAAAGAGGTTCAAAATCTGTAACAACCCAGTAAAATCTACCGTCTTTTGCTAGATTTTTTACTACAGCACGGAAATTTTTACCTTGTTTTATCGTATCCCACATCAATTTAAAAGCGATTCTTGGCATATCAGGATGTCTAACTATATTGTGCGGGCTTCCTACCAACTCTTGTTCACTATATCCGCAAACTCTTATAAATACGTCGTTTGCATATGTTATAACTCCTTGCGGATCCGTTTTTGAAACAATAATTTCCTTCGGATTTAACGGAATTTCTTCATTTTTTGGGATTGGTCGTGTCATTTTTTGTATCTCCTTATAAAAATTAAATTTTATAATTATAGCGAAATTTTAAGCAAATAATGGTATAATAATCGGAAATTTTTTAAATGGAGTTAGACAGGTGGATAAGGAAACTACAATCTCTTCCATAGAAAAGCTTTTAAGCGCGCAAGAAATGTTACTTTTTAGAATTAAAAACGGTATTTATAATAATCGCGGTGAAAATTTAGATCAAATTTTAAATCAATATACCGATTTTGTTGAATTTTTTAGAAATCCGAAACATAATTTTCGAGAACTTATGGGTGGAATTGCATACGACAATATTATGACTTACGCTAATAACGGCCTTGAAGAATGCGCGCGAATTTATTACGTATATTTTACTGAACCGCAAGGTTTTTTTAAGAAGATAAAATTTAAAGATCCAAGCCCTATAGAAATAGAAAAAGCAAAAAGCTATCATAAAGATTTGCTTACAATAAGTGAAAAACTTACAGAATACATAAATATCGGACTCCAAAGACTAAATAGTCTTGATAAGGATAAATTTAAATAATTTTTAAGCCGAAATTTTAAAATTTTGGCAAAAACACGATTTATAAAATTCATTTTTAATGAAATTTATACCATTTTAAAAACTTTATATTAAATTTAAAATACTGCTTTTAAAAATTCAAATGGCAAAAAATATTTGTTTTTATAATAAAAACTAACCGGAATTTTAATAAACTTTTTTAAAAAATATTAAGCAACTTTAAAATAAAATTTTACAATGAAAATTTTAATGAAACTTATTGCATTTACGGTTGCGATTTTTACACTGTTTTTGATTTTTGATTTTGCTTTTCCTCTAAATTTAGGCAGCAAATTAACGGATGAAAGCAAAATTATATATGCCAAAAACGGCGAAATACTGAATATGTCGCTCAATAAAAACGGAATTTGGTTTATAAAAGCAAACAATAAAGAAATTCCCAAACGCGTGAAGCAAAGCGTAATTTTTTTTGAAGACAGATATTATAACTACCATTTCGGCGTTAATTTTTTCTCTGTTTTAAGAGCTGCTTTTCACAATCTAACACACAAAAACCGTATCGGCGCATCAAGTATTTCAATGCAGGTTGCAAGAATGCTGAATCCAAAAGAGCGCAGCTACAAGAATAAAATAATCGAAATTTTCAACGCTTTTCAGCTGGAATTTCATTACAGTAAAGATGAAATTTTGCAAATGTATCTCAATCTTGCACCTTACGGCGGTAATTTGCAAGGCATAAAAACAGCGTCACTATTTTATTTCGGGAAAAATTTAGACGATCTTACAAATGCGCAAATCGCCCTGCTTTGTGTAATTCCAAAAAATCCTAACAAAAACAGGCTTGATAAAATTTCAAACATTTCAAAACTTAAAAATTCTCTCATAACCAAACTTTACGAAGCGGAAATTCTAACAAAAAGCGAATTTTTAAGGGCAAAAAAAGAGAATTTCAAAAACAAACGTTTAAGCGCACCGAATTTTGCGCCCAATTTCGCACAAATTGCCTTTAAAAACGGTATTTCACACACAAATTTAAACTTAAAATTTCAAAAAAAATTAGAACAACTGCTTAAATTTGAAATTGAAAAACTTAGTTCAAAAAATGTCAAAAACGCAGCTGCAGTTTTAATCGATAATAAAAAAATGCAAGTAGTTGCTTACGTGGCAAGCCACGATTTAAAGGCGAAAAACGGACAAAATGACGGCGTAAAATCCATAAAAAACGTAGGTTCCACACTAAAACCGTTTATCTATGCAAAAGCCTTGGAAAAAGGACTTATAACGCCAAAAAGCAAATTAGTAGATACACAACTTTATTATAAAAACTATACGCCGAAAAATTATTTTGACGATTTCGTAGGCATTGTAAGAGCCAAAGACGCACTTACATATTCTTTGAATATTCCTGCTTTGAAGTTAAATTCCATTTTAGGAGAAGATTCTTTGTATTTTATACTTAAAAGAGCTGATTTAACGGAATATGACGAAGAATTTTACGGCAACGGAATCGCGCTTGGCGGAATTTCGCTTTCGCTTCTTGATTTGACTCATCTTTACACGATATTTGCAAACGGCGGCAAACTTCTACCGCTTGAAATTGCAGGCGAAAAAATAGATAAAAATATCTCTATTTTAACGCCGCAAAGTGCATATTTGACGTATCTTATGCTGGAGCAAACTCCACGAAACTATCTAAACAGCGTTTGGAAAAATACAAAAAATAAACCGCACATTATGTTTAAAACCGGCACAAGTGCGGATTCAAAAGATCTTTACACAATCGGGGTCAGCAAAGATTTTACTCTTGGCGTGTGGCTTGGAAACTTTGACGGCTCTAAAACCGATGATTTGAGCGGTGGCATAAGCGCAGCCGAAGTCGTATTAAATATGTTTGAATATCTAGATAAAATTTCGCCTCAAAAACAAATTGAAAAACCGAACGGAATTTTTGAAGAAAAAGTGTGCTGCGATGCTTATATAAATGAATCTTGCAATGATTTTCAAAACGATTTCGTTATAACGAAATTTCATAGAGATTGCGATTTCTACAGGCCTGAAGAGCTATTTTTTATGTTTAAAAACGGTTATTTAAACCAAAACGATATAAAAAATACGCCATGCTTTAATGAATTCAGCAGTATTCGCCCTGTTTTAAATGAAATTGACGGTAAAAATTATAAAACAGATAAAAAATTATTAAGGTTGAAAATATCATGCACAGCCGTTTTCGGGGATGAAGTTTTCATCTCGATCGACGATGAAAAATATATAAGTTTTCCAAACGGAAAAGATATTTTTTATTCATTTAAAAAAGGTGCACATACTATAAAATGCCTTGATATTTATTCTAATTTAAGCGTTGCCGAATTTAGCACTGATAGCCTGTAATTTAACTTTATGTTATATAATTGTAAAAAATCAAAAGGAGTAAATAATGAAAAAATTAACTCTGTTTTTGCTGCTTTTTTCGTATGCTTTTGCAGATTTGGACGTTAAAAGTCTGAATCTTAATGAAGAAATTTTAAAAATTGAACTTAGCCTAAAACATAACAAAACAGGCGAAATTTCAAAATCTCAAATTCTAAAATGTGAGCCTAAAATCAATGGAACGTACGAATTTATAAAAGATAACGAAATTAATTTTTATCCTGCAAACGGCTTCATCAAAGGACAAACTTACAAATGCGAAAATCAAAGTTTTAAAACTGAAGATTTTAAAATAACAAACGCAAAAAATCTAAATAACGAGATGATTTTACTGAATTTTAACGATTTCATATCGCCGGAAGAGATTAAAAAAAATCTAAAACTTTTCACGAAAGAAAAACTGAGTAAAAATAATGAAAATTTTGAAATTTTAAGCGACGACAATAGAACTTTTTTTATAAAACACGATAAAAAACTGCAAAATTTGGAGCTTGAAATTTCAAAAAATTTAAAGTCGATTTATGGAATTTCGCTTGACGAAAATTTTAATTTTAATGTAAATAACAGCGAATTTATCGATAATAAAAGCGCAATAAACACTGAGCCGAATAAAATTATTCCGAAAGCTTTTAATCATGGAAAAATCGGCTTTAGCGTTTTGTTCGATGATTATATTGAAGCTTCGGCAAGATTTGTAAAAATTGACGGAATTTCACATATAAATATTAAAAATAACGGTTGTTTTTATGACAATGATAAATATAACTGCAAAATCGACATTCTAAGTAATGAGCTTGAGCCGAATAAAACATATAAAATCACGCTTTTAAAAGGTTTCGGCGACAAATATCATATTTTAAGAAAAGATTTCACAGCTTCGCTAAAAACACCGAATCGCGCTATTTTTATCGATTTTAGTGATGATAAGAATATCTTTTCAAAAAACGCAACTCTTAGCTTCAAATCAGCAAATATAAATGAAATTAAAATTTTAGTAAGTAAAATAAAAGATCAAAATTTCAGATATTTTTTAAATTTTAACGATTATGCAGGAAATTTTGTAAGCGAAGTTTTTAGTGAAAAATTTTCATTAAAAAGCGCACAAAATGAGATTAGCGAACATAAAATCGATCTTAGTCTTGAAAAATTTCCCGATGGCGTTTATAAGTTTGAGATTTTTTACAAAGATGAAAAAGACAAACTGAAAAGTGTAACAAAAATAGCTTATATAAGCGATATTACAGCCGCTTTTTTACAAACTGAAAATAGCTTTTCGGTGCTTACTTCAAGAATCAGTAACGGAGAAATTTTAAAAAATGCCGATTTAGAAATTTACAGTGACAAAAATGAGCTGCTTTTTGAAGGAAAAAGTGATCAAAACGGTATTTTCAAAATTGACGAAGATAACGTAAAAGGTAAAAAAATAAAATCAATAGTCGTTAAAAAAGGCGGCGAAACCGGCTTTTTAATTATAAAAAATTCAATAAATAATGTTTATAATCAAAGCGATATTAAAACTAAATCGTTTTTGTATTTTGCAAGTGAACTGATAAAACCGAACGAAAACGTAAACGCGATTTTTTTCTTAAAAGACAATGAACTGAACGCCGTAAAAAACGTGCCTGTAAATATCAAAATTTTTGATCCTAGCGGCAATGAAATTATAAATAAAAACGCTAAAACGGACGATTTCGGAACCGTTTTTATAGATGAAAAAATGGGAGAAAAAGGCGGATTTTACAAACTTGAAGTCATTTTTGAAAATAGAGTGCTGCAAAATAAAAGTTTTAGCGTAGAAAGCTTCGTGCCAAATGATATCAAAGGTGAAATTCTCTCAAAAAAAGATGAATATTTTAAAGGCGAGAACATCGAATTAAAACTTATTGCAAACTACCTTTTTGGCGCGCCTGCGGCAAATTTAAACGCAACTTTGAACTACTCTGTTTTTGAAAAGGAATTTAAAGATAAAAATTATGAAAATTTCTCTTTTTTAAATGAAACGATTTATAAAAAAACGGCTTTTAAAACAGGCTATGAGGATTTTCTACTTGGAAACGATGCCGAAAACAGCGTTTTAATCCCTACAAATTTTGATACAAAAATAAGCAACGTAGCACAAATTAGAGCCGATTTTAATGTATTTGGCGGCAACAAAAACTCAAGAAAATACAAAGATTTCACATTTTTTCCATACAAATATCTAACCGCGATCAAAGCGGATAAAACATTCATAAGCGAGCACGAAAGCGTAAATTTCGAAATTTTAAGCCTTAACGCAAAAGACAAAAAGCCTGTAAATAGGCAACTTGATATAGAAATTTATAAAATAAATTATGATTATATTTTTGATGGCGGAAAATTTGAAGAGCAAAATGAGTTTGTTTTACAGGACAGCTTTAAAACGGATAAAAGCTTTGACTACAAATTTGAAAACGGCGGAAACTATATCATCGTGGCAAATGATTATTTAAGCGGCTCAAGCGCTAGTGTAAATGTCGATGTAGGCGGATTTTATTACTATGCAAGACTGAATAAAAATGATCTTTTAAGTGCAAATATAAAGCTTGAAAAAGACAGTTTTTTGCCGGGTGAAACCATAAAAGGTGTAATAAATTCAAAAATCACCGATGGAATTTTAAACATCGCGCTTGTTGATGATAAAATTTCAGATTTTAAAATTTTAAAAATCAAAAACAATTCATCGGAATTTAGTCTAAAAGTGCCTGAAAACTTTAAAGGCGGCTTTATAAACGCTGTAATTTTTCAAAGTGGCAAAAATAGCACCGAACCGATTCGAACTTACGCGAATATTCCCGTTAAACTGGAAATTTCAAGCAAAAAAATTCCGTTGACACTTGAACATATAAAAACGGCGAAAAACGGCGAAGAGATTGAAGTTTCGGCAAAAACTTCGCCAAACAGCAAAGTTACGCTTTTTGTAGTTGATGAAGGAATTTTGGAAATTTTAAATAAAAAAGAGCTTGAAATTTTTAATTATTTCAATATGCCTAAATGGTTTTATTTCGCGTATTTTGACGCTTTTGACGACATCAGCAGATATGATAAACAAAATTTGAAAACGCTTAAATTCGGCGGCGATGGAATTATGCTTAGCAAAATGATGGATGCGGCAAAACAGGATACAAGTCCTGTAAAAGACCGCAAAGAGCGAAGTTTTATAAAAACATTTTCAGCCATCAGTGATAAAACAGGAATTGCAAAATTTAACGTGAAATTTCCTCAAAATTTTAATTCAAAAGTAAGAATTACCGCGATTTCAACAAACGACGAAGGAATAAATTCTACAAATTCATATATTCAAATAAAGGATAATATAGTTTTAAAAGTTGCGGCACTTGATTATTTGGTCAAAAACGACGAGATAAACTTTCCGATAAACATAATAAACACGACAAATGAGAACAAAAATTTAATACTGAATTTAAAACTGAGTAAAAATTTAAAAACAGAAAAAAACGATTTTAACATTTCCGTGAAAGCGCTTGAAAATTTAAATTTTAAAATTCCATTAAAAGCACTTGATTTAGGAATTGTAAACATAAATTTCACGCTTTTTGACGGTAAAGAAAAATTCAGCCGAAACTTGAACTTCGATATAATTTCGCAATATCCGAAAAGTTATTTTTATGAAGCGAAATACACGCAAAAGGCTTTAAAATTTAGACTTGATGAAAGTTACGGCGATTTGTCCGTATCGCTATCAAATGCGCCGGATTCTGAAATTTTAGCGCAAAAATTATCGCAATATCCATATTTTTGCACCGAACAGGTAAGCTCAAAATTAGTCGCATTCGACTTTTTATATGAAAAAAACAAAGAAAATGAAATTTTAAAGCAGTTAAGAGATTATGTTTCGATTTTGCTTTACAGATTAAAAGACGACGGAAGCTTCGCTTATTGGGGATTTTACTCCGAACCGAACGAATTTTATTCGATTTATGCATCAAACATTTTGCTTGAACTTAATAAAAAATATTCGCTTATCGGCAATTTTCAAAAAAAATTAATTTTCAAAAATTTAAGAGATCGTAAAGAAAATTTGGATAATAAAATTTATGCTTATTTTGTATTAAACCGCTTCGACAAACTTGAAAATAGCGAGATAAACGAAATTTTAGACAAAAGAAAAAATATTAAAAATTTTGCTTCAAAGTTAATGCTTGCAGAAATTTTAAAAACAAATAATTTGAAAACCGAATTTGAAATTTTAAGAAATGAGATTAAAATTTCCGAAGCAATGTCAAATCGCGATAAAATTTCGGCTTTATATTTGAATGAAAAAACGGAAATTTTCACTAAAAACAATATAAAAGAAATTTTATCAAATCTTGAAACACCGCGCAATACATTTGAAACGGCACTTTTAATAAGAGCACTGAAAGATTACAAAGATGACGACATAAAAAAAGCGGGACTTAAAATAAACAACGAAATTTTGGAAAAAAATGTTCCTTTTAGAAAAATTTTTACTTTAAAAGATAGAAATATAGAAATTTTGCCGCAAAATGAAGTTTTTTACACGCTTTTCAGTGCAGGATATGCAAAAAAACCTTTAAAACACGATTTTTGTGATTTCGAAAAAAATGAGTGTGTAAATATTGATATTTTCAGAGAATTTGTGGATCAAAACGGCAAAAAGATCGATTTAAACAAATTAAAAATAGGCGATATAATTTTTTCAAAAATAGATATAAGCTCACCAAATAATTTCGACGCAGGCAATATCATCGTAGATGAAGGCGTAAGCTCGTGTTTTGAAATCGTAAATGAAAATATCTATCCGCAAACAAGAAGCAAAAAAACACAAGATAGCATAAAATTCAGCAACAAAGAGTTTAAAGCAGATCGAATTATCAGCGCAAATGACGGATTTTACGGACACGCTACATTTTATAGCCCTTTAAAAGTGATTTTAAACGGACATTGTTCGCTTCCTGCGGCAAGCATATTCAGTGTGAATGACGAAAATATGAGTGATTACGATTTGGAATTCGAAAATTTTACAATTAAATAGTTTTTAAATCAGCTGTTTTTTACCAAAATTTAAGTAGAATCATAGGTTAAAATTTTAAATTTAGAGGTAAAAAATGGCTGATTTTTATAATCCGAAAGAAGTTGAAGAAAAATATTATAAAATTTGTGAAAAACGTGGATATTTTGAGATAGACGGCAACAAAAATATTCAAAAAAAAGGCAAAAATTTTTGCATTATGATGCCGCCTCCTAATGTTACAGGAGTGCTTCACATCGGACACGCGCTTACTTTTACACTGCAAGATATTATGACTCGCTACAAAAGAATGGACGGATTTAAATGTCTGTATCAACCCGGAATGGATCACGCAGGAATCGCTACTCAAAATGTCGTAGAAAAGAGACTTTTAGCCCAAGGGATAAAAAAAGAAGAGCTTGGACGCGAAAAATTTTTAGAAAAAATTTGGGAATGGAAAGAACAAAGCGGCGGTACTATTTTAAAGCAAATGCGTCTGCTCGGTATTACTCCTGCTTGGTCAAGAACGCGCTTTACGATGGATGAAGGCTTAAAAAAAGCGGTTAAAAAGGCTTTTGTGCATCTTTACGACAAAGGTCTTATAGTTCGTGGAAATTATATGGTTAATTGGTGCACACACGACGGCGCACTTAGTGACGTGGAAGTTGAACACAAAGAACATAAAGGAAAACTTTATTATATAAAATACTTTTTAGCTAATGATTCTAAAAATTTCATAACATTAGCAACAACAAGACCTGAAACTTTCTTTGGCGATAGTGCTGTAATGGTAAATCCAAATGATGAAAGATATAGTAATTTAATCGGTAAAAAAGTCGTTTTGCCTATAATCGGGCGAGAAATCGAAATAATTGCCGATGAATATGTTGATATGAGTTTTGGAACCGGCGTGGTAAAAGTAACCCCGGCTCACGATCAAAACGACTATGAAGTTGGAAATCGACACAATTTGGAGTTTATTACCGTTTTTGACGAAAAAGGAATTTTAAATAAAGAGTGCGGAAAATTTGAAGGTTTAGAAAGACTTGAAGCAAGAGATGCTATCGTTGCGGAGCTTGAAAGACTTGGAAATATCGACAAAATCGAAGATTATACAAATCAAGTCGGATATTGCTATCGCTGCAAAAATGTCGTAGAACCATACATTTCAAAACAATGGTTTGTCAAAAAAGAGATTGCAAATGAAGCTATAAAAGCCGTCAATAATGGCGGCGCAGAGTTTTTCCCAACTCATTGGATAAATAGTTTTAACGCCTGGATGCGAGAACTTAAAGATTGGTGTATTTCGCGTCAGCTTTGGTGGGGCCATCAAATTCCTGTTTTTTATTGCGATGAGTGCGGATTTGAATGGGCAAGTGAAGAAGAAATGCCAGAGATTTGTCCAAAATGCGGCAGTAAAAAACTTCATCAAGATCCAGACGTCCTTGATACTTGGTTTAGTAGCGGACTTTGGCCGATTTCTACGCTTGGTTGGGGAAACGGCGATGAACTTAAAAATGAAAAATGGTTTGAAAACGATTTAAAAGAATTTTATCCAAATACAATGCTTATTACAGGATTTGATATTTTATTTTTCTGGGTTGCAAGAATGTTTTTTCAATGCGAAGAAGCCACTAAAAAACTGCCTTTCCACGATGTATATTTACACGCTTTGGTTAAGACAAGCGACGGCAAAAAAATGAGTAAAAGCAGCGGAAATGTGATAGATCCGATTGATAAAATAAACGAATACAGTGCTGATATTTTACGCTTTACTTTGGCACTTTTATGTATTCAAGGACGCGATATTAGACTAAGTGAAGAAAAACTTATTTTAGTGCGAAATTTTACAAATAAACTTTACAATGCACATAAATTTTTACTTTTAAACGCTTCAAAATTCGATGATTTAAGTCAATGTGAAATCAAAACCGAACTTGGAAAATATCTATTAAGTCGTTTTAATGAATGCGTCAAATGTGTGCGCGAAAATTTGGAAAATTATAGATTTAACGATGCTGCGACAGAAATTTATAAATTCCTTTGGGATGAATTTTGTGATTGGGGAATTGAACTTAGTAAAGCCGAAAAATCAGCTATAACAGAACTTGGCGCGATTTTTAAAGAAGCTATGAAACTTTTAAATCCGTTTATGCCGTTTTTAAGTGAGTATTTATATCAAAATTTAAGTGGCACTGATTTGGAAAATACAACTTCAATAATGATTGACAAATATCCACAAGCAGGAGAGATAAACGAAAAAACGGAGAAAATTTTCTCTTTGATAATTGAAGCTGTTGTTAGCATTCGCCGTGCAAAAGCGACTATTGATTTAGGAAATTCAAAAATTCCACTTGCTTATATCAAGCTAAATGAAAATATAAATTTAGAAAATGAACTTGAGTTTATAAAACTTCTTGCAAAATGCGATGATGTTAAATTTGTGAACGAGAAAGTAGCCGACGCAGTGGCTGATGTAAGCCAAAATTTAAGCGTTTTTGTGCCTTTAAGCGGTGTTGATTTAAGTGAGATTTTAAAAAGGCTTAACGCACAAAAAACAAAGCTTGAAAAAGAGATTTTAAAACTTGAGGGAATGCTTAAAAATGAAAAATTTATCGCTAATGCCCCGGCTGAGGTTGTGCAAACCAACCGCGAAGGACTAAAAAACGCAAAAGATCAGCTCAGTAAAGTTGAAAATGAGATAAGAAGTTTGGAAATTTGAAGATGAAAAACAAAATTTCATTTAATGATTTTTTAAAAACTCTACAAAAAACAAATGCTACACTTGATTATTTTGTAAATTTTAAAAAATGCTCTACAAACATAAAAAAGATCTCTATTCATTTAAACCAATTAAATTATTTGTTAAATAAGCAGGATTTAAAATCAGAAATTGAGTTTTTATTTAGCAAAAACAAAGAGTGTTTTTCTGTGCTAAATTTGTTGATTGCTGTGCGAGATAAAAATACAAAACTACTTGATGAATGTGGAAATTTAATAGATTTAAAAAACTATTTTGAAAATCCAAAACAAATTTATGATTTTTTCAAACAAACAGGGCTTGAAGAAATTTTCAAAAACTCAGAAATTAAAAATTTAAATGATTATGTTTTTGGTATAGAGGTAGGCTTGGATACAAATGCTAGGAAAAATCGAGGCGGAACAAATTTTGAGAATTTAATTGCCAAAAAACTAGATAAAGAAAAAATTCAGTATAAAAAAGAGGTAAAAAGCACTAATTTTGCTGATTTGGATTTGGGAAAGGATCTAAAAAGATTTGATTTTGTTATAAAATCTAAAAATTTTACATATTTAATTGAGACAAATTTCTATAACTCAGGCGGTTCAAAATTAAACGAAGTTGCAAGAGGCTACACCGAAATAAATGCAAAAATTTCTTTAAACAATAAATATAAATTTATTTGGATAACAGATGGACAAGGCTGGTTAAGCGCTAAAAATAAACTTGAAGAAGCCTATAAAAGTGTTGAAATTTACAACTTATCCAACTTAAAAGAATTTATTGACAAGGTAAAAAATGGCTAAATTTATAAGTGATGATAAAAAATTTACACTTTATAATGGTGATACTTTTGAAATTTTGCCTAAATTTAAAAGTAAATTTGACCTTATTTTTGCCGATCCACCCTATTTTCTTTCAAATGACGGACTTAGCATCCAAAGTGGAAGGATTGTAAGCGTAAATAAGGGCAATTGGGACAAAAGTTATGGCATTGATGAGATTGATAAGTTTAATTTAGAGTGGCTAGAAATGGCAAAAAACGCTTTAAATGATAATGGAAGTGTAATGATTAGTGGAACCTATCACAATATCTTTTCTATTGGCAGAGCTTTACAAAAACTAGACTTCAAAATCCTAAATATTATTACTTGGCAAAAGACAAATCCACCGCCAAATTTCAGTTGTCGTTATCTCACTCACTCAACAGAACAGATTATTTGGGCTAGAAAAAGTGAAAAACACAAACACATTTTTAACTATGAGCTTATGAAAAAGATAAATGACAATAAGCAGATGAAAGATGTTTGGGCATTTCCTGCCATTGCACCTTGGGAAAAAAGTTGTGGTAAACACCCAACTCAAAAACCTTTAAGGCTTTTAGTAAGGCTTATTTTAATGGCAAGTTATGAAAATTCAACTATCTGTGATCCATTTAGTGGAAGCTCTACAACTGGAATTGCTGCAAATTTACTAGGTCGAAATTTTATAGGAATTGAAAAAGAAAAAGAATTTATTGATATTAGTTTAGCTAGAAAAAATGAGCTTGATCAAAACAGAAATAAAATTTTTAATAAAATTGATGACTTTAAAATTTTTAAAGAACTAAAATGAAACCATACTACACAATAATTTTGCTAATTTTATCAAACATATTTATGACAATTGCGTGGTATGGGCATTTAAAACTTAGCAAATTACCAACTTTTAGCTCACTTAGTCTTATTTGGATAATTTTACTTAGTTGGGGAATTGCATTTTTTGAATATTGTTTTCAAATTCCTGCAAATAGATATGGCTTTGTGGAAAATGGCGGTGCATTTAACATATGGCAGTTAAAAGTCTTGCAAGAAGTTATCACGCTAGTTGTATTTACAGCATTTACGCTGCTAGTTTTTAAAAATGAAACCTTAAGGTTAAATCACATAATAGGTTTTATTTTTCTTGTATTGGCGGTCTATTTTATATTTAAAAAATAAAAATGCTAAAATAACCAAATTTAAGAAAAGGTATAAGATGAAAAAGATTATGGTTTTGCTATCTTTTGTCTGCACTGTTTTGTTTGGCAATGAACTTGAAATTGCTGATAAAGCTTATAAAGCAGGAGATTATCAAAAAGCTTTTAAATACTCTAAAATTGCTTGCGATAATGGAGAGTATGAAGGTTGTTACGGTCTTGGAAATTTATATAGACTTGGCGAAGGTGTAGAGCAAAATTACACAGAAGCTTCTAAATACTATAAATTAGCTTGTGATAATGGAGTATATTTAGGTTGCAACAGTCTTGGATTTTTATATGCTTACGGTCAAGGTATAAGACAAAATTACAAAGAAGCTTTTAAATACTATAAGTTAGCTTGTGATAATGGAGAACATAGAAGTTGTTACAATCTTGGAGTTTTATATGCCAATGGTCAAGGTGTAAGACAAAACTATAGCATGACAAAGGAGTATTTTGGTAAGGCTTGCGACTTGGGCGATCAAAAAGGTTGTGATGCATTTGCAGATCTAAATCAAAAAGGCTATTAGCTATCTTTTATAGGTTATTTTAATAGGTTTTATTTTTCTTGTATTGGCGGTCTATTTTATATTTAAAAAATAAAAATGCTAAAATAACCAAATTTAAAAGGGAGTATAGGATGAAAAAGATTATAGTTTTGCTATCTTTTGTCTGTGCTGTTTTGCTCGGCGATGAGCTTGAAATTGCTGCCAAAGCCTATGAGGCAGGAGACTATCAAAAAGCTTTTAAATACTCTAAAATTGCTTGTGATAGTGGAGAGTATAGAGGTTGTAGCGGTCTTGGAATTTTGTATGCCAATGGTCAAGGTGTAGAGCAAAATTACGCAGAAGCTTCTAAATACTATAAATTAGCTTGTGATAATGGAGATTATGGAAGCTGCAGCAATCTTGGACTTTTATATGTGAATGGTCAAGGTGTGAAACAAAACTATACAGAAGCTTTTAAATACTATAAGCTAGCTTGTGATAATGGGGAGTATGGAGGTTGCACCAATCTTGGACTTTTATATGTGAATGGTCAAGGTGTGGAGCAAAACTACAAAGAGGCTTTTAAATACTTTAAGTTAGCTTGTGATAATGGAGTGCATATAGGTTGCACCAATCTTGGATTTTTATATGTGAATGGTCAAGGTGTGGAGCAAAACTACAAAGAGGCTTTTAAATACTTTAAATTAGCTTGTGATAATGGAGAATATAAAGGTTGCGGTAATCTTGGAGTTTTATACGAAAATGGCCAAGGTGTAAGACAGAGCTATAGCACGGCAAAGGAGTATTATGGCAAGGCTTGCGACTTGGGCGATCAACAAGGTTGTGATGCATTTGCAACGCTTGGCAAATATGGCTACTAGCTATCTTTTATAGATTATTAATAGGTTTTATTTTTCTTGTGTTGGCGGTCTATTTTATATTTAAAAAAATGAAAGGAAATATCAAAACTTGACTTTTAAATTTATAAAACTCAAGTAGGAAATAACATGGTAGAAGTTAAAAATTTAAGTAAAAGTTACGGTAAAAATGAGGTCTTAAAAGATATTAATTTTAACATAAATGACGGTGAAATTTTTGCCCTTGTAGGACATAGTGGCGCAGGTAAAAGCACCCTGCTTCGATGCTTAAACGGACTTGAAAATTATCAGAAAGGCTCCGTTAAAATAAATGATATCGAAATAAGCAATATAAAAAAAGATAAACTTAGAGAATTTCGCAAAAATATCGGTATGATTTTTCAAAATTTTGCTTTAATGAGCAGAAAAACAGTTTTTGAAAACGTGGCTTTACCGCTTAAGGTTTGGAAATTTGACAGCAGCGAAATAAATAAACGCGTCAAAGAGCTTTTAAAACTTGTCGGTCTTGAAAACAGACAAAATTTTTACCCAAGAGAACTGAGCGGTGGTCAAAAACAACGTGTCGCAATAGCAAGAGCCTTAGCATTAAATCCTAAAATTTTACTTAGCGACGAGGCGACAAGTGCACTTGATCCAAATACTACAAAGTCGATTTTAGCGCTACTAAAAAAGATAAATGAAGAGCTTAAAATCACAATTGTGCTGGTAACTCACGAAATGGATGTCGTAAAAAGCATCGCTAATCGCGCTGTTTTGCTTGATAACGGTAAAATCGTAAATGCAGGAAATATCCAGGAACTTTTTTTGAAACCTAATGAAAATATGAAAAAATTTCTTGGATACGATGAAATTTTGCCTTCTTTCGGCACAAATATCAGACTGTATTTTCCAAAACAGCACTCTATGGAATGCACAATTACAAATATGGCGAGAAAACTTGACATAAATTTTAACATCGTGTGGGGAAAATTGGAAAAATTAAACGAGGATGTGCTTGGAAATTTAGTTATAAATATAAAAAACGAGGACACAAAAAATGTTACGGAGTATCTTGCAAAAACGGGCGTTTTATGGGAAGTGGTAAAAGATGAAAACGGGGGCGATTTTAATGAAAATTCCACCGACGATAAAAATTTACAAACAAAGGAATAATAATGGTTGAGTTTTTAAGTAGAATTTGCACCAAATTTATGGATGGCTTTCCTGCTGCTATTTGGGAAACACTTTATATGACACTGATTTCAACATTTTTAGCCTTTATTTTGGGGCTTATTTTTGCGATTATTCTATTTATGAGCGCAAAAAACGGATTAAGACCTAACGCTAAAATTTACAGATTTTTCGATGTTTTGACAAATACTTTGCGAAGTTTTCCGTTTATCATTTTAATTATCGCAATCGCGCCGCTTACTAAGTTGATAGTAGGCACAAATATAGGCACGTCAGCTACAATTGTACCGCTTACAATCGGCGCTGCACCATTTATAGCACGACTTATTGAAAGTTCATTTAAAGAGGTTGATTTCGGCATAATCGAAGCGGCGGAAAGTTTTGGGGCTAGCGACTGGCAAATAATTTTTAAAGTTGTTTTGGTTGAGGCACTGCCGTCAATCATTTCAAACATCACAATGACACTTATCGTAATTATCGGCTTTTCGGCAATGGCTGGCGTAGTAGGAGGCGGTGGACTTGGCACACTGGCGATAAATCGCGGATATAACGGCTTTGATAATGAAATTTTATATATCGCCGTTGTAGTATTGCTGATAATCGTGCAAATTTTTCAAAGTCTTGGAGATTGGCTTTATAAAATTACAAAAAAATAGTTGCTTTGAAATTTTGGGATATTTTTAGAATTTACTAATTTTATCCCTAAAATTTTAAATATTTAATTTTTAAATTTGATTTGATAAAAAAATATATTTAAATAAATACTATTAAATTTATAATTTGTTTTTTGTTATAAAAGCTCTCATGATTTAGAAATTCATTAATTAAAATTGTCTGTTTTTACAGCAAGATTTTAAAAACATATAAATTAAAAATATAAAAGATTTATTTGTATAAGCAATAAAAAATATCTTACATTTTTTTAAAAAAACAAATGAATAAAAATATTAAAAATTGTAACAATATCTGAATAAAAGTTTTATTTTAACATCGACGGCAAAAAATATATAAAAAGTCAAAATTATATTACAGAAAAACTTTAAAGTAAAATAGTTAATTATAAACCAAATAAATAATGTTAAAAAAGATATTATAAATAAAAATTGGATAAATTAGAATTGTATAAAAAAGATTTATTGAAATTTATTTACTAAAATAAAAAATTATTTTAAATTGCTAAAACAGTTGAATTTTAAAAAATATAATAAAGGTAGAAAATAAAAAAATTTAGAGGCCGAAGCCTCTAAAAAACTATTTCAAAGTTTCGATATAATCATTTACTGCTGCTAAATCTTCTTCGCTAAGTTTTGACATTTGAACTTTCATAACGGCGCCAAGACCGAATTTACCTTTTCCGCCATTAAGTTCGCCTGCTTTTAATGCTTTCATAGTTTCAAGTCTTTCCTCTTTAGCGACTGTATTTAAAGCAGGAACTTTTTTAAAATATTGCATCTCTGCATTTTTACCGTGGCATTGAACACATTTTTTATAAAGTTCAGCACCGTCAGCTGCAAAGAGACTTCCACTACATGCTGCCGCCAAAGCAGCTACTACTAGTAATTTTTTCATTTTTACTCTCCTTAAAAAAATTTTTCAAACAAAATTATATTAATTTTTTGTAAATAAATGTCCACAAAAAAATATAAAAATTTTTAGGTAATTTTAAATTACCTAAAAAGCTTAAATTTAATGCAATTTACTCCAAACTTGACGTTTGAATAACCATGCAAAAACAGACAAAATTACAAAATAAAGCATTATATACAAAGCGGTTTTTTCTCTGTTCGCTTTATTTCCATCGCCTACTTCATAAAGATAATCAATCACTTGTGTCTCTGCTTTTTCATTTAAACCTGTTCGCGGCATAGCAGTTCCTGGAAGCATTTTTTGCGGATCGTTTATAAATTTATGCAAATAATCCGCTCCCCTAGATTTTATCATTGTAGAAAGATCAGGCGGAAATGAACCCATATAATCTTTTACAAAATTCGGCAAACTTGTCATTTTACGTTTATCGTATCTTAAATCATGGCATCTTTGGCAAGCATCTTCAAAAACAGCACTATTTTCCATATTTTTAGGTGCAACTGATTTCAGATATGCAACTATGCTTGATATCTCTTTCGACTCATCTTCCATAGCTGTAAATGGTATCATCGGATGCATTCGTTCTTCGCCGAATTTATGATCCACTTTTGTCGCCATAGCCGGATTTTTAATTATAGCTGCTAAAAATTTATCAGAATACAAATATCCGGCACTGCTTAAGTCAGGCGGATTGACACCATACGCTTCACTTGACGTATTTGCATCGGAAACCGGATCCAATCCTGCTGATTTTAAACCATGACAAGAATAGCAGGCGCCCATAAATAAATCAGCGCCTTGTGCTGCGTCGCCTTTACTTAAATCAATTTTATTTATATCATCCCAAAATAATGTGTATTTATCTTGTGTGTTTTTTGCAGATTCAAGTGTATTTTCTGCGCTTTTAAGATTTGCTTTTGCGGCATCTAATGCTTTTTTAGCTTCTTTAATTTCGTTTTCTTTTCCTTTTTTTTCTATTTTTTGAAGTAAATTAGCAGATTTTTCCACTTCTTTTTTAGAATTTTCAAACTCAATCTTAGCATTTTCCACATTTGTATTTGCAAGTTGCTTATCTTCCAATTCAACATCATAATTAGCATCTGCGACAGTCGGATTCATTATGCTATGTGCATAAGGTTCAATTCCATAATAAGTAAAACCTATAACAATAATTAATATGATTAAAATTTTAAGATCTCTCATAATTAACCCCTTTTTCTTTCAGCAATTGTGATAAGCGGCAACACTAAAACAATCTCTAAAATATAAATCATAGACAATATAAAACCTATAAGCGAATTACTGATACCAAAAGTTGCTCCATCAGCAGGTAATTTTCCAAAAATTGTCAAAAATACCATATCAATCAAAAGAACCCAAAACCAAATCAAAAATGCATAATTTTTATGAGCCGGAGCCACTTTATCGCTTCTATCAAGCCAAGGAAGCAAAAATAAACTAATGCCTGCAAATCCAAACGCTATAAATCCGATATCAGCCGCTTTTAAGCTACCTATATCAAAGAAAAATCCGCGCAAAATTTCATATTGCCACAAGAAATACCATTCAGGATAAATATGTGTAGGAGTTTTTAGATTATCGGCAGGATCAAAATTTATAGGATCCATAGCAAAATTAAATTGAAAACCTACCAAATAAAAAAAGAAAATCATAAAAAGACTTACATAAAATATATCTTTAGATAAAAATCCAGGCCAAAATGGAATAACTTTACTCTCTTTTGTTTTTCCTTCAAGGAATTTCTCAGCTTCCAAATCGAAATCTATCTCTTCGCCTTCTAAATTGTTTACGTGCGGAAATCTCAAAGAATAGAAATGAAATGCGATAATAGCAATAGTAACAATAGGAAGCAAACAAACATGAAGCATAAAAAATCTTGTAAGTGTCGGATCGCTTACTGCATAATCGCCTCTTATCCATTCTACAAGAGCATCACCAATAACAGGAATTCCGCCAAATAGATTTGTAATAACCATAGCAGCCCAGTAACTCATTTGTCCCCAAGGAAGCATATAGCCGCTAAACGCTTCGGCAGAAAAAACGATGAAAAGCAGCATTCCGCCAATCCAAATCATCTCTCTACCTTTTTTATACGATCTAAAATAAATTCCTACAAACATATGTATATATATAATCAAAAATGTAACTGATGCTGAAACTGCATGTATATGTCTCCAAAGCCATCCGTATTCAACTTCTTGCATAATTGTAAAATTTACGCTATCAAATGCAAGGTTTGCATCAGGTTTATAATACATTACAAGCATAAGCCCGCTAATAAACAAAAATAAAAATAAAACAAGCAATGTAACGCCCATAGCCCATAAAAAGTTAATATTTTTAGGAATCCAATACTCGCTCATCATCACTTTCATAAATTTATTTGTAGCCAATCGTTGATCAAACCAATCCAAAAGTCCAGTTGCTTTTTTTATGTGTGCCATTTTCTCCCCTTATGCCTTTTTTACCATTTTTAGATATTCCGGACCTTCTTCACCCAAAACAAGCTTAGTTCCGTCAATTTTAAAAGGCGGAATATCAAGCGGTCTTGGCGGCGGACCAAATACATTTATAGCATTTGCGTCAAATCTGCCTCCGTGGCATGCACAAACAAATTCTTTTTGTGCCGGTTTATAGCTTGGTATACAGCCCAAATGTGTGCAAAGACCTATACAAATTGTATATCTGGCACCATCTACTACGATTTCTCGTTTGTCGTTTTTTGGCATATCGGCAGTTTTTTTAAGGATAAATACGGGCTTTTTTCGCCATTCGACTTGATAAAGCTCATTTTCCTTAACAGGCGTAAGATCGACAGTCGTAAATCCGGCCGCTTTTACGCTAGGAAGCGGATTCCAGCCTTTTTTCAGACCAACAAGCGCAAAAATTCCACCGACAGCGGCAACCGCCCCGAATGCCATGCCGATAAAATCTCGTCTTTGTTTATTCTCAATAGACATTGCTTTCCTTTCTATATAAAAAAATCTTTTAATTCTACCAAAAAAATTATTAAAAAATTATGATTTTTGTTTTTGCATTTAAAATTTTAGAGCATACATTGTTATTCGTTTTTATAAACAATTTTTTAGAAATTCTTAAATTTAATCCGCTGATACCGCAATTTAAACATTAAATAAAACATATATTTACATTCACATTATTTTATTTTCAAAAATTTTAATTTATTTTGCAAACATTTTTTATATTTTTTAGTAAAATTTATAATTTTCAAAGCAAAAATTCTATACAATCACATTTTATTTTAAAAAAGGGCTCATAGCTCAGTTGGTCAGAGCATCCGGCTCATAACCGGATGGTCCTAGGTTCGAATCCTAGTGAGCCCACCATAATCAAATTTTTAATTTCATTTTATAAAATGCACTTTACTTGAAAATTTTCAATTTTTGCAAATTTTAAAATCACATTCTTATATACTTAAATTTAAAGTTATAAAAAACGACTGCTACACAAAAAATCAAATCGACAAATTATTTAAGGCAGAAGAAGATACATTTTTAAAAAATTCAAAAAACAGTAAATTTTACAAATTTTATGCGCTATAACTTAAAAACGTTATTTATTTTAATATTTATTCAGTAAAAAAGTAAAAAATTTATATACCGTTTAAAACAAAACTTGATAGAATAAAAAATATTTTTCATTTAAAAAAGGAGTAACTAATGAAAAAAATTTTTAGCTGGTATTTTCGTGCTAATTTAGCATACAGAATACTTGGAGCCTTAGTAATCGGTTCCATTGCAGGAATTCTCGTTCCAAAAGGAATCACTTTATTTGGAGATACGACTCTGCTGAATGTTATATCACCTTTTGGAGATTTGTTTATCAGGCTTTTAAAGATGATAATAGTGCCGATTATCGTAGCTTCGCTGATAATGGGAACAAGTTCTGTTGAACCATCAAAACTTGGAAGAGTCGGCAGAAAAGCTGTATTTTTTTACTTTATGACGACACTTCTTGCCATTATTATAGGTCTTGCTTGCGCATTTGTATTTAAACCGGGAAGCGGACTTGTTCTAAGTGATAGTTCGGCTGCCGTTTCAAAAGCAGCTCAAGCACCAAGTTTAAGTCAAATATTTTTAAATATGGTTCCTACAAATCCAATCTCTTCTATGGCAAATACAGAAGTTTTACCGATGATTTGTTTTTGTATATTTTTTGGTATCGGACTGGCATTTTGCAAAGAGAGCAGCAATGAAAGAATAAAAAATTCGGCAAAAATTGTTTTCGGTTTTTTTGAAGGTGTAAGTGAAATAATGTTTAAAGTAGTAAGATGGATTATGGAATACGCTCCAATAGGTGTGTTTGCATTGATGTTTACAGTATTTAACAAAAGCGGCGCAGGAGCATTTAGCTCACTTGCAAATGTTACAATTTCACTCTACATCGGACTTGCATTGCAAGTATTTTTGGTTTATTGCGGAATTTGCCTACTTATCAAACTAAGTCCTTTAGATTTCCTAAAAAAGGTAAAAGATCCGATGCTTACAGCTTTTGTTACAAGAAGTTCAAATGCGACTTTGCCTATCTCAATGGATACAGCAGAACACAAAATGGGTGTTCCAAAAGGTGTTTATAGTTTTGTATTACCTGTAGGTGCAACTGTAAATATGAACGGAACTACGATTTATCTTGGAATTTGTTCTCTTTTTATAGCAAACGCATGTGGAATTGATCTCAGCGCCGGTCATTATCTAACCATTATCATTACCTCGATTTTAGCAGCTGTCGGAACAGCAGGCGTTCCTGGAGCTGGAGCTTTAATGCTGCTTTTGGTACTTGAAGCGCTAGGTATAGAAGTCAATGGAAACGTTGCGATTGCTTACGGTATGATTCTAGGAATAGACGCTATTTTAGATATGGGTAGAACATCTATGAATGTCGTTGGCGATGTTATTGCATCTATTTGGGTTGCTAAAACTGAAGGTGAACTTGATGAAAGCAAGTGGAAACACGTCTAAATTTTAAGAGGCGCGATGCCGCCTCTTAAATTAATTTAAAATCTATCATAATTTTTACTTTAAATTAAAAAAATATCACTGTGATAAACTATACAAATTATAATCTTAAATGAAGTTTTTGATGACAATTATAAAAAAATAAAATCAATGCTTGATAAAAATACAGCTCCGGTAAATATGAAAGATAAAAATGACATATACAGATATTTAAAATAGTGTATGCATATTGACAATAAAAACCGCAATATACTTTTATGATAATATTTTTGGCAAATATATTTAAAATTTTGTAAGTTAAAAAACGAACTTTTAGAACTTGAAAAAATAACTATAAATTTAAAAAAATTATGCTTTGAAATATAAAAAAGATAAAATTTTAATGGTAAAGAAATGAAAAAACTGGAGAAGCGATATAAATATATTTTTTTAAAATAAAATGATGCAATGATTAAAAATAAACTGAAAAATTTTTTTATAGATTATTACTTTATACGATTTTGCGTTATTTACCATTAAAATTTTATCTTAATTTAAATGTATATTTTAAATTTATTGATATTATTAAACATTTTCTTTAATATAATTATAAAAATATAAGGTAAAATTTTGATGAATAAAAATTCAGTTATAAAAAAGCGTTTAAATTTATTTTTAAAAATTACGGCAGCTTCTTTTTCGGTCGCTATATTTTTTATATGTATGCGATATTTTTTGGTAGAACCTTTGATAAACTCTATTTTTCCAAGCGAAAGCGAATTCGATGTCGATCCGATTAAATGGCTTGAAATCTTACTTCTTCAAATATTCGTTTATTGGATTTTTTTATTTTTTCTATTTTACGGTTTTATAAAATATGGTTTTTTTGATAAATTTATTGATTTTTGTATAAATATTTTTGGATATCTGTTTATGATGCCGTTTTTTATTTTTTTTATAGACATACTTATAATTTTTATTTTTCAAATATCTGAAACAACCTGTAAAAGTGTATATTTGTCATTTAAAATAAGCCAAATTTCGTGTTTTGTTTTTAGTCTGTTTTATTTTTGTTATTTTATGTTAAGAGAAATCGGAAAAATAATAAATTCAAAAGCTAATCCAATATAAAATGATTTTATAAAAAATATAATGATTTTTCGGAAAACAAAATATAAGCTGTTTCGGGCGAGCTTATATTTTTATATCTATTTGTATTCTTTTTATATTAAATTTGATTGTTTATAAATTTATAAATTATATATAAACTTTTTTATGAGCGCTTTAAAATAGTTTCCGGCATATATGTTTTAAAAAGGAGATATTATAAAATTTCAAAAATTTTCAGTTAGCGAAATATTACAGAATACGACGTTTTAAAATAAGCCGCTTTTTAAAAACTGAATTTATGAAAACTTATAAAATTTTATATTGCGTTTCATTACAATATAAATTACAAAAAATCGAAATTTATACAGTAAAAAAATAAAAGTATTTAAAAAAACAGTGATTATAAAATAGCCGGAAATTGGCAATTAGCAAATTCCGGCAAAATTTTATTCGGCAAATTTATCTATCCATTTAAGTGCTATTCGCACGGCATTTGTAGCGGCTCCTACGCGGATTTGATCTGCACTGCACCATAAATGCAGTATTTTCTCATCAAAAAGATCCCGTCTTATTCTGCCGACATAAGTTTCATTTGTGTTGCTTGAAAAAATCGGCATAGGATATAAATTTTTGCTCGGATCATCACAAAGCACAAGACTTGGCGCATTGCTTAAAATTTCACGTACTTTATCCAATTCAAAATCTTTGCGAAATTTTATCGTAATTGCTTCGCTATGACTTCTTAATACAGGAACCCTTACACAAGTGGCGCTGACTGCCATTTTTTTGTGCAAGATTTTTTGTGTTTCATTCACCATTTTCATCTCTTCTTTTGTATAGAGATTATCTTGAAACACATCGATATGCGGGATTACGTTCATAGCGATTGTATGTTGAAAAACTTTCGGTTCATATTCATCCAATTTAAAAGCAAAGAATGCTTGAAGCTCGTTTACAAGCTCATCCATTCCTTCTTTTCCTGCACCGCTTGTAGCTTGATATGTGCTTACGTCCACGCGCTCAATATCAAAAGCATCATTTAAAGGTTTTAAAATTTGCACCATTTGGATAGTCGAACAATTAGGATTTGCAATTATTCCGGTTTCTTTCCAAAATTTTATATCTTCAGGATTGCACTCCGGCACTACAAGCGGAACATTTGCCTGCATTCTAAAATGGCTTGTATTATCTATCACCAAAGCGCCGCTTGCAGCAGCTAAAGGCGCAAAGTGAGCCGAAACCGAACCGCCTGCACTAAAAAATGCAATGTCGACTTCGTTTTCATCAAAAACTGTATTTGTAAGCTCTTTTACTTTATAAGTTTCACCGTTAAACTCTATCTCGCTTCCGGCACTTCTTATGCTCGCAAGCGGTAAAACATTGTTCACAGGAAATTTCATTTCACCTAAAACTCGAAAGATTTCTTCTCCTACAGCACCAGTAGCACCGACAACAGCTATATTAAATCTCCTCATCGTTTTTTTCTCCCAAATTTAAATTTTCATCATTTTCTGATTCATCTTCTTCAATTTTTGGACAGCAGGCTATACTTACAACCTCATCGCCATCTACATTTACGACTATTACGCCGCTTGTATTCCGTCCTGCTTTGCGAATACTTTGCATATCCACTCTTATCATTTTTCCGCTAGTTGTAAGTGCCATAAGATCTTCATTTTCATCTACGATTACGACGCCGATCAACTCACCTGTTTTTTTCGTAAGCTTCATACATATTACGCCCTTACCGCCACGTTTTGTAAGACGATATTCACCGGCAGCGGTTCTTTTTCCTATACCGTTTGAACTTACACTTAAAATTTCCTGTTCATCGCTTTGTAAAACGGCAGCTCCAACTACTTTATCATCTTTTTCTTTGAATTTTATCGCAGTTACACCACGACTTACACGACCAATCTCTCTAACGTTTGAAAGCATAAATTTAATACACATTCCTTTTTGAGTTACCACGATTATTTTTGTACCGTCTTCTTGCGAATTTTCATTTTCAGAATTTTCATTTTCCAAAATTTCGTCGTTTGAATCCAATTCATCTTCATCGCCAAAAATTTCATCGTTTGATTTTAAATCTTTTTCATTACTCAAATTTTCGTTTATATCGCGCTCTGCAATCAAAGCTGTTACAACTTCGTCATCATCATCCAGTTTAATAGCTTTTATTCCGGTTGATCTGATATTTTGATATTCGCTTAGATTTGTGCGTTTTACAATGCCGTTTTTTGTGAAAAAGCATAGCGATTTATTGTTATTAAAATCTGTCGTAGGAATAATCGCCATAATCTTTTCATCAGCTTGTAAATCTATTAAATTTACAACAGCTTTTCCTTTTGCGGTACGGCTTCCCTCAGGAATTTTATAAACTTTAAGCCAGTAAAGTTGTCCATGATTTGTCACAAACATCAAAGTATCGTGAGCATCCGATGTGAAAAATTGCTCTATAAAATCATCATCGTATGTTGTAATAGCTACTTTTCCTTTGCCGCCCCGTTTTTGTTTTTCATATGTTTTACTTGGAACGCGTTTTATGTAGCCACGATGTGTGATAGTTACAATCATATTTTCGTTTGGAATCAGATCTTCAATTTCTATATCATCATAATCATCTACAATTTCCGTTATTCTTGGACAATTAAATTTATTTTTGATTTCAATAAGTTCATCTTTTATAATTTGTTCGATCAATGTTTCACTTTTTAAAATTGCGTCAAGTCTTTCTATTTCAGCTAAAATTTCTTTTAATTCATTGTCGATTTTTTCGCGCTCAAGTCCTGTCAAGCGGTTTAATTTCATATCCAAAATAGCATTTGCTTGAATTTCACTTAAACTGAACTGATTTACAAGTCCTTCTCTTGCAACGTTTGTATCGGCAGATGTTTTTATTAGCTCAATTACTTCATCGATATTATCAAGCGCTATTTTTAAACCTTCTAAAATATGCGCTCTAGCTCTTGCTTTTTGCAAATCAAAAATTGTGCGTCGAATAATGACTGTTTTTCTGTGATTTAAAAAAAGTTTCAAAAGTTCAATCAAAGTGAAAATTTTCGGCTCTTTATTGTCGATTGCAAGCATTATCACGCCAAAAGTAGCTTCCATAGTGGTTTGTTTGAACAGATTATTTAAAACTATTTCGCTCATCGCATCGCGTTTCAGCTCGATTACCACTCTTATACCTTCTCTATCACTCTCATCGCGCACTTCGCTGATACCATCTATTGACTTATCTTTTACAAGAGTTGCTATTTGTTCTACAAGGCGCGCTTTGTTTGTTTGATACGGAAGCTCATCTATTATAATAATATCTTTATTTGATTTTTGTTCAATATGTGTTTTTGCGCGAATTTTAACGCGACCTCTGCCTGTGCGGTAAGCGTCGATTATACCTTTTTTACCGAAAATCACGCCACCTGTTGGAAAATCAGGACCTTTTATCTTTGTCATTATTTGCTCTAATGACGCGTTTTTGTCATCAAGCAAAAGCAAAAGTCCATCTACAAGTTCATTAAGACTGTGTGGCGGAATATTTGTCGCCATTCCGACGGCAATTCCGCTGCTTCCGTTTAATAAAAGATTTGGCACGCGTGCAGGAAGAACATCAGGCTCATTTAAACTCTCATCATAGTTTGGGACAAAATCAACTGTATCTTTATCCAAATCTTTTAAAAGTTCCTCTGCAAGTGGTGTCATTCTAGCTTCTGTATAACGCATCGCAGCAGCGCTGTCTCCATCAATCGATCCAAAGTTTCCTTGACCGTCAACTGCAGGAATTCTCATAGAAAAATCTTGAGCCATTCTAACTAAAGCATCATAAACGGCTGTATCTCCGTGCGGATGATATTTACCGATGACATCACCTACAATGCGGGCTGATTTTTTATACGGACTTTTGCTGCTAACTCCTAAATCATTCATCGCATATAAAATTCTTCTATGAACCGGTTTCAAACCGTCTCTTGCGTCAGGCAAAGCCCTGCCTATAATTACACTCATTGAGTAGTCAAGATAGCTTGTCTTTATCGAATCTTCAACATCAACCTCAACTATATCTTGATTTTCAAATAAATTTTCCATAAGTTTCCTTTAAAAATTAAACTTTTAATTATAGCGAATTATTCTTTTGCATTAGTTAAAATTTTAAATTTTAAGTCCGATATCAAAATGTAATATCAATAAATTTTGTATAAAAATCTTATAAATAACATTTAATAAATTTTAAAAATTTTAAGTTAAGTTACAATTTGATATAATACCGCAAATTATTTTACTGCAAAGGAGTAAAAATGAAAAAGATTATTCTGGTTTTGGGTATTTGTTTTTGTGCCTTGTTTGGCGATAGCTTGGATCAAATCAAGCAAAAAGGTGTTTTTAGAGTCGGAGTTTATGAGTCGCAACCGCCATTTGAAAAATTCGTAGACGGTAAGTTTGAAGGATTTGAAATAGATTTGGCAAATTCAATTGCAAAAGACTTATTTGGAGAAAACGGCGGAACTGTGGAATTTGTGATAATAACCGCAAAAGATAGAATTCCTGCACTTCAACAAAATAAAATAGACGCTGTTATAGCAAACTACACAGTAACTGATGAAAGAGCCAAAAGCGTTGATTTTACAATGCCGTATTTTGCCGTAAATACAGGAATTTTAACAAGAAAAAATGACAACATCACATCGCCTTTGGAACTTAGAGACACGCCTATAATATGCGAAAAAGGCACTACTACAGAAGAATATTTACAAAAAAACGATTTTAAAATTGAATATTGCAACTCTGCAGTAGAATGTTACAAAATGGTACGAGATGGCAAAGCAAAAGCTTACGCGGCTGATAATATTGTAGTACTGGCATATCCTGTACTTGATAGAAGTGTAGAAGTCAGCATAAAAAACCTTGGAACTACAGATTTTCTTGCGATAGGAGTTCAAAAAGGTAATAAAACATTACTTGATTTTATAAACGACGAACTTATAAAACTAAGTAAGGAAGGATTTTTCAAAAAATCATTCAATGAAACAATCCAACCGTTCTATAAAGGTCACGCTGAGAAAAAATATTTCTTATTGGAAGATATTTATAGCGTATTCGGATAAACTTTGGTTGCGCACGATTTATAAGCAAATCGTGCGCATTTATTTTGTAATTCAATGTATTTTACTTAAAATTTTATATGCCTTAATCCATAAAAATTTTAAATTCATAAAATAAAATTTAAAAACAAAAACTGAAATTTAAATGCAATAAAAAATTCTTAAATTTCACAAAACTGAATTAAAAACCGATCTCTTTTATATCGGCAACTTTTAAAAATGCGTTGTAAATTTGACCGATTAGCGCAATCCTATTAGCTTTTATTTTTTTATCTTCCGCGTTTATCATAACTTTATCAAAAAACTCGTCAATCTTATCTTTCAGTGCAAAAAGCGAATTCAGATAATTTTTACAATCTTCATCATTTAAATCAAGTGATTTAAAAACGCTGTTTAATAAAATCTCCGTCTCATTTTCAAAAAGCGCTTCATTTACGACACCTATCTTTTCGTCTTTTATAATGTTTGCCAAACGTTTAAACGTAGCAAATTTTTCACTGAAATCAGCCTCTTTTGAAATTTCATCAAGTGAGATTATAGCCGAGTTCAGTTTTTTAATATCGTTTTCGCCACTGTTAATGCAAGCTTTTATAACGGAAACATTAGCGTCATAAAGGCTGTAAAGTCTATCTTTTAAGAAATTTATCAAAGAATTTTCATCAAATTTTGCATAATTTTTAGCCAATTTTTTTATAACAGAAGCGATATTAAAATTTAAATTTTGATTTAAAACAATCTTTAAAATTCCAAGAGCGGCACGCCTTAACGCATAAGGATCCTTATTTCCATTCGGAATTTTGCCGATGCTGAAAAGCCCGATAAGAGTTTCAAATTTTACGCTAATTGCTATAATGCTTGAAAAAATTCCATTTGGAAGCTCACTATTTTCACCATTTGGCAAATACTGCTCATAAATTGCTCTTGCTACAAGCGGATGTTCGTTTTTATAAAGTGCATAATAACTTCCCATTACACCTTGAAGCTCAGGAAATTCCCCGACCATCGAGCTTGTAAGATCAGCTTTGCTTAACATAATCGCGCGATTTATTTCATTTTCAAAACAATCTTTTTTAAACTCATTTTTAAGTTCGTCTTTATAAAATTCAGCAAAAATTTTCGCTGTTTCAAGCTCTCTTAACTCTTTTTCATAAACAGAACCAAGACCATCCATATATGAAACATTTTTTAGTTTATTTTCTGAAAATTCGGCTTTCAAATCATTTTGCCAAAAAAACATCGCGTCGCTAAGACGGGCTCTTAAAACTTTTTCATTTCCTTTTATAATCAGCCCGTTATCATCGCTAACGGCATTACTTACAACTACAAAATGGTTTGATAATTTTCCGTTTTCAAAAACAGGAAAATAGCGTTGATTTTCTTTCATTGAAGTGATTATCACCTCTTTCGGAACTGCCAAAAAACTTTCATCAAAGTTGCCAAGTAAAGCTGTTGGATGCTCTGTGATAGCTATAACTTCATTTAAAAGCTCATTATCAATTTGAATTTTTACACCGTTTTCACGTTCTATTTTTCCAAATTCGCTTAAAATTTCAGTTTTTCTATCATCTGATTTTAAAATTATTCCGTTTTTTGCCAAAAGTTTAAAATACTCATCAGAGTCTCTAAATCTTATAAGTTCATATCCGAAATTTCTGTGTGGAAAAAATGCCGCTCTGCTTTGCACGCCGAAAATTTTAAAATCTACGTTTTTACCGTCAAGTAAACAAGCCACACTTCTAATCGGACGAATGAAAGAAAACTCGCCATTACCCCAGCGCATAGATCTGCCGAAATTTAAAGAAAGCAGAAATTCTTCTATCATAGAGCCCAAAATTTCAGCGCTTGCTTTTCCTTTTTGAAGCTTTTTATAGTATAAAACTTCCTTACCGTCAACATTTTCAAATTTCAACTCATTTTCACTTATACCGCATTTTTTTGCAAAACTAAGCGCAGCCTTTGTAAAAACGCCATCTTTTAAAGCGATATTTTTTGGCGCGCCGGTTTTTATAATCTCGCTGTCAGGCTGAAATTCGCTGAAATTTTTATGTATAAGTACAAGTCTGCGTGGAGTAAATTCAAACTCGAATTCAGTTTCCAATGAGTTTTTACACAAAATTTCACGCCATTTCGGTGCGATATTTTTAAATTCCTTTAAAAAAGGTATTGCAGGAAGTTCCTCTGTTCCTATTTCAATTAAAAGTTCCATTTTTATCCTTATTTTAATTTAAAATTAACTCTTTTTTACCTTTATAAGTTTTCACCAATACGTTTTTGAATGTTAAATTATTACCGTTTTCAATCTTTTTATTTGGCGAAAAAAACGGAAATTTACCGTATTTTGTCTGAATTTTTCCATCTTTGATATCAGCCACGATTTTGTTTATCACATCACCGCTTCTTGCTAGCGAAATTTCACTAAATTCCAACATATTTTCCGATAAATTTTTCTCTTTGCCGATTTTTTGCAAAACTTGATAATCCGTTATTTCAAAATTTCCTTTATAAAAGCCGACATCTTGTATTTTTAAATCAACTCTATCACCCAAATTTAAAAAATTATGTCTGTCGAAAACATAAATTCCACGCCTGTTTTGCGTTATTACAAAACCATTTTTATCTTTATAGACAACAACTGCATCTTTCAAAATAATAGGATTTTTAATAGCATTAATGCCATAAATTTCATCAACTGTTGCGATTTTTTCGTCAATTATCGGCGTTATATTCGGCTTAGAACTTATCGTGAAAAAAATAGGCAAATGATCACTGTTTTTAAAATTTTCATCAAAAACGCCAAAAGATTCATCTTTATAATTTAAAGTCACGTTTTTAAAAAAATCCTGTGAGAGCAAAATATGATCTATTGCTCGCCCGCTTTGATGTGAAATTCGCTCAATTGAAGGTAAAAATTTCCACAAATCCACTAAATTATAACGATTTATAATATCGTTTAAAAGCGAATCAGAACCGTAATTTGTATTGAAATCGCCTAAAACAACGACATTTTTAACATTTCTTAAAACGCTGCTTAATTGAGTAGCGTTTGCTATTCGCTTGCTATATGCATTTTTTTTTGCTAAAAAATGATTAACAAAAATCGAAAAATTTTCACCTTCAAAAGTAAAATCACAACGCAGAATATCCCTTGATTTTATATTTAAAGGCGGCGGATAAAAAATAGTATCTTTTATCTTTATGCGCGACAAAACGGCAACGCCGAATGGTGAGTTTTTATCACTTTTTGAAAATTTATAAAATTTATAGCCGCTTTTTTGTGCCAGATCTTTTAAAACTTCAAAATTTTCAATCTCTTGTAATGCAACTATATCGGCATCTAAACGCTTCAAAACATCCACCGTTTTTTCAAGTTTAAAACTGTATTTTTCGGCATTCCAATTGCCGTTTTTAAAATCATTATATTCACTTCCTTGCACCTTTGCGTCAAATAAATTTTCGACGTTGTAAGTAGCTATTTTAAGCTCACTTGCAAATGCAAAAGTAAAAAAAAGTAAAATCGCTAAAATTTTTCTCATATTTGATATCCGCGAGCGTTTTCAAAAGCACCGATATTTTGGCGAATCGCTTCGTAAGCCACAATCCCGACACTCATCGCAAGATTTAAACTTCGCCCTTCATTTCCCATAGGAATCGTAATTGCATTTTGCCAATTTTTTTGCATAAAATTCATCGGAAGCCCCGTGCTTTCGCCTCCGAAAAATATAAAATCATCTTTTTTAAAATCAGCCGTGAAATACAATCTCTTACTTTTTGTGGTACTAAACCAAAAGCGCGAAATTTTATCGCCGTTTGCCGCCATAAAATCATCCAGACTATCCCAAATCGTAGGATTTAACTTTTTCCAATAATCAAGCCCGGCCCTGCGAACCGACTTTTCATCAAGTGAAAAAATCGTAGGTTTTACGATATGAAGTTTGAGATTCGCATTTATACAAAGTCTGCCTATAGCACCTGTATTTTGCGGGATTTGCGGATGAACAAGAACGATGTTAAACATCAAAACACCACCGTTTTATTATTATAAACAAAAATTCTATCATCAAAAACAAGATCAAGTGCCGCAGCTAAGACATTTCGCTCTACATTGCGCCCTGCTCTTCGCATCTCCTGCCAGCTCATTTCATGATTTACACGAATTACATCTTGCGTTATAATCGGTCCTTCATCAAGATTATCATTTACAAAATGTGCCGTTGCGCCGACTATTTTTACACCACGCTCATAAGCTTGTTTGTAAGGATTTGCACCGATGAAAGCCGGTAAAAACGAGTGATGAATATTTATGATTTTTTCTTTAAAATTAGATACGAAAACAGGTGATAAAATTCTCATATATTTAGCCAAAATCATATAATCGAAATCAAATTTTTTAAGCGCGTCGATTACCATTTCTTCATGCTTTTCTCTTGTTATTTCATCACTTGAAATACAAAAAAACGGAATATCGAATTTCGATACTAAACTTTTTAAATCATTATGATTTGCCAAAACAGCCAAAATTTCGGCATTTAGCTCGCCGCTACTGTTTTTTATGAGCAAATCGCCTATACAATGCGTCTCTTTTGTCGCCAAAATTACGATTTTTTTCTTTTTTTGCTCTTTTAGGTTTATATTTGCTTTTTCTCCGAGCATCGCGCTTAAAGTGCCTTTTAATGCAGTTTCGTTTATTTTTTCATTTGCATCGATTTCGGCTCTGTAAAAAAATCTTCCGACTCCGTGATCTACAAATTCGTGATTTGTAGCGATATTTAAATCAAATTTAAAAATTACATCTGAAATTCGGTAAATTAAACCTTTTGAGTCATCACAATCAATCTTTAAAATGTATTTTTTCATATTTTCCTCTAAAATTCAACCTTTAATTCTACATAATTTTCTATAAATTTAAGCTTTTTACAATAAAAATAAAAATTTTAAACAAACATAAGCAACTAATAATAAAAAATATCTTAAAATAAGTAAATCAGTTTTTAGGAGTTTTTATGAAAATTTTACTTGACAGTAAAAACAGTTCAATTATAAATATCGTAAATATCTGCGTAGAACGCTCAAATGCAGATTTAATCAACGAAGATGGCGAATATGATTTGCTTATTTGCGACTATGACGCCGATGAAGAAAAAGAGTTTGATTTTGATAAAACTCTATTTTTACTTGCAAAAGGTCAAGAGCTTTCAGGTGCAAAATATAAACTGACAAAACCGTTTTTACCGACCGATCTTATAAATTTTATCGTATCTTTCGGCTCAAAAAAAGACGATAATTTACAAAATTCAGAAATTCAAACATCAGAAATTCAAGCAAAAAATTTAGACGAACCTGATATAATTCAACCTCAAAATGAAAGTGTGGAACCGATAATAACGGAAAAAATGCATGAGAAATTAAACAAAGATATACAAGAAGTAAGCAGTCTTATAAAAGAAATAGATGAAATGGATACAAAAAATATGGAAAATACGGAACAAAAAATCGAAATTTTAACACCAAAGGCCGACATTAAAGCTACGGCACCACAAAATAAAAATATAGTAAAAGGAGATGAAATGTCTACTGAAAATATAATTTTAGAAAATTTCATAAATGATTTTTATAAATCAAATGATAATAGACCGATTAGCGAAGTTGCAAGCGATTTAAACAATCTTGTAAAGCGCGGATTTTTTGAGCCTAGCGAATTTGATATAGATTATAAAATCAACAGCATTTATAAATCTGACGATGATCGCCCGATTAGCGATATCGCAAAAGAAATCGAACTAATACAGACGGAAGTAGAAGTAAAAGAAAAAATCGATAATGCGGATATTAAGGCGTCGAAAAACGATATGAATTTTGATATAAATTCTAATGACGACAGACCGATTAGTGAGATTGCAAAAGAGATAGAAAGTCTTGAAAAAATAAAAATTGATGATTTTGAGGCTGGCCTTGATCTTGCGCTTGGCAAAAAAAAAGATGAAATTCCAAATAAAAAAGACGAAATTTTAAGTAAAGAAGCGGAAAGTAAAGATGTTTTAAAAACAGATAGAAGCGACACAAAACTTGTAAATGTTTTAAAAATAGATAATCTGCAAAAAAACGCGCAAGAAACTGAAATATCAAACGACGATGAAACAAAACTTGAAGCCGAAGATGTTGAAAATATTATAAAATTTGAAAATTTTCCGTCAAATTTAGACGAAAATACAATACGCAAAAACCTTAAAAACGCCATTTTAGCAGAACTTAAAAAAATAAACGCTAAAATCTCATCTTTTAAATTAAAAGTAAAATTTTAAGGAAAATATGTGGGCGGTCAAATTTTAATCGTTTCAGGACCTAGTGGAAGCGGCAAAAGCACGCTAATAGAGCGCTTAATGAAAGAAGAAAACAATATTTATTTTTCGATTTCATCTACTACCAGAAAGATTAGAGCCGGAGAAAAAGATGATGTAAATTACCATTATATAAGCGTTAGCGATTTTGAAAAAGGTATAAAAGAAGGCGAATTTTTAGAATATGCTGTAGTACATAAAAATTATTACGGCACATCTATTAAACCTGTTTTAGCTGCCTTGGAAGCCGGTAAAAGCGTTATTTTCGATATTGACGTTCAAGGATTTGACATCGTTCGCAAAAAATTTGATGAAGAAATTACATCCGTTTTTATTACAACAAAAACTAAAAATGAGCTTGAAAAACGCCTAAAAAAACGCGGAAGCAATGACGAAAAAGACATCGAAAGAAGACTTTACAATGCCGCAATAGAAATGCAACATATAAAAGACTACGATTATTTTTTAATAAATGATGATTTGGCTAATTCTTACCGCGCTTTTAAAGCGATTTTTCGTTCTATGAAATTTAAAACAAAAAATCTAAATGTAGCGCAAATCGCCGAAAATTGGATTGATTAAGGAGAAAAAATGGCAGTTGGTCCTTGGCAAGTAGTTGCTATCCTGGTTATTATCGTTTTGCTTTTCGGAGCAAAAAAAATCCCTGAGCTCGCTCAAGGAATCGGAAAAAGTATAAAGATTTTCAAAAAAGAGGTAGAAAACGATGATAAAACCGGCGAAGAAAATAAAGAAAAAATAGAAAAAAAAGACGAAAAACAATAGAATATATTGATATTAAAGGAGAAAAAATGGCAGTTGGTCCTTGGCAAATAATTGTTATCCTGGTTATTATCGTTTTGCTTTTCGGGGCAAAAAAAATCCCTGAGCTAGCTCAAGGAATCGGAAAAGGTATAAAAACATTTAAAAAAGAGATGGAAAGCAGCGACGAAGCAACAGAAAATAAAACAGAAAAAGTCGAAAAAAAAGACGAGAATAAGGCTTAAAATTTGAAAAATCAGATAATTGATGAAATAAAAAAAATTTTGCCTTACGATATAATTTTAGAACAGCCGAAAAATAAAAATTTAGCGCATTATGCCTGCCCTGTAGCTTTTTGCCTTGCTAAAGAATTTAAAAAATCACCAAAAATAATCGCGGAAGAATTGGCCGATAAATTTCGAAATAGTAAAATTTTTAACGTATCGGCATTAAACGGATATTTAAATTTTAAACTTAAAGCCGAATTTTTAGCTGAAATTTCAGGTGAAGCTTTAAAAAACGGTGAAAATTTTGCAAGTGAAAAAGAAAAAACCTCGCCGACAACACTTTTAGAATATATAAGCGCAAATCCAACAGGTCCTCTCCACATAGGACATGTCAGAGGCGCCGTATACGGTGATACTTTACAAAGAGTAAGCAATTATTTGGGTTATAAAATGCAAACCGAATACTATATTAATGATGCCGGAAATCAAATCGATTTGCTTGGAATTTCAATGATTCTACGTGCAAAAGAACTTGCCGGTGAAGAAGTAATATATCCTGATAAATACTACCGCGGCGAATACATAGATGAAATTTTAAAAATTGCAAAAGAAAAATTCGGCGATGAAATTTTAAAAGACGAAAAAAAATTAAGCGATTTTGCAAAAGATGAAGTATTAAAAATTATAAAAAAAGATTTGGCCGATGCAGGAATTGAAATTTCAAACTGGATTAGCGAAAAAAGTCTATATAACGAGCTTGAAGGCACTATAAAAAAGCTTGAAAAAAGCGGTAAAATGTATGAAAAAGAAGGCAAAATTTGGATTGCCTCCATACAAAACGGCGATGAAAAAGATCGCGTAGTTGTTCGTGAAGACGGTCGCCCTACATATTTGGCAGGCGATATAATTTATCATAATAATAAATTTGAACGAAATTTTGATCATTATATAAATATTTGGGGTGCGGATCACCACGGATATGTCGCAAGATTAAAAGCGGCGATAAATTTCTTAGGATATGATGAAAATCGTTTGGAAGTTGTTTTAATGCAAATGGTAAGTCTTTTAAAAAACGGCGAAACTTTTAAAATGAGCAAACGCGCAGGAAATGTCGTTTTGATGAGCGATATACTTGAAGAAATCGGAAAAGACGCGCTTAGATTTATATTTATAAGCAAAAGCGGTAACTCTCCGCTTGAATTCGACATAGACGAACTAAAAAAAGAGGACAGCACAAACCCGATTTTTTATATAAATTACGCTCATGCCAGAGTGAATCAGGTATTTGGTAAAGCAGGAAAAAACGTAGAACAAATAATAGATGAAAATTTTGAAAATTTGGATGAAGATGCTTTAAATTTAGTATTTGAAGCATTAAGATTGAATGAAATTTTAAACGAAGCGCTGAAATCACGCTCTTTGCAAAAAATACCGGATTTCTTAAAAAGCCTTGCAGGCGATTTTCATAAATATTATAATGAAAACCGCGTTATAGGAAGTGATAACGAAAATGCAAGACTGAAGGTTTTTGCAGTAGTTGCTCTTTGTATACGAACGGCTTTCTCACTAATGGGACTAGAAGCAAAAGCGAAAATGTAATGCAGGCTCTAGCTCTAAAATATCGCCCAAAAAATTTTGACGAACTGATCGGTCAAGATACTATCGCTAAAAGTCTTTCTCATGCACTTGACAGCAAACGTCTAAGCCACGCTTATCTTTTCAGCGGGCTTAGAGGAAGCGGCAAAACCTCATCAGCGCGTATTTTTGCAAAAGATTTAATTTGTGAAAAAGGTCCTACAAGTCATGCATGTGAAGAATGTGATAACTGTATAATGGCAAATGAAGGGCGTCATATTGACATTATAGAAATGGACGCGGCAAGTCATAGAAAAATCGATGATATAAGAGAACTGATTGAGCAGACGAAATACGCTCCAAGCGTTGCAAGATATAAAATTTTTATTATTGATGAAGTTCATATGCTAACGACTGAAGCTTCAAATGCACTTTTAAAAACGCTTGAGGAACCGCCTGAATATGTGAAATTTATATTAGCCACAACCAATCCGCTAAAACTTCCTGTAACGGTGCTTTCAAGAACACAACACTTTCGTTTTAAACCGATTGCCACAAATCTCATAATGGCGCATTTGGAATATATTTTACAAAATGAAAATATAGCTTACGAACAATCTGCAATTGAAATTCTAGCTCGTAGCGGTTCCGGCTCACTTAGGGATACTCTTACACTTTTGGACCAGGCTATAATTTTTAGCGGCGAAAATATAACTCAAAGCAAAATTGCAGAAATGCTTGGACTTTTAGATCCGACAAAAATCGATGAAATTTTAAAAATTATAATTAACCAAGATAGAAACGCGCTGATTGATATCATAAAAGAGATTGAAAATTATGCGCCTGAAACAATTATCGATGAACTTATATCAAATCTTAAATCGAAATTTTTAAAACGCGACACATCTTTTAGTCTGCTTATGTATGAGCGATTTTTTAGAATACTTGCGATTGCAAAAGGTATGCTTTCAATTAGCAATGACAACGGATACACTTTTGCTATGGCGTTTTTTAAGATGATGGAAGCTGTAAATTTACGCCAAATTGATGAACTTATCGAAGCAAGTAAAAATATAAATCAAAATACAACAAAAGTGCAACCGCAAAATGCACAAAATTTTACCGAAAATCAAAATTTAGACGGGCGAAATTCTAAAAATCTGCAAAGCAGTACAAAAACCGAACAAACTTTAACAAATATGCCGCCATACAAACTGTTTGTAAAAAATATTTATGATAGAGATTATGATTTAGGTGAAATTTTTGACAATTATATAGAATTTGACAGTTTTGAAAACGGCGTGATGACAATAATTTCAAATGCTACCAATATAAAAACAAGAAATGCCTTAAATATAGGATTTAAAGCGCTGAAAGAAATTTTAAAACAAACTTTCGGCGAAAAAGCAACACTCAAAGTAATAAAAAAAGACAGCGAAGTCTTAAAAGAGCAAATAAAAAAAAATATGAGCCTAAATGAAGATAGAAACGAAACAAATGAGGCGATTGAAAAATTACAACAAATGAAAAAAACCAATAAAATGACGAACGAAGAAATTTTGATAAACGAACTTGACCGCTTATTCGGCGCTTATAAAGTTTAAAGAAATTTTAGGGTAGAATTTTAAAAATTTTTATTAAAAAAGGGTAAAAATGCGAGGATATAAAATTTTTTCAGGCACTGCGAATCTTGAATTTTCAAAGAAAATTTCAAAATATTTGTCGCTTCCGTTAAGTGAAGCCACTATTAAGCGTTTCAGTGATGGCGAAATAAATGTCCAAATCCGTGAAAGTGTGCGCGGAAAAGATGTTTTTGTCATCCAACCTACCTGTGCTCCTGCAAATGTAAATCTAATGGAACTTTTAATTGTTTCAGACGCGTTAAGAAGAAGTTCGGCAAACTCAATAACCGCCGTTGTACCGTACTTCGGCTATGCAAGACAAGATAGAAAAGCGGCTCCAAGGGTTCCTATTACCGCCAAATTAGTTGCAAATATGATGCAAACAGCAGGCGTAAATCGCGTGGTTACTATGGATTTGCATGCAGGACAAATACAAGGATTTTTTGACGTTCCTGTGGATAATCTATACGGCTCGATTGTTTTCGTTGATTTTTTAAAAGCGCAAAATTTAAAAAATCCGATTATAGCAAGCCCTGATGTCGGCGGCGTGGCACGCGCAAGAAGTTTTGCAAAAAAACTTAATTTGGATATGGTAATAGTTGATAAGCGCCGCGAAGAAGCAAATAAAAGCGAAGTTATGAATGTAATAGGCGATGTAAAAGATAAGGATGTGATTTTAATAGACGATATGATAGATACGGCAGGAACTATCGTAAAAGCGGCCACAGCCTTTAAAGAGCGCGGCGCCACAAGCGTTATGGCATTTTGCACACATGCCGTTTTAAGCGGTATAGCTTATGAAAATATAGCAAATCCTGCGCTTGATAAACTGATTGTAACCGATACAATTCCTTTAAAAGACGGCGCAAATACAGATAAAATTAAAATTTTAAGCGTAGCTCCTTTGTTCGGTGAAGTTATTCGCCGTGTATATCACGATGAAAGCGTAAATTCTTTATTTATTTAAAATTTAAGGGCAATTTTTTGGCCCTTAAATTTTTGTTTTTCGTAAATCTTCCAGCTTTTAAAAATATTATAAATCTTTTTTACATTATAGATTAAAACTTTAAAAATTTAATTTTCTCAAAATATTTTTTTATATAATTCTTTGATAAAAACGATATTTTTCAATTCAGCTTTAAAAAAAGAACAAAGAATAAAAATTAAATATGATAATCAAGCGGATAAGACAAACTATATCAAAAACGCCTGATATAATAACAATAAAACTTTACCTGCGGCAATCCGATTTTAAATTACACCATAATAAAAAAAATTTTAAAAATCATGTAAAAATTTTGTCAAAAATATCAAAATTACATTAAACGCAGAAATTCTCATTAAAATGAAAAAATCTCTTTTTAAATGCCTATAAAATTTTTAAATCAATTATCCTTTTTTAATATTTTCCAATTTTATACAAAATTTTACAATTCTAAAAATTTAAACTCTATAAAATTAAATTTTATCTTTTTTAAAACCCTGTTTTGATACAATCACGCTATGCAAGGATTTATATTAAAAGTTACGAAAGTTAGAGATGAAGATTGTATCGTCAGCATTCTTACAAACAGTGAAATGCTTGAAACATATAGATTTTACGGTGCCAGACACTCAAATATCACACAAGGTTTTAAAATAGATTTCGAACTTCAAAGCGATATAAAATTTCTACCAAAACTTAGAGGAGTAATGCATCTTGGTTTTTCGTGGCTTACAAACCGCGATAAAATGCTTTTTTGGCAACAGCTGATGAGACTGTTTTATGCACATTTAAAAGGAACCGGAAGTGTTGATGGATTTTATTTTGATATGCTTGAAAACTGCGCGCAAAAATTCGGCAAACAAAATCCTAAACGCCTTATTATAGAAACTTATGCACAAATTTTGGATTTTGAAGGCAGACTTCACAAAGATAAAATCTGTTTTATCTGCGACAACGAAATTTCTGAAGAAATCGCTCTTGCACGCGCATTTTTACCGGCGCATGGAAACTGTATAAATAAAAATACAATAAATTTTGATAAACTTTTGGAATTTTATGAAACAAAAAAATCCATCAATTTAAATGACGGCGAAGTAAATTACCTTTATAGCGTAGTTTTAGAAGGATTTTAATAAAAGTAGCCAAAAATTTATGCATTTTTACAAAATGAATTTACGCTTTAAAAATGGATTTTATTTCGATATATTTAAAACAGTGCGCAAAAATTCGGCAAACAAAATCCAAAACGCTTTATTATAGAAACTTATACAAAAATTTGGATTAAGCAAGACTTCGAAAAGATAAAATTTACGTTTTAATATACATAATTTAGTAAAACTTCAATGTACACCAACAAATCAAAGCTGTAAATCTATACTGAAAACCTGTTTTTTTAAA